>NZ_JAPFRB010000004.1:128798-130161 GCF_035726885.1 Leucobacter sp. M11 | reverse complement strand
TCAGCGCTGCCCTCGGGACGATCGATGCGGCGCTGACCGGAGACCCGGAGCACCGTGCGCTCCTCGGCGAACGCGCCCAGCTGCTCTACGGGCTCTCTCGATACGCCGAGTCTCGGGCCACCGCCGCCTCGCTGCTGGAGCTGGACCCGGCGGACGCGGTCGGGGGCTACATGCTGGCATACTCGCTGTCCGCGCTCGGCGAGCACGACGCTGCGGTGGCCGAGGCCCGCCGCCTGATTGCTCGCACCCCGGACTGGGCCTCCGGGCAGCACCTGCTCGCCCACGTGTTGCTGATCCGGAATGGCTCGGACGCTGATCTTCGGGAGTCCCTCGAGCACGCGCAGATCACGCTCCGCCTCGACCCGGAGAACGCGAACGCGATCGAGACGCTACTGCTGCTGTCGCTGCGCATCACCACCCCGCAGAGCAGCCTCGAGTACCTCCGCACCGGGCTCACGCTGGAGCCCAACAGCGAGCGCTTCCTCGTGCTCGCGCCCCGGGTCACGGGCAGCCAGACGCTCATCGACGACTACTCCGATGCCCTGCTCGGCGTCCTCGCGGAGCAGCCGAACGCCCGCGATGCCCAGGCCGGGCTCGTGCACCAGGTGCTCACCCCGATGCGCGTTCACGCGTGGCTTCCGGTCGTCCTCGGCTCTTTTTTCCTGGTCGTCGGCGCGAGCGGCCTGTCGAGCGCGGTCGTGGTTGGGGCGCTCACCGCCGCGCTCCTGCTGCGCCGCTCCGTGACCCAGGGGCGCGCCGACCTCGGCCCGGTGCTGAACGGCCTGCGCGCGGACGAGCTGGCGGCCCGACCGCTGCTGCGCTGGTCGCGGGCCCTCTCCTGGGCGGCGGCGGGCGCGACGCTCCCCGGGCTGCTGCTGTTCGCACAGCCCTCGTTTGGGCAGCGCCCGCTGGGGCTCGCGATCCTGTTCCTGGCGGTGCTTATCGGCTGGGTCGCGGTCGAGCTGGTGGACCGGGGCAGCCTGACCGGGGAAAGCGCCGCTGACCGCGACCGGGAGCTCTCCGGCGAACAGCTCCCGGCGACGCCCCGGCAGTACGGCAGCGCGGCGCTGCTCCTCCTCGCGCCCGTCGTCGCCCTCTTCGGTGCGCCGACGCTCACCCACGCCGTGCTCGCCGCCTGCGGGGTGCTCCTCCTCGTGCGCGGCCTCGCCACCACCGGGCACGCCCTCGCGGCCAGCATCCGCCGCCGCACGGCGGCCCGGACCGACAACCAGTCCGTTCGGATCGTGCAGCGCCTCACCCGCCAGCAGCGCGCCACGCTCATCATCGTGCGCACCGTCGCCCTGCTCGTGCCCGCGATCATGCTCGCGGGTGTCGCGCCGGTCGCGGCAGCGGTCGAGCGCCT
>NZ_JAPFRB010000004.1:127139-128740 GCF_035726885.1 Leucobacter sp. M11 | reverse complement strand
AGCGAGCTTCCGGGCATCCCGGGCACGACCCCGCAGCAGCCGTTCACGCTGGAACCGTTGGATCTGCACCTCGATGAGCAGTCCCTGCGGGAGCTCCAGGAGACCATCGATCGCCTGGCGACGCCCACCCCGTAACCGGGCTGGAGGCCGCCCGATATCGCGGCGCACCTGCGGGGGCCGTGCCGCGGCGTCGTGACGCTCCGGCCGCTATACCGGACGGACGGTTGAGCACTACACTATTGCGGTGGGCATGTATCGTGATCTAGGCAAAAACCGTGGCGTCTTCCGCATCCTTGCGGCGCAGCTCACGGCTCGCTTCCCCTTCGGGATGACCTCGATCGCCATGCTGCTCCATATTGAGCACCTGCACGGCAACTACACCTCGGCGGGCCTCGTCCTCGGCGCGGCCAGCATCGGCCAGGCCATCTCTGGCCCGCTCACGAGCCGCTGGATGGGCGCGTGGGGCATGCGCCGCGTGCTGGCGCTCACCACGACTGTCTGCTCCGTCGTGCTCGCCGTGCTCGCGCTCGTGCCGATGGAAATCATCGTCACGATGGCCTTCGCGTTCTTCATGGGCCTGTCCACCCCGCCCGTGACCCCCGCGGTGCGCACGATCTACCCCAAGCTCGTGCCCTCCAAGCAGGTCGCCGCGCTGTTCTCCCTGGACGCCTCCGCTCAGGAGATCATCTGGGTGCTCGGCCCCGTGCTCGCGGTGCTCGTCTCCGGCCAGGTCAGCACCACCGCCGGGCTGCTCACCTCCGTTGCCTTCATGGTCATCGGCGGGCTCTGGTTCATGTTCTCCCCCGAGGTCGGTCAGGTCCGAATCCCGCGGTCCCGCCGCCGCCTGGGCGCGGTGCTGACCCGGCCAACGGTCGTGCTCGCGACGATCCTCGGCTTCCTCTTCGTTGCCTCCTTCTCGGCGCTGGAGGCCGGCGTCGTGGCCGCCTTCCCCCGGGACGGGATGGAGCCGGGGATCGTGCTCGGCATCTTCTCGATCGGCTCGATCGTCGGCGGCCTGCTCTTTGGCCACCGCGATCTGACCCCCTGGTCCCTCACGACGCGCGTCACCATCGTGACGGTCGGCACCGCGCTCTGCCTGGTCAGCCTCAACATGTGGTGGCTCTCCGGAATGCTGTTCCTCGCGGGCTTCGGCGTCGCCCCCACCCTCGCGGGTATCTTCACCATGGTCAGCTCGACCGTGAAGTTCAGCGAAACCGCCGAGTCCTACGGCTGGGTCGGCACGGGCCAGCTGATCGGCGCGGCCCTCGGCTCCGCCTTCGCTGGCGTTGGCATCGATGCGGTCGGCCCGAACGGGGCTTTCGTCGCCTCGATCCTCTTCCTGGTCGTGTGCATCATCGCCGCGGCCATCGGCAGCCGCTGGATCCCGGACATGCGCGGCCGCGACGCCTCGCCCATCCCCGACACCGAGCCGATCACCCTCCCCCGCTAGGCGCTGACGAGCCGCGCGGCGGCCATCTCCCGATGCGGGGATCACGGTTCGGCCACGGTTCCCACGGGCCTCGAAAAACTCAGTGTTTCGTGATGGAAACTCATTACTCTCGCACTCATGGCCCCGTTCACCTTGGCAGTTCCCCCATCCG
>NZ_JAPFRB010000004.1:126163-127075 GCF_035726885.1 Leucobacter sp. M11 | reverse complement strand
CGGTTGTTCGACGGGGTCGGGCGCCCCCGACCCGGCGCCGGGCGGCGACACGGGCGCTGACCGGGTTCAGGTCCAGCCCGCAGAGACGCTCCCCCACGACACGGATGCCCCGCCCCCCGAGAGCTTCCCGGAGTCCGGGCTCTCCGCGGACTCGTTTGCGGGCGCGAGCGACGGGCGAAGCGTGACCGTTTCGTCCGAGCTGGGCCTCTCCGTCGATCGCCCCGAGGAGGTCGCCGACGAGGTTGACCGGATCGCCGGGGAGCTTGACGGCCGCGTTGAGGTCCGCACGATCTCGGCCGCGACCGACGTGTCCAGCGCCTCCGCGCAGCTGCTGCTCCGGGTGCCCGCGCCGCGGCTCAGCGAGGCCGTGGCGAGCATCTCCGAGCTCGGCGCCGTCACGCACCAGTCCACGAATCGGCAGGACGTGACCGAGGTCCGGGTGGATCTGGAGGCCCGGCAGGAGTCCCTCGAGGGAAGCATCACCCGGCTCCAGGGCCTCATGGCCGACGCGAAAAACACGGCCGAGCTGATCGAGGCCGAGTCCGCCCTCGCCCAGCGCCAGGCCGAGCTCGCCGGGATCACCGCGCAGCTCGACTCGCTCACGGATCAGGTCGAGCTCTCCTCGCTCTGGGTGATGCTGGACACCCCAGAAAACGCGCCGAAGGCCGCGCCGGGATCCCCGCTCGACTGGCTGCTCGCCGGGGTCGCGTCCATCGGCGCCGTCCTGCTCTGGCTGGCCGGGGCGATCGTGTTCCTCGTCCCCTGGGTCGTGCTGCTGGCCCTCCTCGTCGCGGTGATCTGGCTGATCCGCCGCCTGCGCCGCGGGGGAAAGCGCTCGGGCGACGCCGCGCAGACCACCGGGGGCGCCGCAACCGCCCCGGGCACCACCGCTGCCTCTGCCACAGCGACGCA
>NZ_JAPFRB010000004.1:124901-126138 GCF_035726885.1 Leucobacter sp. M11 | reverse complement strand
GCAGCGTCTCCCGACGCCGCCGAGCCCGCACGGACCGCCACCGACGAGGAATCGAACGAGCGGCGCGACTAGGCGCTCATTCCGCTCGTTCCCGGGGACCCGCACCCCGGGAACGAGCGTTTCGCGACCCATTTCGCACGGTACTTGCCGACGGGGGCGGCAGGGCGTAGAGTGACCGTAGTTCACCTGCAAGACTCAGGCGTTTCCCATTAGACAACAAGGGACGTGTTACTCATGAGCACCCATACCCCGCAGGGGCCGGTCGACGCCAGCCTGACCCCGCGCTACGCCGGCATCGCCACCTTCGCGAAGCTGCCCCGAATCGAGGACGTCCCCGCCGCCGACGTCGCCGTCGTCGGTGCCCCCTTTGACACGGGGGTCAGCTTCCGGCCCGGGGCCCGCTTCGGCCCCGCCCACGTCCGCGAGGCCTCGCGCCTGCTGCGCCCCTACAACCCCGCCCAGGACGTCTCCCCCTTCCAGACCCAGCAGGTCGTGGACGCGGGCGACTGGTCGATCAACCCCTTCAACCTGGAGGAGGCCGTCGCCCAGGTCGAGGCCGCGGCGACGGAGCTCGGCGAGCGCGTCGGCAAGATCGTGACCATCGGCGGCGACCACACCATTGCCCTGCCGCTGCTGCGCGCGATCACGAAGAAGCACGGGCCCGTGGCGGTGCTGCACTTCGACGCGCACCTCGACACCTGGGACACCTACTTCGGCGCGCCCACCACGCACGGCACCCCCTTCCGCCGCGCCTCCGAGGAGGGCCTCATCGACATGACGGCGAGCATGCACGCGGGCATCCGCGGCCCGCTCTACGGCAAGGAGGACCTGGAGGACGACGCGATGCTCGGCTTCCAGATCGTCACGACCGAGTTCACCGAGGAGCACGGCGTGCCCGCGACCCTCGAGAAGATCCGCTCCCGCGTCGGCGACAAGCCGCTCTACATCTCGATCGACATCGACGTGCTCGACCCCGCGCACGCCCCGGGCACCGGCACCCCCGAGGCCGGTGGCCTGACGAGCCGCGAGCTGCTGCGGATGATCCGCGGCCTCGCCGACCTGAACATCGTGGGCGCCGACATCGTCGAGGTCGCCCCGGCCTACGATCACGCGCAGCTAACCGCCGTCGCGGCCAGCCACGTGGCCTACGAGCTGATCAGCGCGATGAGCCCCCGGGCCTAGCGCACCTTCGTGCCGGGGCAGGCGCTCCCCCCGCGTCTG
This sequence comes from Leucobacter sp. M11, assembly GCF_035726885.1. Lineage (NCBI taxonomy): Bacteria > Bacillati > Actinomycetota > Actinomycetes > Micrococcales > Microbacteriaceae > Leucobacter > Leucobacter sp. M11. The sequence goes on along the minus strand of NZ_JAPFRB010000004.1, from coordinate 124,917 downwards.
CCCCGGCATCCTCCTG
>NZ_JAPFRB010000004.1:118567-124850 GCF_035726885.1 Leucobacter sp. M11 | reverse complement strand
CTGTACCCCCACTATTCCCAGCGGCCCACGGGCCGCGAACTCAACGGAGAGCACATGCAGACACCCACAGAGTCGCGGGTTCTTGAGGCCGCCGACGCCATCGTCCAGGCCTTCGCCGCGACCGACACCGAGCGCTACTTCGCGGGCTTCGCCGCGGACGCGAGCTTTATCTTCCACACCGACGCCGAGCGACTGAACAGCCGCGCCGAGTACGAAAGCCTCTGGGCGAGCTGGCTCGCCGACGGCTGGCGCGTCCGCTCCTGCGTCTCGAGCAACCGCCTCGTGCAGGCCTTCCCCGGCGGCGCGGTGTTCTCGCACGACGTCGCCACCGAGATCGAGGTCGACGGCGAACGCGATGCCTACACCGAGCGCGAAACGATCGTGTTCGCCGTGACCGAGTCGGGAGCGCTCCGTGCCGTGCACGAGCACCTCTCCCCGACCCCCGACGCAGAGACGGAGGCCCCGGCATGAACCTCTACCGGCGCTTAGACACCTACCTCGAACGGAACTCCGACAGCTACGGCCCCGTCAAGGGGACGCAGTCCCTCGCCCGGGTCGGCATGATCTGGCTCGCGGCAAACCTCGTGGTGACGACCCTGCTCACGGGCACCCTGTTTATCCCCGGGGTGTCCTACCCGACCGCCATCTGGCTGATCCTGCTCGGCACGCTGCTGGGCGCCATCGTGCTGATCCTGGTGGGCAACATCGGCACCCGCACGGGCCTGCCGACGATGGCGATCACCCGAGGCGCCTTCGGCATTCGCGGCAGCCTCGTCCCCGTCGCCGCGAACCTGATCACCCTGATGGGCTGGAGCTGGGTGCAGGCCATGCTCGCGGGTGTGACCGTGAACTACCTCGTGCACGAGTGGACCGGATACTCGAACCCTGTCCTGTTCTCGGTCATCTGCGAGGTGCTCGTGGTGACCCTCGCGATCTTCGGGCACTCCGGCATCGCGAAGGTCGAGCCGTGGCTGGCCCTGCTGATCCTCACCATCATGGGCACCGTGTTTTACAGCGCCTTCACCGCCTTCTCCCCGGCCGAGTTCGCCGCGATCCCGGTGGACGCCTCGCTCGGCGAGACCCCGTTCAGCGTGCTCGACGTCGTGATCGCCACCGCCGTGTCCTGGACCGTGCTCTCTGCGGACATGAACCGGCACGCGAAGAACAGCCGCGCCGGGATGATCGGCTCCGGGATCGGCTACACGCTGTCGACGGTGCTCGCGATGGCCCTCGGGGCGACCGCCATCGGCGCCGTGATCCTCTCCGGCGACGAGGCCACGGCCTTCGACCCGATCGTGGTCGTTTCGCACTTCGGTGCCCCGCTCGCCATCGCGATCTTCTTCTCGGTGATGGCCACCAACACGATGGCCGTCTACGGCATGGTCACCTCGGCGGTCAACGCCCAGTCCAAGCGCCCCCTGCGCTTCCTGCCGACCGCGCTGGTGCTCGGGTCGATCTCCATCCTGGGCTCGACGTGGCTCGCGCTGCTCAACCAGTTCACCGATTTCCTGGTCATGGTCGGGGCCTTCTTCGTGCCCGTGTTCGCGGTGATGATCGTGGACTACTACGTCCTTAAGCGGGGCTCCTACACGCACGAGATCATGGACGAGTCCCCGAGCAGTCGCTACTGGTACCGCGGCGGGGTGAACTGGATCGCGATCGCGGTCTGGGCGCTCGGCGCGGTCACCTCCTATCTGCTGAGCTACGTGATCCCGAGCCCGGTCGGGGCGAACATCCCGGTGTTTGTCCTGAGTTTCGTGCTGTACTGGGCGCTGTCGCGGGGATCGCGTGCGCGCTTCCCGTTCCGCCCGCACACCCATCTGACGGAGTCGATCCCGGTCGTCCCCACGACCGACTCCGCGCACCGCTAATGCCCCGGCCACCGAAGGAGACCACGTGCCAATCGTCGATCTGAGCTTCCCGATCCGCTCCGGCATGCCCGTCTTCCCGGGCGACCCCGAGGTCCGCATCACCGAGGCCCTCTCGGTCGCGGAGGACTCGGTCGCGGTCACCGCGCTCGCCCTGGGCTCGCACAGCGGCACCCACATTGATGCCCCGTCGCACACCGTGCCGGGCGGGGCAACCATCGACGCGTTCCCGCTGGCGGAGCTCATGGGCGAGGCGGCGCACCTGCGCGTGGCCCGCCCCGCGGACGCGCTGCTCGTGACGGCGGCCGAGCTGGCTGCCCCGCTGCCGGCGAAGCTGCCCCCGCTGGTCGTCGTCACGAGCGGCTGGGACGCGCACTTCGGCACGGAGCGGATGCTGCGCCACCCGGTCATCGCGCCCGCGCTGGCCAGCGAGCTGCTCGCGCGCGGGATGCGGGTGCTGATCATCGATTGGCTGAACCCGGACCCGAGCGAGGGCGACGGCGGGCTCCCCGTGCACGAGCTGGTGCTCGGCGGGGGCGGGGCCATCGTCGAAAACCTGCGCGGGGCGCACGGCCTCGGTGATCGCTTCCAGCTCACGCTCGCCCCGTTACCGATCGCGGGCGCGGACGGCGCGCCGGTCCGCGCCTTCGCGCAGCTCCCCGACGCGCCGTGACCGCCCGTGGCCCCCGGCGATGCCGGGGGCCACGGCCAGGTGGGGAGCGGGAAGCGGCCCGCCAGCCGACACGCCACAGGCTTTTCCTGACGGGGCTCAGCCCCAGCCTGTGGACCCCCGCTGAACCGTCTCTCCGGTACAGCATTTCTCGGGCGCCTGTGACAGACTAGAGAGACGCCACTGAGACGTGCTCAAAGGAGAAAAAATGGCTAATTACGCCGTCACGAATCCCGCTACCGGTGAGGTTCTCGCAGAATACCCCGGTGCCACCGACGCCGAGGTCCAAGACGCACTCGCCTCCGCGGAGAAGGCTTACCAGGAGTGGGCTCGCAACACCACCGTTGCCGAGCGCGCCGCGCTCGCCCAGCGCGCAGCCGACCTGCTCCTCGAGCGCAAGGACGAGCTCGCCGCGATCATCACGCGCGAGATGGGCAAGCCCGCCGACCAGGCGGTCGGGGAGATCGAGTTCAGCTCCGCCATCATCGAGTACTACGCCAAGAACGGCGAGGAGTTCCTCAAGGACGAGGACATCGTCACCGAGGACGGCGGCCGCGCCTTCGTGCGTCGCCAGGGCCTCGGCGTCCTCCTGGGCATCATGCCCTGGAACTACCCCTTCTACCAGATCGCCCGCTTCGCCGGCCCGAACCTGGTCCTCGGCAACACGATCATCCTGAAGCACGCCGAGCAGTGCCCCGAGTCGGCGCTCGCGATCGCTCAGGTCTTCGCCGACGCTGGCTTCCCCGAGGGTGCCTACGTCAACCTGTTCGCCTCGCACGACCAGATCTCCGACATCATCAAGGACGACCGCGTCCAGGCGATCTCGCTGACCGGTTCCGAGCGTGCCGGTGCGATCATCGCCGAGCAGGCCGGTCGCGCCCTGAAGAAGTGCGTGCTCGAGCTGGGCGGCTCCGACGTCCTCCTCGTGCTCGACACGAACGACCTGGACGCAGCCGTTGAGGCAGCCGTCGGCGGTCGCCTGGAGAACACCGGCCAGGCCTGCAACGGTTCCAAGCGCATCGTCGTGCTCGACACCTACTACGACGAGTTCGCCGAGAAGTTCGCTGCCGCGATGAGCGCCCTCACCTACGAGGCGGGCGACTTCGGTCCCATGTCCTCCGAGAAGGCCACCGAGGGCCTCAGCGCCCAGGTCGCCAACGCGGTGTCCCAGGGTGCGCAGATCCTCGCGGGCGACAACGACCCCAAGGGCAACTTCTTCGCCCCGACCATCCTCACGGGCATCACCCCCGAGATGGACGCCTACACCCAGGAGCTCTTCGGCCCCGTCGCGCAGCTCTACAAGGTGTCCTCCGACGAGGAGGCCATCACGCTGGCCAACTCCTCGCCCTACGGTCTCGGCTCCGTCGTGATCTGCGAGGACGAGGACCGCGCCATCGAGGTCGGCTCCAAGCTCGACGTCGGCATGGTCTTCATCAACGGTGTCGGCCTCGACTCCGCTGAGCTGCCCTTCGGCGGCGTGAAGCGCTCCGGCTACGGCCGCGAGCTCGGCAAGTTCGGCATCGAGGAGTTCCAGAACAAGAAGCTCTTCCGCTTCGCCGCGAAGTAACCCTCGCCGCAGCGAAAACGCCCCGCCGAATCTCACGATTCGGCGGGGCGTTTCCCGTGTCCCGGGTGCCGCCCGGAACGGGTCCGGGGCGGCGGGCTTAGGCCGAGGGCCCCGCGTCCGGGATCGCGGGCGCGTGCGTGGCCAGCAGGTCCGCGTAGGTCTCGCGGCGGACCACGACGCGGGCGGCTCCGTCCGCGACGAACACGACGGCGGGCTTGAGCGCCCCGTTGTAGTTGTTGCTCATCGTGTACGCGTAGGCCCCCGTCGTCGCCATGACGAGGGTGTCCCCCACGCGGGGATCGGCCAGGGCCGCCCCGTCGATCAGGAGGTCCCCGGACTCGCACTGCCGGCCCACGACCTGCGCCACCGTGTCCCAGGCAGCCAGCGGCCGGTCCGCGATGACCGCCTCGAAGCGCTGCCCGGTCAGCGCCACGTCGAGCTGATCGGCCATGCCCCCGTTGACCGCGACGAAGGTGCGCCCGGTCCGCTTCACGGAGAGCACGTCGTACACGGTGACCCCGGCGCGTGCGACGAGCGAGCGGCCCGGCTCGATCATGATTCGCGAGCCCGCGGGGAGGTACTGGCGTGCCGCGGCGACAATGCGGTCCAGGTAGTCCTCGACGCTCGGCGCCTCCTCCGCGTAGGTGTAGCGCACCCCGAGGCCGCCGCCCACGTCGTAGACGGGGAACTCCCCGACCGAGGCGATGTTCGCGACGGCTTCCCCGAAGGGGGCGGTGTCGAGGATCTGGGAGCCGATGTGCAGGTGCACGCCTTCGAAGGTCATCAGTGGGTGGGCCCGCATCCGGGCGATGGCCGCGGCCGCCTGGGTGAGCGGCAGGCCAAACTTGGAGTTGTTGCCCCCGGTTGCCTGCGAGGCGTGCGTGTCCGCGTCCACCCCGGGGATGACCCGCAGGAGCAGCGCCTGCGGCCGGGTGAGCAGGCGCTCCAGGCGGTCGATCTCGTCCTCGTTGTCGACGATCAGCGCCCCGATGCCGGCGTCGAGCGCCATCTGGATTTCCGCGTCGCTCTTCGCGTTGCCGTGCATGTGGATCCGCTTCGGGTCCACCCCGGCGGCCAGGGCCAGCTGCAGCTCTCCCCCGCCCGCCACGTCGATCGAGAGCCCCTCCTCCGCGGCGAGGGCGTACATGCCGACGGCGGGGAAGGACTTCGAGGCGAAGAGCACCGTGCTCTCGGGCCAGCGCTCCGCGAGGCCGCGCACGAAGCGGCGGATCTGGCGGCGCAGGCCGGTCTCGTCGTACACGTGCAGCGGGGTGCCGTACTCGCGGGCGAGCTCGGTGACGGCGACGCCGCCGATCGTGAGCTGACCGTCCGCGTCGACCCGGCTTTCCTCGGGCAGGATGTCGAGCAGCTCGGTGATCCGGTTTCCCGTGGCGGGCACGGCGCCGGGTGACCCGGCGCTCGGGGACGTGGGGTGGGCGGGGGTGTTCGGGGACACGGGGCTCCTCTGGCTGGGCCGTACGGCGGTGACGGAAATCGGGGGCGGCGCACGCCCGCCTCCCAGCCTAGGGAGCTGGTCCCGCGCAGACCATGGAGAAAAGGACTAGTTTTATGGCATGAATCATCGTTTTTCTCCGGACGTGCCGCACGGGGCCGCAGGCGAGCCCGCGGCGGCCCCCGAGGACGTTCTGTACACTCTCGCGGATCAGCTCGCGGGGCTCCTCGGGGGCTCCGTCGCGATCGAGGACATCGGCCGGCGCATCCTGGCCTATTCCACCCTGCCCGGTCTCGCGATGGACGAGGTGCGCGCCGAGGGCATTCTCCGCCGCGAGGTGCCGGATTCCCCCGGTGACGACGCGCTGTACGAGCGGGTCCTCGGCGCCGAGGCCGCGCTGTGGTTGCCGAGCACCGCGGCCGAGGCGGCCCGGATCGCCGCCCCCATCCGCGCGGACGGGGCACCCATCGGCTCCGTGTGGGCGATCCTGCCCGATCCCAGCGCGCCCGCGGCCGCGGCGCTGGCCGCGGTCGCCGAGACGGCTGGGCTCGCCGCAGCGCCCGTGCTCGACCGCCTGGAGGCCACCGCGGCCCGCCGCCGCCCCCAGGACCGCCGCTTCGCGGAGGCGCTCGGCGATGCGCGCCCGCGGGCGCGGCTCGGCAGCCTGCTGCCGGCCGGGGCCGCCGAGCACCGCATGCTCCTGTTCGGCCTCGACCCGGACGTCA
>NZ_JAPFRB010000004.1:118425-118536 GCF_035726885.1 Leucobacter sp. M11 | reverse complement strand
GATCGGCGGCGTGCTGGACGCGTTCCGCCCCGGGGTGAGCACCGCGCTCGGCGAATCGGGGGTGCTCGCCCTCGTCCCGGGGTCCGCGGGTCCCCAGGCGGGCGCTGAGGG
>NZ_JAPFRB010000004.1:117601-118374 GCF_035726885.1 Leucobacter sp. M11 | reverse complement strand
TCCCGTGGGCCCCCGAGTCGTGGTCTCCCGCCCGCTCACCGCTGATGCGCGGCTCTGGGAGGTGGCCGAGCGGCTGGGGCGGGCGCTGGCCGCGGCACCAGCGGACGCGGGCGCGCGCGTCGTAACCGAGCACGGGCTCCGGCACCGGGTGCTCCTCGCCCGGCTCGGGGAGCTCCTGGCGACCGAGCCCGAGCTCAGCGATCCGAGCCTCGCCGCGCTCCTGGCCGAGCCGGAGGGGCGCGTGCTGGCGGAGGCCCTCCTCGCCTGGCTGGACCGGGGGCGCACCGTCTCCCGCGCCGCCGCGGCCCTCGGCATTCACGAGAACACCCTCCGCGGGCGGCTCGAGCGGGCCGGGGCGCGGCTCGGGCTCGACCCGGAGGACCCCGAGGCGGTGCTCAGCGTCTGGGCACAGCTCCGGGCCGCCCTGGGCGGGCCTCCCCCCGGCACGGCCCCGGGGCGCTGAGCAGCGCGGGGAGCCTTAGGGCTTCGGCTGCTCGTCCCGCGGCCCGGCGTCGCCGTCGCGCGTCTCGCCGTGTTCGGCCTCCGGCGTCGCCGTCCCCGGCTCGCCCGCGTCCGGGGCCTGCGTGACCTGGGCGGCGTCAATCTGCGCGTCCTCGCTCAGGGCGGAGGTGTCCGGGCGGCGGCGCGCCCCGGAGATCAGCATGATGCCCACCCCGAGGATCACCGCGGCGGCGATCGCGCCGATCACCACGGGGAGCACGGGAACGCCGCCGTCGGCGGTCTCCTCGCCCGAGCCGTCCACGGCGCTGCCC
>NZ_JAPFRB010000004.1:113044-117556 GCF_035726885.1 Leucobacter sp. M11 | reverse complement strand
TCCTGGGCCTGCGGGGTCTCGGTGCTCTCGGGCTCCGGAAGTGCCCCGGCCTCGAACTCGCAGGAGGTCTTGCCGGTCAGCGTGACGGGGTCCATCTCGTCGTAGGCTGCGTAGAACCCGCCGAAGGCCTTCGCCCCCTCCGGGGTCAGCTTGCCCGGGGCAGCGTCGAACGTGAGGGCGACCCCGTCGGCGCTCAGCCGCCCGGCGATATCCAGCTCAACGGCGCGGACCTGCTGCTCGTCGATGGCCTCCTCGCCCGTTGGCGTGGTCGACTTCAGGTCGAGGCGCAGGTATGCCTCCTCGGCGGAGACGATCTCCAGGCTGGGGTTCGCAACGAACAGCTGGAGAACGCCCTCGTGGCCCTCGAAGTGCACGGTGCCGGTCTGCGCGATCGAGGCGGCGTCCCCGTGGTTGGAGACGGTGCCGGAGCCCGGCGCCCAGATGTAGTTCGGGGTTTCGTAGGTCACGCCCTCGCCGTCGGGCGTGGCCGTGCCCTTCGCGATCGTGTCGATGTAGGAGCGGAAGGACTCCTTCACGCCCCAGGTGAGCACCGTGTCCGTGACCGTGCACTCGGCCGCCTCGTGGGCGACGACGGGACCGGGCACGGCGAGCGCCGGGGCCGAGCCGAGGCCGAGCAGGGAGGCGCCGACCACGCCAGCCAGCGCGGTCGCGCCGAGGCGGGTGGTCCGGGTCTGTGGGGTCCTGATGCGCACGGTGTCTCCTGTGGGTCTGTGGGTACCTGTCCAGCGTATCTGCTTCCCCCGGGGGATCAGGTGGACCCGGGGAAAAGCCTGACGGCGACGTCCGTGGTTGACGTCGCCGACAGGAGGTGTGTTGCGCGGAGCCGCCTAGCCCTCGCGGGCGGCGCGGCGCTGAGCGACGAGCGCGAGCACGAGGCCCAGCGCGACGAGGAGGAGCACGCCGGCCCCGGCCCACCAGGCCCAGGCGGGCAGGCCGCCCTCGGCGATGGGCTCGGCGACCCGCTGCGCGACCGCGGCCTTGGGGGCCTCGGCGCGCTCGGGCTTGGCGTCCTGCTGCGCCGCGGCGCCGCAGTCGTCCTCGGGGGTGATCGTCGCGGAGAGCGTGTCGAGCGCTTCCCCGGCCGAGTAGTTCCCGAAGGCGGCCTCGCCGCTCTCCAACAGGGTGACCGTCGCATCGGTGATGGTCAGGGTGCCGTCCGTGCCGCGCTTCGTGGCCCCGTCGAGGTTCACCGTGGCGAAGGGGACGCCGCGATCGGTGATCTGCTCGCCCTCCATCGTCTGGGAGTCCACGTCGAGGCGCAGGGTGGCCTTCGTCGCGCTCGAGAAGTCGAGCTTCGGGTTCGAGAGCGTCGTGTCCAGCGCCCCGGCGTGGCCGGAGAAGTTCACGCCGCCCGCGAAGCGGATCGTGCCCGCGTCGCCCTTCTTCGAGAGGCCGCCCTCGCCGGTGGCCCAGTGGAAGATCCCGTCCCGCTCGGTGACCTTCCCGGTCATCGACCAGTCGCCGCCGCCCGTCGAGCGGAGGTAGCTGCGGAAGGACTCCTTGACGCCCCAGTCCAGGGTGGCCTGGGAGACCTTGCACTGCCCGGCGGGCAGCTCGTCCTTCGCCTCGCCGATGGTCAGCACGGCGCCGACGTTGGTCGAGCCCTGCAGGGTCAGCGTGTGCTTTCCGGTGATGTCCTCGGGGAGCGTGCCCACCCAGGTCACGACGCCGTCCGAGTTCGCCTGCACCTCGCGGTCGAGGACCATCGGCTCGCTGTACAGCACCGCGAGGATGCCCTCCTCCTGGGCCTCAAAGCCCGGGGCGGAGACGCGGATCTCGCCGCCAGCGACGATGTCCTTCGGGTCCGTGATCACCATGAGGCCGCTCGTCGCCGGGGCCGTGGCCGCGGGGGTGCGGACCGTCTTCTTCTCGGCGGATTTCTTCGCCGCGGCCCCGCCAGCGGTGCCGACGGATCCAACCGTGAAGCTGAGCGCATCGGCGGAGCTGTACCGACCCTGGAAGAAGGCGGAGCCCTGGCCGGTGAGCGACACGGGGACGCCGGACCAGGTCACGGAGCCGCCCGCGCCGGTGCTCTTGGAGCCAGCGGCCAGGTTCAGGGTGCCAAAGACGCTGCCGCCGACGATGAGCTCGGCGCTCGTGGCGCTCGTGACCCGGATCGCGGGGTTCGCGATCGTCTGGTTCAGCGCGCCCTTGTGGCCGGAGTAGTTCACCGAGCCGGAGAACTGCACCGTACCGGTCTGGGTCTTCGCGTCCCAGGAACCGCCCGCGGCCTGCGGGAACTGGTAGCCGGGGCCCACGCCGCTCGGGGTGATCGCACCCTTCGCGATCGGGCCGGTCACGTAGGCCTCGAAGGCCTGGTGCACGCCCCAGTTGAGCGAGCCGGGGACCTGGCCCGCGGCGGGGCGGGTCACGGGCAGCGGCTTCGTGCCGGGCGTCGAACCGCCCGTGTTCCCGGTGCCGGGGTTCGGCTTCACGACGGGGGGCTTCGGCGGGGTGACGGGCTTCTCTGTGCTGGCTGTCCCCACCGTGAAGGTCAGCGGCGCGAGCGTGTTGTCATTCGACGGCAGGTAGTCCTGGAAGAACATCCGCCCCTGAGCGGTCACCGTTGCCGGGGCTCCGGTCCACGTGACGGCGTTGCCCTGCTCGGTTCGCTTTGCCTGGCTCAGGTCGACATCGCCGATCCGAGCCATGCGCTTTTCGAGCTCGTCATAGGCGTAAATCCCTGCCTTTTTCGCGGACTCAACCCGGACCTCGACCTGCGTGAGGTTCAAGTCCAACGCACCGTGGTGCCCGGTGAACTTCACCCAGCCGCCATATTTCACAGAACCGGTCTGCTTTTTCGCATCCCAGGTCCCACCGGAAACCTGCTTGAAGGTGAAGGAGTTCTTCTGGCGGGTTGCAAGCTTCCCGTCGACCTGGATAGCTCCCTGTGCGATGGGTCCCTCGACGTAGGTCACAAAGGCTTCGCGCACACCCCAGCTGAGCGAGCCCTGCTCCGTCTTCGGGGCGGGGAACAGCGCATCCCAGTGCTTCCCGGAGATGCTGACCGGAACCGTGACGAGAGCCGCATTCCCAGCGCTCGGCTTCGCGGGGTTCCGCCACACCGAGACCTCGTATGATTTTGCCCGGTCCAATGCATTCGCACGCGCGACGAGGTCCGTCGTGAAGGTCCCCTTCTCGAGTTGCTTTGCGGAAACAGAAACCGAAACGAGGCTCGCTGCGCTCGTGCTCTTCCCCCGCTCGAAGAGGGCAACGGTCACGCCGTTGGGGTAGTCAGTCGCCCGGTAGTTCTTTCCCGTCGCCGAGAACGTGATACTCGTTTTACTCTTCACCTGAGCGACCGAGGCCGCAAGGCTGGCCGAATCCTGGTCGAACAGCTTGTCCCAGTCAGCCTCGGAGATCGTCAGCGCCGCTGTCTCCAGGTCAGCGTTTTCCGCAGACGGCATGGTGTGCCCGCGCCACACCGCGACTTCGTATTCCTTCAGTCGGTTGACCTTCGATGCATCAACCGTGAGGGTCCAGGAGAAGGCACTGTCCTTCAGCTCGGAAACTCGCACCCACTGCGATTCGATGCCCAGGTTCGTCGGGTTCAGTTCGCTCGCCGTGCCGGCCTCGATGAGCGAAACATACACGCCGTTCGGGAAACCGCTGGCCGGGTAGCCCTGGCCAACAACGTCGATCGCAAGCGAAGTGTTTGCCGTGATCGTCCCCGTCTTGGCAGCAATCGAACGCTCAGCAGGCTTCGGGAAGACCGTTTCCCACTGTTCAGCCGTAACCGGCAAGGCCTCCACTGAGACCAGGCTCTCCTCCGTCACGATGCCATGCGCATTCCACACCAGGACTTCGTAGGCTTCACCAGACGCCAGTTTGTCCTTCGGCAACGCGATGCTCGTCGTAAACGTGCCGTCCGGAGACAGTCCCTTCCCCGCGGGTGCCTTGGGGCTCAGGTACTTCACGCCAATGACCGCATCAGACGAGGCACCAGTGACGGTCATCGCCTGGCCTGCGGTGATCACCGCAACATAGACGCCATCGCCAGCTGCCTGTTTCAGGAACCCGGTGCCAGAAACCGGAACCGTCAGACCGGTTGCAGCTGCCTCAACGGCGAAGGACACCTTCGCCTCGGACGCAGGAGCTGGGAACAGCATGTCCCAGTTCGCCGTGGAGAACTCCACCGGCACCACCGTCAGATTCGACGTCGGCATCGCGGGCATCGTGTGCCCACGCCACACCGCAACCTCATACTCCTTCGACCGGTCCAGCTTGTCAGCCGGAACAGAGAGCACCGACGTAAACGTCCCGTCCGCCCCCGTCGCCCGAACCCACTCATACTTCAGCCCAAAGTTCGGCATCGTCTGGTCAAGAATCGTGCCCTTCTCCACCAGCGCCGCGTACACACCATTGGGGAACTCAGACGCCGGGAACGCAACACCGGCAACCGAAACCGCAACAGACGTGTCCGGAACAATCTTCCCGACCGTTGCCGACACCTTCGGAGCGGGCTTCGGGAACAGCATGTCCCAGTTCGCC
>NZ_JAPFRB010000004.1:110802-113034 GCF_035726885.1 Leucobacter sp. M11 | reverse complement strand
GGGAACAGCATGTCCCAGTTCGCCGTGGAGAACTCCACCGGCACCACCGTCAGATTCGACGTCGGCATCGCGGGCATCGTGTGCCCACGCCACACCGCAACCTCATACTCCTTCGACCGGTCCAGCTTGTCAGCCGGAACAGAGAGCACCGACGTAAACGTCCCGTCCGCCCCCGTCGCCCGAACCCACTCATACTTCAGCCCAAAGTTCGGCATCGTCTGGTCAAGAATCGTGCCCTTCTCCACCAGCGCCGCGTACACACCATTGGGGAACTCAGACGCCGGGAACGCAACACCGGCAACCGAAACCGCAACAGACGTGTCCGGAACAATCTTCCCGACCGTTGCCGACACCTTCGGAGCGGGCTTCGGGAACAGCATGTCCCAGTTCGCCTCAGAGATCGTCAGCGAAGCCTTGCTCAGGTCGGCGTTCTCGTCGGCGGGCAAGGTGTGCCCACGCCAGACGACGATTTCGTATTCCTGCATCCGGTTGATCTTCGACGCTGGAACCGTCAGGGTGTGGCGAAAACCCTCCTGCTCAAAAGCGCTCGGCTTGACCCACGCAAACGTCAGGCCCATATTCGTCTGGCTCAGTTCATCGGCGGTGCCAGCCTCGATGAACGAAACGTACACTCCGTTCGAGTAGTTCTCGACCGGGTAGCCAGTACCCGAGATCTCAACAGCGATCGATTCCTTCGCCGAGATCGCGCCAACCTGGGCGGTCACCTGACGCTCAACGGCAGGCTTCGGGAACAACGCTGCCCAGTGCTCGTCCGTGATGGCGAGCCCGCTCGTCTCCAGATCCGCGCTCTGGTCAGAGGGGTTCGTCTGGGCTCGCCAGACAGCGATTTCGTACTGCTTGGTGTTGTCCAGCTTCGTCGCATTGACAACGATGTCCGCGGTAAAGGTTCCCGTCGTGAGCTTCGTGACGGGAATATAGGCAACCTGTAGCCCCACGTTCCCCTGCGACAGCTCGCCGGAGGTTCCCGCTTCGATGACCGATGCGTACAGGCCCTTCTGGTAGTTCTCCTTCGGGTATCCAGATCCCGTGACGGAGAAGGTCATCGTGTCGTTCTGCACGATTGCGCCCACGCTCGTGGAAACGACCCGCTCCGCAACGGGGGTGGGGAAGACGGTCTCCCACTGCTCCGCCGAAACCGGCAGCGGCTCAACCGAGACCAAGCTCTCCGGGCTCACCACGCCGTGTGCGTTCCACACCAGGACCTCATAGGGCTCACCAGAAACAAGGTTCGCCTGAGGCAGGTCAATCGTGGTGCTAAACGAGCCGTCCTTCGCCAGGCCACGGCCAGCGGGAGCCTTCGGGCTCATGAATGTCACGCCCACCACCGCAGGCGATTTTGCGCTCTCAACCGTCATCGCCTGACCAGCCTTGATCACCGCAACGTAGACCCCATCGCCAGCAGCCTGCTTCGTGAACCCGGTCCCCGTCACCGGAACCGTCAGCCCTGCGGCAGACGCCTGAACGCTGAAAGCCACCTTCGGCTCAACAACCGGTGCCGGGAACACCGTCTCCCACTGCTCCGCCGAAACCGAAAGCGGCGCGCGCGCAAAAATCGTCTCCGTCGTCGGGAGCGAGTGCGCGGGCCACACGATCATCTCGTACGACGTGTTCCGGTCAAGGCTCGCGGCAGGTCCATCCAACACGACCGAGAATGCCCCGTCCGTGATCATGTTCGCGCGAACAAAGCTCATGCCGACATATCCGGCATCCGCCGTAACGCCTGCCTCAGATCCGGTCTCGATCACAGCCGCGTACACCCCACCGCTGTGCTGCGGAGCCGAATACCCGGTACCCGACGCGGCCAGTGTCAGCCCAGCCTCGGTCGCGGCAGAAACCTCAACCGCCGCCGTTACCGGCGCAATCGGGGCCGGGAACACCAGTTCCCACTGCTCCGCAGATACCGCAAGCGCAGCACGCGCGTAGATCGTTGCCGTGGTCGGAAGCGAGTGCGCGGGCCAGACGATCATCTCGTACGAGGTTTCCCGGTCAAGGTTCGCCGCAGGAGCATCCCAGACGACGGAGAAGGATCCGTCCGTCATCATGTCCGGCCGCACATAATCCATGTCAACGAAACCGGTATCGGCTGTCACCGTTGCCTCAGAGCCAGTCTCGATCAGCGCCGCGTACACGCCGCTTCGGTACGAGGAACCCGAGTAACCCGTGCCCGTCGCCGTGACCGTCAGCCCGCTTTCGGACGCCGCGGAGATCTCA
>NZ_JAPFRB010000004.1:104582-110734 GCF_035726885.1 Leucobacter sp. M11 | reverse complement strand
CTCGGATACCGCAGCGGGGGCCTCGTCGGTCACCGGTGCGGAAGCGTCATCGGCTCCCGGCGCGGGAACGTCTTCTGCGGCCGGGGTGGAAATCTCTTCGGTCACCGGGGCGGCCGGGGCCGGTTCCTCGGCGAAGGCCGCCGGAGCGGTGACGAAGGCGCTTCCCGCGATCAGGGCGGCCGAGAGCAGCCCGGCGAGGGTGCCTCTCAACCGGAGCGGTCGGGGTGCGGACATAGCGGATCGTCTCCTCGGGTGGGGGGCATGCAAAAATCATCCCTGGGCAGCCTCGGTGGAGAGCGAGACGCGGGAATGAAAGAGAATGCGGCTTCGTTACCGCGCTTCATCATCTTAGGCGATCCTAACCTAGGGAAGCAATGCCTACATCCGATGATGGCCACGCCACCCTGACCTCCCTCAGACCTTCGCCCGGGGCGATCACCCCGGGAGCTCTCGGACACGGCGCGTAGAATGGGCCGTGGCCGGGGAATCCCGGCGACCCGGATCGCGAAGGAGCCCCCATGAGCTACCCAGTCCAGCGGAGCGACGCCGAGTGGCGCCAGAACCTCACCGACGAGGAGTACGCCGTGCTCCGGCAGGCAGGCACCGAGCGCCCCGGCACCGGCGAGCTGCTCGATGAGGAACGGGCCGGGCTTTACTCCTGCCGCGCCTGCGGCAACGAACTCTTCGTGAGCGGCACCAAGTTCGACTCGGGTTGCGGCTGGCCCAGTTTCTATGAGAGCGTCCGCCCCGACGCCGTGGAGCTCCTCGAGGACCGGAGCCTCGGCATGGCTCGCACCGAGGTGCGCTGCGCGTCCTGCGGCTCCCACCTCGGCCACGTCTTCCCCGACGGCTTCGGCACCCCGACGGGTGACCGCTACTGCATGAACTCGGTCGCGCTGAGTTTCGAGCCGGGGACCCAGGAGTGAGCGACCCGGCCCCCTCCCCCGAGTACCCGGCGCAGGCCCTCGCCCTCGCCCGCACCTCCCGCTCCGCGGTGGACGACCGGGCCCCCGACGACACCGAGCTCGCCGAGCTGGTCGCCGCGGCGGGCCGCGTCGCCGACCACTCCACGCTCCGCCCCTGGCGGCTGCTCACGATGCGCGGCGACGCCCGGCACCTCCTCGGCGCGGCCCTGGCCGACGCCGCCGGCGAGGCCCCCGGCTCCGAGAAGCGCGCCAAAGCGCATCGGAAGGCCGAGCGCGCGCCCCTCGTCATCGCCGTCGTGGCGAGCATCACCCCGAAGCACAAGGTGCACGCCTGGGAGCAGGAAGCGGTCGCCGCCGGGGTCGCCCATCTGCTCAGCCTGCTGCTCTTCGAGCGGGGCTGGGGCGTCATGTGGCGCTCAGGCGAGTACACCCGGCACCCCGCCGTGCACGAGGCGCACGGCCTCGCCGAGCACGAGGTGCTCCTCGGCTGGCTCTACGTTGGCGGCACGCGGGATCGAGACCTCGGCAAGACCCTGCCCGCGAAGCGCCGGATCGATCCGGCCGAGTTCCTCAGCGCGCTCGCCCCGTCCGCACCGGCCGCGGGGGCCGGCGCCGACGCGCTTCCCGAGCCCGCCGAAGCGAAGCCGCACGCGGAACACCACCCGGGCAAGAAGCAGCGCCGCCCGAAACCGCCGAAGCGCTCCCCCGAGGAGGTCGCGGAGTACCGGGCGGCAAAGTACGTGAAAAAGGCCAAGCGGCACGCGAACAAGGCCGAGAAATACGCGCGCAAGGCCGTCCGCTCCGCCGAGCGCCTGGCCGAGCTGAGCGAGGCCGCCCCCGAGGCGGAGTAGCCCCGCACGGCCCGCGGCCCGAGCGGATCAGGCCGCGGGCGCGGTGCCCCGTCCGGACCCCTTCGTGCCGACGCTGGCCACGAGCACCGCGACGAGCGCGATCCCGGCACCGGCGAGCATCCCCACGGACAGCCCGTTCGCGACCGGGGCGACGGCGTCCATGATGATCGCGCCGATGAGCTGCCCCGCCACGTTCGACATGCTCAGCAGGAGCACGCCCGCGGAGCGCACAAAGAGGGTCGCGGCGGCGATGAAGATGCACCCCATCGGTCCGCCGAGGTACAGGATCGGGTTCGTCGGCCACACCTCCGGCCACCCCGAGACCGCGACCGACACGAGCGCCGCGATACTGAGAACCGTGGCGCCAACGAGGAAGTTGAAGAACGTCGCCGTGGCGGTGCTCTGCGCGGCCGCCCGGACGAGGCCGTTGACCGCGGACTGCCACGCGACCGCGGCTCCGGCGATCAGGGGCATGAGCAGCCACAGCTGATTCGTTGTCCCGCTGAGGCCCGACCACACCGAGACGAGCACCGCGACCAGGGCGAGCACCGCGCCGATCACCCGCGCGGGCGTCGCGCGGACCGTACCGGAGGGCCCGATGCCGATCCGGTCGATGATGATCCCGGCGAGGATCTGGCCGCCCACGATGCCCACCGTGTACATCGCGACGCCGAGCACGCCGACCGTGACGCTCTGGGAAAAGACCAGCATCGCGCCGCCGAGCCCGCCGAGGAGGCCCCACCAGGGGAACTGCCCCGCGCGCACGAGCCCGGTCACCTCGCGGATGCCGCGGCGGCCGGTGCGCGAGATCGAGATCACGATCAGCATGACCAGCAGTCCGCCGACGAAGGAAATTCCCGCGGCCAGGAAGCCGTTCTCCAGCCCCTTCCCGAGCCCGCCGTTGATCCGGGACTGCCCGGCGACCAGCACTCCGGCGGTCGCGGAGCCCAAGAGCGCCACCCAGACCGGAATCGACCGTGTCGTTGCCATTCGCTAACTCATTCCCCGTGTCACTCGAAGCGTACTGTGCCCACCATCAACCAGCAGACAAATACTCGTCGAGCGGCCTAGGCTATCCAGCAATCCTTCCACACCGGACAGAGCTAGGACGACGATGACTGATTACGCGCTGGACACCCCCCTCGACACGGACTACTACGGCGTGTTTGCCGATGTTCCCGCGGCCGACCGGGAGGTGTGGATGCGGGCCAGGGCGATGGTCGAGCAGACGATGCCCGAGGTGAACGCCGCGTGGGACGCGGCCGAGTACCCCCTGAGCTGGGCGCGCCGAATGGGCGAGATGGACCTGCTTAACGACGGCGTCGCCGGACCGGGACTCAACCAGGTGTCCCCGCTGGCCGCCGGTCTCGCCATGATGGAGCTGCACCGGGGCGACGGCTCGATCGGCACCATCGCGGCGGTGCAGGCGGGGCTCGCGCTCCGCTCCATCGCCGACTACGGCAGCGAGGCCCAGCGCGAGCGTTGGCTCGGGCCGCTCTCCCGCGGCGAGGAACTCGGCGCATTCGCCCTGACCGAGCCCGAGCACGGCTCCGACTCGGTCGGACTGGAGACCTCCGTGCGCGTTGAGGGCGACGAGCTCGTCCTCAACGGGGAGAAGAAGTGGATCGGCAACGGTTCGGTGGGGCATATCACCGTCGTGTTCGCCCGGGACGAGGAGGGCAAGGTCCGCGGGGTGCTCGTCCCCCAGGACACCCCCGGGTACTCGGCCACCACGATCACCGGCAAGGTCGCACTCCGGGCGATCCACCAGGCCGAGATCACGCTCACGGACGTGCGCGTGCCCGCCGACAGTTTCCTGCCCGGCATTGCCTCTTTCAAGGACGTCTCGAAGATCCTGTTCGCGACCCGGCTCGGCGTCGCCTGGAGCGCGCTGGGACACGCCACCGCGGTGTTTGAGTCGGCGCTGAGCTACGCGAAGCAGCGCATCCAGTTCGGCAAGCCCCTCGCCTCCTTCCAGATGGTGCAGGAACGGTTGACCGAGATGCTCTCGGATCTCGTGTCCCTGCAGCTGCACTGCCGCCAGCTCGCCGACCTGGACGCGGCGGGCGAGATGCGCCCGACGCAGGCCTCGCTCGCGAAGTACACGGCGACCCGCACGGCTCGCCGGATGGCGTCTACCGCGCGCGACATGCTCGGCGGCAACGGCATCCTGCTCGAAAACCACGTCGTCCGCCACTTCGCGGACATCGAGGCGCTGCACACCTACGAGGGCACGGAGAGCGTCCAGGCGCTCCTCGTCGGACGCGACCTGACGGGCATCGGCGCCTTCTCCTAGCGGCCGGGCCGGGGCTCCCCCGGTCGTTCCGGACCGGACGAGGGCCGCCCAGCGCCCGAGGCCGGTCCGGCTTGCTGGCCCTGCTGCGCCGCAGGAACGACAGCTCGAACCCGGGTTCGGCGGCACGGTTCTCCCAGAAACGCGTGTGTCAGTGGTCCCGGTTTACCGGACCGCATGACCCTCACCCCGAGCACCCTCGCCGACTCCACCGGGACCTTTCCGGGCGGGTCCGGGAGGGTCCCGGGCGCGGGAATAAGCGTTTCGAGACGAAGCCCCCACGCCCTCACCAAGGAGTGTGTCACGGCTCGAGACACCGCCGGGGCAGGGCGGGGCTTCATCGACTGGGGCGTGTCCTGCGCAGGGCAGGGCTGCCTCCTCGGGCCGCGCGGCTCCGAGGCGCGGCCCTGCGCCGGGGTGCTCCCGTACGGAGAAGTTTCCACGGTGGCGCTCTCCGGCAGCACGCGCGAAAAACCGCCGTGCCGCCGCGGTCCACGCGCCCCGCACCCCGGCAAACGCGAATGTCGGTGGTCCCGGTTACGGTCTGCACATGAACTTCTTCCCCAGCGCTGACGCCACTGTTCCCGGGTTCCGCCCGGGCGGGGCCGCGCTGCCTCCGCGGACGGCACGATGCCCGGGCGCGGCCCTGCGCCGAGGGGCTCCCGCGGTGGCGTGTTTCCACGGTTCCGCACTCCGACAGCACGCACGAATGACCGCCGTGCCGCCCCGGTCCACGCGTCCCACGCCCCACCAAACGCGAATGTCAGTGGTCCCGGTTATGGTCTGCACATGAACCTCTTCCCGAACACCGACGCCCCCTTCCCCGGGTTCCACCCGGGCGGGGTCGTCCCGCCTCCGCGGACAGCGCAATACCGAGGTGCGGACCTGCCCCCGGGCGCTCCCGCGGTGGTGTGTTTCTACAGTGGTTCACTCCGACAACTCGCCCGAATGACCGCCGTGTCGGCGCGGTCCACGCGTCCCGTATCTCGGCAAACGCGAATGTCAGTGGTCCCGGTTACCGTCTGCACATGAACTTCTTCCCGAGCACCGACGCCGCCCTCCCCGGGTTTCACCCGGGCGGGGCCGCAGTGCCCGGGAATGCCGCGGAAACACCCGCACTCGAGACTCCGAGGGACACCGCTGATGCAGTCAACTCCGTCACCGTTCCGGTGTCCGTCGCGGGGGCTACCGAATTGCTCGCGCTGGTGCTTGGCCAGTTGCGGGACGAGGCCGCCCGTGCGCTCGCCGAGGAGCGCGCCGCGGCCCGGGACACCGCCGGAGCTGGGCGGGGCGTCCTCGACTGGGGTGGCGGGCTCCAGGGCGTTCCCCTCGCCGAGGGCGGCTCCGAAGGGGCCCTGCACCCCGCGACGGCCCGCCGCCACGAACGCATTCTCCGCGATCTGGCAGCCGTCGAGGGCCTGGCGCGGCACGTGGACGCCGCCCGGGTCTGGGCCGCGGGCCGTGTCGACGAGGCCTCCGCCCGCGAATACGGGTCAGAAGGCCTCGCGAGACAACACAACTTTCGCTCCCCCGGCGCGCTCACCGCGTCCGTGACCGGGATCTCCGAGCGGACCGCCCGGCAGCGCATCCGGCTCGCGAAGCGCACCCGCACCGCGACGAACCTTTTGGGCGAGCCGGTGCCCGGCCCGTTCCCCGCGGTCGCGGCGGCCCTGGACGCGGGCGCGCTCGGCACCGACGCCGCCGAGGTGATCGTGGCCGGGCTCTCCCGGGTGATCACACGGATCGGAGCCAGCGAGCAGACGGGAGCCGCGGAGCGGGAACTGGTTGCCCTCGCCGGGTCCGACACGGGCGGGCTCCGGCACAGCGCCGAGGAAATGGCGCGCCTCACCGAGCACGCCGTCGAACTCCTCGACCCCGACGGAGCCGCCCCCGACGAGGCCGAACGGCGCGGTAAGCGCTTCCTGCGGCTGACGCCGCTGTCGGACGGGATGACCCGGCTCACCGGGCTCCTCGACCCCGAGTCCGCCGCGATCATGACCGCGCTCGTGACCCCAACGGAGCGGGAACGAGCGAAAGAGTGGGCCGAGCACCAGCGTGCCGAGGAAATGGGCGCAGACGCGC
>NZ_JAPFRB010000004.1:103564-104544 GCF_035726885.1 Leucobacter sp. M11 | reverse complement strand
GTCGCTGACCCCGAGGCGAGAACCGTGACTCATGCCGGTGTGCGCTTTGAACCGGTCCCCGGCGAAGATCCGAAAGGCCTGAGCGGCATCGATGCCGCTCCCTCCCTCGACGACCGCACCCCGGCCCAGCGCGCCCTGGACCGCCTCATCGACGGCATCCGTGCGCACCTCGCCGAGCGCAACGCAGGAGTGGCTACCGGGGCGAGCACCCTCGTGAACATCCACGTCAGCGCCGAATCCCTCCAGGACGGCACCGGACCTTCGTGGGCGGACGGCATCTTCGCGCCGCTCTCCGCGGAGACCGCGCTCCGGGAGCTCTGCGACGGCAAGTACGCCATCACCGTCTTCGGAACAACCGGTGCCGTCCTCGCGCAAGGGCGCGCGCAACGCCTGTTCACCCCGGCCCAGAAGCTCGCCCTGGCCGCCCGGGACGGCGGCTGCGTCTGGCCCGGCTGCGACGCCCCGCCCACCGACTGCGACGCCCACCACGTGATCCCGTGGAGCGAACACCATTTGAACGGGCCAACCGACATCACAAACGGGGTGCTGCTGTGTCGTTTCCACCATCGGCGCATCCATGAACACGCGCGGGACGGCCTGGGTGCGGAGCACCGCTGGACGATTCGGATGATCCGGGAACTGCCGCATTTGATTCCACCGGTGCGGCTGGACTGGAACCGCACCCCGCGCCCGCTCGGCAGGCGACGCACGGGCAGGCGGCGGGCCGGATCCCGGAGCGGGGCCGGACGCGACGCCAGCTCAACGAGGGAGTCCACCAGCGCCCGCTTCACGGCGAAAAAGGGGCAAACAGAACCGCAATCTGCCCGGATCACCGCTCGATGACCGGCACGCCTTTCGACACGGCCCAGCCATTTCAGCGGCAGTGCGTCCGCACGCCAGATGGGTCCAGGCCGACCCTGATAACCCGCAGGCCCGCTCACCGCGGTGCTGCATCGTCCCCCCAGCTCCCCCCAGCCCAT
>NZ_JAPFRB010000004.1:103347-103414 GCF_035726885.1 Leucobacter sp. M11 | reverse complement strand
TTGCTTCTTTGCTTCTTTCTGCCTGTACGCCTCTGCGTTGTGCGTCTGCGCCTCTGCGCAGGATGCA
>NZ_JAPFRB010000004.1:102973-103064 GCF_035726885.1 Leucobacter sp. M11 | reverse complement strand
AGGATTGTGTCAACATCACATCGCGCGGTGGATCTCCTTCCCTCCCCCGCCCTGCGGCGGCCGGCTCTCACGGAGCAGCGCTCACCCCGCG
>NZ_JAPFRB010000004.1:100944-102941 GCF_035726885.1 Leucobacter sp. M11 | reverse complement strand
GGTCCTGACCGAGAGCGGTTCGCGCCGGTCACCGTGGAGAAAGGAAACGCCCCGGAATCTCGATCTTCGTCGGGATTCCGGGGCTATTTGAGCCGACTACGGGATTCGAACCCGTAACCTACGCTTTACAAGAGCGTTGCGCTGCCAATTGCGCCAAGTCGGCCGGAACGGACCCAGTCTACCCAATCGGCGACCGGGCCCGTTTCGTGGTGTCGGAGTGCGCGAACGCTACGGCTTCGAAGTCTCCGTGGGGGCCTCGGACGGGGTCGGGGTTGCCGAGCCGGAGCTGGTGCCCTGCGAGTCCGAGAGCGCCTTCTCGAGGTACTTCGAGAACTGGCCCTCGTCGTAGAGGAGGGCGCTGTCCACGAGGACGCCGTTGACCAGCACGGTCGGGGTGCCCGACACGGAGGGCAGGTTCTGGCCCTCGGCCTGGTTTGCCGGCGGCTCCGCGAGGATGCGCTTCGCGTTCTGGTCGATGAACTTGCCGAACTCACGGTCGTTCACGCAGCTGCGCATCTCCCCGTTGACCGTACCGCCCGCCTTCTCGATCTGCGTCAGCAGCTCCTTGTCGGTCAGTCCGGCGGTCGCCTCCTCGGGCTGGACCTCGGCGCTCAGGAGCGTGGTGTGCAGCTTCCAGGCGGCCTCGGGCTGGTAGTTCGCAACACAGGCGAGGGCGTTGGCCGCGCGGGTCGAGTACTTCGTGCCGAGCGAGGCGGCGTCGAGCGAGTTCATCGGGTAGGCCTCAAGCGTGGCCTGCCCGCTGCCAACCCAGTTTTCGAGCGTCGCGTTGTTGGTCTGCTCGAACTGGCCGCACCAGACACACATGTAGTCGAAGTACACGACGATGTCGAGGGGGTCCTCGGCGCCGCGGGTGACGGTCGTGGGGACGAGCTTCGCCTCGGCGGGAAGCGCCTCGGTCTCCTGCACGACGAGGTCGGGCCCGAAGACCACGCCGCCGGAGGCCATGTTGGCCGGGCCGGGGCCCGCGGGCTTCACGGCGTTGGCAATCACGAGGCCGACGATCGCGATGACCGCGACCACGCCGATGACGATGCCGCCCTGCAGGAAGAAGCGATTGCGCTTCTCCTTCTTCCGCTGTGCCTCGCGTGCGGCTTTGGCCTGTTCGCGGGCGAGCTGACGCCGCTCGTTTTTCGAGGGTCGCCCCTGGCTTTCCTGAGTCATGACTGCTGTGTTCTCCGTTTTCCTACAATGAGAGCCGCTCGTGCGGGGTTACTTCTTCTTCCGGCGCTCGGCGCGGTTCTGCGGCGCCGCCACCTGCTGACCGAAGGCACCGCGTTCGGTGGGCTCGGGAGAGGCCTCGGGGGCGAGGGCTTCCCGGGCGCGCTGCTGGGCCTTCTTCGTGGCCGCCTGCTGCATCTGGCCGCGCTCGTTGCGTACCTCGGTCTCGCCGTCCTCGCCGGGGGCCGAGTAGCTGAGCTTCTCGGTCGCCTGCACGGGGGCCTCCTCCAGGCCGCCGCCCTCCAGGTGCACGTGGTCGTGACCGGGGGTGGCGGGGCGCACCTGCACCTCGAGGTTGTAGAGCAGCCCGAGGGACTCCTCCTTGATCTGGCCCATCATGTTCTGGAACAGGGCGTAGCCCTCGCGCTGGTACTCGACGAGGGGATCGCGCTGCGCCATCGCGCGCAGGCCGATGCCCTCCTTGAGGTACTCCATCTCGTAGAGGTGGTCGCGCCAGCGGCGGTCGATCGTGGAGAGCACCACGCGGCGCTCGAACTCGCGCATGCCGTCCTCGCCGAGCTTCTCCTCGCGGGCCGCGTACACGACCTCGGCGTCGGAGAGGATCTCGCGGCGGATGAGCTCGCGGTTAACCCGGCCCTTGGACCCGGCCTCCTCGATCAGTTCCTCAATCGAGATGCCGACGGGGTAGACCTGCTTCAGATCGGCCCACAGGGCGTCGAAGTCCCAGTCGTCACCGTTGCCCTCGGAGGCGTGCGTGTCCAGGATCGCGTCGATGACGTCGCCGCGGAAGGAGTTCA
>NZ_JAPFRB010000004.1:95376-100896 GCF_035726885.1 Leucobacter sp. M11 | reverse complement strand
AGATCGCGAGGCGCTGGCGGTTCAGCACGTCGTCGTACTTCAGGACGTTCTTGCGGATCTCGGCGTTGCGGGACTCGACCTGGCCCTGCGCGGACTGGATCGCCCGGCTCACCACCTTGGACTCGATGGCCATCTCGTCGGGCACGCCGCCGCGGTTCATCAGGGCCGTCGCCGCGCCCGCGTTGAACAGGCGCATGAGGTCGTCCGTGAGCGACAGGTAAAAGCGGCTCTCGCCCGGGTCGCCCTGACGGCCAGAACGACCGCGGAGCTGGTTGTCGATACGGCGGGACTCGTGGCGCTCGGTGCCGAGCACGTAGAGGCCGCCGGCCTCGATCACGCCCGCGGCTTCCTCGGCCACCTTCGCCTTGACGGCCTCGAAGACGCCGTCCCAGGCCGCCTCGTACTCGTCCGGGGTCTCGGTCGTGCTGAGGCCCTTCGCGGCCATCTCGGTCACGGCGAGGAACTCGGCGTTTCCGCCGAGCATGATGTCGGTGCCTCGTCCGGCCATGTTCGTGGCGACCGTGACGGAGCCGAGCCGGCCGGCCTGCGCGATGATCGCGGCCTCGCGGGCGTGGTTCTTCGCGTTCAGCACCTCGTGGCGGACGCCGCGCTTGGCGAGCATCCGGGAGAGGTACTCGCTCTTCTCGACGCTCGTCGTGCCGACGAGGACCGGCTGCTTCTTCTCGTGGCGCTCGACGATGTCGTCGACGACCATCTTGAACTTGACCTCTTCGTTCCGGTAGACGAGGTCGGGCTGGTCGATGCGGCTCATCGGCTTGTTCGTGGGGATGGCCACGACGCCGAGCTTGTAGGTCGACATGAACTCGGCCGCTTCGGTCTCGGCGGTACCGGTCATGCCGGACATCTTCTCGTAGAGCCGGAAGTAGTTCTGCAGGGTCACGGTGGCGAGCATCTGGTTCTCAGCCTTGACCTGCACGCCCTCCTTGGCCTCGATCGCCTGGTGCATGCCCTCGTTGTAGCGGCGGCCGGCCAGGATACGACCCGTGTGCTCGTCAACGATGAGCACCTCGCCGTTCATCACGACGTAGTCCTTGTCGCGGGTGAAGAGCGCGCGGGCCTTCATCGCGTTGTTCAGGAAGGAAATCAGGGGCGTGTTCACGGACTCGTAGAGGTTCGTGATGCCAAGGTAGTCCTCGACCTTTTCGATGCCGGGCTCGAGGATGCCGACCGTGCGCTTCTTCTCGTCGATCTCGAAGTCCTCGCCGGGCACGAGCTTCTTCGCGAGCTGCGCGAAGTCGGCGAACCAGCGGTTGGCCTCGCCAGAGGCGGGGCCGGAGATGATGAGCGGGGTCCGCGCCTCGTCGATCAGGATCGAGTCGACCTCATCGATGATGACGAAGAAGTGGTCCCGCTGGACGCGCTCGGTGGCGGTCGAGGCCATGTTGTCGCGCAGGTAGTCGAAGCCGAACTCGTTGTTCGTGCCGTAGGTGATGTCCGCGTTGTACTGCTCGCGGCGCACCTGCGGGCTCTGCCCGGACACGATGCACCCCGTGGTCATGCCGAGGGCGCGGAAGACGCGGCCCATGAGCTCGGACTGGTAGCTCGCCAGGTAGTCGTTCACGGTGATGACGTGGACGCCCTTGCCGGCGATCGCGTTCAGGTAGGCGGGGAGGGTCGCGACGAGCGTCTTACCCTCACCGGTCTTCATCTCGGAGATGTTGCCGTGGTGCAGGTTCGCGCCACCCATGACCTGCACGTCGAAGTGCCGGAGCCCCAGCGTGCGCTTGGCGGCCTCGCGGACCGCGGCAAAGGCCTCGGGGAGCAGGGCATCGAGGGTCTCGCCCTCGGCGTAGCGTGCGCGGAACTCAGCCGTCTCCTCGCGCAGTTCCTCGTCAGTGAGCTCGGCGAAGGTGTCTTCCAGCTGGTTCACCTGCTTGGCCTGCTGCTGCAGACGCTTGAGCGTCCGGCCCTCGCCGACGCGGAGGACCTTTTCGAGAACTGATGCCACTGAATTTCTCCCAATGGTGTGCGCCTACTGGCCCGCCGCGGGACGCGGCAAAGCGTTACGCGGCGTTGCCTAATCGTAACCAAAGCACAGCTTAGCAAGCCGGGCGCGGGTCTCCCTGAAAAATTTTGCCCTTCCCCCCGGAAATACAGCGAACGTACACCCCGGGAATTCGACGCCGGGCACGATCCCCGGCCCGGCTTCGGCCAGATCCGCCTCGCCCGAGACCCGGAGTTCTTTTGAATCACTCAAAACAACTGCTAAACTGGGGGTGTGCAGACGGATCAGCAGGCAGGCCAGGAAGCGCCGGGGAACTCCCCCGGCGACGCCCACCTGAGCGCCCGCTTGCGCGCCGCAGGCCTGAAGGCAACCGCGCCCAGAATCGCGGTCCTCGACCTGCTCCAGCGCGGGGGCCATCCCGACGCCGAGGGGGTCTACGCCGCCGTGCGCGAGCGGCTCGGCAGCAGTTCCTTGCAGGCCGTTTACGGCGTACTCGCCGCGCTCTGCGAGGCCGGCCTCGCGAAAAAGATCGAACCGGCTGGCTCCACCGCCCGCTTCGAGGCCCGCACGGGCGACAACCACCACCACCTGATCTGCTCCGATTGCGGGCGGATCGAGGACGTGGACTGCGCCGTCGGCGAGGCGCCCTGCATGAGCCCGGTCACCGACCACGGCTTTTCCGTGCACACCGCCGAGGTCACCTACTGGGGCATCTGCCCCGATTGCCAGGCCGCGCGCACCACCGGGTAGCGATCGCCGCATCAGCTCCCTCGTCGGGTACGCCCGACCCCACAAGCCCCCATCCATCCACCACGATAGAGAAGAGAAGCAATGTCAAAGCCCACGACAACGCAGACCGGTATCCCCGTCAACAGCGATGAGTTCTCGCAGACGACCGGCCCCGACGGCTCGTCCGTTCTGCACGACCGCTACCTCGTCGAGAAGCTCGCGCAGTTCAACCGCGAGCGCGTCCCCGAGCGCAACCCGCACGCCAAGGGTGGCGGCGCCTTCGGTACCTTCACGGTGACCGAGGACGTGTCCCAGTACACCAAGGCCGCCGTGTTCCAGAAGGGTGCCCAGAGCGAGATGCTCGCGCGCTTCTCCTCGGTCGCCGGTGAGCAGGGCTCCCCCGACACCTGGCGCGACGTGCGCGGCTTCGCGCTCAAGTTCTACACGACCGAGGGCAACTTCGACATCGTCGGCAACAACACCCCGGTGTTCTTCATCCGCGACGGCATCAAGTTCCCCGACTTCATCCACTCGCAGAAGCGCCTCGGCGCGGCCGCGCTGCGCGACCCCGACATGCAGTGGGACTTCTGGACCCTCTCCCCCGAGTCGGCGCACCAGGTGACCTACCTCATGGGCGACCGCGGTCTGCCGCAGTCGTGGCGCACCATGAACGGCTACGGCTCGCACACGTACCAGTGGTACAACGAGGCCGGCGAGCGGTTCTGGGTCCAGTACCACTTCCACGCCCGCCAGGGCGACCTGCACCTGACGAACGCCGAGGCCGAGGCCATCGCGGGCGCCGACGCGGACTTCTACCGTCGCGACCTCTACGAGGCCATCGAGCGCGAGGAGTTCCCGACCTGGGACGTCTCCGTGCAGATCATGACCTACGAGCAGGGCAAGACCTACCGGTACAACCCCTTCGACATCACGAAGGTCTGGCCGCACGCCGACTTCCCGCTCATCAAGGTCGGCGAGTTCACGCTGAACCGCAACCCGCAGAACTTCTTCGCGGACATCGAGCAGGCCGCGTTCTCCCCCGCGAACATGGTGCCCGGCACCGACATCAGCCCCGACAAGATGCTGATGGCTCGCGTGTTCTCCTACCCGGACGCGCAGCGCTACCGCATCGGCACGAACTACAACCAGCTGCCGGTGAACCAGCCGAAGGCCGCCGAGGTCAACACGTACTCGCACGAGGGCAACATGCGCTTCAACGCTGCCCCCGCCGGCTACCCGACCTACGCCCCGAACTCCTTCGGCGGCGCGCACGCCAACCCCGAGGTTGGCACCGAGGGCGGCTGGGAGACCGACGGCTCGCTGACCCGCTCGGCGTACACGCTGCGCGCGGACGACGACGACTTCGGCCAGGCTGGCACGCTCTACCGTGACGTCTACGACGACGCGGCCAAGGCGCGCTTCCACGAGACCCTGACGGGTCAGGCGAAGGCCATCACGGTCGACGAGATCCGCGAGCGCTTCTTCCAGTACTGGACGAACGTCGACGCGAACCTCGGTGCGATCCTCCGCGCCGCCTACGCCGCGTAAGCAGTCGAACCGCGTTCCACACGCGAAACGCCCCCGCCCGGGACACCGGGCGGGGGCGTTTTTCGTGCGGTGGCTTAGCGTGCGGCGGACGCCGCGGCGACCGGGGCCTCGTCCTGCAGGCTGATCACGCCGTAGTCCCAACCCTTGCGGCGGTAGACCACGCTGGGCTTGCCGCTGGAGGTCTCGACGAAGAGGAAGAAGTCGTGACCGACGAGCTCCATCTGGTCGACCGCTTCCTCGACGCTCAGGCGCGAGGGCGGGAACTCCTTGCTTCGGATGACCACGGGGCTGTAGTCCGGCTCCTCCGCGGCCGGGGCGGGCACGTTCCCGTTGGCCACGCCCTCCAGCACCTCGGGGGATGCCGGGGTCACATCGATGCCGCCGAAGTCGCCTCCCGTTGCTTCGCCGATCGAGGTCCGGCCGCGGCCGCGGCGGTCCTTCTTCCGGTCGTTGGCCCGGCGAATCCGTTCGAGCAGTCGCCCGTAGGCGATGTCGAAGGCAGCGAACTTGTCGGGGCCGTCCGACTCGGCGCGGACGACGGGGCCCGGTCCGATGAGCGTGAGCTCGACCCGATCACCGTTCTGGGGACTGCGATCACTCCGCCGCGAGACCTGGACCTCAAACGCGATGGTCTTGGGCGCGAGACCGACCACTTTGTCGGTTTTGGAGAGTACGTATTCCTCGAACTTTTCGGTGATTCCGACGTTCCTGCCGCGGATAGTCGCTTCCATGGTGTCCTCCCACTCTTCAGGCGTCCCGCCCAAGGAATGATGGGCGGTATTCTCGCCGTTGCTCTCACCGTAGTGCCCCCGAGGGGCGAAGCGCTACCGCTTCACGGGGAAGAGCCGGGGAGGAGCCAGGGAAGGCTCAGGAAGCCGGGTCGGCACGGGCAACGACCGCGGCGCAGACCACCGCGAGTTCCGCCCGCGCCCCCGCCGCCCTGAGCGCTCGCCGCGCCCCGTCGAGGCTCGCTCCCGTCGTGGCCAGGTCGTCAACGAGCCACACCCGCCGCCCGGCCAGGGCGGCCCGGCTCCCCGCTCGCACCTCGGTGCGGCGGGCGTTCGCCAGGCGCTCGGCCCGCCCCAGCCCGACCTGATCGGCGCGGCCCGCCCCGGTGCGCAACGCCCGCAGGAGCCTGAGGTCCGGCGGCTCGCTCCGGGGCGGGGGCCCCGAGGGGTCGCTGGCGGCGCGGACGGCGAGCCGCGCCAGGATCTCGACGTGGCGATAGCCCCGCTCCCGCTCGCTCGCCGGGCGGGAGGGCACGGCGACGAGGGCGA
>NZ_JAPFRB010000004.1:93231-95312 GCF_035726885.1 Leucobacter sp. M11 | reverse complement strand
GGCGTGGAGCGCGAGCCCGAGCACGGCACCCAGCGGGCGCAGCAGGTCCCGGCGGCCCGAGTCCTTCGCGAGCAGGATCAGCCGCCGCAGGCTCCCCGAGTAGCGCCCCGCCGCGTAGACGGGCACCCCGGCGGCGCGGAGCCCCCGGGCCGGGCCGGGGGCCAGCTGCGCGTGCAGGCGACGCGCGCAGCCCGGGCAGAGGCTGCGGTCGCGGCGACCGCAGAGCCCGCAGCTCACGGGCAGGACGAGGCCGAGCAGGTCGAGCAGGGCCCCGCGGAGCGCCGGTTCTGGGTGGGTCATGGCCCCATCGTGCCGGGGCGTGGCGGCGGTGCGGGGCGAGGCCGATTCCGCTGGGGAGTCTTCGACCGCGCGGGGCCCGGTGCGGCACGGACCGCGCGGGGCCGGGTGCGTGCCCGGTGCGCCCGTTTAGCCGCGCTTGACGAGCAGCTGCACGCCCTCGTAGTACTCGCTCCAGGTGCTCCCCCGCGGGGCGTACAGGGCCCCCGTGTCGTCGAGGATGCGCAGCTGGGAGCGGGAGTTCGCCCCCGCGACGGAGACGATGTTCTTCGCGATCGGCGACTCGCTCGGGAAGAGCCCGAGGCCCGCGATCGCGACGCGAGAGCCCCCGCCGCCGTTGCCGTCGCCGGCCAGCGCGACCGCGACCCGGCCCTCGTCTATCCAGTCGAGGTCGATCGCTTCGCCGTCGAAGGAGGCGATCTGCACGGCCTCACTGAACCCGGTCGGATTCCCGGCCTCGTCCCTGAGCACCCCGGCGAGGGAGACCACGCTCTTCTTGCCCACGTCGAGCAGCGCCGCGGCGCGGGAGCCGTCCCGGGAGATGCGCAGCGCGCGGATCTCTCCCCCGGCGATCCAGGAGCCCGTCAGCTGGAGCTGGGCGGTGCCGAGCAGGGTGGCGTGGATCTCGTTCGGGGCTCCCGCAGGGACCGTCCACACGTAGCCCTGCTGGTCGATGGACGGGGCGATGAGCTTCTCGCGGTCGTCGACCGCGTGCACCCCGAAGTCGTCGAGCAGGGAGACGACGCCGCCCTTCAAGATCGCGGCGGTCTCCCCGTCGAAGGAGAGCGAGACCGCGTCGGGCTTCTGGGCAACGATCAGCTCGCCGAGCTCGCCGATGGGGCGGATCGAGGTGCCGTTGTACTCGCCGATCGTGTCCTCGCGCATCACCAGGGACGTATTCTGCACCTTCGGGTAGCGGGAGCGGGAATCGAGGATCACGTCGCCCTCGTTGAAGGCGGACTGGTCCACCGTGAGCAGGAACTCGCTCACCCCGGACACGGACTGCAGGCTCGCGGCGAGCTGCTTGCGGATCAGCTCGGTCGCCTGCGCGTCGGCGGCGAGCGCCTCGACGGAGAGGTCGATGTGGGCGCGGTTGTTCACCACGGGCACCGATTCCGCGACGAGGGTCGTGCCGCTCGGGAAGCCGGAGGTGAGCACGCCCTGGTCGAGGGGTTCGGCGGGCCCGGCGAGCAGCTCGGTGACGATGTTGGTGCTCGTCGTGGCTCGGGTGGGGAACCAGCGGGCGTCGGGCACCAGCGCGCCCGTCGCGGGGGCCTGGAAGTAGATGTTGTGCTGGCCGTACAGCGTGGTGAAGGTGCTCCGGTCGAGCACGATCTCGGTGCTGGCCGCGGCAATCCGCCACTCTCCGGAGACCTGCTCCAGCTCGAAGCGCAGCGGCACCGAGCCCCCGGGCTCCGCGATGCGCATGGAGCCGCGGTCGTCGACGAAGCTCAGAGCCTGCACGGCGACGGTCACGGTGCCCCCGCCGTCGGCGACGGGCTCGCGGGTCCCGTCGTCGACGATCACGCCGTTGCTCGGGGTCCAGTCGCTCGAGTAGGCGGGGGTCAGGAACTTCCGGGCGATCGCGTAGTCGTCCTTGCTGCTGGACCCGGCCTGGAGGAAGCCGAGGACGATGTCCTCCTGGCTCATCTCGGGCACCGGGGCGTTGGGCTCGTAGATGACCTCCTCGTCGCCGGTGTTGAGGTTTGACAGGCCCTTCGTGACGGGGCCGGTCGCCGGGATGCCCTGGCAGGCGGTGAGGGTGACGAGGGCGGCGAGGAGCA
>NZ_JAPFRB010000004.1:92730-93186 GCF_035726885.1 Leucobacter sp. M11 | reverse complement strand
TCATGATTCGCCTCGTTTCCGAAACTTGCGCACGACGCGGCTGACGCTGCGGCGGGCGGGCGGTTCGGAGCCGGCGGGGGCATCCGAGGGGACGAGCGGCAGCGGTGAGACGAGCACCTGGGTGCCCTCGCGGCGGGGCAGGGTGAGCCGCATGTTGGTGCCGAAGCCGGGCCGGGACCAGGCCTCGAGCGCGCCGCCGTGCACCTCGGCATCCTCCTGGGCGATGGCGAGGCCGAGGCCGCTGCCGCCCAGGGTGCGCTTGCGGGAGGGGTCGGCCCGCCAGAAGCGGTCGAAGACGCGCGCGGCGTGCTCGGCGCTCATGCCGATCCCGCTGTCGCGGACGGTCACCCCGACCGCGTTCGCGTTGGAGTCGATCGTGACGATGATCGGGCGGCCCTCGCCGTGCTCGATCGCGTTGCCGACGAGGTTCGTGATGATGCGGCGGATGCGGCGCGG
>NZ_JAPFRB010000004.1:91541-92696 GCF_035726885.1 Leucobacter sp. M11 | reverse complement strand
CGCACCCGGATCTCGCTCTGGGACAGCGGTTGCAGCCCGGCGCAGGCCTCCTCGGTGAGTCGGGCGATGTTCGTCGGCTCGGCCTCCAGCTGGACCTGCCCGGCGTCGTAGCGGGAGATCTCGAGCAGGTCCCCGAGGAGCTGTTCGAAGCGAGCCACCTGCGTGTGCAGGAGCTCGACGGTGCGCTGCGAGGTGGGGTCGAAGTCGTCTTTTTTCGCGTAGAGGACCTCGCCCGCGAGCCGGATCGTGGTGAGCGGGGTGCGCAGCTCGTGGGACACGTCGGAGACGAAGCGCTGCTGCACGGTGGAGAGCTCATTGAGCTCGTTGATACGACTCTGCAGGGTGTCGGCCATGTCGTTGAAGGAGTCCGAGAGCACGTCGAACTGCTCGTCGTTCTGCTTCGGCATCCGCACCTCGGTCTGCCCGGCGGCCAGGCTCCGGCTGGTTTCGGCGGCGACCCGGATCGGGCGGAAGACGACGCGGGAGACGGTCCAGACGAGGATGCCGATGAGGAACATGAGCAGCACCGCGCTGATCAGCAGGGTGCGCTGGATGAAGGCGTAGGTGTTGGCCGTGTCCGCGAGGCTGTAGCCGATGTAGAGCTCGTAGGTGCCGACGGAGGACGGGAAGGTGAGCGTGGAGCCGACGATGATCGCCGGGGAGCTCTGGCCGTCGAGGCCGGGCATGCTCACGGACTGCCAGTACTGCGGGTGCTCACCGCGCATCACCGAGGCGGTCAGCTCGCCGCTGACCGCGGCGGTGAGATCCGTGTTCGTCGAGAAGCTCAGCGGGGCCTCGGAGACCGCGGGCTGCCCCGTGGAGCGCTGGAAGCGGAACATCTGGCTGGAGGAGGTGTCGCGGATGGTCGAGCGCATGACGTTCACGAGCCCCGCCAGGGCGACCCGGTCGGAGGCGTCCGAGGCGTCGATCAGCTGCTGGGCGGCCCGCGTGGCCCGCGCGGAGTCCTCCAGCACCTGCTCCCGGCGCGAGCCGAAGAGGTCGTCGCTCACGCTCGTCAGGATGAAGGTGCCCGAGATGAAGATCATCCCGCCCGTGATGAGCGCGGTGATCGTCATGGTGCGCAGCTTGAGCGAGGAGCGCCACCGGCCGAGCAGTGGCTCGGCGATCCGGGTGACGCGCGCGGACAGTCGATCC
>NZ_JAPFRB010000004.1:87864-91467 GCF_035726885.1 Leucobacter sp. M11 | reverse complement strand
TTCCGGTGGCTGCGCTGCCGGGGATGCCGGGGGCGCTGCCGGGTTGCGGGGGTGCGGTTGCGGGGAAGCCGTTCCCGCCTGGGCCCGCGCCGAGGTCGCCGAAGACTCGGCGGGGTCAGCGGGGACGGGCGGGGTCACAGGGCGGCCTCCTCCGGGGCAGGGTGACTAGGGGGTCAGGCGGTGACCGCGCCGGCTCGGTAGCCGACGCCGCGCACGGTGGTCACGATGACCGGGTTGTCCGGGTCGATCTCGACCTTGGCGCGCAGCCGCTGCACGTGCACGTTCACGAGGCGCGTGTCGGCCTTGTACTGATAGCCCCAGACCTTCTCGAGGAGCACCTCGCGGCTGAACACCTGCTGCGGCTTCTGCGCGAGGGTGTGCAGCAGGTTGAACTCCAACGGGGTCAGGTTGATGGTTTCGGCCCCGCGGCGCACCTCGTGGGCGGCAACGTCGATGACGAGGTCGCCGACGGCGAGCTCATCCGCGTGCTCGGACACGGGCTCGCGGAGCCGGGCGCGGATCCGCGCGATCAGCTCGACCGGGTTGAAGGGCTTCACGACGTAGTCGTCGGCGCCCGCTTCCAGGCCGCGCACCACGTCCGTGGTGTCGGTCCGGGCCGTCAGCATAATGATGGGCACGCCGGACTCCTGCCGGATCCGCTCGCAGACCTGAATCCCGTCGAGGCCCGGGAGCATCACGTCGAGCAGCACCAGGTCGGGCTTGACCTCCCGGAAGCGCTCGATTGCGTCGAGCCCGTCCGGGGAAAAATGCGTGGCGAAGCCCTCGCCCTCCAGGACGATACCGATCATCTCAGCGAGGGCTTTGTCGTCGTCAACGACGAGAATCCGAGCAGTCATGCTCCCATTATGACGGCCAACCCGGGGAAAACCGCTGAATGACGCCTTTTGACGCCCGCCGGGCGTCCCGGTTCCCCGTGAAACGGTCCGGGGTTCGCCCCGGGCGGGCCGCCCACGGGCCCTAGAAGTGCTCGAACTGGCCGGGCAGGAGATCCCAGGGGTCCTCGCCGAGGTACTCGGCGACCGCGAGGAAGACGCAGTGCTCGATGAACATCCGGCGGTGGGACTCATCGTCGACGTGCAGGCCGCGGGCCCGCTGGATCGGAAAACGATAGAGCATGATCGAGCGGCTGGGGCGATCGACCCGGTAATACGCGGGCTCGGCGCTGTCCTCCGCGGTCGTTGGCACCGTGGTGAACTCGATCCGGACGCCGTCCAGGCGGCCCTCGAGCTGGTTCTGCAGGTAGCCGACCGTGGCCCGGGCCGTGCGCTCGAAGACGCGGATCCGGGAGTTCGGGTCGGGCAGGCCGGGGCCGGACACCGCGGAGCGCGGGGCGCGCCGCCCGTGCCGTGTCGCCTGCCCCTGACTGGGCCGTGTTCGTCCGCTCATGCCACGAGTCTACGGCCTGTTCCGGCGCGCCCG
Source organism: Leucobacter sp. M11 (assembly GCF_035726885.1). Classification (NCBI taxonomy): domain Bacteria; kingdom Bacillati; phylum Actinomycetota; class Actinomycetes; order Micrococcales; family Microbacteriaceae; genus Leucobacter; species Leucobacter sp. M11. Next base: position 90,027 of record NZ_JAPFRB010000004.1, on the reverse strand, counting down.
CTCAGCGGCGGCTCAGCCGGAGCATACCCTGGGGCTATGCTTCCCCGACAGTGTTCCAAGGTGACCTGCGTTCGGGACGCCCGGAGCACGCTCACCTACGATTACGAGGGCAGCGTGATGGCGCTCGGGCCGCTGAGCCCCGTGCCCGCCCCGCACAGCTACGATCTCTGCGCGGAGCACGCCGGTCGCCTCACGGCACCGGCCGGTTGGGAGCTGCTCCGGCACAATCCGAACCCCGAGCGCGGCGCCGAGCAGAGCGCCGGCTGAGCCCGCGGGCCAGCGCTCGCCCGGCCTAGCGGGTGAAGACCGTCAGCGAGGCCGCGCGCGGCGCGGCGGGCAGCACCGGGTAGCCCGACACCTGGCCGTCCCCGCCGTAGGTGACCCCGGCGGCGATGGGCTCGTCAGACTCGATCCGGTAGCCGACACCGGAGCCGAGCCCCGTCGTGACGCTCGCCCCCGCCGGCACGCGGACCGTGACCGGCTTGCGGGCGTCGTCCTGCTTCCCGGTGTCCTCCGGGGTCAGGGTCACGGTCGCCTCGGCCGCGCCGGGCGCGACGAGCGTGAGCTGCGGGGCGGGGCCCTCGGCGACCGCGAGGCTCACCGGCGCATCGGCGTCGAACACCGGGGCCGGGGTGAGCCAGGCGAGGTCGCTGGATTCGGCATCCTCCGCGGTGAGCCGGGCGGCGGCCACCACGCGAACGTCCGAGCTGACCTCGATCGACGTGGCCTCGGTTCCGAGCTCCTCCACGACCAAGTCCTGCACAACGCCGGGCTCCACCGGGACCCGCGCGACCTCGGCGCGGGTGCCGTCCTTCTGGATGCCGGTGACGCTGACGAAGCCGCCCTCGGTCCCCGGGGCCAGCACGCGCACCGTCACCGGGGCGATCACGTGGCCGTGGGCGTCCACGTCGTCGAGGCCGTTGGCCTTCGGGGTGATGATGCCGGGGATGAGCACGGTGCGGCTCGGCGCGACCTGGGCGTTCGTCGTGTCGACGCCGTTGGCCCGGAGCACGTCCGTCCGCGCGACCTGCAGGGTTGCGGTGACCGGGGCGCCGCGGCTCTCGACGAGCGCGGAGATCTGCTCGGCGTCGGGCGCGAGGCCGTTCACGGACACGGTGCGCTGCTCCCCCGCCGGAATGATGAGGCCGCCGCCGGTGAGGGACTCGACCTCGCCGTCCTCCGTGAAGACGCGCAGGCTCACCGTCGCGGTGACCTGGCCGGGATTCGAGACGCTGATCGTGGTCAGCGAGCCGACCATCGTGTCGCCGCCGACGAGCCACTGCTCGCTCGCGGCCTCGCCGCAGGCGGTCGCGCTGAAGCCCGACAGGCGCTCGCTGTCGATGCGCTGGGACTGGGCAAGGGCGGACAGCTCCGACTCTGGGCCGGTCAGGGTCATCACGCTGGGCGCGCCCCCGGAGGCGCTGGGACGCTCCCGGGCCAGGTCGCTTCGGTCGGCGGTGGTGCCCGCCGCGGCGACCTTCACGGCGCCCGCGGGCACCGCGGCGTCGGGCTGGGCCGGGTCAACGCCCAGGTCCAGCAGCGAGCCAGCGCAGACCAGCTGCCGGGCGCTCTCCCGGGCCGTGTCCACGACCGTCTTAGCGGGGGGCACGGTCGTCGTGGGCAGGGTCACGATCCCCGAGACGAACACCCCGGCGGCGATCGCCGCGGTGCCGAGGATGCCGACGCCGATCCGGGTCACGGTCTCGGTGCGGTTGCTCGTCATTCGCTGTCACGCTCCTTCGTGCGGGGACGGTCGACGTACACGGTCTCCTCCAGATCCTCGGGCAGGCCGCCCTCGGGCTCGGCATCCGGCTCGGGGACCGTGAAGCCCGAGGCCTCGGCGGGGTCGGCGGGGTCGGCGGGCTCCGTGGAGTCGGTGTTCTCGGCGCTCTCGGTGGGCTCGGCAGGCTCGGTGCTGGTGGCTTGCTCGGCAGGCGCAGCGGGCCCGTCGACGTCCGTCGATGCGGTGGCCTCGGCCGGCCCGGCGACCTGCGTCGGCTTGGCAGCCTGCGTCGCCTCGGGGCTGTCCGGGTTGTCCGGAGCCTCCGGGGTCTCCGGGGTCTCCGGGGCGACCGCGATGTCCAGCGTCTCCGCGAGATCGAGCGAGTCGGCGCTGACCTGGGAGGCGACGCTGACGAGGGGCTCGGGCGTGACGGCGGCTGC
>NZ_JAPFRB010000004.1:85357-87745 GCF_035726885.1 Leucobacter sp. M11 | reverse complement strand
GCACAGCGTCGGTGCCGGCCGCGCCCTCGGCGGTTGCGGCAGCAGCGTCTGATTCAGCGCCTGACTCAGCGTCTGTTGCCGCGGGGGCGGCAGCAGCGGCAGCCGCGTCGCGCTTCTGGCGACGGCCGGCCACCTTCTTCGCCTTCCGGGCGGCCTTCTCGGCTTCCTTCTCCGCGGCGCGCTCCCGCTCCGCTTCGGCGGCGAGGCGCTCGGCCTCGGTGCGTTCGATGGCGCGCAACTCGGCCAGCCTGGCCCGCTGCTGCGCGCGGCGGCTCGGGCGCTTCTCGGGGCGATCGACGACCTCACCGGTCGGCAGCGCCAGCAGGACCAGGGCGAGCAGCAGCGCGATCTGACCGAGCTGGATCGGGGTCGCGAAGGGCGAGGCCGTCGCCTCGGGCAGCGGGGCCACCTCGGCGCCGTCCGCGAGGGCCTGCGCGCTGATCCGCCAGAGGTCTCCGGAGGCGGTCTCGCCCACCGGGGCGAGCGCCGAGTTCTGGTCGAAGGCGGCCTGCAGCTCGGCGACCGTGGCCCGGTTCCCGCCGGGGGTCAACAGCACGAACTCGATGTCCTGCGTCGCGAGCAGCTCCGCGGCGCGCGGGTCGCCCGTGGACACAAGCACCCCCGTCAGCTCCGCGATGCCCTGCTCGGCGGCGCTCGGCTCGCCGAGGAAGCGGCTCGTGCGCAGCGCACCGAGCTCGGTGCCCTCGCCGCGCTCCACGGTGGCGCGCACCCCGGACTCGCTTTCGGCGGCGATTACGAGCGTGCCGACGCTGGGGTCGGCCGCAGCGGCGGCGCGCACGACGGCGGGGAGGCTCTGGGCATCGGGGCGGATCGCGCCCTGGCCGGTCACGGTGGACACGAGCAGCGGCAGGACGGCGAGCAGGGCCCCGACGATCGTGAGCACGGCGACCGGGGTCTTGCCCCGGCCGAGCGCGGTCAGGCCGGAGGCCGCCAGCATGAGCAGGCCGAGCCAGTACAGCGCCAGCCCGGAGCCGGGCCAGACGCCCATCGGCTCGCCGCCGATCGTCACGAGCTGGAGGCTCGGGGAGACGAGGGCGGTCACGAGGCCGAGGCCCGCGGTGAGCCCGGCGAAGAGGGTCAGGCGCACCCGGGTGACGTAGAGGCCGAGGAGGGCGAGGATCGCAAGCGGGGCCAACAGGATCCCGACGGCCAGGGTGGTCGGGACCGCGCTCAGTCCGAGCGCGTCGAGCACGGCCTCCCAGCTGTGCAGGCCGAACTCGGGGAAGCCGATGGCCAGGTGACGCTCCGTCCCCGCGGTGAAGGGCAGGATGGGCCCGGGGTCGGCGAGCAGGCTCAGCGGTGAGCCGCGCGTGAAGGCGACCCAGGCCAGCGGGGCAAACAGCGCCGCCGGGGCGATCGCGGTGCTGATCACGCGGGCCTGGCCGCGGGGCGCGCTCACAATGCCGACGAGCCAGAGCACGATGGCGGCGGGCAGCAGCACGGGGGCGACCGCGAGCACGGCGGCGGCCAGCAGCGAGGTGAGCCCGGCCCAGCTCCACGAGGACCGGGTCCGCAGTGCGCCGAGCAGCAACCAGGGCAGGAGCACGCCGAGGAGGATCGTGGGCAGGCGGCCCGAATCGAGGGCGCTCAGGAGCACGGGGCTCGCGGCCCAGGTGATCGCCGCGGTGGCGCGGGCGAGGCCCGACTGCGTGAACTGGGCGGCCAGGACCCAGGCGGCGAGCGCCGCGAGCGGCATGGCGGCCGCCACCAGGAGGACGACGCTGAGCGAGGGGGCCCAGAAGGTCAGGGTGCCCAGCACCGCGAGCACCCAGGCGTAGGGGTCGGCCGGGCCGGAGCCGGAGCTGCGCGTGTGTGACCAGAGGTCACCGAGGGACTGCCCGAGCGGGGCGATCGCGCCGCCGGAGACGCTGCCGGCCCCGAAGAGCCACCAGTGCAGCCCGAGGGCGATGACGAAGACGGAGAGGAGCACGGCCAGGCCGCCCGTGGAGATGAAGTGCAGCTCCGAGGAGGTCCGGCCCTGCTTCGCGAGGATCGCCTCGCGGTCGATCATTCGGCGGGTGCGGACGGCTTTGGGGTCCACGCGGAGCGGACGGACCGCGGCCCAGCCCGCCGTGTTGTTTGCGGCGATGCGGCGGCGGGACCGGATGGTGTTCCCGGGCCGGAAGAAGGTGCCCAGGGCGGCGCGCACCTCGCCGATCATGCGCCCCGGCTGCTCCCGGATCAGGGACCAGATCAGGCGGAAGACGGCGATGAACGGGAGTGAGAGCCAGTGCAGCGGCGCGACCACGGCGGGGGCGTAGACGAGACGCCGGTGCAGCTGGGCGGCGCGGGACTGGCGGTGGCCGGTCCGCATCACGGAGCGTTTGCGGCTGACGCGGGGTCCGGCGACTCCCTCGCCGCCGAAGC
>NZ_JAPFRB010000004.1:83213-85306 GCF_035726885.1 Leucobacter sp. M11 | reverse complement strand
GGACGCTGAAGTCGAGGCCGTCGTCGTAGACGGGGAGGGCCGGATCGAAGCCGCCAAGCTGCTCCCAGACATCCCGGCGGACCAGCATGCCGGCGGGGCCGACCCCGAGGGTGTCCTGCTGGTCGTCGTACTGCTGCTGGTCGAGTTCCTGGCGGTTCAGCTGCCAGCGCGCGCCGCTGCGGGTGAGCGACTGCCCCATCTCGACGATGCGCTCCGGGTGGAACCAGTCGAGCAGCTTCGGGCCCGCGACCGCGACGGAGGGGGCGCGCTGCACGGTGGCGAGGATGCGCTCCAGGGCGTCGGGCTCGGGCGCGGTGTCGTGCGCGAGCAGCCACAGCCACTCGACGTCGGCGTCGCTCTCGCGGTCCGCGTGCGTGGCCCCGAGCGAGGCGTTGGGCGCGGTGGGGGCCGCGGCGGCGGCTGCGGCAGCGGCTTCGCCGGAGGCGTGCTGCGCGTCCGCCTCGGGCCCGGCATCGGCGGCGTCGACCGCGTCGGCTTCGCTGGGCGAGCCGGGCTCCGGGGTCATCGCTGCGGCCTCGGTGCCCGCGAGGGCGAGCTGGACCGCCTTGCCGAAGGGGATGCGGTGCTGGCTGACCACGACGCGCTCGGCGCCGGAGGCCTGCAGCAGCCGCGAGCTGTCGTCCGATGAGCCGTTGTCGACGGCGATCACGCGGTCCGGCCGCCGCGTTTGCGCGCGGACAGCCGGAATCGTCTCGTCCAACCAGGCGGACCCGTTGCTGGCGATCATGACCGCCGTGACTCTGATACCCATAACGAGCCCAGCTTAGGCACGGCGGTGCCTGGGCGCGCGGGGCCGCGCCGTTCCCGCGCAAAGCGGCGGGGGAAGTCCCTTACATCGCCTCGCGGCGGAGTTTGCGGCGCTCGCGCTCGGAGAGGCCGCCCCAGATGCCGAAGCGCTCGTCATTTTCGAGCGCGTAATCCAGGCAGGAGGAACGAACCTCGCAGGATTCGCAGATCCGCTTGGCCTCGCGGGTGGAGCCACCCTTTTCCGGGAAGAATGCTTCCGGGTCCGTCTGCGCGCAGAGCGCGTCGGCCTGCCACGCGAGCTGGGCTTCCTCGTCCTCGGGACGTCGGATGCCGGGAACGCCCAAAAACACCGGGTCGACGAACCAGTTCGAGGGGACCGAAGAGTCGTACGCTGAATGTTGCATGTCTCCCGTTTCCCCCGTTAAGTACCGATTACCTTCGACTAATTACACCGGTGTCATTCGCGCAAGTCAAGTTTCGTGATGATAAAGCCTCAATGCGGGGGTGAGGCTTGCGGCACGCGCTGACTCAGCCGGACGCCTCGCCCAGACCGGCCCAGCCCCGGCCGACGGTGGCCACGAAGGCCTCGCCGGAGCCCGACACGCTGACCGGGTCCCCCGCGGAGATGTAGAGCGCCTGCCCGCGAGCCAGGCTCGCCACCTCGTTGAGCGAGTCGCTGACGCGCTCCACCAGGAGGCGGCCCTCGGTCGCGATCACGACGAGGGGGTAGCTGGCGGGGCCGCTCACCTGGCGGGCGGGCTCGCCGGGGGCCTTGCCCTGCGCCGTCGGCTGGACCCGGATCCGGGCCAGCAGGAAGTCGTCGAGCGGGGCCTCCCAGAGGGTGATCCCGGGGGCCGGGTGGCTCGGGGGGAGCCTCGGGTCGGCCAGCTCCGAGGCGACCATGATCCGGCTGAGCTCCTCGATGTCCACGTGCTTGGGGGTGAGCCCCGCCCGGAGCACGTTATCGGAGGAGGCCATGACCTCGACCGCGACCCCGGAGAGATAGGCGTGCAGGTGCCCGGGGGGCAGGTACAGCGCCTCGCCCTCGGCCAGGGCGATCTGGTGCATGAGCAGGGACACGAGCACCCCGGGGTCGCCGGGGTGGGTGGCCACGAGCTCGGCGAGGCCGTCGAGGCGCGCGAGATCCGGTTGGCTCAGTTCCGCGCCGTGCGCGGCCTGCTCGGCGGCGCTCGTGATGGCCAGGCGCAGCGCGTCTTGGACCTCGGCCACCGCGCTCGCCCCGCTGAACAGCCAGGCCAGGATGGTCCGCCGGGAGGCATCGGGATCCGGGGAATCGTCCATCCGATCCGCGAGGGTTTCCAGCA
>NZ_JAPFRB010000004.1:81838-83151 GCF_035726885.1 Leucobacter sp. M11 | reverse complement strand
TCATCGAGCGAGCGGAAGCCGCAGAGCGCCCGGAAGCGATTGTCCAGGGCGACGACCATCTCCGGCTTGTGGTTCCGGTCCCGGTAGTTCCGGGTCGGGGCGTCCCGGGGGACGTCCGTGGCCTCCTCGGCGGCGAAGCCGAGTGTGGCCTGGGCCCGGGTCGGATGCACTTGCAGGGACAGCGGGGAGGCGATCGCGAGGAGTTTGAGCAGGAACGGGAGCCCGGCGCCGTCCACGCCGTAACGCTCCGGGTCGCTCCGGATCAGGTCGATGAGGGTCTGCGCGGTGGGGGTGGCCTTCGCGACCTCGGCGGGGTCCCCGGGGTGGCTGCCCAGCCAGAGCTCTGCCTGCGGGGCGCCCGTCGGCGAGGTGCCGAGCATCTCGGGCAGCGCATCCGTCGAACCCCAGGCGTAGTCCCTGGGGGTATTCCCGATAAAAACGAACACTGGTGTCTTTCCGTGTGTGCCGCGCTCGCGCGCGGTCAGGTCGTTCGGTGCGGGTAACCGCGTCCGAATCCAGCAGGCTCTACACTACAGAGTGTGACTGCGGCCAAAACCAGACTCGCGATCAGCGCGCTCGCGATCGTTGATTTCGTGTTCCTCCTCGGGGGGAACGCGGTCCGCTACGCGACCGGCTGGGTGGGCTTTGTCGCCCTCGCCCTGATCCTGCTCGCGCTCAACCTGTGGATGCTCCTGCGCGAGCGCCCGCGGAGCCTGCGCTGGTACCGCCTGCCCGCGCCGCTCACCCTCTTCCTCGCGCTCGCGACCCTGTCGATCCTGTGGTCGCAGTACCGCGCCGAGTCCGTGATCGGCGTGCTCGCGCAGCTCAGCACCACGCTGGCCGCGGTCGCGCTCGCCTTCGTGCTCACCTGGCCGGAGTTCCTGCGCACCCTTGGCACTGCCCTGCGCTATCTGATCGGCGGCTCGCTCGTCTTCGAGCTCATCGTTTCGCTGTGGGTGCGGCACCCGCTCCTGCCCTGGTGGCAGGAGGTGCCTGAGGGCAAGGTGTCGAAGCTGCTCTACTGGAGCCGCGATCTGCTCTTCGAGGGCGGCCCGATCCAGGGGCTCCTCGGCAACTCGGCCATGTTCGGTTTCCTCGCCCTGCTCGGGCTCATCGTGTTCGGGGTGCAGCTGCGCGCCGGGCTCGTGCGCCCCGTGCCGGGCTGGTTCTGGGTCGGCGTCGCCGTGCTCAGCCTCGCCCTGACCCGGGCCGCGACCGTGACGGTCGCCCTGCTCATCGTGCTCGTCGCGCTCGGCTTCGCGCTCTGGGCGCGGCGGCTCACCCCGGCCGGCCGCGTGCCCCTGTACGCCACC
>NZ_JAPFRB010000004.1:78567-81803 GCF_035726885.1 Leucobacter sp. M11 | reverse complement strand
CCTGTTCTTCCGCAACGCCCTCTTCGGCCTGCTCGGCAAGAGCGGCGATATGACGGGGCGGCTCGAGATCTGGCAGAAGGTCATCGAGTTGGCCGAGCAGCGCCCCGCCTTCGGCTGGGGCTGGGTCAGCTACTGGCCGTTCTGGGCGGAGCCCTTCAACGGCCTCGACGAGAAGGTCGGCCTGCCCGTCATGCACGCGCACAACGCCTGGCTCGACGTGTGGCTCCAGCTCGGCATCGTCGGCCTCGTCCTCTTTGCGATGCTCGCGGGGCTCACCCTGTGGCGGGTCTGGTTCCGCGCGATCGACCAGCCGCGCCGCGACGCGGGCGCGCCGCTGCCCTTCGCGACCAGCTCGCTCGTGCCGCTGCTCCTCGTGGTCGCGCTCCTCGTTCAGTCGCTCACCGAGAGCCGCATCCTCGTCGAGGGCGGCTGGTTGCTCCTCGTCTTGCTCGCGATGAAGTCGAAGACCGACTACCAGATCCCCTCGCTCGACGCCGAACCGCGCGTCGCCCCCTGGCGCGATATCCCGCTCACCCCGGCCCGCGCGCGGGGCGAGCGCGGCTGAGCCCCGCGACGCTTCGCTCGGAATGCGCTTCGCGCCCGCGGGGCGCGGCGCAAGCGAACACTCAGCAAACGGTGACCAAACTCCTCCGGTTCCCGGCCAATTCCTCGCGAGCGCACAGCGCCGATTGTTAAGATGACTGGTGAAGAGCTCTTCGTCCGCTCAGCCATCCTCACCGAAAGCCGTGGTCACACCCCGATGCGCACAGTCCTGCAGAACGTCGTCTTCCCCGGTTCGAAGGACCCCGATGTCCTTCCCCTCTACGCGGATCCCGAGATCTGGACCACGATGAACGGCACGCCCGTCCGGCTGAGTGACGACAGCCACATCGAGAACGTGCTCTCCCGGAGCAGCTCCCGCGTCGAGGCCGGCAAGCGGGTTTCCTTCGGCACCTACTTCAACGCCTTCCCTGCCTCCTACTGGCAGCGCTGGAGCGTCGTGACCGAGGTGCGCCTGTCCCTGGCGACCCGCGGCGAGGGCACCGTGATTGTGTACCGCTCGAACTCCGCGGGCAACGCGCAGCGCGTCGAGTCCCGGCAGGTGAGCGGCGAGACGACCTCCGAGTTCGCGCTGCCCCTGAACACCTTCAGCGACGGCGGCTGGTACTGGTTCGACCTGATCGCGAACGACGAGTCGCTCGTGCTGGAGCACGGCGCCTGGGACACCGAGGCCGAGCCGACCGCGCCCGGCAAAATCAGCCTCGGCATGACGACCTACAACAAGCCCGACTACTGCGTCACGACCCTCGGCGCGATCGCGGACAACCCCGCGCTGACTGAGGCGATCGACCGCATCCTGCTCGTCGACCAGGGCACCCGCAAGGTCCGCGACGAGCCCGGCTTCGAGGCGGTCTCCGCGCGACTCGGCGAGAAGCTGCGCATCATCGGGCAGGGCAACCTCGGCGGCTCCGGCGGCTTCTCCCGGGCGATGGCCGAAACGCTCAAGCTGGACGACAGCGACTTCCTGATGCTCCTCGACGACGACGTCGAGCTGGAGACCGAGAGCGTGCTCCGCGCGCACCAGTTCGGCCGCTTCAGCCGCACCCCGGTCATCGTCGGCGGTCACATGTTCGACCTGCTCGACAAGCCGATCATGCACGCCTGGGCCGAGACGGTCAACCAGGGCGCATTCAACTGGGGACCGTCCTTCCCCGAGCAGCACCGGCACGACTTCCGGGTCGCGAACCTGCGACAGACCCCGTGGATGCACGCTCGCCTCGACGCCGACTACAACGGCTGGTGGATGTGCCTCATCCCCAAGGCCGTCATCAAGAAGGTCGGCCTCTCGCTGCCCGTCTTCATCAAGTGGGACGACTCCGAGTACGGCCTGCGCGCCCGCGAGCACGGCTTCCGCACGGTGTCCCTGCCCGGCGTGGCCCTCTGGCACGTGTCCTGGCTCGACAAGGACGACTCCCAGGACTGGCAGGCCTTCTTCCACACCCGGAACCGGATCATCGCGGGACTCCTGCACTCGACCCAGCCCAAGGGCGGACGGCTGCTCCAGAACAGCGGCCGCCAGGACCTCAAGAAGCTGCTGAACATGCAGTACTACGCGGTGCAGCTCGCCGTGGACGCGCTGCGCTCGGTGCTGGACGGCCCGGCCTCCCTGCACGACCGCATCGCCGAGTCCATGCCCGCGGCCCGCGCCCGCGCGGCGGACTTCCCCGAGACCCGAGTCTTCCGCTCCGGCGACGAGGCCCCCGCCTCCCACGCGGGACGGGCCCTGCCGAACCCGAACGGCCCGGAGCACGGCCCCACGGGGGCCCGGCTCGGCCTCTTCACGCTTCGCCAGGTGCCCAAGCACTGGCTGCGCACCTCGGACGAGGCCGCCAAGGAGACCCCGGAGATTGAGTACGCGAAGCGCGACGCCCACTGGTGGCGGGTGCCGAATCACCGTAGCGTGCTCGTCGGCACCGCCGACGGCTCCGGCAAGTCCTGGTACCGGCACGATCGAGAGAAGTTCCACCGCCTCTGGACCGAGAGCCGGAAGCTCACCAAGCAGATCGAGAAAAACTGGGATCGCCTCGCTCAGGAATACCGCGACGCGCTGCCCCGGATCACCTCGGTCGAGGAGTGGGAAAAGACCTTCGACGGCCGCTAACGCGAGTGCGCCGCTCGGGACTCACCCGTCCCGGGCGGCGCCCTTGCGCGGGTCGACGCCGCTAGGGTTGAGCGCATGACACAGTATGCGCAACCGGTTGCCGGTGCCCCGGTTCCCCTGTTCCGTTTCGACGGCGGCGCCGCCACCTGGTTCGGGGTGCAGATCGGCGGCGTCCTCGTCACCGTGCTCACCCTCGGCATCTGCTACCCCTGGGCGGTCGTCATGGTCTACCGCTGGAAGACCAAGCACACCTACCTGAACGGCCACCGGCTCGCCTTCGCCGGCAACGCCTGGTCCCTGTTCGGGCAGTGGATCAAGTGGCTGCTGCTGTGCATCATCACCCTCGGCATCTACTCCTTCTGGGTGTACCCCCGGCTGACCCGCTGGATCGTCGAGAACCAGACCTTCGCGCAGTAACCCGCGAACGCGCCCGCGGCCCCGCCGGGAGCACCCAGGCTGCCCGGAATCCCCGCTCTGCTCGCCCCGCGCGTCCTGCCCCTGCTGCACGTCGCGTCTGCCACGCCCGAATTGCCCGCTGATTGCCCCGAGAGCTCCCGTGACCCAGACCGCTGTT
>NZ_JAPFRB010000004.1:77987-78509 GCF_035726885.1 Leucobacter sp. M11 | reverse complement strand
GGATCCGCACGGACATCCAGGCGCTCCGGGCGATCGCGGTCGGGCTGGTCATCGTGAACCACCTCTGGCCGACCCGGCTGCCGGGCGGCTACGTGGGCGTCGATGTCTTCTTCGTCATCTCGGGGTTCCTGATCACCACCCACCTGATCGGCGAGGTGCGCCGGACCGGCCGGATTCGCTTCGCCCGCTTCTACGCCCGTCGGGCGCAGCGGCTCCTGCCCGCGGCGCTGCTCGTCAGCGTCGCCAGCCTCGCGGGCGCGGTGCTGCTGCTCCCGGTCGCCCGCTGGCGGGAGATCGCCGAGGAGACCTTCGCGGCGACCGCCTACGTCGAGAACTGGTTCCTCGCGGCCAAGGCCGTCGACTACTCCGCGCAGGATAACGCGGCCACGACCGCTCAGCACTACTGGTCGCTCTCGGTCGAGGAGCAGTTCTATCTGCTCTGGCCGCTCGCGCTCATGCTCCTCATCGTGCTCGCGGCACGGGGGCGGCACCGCACGGCCAGCGCGCGGCGGGCCCGCACGA
>NZ_JAPFRB010000004.1:60479-77903 GCF_035726885.1 Leucobacter sp. M11 | reverse complement strand
TGACGGCAACGAGCCGGAGCGAGGCATACTTCAACACCCTCACGCGGGTGTGGGAGTTCATGGCGGGGGCGCTCGTCGCGCTCGCGGTGCCCTGGCTCCTCCGCCGGTTCGGAACGCGGTGGCGGGGCTCCCGCGCGCACCTGCTTCGCGGCCTCGCCCAGTGGCTCGGGCTCGCGATGATCGCAGCCTCCGCGCTCAGCTTCGACACCGAGACCCCGTTCCCGGGGCCCTGGGCGCTCGTGCCGGTCCTCGGCACCGCGCTCGTGATCCTCGCGGGGCCGGAGTCGCCCCGCTGGTCCCCCGCCGCGTGGCTCGCGATCCGCCCCGTGCAGCTCGCCGGGGACCTGTCCTATTCGCTGTACCTGTGGCACTGGCCGCTCATCGTGCTCGCCCCGGCGCTGCTCGGCAGGGAGCTCCGTTTCCGGGATCGGCTCGTGATTCTCGCGGCCACGGTCGCCCTGGCGTGGCTCACCAAGCGCTTCGTCGAGGATCCGGGACGCACGAGGCTCTTTGTCGGCCGCCGCCCCCGCGTCCCCCTCCTCGCGACCCTCGCCTCCGTGCTGGTTGTCGCCGTGCTCGCTAGCACCGTCAGCTGGGGCGCCGCGGTCACGCAGGAGCGGGACGCCCAGGCCGCGGCGGCGCTCGTCGCGGAGCCCTGCTTCGGCGCGGGAAGCCTCGCTCCCGGGGCCGAGTGCCCCGACCCATTCGGCCCCGCCCAGATCCCGGCTCAGGGGGAGCACGAGACGCCCTGGTTCGCGCCAGAGGAGTGCGCGCTCGCGGCGGAGGATCAGATCCTCGCCGGGGGCTCGCCCTCGATCGTCGCCTGCGACTTTTCCGCCGGCTCCGGGGCCGCCGGGCCGAGCGGGGAGGACGGTGGCGAGGAGATCCGCGATGTGTGGCTCTTCGGCGACTCGCACGCCGAGCACTGGAAGGGCGCCGTCTACGACCTCGCGCGCGGCAACGGCTGGCGCGTCACCAGCTCGCTCCAGGGCGGGTGCCCCATCGTCGACCTGCCCCGCGTCGCGTTCAAGGGCACGGCCGATCAGAACTCGGCGAAGGCCACGAGCTGCCAGGAGTGGAGCCGGGAGGTCACCGACCGGATTCGCCGGGACGCGCCCGACCTCGTCCTCGTCTCCGCCTTCGGCGCCGCGGAGACCGTTGACGACGGCACGGACCGAGCGCAGCTCGAGCAGTACCGCGGCCCCTCGGTCGAGCGGCTGCGCGCCTGGGCCGCCGAGGGGACTCGGGTCGTCGTGCTCCGCGATGTCCCGGTCAGCTCGGGGCAGCTCACCGCGGCGTGCGTCGAGCAGCGGCCCGACGCCCCCGCCGAGTGCTCCGCCCCGCGCGCCGAGGCGCTGCCCGCGGATCCGCTCGCCGAGGCCGCCGCGTCGCTGCCGGACCCGGGCATCGCCGTCGTGGACCTGAGCGAGCGGTTCTGTTCCGCGGAGCGCTGCTTCGCCGTCGTGGGCGGGGTCCCCGTGTACTTCGACGCCGATCACCTCTCCCGAAGCTTCTCCCAGTCGCTCGCCCCGGCGCTCGGCGCGAAGCTCAGCGAGGCGATCGGCGTGCCCCTGGCGGAGCCGCTGCGGGCCCCGTAGCCCGCGGGCTCAGCCCGAGCGTTCGACGACCCAGCCCGAGCGGGAGGCCCAGTGCTCGGCACGCTCGGCGGCCTCGTCCAGCCACTCGTCCAGGGGGCGCAAGAGCGCGTCCGCGGCCGCGGGGTCATCCGGGCGGTCCGCGAGCCGCATGGAGAGGGCCGCGTACTCGGCGCGGGCTCCCGGATCGTTCCGCAGCCAGTCCCGAAACATCAGGGCGAAGCGCCAGCCCGGGGAGCCGAAGGCGCGGCCGTGCACGACGAAGCGCTGCTCCTCGTCCACGCCGACGAGGAGCCGCTTCGGCCACTCCGCGGTGCCCGCCGCCTCGCCCCGGGGCCGGTCCACGAGCACCCCGGGGGCATCGGGGCTCTGCGCGCGGGCATCCACGAGACCGGCGGCGGCGAGCGCCCCGGCGCGCAGGTCCAGGTCGATCAGGCGGGGCACGGCGAGTTGCAGCTCGATGACCGGCGGCGCGGGCAGGCCGGGGATCGCGGTGGAGCCGATGTGTTGGACCCGGGCCCCGGAGTGCGAGAAGGCGCGGAGCACCCGGCGGCTCAGCCGTCGTGCCGTGATGGGCCAGGTGCGGGACCAGGGCTCGAGCTGCGGGGGTGCCTCGGCGGGCAGCCGCCCGTCGTTCAAGCGTCGGGCCATGTCCGCGCAGCGCCGTATCATACGCTCGGCGTCGCCGGGGTACTCGATGAAGGCGTCGATGTGTGCGGCGACCGAGAGCGACGTCCGCTGGCGCTTTGCCAGCGCCACCACGAGGTGGCTGCCCGCGGAGAGGGAGCGGGCGAGGGCCTCGTCGGCCAGCGTGAGCGGGCGCACGAGGATCTCGGGCACCGCCGAGGTGAGCTTCGCCGAGAACTCGTTCCGGGCACCCGGCGCACCCAGCACGGTGACCACGAGGCTGGATTCGGGCACGGAGATCACGGGGCCAGGGTACCCGGTCCGCCCGCTCCGCAACAGCCCGAAAACGGAGCGAGGCCCCGGGGGTCCCGGGGCCTCGCTCAGTGTTCCGCTGCGGCGCTCGCGCTAGTTGGCGAAGCGCTCCTGCAGCTTGTTGTTGTACATGCTGAGGGCGGAGCCGATAGCCATGTGCATGTCGAGGTACTGGTAGGTGCCGAGGCGCCCACCGAAGAAGACGTCGTTCTCGCCGTCCTGCAGCGCCCGGTAGGCCAGCAGACGCTCGCGGTCGGCGGGGGTGTTCACGGGGTAGTACGGCTCGTCCTCGCGCTCGGCGAAGCGGGAGAACTCGCGCATGATGACGGTCTTGTCCGTCGGGTATTCCCGCTCGGGGTGGAAGTGCCGGAACTCGTGGATCCGCGTGTAGGGCACGTCGGAGTCGGCGTAGTTCATCACGCTGGTGCCCTGGAAGTCGCCGACCGGGAGCACCTCCTGCTCGAAGTCCAGGGTGCGCCAGCCCAGCTCGCCCTCGGCGTAGTCGAAGTAGCGGTCGACGGGGCCGGTGTAGACGACGGGCACCTGACCGACGGTGTCCTTCTTGTTCAGCGGCTGGGACTCGTCGAAGAAGTCGGTGTCGAGCTTGACCGTGATGCGGGGGTGATCGGCCATCCGCTCCAGCCACGCGGTGTACCCGTCCTTCGGGAGGCCCTCGTGGGTGTCCGAGAAGTAGCGGTTGTCGTAGTTGTAGCGCACGGGGAGGCGGCTGATGACCTCGGCCGGCAGTTCGGTGGTGGGCGTCTGCCACTGCTTGGAGGTGTAATCGCGAATGAAGGCCTCGTAGAGGGGGCGTCCGATCAGGGAGATGCCCTTCTCCTCCAGGTTCTGGGCCGACTTCGTGTCGAACTCGGTGGCCTGCTCGGCGATGAGCGCGCGCGCCTCCTCGGGGCCGAGGGCCTTTCGGAAAAACTGATTGATCGTGCCGAGGTTGATCGGCAGGGGGTAGACCTCGCCCTTGAAGTTCGAGTACACCTTGTGCTCGTAGTTCGTGAACTCGGTGAAGCGGTTCACGTACTCCCACACGGTCTCGTTCGAGGTGTGGAAGAGGTGCGCGCCGTAGCGGTGCACCTCGATGCCCGTCTCGGGCTCGGCCTCGGAGTAGGCGTTGCCGCCGATGTGACTGCGGCGGTCAATCACCGTCACATTCTTGCCGGATTCGGCGGCGATGCGCTCCGCCACGGTGAGACCAAAGAAACCAGAGCCAACGACGAGAAGATCCATGAGAAACAGCCTAGCCGCTCGCGAGCGGGCCCCTCCCCGGTTGCCCCTGCTTTCCCGGGAATTCCCCGGTTGGTGGGATAGTGTTAAGCAGTTCCACACACTCCCGGCACACGAAACTCACTCCATGAATCTCAGCATTTCCGCGCGCGGAATCGGCTTCGACGCCGCTCCGGACGACGTGATCTCCGTCGACATCCTCTTTGACGACCATCGCGTCTGGTCCCTGGATCTGCGGGATCTGCCCGAGCAGGAGCGCATCCGGGTCCCCTGGCCGGCCCCGCTCCTGCCCTACCTCGTGGGGGAGAGCCGGATCACGCTCCGAGATTCCGCCTCCGAGCGGAGCCTGGCCGAGGTCACGCACCGCTTCACCGTGGGTGAGGCGCGCACGACCGTCCTCGACGCCGAGGGGAACCGGCTCGCGATCAACAAGTGGGGCCGGCTCGGGAAGACGCTCGACGGCGTGGACGACTCTTTCCAGCGCCGCATCATCGACCGGAGCGTCGAGGTTGTCCAGCAGCTCCGTGACATGGGGTTGCGCCCCTTCGTCGTCGGCGGCACCCTGCTCGGCGCCGTACGATCCGAGTCGCTCCTCCCCCACGACGACGACGCTGACATTGCCTACCTCTCCGAGCACACGAGCCCGGCGGACGTCGCCCGCGAGGGCTTCGTCGTCGGTCGCAAGCTCATCGAGTTGGGGCACCACGTGGTGCGACACAGCGCCACCCACATGCAGCTGTACTTCTACAACGACTCCGGCTCCGTCGACCACTACGTTGACGTCTTTGCCGCCTTCTTCACGGATGACGGGCACATCAACCAGCCCTTCCACGTGCGCGGCGAGATGGCCCCCGAGCAGATGTTGCCGTTCTCCACGGTCACGATCGAGGGGGTCGAGTTCCCGGCGCCCGCGGACACCAACCGCTGGCTGACGATCAACTACGACGAGAACTGGCGCACCCCGATCCCCGGCTACCGCCTCGGCACCCCGCGGGAGACGCAACGGCGCTTCAAGAACTGGTTTGGTTCCTTTAACTTCCAGCGCGATTTCTGGAACGAGACCCTCGACGAGGACTCCGCTTCCCGCTGGGAGACCGGCGCGAACTGGATCGCCCAGCGCGGGGCCACCTTCCGAGCCCCGACGCTCGTTGACCTGGGTTCCGGCACCGGCGAGCTCACGGCACGCCTGGCCCGGCAGCGCCCGGATCGGCGCACGATCGGGCTCGATTACTCCCCCGCGGCGCTCACGCTGGCCACCCGCGAGGAACTACCGGAAAACCTTGAGTTCGGGCATCTCAACCTGAACCGGTTGCTCTCGCTGGGCCTCACCCGCCAGTTCGGGATCGAGGGGGCCATCGACGTCACGATGAACCACCTCATTGAGCAGATCGGCCACGAGGCCCGGGACAACACCTGGCGCATCGTCCGCGCCGCGCTCGAGTCCGGGGGCAGCGCCGTGGCCACGGTGCACACCCGTCCCGCTCCCGATGTGACCTTCGGCGATCCGACGGGGTGGCACCTGAGCGAACGTCAGCTCCGGGCCGAGGCCGCGGCGCACGACATCGCCTGCGCGTTCACCGAGCTCACCGACCACGCACCCGAGGACGCCAAGCGAGCACCCGTCGGCGTCGTCTTTACCCTCGGGGCGACGCCCCCCGAGTCCGCACCCGAAGGGGAACCCATCATGAACCGTCTCAAGCGGCTCTTCGCCAGAGCCACCACCCACCCGGACACGGTCGAGCTGGAGTCGCTCCGCGCCCGCGTCGTCGCGTTGGAGAGCGAGCTCGACGAGTTCCGCCGGGACAGCCTGCGCGTCACCGAGCTGCTCGACCTCGCGGAGCAGAGCTTCGCCAACGCCACCAAGCAGCGCGCCTCCGCCCCCACCGAGACCACCGCACCCGTTGAGACCCGCACGACCCCGAAGGAACCCACGCAGCCATGACCAACGCTCCCGGCTCCACGCCCGCACCAGCCGCCCCAGAGCTGTCCCCCACGAGCAACCGCGTCGCCGCGGTCATCGTCACCTTCAATCGCCTCGCGAAGCTGCCGAAGACCCTCGAGACCGTGCGCGCGCAGGACCACGCGCCCGAGTGGATCGTCGTCGTCAACAACAACTCCAGCGACGGCACCGGCGAGTACCTTGACGGGCTGAGCGCGCAGGGCTTCCCCGGCCTCGTGGTCATGCACCTGCCGGAAAACATCGGCGGGGCCGGCGGCTTCGAAATGGGCATGGAGAAGGGTTACGAGCTCGGGGCGGATCACGTCTGGGTCATGGACGACGACTGCTACCCGGACCCCAGCGCACTTCGGCTGCTGATCGAGCAGCGCGAGCAGGCCTCTCGGGTTCTCGAGCGGGAGGTGCCCTTCGCGTGCTCGCTCGTGAAGTACATCGACGGCACCCTCTGCGAGATGAACAACCCCGTGATGAGCTGGGACTGGCCCCGCGCCCACCTCCTTGGTGCCGATGCCCTGCTGGTGATCGAGTGCACCTTCGTCTCGGTGCTCTTCCCCCGCTTCACGATCCAGGAGCAGGGTCTGCCCCTGCGCGACTACTTCATCTGGTTCGACGACAAGGAATACACCAAGCGCCTGGAGCGGGCCTACGGGCCCGGCATCATCGTGCTGGCCTCTGAGGTCGTGCACGACATGGGGGTGAACGCCGGGGTCAACTACCGTCAGGTGACCGAGGAGAACCTCTGGAAGTTCGAGAAGGGAGCCCGGAACCAGGCGTCTTTCCGTCGCCACTACGAGGGTCGCTGGCCCTACATCAACTACGTCCGGCACGTCATCCTACAGATGCGCGAGGGCAAGGTAGCCAAGCCCGTGCAGAAGCGGATGCGCAAGGCTCTCTGGTCCGCCCGGACCTTCAACCCGAAGCCGCGCTTCCCCGGCGCACCGTCCCCGGGGTCGCGACAAGAACGCTAGCATCGTTCCTGTGCCGCCTGAACCCCTCCCCACACGATTAGACTCGCTCACCGGTCTGAGATGGTGGGCGGCTTTTGCCGTCTTTCTGTTTCACCTACGCGTGTTTGCTCCGTTGCCGGTCATTGGGCCGCTCCTTCCCTTCGGAAACTACGGAGTCACGTTCTTCTTTATCCTCTCGGGGTTCGTCCTGACCTGGTCTGCAAAACCGGGAACGCGTCCGACAACGTTTTGGTGGCGTCGGTTTGCTCGGATTTACCCGGCGCACCTCTTTGCGTTACTCCTGGCTATCCCTGTGTTCTACCATGTCACCCCCGATCCTTCGCAGTGGTGGGTAAAGCCGCTCTCAATAGGAGTGCTCCTCCTCTCCGTATTCCTCGTTCAAGGCTGGTCAAATGAGCCCAGCATTCTCTTCTCTGGGAACCCCGCGGCTTGGACGCTCACCTGCGAAGCGTTCTTCTACGCGCTCCACCCAGCGCTGTACCGGCTCTTCCGGGGGTTCCGTGCTCGAGGAGCACTGACGCTCACGCTTGCCGTCGTTTGTGCAGCGTTCCTCTTTCGCGTCGGGGTGATCCTGTTCCCAGGGTCTTGGCTGGCGGCGCTTCCGCTCCCGATCACCAGAGTGAGCGAGTTTATTATCGGCATCGGCCTGGCTCATGCGATGAGACACGGCTGGCTCCCACGAATCAAACCAATCTGGTGCTATTTCGCGGGGGGTGCACTGCTGGTGTGGCTCGTGCTCGCGGCACGGTTCGGACTCGCTGATCCTCTCAGTCGTTGGGCCCAGTTAACGGCCAACGAGTGGATCATCGTGATCTTCTCCTTCACGATTGTCTCGATAGCATGCCGGGATATCCGGGGAGGACGTTCTCTTCTCAGGCATCCGATCCTCGTGAAGCTGGGCGAGTGGTCGTTCTGCTTCTATTTGGTGCACGCGACCATCATGTATGTCTTCCTTGCCGGGTTCGGCGCCCAAGCGATTTCCTGGACAAACATTGGTTGGCAGGCGCTCGTGTTCATCCTTGCCCTACTCGCCTCCTGGGCCATGCACAGCTGCCTAGAAAAACCAGTCGAGCGTCGTATGCGGAAATGGTGGGATAGGCGAGAGTCGAGCAAGAATGCTCGGCACGCCCAGGAACAGGCTCTGAGCTCCAGCCCGGGTCACTAAACGTAATACGTGGGGGGGGGTCACTCGTTTATCTTGAGCCGTTCTCAGAGCCGCTGCGGGTTTCACCGGTCTGTCGGGGGACCTGTCCCTGGACCGCAACTCTTGTGAACTCAAATAAATGAGCCCGCACTCCCTGACTCATCGCAGAACGGGCCCAGTCGCGCAGCCGGGGGAATACTGACCGGCTCCCATCACGATGCAGGGTACGCCCTCCAAGCGGCGGGGTCGGTGGTGTTCCGGCCCTCGGCAAGCAAATTGATTCCGGGGAAGTTCGCCGGACCGAGTTCGCGGTACTCCGCGTGGTCGGCCTACAAAATCGTGACGTCCACCTCTTCGCCAAGGATGTCCGTCTGAAGACGTATCGGGCCAGCTCATCGTCGCTAAACATTGGATCGTGCACGGTGACGATCGCACCGCGTTTCGTGAGCGCCTCGACCCTGGAGAATGGGTATGGAACTCGGCGCCGATCACGTCTGGGGCATGGACGCCGACTGCTACCCCGGCCCCACGGCGCTCCGCCTCCTCATAGAGCAGCGCGAGCGGGCCTCCCGCGTCCTGGAACGGGAGGTGCCCTTCGCCTGTTCCCTGGTGAAGTACATCGACGGCACCCTCTGCGAGATGAACAACCCGGTTACCAGCTGGAACTGGCCCCGCGCCCACCTGCTCGGCGCCGACGCACTCCTGGTCTTTGAGTGCACATTCGTGTCGGTGCTGTTCCCCCGGTTCACGATCGAGGAGCAGGGCCTCCCGCTGCGCGACTACTTCATCCGGTTCGACGACAAGGAGTACACGAAGTCCCGCTTCCCCGGCCAGCCGCTGGCCTAAACTCAGGCTATGCGTTCTCCCACACCCCCGGCCGCCGTTTCGGATCTCGGGCGACTGGCCTACCTTGACCGGCTCCGCGCGATCTCCATCGTTGCCGTCGTCGTGCTACACGCGGCCGCATGGAACTGGTCGACCTTCGATCCCAGCGGCTCAGCGTGGCAAACACTAAACTGGGCGGACAGCGCGGTGCGCTTCTCCGTGCCAGTGTTCTTTATGATCAGCGGCTCCCTCTTTCTCGATCCAAAACGAAACGTCACCTGGCGATCCCTCTTCCGGAAGAGTCTGCCGCGTCTCCTGGTAGCGTTCGTGGTCTGGTCCGTGTTTTTCGCGCTGGTGGGTACCTACGGCCCTGGCGGTACCGGCACCCTCGTCTCGCTCGCGACGCAGATCGTTCTGGGCCACTACCATCTGTGGTTCCTCTTTGCCCTGGTCGGCCTGTACCTGGTCACACCGATTCTGCGTCGGGTGGTGACCGACCGAACAACAGCCTGGTACTTTGTCGGGCTCGCCGGTGTCTTTGCGTCAGTTCTCCCCTTGCTCACCCACGTGCCGCTCGCGGGAAAACTCCTGCAAACCGTCCTCGATACGATGCAGCTCCAGCTCGTGCTGGGCTACACGCTGTACTTCGTGCTCGGCTATCTTCTCAGCACCGCACGGGTGTCCCCGAAGCAGCTCCGCTGGGCCTTCGCGCTCGGCGCAGCCGGGATCGTCGTCACGGCGGTGGGAACGTCCTGGTTGACCCAGCGTGGGAACGAGCCGAACGGGCTCCTGTACGACTATCTCACCCCCGGAGTCGTCCTCTCCGCGGTGGCCGTGTTCCTGGGCGTCAAAGCATGGTCCGAGTCTCGGCCGCAGGCCCGGCCGGGCCACGTAGTCAGTACGCTGTCCACGTATTCCTTCGGCATCTTCCTGGTGCATCCCCTGTTTCAGTGGGGGTACCAGCAGTTCGGGATCACGACCGCCTTTGCGCACCCGGTCTCCTCGGTGCCGTTGCTGGCGCTGATGATCCTCGTCCCCAGCCTGCTGGTCGCGATGCTGCTGCGCCGGATGCCACGGCTCGGCCGCTTCATTGCGTAACCGTTCCCGCTCGCGCAACTCACAGCTCAGGCGCCAGGGGAGAACCCTTGGCGCCTGAGCTGTGGATTGCGTCTGGGTGTTACTGGCCGGAGCCGATCACGATCCGGGGCACACCCTTCCAGGCGGCGGGGTCAGTGGCGTTGCGTCCGTCGGCAAACAGCTTGATTCCGGGGAAGTTGGCCGGGCCGAGTTCGCGGTACTCCGCGTGGTCGGCCTGCAGGATCGCGACGTCAACCGCTTCGCCGATGGTGTGCGCCGTGAAGCCGTAGCGGGCCAGCTCTTCGTCGCTGAACAGCGGATCGTGCACGGTCACGATCGCGCCGCGCTTCGTGAGCTCCTCCACCGTGGGGAAGACCCCGGAGACCGCGGTCTCCTTCACACCGCCTCGGTATGCCGCGCCGAGGACGACCACGCGGACCCCGTCGAGGTCGCCCATCGTCTGTTCAATGCGCTCCACCACGTAGGCGGGCATGGTCGCGTTGTAGTTGCGGGCCGTGCGCACGATGTCGGCGTCGGCGTCGGTCGACAGGTACAGGCGCGGGTACACCGGGATGCAGTGGCCACCGACCGCGATGCCGGGTCGGTGGATGTGGCTGAACGGCTGCGAGTTGCAGGCTTCGATAACCTTGTAGACGTCGATGCCTGCGGTGTCCGCGTAGCGGGCGAACTGGTTCGCCAGCCCGATGTTCACATCGCGGTAGGTAGTCTCGGCGAGCTTCGCCATCTCGGCAGCCTCGGCGGTGCCCATGTCCCAGACCCCGTTCGGGCGGGGCAGGTCGTCGCGCTCGTTAAACGTGAGCACGGCCTCGTAGAACTCGATGGCCTTCTTCGTGCCGGCCTCGTTCAGACCGCCGACGAGCTTCGGGTACTTCTTGAGGTCCTCGAAGACGCGGCCGGTGAGCACGCGCTCCGGGGAAAACACCAGGTGAAAGTCCTCGCCCTCGGTGAGGCCGGAGACCTCCTCGATGAGCGGCTTCCAGCGACCGCGGGTGGTGCCGACGGGGAGCGTCGTCTCGTAGGAGACGAGCGTGCCCGGGGTGAGGTGCTCGGCGAGCGAGCGGGTCGCCACATCCATCCAGCCAAAGTCTGGCGCCCAGGTCTCCTCGTTGACCAGCAGGGGCACGACGAGCACCACGGCATCGGCGCCGGGAATGGCATCGGCGTAGTCCGTGGTGGCGCGCAGCTTCCTAGCGGGAACCAGCTCGGCGAGGGCCTCGGCGAGGCCGGCCTCTCCGGGGAAGGGCTCCATGCCCGAGTTGATCACGTCAACGAGGTCCTGGTTGATGTCCACGCCCACGACCTCGTGGCCCATCGAGGCGAACTGAGTGGCGAGGGGCAGACCGATTTTTCCGGTGGCTACGACGGCGATACGCATAGGGTTAAGCATACGCCCGGACACCTCGGAATATCCCCCGATCGCTACCAGCGTGCCAGCACCGACGCGATCGCGAAGCGTAGGGGGGCATCGCGGAGGAACACGTCTCTTCGCCGCCGCGGGAGGAGCGCCTCCTTGGTCAAAAACAACCGTCTCGCGTTTGCGGCAATCAACATTTCCTCCGTGGGGGTCTCGCTGTTTCGCATCAGGTCGAGCAAACAGAAATCCGCCCGAGAGAGCACACGAAGGCCCTGACGTGTGCCACTCAGCTCCTGGTAGAGCAGCTCCGAAACCGCGGCAAGTCGCTCTCGTTGTTCCAGCGGCCACTGGTGCACATGCGGACGGTTCTGAACGAGGCTGAACAGCGTACTCCGGAACGTTTTGACCAGCAAACTTGCCTGCGCTTGGTCCCCAAGCTCTTGGTAGACCCGACTCCCCAGCAACGGCTCGAGAAATTCTAGGTCATCTTGAATTGGTGGAGCCAACGTTGTCACGCGTTCAGCCCCGTCTGCGTGAATCAGGTAGGCGGGTCCGCGTCGATCATACTCAATGGTTTTCCCCGAGTGCCAGAGCACGGTGACATACCCAATGTCTTCTCCGGTTCGGACGCCTGTTGTGAACCTTAAATCTGGAAACTGCACTCGTGAGACCAACCCCAAGGGGGCAGATCGGTAGTTCAAGCGGTCGCGCACGGGGTGCAGTGCTCGCTGACGAAACGGACGGCTCGGCGGCGAGGGGACTGTCTTCCCACCCGCATGTTGCACCCGAGCAAGCACGGCTCCCGCGCCAGAGCGTTCCGCTCGATCCAACCAGGAATCGATGGCACCCGGAGCGAGCTCATCATCGGAGCCGAGGACAGAAACATACGGGGCAGTCGCGAGTTCCAACCCGCGGTTGAAGGGACCGGCGGGACTGCGGACACCGTCCTGCAGCTCCACGAGGCGAACTCGCCGGTCATGGGCAGCGGAACCGAGGCTGGCCGCAATGCCCGCTACCGGTGTGTTGTGGCACACCACAGTCACGCGAACGGGTGCACGGGTCTCATGAAGCACAGAGTTCACCGCGCGTGAAACATCCCGTTCTGGGGTGTGCACGGCAACAATCAGGTCGACGAGCGGTTCAGGACCTGGGAGGCTCGCCCCCGTCATTTTGCGCTCCCGCTCGTTTCCGGCTGTCGTAGCAGGTGTTCCCGCAGCACACTGGCTGAGAAATTTCCGTCGTGAACGCTTCGAGCGAAGGCCGGCCCATGCGCCGCGATCTCACGAAAGGGTTCCCGCCGATCCAAGATGTCTTCCAAGACGGCTCTCAACGTGTCCGGAGTTGCCTCAACAACGGGAAGCTCGCACCCGGTCTCCATGAGGACGTGATCACGGACCTGATCATGCACGTGACCGATGACGACCCTCCCCGCGGCGAGCGCTTCCACAGCGGCTCGAGAATAGTTCCCGATCCGGAACTGTTCCAGAACGATGTCTGCGTCTCGAACGTGTTCAGGCATTTCCTGTGCGGGTATTCCCTCGACGCGTCGGTACTCAATCTTTCCGTCGTCATGAAGAGCAGTGAGAACGGGATCGATCAGCTGACTTCCTTTGATTCTTGCCTTGCTGGGTGCGTGAAGAACGACAGGCACCGTTCTGAGGAGCGGAGGTTCCCCGCTCGACCACGGTTCTAGGTCGACGACGACCGGAAGCAACTTCGCTTCGGGCCAGTCGAGCATCAGATCGGATGTGGAGACGAACACTGGCGCACCGATATCGCTGAGCACCCGTCGGTGGTTGCGTGCTTGTCGCTCGAGGCGTGGGATTTCCTCCCAATCCTCATCGTGGAACGGGGACCACTGATCAGTGTCCCGGTGCCTGCTGGGAAGCCGGAGATCGCTGCCGTGAGACACCATCCCCACCGTGATTCCTCGCGCGCGTAATGCTCGAGCTTCTCTGACGGGGTCTTCCCCGAACAGCGTGCCGAAGATTGGGCGCTCAGCCTCGATAAGCACGTGAGAATAATTCGTACTCACACGGTCAAATTGGGCACGTTGCCACCGCTTCGACCGAGAAAAAACAGCAACGGGCACCACTGTGTCGCCGGGGAAACCGAAATCTCCTGGGACGGTGTAATGCATGCTGGTTGCGCCGACTCCGGTGATACGTTCTGCAGCCCTCGCCCATTCCCAGCCCTGACCGGCGAAGTTGACCGGAGCGATGTAGAGCCGTACCTGCGAGTCTGGGATGGGCGATGGCTGAGGAATATCTGCCATCGTGTATCCGTACCGTGCCGGGTTTAACCGGAGAGCAACCGGCTCAGGGAGTCGGTGGATTGCGGCCCCCAGGAGGGCTTTGACTCGGCCGACCGCGCCCTTGCTCGGCGGTAGAGACACCTTCACTTACCCTTCCCCCGTTCAGCCTGACGGCGCTCTGATTCGGTCCCCTTGCGCAACAGTACTTCCAAAGCGTGCCTCCAGGCTGCCACTTGAGACTCACTTGAGAGCTCCCTCGCCGCCCGATCGGCTGCGTGTTGCCACTCGGCTACTTGTTCTCTGGTCAATCGGTTAAACTCAGCGGCGAGGTCTGTTGGCCCGAAACTGTTTGCTACCGCCCCGAGACGATGCTCGATGACCATATCTCGCATTTCTGGCGAGGGCCCTACGATCATTCCCAGGCGCGCCTGCACAAAATCAAAGAGTTTATTCGGGAGTGCCCAACGATAACTGAAGTTCACAGGCTCAAGCACGAATACGCCGACGTCGTATTCGTTCAAGCGCGGAATGAGTTCTTCGTAGGCCACCGGGTCGTGGACCGTAAGATTCGTGGACTCGGTCGCGCGCGCCCGGAGCTCGGCAACGTACTCGGGGTCGTTGGGGGTGAGGAACAGGTCGAGTGTGACCTCCGCGCTGCTCAGTTCGAGCGCGTCAAGCATGATTTCCAGTTTGCGATCGCGAAGTGCCGCCCCCGAGTGCACCAATCGAATTGGCCGAGAAACCTCCCCAGGAGCTAAGTCGTGATATGGGGACGCGTTAGTCACGAGTTCGGGTCGGAATCCAAACGCCCGTTGGTATTCTCTTGCGAGCCCGCCCGAAACGGTGCTCCACGACTGAGCCCGAGCGACATAGCTGCGGATCATCCATCGAATGAAGGGAGCGACGAACAGTCTCCATCTCAGCAAGTCCTCTTTTTGCCTGGGTGAATACTCGTGGAGGTCCATGTGCACCCCAAAGCGTGGCGAGAGTTCCAGAGCGATCCCCGCCGGATCGACATCGTTGGCGAGAATGAGGTCGAAGCTTCGTCCGGCAAGCATCGTTCTCGCCTCAGCAATGGCCGGGTTCCCCCAGTAGGCGGCACGGTATCGCTTCGACAATAGAGCAAGCCGATCATAGGCCCAAACCGGGTGGTCCCCGGAAAGCTGAAGGTGTTCTTCCACCCCGTCTGGTGCTGGCCCGTAGCCGCACGTGGTGACCGCGAAGTCCGGAGCGAAGCCGGCAATTTGCTTGAGCAGTCTCGCGTCTGCGCGAAGCTCTGAGAACGAGAGAATCAACAGTGTCGGCCGATGACTCGGACGCGGTGAGTCTTTCGAAGCATTCATCAGGAGGTTCCCTGTTCGTTCGTGATGAGAAACTTGGCGAGGACCGCGGCGGATCGGCGGCCGTCGTGGAAGTCGAGCGCGAAGTTCCGTCCTTCGCGTGCCAGCGCTCGAGATTGCTCAGGTTCAGACAACGCCTGCCGGATGACCGCTTGCAGGGTTGCTGGCGTAGCTTGCAGTATGGGAAGAGCACGACCAGTTCGGGTGAGTACCTGATTCCGAACATCTTCTGTGACGTGGCTCACGACCAGACGTTCTGCGAGCATGGCTTCACAAGCTGCCACCCCGTAATCACCAATCCGGAATTGGTCGAGGACCAGGTCTGCCTCCCGAATCGCCGCAGGCATCTCGTGCGCGGGGATACCGCTGACGCGTCGGTACACGATTTCTCCATCATCATGCATTCGTTGCAGAACCGGGTCGATGAGCGCGCTCCCTTTCACCAACCCTCGGCTGGGCGCGTGCAGAATAACGGGCACATTTCGCTGCAAAATCTCTGCGCCAGGAGCCCAGCGGCTCGGGTCAACAACGACGGGAAGCCATTCGGCCCCGTCCGGGACGTCAGGCAGGAGTCCGAGCGTCGACACGAACACGGGATACCCGAGCTCTTCGAGAAGCGCACGGTTTTTTCGCGCTTCCCGTTCTAATTGCTCGGTCATCTGCCATTCTCCGTCACGGAACGGCGACAGTGGCTCTGCCGCGGCGTGCCGTGACGGGAGCCGAATATCCGACCCATGGGCGAGCATGCAGACGCGCACCCCGGCCGCTTCGAGCGCGCGCAGCTGATCTTCGACACTCTGGTCATAGACCCGCCCGAAGAGGTGGCGTTCTGCCTCAGCCATCACGTGGGTAAAGCCGGAGGCAACCGCTTCTGCTTGCTCGCGTTGCCAGGTTTTCGACAGCACATACCCGGTTGCCGGAACCGACTGGTCGACGGGAAAGCCAAACTCACCGATCCCGGTGTAGGCCATTGACACCGCGCCGACCTCGTCCAGGTTCTGTTCAACCGCGCGCGCCCACGCGTACCCCTGCCCGGCGTAGTTCACGGGCCCAATAAACAGTCGAACCGGAGTCACAGGAGGAGTCACCACCGTCATCTTTGCCGGGTCATACCTGTAGCGCCCAGGGAGGAGTGCGCGGAGTACACCGTCCGGCATGATCCGGGCAAGTCGGCCTGCAATACGAGTTATGCCCTGAGGAAGCATTGAAACACACCGGTCCTCTGTTGAATGGTGAACGGATACCTTTTCCTGTCTTGCGAACAGATCATGATTTACCCGTTGAGCCTGGCGAGCGCGTATCCAAGGTAGCGCACCAGAGTGCTTTCTCGGTGCAGACTGTAGCGCAGCTGCCGTGGGAACAGACGATCGATGCGACCGTCCTGCAGAGAAACTCTCACGGCTTCGGCCGCTCCCACAGAGGTTTGCCCCTGAGCAGAGAGTGCGTCGAGCAGCCGCCGTTGAGACCGAGGGAGTGCCGCAACTGCCGCACGAATCTCCCGTTGCTCGCCCCCCATGTGCTCTCGAATCTCCGCAAGCGCCTCGTCCGTCCAGGCATCGGAATCGGTACGATGCACTGCGTTTTGGAGAATGCTGCCTTTGATGCGTGCTGTCTGCGCAGCAATCCGGACCCGTCCCGGGAGGTTGCGGAATGAATCACTCTGCCTCAACAACGTCAATGGCGCAAGGACGGCGAGCATCGTGTGTGGGCTCGCCGTGACCCTATCTGAAGCATCGCTTCCGATGATGTATCGGGGCAAATCGAGCCCGACAGAAATCCGTTTCGCACGGGCGAACAACAGCGTGCTCACGACCAGGTCCTCTCCGGTTGCGAGTCCCTCGCTAAACCGAATCACCGGGTCAGCGAAGAGGCTCCGTTTGAGGAGGCCAAGCGGAGCGGAGCGATGAAACAGCCGGTCCTTCACCGTGTCAAGATGATGGCGTCGCCAGGGACGGACCGGAGGGTTCCGTAGCTGAGTTCCATGCTGATGCTGCAGTCCCGCGAGGAAAATATCGAGGTCCTTCTCGAGAGAAAGTTCCACCCACGCGTTGAGCGCTCCAGGAGCGAGCCAGTCGTCACTGCCCATCACGGAGACGTATCGGCCGGTTGCCTGTTCAATGCCGTGATTGAACGGTCCCGCCGGGCTCCGAACACCATCCGAAAAAGGCAGGAGGCGAACCAGGTGTGAAGCCGTCCCGCCAGTGAGCTCGGTCAACCCGGGTATTTCTTCCGGAGCGATTCCGTGGCACACCACGCTGACGCGGATGTCCTCGCGGCCCGCTGCCAGGACGGAACGAATCGCGCGAAGCACTGGGCGACGCGGATCATGTACGGCAATCACGACCTCTACCAGTGGCGTCGGAGTCATGTTACTTCCCCCTCGCCAAACGGTCGATCGCCCGCTTCCACCCGATCACTTGTTCCTCGGCGGACAAAGCGTGCGCCGCCGCGTGCGCGCGTTGTTTCCACTCGTCAACCTGCTCTGTTCGCACGTTGTTGAGCGTCTGAGCGAGAGCATTCGGGGAGAAGTTTTCTGTGACGACCCCAAACCCTCCGGCTCGAACGACCTCGGCCATCTCGGCTGAGGGACCAACGATCACGCCGAGACGTGCTTGAACAAAATCAAAGAGCTTGTTCGGTAGCGCCCACTCGTAATTGAAGTTGATTGGTTTCAGGATAAAGACCCCGACATCGTACTCAGCCAGGCGATC
>NZ_JAPFRB010000004.1:39388-60440 GCF_035726885.1 Leucobacter sp. M11 | reverse complement strand
ACCGGGTATCTGCGCGGCTCGATTCACTAGCTCCGCATGGTAGGCGGGATCGTTTTTCGTCAGAAACAGATCGAGCGTGACCTGACGTTCCGCGAGCGCAACGCCGTCGATCATATCGAGCAGGTTCCGGTCCCGGAGGCACGCTCCGCTGTGTACCAGTCGCAAAGGAGTGGACACGGGGAGCGGACGCCGTTTTTGGTAGGGTGCGGCGTTGGTCACGAGCTCAGGGGCGAACCCGAATACTCGCTGGTATTCGTTTGCAAGTCCCCGGCTGACAGTCGTCCAGGAGTCAGCGCGGGTGACATACTTTCGACACAGCCACACATAGTAGGGGGAGATCTTCTGTTTCCAGGCCGGATTGTGTTCTTTCATCCGGGGGGTGTACTCGTGCAGGTCGGCGTGCACACCGCTTGGAGCTTTGAGCTCCAACGCCAGTGGAACCGTCTCGACGTCATTGGCAAGAATGACATCCCAACGGCCGGGCTTCAGGTGTTTTCGACACCAGCGGACTGCCCCGAGCCTGCTGTACACCGCCCGGTACTGCCGGAGGGTGATGTAGCGCCCGTAGAGGTCGTAAATGACACGATCATCGGGAATTCGAATGTGCTCGGCAACACCCTCTGGCGCGTCTCCATAGCCGCAGGTCGTCACCTCGTAGTCATCGCGAAACAGGGCTACCTGTTTCAGTACTCGAGCATCATTGACGATCGGGGAGAACGAAAAAATGAGCAGTTTTGGTCTAGTCATCGGAGTTCTCCGATCGCGTCTGCGGAGGGATCATCTTCCGAATGTATTGAGGAGTCTCGTGGCTGCGATTTCGGGGACTCCGCGAGCCCGGCGAGGGCGGCCTGAACCGCAAAGTCAGGGACTGCCTCAACAAGTTCCTCGAAGGTTCCCTGTGCGGCGACCTGACCGTCCCGCATAAAGAGCACCTGGTCGCTGTCACGAATAGTGGAGAGCCGGTGTGCGACAGCAACGACCGTGACCTCGCCGCGAAGCTCGGTGATCGCACGGGCGACATCGGACTCAGTCTTTGTGTCGAGAGCGCTCGTCGCCTCGTCGAGCACAAGGATCAATGGGTCGCTGTACAGCGCCCGGGCGATGCCCATTCGTTGCCGCTGTCCTCCGGACAGGGACATACCCCGCTCCCCGACTTTCCCGAGCAGCCCTCCCGGTCGCTGTCGAATCACGTCCCAGAGCTGGGCACGTTCGAGCGCTTGTTGAACCCGATCAAGGTCGATATCTCCACCCCAGGTCAAGGCAATATTTTGAGCGACGGTTCCGTCAAAAAGTGCTACGTCCTGTGGCACATAGCCGACGCGGGACCGCCAGTCCGCAAGGACTTCCTCGATCGGTTCCCCGTCGACCTCGATCTTCCCGGAGGATGGAACCAGCAGCCCCAAAATAAGGTCGACGACGGTGGATTTTCCTGCCCCCGAAGAACCGACTAATCCGACAGTTGACCCCATGGGCACACGAAGATTGAGCCCGTGAACCGCGGGAGAATCGCCTCCGGGATACGTGAAGGCAACCTCTGTGAACTCGAGCAGCTTCGGATCCTGAGTGAGAGGCCGATGGCCGATGATCTCCGCTCGTTCCAGGTATCCCTGTGCGAGATCGATATCGTCCATGACCGCCTGCACCTGCGGCAAGTTCGAGTGAGTCTGCGTGACGATTGCCTGGAACCCCGTCAGAGAGGGCACCAGCCGAAAACCTGCCACCGCAAACAACGCCACCGCAGCAAACGCCTCCGGAGCTCCCCCGGTCAGGTACCCGGCGCCCCCTACCAGGACGAATCCGCCAATCAGCGCTGATTCCAGCACAAATTTCGGTACGGCCCCGAGAAAGCTCAAGTTGGCTCGCGCCCGGGTGGTGTGGATTCGGTTCTCGTGAATGACCCCTGCAACCTCTCCGGCTTTGTTCCGGAGCGTGATCTCTTTGAGTGCTCCGACCATTTCGGTCATGAGCGCGGCAACTCGGAAGGAGTAGTCCCGGTTGACGCGGCCCGCCTGCACCGACTTTCGAGAGACCCAAAAGTACAGCAACAGAGCAATCAACCCGAGATAGACGAGGGTCACGAGAGCGGTCAGCGGCTGGGCAAAAACGAGAACACCGATCACCGCCACCGAAGTGGTGAGCAGAGTGGGAAGTGTCGTGATAGGGAGGAGAAACCCAGCAATAACCGCAGCGATGCCCACGTCTGCCATGCGGACCAGCTGCGAGGTGGTTCGCTGGAGCCGCTCGGTCCACGGGGCACGAATGTACGCGCCGAAGAGCCGATCACCAATCTCGAGCTCGAAGGAAGCGAACCGTCGAGTTGCCCGCCACTGCAGCAGAATTGACAACACTGATTTTCCGATAATCAGGGAGCAACAGAGCACCAGAATCCAGATATACCCGTCAGGGCCGACCTCCCCCACCAGCGGCAGAACGACTGGATTGCCCTGCACCATGCCAGTCATGGAGAGTGCGATGAGACCCAGGGCCGCGACGTCGAGGAGCGCGAGCAACGAACTGAGTACTGAATACCAGACCAGGAAGCTCCGAGCTTTCGCGGGGAGCAACGGCATAAGCCGTTGCAGTGTGGTCCACAAGCTGTTCACCGAGAACGTCCTTCTGTGTTATTGGGAGCCGGGTTGGGGTCTTTGCTGTCCCGAGGTGCCGTATGACGAGCAACTTCGCGCAAGGCCACCACGGCCCGGTCAGCAACCCCATCAAGCCCGATCGTCTTTCGTGCCCAGTCAGAGAGCCGCTCACGGCTCACACTGTGCTCATCCGCTGAAGCCTGGTCGACCGCGGCGATCATGGCCGTCGCAACAGCTTCGACGGTATACGGTACCGCCCACCCTCCCTGGCTCTCGCGGACAAAACCTGCCCCCGGGCCAACTCCAGTAAAGATCATTGGGGTCCCAACCGCAGCAGAGGCGTACAGTTTCGTGGGAAAGGCAAAATCGTAGTTCTGCTCTGGACGGACGCTGGCCAATGAGGCTGCCGCCCCTCGGAGCCACGCAGCAACGCTGTCCGCCTCCGCACGTGGGAAGAAGCGAACCGTGCCGCCGGGAAAACGTTCCGCCGCCTGCTCTATTGCCGGTCGATCGCTGCCCTGTCCAAGGAACACCAGACGAGCCTCAGGCCGAACGGCCAGCACGTGTTCAAAGGCTTCGAGGAAAATCCCAGCTCCGTGAACCTCTGAAGCGGTTCCCGCGTACAGCAGCACCGGCCCGTCCAGGCTTTCCCGAGGCCCGTCAGACGAGAAGGTCTCGATGTCGATTCCGTTCCCGATCGTCCGCACTGTGTCTGAAATGCCGAGCTCCGCGAGCCTCTGGGTGACCCCCTGGCTGACCGACAGCACGCGTGCGGCTCCACGCAGCGCAAAGAGCTCCGTCCAACGGACCAGCCGTGTCACGACGCCAGGGGTATCGACAGCTCCGACCGCATCAGCCCAGATATCGGCAGCATAGTACGCATACGGGACCCGACGGATTGCGCAGATCACCCGTACGACCGCCCCTGTCGTTGGCGGGGGCTCAGTGAGCACCAGCGCCGGGCGTTTCCGGAACAGCATCCGGAAGGCTAAGAGCAGATCAAAGCTCAAATATTGAAGGTACCCACGCACATATCCGTCTCGATCTCTGAGTACGGGTGCGCGGCTCACCCTGACTCCGGAGCGGGTGCCGTCTGAGTTCCCCGCGAGAGCGGCGGGCGCTTTAGTCGTCAAGACCTGCACGTGTGCCCCGGACCGATCAAGGGCGTTGGCCACTGCCCGCAAGCGGAATGAGGCGGCTGCAGGTTCCGGGGCGAAAAGCCGACTCGTCACCAACACTCGTGCGAGAGGGGTTGACGAAACGGTTGCCTGTTCGGTCGGCTGCTCCACGTGGCCTGTGGACACTGGTCTGTTTCTCGGCATCAAGCCCCCGCGCCGACGACCTTCTGCACCGCGGTCACGATTCGGTCGAGGTCCCCGGCACTCAGCGAGGGGTGCACTGGCAGGGAAAGGACCTCGCTGGCGGCGCGCTCGGTCTCGGGCAGCTCCAACGCCGGGGCAAAGTGTGCAAGCGAAGGAAGACGGTGGTTCGGGATCGGGTAATACACGCCCGAGCCGACCCCGTGTTCTTCTTTCAGTGCGGTGACGATCCGATTGCGCTCTGTCGCATCCACCCGAATGGTGTACTGGTGGTAGACGTGTGCTGCGTCCGGATGCACTTTGGGAGTGCTGACCCCGGACAGCCCGGCAAGACCGGCGTCGAGGGTAGCCGCGTTGTTTCGACGCTGCTCCGTCCAAGCATCGACTTTGGTGAGCTGGACCCGCCCGATAGCAGCATGGAGATCCGTCATCCGGTTGTTAAACCCGGCGATCTCGTTCGCGTATTGAGTTTCCATGCCCTGGTTCCGAAGGAGCCTCACCTGACGCGCGAGCTCAGGGGTCGCGCAGCTGACCATCCCCCCCTCGCCACTGGTCATGTTCTTGGTGGGATACAGACTAAACATCGCAAAGTCCCCGAGAGTTCCTACCGGGGCACCACCCCAGCTAGCTCCATGCGCCTGCGCGGCATCCTCAAACAGCATCAAGCCATGCTCATCCGCAATCTGACGCATCTCGGTCGCGAGGAACGGGTGTCCGTACAGGTGCACCGGCATGATGCCCTTGGTCCGGGGCGTGATTGCGGCGCGCACGGCAGCCGGCGACAGCGTGAAGAACTCTGGTTCGATATCCACGAACACGGGCGTTGCCCCGGTCAGAGTAACG
Organism: Leucobacter sp. M11; assembly: GCF_035726885.1. Taxonomy (NCBI): domain Bacteria; kingdom Bacillati; phylum Actinomycetota; class Actinomycetes; order Micrococcales; family Microbacteriaceae; genus Leucobacter; species Leucobacter sp. M11. Next base: position 55,693 of record NZ_JAPFRB010000004.1, on the reverse strand, counting down.
GTGTTTCCGGTCGCGGCAAAGGTAAAAGAGGGCACGATGACTTCGTCGCCGGGGCCAACACCCGCCGCGAGAAGCCCCAAATGCAGTCCGCTCGTTCCCGAGTTCACGGCAACAGTTTCACGGCCGTTCACGAAGTGTTCACCAAACTCGCGCTCGAAGGCTGCGACCTCCGGCCCCTGAGCCAGCATTCCCGACTGCATGACGCGGTCAACCGCGGCGCGCTCCTCGGCCCCGATGATCGGCTTGGCCGGGGGTATGAAGGGTGCAGTCATGGATAGTTGCCTTTCGTACGAGTGCGCCGGGGAACCCGACAGGTGCATCTGACACAATAGCGCTATGAGTCTTGAACAGCCCGGGAGTCCCCCCTCGGATCAGTCGAACGATGACACCTGGGTCGTCATCCCTCTGTACAACGAGGCAACGGTGATCGGAGAGGTGATCGCCGGGCTGCTCCCGTCCTTCCCCAACGTGGTCTGCGTTGATGATGGCTCGAACGATGGGTCCGCCACAATCGCAGAGGCCGCTGGGGCTCGAGTGGTGTACCACCCCATCAACCTTGGCCAGGGCGCTGCTCTGCAAACCGGTTTTGAATTCTCGCTCGTTCAGGGTGCCCGCTATGTCGTTACCTTCGACGCGGACGGCCAGCACCGGGTCGAGGATGCTCAAGCGATGCTCAAACTCGCTCGAGAACAAGACCTCGCAATCGTCTTCGGCTCACGCTTCCTCGACGACCGGACGAACCCGGGTCTGCTGAAAAAAATCGTCCTGAAGACCGCGATCGCGTTTACCAACTGGAGCACCAAGTTAAAGCTCACCGATGCGCACAACGGGCTCCGTGTTATCCGCGACGACGCGCTGCGGCAGGTGAAACTCCGTCAGGACCGGATGGCGCACGCCACCGAAATCGTGGTTCGTCTCGGCCGGACCGGCTTGCCCTGGGCTGAGCACCCCGTGGAAGTCATCTACACCGATTATTCCAAGGCCAAGGGGCAATCGCTACTCAACTCTGTGAACATCCTCGTCGACCTCGTGATCCGATAGGCCCGCCGTGAATCTCATCCAATTTCTCCTCGTGGTCGGCGTCGTGATCATCGCCGTTCTCGGTACCCGAGCCCTCCCGCAAGACAGCTCGCTCGCCGTCAAGCGCATCATCGCCCTCCTCTTTGTCGCAGGGGCAATTCTCGCAATCATCTTCCCGAACGCCCTGACCTGGACCGCACAGCTTGTCGGCGTCGGCCGCGGCACGGATCTCTTGCTCTACCTGTTTATCGTGGCTGCCCTGCTCTACGTTGTTGCTTCGGAGCGGACTCGTGCTCGAAATGAAGCGAAAATCACCGAGCTGAGCCGAGCCGTTGCGCTCATGGAAGCTCGCATAGAGCAGCGGAATCGAGATAACGCCTCGTGATGAGCTGGTTGGGCTTTGCCCCGGTAGTGCTCGTCGGAGTTGCTATCATCGCGGTATTGGGCGCCCCCGCGGCATTGGCCTTGCGCCTGCGCGGGTTCGCGGCTGTCTTCGCCACGGTGCCCGCCGCATTCGCTGTGCTGGCGCTCTCCTCGCTCGCTCTCGGCGTGGCCGGCGTACCTTTCGGGCCGCTCAGCGCTCTTGTCTCAGCCATGGGTCTGGCAGCCATACTCTTCATCGTGCGTCGATGGCTCGGGACCCCGGTGGATCCTCGTTCCCCCGGGCAACGATTGTGGTTGCCGCTCGGGAGTGCTGCTGCCGGCGGTCTTATTATCGCCTGGCAGCTCGTGCGGGGGATCAAATTCCCCGAGGCAATCTCGCAAACGTACGATGCTATTTTCCATCTCAATGCGGTTCAGTTCGTACTCGAGACGGAGAACGCCTCACCGCTCGCGATGACAATGGTCACGGGCCCGGATATGTCAGGCTTCTACCCGACCCTCTGGCATGGTTTTGTCGCCCTGATCGTGTCACTCACCGGGGCAAGCATTCCGCTCGCAACAAACGCTGCGGTCTTCGTGACAGCTGCCGTGGTCTGGCCCGTCGGCATGGTGGCCTTTACCCAGGCGATCGTCGGACCGTCCCGTACCGCGACGGTCCTCGCTGGTTTGTTCTTGACTGGGTTTTCGGCGTTCCCCTTGATGCTCGTCCATTTCGGGGTGCTCTACCCGAATCTCCTCTCAACGGCTCTGCTCGCGTACCCCTTGGCTGTGCTCCTCGCGCTCCTTCGATTGGGACCTGCGCGCCGGGCGCTGCCCCTCAGCGCGCCGACGCTGTGGGTACTGCTCCTGGGCTCCCTGGGGGCAGCAACTCTTGCGCACCCAAACGCCCTCTTCGCGTTCGCGTTCATCGGGTTCCCCGCACTCATCGCAGCAACCATCCAGATGCTTCGAGCGCGCTTCAGCCTGCTCCGTCTTTTCCTGGCCGTTGCAGGGCTCCTCGCTTTCCTCTTGACCGCCGTCGCGCTCTGGCAAACCGGGACCACCTCGGACAACGGGTGGGAGGGTGACACGCTGTTCCGGGAGGCGGTAGGTGATGCTCTCGGGAATGCGACTCGGATGCCGGGCGACGCGCTGCTCCTCACAGCGCTTGTCCTGATCGGTGCGCTGCTGCTCCTCCTCCGTCGCAGCAACCGCTGGCTGCTGGTGAGCTATGCCGTTGCGATCGCTGCTTACGGCTTAGCCCGGGGAATGCCGGAATCCCAGTGGCGCACCGCGCTGATCGGAGCCTGGTACAACGACTCCTTCCGCCTCGCCGCGCTCCTGCCCGTGCTGGCGATCCCGCTCGCGGTCCTTGCCGCCACCGCGTTCACTGCGATGTTCCGCGTCGGGCTGAACCGATTCGCCACGCAACGTGGCGGCTCGTCTGGGCCTCGGGTGACACGCAGGTGGCGTTGTGTCACCGCCACTCTCGCGTTGACCGCATTGGCAGGGGCCTTGCAAGGACCGGGAATCTACAACGAGATCAGCGAACTGAACTGGCGCTACAACGATATCGAGAATCCAAAGTTGCTCAGTTTCCCGGAACGCGAGCTCCTCGAGGCCCTTCCTGACCTCGTCCCAGAGGACGCGCTCATCATCGGAAACCCCTGGAACGGGAGCAGCCTCGCCTACGCCCTCGCAGACCGTCACGTCGTCTTCCCCCACACGGGAGGGGTCTACTCCGAAACCGAGTTCCGGGCAGCTGAGCTGCTCCGCTTTGGTTCCGTTGACGCTTGCGAATCAGCACAAGAACTTGGCGTAACGCACGTGCTTGATTTCGGGACGGACTATGTCTTCCCGGATACCCCTCGGGCAGAGCCCTTTGACGGGGTGACAAGCGTGGACGATTCGCATGTGCTCACCGAGATCGCGGCTGAAGAAGGCGCAACTCTCTACGAGATCACCGGTTGCTCTGTGTCCTAATCGCGATATCGTCCGTTGGGTCGCTGGAACGGGCTCAGCGAATTCAGTCCAGCTCCCGCAACCTGGTTACTTCCGAGTGCTGGAGCTGGACGAGCCGTACTGCGTGAACTCCCCAGAGCGCGGCACCCAGGACAGGACGCCCCGCTCGAACGATTGCTTCATGCGCCCGTTTGAGCCGGTTGATGCTGACCCTGTGGGGAAACCGAGGTGCCCGGTCGCGCCGCCCTCACGAAGGTAGACGCCACGAGTCGCGCCCATCACAGCGGTCACCGTACCGCTGGGGCGCCAAAAAACCTGTCCGGCGTAGAAGTCCTGCGAGTAGCTACCATCGGCGTAGCGGCGTTCAGTGCCCTTGGGATATCCGTACTTCCCTCCGGCACCGCCGGAGCTGTTGAAGTGCCCTCGGATACCTCCCGCAACTGCTGCCGCTCCGGTGTTCTTTGACCAGTAGAGAGTTCCGCCCTGGAACTCCTGGCGGATTCCTCCGCCCGGGCCGGCCACCGCGGTCGCAGTGGGTTTCTGATACCTCCCGGTCGCACCGCCGAGGGAGGCGTACAGCTTCTGCAGGTTGGCGTGCACCTCGATTGATTGCGTGGAGCCAAACCAGAGCGTGTAGAACGAATAAAAGTTTCGGTTGCCGTAACTCGCGCAGCGATCTCCCGTGCCCCAGCCAGCGTTGATCGCCGATTGGTTTGGCTGATACGGCGTGTAGTTGTAGAGCCCAGCGGTGGCCTTGTTCTCAATGAACACCGGCCCGGTGCCGCAAGTGTATCCCCACTTCTCGGGTTCGAGGTCCGACGGGTGCCAGTACACGTTATTCGTGGCTTTCGGCTGATGCCGATACTGCTTCGGGTACTTGGCGTAACGCTGGAACTGGCTCGCGGCGTTGTACAACTGCTCAACCAGCCCGTATGAGGCGCTTGAGCACGCGGCGGTGTCCGGGCATCCGAAGCCCGTCGCGCTCTGGAACTGCAGAACGGTCGGCCAGGAGTCGGACACGAGACTCTGCTCCTTCTCCAGAAGGACTAACAAGACTTTCTGGCTGATCCCGCAGGCCTTGCCCGCCTTCGCGAGGATCTGAGCCGCGGTTTCTTTCGCTGCGCCAGAGTAGGCCCCACAAAACTCGGTTGCCGGCCGGCTCTTCGTCGCTGACGAGTAGTTCCGCAAACACGTCGTCGCGATCTTCGTGTTCTCCCAGGCCGAGCCCGGCTTGCGGCCGGGGTCGCCGATCGTGCACCGCGGCACCTGCTTGTTCAGGAAGGACTGGACCTCCGCTGCGGTCATCGCGTTGCCATTGAAGAAGAGTTGATCGGAGATGATGTTGCCAGCTTTGAAGCCCACGACGGGAGCCGCCTGCGCGGGCGTGGCGGGGGGCAGCGGCGAGGCTGCGAACAGGCCCCCGACGATGAACCCCAGGGTGAGGAGCGCACCCAACGCCCGGGTGCGGCGGGTGGTTGCGGGCATGCTCGCTCCTGAAGTCCTCGGGCGGACGATTGTCCCCGGCAACCGTCCGCGGTGTGCTCCCCACCCTAGAGGGCAATGCGTCTCTGGCTCAATGCACCGCGCGGGCACATCCCAAGCTCAGCTGTGCCCCGAGTAGAATATGTGTCGTACCCACGCGAAAATCGCGGGCCAGCCCGCGGCGAATTGGAGAGCACTCCCTCATGACACTCCGTTTTGGACTGATCGGCCTCGGCATGATGGGACGCCACCACGCGCGCGTCCTCCGGGAAATCGACGGCATCGAACTCGTCGGCCTCTGCGATGCCATGGGCGACCCCCACGGCGTTGCGGGTGACACCCCGCTGTTCTCGCAAGTGGAGGAGCTGATCGCCCACGGCATCGACGCCGCCGTGGTCGCGGTTCCCACGATCTACCACGAGCCGGTCGGCCTCGCGCTCGCCGAGGCGGGTGTGCACACCCTCATCGAGAAGCCGGTTGCGCATGACCTCGAAGCCGCCACCCGCCTCGTCCAGCTGTTCGAGGCGAACGGCCTCGTCGCGGCGGTTGGCCACGTGGAGCGGTTCAACCCGGCGCTCATGAGCCTGCGCCAGCGGCTCGCCGAGGGACAGCTCGGGGACGTCTACCAGATCCAGACCCGCCGGCAGGGCCCCTTCCCCGCCCGGATTGCCGACGTCGGCGTCGTCAAAGACCTCGGCAGCCACGACATTGATCTCACCGCCTGGCTGGCGCAGTCCCCCTACGAGACCGTCGCGGCGCACACCGCGTTCCGGAGCGGTCGGGAGCACGAGGACATGATCTCGATGACCGGTCGCCTCGAGAACGGCATCATCGTGAACCACCTGGTGAACTGGCTCAGCCCGTTCAAGGAGCGGCTCACGATCGTCACGGGCGAGAAGGGCGCGCTCGTCGCGGACACGATCACCGCTGATCTCACCTTCTACGAGAACGGCACCTTCCAGGGCGAGTGGGACGCGATCACCGCGTTCCGCGGCGTCAGCGAGGGCACCGTCACCCGATACGCGTTGGAGAAGCGCGAGCCCCTGAAGTCTGAGCACGAGGCGTTCCGCGACGCCATCCTCGGCACCCGTGCCGAGACCGTGACGCTGCGTGAGGGGCTCGAAACCCTGCGCATCGCCGAGGCTGCAATCGAGTCCGCGAAGCTCAGCACCTCACTCGACGTCCGTGAGGGTCGGGCGTGACCGAGCGCATCAGCCCCGCCGCCTTCGTCGGCGAGGGCATCACGCTCGGCAGCAACGTCACGATCGGGCCGGGGGCCGTCGTGCTCGGTCCCTGCGTGATCGATGACGGGGCCTGGATCGGTCCGGGCGCCCAGATCGGCGCGCCCCCGGAGATGAGCAACCTCCAGCAGAACGCGGCCTGGGCCGGCGATCTTCAGCACGCGGGGGTCCGCATCGGGGCCGGCGCGGTCATCCGCGAGGGGGCCGTGATCCATCAGGGCAGCTACCGGGAAACGACCGTTGGGGCTCGGAGCTGGGTACTCAACCGCGCCTATCTCGCCCACGATGTCCTCCTGGGCGAGGACGCGACCGTCTCCGCTGGGGTCTCCGTCGGCGGCCACTGCGTGATCGGTGACCGAGTCAATCTCGGTATGAACGCGGTCGTGCACCAGCGCACCGTGCTCGGACACGGGGCGATGATCGGCATGGGCACCCCGGTTACCCGCGACGTTCCGCCCTTCACGAAGGTATTTGGCTCCCCCGCACGGATTCGAGGCGTGAACACGGTCGGGATGGAGCGGGCGGGCATCCCCGCCGAGCAGCGCGATGCGCTCGTTGAGGCATACACCGCCGGGGAGTTCTTCGTGACGGCTGCGAACCTGCCCGAGACGCTGAGCGAGCTGCACGCTGCCCTCGTCTGGTGGCAACGTCAGGGGGATCTCCGCGTCACGGTTGCTGAGCTGACCCGGACGCAGTAGTTCCGCTCGAGCGCGCCCCCAGCCCCGGTCGTCGAGAGGGGTGCTGAACTCTCTGTGCCCGCGACCGTGCCCCCGCCCGAGGCGTGGGGCACGCTAGTACCCCACGATCAGCGTTGCGTAGTCGCGTCCGTCCTTGGCCCGGAAAAACCCGACGCTGAACAAGGTCCGCTTGCCGGCCCACACGGAGGTGACGTTCTTATAGTGTGCGGGAGAATCCCGCCAGAAGCCCGCGATCGCCGTCCCGGAAGACTCCACGGTCGTGTATCCGGTCGACCAGGCGATGTTCTCTCCCTGCGCCCAGGGCAGGTTCTTGTAGACGTTCGGGTTGTGCTGGTAACCGGCGGTCGACATGGTCTTTGACCAGCGGAACGCGGGGTAATCTCCGACGTTCTCCTTGAGCCGTGCGCCGCTGACTCCGGCACCGTACCGCAGCGCGTTCGTCTCCCGGTACACCGTGGCAATGCCGTCCCAGCTCGCCTGGTCAATAAATGAGGGCTTCCCGGGCAGGCACTCGTTCCCATTCAAGACTCCCGCACCCATAACCCCGGTACCGCCAACGACGAAGGTACGCTGCGGTTTCACCCGGTCGTGCGCCGTGTACACGGTGCTGGGAATGCAGTTTTGCTGAACGAGTAGCAGGGGCGAGGCGGCCTTACCAGCAGCCACGGTTGCCCCGAGCGCGTCCGGGAAGTCCATTCCCGATGCGAGGTACACACTCGGAGCGCCGGGGAAGGTGCCCGTGACAATACGGGCAGAGGTCTCGTACCGGTCGCTGCCGCCGTAGCGGGCCACGGTCCGAGTGGCGCCCTGCTTCAAACTTTGCTCCATCGCGGTGCTGACCGATCCGGTGCCGCCGGCGATGCTGAGCTTTGTCACCCCGAGAGCTTTCAACGTGTTCAGCGTGTTTGTCGAGGCTGCGTTCGCGGTACCGGGAACGAGCAACACGGGCTGCCCGGTCGCCCCGGCCGCGGAACCGGCCGACAGCGCGTCTGCGTAGCCGTTTCCTGACGCAACAAACACTCCGGCGGTTTTTGACCAGCCGTACCGGATCAGCGCGAGCGAGGTTTCGTACCGGTCAGCACCCCCGATGCGGACGACCTTTCCGGCGATCTGTTTGGCGGCGTTTTCGACGTTCTGGTTCAGCACCCCGGTGCCTCCGACAAGCACGATGGTTTTCGGTTTGAGCCGGCGCAGCTCAGCGGCCGTCGAAGCCGTCAGCGCTGTGCTGTGTGAGAGCAGGAGCGGGGCACCCTTTGCTGCGGCAACCGGGGCAGCGCTAAGGGAGTCCGGGTAATCGAGCCCCATGGCTACGAAGGCCGTATCCGCGGTTTGCGGGTGTGAGTGTTTCGACAGGGCGATCGCTGTGGAGAAGCGGTCATTGCCCGCCAGCCTGGTACTCACCCGGTTACTCCCCAACTGGGTTGGTGCGGCAAAGGCACGGGCTGCGGATTCACCGGGAGTTGCCAACGGATTCACTTCGACGTCGATGATGTCCTCGGCGGTATCCCCCTCGTTGGCAGTCTCCGGAGCAGGGGTTTCAGACGTACTCGGCTCCGGCGCCGGGGACTGATTTCCGTCAACCGCGTCAGCATCCGTGCCGTCCGCGACATCATCCTCAGCGCTATCTTCCCCCGCGGGAAACTCGCTCTCGGTACCGGCGGCATCTGTTCCCTCGTCGGTTCCGAGTTGTTCGTCGCCGTCCTCGCTTGGGTCAGCGTCTTCTGGGTTCTGCGTGGGCGGAAGCTCCGGGGTCTGGCGGGTGACGGTCGCCGTGGGTTCAGGTTCTGAAGTCTCCACACCTAAGGCCGCTGCGTTCCCCGTGAAACACAGTGACGAGATTGTGAGCACTGCGGCCAGAACGGCGGTGGGCTTCTTCATACCCTCGATCCTGTCACACCGTTGCCTGCGCCGAAATAATTACTCTGTTTTCCGGCCCCCCGCTCCCGGGTTTTCGAGATCATCTGTCGGCTTCTCAGCGATTCACGGGTTTGTGACAGGGAGAGCGGTAAACTTGCCTGTCGTGACCAGTCAAACCTCATTCGATGAACGCGAGTTCCAGACTCCGGGCACGGGAAAAGGCATTTTTGATGTCTTCAAGTACCGGTACCTGCTCTCGCTGCTGCTGAAGAAGGGCATCGCGACCCGCTACCACGGCTCGGTGCTCGGTTGGGTCTGGTCGTACGTGCGCCCGGCCGCCCAGTTCCTGATGTACTACTTGGTAATCGGAGTCATTCTTCAGGTAAACCGTGGGGTTGAGGCATTTCCGGTGTACCTGTTCTCTGGGATTGTCGCAATTAACCTCTTCACTGAGGCGCTGAGGAACGCGACCACAGCGATTGTGGATAACAAAGCTCTGGTGAAGAAGATTTATCTCCCCCGCGAGTTGTTCCCCATCTCGGCAGTGGGAGTTGCCCTCGTGCACTTCCTCCCGCAAGCCGCGATCCTGCTTGTAGTTGCGCTCTTCGTCGGCTGGACATTCTCCTTCGTTCAGGTCGCCGCTTTCTTGCTAGGCATGCTGATCATCGTAATTTTCGCCCTCGGTCTCGGGCTGTTCTTTGGCGCAATAAACGTTGCCTATCGTGATGCGCGCAATATCGTCGACATTATTTTGATGTTTGCAACCTGGGCTTCTCCCGTCTTGTACACCTGGGATATGGTCCACGACCGAGCACCGTCTTGGTTGTTTGAGCTGTACATGATCAACCCTGTCACCTCTGCTGTTGAGCTATTCCATAATGCCTTCTGGCTTCCCGTGGTCTCAAACGACCCAGTTCGACCCGACATGCTTTGGGCAAACGCGGGTTGGGGACTTCTGATTGCCATCGGAACTCTTGTCATCGGCCAACTCGTCTTTAAAAAGTTGGAGGGCAGCTTTGCTCAAAACATCTAAGGCCCCCAGCATCATTGTTGATGGCGTTCGGAAGACCTTTGTGATTAAACACACCCATTCCTTCAAGGAGACCTTCATTGGTTTCCTGAAACGAAAGAAACTGCACTCGGAGTTCAATGCGCTGAACGACATCAGCTTCGTGGTAAACGAGGGCGAATCCGTTGCAATTTTGGGCTACAACGGATCGGGAAAATCAACACTGTTGAAGACAATTTCCGGAGTACTCCGTCCGGATGCCGGCCGGGTACTTACCCGAGGCCGAGTCGCAGGCCTCATCGAAGTGGGAGCTGGCTTTCACCCCGACCTCACCGGACGCGAAAATGTCTATTTAAATGCCGCGATTCTCGGCATGAACAAACAAGAGATCGAAGCACGTTTCGATGAAATTGTTGCATTCTCCGAGATTGGGGAGTTCATCGACAACGAGGTCAAGCACTACTCCTCCGGCATGTTCTTACGGCTTGCTTTCTCCGTCGCGATCCATACCGAACTGGACATTCTGCTCGTCGACGAGATCCTTTCTGTCGGAGACGCACCCTTTCGAGAGAAATGTCGGAAGAAAATCCGAGAACTCATCGAGCAGGGAAAAACTATGGTCGTTGTCAGCCATGACACGGGCACGGTGAAAGACCTCTGCGACCGTGGAATCGTCATCCGCAAGGGAAAGCAGGTTTTCGACGGCCCCGTGAACGACGCGATTGAGATGCTTAAGAGCTAACTCTCCCCAACAAGGAGTGCACGGGTAAACTGACCATTCAAACGTTCATTGAAAATTTGCAGTTCATTCATAACAGAACCAAAATATAGGTACATTCGCTTCCTCATTAAAGGAATGCATCGAGTACCGAATTACCGAAAGAATTTGTTTCTTTATGCCCAGTTTAGTTACCGATAATTTGCAATCGAAGTTGCCTGACGTAACTGTCGTCGTGATTGGGTATAACGACTCAGAGCATCTGCCCGTAGCTGTGCAGTCTGTACTTGATCAAACGATGCACAACCTGGAAGTAATCATTTCGGATGACCACTCCACTGATGACACCCCCGTCGTTGCAGAAGAGCTCTGTCGCTCTGATTCTCGAGTTCGCTACCATCGGCTTGCGAAAAACTCAGGAGGTTGCGGCGCACCAAGAAACCAAGCGATGGAGCTTGCCCGGGGAAAATATGTGATGTTCCTAGACTCTGACGACACCCTAGAACGTCATGCAGTGAAGAATCTCCTCACCGCAGCGGAGAGAACTGGCTCAGAAATAGCCAGCGGAAAAATGATTCGGGTCTTCGTGGAGGACGGGAAGAGCGAACCCTGGTACCCGAGGCTCTACCTCGACGGAGCATATTTCGAGAATATTAATGAACGTCCAATCCAGATTCATGACACTGCCGTCACGAACAAGCTGTATCTGACAAACTTCTTTCACCGCACCGGGCTGCGTTTTCCTGAAGACATGCATTACGAGGATCTCGTGTTCTCTGCATGGAGCATGGTCCAAGCACAAGGGGTAGTCACTATTCCAGAAACTGTGTACTGGTGGCATGTCTACCCCGACGAGGTGCGGAAATCCATCAGCAACCAGCGTGAAACAATCAAAAACCTTCGGGATAGATTACACGCCGTAAGCATTATCGAGGAAACCTATTCAGGCAGCAGCGAAGAGGTCAGAGCACAGGTCGAGCAGAAGGTACTCCGGCATCACCTCCGGTTGTATCTGAATGATGTTCTCGGATCTGACGATGACTGGGGATACCAGGTCCTCACGGAAATTAAATCGTTCATTCGAAGAGTCTCTGACGTAGCCTGGGAGTCTGTGACCGCCGAAGAGCGTGCACTGTATGCCTGCGCTCTGGCAGATGATCTCGAGGGCGTACGCACGCTCATTTTGGGCATGAAGCTCAGAGTCGCCACTGGAAAATACCTCCAGACAGACGCTGGAGTCGTTTGGTCACGGGATATCATAGAAAACCGTGCTGCCACCGAACCTTTAGCAGCAAGGCTCAGTGCTGTAGATGGTGGGAGAATTCACCGTCTTCCTCATTCGCAGGTGCCGTACCTGCATTATGCCGAGGAAATCATTGTGAACGGTCATGATTTCACTATTAAAGGGCATTCCTCAGATCCCCTCGGAAAGCTGAGTAGTCCAGGCACGCTCTTCAGCATTCATTTGCAAAACCATTCTCGCTCGAGCAACGTCATAAAACACGCAGATCTCTCCGTTCTCCCAGGAGCAGTTGCTTGGAAAGTGACGTTCCCGCTCCCCAGCAGAGCCTCACTGAGAGAGACAGAGGGAAGGTTCTTTACTGTACAAACAACCCTCCAAGGAGGCTCCACAAATCAAGCTCCGCTCGTCTTTGCCGATCCCAATGATCTGAAGCTCCGTGATACATCTCGAATCGGAGCTTTCCTCGGAGACCATTGGGCTTTCACCTCGGAAAAGGATAAGCCTGGTGTCCTTGAAATTCTGAGCTCTGGGAGAGGAACGATTTTCCGGTCTGTCCTGAAGACTTTACTGACTCCTGTTCGTGGTCTCGCGAAACAGAAAGCTAAGCTCAAGCACTTATTCCGAGCGACAGGCCCCACTGGGTTGAAAATCATCTATCCGCTTCTACGGAAACGTCCTTTGGACGATAAACTCGCGCTCTTCGAATCCCACCTTGGTCTCAGCGCATACGACAGTCCCCGAGCGGTATTCGAAAGCATGAAGGCTCAGCACCCCGGTTTCCAGTATGTTTGGGTTTCGCAAGGATCACACCAAGTCGAAAATGACCTCCCGAACTCAGTCACAGTAGTCCGACGTGGTTCATACGGTTATTTACGAGCGCTTTCACGTGCAAAGTATCTCGTGGATAATCAAAGTTTCCCCTTCTATTTTGTGAAGCGAGAAAAACAAAGATATCTCCAAACTTGGCATGGGATTCCATTTAAGCGGATGGGTCACGACGAGATCCGTTTCGGTGGATCCCAAGCTGCTGAACGGCTGAACCAACACACGAAAAAATGGGACATTCTTAACGTACCTTCTCCCTATTTCGAGGACGTTTTTGTTCCTGCCTTTAACTACGAAGGTGAGCTTCTTCGCTACGGGAGTCCCAGGAACGATGAGCTACTTTCTATTGCAGGAGCTTCGAAAGCCTCGCGGAGGAAGCTCGATATTCCCGAGGGGACAAAGGTAGTTCTGTATGCACCTACGTTCCGAGAGAATCTTAGGAACCGGACACAGTCGGCATCTCTCACCTTCGATATAGAGAAGTGGTTGCAAGAGTTGGGTGAAGATATTGTCCTCCTCGTCCGGTCGCACTATCTCAACCGTTTCCGGCTAGAAGAACGTTTCAAGGGATTCTGCATCGATGTGTCAGATTACGGAAACATCAACGAGCTCTATGCGGCAGCAGACCTCTTGATCACAGATTACTCATCGGTCATGTTCGACTACGCGCTCCTAAAAAAGCCTATCTTGATCTATGCTCCGGATTACGACCAGTACGCGGGGAGCAGTCGCGGGTCATATTTCGATCTTCGAGAAGAGAACCCTGGATATTTCATCGAGGAGGAGGAAAACCTCTATCCGGCCGTTCGCTCTGCCCTCACGAATTCGGTTGGCACAGCGCATCAAAGATTCATTGATCGATTCTGCGGAGTAGAAGATGGCCAGGCTGCTGCTCGCTCAGTCAGCCGGCTGGTCGAAGGAGAATCACGTGCCTAAGAAGTTTCAAAAAATTGTATTCGTACAAAACCAGTTGGCAGATCTCGGGGGTGTTTCAAAGTTCACCTCTGTACTAGGTCTCGGGCTACAGTCCCGCGGCTACGAAGTAGAGTTTGGCGCCATCAATGATTCCCTCGACGGCGAAAGAATGCCATACCCGGCGAGCGTTCCTGAGTGGACGTTAGTTGGATCCCGGAAGCCACCGTATCGAAAAGATTTCACCAAGTTTTTTGGGACCCGTTTTCAGAATTATCGTTTCGAGAAGGCCCTCGAGCGGTTCAGAGTCTCAGTGGCAGATGCCGCTAGCCAACAGTTCTCCCAGTATGGTAAAGAAACTCTCGTGATTTTCACCCAAGTCTACGCTCGGGAACGAATTGGCAACGTCGTTGATTTCGAAAACAGGCGAGGAAGATTTTCTGTCGTTTCCCAGTATCATAATTCTTTTCAAGCCGCGAAACGCGGCCCGGATCTCAGACGAGTCCTCAGCGCGTATCCAAACGATGACCAATTCGTCTGTTTGACAGCACACGACGCTGCGGAATTTAGGAAAGCTGGTTTTAACCATTCCACCTTTGTCTTGAACCCGATTGAGTCTCCTTCTACAGCACCTGCTCCTTTGGACGCCCGTATCGCAGTTTCTCTCGGACGATACAATCACCAAAAATCTCTCGGAGACATGATCAGCGCCTGGTCGATGATTCCTGAATCAGTCAACGGTTGGCAGCTCCATCTATATGGCGAAGGCCCCGAACGTGAACAGCTTGAATCAAAAATAAAGAGCCTCAATCTCGAAAATTCTGTAATTCTGATGGGACAGACAGACGACCCCAAGACAGCTTTGAAGAGCGCAAGCGTCCATGTTCAGTCTTCGCGTTACGAAGGTCTTCCTCTTGCGTTGATGGAAGCGAGTATCCACGGAGTGCCCAGTGTCGCCTATGATTGTGCCCCTGGTATCGGTGAAATCATCACCCCAGACGTCACCGGAATTCTTGTACCCCCTGGTGATCAAGGAGCACTCGCCCAGGGTATCCGTACCCTCGTTGAAGATGCAGACCTCCGGAAAGAATACGGAGCTGCTGGTTTGCAACACATCAAAAACAAATTTGATCTTGAAATGATTCTTGATGAGTGGGAAGACCTATTCGCGCACCTAGCCAGGTAACACGTACGTAGCGATCTCAATTTTCCCGAGTTGATTACTCGGTTTTGTTTCTGAAGTCTTCAAAGCTATTTTCAGATAACGCTCACACGGGCTCCTGTTCTGAGCCAGCAATATCTTTGCCCTACAGAACTCACTTATCCCTCAGAAAAGAAATACAAAATCCCTCCTTTCTGTGAGCCGACGAGCAAAACCCCTCTGTTCATCTGGAAGTTGACTTACATCACGTCGACTTACAACTTCAAGGAAAAAGAATTTTCTCCAAGAACCTGTCTGAACGAGAAACAATGGGTTCCCGTGGTGTGCTTCGTCCTACCTGTCCCCGCGCAACCCGCCGGCCACGAAGCGGCGGAACAGGCGCTCGCGGAGGCCTGTCGGGATGAGGCGGTAGGCGCCCTTAATGACGACGTTGCGGAGGTACTGGGCCGTGGTGATGAAACCCATCCTGCGGAGCTCACCCTGTAAGCGCCACTCGGTGCGGGCCTGCGCCCAGCCGCCGCGGCGGGCGAAGGCCCCGGCGCCCACGCGGTAGCCGACGAGGGGTTCGGCGATGTTCTCGACGCGTGCCCCCGCGTTGATGAGCCGGATGCCGAGCCAGTAGTCCTCCATCTGCCCGAACTCGGCGTAGTCGCCGATCTCGGCGAGCGCCCGGCGGCGGTAGACCATCGTGGGGTGGTTGAAGGGGTTGTGGGTGCGGGCGTGCTCGCGGATGCGCGCCGCACCGACGGGCGGGACGCGGACGCTGCCCGGCACGGCCGGGTCCTCGGCGAACTCGTACATCCCCGAGCCGACGAGGTCGTGCCCGTCCGCGATCAGCGGCAGCTGGGTCGCGAAGCGCTCCGGCGTCGAGAAGTCGTCGGCGTCGATGCGGGCGATGACCGGGGAGCTGGCGGCCGCGAGGCCCGCGTTCAGCGCCTCGGTGAGGCCGCGGTTCTCGGGCAACACGACGAGCTGCACGGGCACCGGCGACTCCTCCTGCAGGAGATCCAGTTCGGCCGCGAGGGCGTCCGGCACGGGGCCGTCCTGCACGATCACAACCTCCGAGGGCATCAGGCGCTGCCCGGCGACCGAGCTCTCCAGCGCGATGCGGACGTGCTCGGGCTGATCGGCCCGGTACACCGGCATGAGCAGGGTGAAAGCGGGGAGGCCGCTCGCGGTGTCAGCTGCGTTTGCGGCGTCTGCTGCCTCGCGGTCGGGGCTCATTCGAGGTGCCCGATCCGCTCGAGCACGTCGGCGGGCACCCCCGCCGAGGCGAGCACCGCCCGGTTCGGCCGCGGCCGGGACCGCCAGCCGTCCCGCCAGCCGCGGCGCAGGCAGTCGCGCAGCTGCATGCGGTTCGAGGAGGAACGGAAGGTGCGGAACCAGCGCCGGGTGGTCGCCGCCGAGTACAGGGCCTTCTCCCACACGCTGAGGGCGTCGGAGCGGAGGAACACCCAGAGCTTGTTGCGGACCTCGTAGTAGAACCGGGGGCCGGGGTCGGCGTCGCTGGAGCCGCGGACCTTCGTCTTGTGCGTCACCACGGACTCGGGCACGTAAAGCCCCCGGCGGCCGCGCAGGACGCGGGCGCTGAACTCGAAGTCGTCATTCCAGAGGAAGTAGTCGACGAGTGGCAGACCCAGCTCGCGGATGCGCTCGGCGCGCACGAAGGCGGAGACGAAGGAGATGGAGCGGATTGCCATGCTGCCGGAGGCCCCGGCGCGCTCCCGCTCGGCGGCGCTCACGCCGATCTTCTCCTTCGGGGTGTTCATGGGGTGATCCGCGCCGTCGGTCCAGACGACTCGGGAGCCGAGCA
>NZ_JAPFRB010000004.1:35153-39295 GCF_035726885.1 Leucobacter sp. M11 | reverse complement strand
GGCCGGGCACCGTGTCGTCGTCCATGACCCAGACCCAGTCCGGGTCTTCCGCCGCGGTGGATCCGAGCGCGGCGGCCATGCCGACGGCGAAGCCGCCCGCGCCGCCCGTGTTCTCGGTGAGGCTGATCAGCCGCGCCTCGGGCGCGACCTCCCGGACCACGCTGGCGGACTGATCGGAGGAGGCGTTGTCGACGACGATGATCTCGTCGACGGCTCGGCGCTGCGCAGCGAGCCCGGCAAGGGTCTCGCGGAGCAGCTCCTCGCGGTTATAGGCCACGATCACGGCGGTGACTCGGGTCACGGGGTGTTCCTCCTGCTGGGCGGCTCGGCGCTGGCCGCGCCGCCCCAATTGTATGCGTCCCTGGCCGGGTTCGGCTGGGCGCGGTCTCGGGCTACTCGGCGGGCTTCTCGGCCGCGGAGGCCTCGACGACGCCCGCACGGACCATCTCGTAGATCTGCTCGTAGTCGGCGTAGAAGGGATCCACACCGTTTTCCGGGGTCAGGTTCACGGTGACGGGGGTGTGATCCTTCGCCTTCGTCGCGAGCTTCACAAAGCGGCCGAGCATCGACTCGGGGATGTCGGTCGTGACGATCGCCGCCCCGGCCCCCGCAACCTCCTGGAAGCGCAGCAGCACGTTCGCCGGGTTCATCTGCGCGAGGATCGCGGACTGCAGTTCCCGCTGGCGGCGCATCCGGTCGTAGTCGTCGGTGCTGTAGCGCGAGCGGGCGTACCAGAGCGCTTCGAAGCCGTCGAGCGTGCGCTGACCGGCCTCCACGTAGCCCTCGACGCCGTTGCCCTCGGCGTCGCCGCCGATGGGCAGGCGCTCCTGCACGTTGATGTCGACGCCACCTAAGGCGTTGATGAGCTTCTCGAAGCCGACCATGTCGATCATCACGTAGAACTGCACGTCCAGCCCGGTGGCGCCGGAGACGGCGTCCTTCGTGGCCTCGATGCCGGGCTCGCTGCCCTGCGACTGCGCCTCGGGGTACAGGTCAGAGATGAAGTACTGCCCCTCGGCGTACACGCCGTTCAGGTAGCAGGGCAGGCCGACCTCGCAGTTGTAGGTGCCGTAGCCCTCCGGGTACATCGGGGCCATCGGCGAGTTCTCCAGGAAGGGCATGTTCTGCAGCTCGCGGGGCAGGCCGATGACGACGGACTGCCCGGTCTCGGCGTCCACGCTGATCAGCGAGATGCTGTCGGGGCGCAGGCCCTCGCGGTCATCGCCCGCGTCCGCGCCGAGCATGAGGATGTTGTAGCGGCCGTCGATGGGCTCAACCGCGGGGGCGCCGCCGCCGAAGATCGAGCCGATCGTGTCGCGCCCCGACTGGACGAGCGTCGCGGCCCAGGCGGCCCCGGCGGCGGGCAGCAGGGTGAGCAGGATCGAGAGCACGGCGATGGCCGGGCGGTGCCCGGGCTTGGCCTTGATGATCTTCGCGAGGCGGAGCGTGTCGAAGCCGAGGACGACCCAGAGGATCGCGTAGCCGATGAGCAGCCCCTGCAGTACGAGGAGCACGATCCCGTTCGTGAAGAACGTGAACAGCAGCTCGGAATCGATCAGGAAGACGACGAGCGCGGCCACGAGCATCAGGAACAGCGTGATGCTCGCACCGATGCCGAAGCGGCCGAGGCCGCGTTTCCCGGCCAGAACCTGGGCGCTCCCGGGCAGCAGGAAGCCGATGAGCACGAGCCACCAGGCCCGCTTGGTCATAATGACGGGCGAGGCCGTGTCCGGGGTGCGGAGCGGGGTCTCCAGGTTCAGGGAACTCATCAGTTCGCGGCGTATCCGTTCGGGTTCTGCGACTGCCAGGCCCAGGAGTCGCGGCAGGCGTCCTCCAGGGTCAGGGTCGTCGCCCAGTTCAGTTCGCGGTTCGCCTTCTCGGGGTTCGCGACGACGTTCGCGACGTCGCCGGGGCGCGGCGCCACGACGGCGTAGGGAACGGCAACCCCTGAGGCGGCCTCGAAGGCCCGGATCACGTCGAAGACGCTGGAGCCGGTGCCGCTCCCCAGGTTGTAGGCGGTAACCCCGGGGGCGGCGTGCTCGAGCGCGGCGACGTGGCCGGCGGCGAGGTCCATCACGTGGATGTAGTCGCGAACACCCGTGCCGTCCGGGGTGTCATAGTGGTCGCCGAAGACGCTGAGCTCGGCGCGCTTGCCGACCGCAACCTGCGCGATGAAGGGCATCAGGTTGTTGGGGATACCGGAGGGATCCTCGCCGATGCGGCCGGAGGGGTGCGCGCCCACGGGGTTGAAGTAGCGCAGCAGCACGGCCTCGAGCTCGGGCCAGGCCGTCGCGGTGTCCGTGATGATCTGCTCGATCATGGCCTTCGACCAGCCATAGGGGTTCGTGAGCGCCTGGCCGACGGGGTGTGCCTCGTCCTGGGGGACGTAGCGCGGGTCGCCGTAGACCGTGGCCGAGGACGAGAAGACCAGCTTGGTCACGCCGCGCTCGCGCATCAGGTCGAGGAGCACGAGCGTGGAGTCGATGTTGGTGCGGTAGTACCTGGTGGGCTGGGCAACGGACTCGCCGACTGCCTTGAGCCCGGCGAAGTGCACGACCGCGTCGAAGTCGATGCCCTCGAGCGCGGCCCGGGTGGCCTCGGGGTCCGTGAGGTCTGCGCGCACGAGCGGCACCTCCTGGCCAGCCAGCTCCCCCACGCGCCGGGTGGCCTCGGGGCTGCTGTTGGAGAAGTCGTCGAGCACGACGACCTGGTGGCCACGGCCGAGCAGCTCGAGTGCCGTGTGGGATCCGATGTAGCCGGCACCGCCGGTGAGGAGAACACGCATGCCTTCGATGCTAGTGGGCGGTGACTGAACCGTGGCCGAACCCGGGCCGAAAAGCTGAGTTCTGTGCTCCGAGCGTGCGCTGGTCTCTCGCAGATAACAATTCGGTCGGAAAGGGGCATTCCCGCGGGGAGGGGGCACCCCCGCGGCATAGACTACAAAGATCGGGCGGACGTGTGTCACGACCGGTCGCCCGGGGGAGGCTCGGGAGAAAACAGGCGTTGACGCTCGGTGTTTCCGTGCGCCGCCGTACCGCAGAAGACCCAGGAGGACCGTGGCTACGCTGACGCTCATCGGAGAGGCCCTCCCCGGCAGCAACGCGCTCATGACGCGGTGCCTCATCGACGAGCTCGCCCTCGCCTTTGCCGAAACCGCTCCGCGCGGCTGCTCCGTGCAGACGCTCCTCGGGCGGGGCAGCGCTCGATCCGAGCGGCAGCACCCGAAGCTCAGCTCCGCGCACTACACCTTCCCCGCCGGCGCCCTGCCGATGCTGTGGCAGTCCGGGATGGCGGCGCGCGGCGTCGGCGGTGACTTCCAGCACGCAGCGACCCCGCTGGCCGCGCTCCGCGCCCCGGAGGACGACCAGGCGCAGCAGCGCTCGGTCACGATCCCGCACGCCCTGGCCTGGCAGGACCCCGCCTCGCT
This sequence comes from Leucobacter sp. M11, assembly GCF_035726885.1. Taxonomy (NCBI): domain Bacteria; kingdom Bacillati; phylum Actinomycetota; class Actinomycetes; order Micrococcales; family Microbacteriaceae; genus Leucobacter; species Leucobacter sp. M11. The sequence goes on along the minus strand of NZ_JAPFRB010000004.1, from coordinate 35,868 downwards.
GCCGACGGGCGTCGCCCGGTTGATCCGTTCCTTTACGCGCCGCGCGATGAAGCACGCCGACCTCGTCATCACGCCGACCCACGCGACGGCCGAGGCCCTCCGCGAGGTGTACGGCGATCGCCCCGAGTTCCGGGTGATCCCCTTCGCGCCGCTCAGCGCGCCCGCGCGGGGCAGCCTGGCGGCGGCGAGCGAGCTGGGCTTGCCCGAGCGCTACCTGCTCACCACCGCCCGGGCCACCGAGAACGGTCGGCTCGCGTGGGTGCTCGACGCGATGGAGCGCGGCGCGGCGGGCGACCTGCCCCTCGTCATCCTGGAGGGTGAACTCACCGGGGACGGCTCGGGCGAGCGGGCGTCGGTCCGCGCGCGATCCGAGGAACCCGCGGAAGCCGCTCCGGCCCCCGACCTCGTGACGGCGGGCGCGAGCGCGGCGAGGGTGTCCTCCCCGCGGCGCGGGAAGCGCGGCTCGTCCGCGATCCCGGAGCACGAGCGACTGCTGAGCGCGTCTCCGCGCGCCGCCGAGCGCACCTCCGTGGTGCGGGTCGGCAGCCACGAGGAGCTGTACGCGGTGATCGCGGGCGCCGCCGCGCTGGTGCACCCGCAGCGCTACCTGGGCACGGGGATGACCGTGCTGACCGCCCTCGGCGCGGGGGTCCCCGTGCTGCACTCCGAGGACCCCGCGGCGGGCGAGCTCGTGCTCGACGGAGGGCACACCTTC
>NZ_JAPFRB010000004.1:33373-35088 GCF_035726885.1 Leucobacter sp. M11 | reverse complement strand
GCTCTCGCTGCTCGCGACTGATCGGAGCCGCGCTTTCGGCTGGGACAGCACGGCCTGGCAGATCTGGCAATCGCACGCCGATCTCTAGGGGAGATCGCTCCCGCTAGGCGGGGCGGTCGGCCGCGGCGAATCCGCCCCGGGCGCGCGCGTAGCGCCAGGCGAGCAGGGCCGCGATCGCGGCGAGGACGGCCACCATGCCGACCACGCCGGGCCAGCCCCAGGCGCTGAAGGCCTGACCGCCGACCCAGCCGAGCACGCCCGAGCCCGCGTAGTAGCAGAGGTTGTAGAGCGCGGCCGCCTGGCTGTTGCCTCGCCCGGCGCGCGGCCCGATCATCCCGCTCGCGATCGAGTGCGCCGCGAAGAAGCCGACCGTGAAGATCACGAGCCCCAGCAGAATCAGCGCGATCGGCTCCAGCAGGGTCAGGCCGAGCCCGACGAGCATCACCCCGATCGCGGCGAGGAGCACCCCAGTGAGCGTACGGCCCGCAACGAAACGCCACACGGCCCGGGAGGAGGCGGCTCCCGCGAGGTAGGCGAGGAAGAGGAAGGAGACGCTCGTGGGGGTGAGCCAGTAGGGCGCCGCTTCCAGCCGGAAGGAGAGGTAGTTATACACCGCGACGAAGCCGCCCATCAGGAGGAAGGCCTGGGCGAAGAGCACGCGCAGGCCCGGGTCCCGCAGGTTCGCGAGGACGGCCCCCGCGAGGGAGGGACGGGTCGCCGGGTCCTGCCGGACGAAGCGGGCGGGCGGCGGCACGGCCACGAGGAACACCACGACGGCGAGCGCCGAGAGCGCGGTCACGGCGGCGAGCCCGAAGCGCCAGCCCAGCGCGTCCCCGATCGGGGTGGCCAGAAGACGGCCCGCGAGCCCGCCCAGCGTGTTGCCCGCGATGAAGGTGCCCGCGGCGAGCCCCGCCGCCCGCGGGGCGATTTGCTCGTTGATGTAGGTCACCGCGATCGCGGGGAGCCCGGCGAGGGCGACCCCCTCGAGGAAGCGGAGGGCGACGATGCCGCCGAAGTCGGGCCAGAGGGGCACCGCGACGCCGATGACGAGCGCGGCGAACACGGACAGGCGCATGGCGCTCACTCGGCCGATGCGGTCGGCCAGCCGCGCCCAGGGCAGCACCCCGACGGCGACCCCGATGGTGGCGGCGCCGACGGCCCAGGAGGAGTCGCTGATGCTCACCCCGAAGTCGGCGGACAGCATCGGCAGCAGGCCCTGCGGGGCGTACATTTGGGCGAAGGTGGCGACCCCGGCTCCGAAGAGGGCGAGGAGCACTCGCCGGTAGGGGCCGGAACCGGCTTCGATGGCGGGGGTGCTCACCCGATCAGCCTATCTGCGCCGCAGCCCGCGGCGGGGATCCGCGAAGGTCTGCGGGGATCTGCGGAGGAATGGGCCTGGCAGCGCCGGGGCGAAGCGCGGCCGCGCGGTTCAGGCACGCCTGCCCTCCGTTGCGGAGCCCGGGCTCCGGTGGAAGACTCGGGTGACGGCCGGCGAAGCTCTTCGCCGCCGAACGCGACAGGGGGATCTGATGTCCGCTGATGACACGTCCGAGGGCCGCCCGGGGCCGCACGCTGACGAGGCGCACGCTGGCGGGCTCGGGGCCCGGCTGAACTGGCTCCGCGCCGGCGTGCTCGGCGCGAATGACGGCATCGTCTCCACCGCTGGCCTCGTGATCGGGGTGGCCGGTGCGTCCCCGGGCAATACCGTGGCCATC
>NZ_JAPFRB010000004.1:32999-33318 GCF_035726885.1 Leucobacter sp. M11 | reverse complement strand
AGTACGTCTCGGTGAGCACGCAGCGGGATACGGAGCGCGCGGTGCTCTCCCGGGAGCGCTGGGAACTGGCGACGATGCCCGCTGAGGAGCTGACCGAGCTGGCGGGCATCTACGAGGCCAAGGGGCTGAGCCCGGAGCTTGCCCAGCAGGTGGCCGAGCAGCTCACCGAGCACGACGCGCTCGCGGCGCACGCGGAGGCCGAGCTGGGGCTGGACCCCGAGAAGCTCACGAGCCCCTGGGTCGCCGCGCTGTCCTCGTTCCTCGCGTTCGCCGCGGGGGCCGCGATCCCCCTCGCCGCGATCCTGCTGCCCGCCGCAAA
>NZ_JAPFRB010000004.1:31902-32950 GCF_035726885.1 Leucobacter sp. M11 | reverse complement strand
ACGGGCTGGCTGAGCGCCCGGCTGGGCGGTGCGCCGACCGGGCGGGCGGTGCTGCGCAACGTGGTCATGGGCTCCGCCACCATGGCGGTCACGTACCTCGTCGGGATGCTGTTCGGCACCGCGGTGGGCTAGGGCCCGCCGCGCCGGGGGACGCTACTCGGCGGCGATGCGCGCCTGCAGGGCCGCGTTCTTCTCCGCGACCATGTCCTTGAGCGAGGCCGCGTAGGCGTCCAGCTGGGCGGTGAGCTCGGGGTTCCCCGCGGCGAGCATCCGCACGGCAAGCAGGCCCGCGTTCTTCGCGCCGCCGATGGAGACGGTGGCTACGGGGATCCCGCCGGGCATCTGCACGATGGACAGCAGGGAGTCGATGCCGTCCAGCTTCGCGAGGGGGACGGGCACCCCGACCACGGGCAGGGTGGTCAGCGAGGCGAGCATGCCGGGCAGGTGGGCGGCTCCGCCCGCGCCCGCGATGATGACGCGCAGGCCCCGGCCCGCGGCCTCGTGCCCGTAGTCCACCATCTTCTCGGGGGTGCGGTGCGCGGAGACGACCTCCACCTCGTGCGGGATGCCGAAGTCGCGGAGCACCTGCACGGCCTCGCTCATCACCGGGTAGTCCGAGTCGGATCCCATTACTACGCCTACGAGTGCGCCCTGCGCCTGGTCCTGAGTCATGAATCAATCGTAGCGAGCGGGGAGCCGGGCACGTACAATGACACTTCGACCCGGTCGCGGGTTCGCGTGCCGAAGCAACGGCGTCCGGGCCCTGGCCACGATTCAGGAGGCCGCGTGCCCACCCCCATCAGCTCACCGCACGACCTGGGCGCGCTCGTCCGCGTCGTCCGAAAGCGCCGGGGCCTCAGCCAGGTGGAGCTCTCCGCGCAGCTCGGGGTGACCCAGCGCTGGCTCAGCGAGCTGGAAACCGGCCGCGGCAAGCACTTCGACGACCGCTTCTTCCGGGTGCTCGGGATGCTCGGCATCCAGCTGAGCGCGAAAGCGGAGCTGCCCGCGGCGACGCCCGAGCCCAGCCCTGCGACGGAGCCGCGAGATT
>NZ_JAPFRB010000004.1:29503-31850 GCF_035726885.1 Leucobacter sp. M11 | reverse complement strand
GCTTCCCAGGTGCCTCCCTCGCCTGCGTGTCCGGCGGGAGGTACCCTACTGGGACCGAGCGTTGCGGCTCCGCCGACGCTCACGGACGGCAAGGAGGGCCCCATGCACGATCTCGTCTCCCAGCGCTTTTCCGCGCTCATCGCCGTGGAGACCGGCGACGGCGTCTCCGCCGAGGTCACCACCCTCGGCGTCGAGGATCTGCCGCCCGGCGAGGTGCTCATTCGGGTGCGCTCCTCCAGCGCGAACTACAAGGATGCGCTCGCGCTCACCGTGGGCGGCGGGGTGGTGCGGGAGTACCCGCGGGTGCCCGGCATCGACCTCGCCGGGATCGTCGTGGCGAGCGACTCCCCCGACGTCCTGGTCGGCACCCCCGTGCTCGCGCACGGCTACGCGATCGGCACCGGCGCGCACGGCGGCTACGCCGAGTACGCCCGAGTGCCCGCCGAGCAGGTCGTGCCGCTCGGGGCGCTCGATGCCCGCGAGGCGATGGCCATCGGCACCGCGGGGTTCACCGCGGCGATGAGCGTGCAGGCGCTCCAAACGCACGGCATCACCCCCGGCGACGGCCCCGTCCTCGTGACGGGGGCGAGCGGCGGCGTCGGCAGCGTCAGCGTCGACCTGCTCTCCGGCCTCGGCTACGAGGTCGTCGCTTCCTCCGGCAAGGCCGATGTGGAGGCCCACCTGCTCGGCCTGGGCGCCGCCCGCGTCATCGGCCGACTCACCGAGGACGAATCGGAGCCCCGGCCCCTGGCTCGGGCCGAGTGGGCGGCGGCGGTCGACACGGTCGGCGGGGCCACCCTGGCCCGGGTGCTCGGCGCGCTGCGCTACGGCGGGATCGTCGCCGCGAGCGGTCTTACCGGGGGCACCGCCCTGGACACGACCGTGCTCCCGTTCATCCTCCGCGGGGTGACCCTGGCGGGGATGGACTCGGTGCAGCTCGGCATCGACGCGAGACGCCGGCTCTGGGCCCGGCTTGCAACCGATCTTCGCCCCGCTCGCCTGGCAGCGCTCACGAACGATGCCCCGGTCCGCGAGGCGCCGCGGGTGCTTGCGTCGATCCTCGCGGGCAGCCACTCGGGTCGCACCGTGTTCCAGGTGGAGGGCGGCTTCTCGGCTCCCTAAGCTGGGGGCATGACCCTTCGTTGGCGCGCAGTCGCATCCGCAACCGGCCTCACGGCCCCGGACGGGCTCGTGCGGCCCACGATCTTCGCGGAGATGACGGCCCTCGCCGCCCGCGCCGGGGCCGCAAATCTGGGGCAGGGCTTCCCGGATGAGGATGGCCCCGCCTGGATCCGCGAGCTGGCCCGGGAGGCGATCTCCTCCGGCGAAAACCAGTACCCGCCGGGGCGCGGAATCGCGCCGCTCCGGGCGGCCATCGCCGCGCACCAGGACCGGCACTACGGCCTCAGCTACGACCCGGAGACCGATGTGCTCGTCACCGCGGGGGCCACCGAAGCCATCGCCGCGACGGTGCTCGCGCTCGCCGGACCCGGCGACGAGGTGCTCACGCTGGAGCCCTTCTACGACGCCCACGCGGCCACGATCGCGATGTCCGGGGCGACGCACGTGACCGTCCCGCTCGTGCCCGGGGAGCGGGGTTTTGCCCTCGACGTTGCCGCGCTCGAGGCCGCCGTGACCGAGCGGACCCGGTTGATCCTCGTGAACACGCCGCACAACCCGACGGGGACGGTGCTCAGCCGGGCCGAGCTCGGCGCGCTCGCCGAGGCGGCGGCCCGGGTGGATGCGATCGTCGTCACCGACGAGGTCTACGAACACCTCACCTTCGACGGCCTCGAGCACACCCCCATCGCCACGCTGCCGGGCATGCGCGAGCGCACCCTCACGATCTCCTCCGCGGGGAAAACTTTCTCCCTGACCGGGTGGAAAATCGGCTGGGTGACCGGGCCCGCCGAGCTGATCGAGGCGGTGCTCGCGATCAAGCAGTTCCTCACGTACTCCGGCGGTGCCCCGTTCCAGCCCGCGATCGCCCGCGCCCTGGTCGAGGGAGACGGGGACATCGCGGCGCTCCGGGACGGGCTCGCCGCCCGGCGCGACCGGCTCGTCGCCGGGCTCCGCGCCGCGGGCTTCCCGGTTTCGGTCGCGGGCGGCACCTACTTCGTCTGCGCCGACGCGAGTCCGTTCCTGAGCCCCGAGGTTCCCGACGGCGCAGCCTTCGCCCGGGCCCTCCCCGAGCGGCTCGGCGTCGCTTGCGTGCCGCTGTCCGCGTTCTGCCGCGAAGGGTCCCCCACGGCGCGCGCCCTCTCCTCCTGGGTGCGCTTCACCTTCGTCAAGGACGACGCCACGATCGACCTCGCAATCGAGCGGCTCAGCGCACTCGCGCGCTGAG
>NZ_JAPFRB010000004.1:27342-29463 GCF_035726885.1 Leucobacter sp. M11 | reverse complement strand
GGGGCGGCGGCCACGCGTTCGCGGATTCAGCGACGTCGGAGCCGAAGCAGGCCGATGCTCGCGCCGCCGGTCAGCAGGACGCCCGCGGCGACGATGAGCGCCGCCGGGGACGAACCGCCGGTCTCAGACAGCGACCCCGGCGTGGTCCCGGTGGGTGCGGTCGTGATCGGCGCGGTCTCGGTCGGCGGAAGCGTGATCGGCGGGGTCGTGGTCGTCGGCGGAACCGTCGTCGGCGGAACGGTGGTCGGCGGGGCCGTCGTCGGGCCCGGGCCCTGGGTCGCGCGGACCACGATCTCGGGGCCGGCCACCTCGCCGAAGACGTCGGAGGCGGCGATCAGCCGCACCGTGACCGGCGCGACGGTCGCGGGAAGCTCCAGGGCGGCAGTCTCCGCCCCGGCGACGTTCGCCGGGGTCGGCGCGCTCGCGTCCACCCAGCCCGCGTCGCCGAGCCGCTGCCAGCGCAGCGAGGCGTAGCCGACGCCGCCGACCGGGGTCGATACGGAGGAGGTCACCCGGACGGGCTCGCCGAGCGTGCCGGAGGCCTCGGTCTGCTCCACGCTCAGCCGCGGCGGGCACAGGGTCAGCGTGACGCCCTCTGGCCAGCCCCACTCCCCCGCGCTCCCGCCGGGCGCGCCAACGGCGAAGCTGTTCGCGGTGACCAGGCAGCCCTCGGCGGAGAAGGCGGCCCCGCTGGTGGGCTGCGGCACCAGGCGGGTGCCCGCGAGCGGGGTGCCGATCGTGAGCCGGTTCCCCACGGCGGCGTCGGGGCGGAAGGAGAAGGGGTAAACCGCAACGGGGGTGCCGAGCTCGACGTTGCCCTGGGGCTGGGTGAACCCGCGCAGGGTTTGCCCGTCGGGGTCGAGCGCGAGCGCCTGCGCCCGATACAGGAACGGCTCGGGGCCGGCCCCGTCCTGGTCGCCGGGGAAGCCGATCCGATCCCGGCTCCGCGTTTCCCCGGTCTCCAGGTCTACGACCACCAGCTCTTGGAACTCGCGGAAGACCCCGGTCGCCGGGTCCTCCTCCGAGTCGACCCGGGTGAACACCGCGGTGCGCCCGTCGCCGAGGGCGAGCACTCGCGGGGCCTGCGGGTCCCAGCCGTCCAGCTGGATCGGGGTCCCCACCCAGTCCGCCAGGGAAATCTCCACGCCTCCGCCGCCGAGCGGGCCGTTCAGCTCGCCGGTGGCCAGTACGGTGCCCCGGGCGGGCACGGCGGCCAGCGGGCTGACCGTGTTCCGGTACGCGACGACGATGGGCTCGCCGCGAGCATCGAGTACGGGATGCGTCTCGAGCACCCGCAGGGTGACGGGGTCGATGACGCGGGCGGTCAGCCCGCCGACCGTCTCCCACTCCTCGGCCTCTTGTGTGAGCAGCAGCGCGTCGCCCGAGGGCAGGAGGCCGAAGGAACTCGCGTGGATCCGCCTGCCCTCGGTCGGGGCGATGAGCGCCTCGGCGACGGTGTCCGCGGTGGCGGAGCGGGCGCCCGGGTCCCCGGAGGCGACGCTGACGAGGGCGAGCGCCCCGCCCTCACTCGCCTCCGTTGGGTAGGCGGCGAGCACACGGCCTGCCGCCGGTGCGGCCACGAGGGTGCCCGTGTTGGAGGACATGCCGAGGTTGGCCGCGCCCACGGCGTCCTCGCGGAGGGGGATTCGGGCGAGCTGCCCGCCGTCCAGCCGGGTCACGGACAGCGAGGTCGGGGCCGGCTGCGCGGGGTCCGCGGGGATGCCCTCGCCCCACCAGCGCCCCGGCGCGTGGCGCAGCCGGTACACGGCGTCGATGCCTGCGTCGTCCGGCGCGACGGCCACCGCGGAGGTGATCGTGCCGTCGAACTCGGGCTGGACGAGGGCCGGGGAGTCCGCCTGCGCGGCAACGCCGACGCCGAGCGTGCCCAGCCCGAGCACGAGCGCCGTCGTGAGTCCGATGAGTGTGCGCCGTGTCGACATCTGTTCCGTCCCGCCCCGAGCCCGGCCGTTCCGGGCGCCTGGAGAAACATACCCCCGACCGGCGGTCAGCACGAAATTGCCCTGGGCGTCGCCGAGCGCCCCGGCAACGGCGACGCCCTCCGCCCGACGGTCGGTCGGGCGAAGGGCGTCTTCGGAGGCTTGCCGGTGGCCTAGGCGAACT
>NZ_JAPFRB010000004.1:26976-27305 GCF_035726885.1 Leucobacter sp. M11 | reverse complement strand
CAGGTCGTTCCCGACGACGGTGACGTGGCCGACCTTGCGACCGGGGCGGGGCTGCTTGTCGTAGCTGTGGATCTTTGCGCCGGGGTGGGCGGCGAGGGCCGTCTGGTAGCGCTCGGCCATCGTGCCCTCGGCGGGGCCGCCGAGCACGTTGACCATGACCGCGGCGGGCGCGGTCATCGCGGTGTCGCCGAGGGGCAGATCGGCGACGGCGCGGAGGTGCTGTTCGAACTGGCTCGTGACGGAACCCTCGATGGAGAAGTGCCCGGAGTTGTGGGGGCGCATCGCGAGCTCGTTCACGAGGACGCGCCCGTCGACGGTTTCGAACATCT
>NZ_JAPFRB010000004.1:20488-26931 GCF_035726885.1 Leucobacter sp. M11 | reverse complement strand
GCCCGATGCGGGCGGCCTCGTCGAGGATTTCGGGGCGCTCGGTCGGTGCGGGGGCGAGGACCTCGGCGCAGACGCCGTCTCGCTGGATGGTTTCCACGACGGGCCAGGCGCGCACCTCACCGCTCGGGCGGCGGGCGACGAGCTGGGAGAGTTCGCGACGGAAATCGACGAGTTCCTCGGCGAGGAGTTGGCCGCCGTGGGCGTCTTCGGCGAGCGCGGCGAACCAGTCGCGGGCTTCCTCGGCGTGCGAGACGATGCGCACGCCCTTCCCGTCGTAGCCGCCGCGGGCGGTCTTGAGGATGACCCGTCCGCCGTTGGCGGCGATGAAGGCGTCGAGCTCGGCCTCGGTGGCGACCGCGGCCCAGGCGGGCACGGGGACGCCGAGCTCTGTGAGCTTCTGGCGCATGATGATTTTGTCCTGCGCGTACTGCAGGGCGTGCGGGGCGGGGTGCACGGGGACGCCGCGGCGCACGAGCTCCTCGAGGATCACCGGCGGCACGTGCTCGTGGTCGAAGGTGATGACGTCGACGGTTTCGGCGAAGGCGTAGACGGTCTCGGGGTCGCGGTAGTCGCCGACCCGGTCCGCGGCGCGCTCGGCGCTGGAGTGCTCCGCTTCGGCGAGGACGCTAATGCCGAGTCCCAGGTGGATCGCCGGGGGGATCATCATTCGAGCAAGCTGTCCGCCGCCGATGACACCGATAGTTGTGGTCACGAACGCACCCTTTCTGCCAACCCCCCTATTGTGGCATCCCCGGGGGCGTTCGCGAACCGGGGCGGGTGCGGCCCGGGTTGCGCGGGGCCGAGAACACTCGGCAAACACTCGGCGAGGCAAGTTGATTATTGTCAACGATGTCGCGTATAGTTGCCGTTTGTCAACCAAGCACCGCGCCGAAAGAGACCATGCCTGAAATTCCCCAGTCCCGCACCGCACCGGCCCCCGCAACCCCGGCGCCCGACACACCGGCGACCCCGGCGGTCGCGCCCCCGGGCGGCTTCGCGCCGCTGACCGGGCGGGCGAAGCGGCTGGCCCTCGCGGGGCTGATGCTGAGCATCTTCGTGTCGATGCTCGCGAGCACCGTCGTCGGCACCTCGATGCCGCGCATCATCGCGGAGCTGGGCGGCACGCAGGCCGCCTTCACCTGGGTGATCACGGGCACGATGCTCGCCTCCGCGGTGACCACCCCCATCTGGGGCAAGCTCGCGGACCTCGTCAACAAGAAGTTCCTGCTGCAGCTGTCTCTCGTGATCTTCACCCTGGGCTCCGCCTTCGCGGGCATGGCGCAGGACCCCACCTGGCTCATCGTGTGCCGGATCGTCCAGGGTCTCGGCGCGGGCGGGCTCGCCGCCCTCGGGCAGATCGTGATGGCCGACATCATCAGCCCCCGCGAGCGCGGCAAGTACATGGGCCTGATGAGCGCGGTCATGGCGGTCGCCACGGTCGGCGGACCGCTCCTCGGCGGGGTCATCACCGACTCCATCGGCTGGCGCTGGAACTTCTACGTCGCCGTGCCCGTCGCGGTCGTCGCGATCGTGATGCTGCAGCGCACCCTGCACCTGCACACGGTGAAGCGCCCCGTGAAGATCGACTACCTGGGGGCGGCGCTCATCTCCGCGGGTGTGTCCAGCCTGCTGATCTGGGTCACCCTCGGCGGTCACCAGATCGAGTGGTGGTCGGTGCAGAGCCTGATCATGGTCGGCGGCGGGCTCATCGCCCTCGTCACCGCGGTGTTCGTCGAGATCCGGGCCGAGGAGCCGCTGATCCCGATGACCCTCTTCAAGAACCGCACCTTCACCCTCTCGGTCGTCGCGAGCCTGAGCGTCGGCGTCGCCATGTTCGGCACCTCCGTGTTCCTCGGCCAGTACATGCAGCTCGCCCGCGGGAAGACCCCCACGGAATCTGGCCTGCTGACGATCCCCATGGTCGCCGGGGTGCTGATCGCGTCCACCCTCGTCGGGCAGCGCATCTCGAAGACCGGCACCTGGAAACACTGGATGATCCTCGGCGGGGTACTCCTCACCGGCGGGCTCCTCCTGATGGGCACCCTGCGCTACGACACGAGCTTCGTCCTCGTGTCCGTCTACATGGCGCTCGTCGGGGCCGGGGTGGGCATGACCATGCAGAACCTCGTACTCATCACCCAGAACGCGGTGGCCCCGCAGCAGGTCGGCGTGGCCAGCTCCTCGGTCACCTTCTTCCGGAGCATCGGCGGCACCGCGGGCATGTCCGCGATGGGTGCCATGCTCGGCACACAGGTGGCCGGATACATCACCGAGGGCATCGGGGCGCTCTCTCCGAAGGACCGCCTCGGGGCCGAGGCGCTGTCCGGGGGGACCATCCCCGAGCTGCACAAGCTGACCGAGCCGATCCGCGACGTGGTCGAAAACGCCTACGGCCACGCGATCGGCAACGTGTTCCTCGCCGCCGTGCCGCTCGCGGTCGTGGCCCTCATCGCGATCATCTGGCTGCCGAATGCCCGGCTCGGCGACAAGACCACCTCCCAGCTGCTCGCGGAGCAGGAAGCCAAGCGGGCCGCCTCCCTGCCGGGAACGGGGATCGCGGACTAGCCGTAGGCTAGACCGTGAACGAGCGAAAGCGGAGCGGGACCACGATGACCACACCCCCCACCACCCCGGAGAGCCCCTGCAGCGACCCCGCCGATGACACGGTCGTGGGGATCGTCGCCGAGTTCTCTGAGGTGTTCTCCTTCGTGCGCTCCCGCTCGGCGCGCTACGCGCGCCGGATCCACCCGGACCTGAAAAACTCGGGCATCTTCGTGCTGCACACCGTGCTCCGCAACGAGCCCATCACGGCGACCGAGCTCGCCCAGCGGCTCGAAATGGACAAGGCGATGATCAGCCGCCAGGTGACGCTGCTGCGTTCCCTCGGCCTCGTGGAGACCGAACCGGATCCGACGGACCGGCGATCGACGCTGCTGCGCTCAACGGAGCTGTCCCGCTCGAAGGTCGCGGAGCTGCGCCGCCAGATGAGCGCCGACTACCAGGCCCGCTTCGCCGACTGGGCCCCGGAGGACCTGACGGCGCTGCGCGATTCCCTGCGCCGCTTCAACGACCGGGCGGACTGAGCCGCCGCTCGCCGAGCCGGTTGCGGCGCGCCGGGCCCGGCGCGACCGCCCGGCCGCCGCCCCAAGCCCGTTCGTGGGGGCGGCAGGCACCCTCGGGCGCGCCACGGGGGAGCCGGTCGCGGGGCTCCACTACGCTGACCGAGAGCGGCAATCCCGCGCGCCCACACCACCCCCGGGAAGGACCACACGCCCATGACCCACCCCGCCCCCGGCTCCTCCGGACCGGCCCGCATGCACGAGGTCACCGACGAGAACGTGCGCCTCATCGACCGAGTCCTCGACTTCTCCAGGCGGCGGCTCCTGGCCTCCGAGGTGCCGCTCGACAAGCCGATGTCGGAGCGGGAGCTGTCCCGCCTCGTCAACGAGCGCATCTCCGAGGAGGGCATGGGGGCCGACCGCGCCCTGTCGGTCTTCGAGCACATCCTCTCCCCCGCGTGCATCTCCACGGATCACCCGCAGTACCTCGCGTTTATCCCCTCGGCACCCACCAAGGCCGCGCAGGCCTTTGACATGGCGGTGTCCGCGACCGCCCTCTACGGCGGCTCGTGGATGGAGGGTTCCGGGGTCGTCCACGCCGAGAACGAGACCCTGGCCTGGCTCGCGGGCGAGTTCGGGCTCCCCGCCGGGGCTGGCGGGGTCTTCGTGCAGGGCGGCACGATCGGGAACCTCTCCGCGCTCGTCGCGGCGCGCGACGACGCCAAGCGCCGCCGCCGGGCCGCGGGCGGTTCCGCCCCGGATTCCTGGATCGTCGTGTGCAGCGAGGAGGCGCACTCCTCGATCGCCTCCGCCGCCGCGGTGATGGATGTCGAGGTCGTCACGGTGCCAACGGACGAGGACGGCCAGCTCCGCGGTGCCCACGTGCGCCCCGCCCTTGCGGAGCACGGCGACGCGGTCTTCGCGGTCGTGGCCACGGCTGGCTCGACCAATTTCGGCATCGTCGATGACCTTCGCTCGGTCGCGGACCTGAAGCGCGAGTTCGACTTCTGGTTCCACGTGGACGGGGCATACGGACTCGCCGCGATGCTCTCCCCGATCGCTCGGCACCGCTTCGCGGGGGTCGAGGACGCGGACTCACTCATCGTCGATCCGCACAAGTGGCTGTACACGCCGTTTGACTCCTGCGCGCTGCTCTACCGCACCCCGGAGGCCGGGCGGCTGGCGCACACCCAGCACGCCGCCTACCTGGACACGCTCAACGAGGCTCCCGAGTGGAACCCCTCGGACTACGCGATCCAGCTCACCCGGCGCGCCCGCGGCCTGCCGCTGTGGTTCTCGCTGAGCACCTACGGCGCCGGGGCCTACCGCGCCGCCATCGGCCAGGCGCTCACAGTTGCCCACGACATCGCCGCCGAGATCGCGTCCCGTCCCGAGCTGCGCCTCGTCCGGGACCCGCAGCTCTCGGTCGTCGTCTTCGAGCGGATCGGCTGGGAGGCGGCCGACTACGCCGCCTGGTCGGATCGGCTCCTGGAGGCGCAGACGGCGTTCGTGACTCCGAGCTCGCACCGGGGCCGGAGCAACCTGCGCTTCGCCGTGCTGAACCCGCGCACCACGCTTGCCCAGCTCACGGTGCTGCTGGACACGCTCCGCTAGGCGGAGCGGGTCCGCCCCCGCGGGCCCGGCCGGAGGCCGTTGAGCGCGAGGCTCGCGCCGATGAGCACCATGCCGACCCCGCCGAGCGGGGAGAGCCGCTCCCCCACGACCGCGGCGGCGAGCAGGGCGGCGATCACGGGCTCGGAGAGGGTGAGCACGGTCGCGGTGGAGGCATCCAGGTGCCGCAGGGCGACGCCGAAGAGCAGGTAGCCGAGGAACATCGGCACCAGCGCCATATACGCGCCAACCCCGAAGGCCCGCCAGGACGCGATGAGCGGCGCCCCCGTCGCCAGGAGCACGGGGATGAGGAGGAGGCCGCCCAGCCCGAAGACGGCCCCCATCGCGGCCCGGGAGCTCACCCCCGGGCCAATGAGGCGGTGCGCCGCCCACGCGTAGCCCGCGTAGCTCGCGCCCGCGAGGAGCCCGAGGGCCGTCCCCGGCACGGCGCCGCCCGCCTGACCGCCCACCTCACCCCCGGCCACGCTGAGCAGGGCCATGCCGAGCAGGCCGAGCCCGGCGGCGAGGGCCCAGCGCCGGCTGGGACGGGTGCGATCCACCGCCCACTCGAGGAGGACCGCGAAGACGGGCGCGGACCCCAGGGACACGACCGTGCCGATCGTCACCCCGGCCAGGTGCATGCTGCTGTAAAAGGCGAGCGGGTAGGCGAAGACGCCGAGTCCGCCCGCCAACACGATGGGCCAGCGCCGCCGCAGCAGGGGCAGGGCCGAGCGCAGGCTCCGCCCGGCCACCGCCGCCTGGAGCAGGCCGCCGATCCCAAGAGCAACCGCGCCGATCGCGAGGGGGCTGACCTCCGGAGCGAGCGTCGCGGCGGTGCCGGTCGTGCCCCAGAGGAGCGAGGCGGCCAGGACGAGGAGCACGCCGAGTCCGGGGCGCGCGGCGGGTGAGGTCGACATGCGACACACCCTACTAGACAGATCAGTCTACCCAGTACACTGGGCGAGACCACCCCACAGGAACGGAGGCCCCGTGTCCGAGCGCACCGCCCGACCCGCCCCGGCCCGAGCGCGCCTCCTGGCCGCCGCGGCGACCGAGTTCTACGCCTCCGGCATCACGGCAACGGGCATCGACGCCGTCATCTCGGCCGCGGGCGTGGCCAAGATGAGCCTCTACAACAACTTCGCGTCCAAGGACGAGCTGGTCACCGCGTACCTCCGGGAGCGTCACGAGGAGTGGCTCGGGCTGTTCCGCGCCCGGCTGCACGCCGCAAGCTCTCCGCGCGAGCGAGTGCTCGCCGTCTTCGACGCCTACGCGGATCACGCGAACGCCGAGTACCGGGAGGGCTGGCGCGGCTGCGGCCTGCTGAACGCCGCCGCCGAGCTGCCCGCCGGGCACCCGGGCCGCGCCGCCGTGCGCGAGCACAAGGACGAGGTGGAGGCGATCCTCGCCGAGCACCTCGCCCCGCTGACGGACGACCCGGGACCGCTCGCCGCGCACCTCGCGCTCCTGCTCGAGGGCGCGATGGCCAAGTCCGGGCTCGAGGGCAGCGACGCCTGGGTCCGCACGGCCCGCGGCATCGCCGAGGGCCTCCTCCCGGTCCCCGGCTCGCGCCGGGCGGGTGGCATCCGGCTCTAAATCGTCACGAACGGCGCTCTTTCCCGCTCGGCTCCGCTGCGGAGGCCAAGGATCCCTTTTGGGTCTCCGCGAGGAAGAGCAAGCAAACTGTGCTCAACACCCCGAAGCAGGCCAGCATCATCCCGATCTGGTACCCAGCCCCGCCGCTTTCGGAAATCCAGGAGGCAAGAATGGGCG
>NZ_JAPFRB010000004.1:0-20463 GCF_035726885.1 Leucobacter sp. M11 | reverse complement strand
GAGTGAATACGAGGTCCCGGCGCCAGTGTACCGGTACTTCGTATGAAACATCTCCGGCAGGAAGGACCCCGCCGGGCCATAAGAGAAGCCCATGATCGCCAGGGTGCCGGACAGGCCAAAGAGAAACGCCCACCCGGTTCCGACATCCAGGATGGGGAACAAGACGAGGGCCCAGGGAATGGACACCACACAAGAGGCCATCACCACTTTTCGCCTCCCGAAGCGATCCGAAATCGTCCCCGAGATAATCACCGAGAGCGTGAACACCAGCGCTCCGACGATCCCGAGCGACAGGACCGTCGCCCGGGACAAGCCCATCGACGACGTCCCGTATGAGGTCAGGAATGCGGTACCCAGGTAGAAGAAGGCAAAGAGCATTGACATCGTGCCCGCAGCGAGCAACAGCTCACGCGGCTGCTCCCGAAACACCGAAATCATCGGGGATCCTGTCCGCTCACCGCGAGGCTCCCGCTGCTGTTGAGCAAAGATCGGTGTCTCTTCAACCCGCAGTCGCACATACAAACCGATGAGCACCAACAACGCGCTCGCGAGGAAGGGCACGCGCCACCCCCACGAAAGGAACGCGTCAGAGGTTTCGCCGACGAAAACATTCACGAGAAGAAACGTGGCACTGGCAAAGCCGAAGCCCAGGGGTGCCCCCAGTTGCGGGAACACTCCGTAGCGCCCCCGGAGATGAGGCGGAGCGTATTCTGCTGTCAGCAACGACGCCCCAGCCCACTCTCCCCCGACCGCCAGACCCTGGCAGACTCGAAGCGCGACCAACGCGATCGGGGCTAGGATTCCGATCGTTTCGGCGCTGGGGAGCGATCCGATGAGTACCGTCGCGATGCCCATGAGAAGCAGCGTTGTGATCAGCGTTCGTTTCCGTCCGATTCGGTCCCCGAAGTGCCCAAAGATGAGCGCCCCGAGGGGTCGGGCGATGAAGGCCACCGCAAAGGTCGCGAACGAAGCGACGGTGCCGGCAGCGTCTCCCAAAACCGGGAAGAACACCGTCGGGAACACCAGCGCAGCCGCGGTGCCATAAATCATAAAATCATAAAACTCGATCGTCGTTCCGACTGCGCTTGCCGTGGAAACCCGTCGCATCACGGCGCGGCTGGCTGGGGGCTCGGTCACCATGCGTTGAGACATCATTGTCACACCTCATTTTCACTCTGGGGGCTATCGGCAGCACCTGCACGGTCAGCGCGACAGGCTCACGCCCGGGCATCGATACGGGCCGCACGACGGCAGGCCGAACCGAGCCTCGGCAGGCTCCGCCGCCCAGCGTGGCTGCCCCGCCCCGATCACTCTCGGACCGGCGGGCGCCGGCCCACCCTTATTTCCCGGTCTTGGCGGCGAGCTGGGGTCGCCGAAGGATAAATTTTTGGATTTTCCCCGTCGCAGTTTTCGGGAGATCCTCCAGGATGTCGACCTCATCCGGAATTTTGAATTTTGCGATTCGATTCGAGAGGTGAGCCAGCACGTCCTCCGCTTTGAGAACGTGTCCGAGCCGAGGCTTGACGAAGGCCTTCGGCCGTTCGCCCCAGCGCTCATCCGGCACACCGATGACAGCCACCTCGAGCACATCCGGGTGGGAAGCAATGGCGTGCTCCAGCTCAATCGTGGAGATATTCTCCCCGCCAGAAATAATGATGTCCTTCGCCCGGTCCCGGAGCTCAATGTAGCCGTCTGGGTGCATCACGCCGAGATCTCCCGAGTGAAACCACCCACCCGTGAAGGCCTTTCTGGTGGCCTCATCGTCTCGGTAGTACCCACTCATGACGGTGTTTCCGCGCATGACAATCTCGCCAATCGTCTCACCGTCGGGCGGGACATCGAGGAGGTCTGGGTTTTCCGGGCTGTCCCTGTGACGACCCGCAGTCGATCAGCGGGAATCATCTGCACCCCTTGGCGAGATCGGACCGCGGCAAGGTCCCCGGGGGACAGTTCCGCCCACCGATCCTGTGGCTCACAGACAGAGATCGGCCCGTAGGTCTCGGTCAGTCCGTAAATGTGCAGCATCAGGAACCCGAGAGATTCCATCTCCTGCAACACCGTGGGGCTGATCGGCGCACCGCCGCTCGTAATCACGATTGGCGCAGAAAGCTCGTGGGCGCGGTTCGAATCCCGGATTGTGGTCACGACCGGCGGGGCCCCATTCAGGTGCGTCACGCCGCACGCATCGATCAGACCCCAAATCCTGTCGCCTCGCACGGCACGCAAACAGACCTGTCGGCCGCCGACGGCGACGAGGGCCCACGTCGTGCACCACCCGTTGCAGTGAAACATTGGGAGGGTCCAGAGGTACACGGACTCAGCAGTGAATCGCGAGTGCAACACCTCTGCGAGCGCGTTCAGATACGCACCGCGGTGGGTATAGACCACCCCCTTTGGCTTCCCGGTCGTGCCCGAGGTGTAGTTGATAGAGATGGGTCGACGTTCGTCGTCGGGCGACCACCGGAAGCTTCGGTCGCCCTCGACTCCGGCGGCGATGGCCTCGTGCAACCGCTCACCCCAGCTGATTCCGGTTGCGGTCGCAGCCGCGTGTTCGTCCTCGCAGACGTAGACGGTGTGGACGCTGCTGAGCGTTGCTCGAATCGGCGCAATCACAGAGCTGTATTCCGCGTCGGCAACCAGCACGCTCGAACCGCTGTGGTTCAGGATGTATTGAACCTCGTCTTGCCCCAGCCTGGTGTTGATGGGCACTAACACAGCGCCCACGAGCGGAACCGCGTAGTGGGCGAAGAGCATCTCAGGCAGGTTCGGCATCATGTAGGCGACCCGGTCTCCCGCAGTGACACCGATCTGTCGAAAGAGGGCTGCCCGGTCCTCAACTTCCCGGCGGAACTGACGATAGGTCCAGGTGGTCCCCTCATACTCCAGCGCCACCTTCTCAGGGAACACGAGCGAGGATCGATGCAGGAACGCGAGCGGAGAAAGGGGGCTGTCATCCACCCGAGCCCTGGCAGGCTCAGATCCGAGCAAACTCAAGAATTCGGGCATTGTCCACCCCCCGAATTGATCCGTATCCGGGCCCCCACCCCGAACGCAACCGCGTCGCAATGAACGCTTCCGCGACCTCCGTTGGAGCAGATTCCAGCAGGAGCACTGCCTGCGCAACCAGGGCGAGCCGAGTCACAAAGTATCGGGAAATCTCTTCGGGGCGTTGCGCAAGGAGGGCCAGCTCCGCGAGGGCTCCGGCGACCGCTGTGTGCGCCAGAGCGCCGGTTTGAAGACGCTCTTGCACGATCCGGAATGCCTCCGGCTGCCGCGTCAGCACTCTCGTAACGTCCATCACCATCATGTTGGAAGTACCCTCCCAGATGGAGTTGAGCGGTGCCTCCCGGTAATACCTGGGGAGTGGGTGCTCCTCGATGAACGCATTTCCTCCGATCGACTGAATCGCTTCTTCCACGACTCCGGGGGCCCGCCGACAGTTCCAATATTTTGCGACCGGTGTCATGAGCCTTGAGAAGAGACGCTCAGCCTCTTGGTCCTGGTGGTCCTCTGCTGCCGCAACTGCGAAACCGAGCACCGAGGCACCTGCCCACTCCAGGGCGAGATCAGCGAGGACCGCCGACTGAATGGGGTTCTCGGAAAGCACGACGCCGAAGGTCTCACGTCGATCGTTGAAGTGCATCGCTTGGGAGAGCGCGGCCCGCATGAGGCCCGCCGAGCCGATGGCGAAATCGAGACGCGTGTACTCGGCCGAAGACAGGATTGTTTTGATGCCTCGCCCTTCCTCCCCGATCAGGATCGCGTGCGCCCCGTGATATTCAATTTCGGATGACGCATTTGCGCGGTTCCCCAGCTTGTCCTTGAGCCGGTTTATCGTGAAATGGTTCAGCTCTCCGTCTGGCAGCCGTCGGGGCACGAGAAAGCAGGAAACGCCAGCAAGCGTTTGCGCAACCGTGAGGAAACCATCCGACATCGGTACGGAAGCGAACCACTTATGACCGTTGAGCAGGTATGTCTCCCCAGGCCCTCGCGTGTTCATTGGCCGCGCAACGGTCACATTCGCGCGGAGATCAGAACCGCCCTGCTTCTCGGTCATGAAGTAACCGATCGTCGCGGCGGTCTTTTCCTGGATGGGAAGATCCCGTGGGTCATAGCCCTCCGTCGACACGGCTGCTGCCCATCCCGAGAGTTCGGGCAGGCTCCGAAGCACAGGGATTGACGCGTACGCCATCCCCGTTGGGCAGGCGGTTGACCCGTCAATCTGGTTCCAGAGGTACGAGAGCACCGCGCGTGCCGAGTGTCCTCCGGGCTGTTCAGCGGTCCAGCCAAGGGAGTGGACACCGGCGCCGAACCCCCAGGACATCAGCTGGTGATAGCTCGGGTGAAACTTCACGTCGAACACTTCGTTCCCCAGTCTGTCCAACGTCCGCAGTTCCGGGATGTACCGCTGAGCGTCGTCCGCCGCCCGGAGCACGGTCGGGTCCCAGACCTGACCTCCCAGCCGGACCGCTCGCTCTTTCGCCCACGGAGCACGATGGGCGATCACATCGGAAGCGATTGCGTCTCCCCGGAAGGCGTTTACGTCGACGAGGTCCGGGATCAGGTTCTCTACCGGGACCGGACGCTGCTGGGAAAAGTCGAGCTCTCCCGCGGTTTCTAAAATTTCTGGAGCGTGCATGAGGTTTCTCTTTCTCTGGTCTTCGATCCTCTTGATCCTGATTCCCCAGCTTGAGTCCCCCGCGATGATCACGCTCGCTTTGTGAGCGCGGCAACGCAAAACTGCGCGATTTCCTCTCCGACCTCCTCTCGTTCGGCCAACGTCAACAGGGATTGTTCGAGGGGGTGAACGACCCCTTCCAAGAACGCACCAACGACCGCTGCGCCACGAAGCTCCGCGTTCTGTTCCGGATACTCCCCAGCGCTGATTCCCTCTCGGATCAACGCAGCGAATGCGTCAGCAAGGCCTCGCCTGGCCGCTAACCTGACGTGATCAACTTCGGAGTCCATCGGTTCCACGATCACGGCGTAGGCGAGGTCACCGCTCTGAAGCGCTCGAGCGACAAAGGTGAACACCGCGTCGTGGAGTCGCTCGGCTGCCGTACGGCCCTCCTCAGCGGCAATCGCTCGGACGACGTCGAGCTCTCGCTCACACACCGCTCTGAGCACTTCGGAGAACAACTCCGCTTTCGAGGTGAAGTGGCGGTAGATCGTGCCGGTGGCGACCCCCGCGATGTCCGCGACAGTGGCGACTTGGGCGCCGGCGAAGCCGAGGTCCCCGATGACCCCCCGAGCCGCCTCGAGAATTCGCTTTCTCGCGTCGAGCTGCCTCGCGAGCACCCTGGGGCTCGGCCGAGTGGCTTTCTGCTCCCGAACTTCATCGTTTGAACTCACCCGGCCTCCTCGGGAACCCACCCCATCGTGAATGTTCATTCAATAATGAATATTGATTCATTATTTGTCAAGGGCGGGCCCCTTGCCGGGGCAAGGGGTGGCAGGCTCGAGGCCTAGGTGCCCGGCGTCCACTGCGCTTCAATACGCAACGCAATTTCCTTGGCAGTCGCCCGCACCGCCTCCCCCGCGGTGACAAATCGGTCCGGGGTCACCCGACTCGAGGGGCCGGAAATCGACACGCAGGCCATGGGCACTCCGCTTTGATTCACGATTGGAGCGCCGACCGAGGTGATGCCCTCACTCATGCCCTCCTCATTGATGGCAAAGCCACGACCTCGAATAATGCGAATTTCGTCCCAGAGTCGCTCCGGGTCAGTAATCGTCCGAGGACTCACCCGCTCCAGCGCGCCACCCAGGTAACGCTCCACGACCCGGTCGGTGCTTGCGCTCAGAAACGCAAGCCCGGTCGCCGAAGCGTGCAGTGGGACCCGGCTCCCCAGCGCGAGGAACGCCCGCAACGCGTGGGAGGTGTCGATACGCTCGGCGAGCACGAGCGCATCGCCGTCCGGAACGGCGAGGTGGACCGTTTCGGTACTCTTCAGCTGCAGTGCGCTCATGGGGCCAAGCGCGGCATCGCGCAGACTTCGCATCGCGCCCCCGCGAACCGCCACGGAGTATGCGTGCGGGGTCAGCGACCAATCCGTCCCGAGCCCACCGCCCTCACCCTGAACCACCCAGCTCAGCGTTTCCAGGGTCGTGAGCGCTCGAAACACGGTCGCCTTTGAGGCTTCAAGACGGCGGGCCAACTCGGACAGCCCGATCGGCTGGAACTCTGACACCGTCTCCAGGACACGGATCGCAGTAACAACACTCTGGGTACTCATAACCCCCATCTTCGCGCCTTCATGCCTTGACGAGCCCCAAGAGCATGGGTAGGTTTACTCGGAACAAAATGAACCGACGGTTCATTGGTTAAACCAGCGGGGGGAGACTTTTCGGGTAATTCCCGATCACATAGCCGAAAGGAAGGCCAATGGCGGCCCAAATCACAGCGCTACTCGTCTTTACCGGGGTGTTTGTTCTCGCAACTCTGCGAAAGGTCCACCTGGGGGTGATCATGATCGCCACGGCTGCGGCGGTCGGCCTCTGGCTCGGCAACATGGGCCTGCCCGAGGTCCTCTCCGGCTTCCCGGTTTCGATCCTGGTGCTCCTTGTCGGGGTGACCTATTTCTTCGGGATCGCTCAGGCAAACGGCACGATCGACCGCCTGATCCACGGCGCGATCCGCATCGTGGGGAACCGAGCTTCGGTCCTGCCGCTGGCATTCTTTTTCCTCACCGGCGGAGTCTCCGCGATGGGCTCCCCGATCGCTGGCCTGGTCATGGCCCCCATCGGGATGCCGTTGGCGAAGCAATACGGTGTGGACCGCATGTTGATGGGCCTCGCTATCGGTTCCGGTCTGAGCGCCGGAGCATTCGCGCCCACCAGCCTGTTCGGAATTGTCACCTACGGCACGGCGCACTCCGTAGATATTCCCCTCGACCCCATGCTCCTGTTTGGCATCGCCGTGGCGGTGAATCTTCTCCTCCTCGCGTTCGCCTACGTGCTGTTCGGCGGTTTCCGGTCCGCACGCAGGCGCGCGGTTGGCGCTCGCAACGGAGGGAGCCCGACTTCCTTCCCCGAGCAATCGGGCTTCGACGCGGGCCCTGAGGCCCCCGTCACCGCGTCGAATAGCGCCCAACGGTCACCGTCCGGCACGGGAACCCTGACCGCTGAGCGGGTCGCCGTTCCGCAGCTCGCCGAAAAGTTCACCGCAATGCAACGCTTGACGGTGCTGTGCATCCTCGGCCTCATCGCGAGCGTCGTGGCGCTGTCGGTCCTCGATCTCAGCCCGGACATTGGGGTGCTCTGCCTGTCCTTTGCAACGCTGCTGACCATACTCGACCCCAACACCGGAAAAACCGCGGTGGGCAAAGTCGACTGGTCCACGGTGCTCATGGTCGGCGGAATCATCACCTTCGTCGGGGTGCTGGAGACCATGGGCGCGGTGACCCTGCTCGGCGAGGCCGCGAGCAGAATCGGCTCGCCGCTCGTAGCCGCGTTCATTCTGTGCCTCATGGGCGGCCTGATCTCAGCGTTCGCCTCGACGACGGGGATTCTTGCCGCGCTCGTTCCCCTGGCAATTCCGCTGGTTTCTTCCGGGGATATCGCCGGGTGGGCCGTGATCGCGGCTCTCGGCGTGTGCTCCTCCATCGTGGATGTCTCTCCATTCTCCACGGCGGGGGCGACCCTCGTCGCCTCGGTTGACGAGGCCGAACGTCCACGAATGAACCAACTCCTGATGCGTTGGGGGCTGTCCATGGTCGTTGTGGGGCCCGCGCTCTTGATCGGACTCCTCGTCTTCCCGTTCTCGCTCTAACCGTTTCGAAAGGCAATCAGCAATGCACAGTACTCAGCACTCCGAGAGCACTCGACGCCCCAACTCAGGTTTCGGTGCAACGACCCAGCCCGGCCCGCTCACCGGATTTCGGATCGTCGATCTCAGCAGGGCCCTGGCCGGACCCTATTGCACCACGCTCCTCGCGGATCTCGGCGCAGAGATCATCAAGATCGAATCGGTCACGGGCGGAGACCCTTCCCGATCCTGGGCCCCCTTCGACCAGAACCACAGCCTGTACCACGACTCCATCAACCGAAATAAACGCTCTGTCGCGGTCAACCTTTACAGCGAGGAAGGGAAGCAGATCCTGGATCAGTTGATTCAAACCGCGGACGGCCTCGTGGAAAATTTCAAGCCGGGCACCCTCGACAAGATGGGATACGACGCCGACCGACTCCGCGCCCTCAACCCCCGCCTCGTCGTGGCCTCGGTCAGCGGCTTCGGAGAAACCGGGCCGCTCAGCCACCTGCCCGGGCTCGATCAGATCATGCAGGCTGTTACCGGCATCACCTCGGTTACCGGGCCCGTTGGTTCGGTCGGGTATCGGGTCGGTCTCTCGATTGTCGATCTGGCCAGCGGCATGACCGCGGCGGTCGGCTTGCTCGGTGCCCTCCTCGGGCGGGAGCGCGACCAGGGCCCGAGCCGGGTTTCCACCTCACTGTTCGAAACGGCGCTCAGCCTTTCCCTTTACCAGAGCCAAAACGCGATCACCAATGGCGTGGTCTCCGGACCGATGGGGAACGATCACCCCTCAATCGCTCCGTACGGAGTGTTCGCCACGGCGAGCGAACCCCTGGTGATCGCAGTCACGACCGACGCGCACTGGCGCGCTTTTGCGGACGTTGTTGAGCTCCCTGAGGTATTCGAAGATCCCCGGTACGCAACCTCCCGGAGCAGAAATGAACACCGCTCAGCACTCAAGGAAAGCTTGCAGGAGCGCCTCCTCGAAGAAGCCGCGGAGTTCTGGATCAACCGGCTCAACGATGCAGGAATCCCCTGCGGGGCCATCCTCAATTACGCGCAGATCGTCGCCCACCCGCACACCGAAGCTCTGTCGATGATTCACGAGGTCACCCGAGCGGACGGCACTCCGCTTCGTCTCTTGCGGGGGCCGCTCTCCGTCGACGGCACGCCCACAGGGGTCGCGCTGGCTCCTCCCGCCCTGGGCAGTGACAGCTCTCGAGTGCTCGCTGACCTGGGGTACTCTCAGGAAGAAATCGAAGCGCTTCTCGCGTCCGGCGATCTCTATCAATCAGCATCCAGCCTGGAGGTTTCTTCGTGAACGCGCCGTCATTCGACCCGCAGCTGTGCACGGTGTCCATCAGCAACAGCGTCGGCACCATTCATATTCAGCGACCCGAAAAAAAGAACGCGCTCACGAAAGAGCTCTGCCTCTCCCTCGCCGAGCAGTTTCGACGGCTCGATCGCCTCCCGGAGGTCAAGGTCATCGCCCTGCGCGGTTCCGGACCGGATTTCTGCGCCGGAGCTGACATCCACGAGGTCGAGACCGTCCTCGACGACCAAGCGACGGGTTCCCACCGCACGGATCACCTCAGCCTCCTCGATAGCGTCATCGGCCAGGTGAGCAAGCCGACCGTTGCACTGGTGCAGGGGGTCTGCATGGGAGGGGGCTGGCAGCTTGCGAGTTCCTGTGACCTCGTGATCTGTTCGGAGGATGCACACCTCGCCCTCACCCCCTCCAAACTGGGGCTGCTGTATCCGCAACGCGGCCTTGAGCGTTTGGTCGAGCAGGTTGGGGCACACCGGGCGAAGTATTTACTGTTCAGCTCGGACCGGATCGCTCCGTGGGACGCCGAGCGCTGGGGCCTGGTCACCACCGTGATCCCCGCGTCCGACTTCGAGGCTTGGACAACCTCGTTTCTCGAGCGGATCGCGCAACGATCCCAGTACACCGTCCACCACAGCAAGCGGCTCATCGATGCCGGAGCCGAGCAGACGGATGCGCATCGGCGGGACTGGGAAGAGACCTGGGCAGGCATGTTGGAGAACCCGGATCTCGTTGCGGGTCGGGCCGCGTTCTTCGCGGGCGAGCAGCCGGTGTTCACCTGGGGGCCGAAGCTCTAACCCCGGAGGCACGCAGAAAGGGAGCCCGCGCCTCGGCGCGGGCTGCCCTCTGCCCCCCAGCCACGCGGGCAGCACCCGTGCCGGAGTCACACGGACCGGGGCGTCAGGCGACGGAGCGGTAGATCTCCTCGACAACGTGGGTGCGCGGGAGCTCCGGCTCGAAGACCATCCACTCGAGCCCGGCGAGGAGCACCGCGCCGAAGACCGCGGAGGCGCGCACGAGGGTGCTCCGCGGGGCGCTGTCGAGGTCGGCGAGGACCTCGGCGAAGAGGCCGAGCACCTCACGGCGCAGGGCGGAGAAGGACTCCTGCCAGCTGCGGTCGGTGCGGAACATCTCCGCGGCCATCAGCTTCGCGAAGGCCACGTTCTCCTGCATCAGCTCGATCAGGGCATCGATCAGGGCCCGGAGGGCGTCCGCGCCGGTGAGCGTCCCCCGCCGCTCGCGGAGCCGGTCGGCGAGCGCGGTCACGCCCTCCTCCAGGAGCGCCTCGAAGAGCCGGTCCTTGGAGGAAAAGTTGTAATAGAGGCTCCCCTTGGCCACGCCCGCGGTCTGCGCGACGTCGTCCATCGAGGTGCCGGAGATGCCCCGCACCGAGGCGAGCTCGAGCGCGGCGTCGAGAATCGCGCGCTTCGTGGGCGTTGAGCGGGTCATGGCGGTTCCTCTTTCGGTGAGCGGAGGGAAGATCGTGGGGGTGAGCCCGGTGCCGCCCGCGAGGGCGGCACCGGGAACTTAGATCACCAGTTCAGGGTACAGGCGCTTCATCGACCAGACCCGCTGCTTGCCCGCGCTCACGGAGCTGATGACGAGCGAGACCACGAGGATCCCGGCCATCACGGCGATGGAGACCCAGAGCCGGGAGTCCACGCCGCCGGAGATCAGCTCACGCAGCCCCGACACCACGTAGGAGGCGGGCATCCACGGGTGCAGCGCCTGGAAGAATCCGGGCGTGGTCTCCACGGGATAGGTGCCGCCGGAGGAGCTGAGCTGCAGCATGAGCAGCACCAGGCTGACGACGCGGCCCGCGGCCGCCCCGAGCACGACGATGAACATCTGTTGCAGGGCGAGGAAGGCGAGCGTCACCAGGTAGATGAAGGCGCTCGTGGCGACCCAGTACTTGGGCTCCAGCCCGATGCCGTAGACCAGGACCAGCATCATGATGATGACCTGGCCGAGGCCGATCGCCATCGCGGGCAGGAACCCCGTCATGACGGCCCGGAAGCCGCTGGTGCCCGCGGCGAGCGCCCGCGTCGGCAACGCCCGGAGGATGAGCCAGCTGATGAGCGCGCCCACGAAGGTGGCGAGGGCAATGAAGAAGGGCGCGAAGCCCGCTCCGAAGCTTCCCGCGTCGTTCGCGTTGTGCTCGTCGATCGTGATCGGCTCGCCCATCACCACGGCCTTGTCGTCGAGCTGGTGCTCGGACATGGCGGGGATCTTCTCGCCGCCCTCGGTGAGCTTGCCCGCGAGGGTGTTGGCCCCGTCCGAGAGCTTCGCTGCGCCCTCCGTGAGGGTGCCCGCGCCCTCGGCGAGCTTGCCGCTGCCGTCGGCGAGGGTGGCGGTTCCCCCGGCCAGGGTGCCCGCGCCCTCGGCGAGGGTGTGCGCGCCGGTGGCGGCCTCGCCGCTCTTGGCGGCGAGGGTGCCAGCGCCCTCCGCCAGCTGCGCGGAGCCGTCGGCGGCCACGCCGGTCTTCTCGGCGAGGGTGCCCGCGCCCTCGGCCAGCTGGGTCGACCCCGCCGCGGCGACGCCGCTCTTCTCGGCGAGGGTCCCCGCGCCCTCGGCCAGCTGCGCGGAGCCCGCTGCGGCGTCCCCGGTCTTCCCGGCGAGCTGCTGGATCCCGGCGCTGAGCTGTCCGGCCCCGGCGTTGAGCGCGTCGACGCTGGGGGCCCCGGCGGCCAGCTGCTCGGAGAGCTGTTTGGCCCCCGCGTTCAGGGTGCCCGCGTTCTCGGCTCCGGCGTTGAGTGCCCCGCTGAGCGCGGTGGCCCCCTCGGCGGTGGCGGCGGCCCCGCTCGAGAGCTGGCTCACGCCGCCGCTGAACTGCTGCGCGCCGTCGGCGGTTTGCGCGGCCACGGCCTGCAGCGCCTGCAGCTGCCCGAGGAGGGAGTCAACGGTGGCGTCGGGGTTCGCCTGGGCGGCCTCGACGAGCTCGGCGAGCCCCTGGCTCACGCCCGCGGTGCCGGCGGCGACCTGCCCGGCCCCGCCCTCGAGGGCCTGGGCCCCGTCGCGGAGCGCGGTGGCCCCGTCGGCGACCTGCGCGGCGCCGCTGGCCCCGCTCTGCAGGCCGGTCACGAGCTCGCTGGTGCCGCCAGCGATCTTGGCGGAGCCGGCCACGGCCTCGCCGTACTGCGCCTGCAGTTGGCTGACCCCGGCGCTGAGCTGCCCGGTCTTGTCCGCGAGGGTGTTCGCGCCCTCGGAGAGCTGGCCGAGCCCGGAGGAGAGCTCGCCGCTCTTCCCGGCGAGCGTGTTCGCGCCGCCGGTGAGCTGACCGAGCCCGTCCGAGAGCTCGCCGGTCTTCCCGGCGAGGGTGCTCGCCCCGCCCCGCAGCTGGGTGAGCCCGTCGGAGAGTTCGCCGGTCTTCCCGGCGAGGGTTCCGGCTCCGCCGGAGAGCTGGCCGAGCCCGTCGGCGAGGGTGGCGCTTCCGGCGCTGAGCGCCCCGGCCCCCTCGTCGAGCTTGGTGGCCCCGTCGACGAGTTCGCCGAGCTTCACGGTGAGCGTTTTCGCGCCCTCCTGGGCGGTGCCGAGGCCGTCGGCCAGGGTGTCCGCGCCGTCGGCTGCGGTGCGGATGCCGTCCCCCGCGTCGTTCAGTCCCACGAGGAGGGTGCTCGCGGTCTGCTCGCTGACCTGCTCGGTCACGGCGCCCTTGAGCTGCTGCATGGCGGACTTGCCGAGCGTGGTGGCGAGGAAGCTGTTTGCGTCGTTGTAGTCGACCCGCACCTGCGCCGCGGTGGGCGTTTCGGTGCCCACGGAGACCGCGTCTTCGGAGAAGGTCTCCGGGATCGTCACGGAGAAGTAGTACTCGCCGTCGGCGACCCCGCTTCGGGCGTCCTCCGCGTCGGTGGGGATCCACTTCAGGTCACCCCGGTCGACGAGCTCGTCGACGACGTCCTGCCCGGCGTGCTTCTGCTCGCCGTCGTGTTCTGCGCCGACGTCCTCGTTCACGAGGGCGACGGGGAGGTGCTTCAGCTCGTCCGTGGGGGCCCAGAAGGCCCAGAGGTACAGAGCACCGTAGATGAGGGGGATAAAGAGCAGCACGGCGACGGCGGCCTTGGGCAGCACGCCCGTCCGGAAGCGCTTAAGCTCCGTCCCGGAGGAAAAGAGATTCATCATTTGTTCGAGGCCTCCAACAGCGACTCGAGGCTGACCGGCTCGGTGACCGAGTCCGGTGCGGCGTGGTGTGGGGTGCCCGCTGGGGCAGTGGGGATGGCCGTCCAGGCGACGCCGAGCGGGTCGAGTTCGGCCGGTCGCGCGTCGGCAACCGAGACGAGGCACGGGGTGCCGCGGCGGGCGAGGACGGCGAGCCGTCGCCAGGCGGCGGCGCGGTCGGCATCCGCCTGGATCCGGTCGATCCGGTCGAGCACGAGCAGTTCCGGCTCGGCCAGGGTCGCGAGTGCGATCTGGAGGAGCACGGCCTGGAGCTCGCTGAGGTCGCGGATCAGGGTCGCGCCGGCGGGGAGATCGACGGCGCCTGCGGCGCCGGGCTCGCCGAAGACGGGGACGAGGGCCTCGCGGACATCGTCCTCGTGGAAGCGGCGACTGAGCGCCCACCAGGGACCCACCCAGGCGGCACGTTCGGCGAGGGCGGCGGCGACGGTTGCGGTGTCCTCGAGGTCGTCGATGTCGTGAAATCCGGCGATGCCGGTGCGCTTTTGGACGGCGCGCTGCCGCCGGGGCAGTTCTGCGCCCAGGGTCCAGGCGGTGCCCACACTCGGGGACATGCGTCCGGCGAGGGTGAGCAGGAGGGCGGTCTTCCCGGAGCCCGGGCCGCCCTCGACCACGGTGATCGGGGTGTCCGAGGCGAAGCTGACCGGCCCGTAGACGGGGCCGCGCTTGGTCTCGAGGCCGAGATCCTCGGCTCGAACGATGGCTGACACGTTGCGTCTCCTCCCGAGGGGTGCGGGCCCCTCGATGTGCGTCGAATTCTTTGTACTGACTAGTCAGTCTAATACGATTCGAGGCGATGCGCAAGTCACCGCCGACCGCATCCGGCTTCCTGGGCCGGTGAGTGCTCCCAGCCGTTCCCGTCTCCGAAAGCCGCGCAGTGCCGCCGCCCGGGGGGCCGCAGCCGAGCCGCCGGATCACCGCGCGGCCGTCGCGCTCACGGCCCTCGCCTGCTGGGCACGGGTCGCGAAGCCGCCCTTCGGGCCTATCACCGGTTCGCTCTCCAGCCTGGGCTTCGCGGGCCTGGGCGCCGCGATGATGCTCGCCTGCGCGGGCGTCAGCAGCGTGGGTGCGCTCGTCCACGGCGGGAACGCGCCGCGCGCCGAAGCGAACGGCCCGGCGGCGTACCCGCGGCGCTAGCGGATGCGGGTGGTGTCGCCCGTGTCGTCGGGCTGGCCGAGCACCGCGCCCGCGTCGAACGGCTGCGCGCCCGAGGGGCGGTACACCCCGAGGGTGCTCGTGGCGGTCTGGGTGCCCCGATCGCTCGCGTAGCTGCGTTCGATCAGCTCCTGCACCGCGTCGACCACGAGGTCGGAGCCGGGAACATCAACGAGTCGGAGCGGCGTCTCGCTGCCGGAGAGCAACTCGATGGTGCCCGAGCCGAACATTCTCTGGACGAGCCCGCGCTTGGAGCGCACCTCGCGGATCCGCCCCAGCGAGGTCTCCGTGCGGTGCCGCACAAAGAAGCCACGGCGCACGATGATGCGCCGGGTGGTCACCGTGTCCGTCTGCGCGAGCCAGGCGAACAACGGGAAAAGGACGAGGAGCACGAGCGCCGCGGCCGCCCCGAAGATCGCGAGCACGTTCTGCCAGCCCTCCGGGAAGGAACCGATGAAGTAGCCAGCGGCCGCCGCGAGTGCGAGGAGCGCAAGCACGGGCAGGGTGAGCCGTCGCCCGTGCCGACGGAGCCGAAAGACCACGACCTCGGGCCGCAGGTGCGAGGCGCTTGCGGGTCGGAGGGCCTCGTCGATGCGCTCCTGGCGCACCTCCGCTCGGCTCCTCCGGTTTCCCATACCCCTATTCTTACCGCAAATGCTCCACATCGCCTGCCGCCACGGTGAGCAAGCCCGATCCGTCTGCGCGTTCCAGGACCAGTGAGCCGTCGGCGGCGAGCCGCAGCGCGCGGCCGCGCTCCTCGCCGCCGCCCGGCAGCAGCACGCGCACCTCGGAGCCCAGGGTCCAGGAATCGTCGGCCACGATGCCGCGCAGCGTTTCGGCCGAGCGCTGCCCCCCGAGAAGGTCGCTCAGCTCCGCGAGGTACCGGGCGAGGATCCGGTCCGCGATCGCCTGCCCCGGCCCCGCCTCAACCCGGAGCGGCTCCGCGGAGGGGGCATCGCCCGCCCCGCCCGCGACGAGGAGGGAGGTCGCCCGCCCAGTCGGCAGCTCCTCCCCGCGCAAAAAGAGATTGATCCCGGCCCCGACGATCACGGAGCCGTCCGGCAGCAGCTCGCACAGGATCCCGGAGACCTTCTTCCCGTCCACCATGACGTCGTTCGGCCACTTCACCCGGACCTCCGCGTCCGGCAGCTCCGGGCGCATCGCGCGCGCGAGCGCCGAGCCGGCCAGGAGCGGCGTCCAGCCGATGCCCAATTCGCCGAGACCGCGGCCGCTCACGAGCACGGAACTCGCGATCGCGGTCCCCTCGGGAAACTCCCACGCGCGCCCCAGCCGCCCGCGCCCGGCCGGCTGCTTCGCCGTGGCGAGCACGGTGCCCGCGGGAAGCGGCTCGCGCGCGTGCCGCTCACGCAGCTCAGCGTTCGTGGAGGCGGACTCGGGCACCCAGATGAGGTTGGGACTCTCGGCACGGGACAGGGGGAAGGTCATGCCCCCATCATAGAAAGGACCTGACGCGCCCGCCCGTGGGGAGATTCCCCGGCTTTCCGCCGAGGGGGCCCGTTTTCTCAGGGTATCTCCGATGATTCTGCGGTTCTTTTGGAGGAGTTCTTGCGAATTCGGCGTGCGCGCACCGGTAGGCTGGCACTCGTGACTGCCGAGACTCCTTCCCCTGACGCCCCCGCCACCGCTCCGCTGACGACGACCGCCGCGAAGATCGCCGATCACCGCCGCAAGTACCAGGAGGCGGTCACCGAGCGCGACGCCGCCGCCCAGGCGAAGCAGCACCCGCGGGGCAAGATGACCGCCCGGGAGCGGATCACCGCGCTGCTCGACCCCGGCTCCTTCGTGGAGTTCGACAAGTACGTGAAGCACCGCACCCACGCCTTCGGCATGGACGCAAACCGACCCGTCAGCGACGCCGTCGTCACCGGCGCGGGCACGATCCACGGCCGCCAGGTCGCGGTCTACGCGCAGGACTTCACCACCTTCGGCGGCTCCCTCGGCGAGGTCGCGGGCGAGAAGATCATCAAGATCATGGAGTTCGCGCTCAAGACGGGCGTGCCCGTCCTCGGCATCCTCGACTCGGGCGGGGCGCGCATCCAGGAGGGCGTCGTCGCCCTCGGCAAGTACGCCGAGATCTTCCGGCTGAACACCATGTGCTCCGGCGTCATCCCCCAGATCTCCATCGTGATGGGCCCGGCTGCGGGCGGCGCGGTGTACTCCCCCGCGCTGACAGATTTCGTGATCATGGTCGACAAGACCAGCCACATGTTCGTGACCGGCCCCGACGTCATCAAGACCGTCACGGGCGAGGACGTGGGCTTCGAGGAGCTCGGCGGCGCACTCACACACAACCAGACGAGCGGCGTCTCGCACTACCTGGCCAGCGACGAGGACGACGCGCTCGACTACGCCCGTGCCCTCATCAGCTACCTGCCGGACAACAACCTGGCCGAGCTGCCGATCTACGACACGGACACCGCCTTCGAGATCACCGACGCCGATCGCAAGCTGAACACGATCATCCCGGACAGCCCGAACCAGCCCTACGACATGACCACGATCATCGAGGCGATCCTCGACTCGGGTGAGTTCCTCGAGGTGCAGCCGCTGTTCGCCCCGAACATCCTGATCGGCTTCGGCCGCATCGAGGGCCGCACGGTCGGCATCGTGGCGAACCAGCCGAACCAGATGGCCGGCACCCTGAACATCGACGCTGGCGAGAAGGCCGCGCGCTTCGTGCGCTTCTGCGACGCCTTCTCGATCCCGATCCTGACCCTCGTGGACGTGCCCGGTTACCTCCCCGGCACCGACCAGGAGTGGACCGGTGTGATCCGTCGCGGCGCGAAGCTGCTCTACGCCTACGCCGAGGCCACCGTGCCGCTCGTGACCGTGATCACCCGCAAGGCCTACGGCGGCGCGTACATCGTGATGGGTTCCAAGCAGCTCGGGGCCGACATCAACATCGCGTGGCCGACCGCCGAGATCGCCGTCATGGGCGGCCAGGGCGCCGTGAACATTCTCTACCGCAAGGAGCTCAAGCAGGCCGAGGCCGAGGGCAAGGACCTCGACGTCGTGCGCAAGGAGCTCGCGGACGCGTACACGTACAACGTGGCGAGCCCGTTCCTCGCGGCCGAGCGGGGCGAGCTCGACAACGTGCTCGAGCCCGCCGGGACCCGCCTCGCCGTGATCAAGGCCCTGCGTGGCCTGCGCGGCAAGCGCACCGAGCAGCCCGCCAAGAAGCACGGCAACATCCCGCTGTAGGCGGCCGCTCCCCCTCATCCGTTCCCCCGCCACGGCGGGCAATCCGAAGGCAGACCCCGTGAGCGCGGAACCCACCCCCACCCCAGAAGCCGCAGACGAGCCCGGCGAATCCGCTGACGCCGTTCTGAGTGACGACGGCCTCGCCTTCGTCACCGAGAACGCCACGGACACCGAGCGGGCCGCGGTTATCGCGGTGCTCGCCCAGGCCCGCAGCGAGGAGACCGAGCGCGTCCGCCGCGTCGGCCGCCGCGAGCGCGCCCCCTGGTCGCGCAGCCAGCGCACCCCGGAGGGCATCGCCGAGTACCTGTCCTAAGCGCGACGCACGACGACGCCCCAGCCCGAGTTCCGGGCTGGGGCGTCGTCGTCTCCGAGGGGGGGTGTTCAGCGGGTTGCCAGGGGACCTGCCGGTCCGCGAGCCCGGTTTCGCCCGGCCGGCGCGCGTTTCCCCCGGACTATCCCGCCTGCTCTTCTGCCTCGACAGGGGATCCAGGCCTCTCGATGGCGGAGACAGAGCGCCCACAATGTTTGCGTATTGCGTATTAATCACCCTAAGATGGCGCTGAGGGGCGGCGAAGTCCGCCGCCACGCACAGTCCGGTGGTAGTCACATGGCAACTCGATTTCCCTTTACGCTAATTCAACTGAGCTACTTCATCGAGTGCGCACGCTTGCTGAATATGACCGAGGCAAGCCAGCGCTTGCACGTTGCACAGTCCGCCGTCTCGGCGGCAATCTCGCACCTGGAGACGCAGATCAATACCGAGCTGTTTATCCGGCAGCATTCCCGGGGGTTGCTGCTCACTCCCGCGGGCATGCAGCTCCTCGAGGACGCGCAGCACATCTTCGACCAGCTGAGCAGCACGGTCGAGCAGATCGGCGACCGGCAATCCCACATCCGGGGGACCGCCAGGATCGCTTGCTTCGACACGCTCGGCCCCTTCCTGCTCCCGCCCCTGCTCAGCCGCCTCGAGCAGCGCTACCCGGATTTGCGCGTCGAGATCCTGGAGGGGGACTTCGCGACGAACATGACCGACCTGCGGACGGGCCGCGCCGACCTCGCGGTCACCTACGATGTGCAGCAGGTGGATTCGATCTCGACGGAGCCGCTGCGCTCCGACCCGCCCTACGCCCTCGTCGGACCCCGGCACCGCTTTGCTAAGCGGCAGATGGCCTAGCTGAGCGATTTCGCGAACGATCGGCTCATCCTGCTCAACCTGCAGCACAGCCGCGAGTACTTCCTGAACGTGCTCCTGAACGCGGGGCTGACCCCCGACATCGCGTATCGCACGGAGAACTTCGAAACGGCCCGCTCGCTCGTCGCGCGCGGCCTCGGCTACACAATCCTCAACCAGCGCCCCGCGACCGATCTGAGCTACGCGGGGACCCGTACCGTGGCCCTCGCGCTCCAGGACCCCCTGCCCGAGCTGCGGATCGTGCTCGCGACCCGATCCAAGTCCCCGCAGAGCGCCCGGGCGCTCGCGGTCTCCCGCGAGGTGAAGTCGCTGCTCGGCCGGCGCGGGGAGCTCACCGCCCCGCCGCGCACCTGAGCGCAGCGCCGGGCGAGGGCCCCAGCAGCGGGCCTCGTGCTCCGCCGCGGCGCTCTCACCGACGCCTCGGAGGCGGCAGGGGCGTGCGGGCGGCCTCCTGCGCCGGGGCTCCGGCGCTCAGGCGGCGGATCAGGCCGTTGGCGCGGATTCCCGAGCTGCCGGGCGAATGCGGGGCGGGGCCGCGCGCAGCGCGCCGAGGAGGGCATCGTACTCGGCGTCGTGCACCAGCCCGCCGCCGATCAGGCTCCGGTGCATGGTGAGTCCGAGCAGGGCGTCGAGGAACAGGCCGCGGTCCAGATCCGCGGGCAGCGCCCCCTGCTCGATCCAGTGCTGGAGCAACTCCATGCCCACGCGGCGGCGATCGTTGCCGAAGCGTTCCATGTAGCTGGGCAGGATCTCGGGGTTCACCACGGCGCAGATCAGGTTCTTCGTCGCGGTCGCGTCCCCGGCGTGCGTGTCGCTCGCCTGGATCGGCACGACGTAGTGCTTCAGGTCGGTCAGCAGGTCACCGCTGCTCGGGGGCGACTGCTGAGGCAGGATCCGTCCGATGGAGTCCAGGATGAGATCGGCGCGGTTCGGCCAGCGGCGATAGATGGCCGGCTTCGTGGTGAGCGCGCGCTGCGCGATGGTCTCGATGCGGAACGAGGGCAGCCCCTCCCCGAGAATATGCTTGGCGACCTCGGTGAGGACCCGCTCGGTGAGCTCCGTGTCCCGGGGACGACCGGTCGGGATGGGGGACGACATGAACTGCTGAACTCCTCCTGCGTAGCCGGGGCTACGCCTCTGCGTGAACTCCCCCCAGGAGTGGCGATGCGCGCACCGGTGTTCGCGTGCCGCCGGCGATCGATCGCGGCGCAGTTCCCCCTGCCCCGCCGGATCCCGGCACGACGTCGCGCCCAATCCCGTTCGATCACCGCGGGGCCAGACTCGGCCCCACCAGCGACCAGTATACCCTGCCGCGGGCCCATAGAACTCGGCATCGTGGGCGAAAAACACCCAGGTCCGACCCGTGTTCCCGGGAATCATCCGCGGGTGC
The DNA here is from genome assembly GCF_035726885.1 of Leucobacter sp. M11. Classification (NCBI taxonomy): domain Bacteria; kingdom Bacillati; phylum Actinomycetota; class Actinomycetes; order Micrococcales; family Microbacteriaceae; genus Leucobacter; species Leucobacter sp. M11. The sequence continues at coordinate 251 of NZ_JAPFRB010000004.1, read as the reverse complement.
GAGCCGGGCCGGTGCGTGCGCTCTCGACGACCCAGCCCGTCCCCCGGGCACACCGCCCCAGAAACGCAAAAAGCCCCGACCCCCTCAGGGGCCGGGGCAAAACGCCACGACACATCGTCCGTGAAAAACGGGGAGCCCGCAGCAAACACGAATGCTTGCCACGGGGCTCAACCCTCAAAAGAAGTCCGGCGGTGACCTACTCTCCCACACCCTCCCGAGTGCAGTACCATCGGCGCAGAGAGCCTTAGCTT
>NZ_JAPFRB010000003.1:741334-748008 GCF_035726885.1 Leucobacter sp. M11 | reverse complement strand
ATTGTGGCCAGCGATTGCGACCGGCCCGCTTCTCGCGTTCCGCACCGTTGTGCTGACAAGAGATAACTATACGCAGGACCGCGCCCCACCCACAAATCCCCCCATCACCTTGGGCGTGTCGAATCGGGGGCGCTCGTAGAAACCCCAGCACGGCACAAAATTCAGCCGAATCCGCCCCCGCTGGCGTCTCCCCGCGCCGTGCCCCGGGGAGGGCCCGCAGCCCCCGGAACGGCGCAGGAATTGCGCCCGCCCGCCGCGTGCGCGCCCCGCCGCACGGGGTATTCGGCCCCACGGTGCTCAGCCCCAGCACGACAGAACGCCACGGCCCGGCACCCCAGAAGGAGTGCCGGGCCGTGGCGTGTGCCTGCGCGGTTACGCGGTGGTGTACCCGTCGGCGACCGTGAGGGCCTCGTCAATAATCGCGAGGCCGCGGAGGAGGTCCTCCTCCGTGATGTTCAGCGGCGGTGCGATCTGGAGGCGGTTGAAGTGCACGAACGGCCAGAGGCCGGCCTCCTTACACGCGGCAACCACCGCGTTCATCGGAGCCGCCGCCTCGCCGCCCGCGTTGAACGGGACCAGCGGCTCGCGGGTCTCGCGGTTCGTGACCAGGTCGAGGGACCAGAAGAGGCCCTTGCCGCGGAACTCACCGATGCTCGAGTGCTTCTCGGCGAGCGCCCGCAGTGCGGGCTCGACGACCCGGCTGCCCAGGTCGCGCACCCGCTCGATGATGCCCTCCTCCTCGAAGATGTCGAAGGTGGCCACCCCCGCGGCGCACGCCAGTGGGTGACCCGAGTAGGTGAGCCCGCCGGGGAAGGCGCGCGTGGCGAACGTCTCGTGGATCGCCTCGCTCACGATCACGCCGCCCAGGGGGACGTACCCGGAGTTCACGCCCTTCGCAAAGACCACGAGGTCGGGGGTGACGTCGAAGCCCTGGAAGGCGAACCACTCGCCGGTACGACCGAAGCCAACCATGACCTCGTCGCAGATCATCACGATGCCGTACTTGTCGCACAGTGCGCGCACGCCCGGCAGGTACCCGGGCGGCGGCACGAGCACCCCGTTGGTGCCGGTGATCGTCTCCAGGATGATCGCCGCGATCGTCTCGGGGCCCTCCAAGACAATCGTCTGTTCCAGGTGCGCGAGCGCGCGCTCGGCCTCCTGCTCCGGGGTCTCCGCGTAGAAGGCGGAGCGGTAGGCGTAGGGACCCGTGAAGTGCACGATGCCCGCGTCGAGCGTGCCGTTGGCCCAGCGGCGCGGCTCCCCCGTCAGGGTAATCGCCGTGCCCGTCGAGCCGTGGTACGAGCGGTACCGGGAGAGCACCTTGTGTCGCCCGGTGTGGTGGCGGGCCATCCGCACCGCGTACTCGACGCCGTCGGCGCCGCCGTTCGTGAAGAACACCGAGCGAGCCCCCTCAAAGGAGTGCTCGACGATGCGCTTGGCGAGCTCGGAGCGCGCGTCGTTGGCGAAGGCGGGCTGGATCGTCGCGAGACGGCCCGCCTGCTCCTGGATCGCGCGGACGAGGCCCGGGTGCTGATGGCCGAGGTTCAGGTTCACGAGCTGCGAGGAGAAGTCCAGGTAGGACTTGCCCGCGTAGTCGTAGAACGTGGAGCCCTGGCCCGTGGCGACGGGGAGGGGGCTGATCGCGTCCTGGGCGGACCAGGAGTGGAACACGTAGCTCTTGTCGTCGGCGCGGATCTGCGCCTCAATCTCGGGGTTACCAAACTCCTGCCGCTGACCGGCGAGGTCGGTGTACCCGGTAATGGTTTCCGTCATGGGAGTGTTCTCCTCTTCTTCGCTGAATGACCTGGGGTGCCGGATTACTCGTTGCCCGGGAAGCCCAGGTCGACCTTCGAGGTGGCCGGGTCGGGCCAGCGGCTCGTGACCACCTTGCTGCGGGTGTAGAAGTGCACCGACTCGGGGCCGTAGATGTGCGAGTCGCCGAACAGCGAGTTCTTCCAGCCGCCGAAGGAGAAGGAGCCGACGGGCACGGGGATCGGCACGTTCACGCCAACCATGCCGGCCTCGACCTCGAACTCGAACTGGCGCGCGACGCCGCCGTCGCGGGTGAAGATCGCGGTGCCGTTGCCGTACTGGTGGCTGTTGATGAGCTCCATGCCCTCTTCGTAGGTGTCCACGCGGACGATGGCCAGCACCGGGCCGAAGATCTCGTCCTGGTACACCTTGGACTCGGGCTTGACGTTGTCGATCAGCGAGACGCCGATGAAGTAGCCGTTCTCGGTGAACTGCTGCTCGCGGCCATCGACCACGACCGTGCCGCCCTCGGCCTCGGCCCCGGCGACGTAGGAGGCGACGCGCTCACGGGCCTCGGCGGTGATCAGCGGACCCATCTCGGAGGCGGGGTCGGTGCCGTCGCCGATCACGAGCTTCGCGATGCGCTCCTCGATGGCGGGGACGAGCCGGTCGGCGACGCCGCCGACCGCGACGACGACCGAAACGGCCATGCAGCGCTCACCGGCGGAGCCGTAAGCGGCGGAGACCGCGGCGTCGGCAGCCATGTTGATGTCGGCGTCGGGCAGGACCATCATGTGGTTCTTTGCCCCGCCGAGGGCCTGGACGCGCTTGCCGTTCTCGGAGGCGCGCTGGTAGATGGAGCGGGCGATCGGGGTGGAACCCACGAAGGACACGGCCTTCACGTCAGGGCTGTCCAGGATCGCGTCGACCGCGGTCTTGTCGCCGTGCACCACGTTGAGCACGCCGTCGGGCAGACCCGCCTCGCGGAACAGGTCCGCGATGAAGACGGAGGCGGAGGGGTCGCGCTCGGAGGGCTTCAGGACGACCGTGTTGCCGCAGGCGATTGCGGAGGCGACCATCCAGAGGGGCACCATGACGGGGAAGTTGAAGGGGGTGATCGCGCCGACCACGCCGACGGGCTGCTTCACGGAGTGCACGTCGACCCCGGTGGAGACCTGCTCGGCACGCTCGCCCTTGAGCAGGTGCATGAGGCCGGCGGCGAACTCGACGTTCTCCAGACCGCGGGCGATCTCGCCGGCGGCGTCGGAGAGGACCTTGCCGTGCTCGCTCGTGACGATGGCGCTCAGCTCGGGGGTGCGCTGCTTGAGCAGCTGGCGGAGGGTGAAGAAGACGTCCGCGCGCTTGGTGAGGCTCGTCTTGCGCCACATCGGCAACGCTGCCTTGGCCGCGGCGATGGCCTCGTTGGTGCGCTCGGTGGAGGCGAGGGCGACCTCGTGCTGCTGCTCACCGGTTGCGGGGTTGAACACCGGGCCGTACGACTCGGCGGCGTCGATCTTCTCACCGTTGATGACGTGGGGAATGCGAGCCATGAGGCCCTCCTTAGGGTGTGTGGTGGGTCGGACGCCCCGTCCTGAGGATCATCACACTGTGTATGGCGGATCAGAATCGGGGGATATGCTCAGTATCGCAAGGGTTCCCCTCCCCCGACAGGGGCAAATCAGCGGCTCTTGCCCGTTTTTCGCACACTCTGTCCGAACAGCAAGGAGCCCCCGTGGCCACGAACGAAACGCTTCCCCTTCCCAGCGTCCGTGAAATCCTCGGTCTGCCCGAGGTCGTCGCGGGCGATCCCGTCCTGCTCGCGGGCAGTGACGGCCTCGATACGCAGCTCCGGTGGGTGCACGTCGCCGCCGGAGAGGGCCTCGCGAAACTCCTCGACGGGGGTGAGCTGATCCTGACGACGGGAGCCGGGTGGCCGGAGAACCCCGCGAGCCTCGTGTCCGAGCTGATCGACGCGGGCATCGCCGCCGTCGCGATCGAGCTCGGCGGGCGCTACCAGCGGGTGCCCGAGGAGATCGTGGCGACCTTTGAGCGCCGCGGGGTCCCCCTGATCGCCTTCCGCCGTGAGGCCCGCTTCGTGCAGATCACCGAACGGGTGCACCGCCGCATCCTCGCCGCGCAGAGCGAGGCGCTCGAGGCCCGGGCGACCGTGCACGAGATGCTCACGGAGCTGGGGCTGAACCGCAGCCCGGTCGATTACGTGATCGAGCAACTGGCCGTTACCGTGGATGCCCCGGTCGTGTTGGAAAACGCGGGCGGACAGGTTGTCGCCTGGGCCAGCCCGCACGCGGGCATGGATGCGACGAGCGTGCTCGCGCACTGGCCCGTGGACCCGAGCGATCTGCCGCGGGCGACGCAGGAGTGGAACCGGGTGCCCGTGGAGGCCCGCGGCACCCGCTGGGGCACGCTGACCGCGCTGCCCGGCCCCGCGCACCCGGCCGGACGGCAAACGGTGCTGGAGTTGGGCGCCTTCGCGCTGGCGCTCGGGCGGCTGGCCGACCCCGACCGCGACGACTGGCTGCAGTTGGGCTCCGCGAAGCTCGTGGACACGCTCCTCAGCGGGCGATTCCGCCGCGAGGAGGACCTCGGGCACCAGCTCAGCGCCGCCGGGCTCCCCGTCGAGGGGCGGGTGCTCTTTGGCGCAAGCCTGCGCGGCGTCGGCTCCTTCGGCTCGCACTCGACCCTGGAGTGGGCCCTGCTCGAAACCGCGCTCCGCCGCGCGGTCGCCCCGGAGGGCCGGGTCATCATTGCCTCCGGCACCGATCAGAGCGACGAACACACGCTGCTCGCGATGATCTCCGTGGACCCGGCGGACCCCCGCGGGCGCCCCGTCACCGGGTCGAGCGGGGAGTTCCCCGCCCTCGCCATCCGGCTCGACCGGGAGCTGCGCGGCATTCTCCCGGACACCGTGCCTGGGAACTGGCGGGCGCACCTGGCCATCGGCGCCCCCGGCTACGGTCCCTCCGGGCTCGTGACCTCCCTGGAGGGGGTGCGCGCCGCGGGGCGGTTGAGCACCCCGATGGGCACCGACCGGGTGGCCGTGCAGCAGGCCACCGCGCAGCCGCTCGAACACCTCGTCCGATCCCTCGCCGGGGTGCCCGCGGTCAGCGAGTTCGCCCGCGAAACGCTCGCGCCGCTCGTGGAGCACGATCGCCGCCGAGACGGCGATCTCCTCCGCGTCCTGGGCAGCGTCCTCGAGCACCCGACCAACCGCTCCGCGGCGGCCCAGGCGGCGAACCTGTCCCGCTCGGTGTTCTACCAGCGCATCGCCCTCATCGAGGAGCTGCTCGGCCAGGACCTGAGCAACGGCACCACGATCGCGACCCTGCGGGTCGCGCTGCTCGCGCACCAGAGCCGCTAACCGCAGCTCCCGGAGCCAAAAACGCCGCTGCCGCCACCCCGAGGGGCGGCGGCAGCGGCGATTCGCGCGGGCAGCGGTGTCGGCTACGCGCGGACGAGTACCGCGATGGCCTCGACGTGGTGGGTGTGCGGGAACAGATCGAAGCCGCGCACGCTCCGCAGCTCGTAGCCGAGCTCGCCGAGGGTCTTCACGTCGCGGGCCAGGGCGACCGGGTCGCAGGCCACGTAGATGAGCCGCTTCGGGGCGAGCTCGCCGAGCATCTGGCAGACCTCGCCGCCCGCGCCCGAGCGGGGCGGGTCGAGCACGACCGTGGCCTGGCGCAGGCGCTCGCGCACGACCGGGCTCTCCTCCTTGGTCAGGGTCCGCAGGAAGCGGTCCACGCGGTCGGTGACCGCCATCGCACCGATCAGGTGCGAGAGGTTCTCGGCGGCGTCGTCGGTCGCGCGGGCATCCGACTCCACGGAGGTGACCTTGAGGCGGGGCCCGGCGGCCTCCGCCATCGCGGCGGCGAGCAGGCCGACCCCGCCGTAGAGGTCCAGGTTCATCGCGAGGGGGTCGAACTCCTCGGCCTCGATCGCCTCGGCGACGGCCTCCGCGACCGCCTCGGTGAGCACGAGCGGCGCGGCGCGGTGAACCTGCCAGAAGCCCCCGGCGCTGACGCGGAACTCGCGCTCGCCCACGAACTCGGTCACGGGGTCGTTCTCGCCGGCGCGCGAGTCGTCGCCGGCGTGGTTGATGAGCATCCGGGGGTCGTCACCGCTCGGCGCGACGAGGTCAACGGCCGCAACGTCCGGCATGTGCTCGCCGAGCGGGGCGATCATGTTGATCTCCTCGATCGCGAGGGGCAGCTTGCGCACGTCGATGACGCGGTTACTGCGCGCGGCGTAGGGGCCGACCCGGCCGTCCTCGTCCACGTGCAGGCGGACTCGGGTGCGCCAGGCGAGACCGTTCACGGCCTCGTCGCCGGGGGCGGGGCTGACCTCGACGGGCAGGTCGATACCCGCCATCCGCTTCAGCGAGTCGCTCAGTACGAAGGCCTTCAGCTCGCGCTGGTGCGCGAGGGTGATGTGGCCAAACTCGGCGCCGCCGACGCGGTCCTCGGGGTCGCGGTCCACGTTGGCCTCTGGCCAGACGTGGTTGCGGCGGTGCGGGGAGGCCTCGAGCACGCGGAGGGTCACGCCGCGGGCGAAGGACTTTTTGCGGGCCTCGGTGATGCGGGCGACGACGCGCTCGCCCGGGATCGCGTCGCTGACGAAGACCACCCGACCCTCGTGCCGGGCGATGAAGAGGCCGCCGTGGGCGACGTTCGTGATGTCGAGTTCAATCTCGTCGCCGACGGCGAGGGAGCTGGGGGTGTGGTTCATAGGCCCATTCTCCCACGGGGAACCGGGGTGTGGCCGACAGCGGCCCGTTCGCGGCGCTCCCGCCGCCGCGTTCCCTAGACTCGGGGCATGCGCCTGATCCTCGCCTCGACGTCCCCCGCCCGCCTCTCGGTGCTCCGCGCCGCCGGAATCGACCCGGTCTGCATCGCGCCAGAGGTGGA
>NZ_JAPFRB010000003.1:735642-741275 GCF_035726885.1 Leucobacter sp. M11 | reverse complement strand
AGACCGTGCTCTTCCTCGGGCGACTCAAGGCCGAGGACGTGGTGCGCCGACACGGCGCGGAGCTCGACGGGCTCGTCCTCGGCGGCGACTCAGCCTTCCTGCTGGGCGACGAGATCCTGGGCAAACCGCACGAGCCCGAGATCGCGCTCGCCCGCTCGCAGCAGCACCGCGGGCGGAGCGGCTCGCTGCACTCCGGGCACTGGCTCATCGACCAGCGCGGCGGACAGACGCGCGGTGCCGCGGGGGCCGTCGACACGGCCCTCGTCCACCTCGCCGCCGATGTGACCGACGCCGAGCTCACGGCCTACGTCGGCACGGGTGAGCCCCTCAAGCTGGCGGGCGGCTTCGCGATCGACGGCCGCGCCGGGGCCTTCATCGACCGGATCGAGGGCGCCCCGAGCTGCGTCGTCGGGCTCTCCCTGCCGACCCTCCGCGGGCTCGTCCGCGAGCTCGGGCACGACTACCCCGCGCTCTGGAATCACCAACCCGCCGCACTCTAGGTCACGGCGTCCAGGCACCTCGCGGGCCGCGCCTCCGAGTGCCCTGCCAGACTGGGGGCATGACACCGGAGTTTACGCTCGTGCAGCTGCGCTATTTCGCCGCGGTCGCCCGGCGGGAGAACATGACCGCCGCCGCCGCGGAGCTGAACGTGACCCAGTCCACGCTCTCGTCCGCGATGAGTCACCTGGAGCGCGAGTTCGGCACGGCGCTGTTTACCCGCTTGCCCAGCCGCCGTCTTCGGCTCACCTCCGCCGGGCGTGCCCTGCTCGGGAGCGCCGCCGCGTTCCTGGAGCAGGCCGAGCTGCTCAGCCAGTCGGTCCGCGACGACGCGGACACGCTGAGCGGGGAGATCGTCGTTGGCATCTATGCGCCGCTCGCCCCGTTTCGCGCCCCGATCATCCTGCAGCGCTTCGAGCGCCTGCACCCGGGGGTGACCGTGACCTTCCTGGAGGGCGACCAGGGGTCGCTGCAGGCCGCCCTGAGCTCGGGGGCCTGCGAGGTCGCGCTCATGTACGACCTCGGGGTCGATCACCGCTTCGTCCGCAAGATCATCGACCGGGTCCCGCCGCACATCATCGTGGGCGCGGGGCACCCCGCGGCGCAGCACCGCGAGCGCCCCGTGAGCCTGCGCGATTTCGCCGCAGAGCCGCTCATCCTGCTCGATTTGCCGCACACCCGCGAGTACTACCTCGGCCTGTTTAAGCACCTCGGGGTGGAGCCCACGGTGCGGCACGTCTCCCTGGGGTACGAGACCGTGCGCTCCTTCGTCGCCCTCGGGCACGGCTACTCGGTGCTCAACCAGTGGGTTGATCACGGCATGACCTACGCCGGGGCGCAGGTCATCCCGCTCACCCTCTCGGACGCGCTGCCGCCGACGGAGACCTCCCTCGTCCGGCTGGCGAGCGTGGTGCCCACGCGAAAGGCCCTCGCCTTCGAATCGGTGTACCTCTCCCTGTACGGGCCCCAGTCTCGGCCGGGACCAGCGGCCGCGGCCACGGTCGAGCGCTGATCCGGCGCCGGCGGACCCTGCCCGGCCCTGCCCCGACTCATCGATTCCCTCGATGAGAACAAACGAAACAATCTGTTGGACCCGGGGCTCCCCCGCGGCCATGATCGATCCTGAGCCCCAGCGGCCGGCACCGACGCCGAACCGCCCCCCGCGGGACCGGCTTCGGACCTCGCGAGGGACCCGATCCCCCGCAACGCCCGCGCAGCACTGGGCAGGTGGGTTCACCCCGGTCACACCGATCACCCGGAGGAAGCAATGACGCTCCAACCCCCGACAACCGACGCCGATCCCAGCGGAACCGGCTCCGACGCCCCCGTCCCCGAGAGCCGCGTGGCCGCCCCGGCCACCGACCCTGTCAATCTGCCGACCGGACCCCTCACCGTCGTCGAGCGCCGCGAGGCCACCCGGGCCAAGCGCCGCGTCCTGCTCGCGGGCAGCGTCGGCCAGTTCATCGAGTTCTACGACTTCAGCCTCTACGGCCTCTCCGCCGTGACCCTCTCCAAGCTCTTCTTCCCGAGCGACAGCCCCGTCGCGGCGCTGCTCGCGACCTTCGCGGCCTTCGGCGTCGCGTTCCTCATCCGCCCGCTCGGCGGCCTGTTCTTCGGGGCCATCGGGGACCGCTACGGTCGCCGCCCGGTGCTCTACATCACCCTGCTCACGATCGGGGTCGCCACCGCGGCCATCGGCCTGCTTCCGACGTACGCCCAGATCGGGGTGCTCGCGCCCGCGCTGCTCGTCTTCTGCCGTCTCTTGCAGGGCTTCTCCGCGGGCGGCGAGTCCGTCGGCGCCCCGGCCTTTGTCTTCGAGCACGCGCCGAAGAACCGGCGTGGCATGTGGCTCAACATCACGCTCGCGGCAACCGCGTTGCCCTCCGTCGTCGGCGGCACGCTCATCCTGGTGCTGTCCAGCTCCATGCCCGCCGAGGCCTTCGACAGCTGGGGCTGGCGCCTGCCGTTCCTGCTCGCCCTCCCCCTGGCCATCTTCGGACTCTGGATTCGCTCGCAGACCGAGGAGTCCGAGGCCTTCAAGATCGTGCAGGCGAAGCAGGCCACCGCGAAACGGAGCGACCACACGCCCATCCGGGACGCGTTCCGACAGAACTGGCGGCAGATGCTCCAGGTCATCATGGTCATGGGTCTGACCGCGATGGGCTTCTACTTCCTCACCGGCTACTTCGTCGCCTACGTGCAGACCGCGGGCGAGCTCAGCCGCGAGCAATCGCTGCTCGTCAACGCGATCGCCATGACCTCCTACGCGCTCATCCTGCCCCTCGGCGGCATCCTCAGCGACCGGGTCGGCCGCAAGCCCATGCTCATCGCCGGGGCCGCCGTGCTCGCCGTGGTGTCCGTGCCCGCGTTCCTCCTCGTGACGAGCGGTTCCTTCGGGCTCGCCCTGCTGGGCCAGTTCCTCTTCGTGATCGCGCTGTGCATCTACGGCGGCGGCTGCTACACCTTCTTCGTCGAGATCTTCAGCACGAAAACCCGCTTTACCTCGGCCGCCGTGAGCTACAACGTCGGCTACGCCCTGTTCGGTGGCACCGCGCCGTTCATCGGCACCTGGCTGGTGAGCAGCACCGACTTCAACGCGAGCCCGGGCATCTACGTCGCGGTCGCCGCGGCGATCGTCTTCCTGGTGCTCGTGTTCACGAACGTGCCGGAGACCCACCCGCACCTCAAGAAGACCACCCGGCTCGCTTAGGCCCCGCGCCCCAAGTGACCCGATCCCCGCACCGCAGTACGCCGAAGGAGTAAGCCCATGACCCCCGAACAGTTCCTCAGTGATTTCCACGAGGTCGCCCAGATCGGCGCCACCCCGAATCAGGGCGTGGACCGTCAGGCCGCGACCCCGGAGGACCGGCTCACCCGTGAGTGGTTCCGCGCCTTCGCGGAGCGCCGCGGCTGGGAGGTGCGCGTCGACGGGATCGGCAACCAGTTCGCCATCGTCGACTTCCACCCGGACGCCGCCGGGGACACCCCCTGCGTCCTGCTCGGCTCGCACCTGGACTCCCAGCCCCTCGGCGGTCGCTTCGACGGGGCCTACGGCGTCATCGCGGGACTGCACGCCGCGGCCCGACTCGAGGACCGGGTGCGCTCCGGCGACGCGCGCCCCGCGGTGAATCTCGCCGTGGTGAACTGGTTCAACGAAGAGGGCGGGCGGTTCGCTCCCTCCATCATGGGCAGCTCGGTGTTCGCGGGGCTCATGGACGAGGCCGAGATGCTGGCGGTGCGCGACCTCGCCGGGGTGAGCGTGCGCGAGGCCCTGGAGGCGATTGGCTACCTGGGCACGGATGCCCGGCCGACCGTGGCGAGCTACGCCGAGGTCCACATCGAGCAGGGACGCATCCTGGAGCGGGAGAGCACCCAGCTCGGCGCGGTCGACTACAGCTGGTACACCCAGAAGCTCGATATCGAGGTGCTCGGCGAGCAATCGCACACCGGAGCGACCGCGATGGCTGACCGGCACGACGCCCTGGTCGCGGCCTCGCAGGTCATCCTGAAGGTGCACGACGTCACGGCGCGCTACGAAGCGGAGGCGCTCGTGTCCTCGGTGGGCCAGCTCACCCTCGAGCCGAACTCGCCGATCGTCGTGGCTCGGCGGGTGCACCTGGTGGCGGACCTGCGGGCCGCGGATCAGGCGATCGTCGCGGATGCCCGGGCGACCCTGTTGGAGCAGATCGACGCGATCGCCCGGGAGCGCGACGTGAAGATCAACGTGCGCGACTTCGACGTGCGCGACAACCAGCACTACCCCGAGTCGGGCATCCGGCTCGCGGAGGAGGTCGCCGCGGAGCTCGGGGTGTCCGCCCGCAGGATCCGGACGATGGCGGGGCACGACTCGGTCGCGATGAACCGGATCGCCCCGACCGTGATGATGTTTGTGCCCTCCGTAGACGGCGTGAGCCACTGCGAGCGCGAGTTCACGCGTGACGAGGACCTCGTCACGGGCGTCGCGGTGCTCACGGAGATCGGCTGGCGGCTCCTCCAGGGGGCGCTCGAGCCCTCCGGGGTCGCCGGGGTGGGCGGCGCGGCCGCCGGGGCCGGGGCGGCGCGATGACCGCGGGCCTCGGCGACGACGAGCTCGCGTTCCTGGATGGGGTCTCGGCGCTCGCCGGGTTTCGCTCCGGGGCGCTCGCGCCGAGCGAGCTCCTGGCCGCGACCGAGGCCCGGATCGCCCGAGTCAACGGGGGCCGAGAGACCGGGGTGAATGCCTTCACGGAGCTCCTGGTCGACGAGGCCCGGACGACGGCCCGGGCCGCCGATGACGCCTACGCCCGGCATCGGCGCACCGGTGAGGCGGTGCCCGCGCTGCTCGGCCTTCCCGTGGCCACGAAGGAGAAGCACGGGCTCGCGGGCAGGTCCCTGGAGCAGGGGCTCGCCGCCTGCCGGGGCGAGATTGCCGAGGAGGACCACCCGGTGATTGCCCGGATCCGGGCAGCGGGCGGCGTGATCCACGGCCGCACCACCTCCCCGGAGTTCTCCTGCGCAACGGTCACGCACTCCCCCATGTGGGGGGTGACCCGGAACCCCTGGCACCTGGGGGCGACGCCCGGGGGCTCCTCCGGGGGCGCGGGCGCGGCGCTCGCGGGCGGGATGGCGACGCTCGCGACGGCCTCCGATATCGCGGGCTCCACCCGGATCCCCGCGGGGTTCACGGGAACGGTGGGGTACAAGGCCCCCTTCGGCCGGATCCCGGGGCTGCCCCCGCTCGCGGCGGACTGGTACCGGGGCGATGGGCCGATGGCGCGCACCGTCGCCGACACGGCCCTGCTGAGCGCGGTCATGTCGGGGCGGCACCCGATCGATCACGGCTCCTGGGGTCCGAACGGGGTGCGCCCGGACGCCGGGGTTCCCGCGGGGCCGGGGGCGGTGCGGGGGCTGCGCATCGGGCTCTCGATCGAGCTGGGTGACTTCCCCGTGCAGGCGAGTATCCGGCGCAACACCGAGCGCGTGGCGGAGCGGCTCGAGGCCGCCGGAGCGGTCATCGTGCCGGTGCGGCTGCCGTGGACCACGGAGCGGATCGCGCGCACGATCTTCGCGCACTTCGGGCAGCTGCTCGGCCCGGCGATGGCCGGCATCACCCGCGGCACGGAGGACGAGCTCGCCGCGTACACGCGCCGGTTCAT
>NZ_JAPFRB010000003.1:730737-735559 GCF_035726885.1 Leucobacter sp. M11 | reverse complement strand
CGGAGGCGATGGCCGGGCTCGACGCCCTCCTGTGCCCTACCCAGGCGGTCGAGATGCTCGACGCGGACGGCGACTACCTCGACGGGATCGAGATCGACGGGGTGCGGCTCGGCCACTACTGGGAGGCGCACCTCACGAGCCCCTTTAACGTCGCAAATCGATGCCCGGTCCTCTCGGTGCCGAGCGGGCTCTCCGACCTCGGCGTGCCAACGGGGGTGCAGGTCGTGGGGCAGCCCTTCGATGAGGCCACCGTGTTCCGCGTGGGGGCGGCGATCGAGTCCCTCACGGAGATGCCCGCGTTCCCGGCGTTCCCCGCGACCCCGGCGGCCTAGCCGGGCTCTGTGGGGCCCGTGTTTCGGGGGCTGCGCCGGGAACTCCACACGGAAGAACGCGGCACGCGGTTCCTCCCTCAGTGACGAGGGCACTCAGTTGGGGGTGCCCTCGCGGGGGGTCAGCTCGAAGCGAACCATGGGCGCCCCCAGCCTCGTGGTCAGGGTGAGCAGCAAGCGGTGCTCCGCTGAGCGGAGTGTGCGAACATCCGTCTGCCCCAGCTCAGTCCGGCTCGTCTCGACGAAGCCCGCTTCGCGGAGCCGAGCCAGGGCTGCTTCCTGTGCGTGCCGAGAATCCAGCAACACCGAAAAGGACCATCCCCCGTCAGCCCCGGAGGTCACCACGTCGACGAGCTCTCCCTCCGGCACCGGGACCAGCTCGGGGAACCCGGTCGGCAGACGCGTCTCCTCTTCGGGGACCCCCGCCCCGCATCCGGCCAGCAACGCAGCCAGCATCACGGTGACGATCACGAGCACTGCGGCGAGCGCGGGTGACCGCCCGGTTGGGCGGCTGAGGGGCCCGGTTGGAGTAGCGGAGCGCAGAACCTGTGTCATGTTCTCTCGACGATAACCCGTTCGTTCTGTTCCCCATAACCGGACGGGATGGGCAACCTCAGCCTTTGACCTCTACTCGCTCGTCGCGACCCCTGCCAGGCTGGCAGCAGATCGGGAATCCTCCCTCGCTGAGGCCCCACGACACGGGAAGACACAAGGAGCCGCCATGACCGCCACCCAGTTCGATGTGAACGGCAGAAGCTACGAGACCGGGGAGACCCCCGTCGTCGTGATCTGCATCGACGGCAGTGAGCCTGCCTACCACGAGGAGGCGATCCAGGCCGGGCGGATGCCGTGGCTGAAACGGCTCCTCGCCGGTGACGGCGTCTCCTGGGACGCCCACTGCGCCGTGCCCACGCTGACGAACCCGAACAACATGTCCATCGCGACCGGGCAGCCCCCCGCGGTGCACGGCATTTGCGGCAACTACATCCTCGACCCGGCGACGGGCGAGGAGGTCCTGATGAACGATCCGAAGTTCCTGCGCGCCCCCACGATTTTTGCGGCGGCCGGCGCGGCCGGGCTCGACGTGGCCATTGTCACGGCCAAGGACAAGCTGTCTCGGCTGCTGGCGACCGGGGTCACGCAGCCCGGGTTGGACCCCGCCGGGTCGGGCGAGTACGTCACCCCGCAGCGCCGTGGCATCTGCTTCTCCGCGGAGAAGGCGGACCAGACCACGATGGCTGAGCACGGCATCGAGGGCGCGCTGGAGTACGTCGGACGGGAACTGGCCGGGGTCTACTCGGCCGAGCTGAGCGAGTTCGTGCTCGCCGCGGGCGTGAAGCTGCTCGAGGACCGTCGCCCCGACGTGATGTACCTGACGCTGACGGACTACATCCAGCACAAGAACGCCCCGGGCACCCCGGTGGCCAACGACTTCTACGCCATGATCGACCACTACGCGAGCGAGCTGGACCGGCTCGGCGCGGTCGTCGTGATCACCGCTGACCACGGCATGAGCCCGAAGCACCACGAGTCCGACGGGACGCCGCGCGTGGTGTACCTCGAGGAAGAGGTCAACGCGGTGCTCGGCCTCGACGCCGAGGCTGGCGACCAGGGCTCCCGCGTGATCCTCCCGATCACGGACCCGTATACCGTGCACCACGGCGCGCTGGGTTCGTTCGCGAACGTGTACCTGCCCGTGGGTTCCGACCGGGACAGCGTCATCGCGACGCTTGCCGCCCGTGAGGGCATCAGCCAGGTCATGCCCTCCGAGGAGGCCGCGGAGCGCTTCCAGATGCCCCTCGACCGGATGGGCGACATCACGGTGCTCTCCGCGAAGAACACGGCCCTCGGGCGCTTCACGGCCTGGCACGACCTCACCAACCTCGAGGTGCCGCTGCGCTCTCACGGCGGCCTCGGCGAGCTGAACATCCCCTTCTTCGTGAACCGTCAGTTGCCCGCCCCGGCGAGCCTGGCGACCACGGACATCGACGGCGGAGACGCGCTCTGCCACAACTATGACGCGTTCTGGGTCGCCACCACCCTGGCTTCGCAGTCCGCGTCCGTTCCCGCGTAACCGCGGGAAGCCGGTCCGTCACCCCAGCCGGGGCGACGGACCGGCCCTTGGCGTACCCGCGCCTCGGAGCACGTCCACACCACCGCACCGAAGGGCCCAGCATGTCTGAACAACGTCGTTCCGCTTCATCCGGCCAGCAGCACCCACCCACTGACACCCCGGGGGCCGTCGCGGCCCCGGAGGGACCGGCCGATCCGTCGAGCCAGGCCCCCACCCCGCAGGGCACCGCCGCCCCGATCCCTTTTGAGACCGTCCCCATCACGACCGGTCCGCTGCAGCGCACCATGCGCCAGGAGCTGCGCAGCTGGCAGATCCGTATTTTCGCGCTGTCCTGGCTCGCCTACGTCGCCTTCTATTTCCCTCGGTCCGCGTTCTCCGCGGCCAAGGTCGGCGTCCTCGACGAGGGCTTCATGAGCCGGGAAACCCTCGGGTTGCTCGATGCCCTCTACCTGGCCGCCTACGCCGTCGGCCAGTTCGTCTGGGGGGCCACCGCCGAACGCTTCGGCACCAAGGTCGTTGTCGCTGGTGGCATGATCATGGCCTGCGTCGCGGCGATCCTGATGGGTCTGTCCCCCGCCGTCTGGATGTTCATTCCGCTGATGCTCGTGCAGGGCCTCGCCCAGTCGACGGGCTGGTCCGGGTTGAGCAAGAACATCGCGATGTTCTTCTCGGTCACCGTCCGCGGCCGCGCCATGGGCTTCTTCTCGACCAGTTACGCCTTCGGCGGGCTCGTCGGCGCCCCGTTCTGCGCCTGGTTTGCGTACCAACTGTTCGATTCCTGGCGGTGGGCATTCATCGCCGGCGCCGGGGCGATGCTGATCGCGATCGTGATCTTCTTCATCTTCCAGCGCAACTCCCCGGAAGACGTGGGCCTGCCCTCGATCGACTCCAACAAGGAGCTCCTGAACGGCCCCTACCTCGGCAAGATCCCGGTGCAGGCGGTCTCGCCCGTGACGCACTCCGGCAAGCCGGCCCGGCGGCCGATGAAGCTGAGCGACCTGTTGGCCGCGGTCCGGCACGACCCGATGGTGCTCCGCCTCGGCCTGGTCTACTTCCTGATCAAACCCGCCCGCTACGCGATCCTGCTCTGGGGTCCCGTGCTCGTGCTGGAGGCCGCGCCCCAGCTGTCCATGATGAACGCGGTGCTCGTCCCCGTCGCCTTTGGCGTCGCCGGAGTGTTCGCCCCGATCGCCGCCGGCTGGCTCTCCGACACCGTGTTCGGGGCCCGCCGCGTCCCGCCGAGCGTGCTCTGCCTGGTGCTGCTCGTGGTGTCCCTGGCGCTCTGGCAGCCGATTGCGGCCACGGGCTCCATCACCGGGATCACCGTCCTGCTCGCCGCCGTTGGGCTCACCGCCTACGGCGCGGACTCGATGATCTCCGGCGTCGCCGCCGTGGACTTCGGCACCTCGAAGTACGCCGCCGGCGCCACGGGCTTCATCAACGGCTGCGGTTCCATCGGCGCGATCCTCGGCGGCCTGCTGCCCGGGTTCCTCACCGGTTCGACCATCTTCACCCTCTTCGCGGGCGCCGCCCTCGTCGGGGCGCTCATCATGCTCCCCAGCTGGAACAAGCGCCCCGCGGCCGCGTAGGCCGCAGCCTCCCCCACTCCGTTTCCGACCCACCGAAGGATTCTCATGACCATCGACACGCACCTCCAGCACAACCTGATCAACGGGGACTGGCTCCCCAGCGAGACGGGCCGGACCTTCGACAACGTCAACCCGGCGAACACCGCCGATGTGATCGGGGCCTTCGCGGACTCCTCCGCGGAGGACGCTCGCGCCGCCGTCAGCGCGGCCGAGGCTGCCGGGCCCGCCTGGGACGCGCTCGGGTCCATCACGCGGGGCGAGATCCTGTTCCGGGCCGCCGAGCTGATGGCGGATCGGAAAGCGGAGCTGGGGGAGGCCGTTTCCCGCGAGCAGGGCAAACTGCTGGCGGAGGGGCTCGGGGAGGCCCAGCGGGCGATCGATATCGTCCGGCACATTGCCGGGGCGGGTCGCCGCATCAGCGGCTCCACCCTCCCCGCCGATGAGGACCAGACCATCGCGCTCACCTGGCGGGTCCCCATCGGGGTGGTCTCGCTGATCACCCCCTGGAACTTCCCGCTCGCGATCCCGGCGTGGAAGGTCGCCCCGGCCCTGCTTGCCGGGTGCACCGCGATCCTGAAGCCCTCGCCCCTCGCGCCGCTATCCTCGGCGATCCTGGTCGATATCTTCCAGGCCGCCGGGGTCCCCGCCGGGGTGCTCAACCTCGTTCAGGGCGACCGGGACCCGGGCGAGGTGCTCAGCGGGGACGAGCGGGTCCGCGGGATCTCGTTCACCGGGTCCCTCCCCGTCGGGCTCGCGATTCAGCAGGCGGCCGTGCCGCGACTGGCCCGCACCCAGCTGGAGCTCGGCGGCAAGAACGCGCTCATCGTGCT
>NZ_JAPFRB010000003.1:729273-730703 GCF_035726885.1 Leucobacter sp. M11 | reverse complement strand
ATCGTTCTCGGCGCCTTCGGCCAGGCCGGGCAGCGGTGCTCCGCCACCAGCCGAGTGGTCGTTGACCGGGCTGTGCGAGAGCCACTCATCGAACGGCTGCTGCACCGGGTGGGTGCCCTCCGGCTGGGCGACCCCGCGGCGGCGGGTACGACGCTGGGGCCCGTCGTCAACGAGGCCCGACTCAACGCCTGCGTCGAAGCCGTCGGGCGGGCCACCGGGGACGGGGCGACAATCCGCACCGGCGGGGCCCGTTCATCCGCAGCGGAACACGCGCACGGCTGGTTCGTGGAGCCTACGATCCTGACCGATGTGGCGTGGGACTCCGAGCTCGCCACGGAAGAGATCTTTGGGCCGGTGCTCGCGGTCATCGACGCGGACGGCTACGAGGATGCCATGCGGATCGCGAACTCCGTGAAATACGGCATGTCCGGCACGATCTTCACGAGCTCGATGCCGCTCGCGCACCGGGCGTTGCGGGAGTTCCAAGCCGGGATGCTGCACGTGAACCGCCCCGGAGTCGGTGCCTGGCCGCACATGCCGCACATGGGCGCGAAGCTCTCGCAGTACGGCTCCCCCGAGTGCTCCGACGAGACCTGGGAGTTTTACACCGAGTGGCGCAGCGCCTGCATCAACCTGGCCGGCTGAGCGGGCCGGGACGTCTCGATAGGTTATGGGCATGGACCTCAGTATTCAGCGTTTGCGTGTCTTCGTCACCGTTGCCGACGCAGGGAGCATTTCCGCCGCAGCCCGCAAGCTGTTCCTCAGCCAGCCCGCCGTGTCGGCTCACGTGCGCGCCCTCGAGACGTCCCTGTCCGCCCAGCTGCTCGAACGCATGCCGACCGGCACCGTCCTCACTCCGGCGGGATACGCTCTCCGGGATCGCGCGCGCGAGATGTTCGCCATTATGGATCGGGTGGATGCCGAGGTGCAGCACGCACAGGGCATCGCTGACCGGAACCTGGTCCTCGCCGGCACGTCGACCCTGGGAGCGTATCTCCTCCCAAAGCTCCTGGCCCGGTTCCAACACGAGCATCCGACGCTTCGAACGGAGCTGCGGGTCGGCAATGCCGAGCAGGTGCTCCAGTGGGTGCTCGACCGGGAGGTCAGCTTCGGGCTGTTCGCGGGCCCGGTCACCGATGAGCAGTTGGAGATCACTCCCCTCTTCGAGGACCCCCTGGTGCTCGTGGGCTGGCGCGGGCATCCGCTCTCCGGCCGACTGGTGGAGCCGCATCTCCTTCGACAGGAACGGTTCATTCTTCGAGAGATCGGTTCTGCGACCCGGACCGAGCAGGATCTTTCTTTGGAGGCCTGGGGGGTGCCCGCGCACCTGACCTGGACGATGTGGAGCCCCGAGGCCGCTCGCGAGTCGGTCCGCGCCGGGCTGGGGCTGTCCCTGCTCTCGGAGCACGTCGTTGAGGAGGACCTGCGCA
>NZ_JAPFRB010000003.1:725721-729227 GCF_035726885.1 Leucobacter sp. M11 | reverse complement strand
GACGGTCTCCCTGGCGCGGCTGGCCACCCAGCCTCGCGGCACGCTCGAGCACAGCTTCATCCGTCTGATCACCACGCTCATCTCGTGGCCCGGGGACAGCCCCGCGGTGCCCAGCCCCGACGCACCATCACCATCACCATCACCACCACAGAGAGGGGACAACGATGTCCACCACACAGCAGAGCCGCCACACTGACGTCCTCATTATCGGGGCGGGCATCGTCGGCCTCGCGCACGCGGTCGAGGCGGCTCGCGCCGGGCTCAGCGTCCGGATCATCGAACGGGATCACTTCGCCGTCGGTGCCTCCATCCGAAACTTTGGGCACTGCTGCGTCACCGGCCAGCACGGTGAGTTTCTCCGGATCGCGGAACGCTCCCGTGAGGGCTGGCTGGCCGCTGCCGCAGATGTCGGATTCTGGGCACCGGAGGCAGGCGCCTTTGCGCTCGCTCGGACCGAGGCCGAGCACGCAGTGCTGGAGCAGTTTGCCGAGCAGCGTGGTCCGGACAGCGCCGAGATGCTGACCCCGGAGCAGGTGCGCGAACGCTTCGGCAGCGCGGTCGATCTGGACCAGACGCTCCGCGCTGGGGCGTTCCTCCCCCAGGATCTCCGGGTGGATCCTCGGGTCACCGTCGCCTCGATTGCCGCGTGGCTCGAACGCTTGCCGAACCTCGACCTCCTCTGGAACACCACGGTGTCCTCGGTGGGTGACGGCGCGGTGTCGACCCCCCGGGGGGATTTCACGGCGGACCGGGTCGTCGTCTGCGTCGGCCACGACCTCGGTCGGCTCTTTCCCGAGCTGGCCGAAGAGCACGAAATCAAGAGCTGTGCGTTACAGATGGCGCTTGCCGGTGGGCCCCGGGGGTACGCCGTGAACGCTGCCGTGATCACCGGCACGTCGCTCGCCCGCTACGACGGCTTCGTGAATACCCCCGGGAACGCAGCCCTCGTTGAGGAGCTCCGTCGGGACAGCCCCGAGCTCGTCGATATGGTGGCCAACGTCATGTTTACGCGTCGGCCAGATGGCACCCTTATCCTCGGCGACAGCCACGTCTACGGAAATACGCTCGATCCGTTTCTCGATGAGTGGATCACCGAGCGGCTCGTCGCCGAGATCTCGCAGGTGCTCGGTCGGCCGCTCACCGTCACCCAGCGCTGGCAGGGCATCTACGCAACGTCGTCGAAGACGCCGTTGCTGATCTCGGACCGGGGAAAGACCACGGTTGTGTGCGTCGCGACCGGGGTGGGCATGACCCTCGCATTCGGCCTGGCAAAGGACACGTGGGAGCGGGTGTAGATTCTGCTCGCCGCCGCGGAGCAGGCCACGGCCCGGGCCTCGGGTCCCGCGCTCAGGGGCGGTGCGGGGCGCTGCCGGGGGCCTGCGCCGTGACGTCGTCGAGGACGCGCTGCTTCTCGGCGATGCGGCGGTTGGCCCGCAGCACCCGGGTCTCCAGGAGCACGAGCTCGGTCACGAGCAGCACGCCGAGAACCAGGAGCGCTGCCGGGCCAAAGCCGGGCTGTCCGAGCACGAACAGTCCCAGCACGATGATGCCCAGCAGGGACAGCGCGAGGATCGTCACCTCGCGGCGGCGACCCGTGCGCAAACGTTCCAGCTCGCGGCGCAGTCCCGTGATCACGCGCGCGGTGTCCGGCTCGGCGGGGTGGGAGATCGTCACGGTCGCCTCCAAAGATCGCGCAGTGCAGAGAAAATGTTCGACGTGGCGTAACTGTAACACGGGCGACCCGATTTTGCCCGGAAAACCGGGCCCCGGTCGGGCGCCCGCCGCGGGCCTGCGACCGGGCACGGCGCGCCAGCTCCCGCGCCGGGGCCGCGGACTGTGTCCATCGGCAACGATCTCTCGAAATGTTTGTCGTGTATATCCGAAGAGTGGGCGCCCGGACCGAATAGGCTGGGGAATTATGTCGCGTCTTCAGAAAGTCCTCATCGCTAACCGCGGTGAGATCGCCGTCCGTATTATCCGCGCCGCCAAAGACAGCGGGATCGCCTCCGTCGCCGTCTACGCCGACCAGGACCGGGACGCGATGCACGCGATCCTCGCCGACGAGGCCTACGCCCTCGGGGGCTCCACGAGCGCCGAGACCTATCTCGTCGTCGAGAAGCTGCTCGCCGTTGCCCGCCGCTCCGGCGCCGACGCCGTGCACCCCGGCTACGGCTTCCTCGCCGAGAACGCCGACTTCGCGCGCGCGGTCATCGGCGCCGGGCTCACCTGGATCGGCCCGAGCCCCGAGGCCATCGAGCGCCTCGGCGACAAGGTGTCCGCCCGGCACGTCGCCGAGAAGGTCGGCGCCCCGCTCGCGGCCGGCACGCTGAACCCCGTCACGGGCGCCGAAGAGGTGCTCGACTTCGTCGACCAGCACGGCCTGCCCGTCGCGATCAAGGCGGCCTTCGGCGGCGGCGGACGCGGCCTCAAGGTGGCCTACACCCGCGAGGAGGTCGCCGAGCAGTTCGAATCCGCGACCCGCGAAGCGATCACCGCCTTCGGTCGGGGCGAGTGCTTCGTCGAGAAGTACCTCGACAAGCCGCGCCACGTCGAGACGCAGTGCCTCGCGGACAGCCACGGCAACGTCGTCGTGATCTCGACCCGGGACTGCTCGCTGCAGCGCCGCCACCAGAAGCTTGTCGAGGAGGCGCCCGCGCCCTTCCTCAGCGAGGCGCAGAACGCCGAGCTGTACCGGGCCTCGAAGGCCATCCTGAAGGAGGTCGGCTACGTCGGCGCCGGAACCTGCGAGTTCCTCGTCGCCAAGGACGGCACCGTCTCCTTCCTTGAGGTGAACACCCGCCTGCAGGTGGAGCACCCCGTCTCCGAGGAGATCACCGGCATCGACCTCGTTCGGGAGCAGTTCCGCATCGCGGAGGGCGGCGTCCTCGACTATGACGATCCCGTCGCGACCGGGCACTCCTTCGAGTTCCGCATCAACGGCGAGGACCCGGGCAACGGCTTCCTGCCCTCCCCCGGCCCCGTCACCGCGTTCAAGGCGTTCGGCGGCCCCGGCGTGCGCATCGACACCGGCGTGACCGCGGGCGACGCCGTCACCGGCGCATTCGACTCGCTGCTCGGCAAGCTCATCGTGACCGGAGCGACCCGCGAGGAGGCGCTTGAGCGTTCCCGCCGCGCGCTGGACGAGTTCGTCGTCGAGGGGCTGCCCACCGTGCTCCCCTTCCACCGCAAGATCGTGCGCGACCCGGCCTTCGTCGCCGCGGACGGCGTCTTCGGCGTCTACACGCTCTGGATCGAATCGGAGTTCGAGAACAACATCGAGCCGTGGGAGGGCGAGATCATGCCCACCGGCGCCGAGCCCGCCCGCCAGAGCGTCGTGGTCGAGGTGGATGGCCGCCGCCTCGAGGTCACGATGCCGACGACCCTGCTGCCGCTGTCCGACCGCGAGGTCACCCGCGGCCCCGCACCCAAGCGCTCGCGCGGCGGCTCGGTGAGCACCGCAACCGGCGACTCGGTCAAGGCCCCCATGCAGGCCACCGTCGTCAAGA
>NZ_JAPFRB010000003.1:725085-725672 GCF_035726885.1 Leucobacter sp. M11 | reverse complement strand
GCTCGAGGCGATGAAGATGGAGCAGTCGCTGTTCGCGCACCGCGACGGCGTCGTCGCCGCGGTGGACGCGACCGCGGGCACCACTGTGTCGAGCGGCCACGTGCTGCTCAACATCGTGGACGCCGAGTAACTCCGGCGCACGCCCCAGCGCGCACTCGGCCCCGTCCGCCCCGGTTCTCCGGGACGAACGGGGCCGTTTTCGCGCGCCCGGTTCCCCGCCCCCTCGGATACCGGGCGGGGTATCATGCTTCTCGCTCGAAAGCCTAAGCGTGCCGTCAGGGATCGGGCGTACCCTGGGGCGATGAACGTTCCCCTGTCGATGCTTGACCTGGCCACCATCGAGGCGAGCGGCAATGTCGCCCAGTCTCTCCAGAACTCCGTACTCGCCGCCCAGGCGGCCGAGGAGACCGGCTACTCGCGGGTCTGGTACGCGGAGCACCACAACATGTCCTCGATCGCCTCGAGCGCGACCGCGGTGCTCATCGCGCACGTCGCCGCGCACACGACGACGATCCGGCTCGGCTCCGGCGGCGTGATGCTCCCGAACCACTCCCCGCTCGTCATCGCCGAGCAGTTCGGCACCCTCG
>NZ_JAPFRB010000003.1:715976-725029 GCF_035726885.1 Leucobacter sp. M11 | reverse complement strand
GGGGCGACCTTCCGCGCGCTGCGCCGGACCGTGCAGGCCGCCGAGGCCTTCCCGAGCGATGTGCAGGAGCTGCAGCGCTACCTGAGCGACGAACTGCCCGTGACCGGGGTGAACGCCTATCCGGGGCGGGGCACCCGCGTGCCCCTGTTCATTCTGGGCTCCAGCATGTTCGGGGCCAGCCTGGGTGCCCAGCTGGGGTTGCCCTACGCCTTCGCCTCGCACTTCGCCCCGCAGCAGCTACTCGGCGCGATGCAGCACTACCGTGAGACCTTCCGCCCGAGCGCGCAGCAGGCCACCCCGTACGCCATGGCGGCGATCAACGTGCTCGCCGCGGAGACGGACGAGGCCGCCGCCGACCTCTTTCACCGCTCCAAGCTCAGCCGCGTGCGCATGTTCCTCTCGCGCGGCCGCGAGCAGATGCTCACGGAAGCCGAGGCCGAGCAGCTCGTGGATTCCCCCGCGGGCCAAGAAATCGTCGGCATGATGCGCTACACCGCGGTCGGCTCCCCGAAGACCGTCCGCGAGCAGCTGCACGCCTTCGCCGAGATGACCGGCGCCGACGAACTCATCACGGTGCACCCCGCGCCGACGCCCGAGGAGCGGCTCACCTCCATCCGTTTGGCCGGCCCCACGGCGCAGGAGCCACCGGCGGAGCATCCGCCAAAAGGCTGAGCTTCGCTTCGTCCCTCCTCCCGATGATCGGTTGTGCCGTGCCTGCTTGAGTGGAAGGCATGGCAGATACCCGTGTTCGCAACCGCTTCTCCGACCGGCTCACCTCCCGCGGGGGCGCGTGGCTCGCGCTCGGGCTGGTGCTCCTCATCATGGCCGCCCTGTTCGGCGTCTTCGGCTCCGCGTCCGCCCCGGCCCGCAACGACCTGGCCCCCGCGGACGCCGAGTCCGCTCGGGCGAGCGAGCTGTTGGCGACCTTCCCGAACGCCGACCGGCAGTCCGTGCTCGTCGTCTCCTCCCGCGCGGACGGGGCACGCCTGAGCGAGGACGATGTCGCGCAGCTGCGCGACCTCCTCCCGCTGCTCGCTGAGCGCTCGGACGCGGAGCCCTCCGGCCCGATGCTGAGCGAGGACGGCGGCGCGGCGTTGCTCGTCGCGCCGATCACCGTGGGCGAGAGCAACGCCGACACCGCCGTGACCATCGCGGACATCCGCGGCGACCTCGCCCAGCACGCCCCGCCCGGCCTCGAGCTCCTGGTGACCGGCGGCCCGGCCTTTGGCGCGGACATCGCCGCCTCCTTTGCTGGCGCGGACGTCACCCTCCTGGTCACCACGGTCCTGATCGTCGCACTCCTCCTGATCCTCACGTACCGCTCCCCCGTGCTCTGGCTCATTCCGCTGGCCAGCGTCGCCCTCGCGGACGGGCTCGCCGGGCGGATGACGGCCGCCGCGGGCGCCCAGTGGGACCTGCAGTTTGACGGTGGCATCATCAGCGTCCTCGTCTTTGGCGCGGGCACCAACTACGCGCTGCTGCTCATTTCCCGCTATCGCGAGGAGCTGCACGGCACCGACGATCATCGCGCCGCGTTGAGCGCCGCGTGGCGGGCCACGGTCCCCGCGATCGTGGCCTCCAATCTCACGGTCGTGCTCGCGCTCTTGACGCTCGTCCTGGCGGTCATCCCCGGCACGCACGGGCTCGGCATCTCCGCCGCGATCGGCCTCCTCATCGCGCTCGCCGCGGCGCTGTTCCTGCTCCCGCCGCTGCTCGCGGTCTGCGGGCGGCGAATCTTCTGGCCCTTTGTCCCCCGCCCCGGGGCGGTCCTGCCCCGTCCGGGCCGCGCCTGGCGTCGGATCGCGTCCGGGGTCGTGCGGCGCCCCGTCCTGGCGCTCGTCAGCGGCGCGGCCGCGCTGGCCGTCATGGCCGCAGGGCTCCTCGGCACCACGGTCGGACTGGACCAGCTGGACACCTTCCGCACGGAGTCGGAGTCCGCGGCCGGGCTCCGGGTGCTCTCGGAGCACTTCCCACCCGGGGAGGCCCAGCCCATTCTCATCGTCGCCAACAGCGCGGAGTCCAACGCCGTGGTGTCCGCGGCGAACGGGGTCGAGGGCGTCGTCCGCGCGCACCCCATCGGGGCCACCGCCGACGGCGAGCTCACCACGGTCATGGTGACGAGCGAGTACGCCCCGAGCTCGGAGCCGAGCCTGGCGCAGATCACCGCGCTGCGCGACGCCGTGCACGCGGTGCCGGGCGCGGACGCGGTCGTGGGAGGAGCCGTGGCCACCGACCTCGACGCCCGGGCCGGCAGCCAGCGAGACCTGCTGCTCATTGCCCCGCTCGTGCTGGCCGTGAGCTTCCTCGTCCTGCTCGTGCTGTTGCGCTCCGTCGTGGCGCCAGCGCTGCTCATCATCGTCAACCTCGCGAGCGCGGTCGCCGCGATCGGCGCCGGGTCCTGGCTCAGCCGGGTGGTCCTCGGCCAGCCAGCCCTCGACCAGCAGGTGCCCCTGCTCGCGTTCCTCTTCCTCGTCGCCCTCGGCATCGACTACACGATCTTCCTCGTGCACCGCGCCCGGAGCGAGGCCGCCACGCTGGGCACCCGCGCCGGAATGGTCGAGGCGGTCGCCCACACCGGGGGCGTGATCACGAGCGCCGGGCTCGTGCTCGCCGGGGTGTTTGCCGCCCTGGGTGTGCTCCCGCTCGTCACCCTGGGCCAGCTCGGCCTCATCGTCGGCCTCGGGGTGCTCGTCGACACCCTCCTCGTGCGCACGATCATCGTCCCCGCGATCTTCGCGCTCGTCGGCGACCGGATCTGGTGGCCAAGACAGCCGAGGCCGAGCCGTGTTGAATAGAGCCATGAACCTTGTGAACGCACCGCTCGCGGGCGGCTCGGATCCGGGGCCGCCCCCGGCGGCCGCGACCCTCCGGGCGATGGAACTCGGCCAGCACGCGATCGCCGCGGTGCTGACGACGGTCGGGGTCATCCGCGCGATCGCCGACGGGACCCCGGTCGCCGCCTCGGTGCTCGCGGGGCTCGCGCTGCTCGCCTGGCACACCGTCGGCACGGTCCTCCCCGGGCGGGCTCGAGGCCCGCGTTCCCCCGCCTGGTGGCTCCTCGTGTTCGCCCTGATCTGGGTCGCCGCCGTCGCCGTGTCCGCGGAGTTTGTCTGGGTGGCGTTCCTGCTCTGGCTCCTCGCCGGGCACCTGCTGCCGATTCCGTCGGGGCTGCTCTTCTCCGGGCTCGTGCTCGCCGTGGTCGTCGTCGCGCCGATCCTGCACCACGGCGGCACCAGCTACGCAAACGTCTTCGGGCCGCTCATCGGCGGGATATTCGCCTACGGCATCTCCCGCGGCTACCTCCAACTGTTGCGGGACGCGGCGGAGCGCGAGCGGCTGGTGGCCTCCCTTCGCCGGGCGCAGCAGGAGATGTCGGAGCTGCAGGACGAGCTCGCACTCGCCCAGCGCGAGTCCGGCGCCGTCGCCGAGCGCACCCGCATCTCCCGGGACATCCACGACACGATCGCGCAGGCGCTGTCCTCGATCCGTCTCCTCGCCCACGCGAGCGCCGGGCGGAGCCGGGACCCGGAGTCCGCGCGCACCCTCACCCAGGTCGAGGATCTCGCGGGCGACAGCCTCTCGGATGTGCGCAGGATCGTCGCCGCGCTCGCCCCCGCCGAGCTGGAGGACGATGTGCTCGCGGGGGCGCTCCGCCGGATGCTGGACCGCGCCCGCGAGGAGGCCGGGCTGCAGACGGAGCTGCACGTGGATGCCGCGCTCCCGCACCTGCCCACCGAGGTCGAGATCGCCCTGCTGCGCACCGCGCAGTCCGCGCTCGCGAACGTGCGGCTGCACGCCGGGGCGAGCCGCGTCGTGATGAGCCTGATCGGCGCCGAGCGCACCGTCCGGCTCGACATCATCGATGACGGGCGCGGCTTCGACGTGACTGCCTGGGAGGCGGGCGCGGGACCCGGCTCCTCCAGCTACGGGCTGTCCTTCATGCGCGCGCGGTTGCGCGAGCTCGGCGGCGGCCTCGACATCGAGAGCACTCCGGGCGAGGGCACCGCGATCTCGGTGCACCTGCCCGTCCACCCCGGCGCACAGCCGACCGCAGAGGAGACCCCATGACCATCACCGTGTTACTCGTCGACGATCACCCCGTCGTCCGCAGCGGGCTGCGCGCCGTGCTCGACTCCGAGTCCGTGCGGGTGATCGGCGAGGCCGCTACGGGCGAGGAGGCCGTGGCCCTCGCCGGGCACCTGCGCCCCGATGTCGTGCTCTGCGACCTGCGCCTCGGCGCCGGCATCGACGGGATCCAGACCACGGCCGCGCTCCGCGCGCTCGATCCGGCCCCCGCCGTGCTCATCCTCACGACCTTCGATCGCGACGCGGAGATCCTCGGCGCGATCGAAGCGGGCGCCGCGGGCTACCTGCTCAAGGACGTCGCCCCGGGCATGATTCTGGCGGGCATCGAACGCGCCGCCGCGGGCGAGACGGTGCTCTCCCCGGAGCTGTCCGCCCGGGTCCTCCGCGGGATGCGCAACCCGCTCCCGAAGCTCACCGAGCGCGAGATCGAGGTGCTCCGGCTCCTCGCGACCGGCGCGGCAAACAAGGAGATCGCCCGCAGCCTGTTCGTCACCGAGGCCACGGTGAAGAGCCACATCGCACACATCTTCACGAAGCTCGAGGTGGACAGCCGCTCGCGCGCCATCCACCTCGCCCGCGAGACCGGGCTCATCTAGCCCCCGTTCCCCGCTCCCTCCCGCGGCGCTGACCCGGTCGGCGCCGCCCGTTCCCCCGCTCGCCCCACCCGCGAGCGCTGCGCCCTGCCCATTTCCACCCGGTTTCCCCGCGGCTTCGCCGCACCAACGAAAGGTTCATCGTGTTCAAACTCGTCAACGCCGCCTTCGCCTATCTCCTCGCAGGCGTGCTCTCCGGCCTCTTTTACCGTGAGTTCACCAAGCTCAACGGGTTCCCCGAGGGGCAGTCCACCCAGCTCGGGCTGGCGCACACGCACCTGCTCACGCTGGGGTTTCTCGTGTTCCTGATCGTGCTGCTCATCGAGCGGGTCTTCGTCATTTCCCGCAGCCGCACGCTCTACGCCTGGTTTCTCTGGCTGTACCACGCGGGGGTCGTGCTCACCTCCGCCATGCTCATCTGGCACGGGATCCTCACGGTGCTCGGCCGCGACGCAAGCGCCATGATCTCGGGCCTCGCGGGCCTCGGGCACATCCTCATCACCGCGGGCATGATCGTCTTCTTCGTGGCCCTGCGCCGAGCCGTGCCCCGGGGCAGCGCGGCCGCCGCACCCGTGGCGGCCTGAGGCCGTCGCGCGGAAACGCAAAAGTGCCCGGACCACGCGGGATCGACGCGTGGTCCGGGCGGTTCGGCGGCCCCTCCGTGGGCACGGCTCGGGGCCGCCGAGTCTGGGGCGGACTAGCCGAGCGCGCTCAGCGTGCCGTCGAGGTCCTTCCGCGGCACGCCGCCCTGCACCACGGCCAGGATCTCGCTCGGGTCCGCGAGGGCGTGAATCTCGGTGAGCGGGTTGCGCCGCGTGATCACGAGATCGGCGAGTTTCCCGGGCTCGAGCGTGCCGAGGTCCGCGTCGAGCCGCAGGAGTCGGGCCGCGTTGATGGTCCCGGCGGCGAGCGCCTTCGCGGGCGTCATGCCGAGGTCCACCAGGTGGCCGAGCTCGGTCAGGTTCGTGCCGTGGGGGCACACGCCCGCGTCCGTGCCGAGCGCCACCGTGACCCCGGCGGCAATCGCGCGGGTCACGTGCTCCCGGGCGATCTCGGACCAGCGCACCTTCTTCTCGTAGAGGTAGGGCGCAACCTTTTTCGGGTCCGGCACCCGGAGCGCGGAGCTCAGGGTGGGCACGAGCACCGTGCCGCGCTCAAGCATGAGCGCAATCCCGGCCTCGTCGATCTCGTAGCCGTGCTCGATGCTGCTGGCCCCGCCGAGGATTGCCTCAACGATCCCGTCCGCGCCCTGCGCGTGCGAGGTCACGGGCTGCCCCTGGCGACGGCCCGTCTCCTCGACCGCGATGCGGACCTGATGCTCGGGGATGCCGAGGTCGTGCGGGGTGTCCGAGGGGCTGGAGACGCCGCCCGTCGTGCAGACCTTGATCACATCGGCCTCAGCCCGAACCAGCTCCCGGACCGTGCGTCGCATGTCATCGTCGGTGTCGACGATCCCGGCGAACCCGTCCATGAGTCCCTCCGCGGGGTTGAGCCCGTTCGCGAAGTGCATGTCCGCGTGCCCACCCGTGGGCGAGAGCACGGCGACGGCCAGGTGCAGACGCGGCCCCACAATGCTGCCGTCCGCAATCGCGTAGCGGTAGCCGGCGTCGAGCCCGGCGAGGTCGCGGGCGGTCGTGATTCCCGCGTCCAGGGTTTTGCGCACCGTTTGGGCGGCGTGGAAGTGGCGGTGGCTCGGGAACTGAGCCATCATCGCCCCCTGGCCCGCCTCGATGGACATCGACAGGTGCACGTGCGTGTCGATGAAGCCGGGGAGCACGCTCAGGCCCGCCAGATCGATCGTTGGCCCGTCGGACCAGGCGGCTTCGGGGCGGGCGGCGCCGGCGTACTCGATGCGGTCGTTGACGACGACGAGTTCGCCGCCCTCGATGAGCTCTTCGCCGACGCCCGTCCAGAGCCTCGCGTTCACGAGCCGGTACGAGCCCCGGTGGGCGGGGGTCAGGGGGAGCCTGGCCCGGTGATGTTCGGGGGTTTCGGGGGCGGGGGGCTGGGGCTTTTGTGCGGAAATCATACGGTCCTCTGTACGGGGATAACGGTGGTGACGGGGCGGTTTCGTTTGAGGATCGGCAGGACAAGGAGGCCGATCAGGAAGGCGCTGGCACAAATCGACCAGACGGTCAGGTATCCGCCGATCGAGGATGCGCCCTGCTCGGGGATGACGAACGCGGCAAGCACAATCCCGAAGACCGAACCGGCGACCGCGCCGCCGAGGGTCTTGAGCGAGTTGTAGATCCCGGTCGCGATTCCGGTCGCATCCCGGGGTGCCTCCTCTGCGATCAGCGCGGGCAGCGCGCCGAGGAGCAGGCCCTGGCCGAAGCTGCCAACGATGAGCCCGCAGGCCATGATCGGCAGGTTCGCGTTGAACGCGATGAGCGCGAGCTGACCGATGAGGCCCAGCGACAACCCGAACAGGAGCACGCGCAGGAGGCCGAAGCGTTTGGCGAGCCGTGCGAAGAAGATCGAGGCTATGGTCGCGGGCAGCATGGCCGCGATGGTCACGAGGGAGAGGGTCCCCGGCGCAAGGCCGAAGCCGTACCCCAGGGTTTCGGGGTCGCTCGCGAGGAACGTGATGAGCACCGTCTGGGTGCCGAGCATGACCATGCCCAGCACGAAGGAGATCAGGTATGCGGGCCAGAGCGTGCTCCGGGTCACGAGCGCCAGGTCCACCGCTGGGGCCTCCGCGCGCTTCTCCCACCACACCCAGACGAGGAATACGACAACTGCCCCGACGAGGATCGCGACCGTGCCCGCGTTGGCGAAGCCCTTCGCGCTGCCCTGGTTCAGTCCCCAGAGCAGCAGGAGCATGAAGGCGGCCAGGCCGAGGAAGCCGAGGCCGTCGATCTTGGGGTTTGCCCGGTCCGTGGACTCGGGAACCGCGATGAACACGGCGATGACGCAGAGCACGAGGATGACAACCGGGATGAGGAGGACGGTCGTGAGGCTCGGGATCGACGAGGAGAGGCCCGCGGCGACGGAGCCGAGCACGGCGCCGATCGTGATGCTCGCGACGAGCATACCGATCGCCTTGCGGGCCGAGTCCTGCGTCAGCCGGCTGTGCACGATCGCGATCTCGAGGGGAAGCCAGACGGCCAGGGGCCCGCAGAGGACCCGGCCCACCATGGCCAGGCCAAAGTTTGGCGACAGGGCGACGAGCGCGGCGCCAACGGCGACCGAGATCACCGCGATGCGCAGGATCCTCCGGTGGCCGTAAATATCACCGAGCTTGGACAGCACGGGGACGCTCACGCCCGCCGCCAGGGTCTGGACGGTGACGAACCAGGTAATTGTTGAGTCGGTGACCTCCCAGTGGTCAACCAGCTGACCGAACAGGGGGGTGTAATAGCCCTGCAAAAAACCGCTGCTCAGTTCGACAAAGAGGAGGAATCCAACAATCGCGACAACGCGCTGCTTGACCTCTCCCGTGCTCGTTTCTGAAGCGGTATCCGTCTTTGGATACTGAGGCATGGTGTGTTCATTTCTCGGGTCGACGGTGTGTGCCCAACCTCCGTCGGGAGGCCCACCGAGGTGGTTAGGTTGTGATCCGCAACGGGGGCGCGCTGACGACCGTGCTCGCCACCTGCCGGAACATCTCGGGCGTCAAGCGCTCGTTTCTGACGTTGGTCCGGTAGAAGGCGAAGCCCGCGATCATGTCGAGCAGTGCGTCCGCATCGGTTTCGGGGGGAACGTCGCCGCGGCTGACCCCGCGCGCGATAATCGTGCGCCCCCGGTCACGGCGTTCGGAGAGGACGCCCGCGTACAGGATTTCCCGCACTTTGGGCTCTACCAGGACGCCCCAGAGGGGGCGATCCTCCCCCTGGTTGTCCTGGTAGCTCTGGTTAATCATGCTCTGTCCCTGGTGGATCACCAGGTCCTCGACGAGGGAGCCCGTGTCGGGTTCCTCGGCCGGATCCGCGAAGAGCATGATGACCGCGGCGACGAGTTCCTCCCGGGTGGCCCACCGGCGGTAGATCGCAGTTTTGCCGCAACCCACCTCGGCGGCCACCTGTTCCATCCGAAGCCCGGAGAACCCGTTTGCGCGCAGGCTCTGCTCCGCCGCCCGAAGAATCCGGTCGGTCAGGTCAGCGTCCTGTGTGCGCCCGGGGCCGGGCTTCGCCGTTGTGGTCATGCCCCTAGACAACCACAGTTTGATCCAAACCGCAACGGAGCGTATCGTTGAAGAACTCCATGCACGCCAGTGAGGCTCTGCGTGGACTTCACATACGAATCGATCCGTAGCGGTTCGCCGAGCCCGAAAGGTTGCAACGATGCATCCCTCCCTCCCCCCTGAGTTCGACCTGACCGATGTGCGCGACGCGCTCCGGGACGGGCGGCTCAGCGCCGTCGACCTCCTCGATG
>NZ_JAPFRB010000003.1:714605-715937 GCF_035726885.1 Leucobacter sp. M11 | reverse complement strand
GCAGCTTCCTCGCCCGGTTCCCCGTGACGGCCCGCGCGGCTGCCGAGGAACACGACCGGGCCGTCGCCGCTGGCGCGGCCCTGCCGCCCCTGTCCGGGGTGCCCCTCGGGATCAAGGCGATGCTCGGCACCCGCGAACGCGATGCGGATGCGCAGAGCCTCGTCGCGGACCCGGACGCGAGCCACGGGGAAGACGCCGCCTCGGTCGCGGCGCTTCGCGGGGCCGGGGCCGTCATCCTCGGGCACAACACCATGGTCGAACACGCCATGGGCCGACCCGACCCGCTGAGCCCGTTCCCCGTGCCCCGGAACCCGTGGGACCTCGAGCGCTGGCCGGGGGGCTCCAGCTCGGGCACGGCGAACGGGGTCGCCGCTGGCCTGTTCGCGGGGGGCCTCGGCACCGACACGACGGGGTCGATTCGCATCCCCGCGGCGTTCTGCGGCCTCACGGGGTTCGCCCCCAGTCACGATCTCGTCCCCACGGCGGGGTGCCTGCCCGCCGCGCCGAGCCTCGACGTCGTCGGCCCGATCGTCCCCAGCGCGCGCGACGCACGGCTGCTCATGAGCGTGCTCGCTCCGGGCTTCGACGCCCCCGACTCCGGCCCCCGTTCCGGTCGCGACCCGCGACGGATCGGGGTTCCGGAGGAGCTCCTGGGCGCGGAGCGCGGCGTCGACCCCGCCACCCGCGCGGCGGTCGCCCACTCGCTGTCCACCCTGGAGGCAGCCGGATACCGCGTCGAGGCCTTCCCGCTGCCCGAGTTCGACGAGCTCGTGCAGATCACGTTGGGGCTGTCCCTCGCGGAGGTGCACGCGGGACACCGGGAACGACTCAGCACCGATTGGCACCGCTACGGTCGCTCCTTCCGTCGCATCGCGGCCGCGGGGGCCGCGTTTCCGCCCGACACCGGGGATGCCCTCCGGGCGCGCGCCGCCCGGCTGCGGGACGCCCTCGGCGCCCGCCTTGCCGAGTACACCGCGATCGCGACCCCGACCTGGCCAACGGGCGCCGCTCCCTACGCAGCCTCGGGGGGCTTGCCCGTGCCGGAGACGAACTTCACCGCAGCCTGGAGCGCCGTGGGTTTCCCCTCGCTCAGCCTGCCGGCCGGGCGGGACGGCAACGGAATGCCGCTCGGCCTGCTCCTCACGGGTGCGCCCGGAACCGACGGCCGAGTCCTCGGCGCGGGCGAAGCTCTCCAGCGACGGGACCGCGGCCACCTTGCTCGGCCCGACCTCGGCGAGCACCCCCTGCCGATGCCCCGGCCCGTGCCCGACCCGGACGCGAGTGGCGAGCCCGGGGCTGTCGTGCCCCCGAACGAGCAACCGGCGTGGCTCG
>NZ_JAPFRB010000003.1:714407-714542 GCF_035726885.1 Leucobacter sp. M11 | reverse complement strand
TCACCGCAGCGCTGGCTCCGCGTGCGCCCGTCGCCACCGCACCGCCGGAACCGACTACAGCAGGTTGATCAGCAGGATGTAGCAGGTGGTCCCCGCGGCGATGCTCAGCAGCGCCCGGCGCTTGGCGAGCAGGTG
>NZ_JAPFRB010000003.1:712885-714370 GCF_035726885.1 Leucobacter sp. M11 | reverse complement strand
CACCAGCGCTCCGGGCGCTGGGCGATCTCATCGCGGAGCACGACCACCGCGAGAATCAGCATGATGCCGGCGGGCATCCAGCGCCCGAGCGCCTGGACAAAGCGCGAGCGGCGGAGGGGCTTCAGAATGGCGAAGGGCAGCGCGCGTAGCGCGAGCGTGATGAGGCCCGCGATGACGACGGCCGCGATGAGGTAGCCGGGGCTAGGCACGATCCTCCGATCCCCTGAGGAGGAAACGCAGGACGAGCCCGCCCGCAAACAGGAGCAGGGCCGCGAGCAGGGCCTGCCCCGGGAAGGCCACGAGCGCGACCGTGACGGCGAGCCCGGCGAGAAGCGCCGAGGGTAGCTCTCGGCGGCTGCGGAGCGCGTCGAGCGTCATCACCAGAAACAGGGCGACGAGGGCGAACTCAAAGCCCTCGATGGGTTCCGGGAGCGCGGAGGCGAGCGCCACCCCGAGGAGCCCGCCGAGCACCCAGTAGGCCTGCATCGCGAGCTGTCCCGTCACGATCCGCGCCGAAGACAACTGCTGGGGCGGCATGAGCGCGTAGGTCGCGTAGGCCTCGTCGATGAGCGCGTAGACGGAGTAGGCGCGGGGCAGGCCGGGTCGCACGCGCGACAGCGGGAAGGAGAACGCGTAGAACACGTGCCGAAGGTTGACCGCGAGCACCGTCACCGCGATGGTCAGCAGCGGGGTGGCCGCCGCGAGCAGGCCGACGAGCAGCAGCTCGACGGAGCCCGCAAAGATCGCGATGGAGAGGGCCGGGGCCACCCACCAGGGCAGCCCGGCCTGCACCACGAGCACCCCGAGGGCGATGCCCAGCGGGAAGATGCCGAGGCCAACGCCGAGGGAGTCGGCGAGCCCGGCGCCGATCCGGGCGCGACGGGGGGCGGCTTCGCCGTCCCGAGCGGAGGGGGAATCGCTCATCTGCGGTGGGCTCAGACGACGCGAACGACGCCGACCATCTCCGGGTGGATCGAGCAGAGGTACGGGAACTCCCCCGCCTCGGCGAAGACGTGCGTGTAGCTGCCCTCGCGGAGCAGTTCGCTCACGAACGAGCGGTCATTGGCGACCACGTCGTGCTTCATCGACCCGGCGAAGGTCCAGGTCACGGCCTGGCCCCGCCGCACGGTGACCTCGGCGGGCTCGTAGCGGTTGTCGATCGCCAACACCTCGGCCCCGATGTCCGTCGCGTCGTCATCCGAGGGCACGAGCTCCGGGCCGGAGGCGCAGCCGGAGAGGGAGGCGACCGCGCCGCCCACCACGAGCGTGCCGAGCAGGCCCAGCACCGCCTCCCGGCGGCCCAGCTCGCCCAGCGGTCCGAGCGGGCGCGCGGCGGGCGTCATCGGACGTGCATGGCCCGCGCGACCTCGGTCACGGAGCCGACGAGGGAGGGGTACACGGCGAAGGAGGACGCAATCTGGTCAACCGTCAGCCGGTGTTCCACGGCGAGGGCGAGCGGAAAGATCAGCTCGCTCGCCTTCGGGG
>NZ_JAPFRB010000003.1:703751-712856 GCF_035726885.1 Leucobacter sp. M11 | reverse complement strand
GAGCCCTGGGCCGCGAAGATCTTCACGAAGCCCTCCTTGATGCCCATCATCTTGGCCCGCGGGTTGATCTTCAGGGGGAGCTTCACGGTGACGGTCTTGCTCACGCCGTCGCGCTCCTCGAGGTCCTCTTCGGAGACGCCGACCGTCGCGATCTCGGGCTGCGTAAAGATGTTCGAAGCGACGTTGCGCAGCTCGATCGGGCGGACGGAGTCGCCGAGCGCGTGCATCATCGCGGTGCGGCCCTGCATGGAGGCGACCGAGGCCAGCGGGAAGAAGTCGGTGCAGTCGCCCGCGGCATAGATGGAGGGCATGCTCGTGCGCGCCACCTTGTTCACGCGGATGTGACCGGACTCGGTGAGCTGGACCCCCGCGGCGCGCAGGCCCAGGCCCGCGGTGTTCGGGATGGAGCCGACCGCCATGAGGCAGTGGGAGCCGCGGACCTCGCGCCCGTCGGAGAGGGTCACGAGCACGCCGTCGCCGTCGCGGACAACGGAGTCGGCGCGGGACTTGTTGAGCACGGTCATGCCGCTGCGCTTGAAGACCTTCTGAATCACGGCTGCGGCGTCGCTGTCCTCGCCGGGGAGCACCTGGTCCCGGCTGGAGACCAGGGTGACCTCGGCGCCCAGGGCGCGGTAGGCGCTCGCGAACTCGGCGCCGGTGACGCCGGAGCCGACCACGATGAGGTGATCGGGGATGGCCTTCATGTCGTAGAGCTGGGTCCAGGTGAGGATCCGCTCCCCGTCGGGCTTCGCGGAGTCCAGCTCGCGCGGGCTCGCGCCGACCGAGATGACAATGGTGTCGGCCTCGATGCGGTCAAAGTCGGTGCCCTCGTCGCCGGACGCGGTGGAGACGATGATCGCGTTGGATCCGTCGAGTCGGCCCTCGCCCTGGACGACGCGGACGCCGGCCTCCTCGAGGGTGTTCAGCATGTCGGTGGACTGCGCCCCGGCCATCGCGATGAGGCGCTTGTTCACGGCGGCGAGGTTCACGGCGACCTCGGGGCGGACGGGCTTGCCGTCACCGCTCGGCACGTAGGTCTGCACGCCGAGGTTGTTCGCTTCGCGGATGGCGTTGACGCCCTCCGCCGTCGCAATGAGGCTCTTCGAGGGGACCACGTCGGTGATCACCGCGGATCCGCCGACGCCGGCGCGCTCGATGAGCGTCACCTCGGCCCCCAGCTGTGCCCCCGTCAGGGCCGCCTCGTAGCCGCCTGGTCCCCCGCCGAGAACCGCGATCCGATGTTTGCGTTCGAACGCGTATGCCATGCGCCCAGTCTACCCCGCTCGCCCGGCGTTCCCGGTCGCCCCGGGCGGCGGGAGGATGCGCGCCGGCCGCGCCAGCACGGGCGTGTGCTCGGGCGGACGCGCACCGGGTTCCGCGAGCCCTCGCCGCCCCCGCCAGTCCTCCGGATCAGTCGGTGATCGAGGTGTAGTGCTTGCGGAGCCGCTCGTGTACGTGCCACACGCCTCTCCAGCCGGAGGGCATCACGAGTACATCGCCGGGACCGAACTCGATGGGCTCGTCCCCCTCACCCTGCACGGTGACCCTGCCCGAGAGAAAGACGCAGATCTCCGCGTAGCCGTCCCGGAAACCGGTGAAGCTTCCGGGCTCGCACTCCCAGATCCCGGTCTGTACGGCGCCGCCGGACCAGATGGGCCGGGTGGCATCGGCGACGCCGGGTGTGATCGCGGTGGCCTTCGGGGCAAACGGGCCGAGCTCCGCGGTGGCGGCGCCGTGCAGCGCGACGGCGCTCGAATCGGCGAGGGTACGGTCGGTCATGATCAGATTCTCCCTATCGTTGGCGTGCGACGATGCACGCTGGCTGTGGCGCGACAGCCCCGATTTCCGGGGCATGCGCGGCGTCGCTGTGTCCGAGCCTACTGACGGCGGTGCGGCTCTGGTGGGTCCCGGGGCATCGTCTTTCTGATACCCCCGATAGCTTTTCTCGGCCCGTGGGTCGGCCGACGCTGGGGCACCCGAGGGGGGCGAAGCGGCTCAGCCGCGACCGGTCACGACGTCGGCGATGGTGGCAATCGGCGAGGTCGTCTTCCGGCCGTTGAGCTCGCTCCGATCGGCGATGCCGTAGGCGGCGTAGAGCCCCTTGGTCGCGATCCAGCGCAGCGGCTCCGGCTCCCACTTCCGCACCCGGTGGTTGACCCAGGGCAGCCCCGTCAGCTCGGAGTCGTTGCCGAGGATCAGGTCGGTGATCGTGCGGCCCGCGAGGTTGGTCGTGGTGACGCCGGTGCCCACGTAGCCGCCGCCCCAGGCGATGCCGGTCTCGCGGTCGAGCCCGACGGTCGCGGCCCAGTCGCGGGGCACGCCGAGCACCCCGGACCACAGGTGCTCCACCGCCGCGTTCCGGGTCGCCGGGAAGAAGCGGTGCATGATCGCCGCGAGGGTCTGCGCCGTCTGTGGGTGGGTCTCGCCGTCGGCGTCGATCCCGGACGCCCAGCGATAGGGCACGCCTCGCCCGCCGATCGCAATCCGATCGTCAGCGGTGCGCTGGGCGTACATGTAGACGTGCGCAAAATCGCCGAGGACCTCGCCCCGGCTCCAGTTCAGTTCGTCCCAGACCGCGGCGCTCAGCGGCTCGGTCGCGATCAGCGAGGAGTTCATCGGCAGCCAGAGCCGTTTGAGGCCCGCGAGGTGCGCCGTGAAGCCCTCGGTCGCGCGGACGATGTGCTCCGCGGTGACCGTGCCGTGCGTGGTGCGTACCGTCCGGGGCGACAGCTCGACCGCCCGCGTGTTTTCGTAGATCTCGACGCCGAGGCGCTGCACCGCATCGGCGAGGCCCGACACGAGCTTCGCGGGCTGAATGCGCGCCGCGTGCGGGTGCCAGACCGCCGCCCGCGTCTTGGCGACGTTGATGCGCTCGGTGGCCTCGGCCGCCTCCAGCAGCTCGAGGTCGGTGTGCTTCCACGCCTGCTCGGCTCGGGCGAAGGCGCGAATGCGGGCCTCCTGCGCCGGGGCGTACGCGACGTTGAACTCGCCGCCCTTCGCGATGTCCGCGTCGATGCCCTCGGCCTCGGTGACCCGGATCACCTCGTCAACGGTCTCGTTCATTACCCGCTGGAAGCGCTCCGCGGCATCCCGGCCGTGCGCGGCCACATACTGCTCCCGGCCGCCCGTGATCGAGTTGGTCAGCCAGCCGCCGTTACGCCCGGAGGCACCGTAGCCGATGTGGCGCTGTTCCAGGATCACGATGCGCAGCTCGGGCCGGGCTCGCTTGAGGTAGTAGGCCGTCCAGAGCCCGGTGTAGCCGCCGCCGACGATGGCGACGTCCGCGTGCAGGGAGCCGGGCAGCTCCGGGCGGGCCGGTGGGGCCCCGACCTGCTGCCACCAGTGAGAGATATTGCCGTTGATCATCATGCTTCTTTCCGTGCGGGTTCGTGCTCGCCCA
This sequence comes from Leucobacter sp. M11, assembly GCF_035726885.1. Taxonomy (NCBI): domain Bacteria; kingdom Bacillati; phylum Actinomycetota; class Actinomycetes; order Micrococcales; family Microbacteriaceae; genus Leucobacter; species Leucobacter sp. M11. Next base: position 709,456 of record NZ_JAPFRB010000003.1, on the reverse strand, counting down.
CCCGGGCGGCGGCGGTTGGGAGTTCGGTGACCTGTTCCGGGCGCCAGGCGAGCTGCGCCGGGGCGTTATTCGAGGTGAGCCAGTCGGGGCGCTGCGGGCCCCGGATCACCCCGGCGTCCGTGTGTGCCCGGGGTGATCCAGCACAATCTCGTGTTTCCAGCCGGAGCCGAGGTACACGGACTGTCGGACCGTCACCGGAACGCCCCGGAACCCGGCCGGAAGCTCTGCGCCGGGAGGGAACAGTTCCCCGTGCTCGGGGCGAATCACGGTCGTCTCGGCGCCCGAGGCGCTCGGCACCATCGTTGACTCACCGATGAATCCAGCGACGAACAGGGACGCGGGGCGCTCGTAGAGGTCCTGTGCGGTCCCCACCTGCTCGATGCGTCCCTCGTTGAAGACGGCGATCCGATCGGACAGGGTCAGGGCCTCCTCCTGGTCGTGCGTGACGAACACGAAGGTGCGCCCGACCTCCTGATGGATCCGTCGGAGCTCCAGCTGCAAGCGCTCGCGCAGATTCTTGTCCAGGGCGCCCAGCGGCTCGTCGAGCAGCAGCACCTTGGGCTGGAAGACCAGCGCTCGCGCCAGCGCGACGCGCTGCTGCTGTCCCCCCGAAAGTTCCGCGGGATATCGGTCCCCGAAGCCGTCGAGGCCCGCGGTCTCGAGTGCGCCGTGCACGAGCCGAACCGCGTCCGCCTTCGGGGTTTTCCGTCTGGCCAGCGGAAAAGCGACGTTCTCGAACACGCTCAGGTGCGGGAAAAGCGCGTAGTGCTGGAACACGATGCCAAGGTCCCGCTTATGAACGGGAACATCGTCCATGCGGTTCCCGTCAATGCGCACGTTCCCCGTGGTGAGGTCCGTGAAGCCCGCAATCAGGTTCAGCGTGGTGGTTTTCCCCGATCCGGACGGTCCCAGGAAGGTCATAAACTCCCCCGGCTTCACCGTGAGGCTCACCTGATCGAGGGCAATGGATTTCGGGTAGTGCTTGGACACGCGGTCGAGCCGGATCTCGGCGCCCCGGTTAGTTGGCTCGTGTGACACGTTTTTTCCTTCCGGTGAGGGACAGCCCGGCAATGACGAGGACCGTGGTGATGAGGAGGATGACGGTTGCCGCCGCGGCGAGCGTCGGGTCCGTGTCACGGGTCACGCTGGAATACATCATGACCGGCAGGGTGTTGAGGTACGGGCTTTTGATAAAGAGCGAGAGCATCACCTCATCGAAGGAGGTCACAAACGCGAAGAGCGCCCCCGAGACCATCCCCGGCACGATGTTGGGCAGGGTCACGCGGAGGAACGTGGTGACCCGGCTCGCGCCCAGACTCATTGCCGCCAATTCCAGTCGCGCGTCGAATCCTGCGAAGCCGGCGGTGATCGCAACCACGGTAAACGGCAGCGCGAGGACCGTGTGCGCGAGCACGAATCCGAGCAGCGTCCCGACGAGGCCGAGCGTGAGGAACACCGCGTAGAGACCGATGGCGACCACGATGCCGGGGACCACCATCGGGGCCAGGAGCCCAAAGGTGAGCCCGGCAATCACTTTCTTGTTCGCCATCTGGCGCAGGCCCAGAGCAGCCAAGAGACCGAGCACTGTCGCCAACGCCGCGACCAGCACAGCGATCAGCAGCGAGTTGCCCAGCGCGGCAGTCCACTGTGGGTTGGTCAGGAAGGACTCGTACCAGCGGAGCGACCACCCGGTCGGCGGGAAGACCAGCGAGGCTTTATCCGTGAAGCTCAGCGGAATGACAATCAGGCTCGGGGCCACGAGCCAGATCGAGACCAGGGCAGCGACAACCCAGAGGACGGTGCGGGTGACGGGGTGGGTTTTCAGCATCACAGCACCTTCACGTTGATGCCCCGACGGCCGCTCACCCGGGCAATCAGTCCGATCACGGCGAGCAGGAGCACCGTGACGACGAGCAGGATCACGCCGAGCGCGCCTCCCCGGCCCCACTGGAGCAGCCCCGAAACCTGGGCATAGATCGATTGAGCGAGCATGCTATCCGCGGGAGAGCCGAGGAGCGCTGGGGTGACGTAGAAGCCCAGCGCTTGGATGAAGACCAGCAGCGACCCGGCGATGACCCCGGGCATGCTGAGCGGGACAAAGACCTTGAGGAACGCCACCGAGGGCCGAGCGCCCAACGAGCGCGCCGCCGTGACCAGCCGAAGGTCGATGCCGCTCATCACGGCGTACAACGGCAAGACCATGAAGGGCATGAGGACCTGGCTCAGCCCGATGATGACCCCCGTGTTGGTGCGGAGCAGTTCCAGCGGGCCCACCCCAATCGCCCCGAGGAGGGTGTTCACCACGCCGTTGTCTTGGAGCAGGACGATCCACGCAAAGGTACGAATCATCAGCGAAGTCCAGAACGGGATGAGCGCGATCACGACGAGCGCCACCCGGGCTCGGGCACCCACAATGGTCATCAGATAGGCGTAGGGATAGGCCAGCGCGAGGCAGATCGCTGTCGCGAGCAGTCCGTTCCCGAACGTGCGCAGAATGACCCCGACGTTGTTTTCGTTGCTAAGGGCCCAGACGTAATTGTCCAGGCCGAGCGTGGGGTCGCTCACGCTTCGCCACACACTCTCCAGTACCGGGTAGACGAAGACCCCGAGGAGGAGCGCGTAGGCGGGCAGGAGGAGCAGCCACGCTCGACCGGAGGACGCACGGGGAGCTTTTGGCTGCCGTGCCCCTCCGATCAACGCGGTTTCGGTCATGGTTATCCCTGGATCCAGTCGAGCCAGCGGTTCAGCTCAGCGTCATAGTTCTCGGACCACCAGGAGGCATCCGTGGGCACCATCTGCTCGGAAATATCCGGGTTGGTGATGAGAAACTCCTGACCCAGCTCGCTGAGGTTGGGCTTTGCGTCGCGGTGCACGGGCGAGTACGAGGTGATCTCGCTGAGCGTGGCCTGCTGCTTCGCGCCCAGGTAGTAGTTGATGTAGGCGAACGCCGCGTCCGGGTTCTTCGCGTTCTTCGGGACGCCGAGCGCATCGGCCACGACGAGGGACTGATCCCAGATCGGTGCGTAGTTTGCGCCGTTCTCCACCGCTCCGAAGCCGCGACCAGACCACACCAGCGCCATGTCCGCATCGCCGGACTCGATCATCTGCTGGGATTCCGCGCCGGTTTTCCAGTAGATCAGGTTGTCCCGCAAGCCGTCGAGTTTCGCGTACACCCGGTCCATGTCGAGCGGGTACAGCTCCTCGGGCGCAACGCCCTCGGCGAGAAGGGCGCCCTCGTACACCCCGGGGCCAATGTCCTCGAAGCCAGCAATTGCCCGCTTGCCGGGGAACTTTTCCGTGTCGAAGAAATCAGCCCAGCCCGTCGGGGCGCTCGGGTACGCGTCCTCGTTGTACATGATCACGTAGCCGTACTGCATCGCGGGCACGTAGCAGTCCCCGACGAGCCCGTCCGGGATGTTGGAGGTGTCCACGATGGTGGTGTCCAGATCCATGAGCAGCCCGTCGTCGCCGCACTGCATATCTGCCCAAATAATGTCGCTGTCCACGATGTCCCAGGTGACCTGTTTGCTGTCGACCTGCGCTTTCACTTTGGCGTACTCGGTGGGGCCGTCCTCAAGCATGGTGGCCCCGGACTCCTTGGCGAAGGGTTCAGATGCCGCGGTGACCTGTCCCTCTTGGAAGAGGCCACCCCAGGAGGCAAGCGTCAGGGTGACACCGTCGAGCGCGCCAGCTTTGACGGTGCCGGCAACCGCTGGGCCGGAGCCGAGGTCAACCTCGACGGGGGCGCCGCCGGCGGAACAGCCGACGAGGGCGACGGTCAGGGCAAGCCCGCCGACGCTGGTGAGGATGGTGCGCTTCGTGTTGATCATTCGTTGATCTCCTTGCCATTCGAAACTGCGTGATGGGGTGACGTCAGGGACGAGTGCTGCGCTCCCAGGCGAGGGCGGGGTGCGCCTCCTCTTCGCCCGTTGGCGGGCTGTTGATCCAGAGCACCTCGGCGTCCGCCCCCGATTCGTTCACGATCCGGTGAGGCACCGAGCTCAGGAACTCGATCGAGTCGCCGCGATGCATCTCGTAGCGCTCCGGGCCGAGCTCCAGGGTGATGCTGCCGCGGACCACGAGAAACACCTCCTGGGCGTTGCCGTGGGAGTAGGCGTCCGGGCCGGTGTTGCCGCCGGGCGCGAAGTGCCCGGCGTAGATCTCCAGGTTGCGCAGGGGCTCCTGGGTGACCACGAACTTCTGCGCCCCGTCGAGGGGCAGGGTGGGGCGGTCGGCGGCGCGCAGCACACCCCGGGTGTGCCCGGAGGAGGCGTCGAGGAGGGCGGCCGGGGTCACGCCGAGCGCGGAGGCGATCTTGCGGAGCGAGGACACGCTCGCGTTGCTCTTTCCGTTTTCGAGCTGGCTCAGGAAGCTGGAGCTCACGCCGGCCGTGGCGGCGAGCGCGCGCAGGCTCAGGCCCCGGAGCTCTCGAAACTGGGCCACTCGTTCGCCGAGTTCGTGTTCTTCGCTCATCCTGCATCCTTGCCGGGCTCGATCGGCGTCGGTTCGCGGCGGCAGGCCGGGAAGGGTGAACACCGATGTTCTCACCACTGAACACTTTGTCCAGTGAGTGTGGTCAGAGTGTACGACCGGTTCGGGAGCGCGCACAAGCCCCAAAAGCCGAACGCCTACACTGGAGCCATGAGCACCGCAGAGACCCGTACCCCGTCCGAGCTGGCCCGAGCGGCCGCTGACGCCATCGCCGAACTCTCCGGCGTTGAGCGGCACGACATCGCGCTGACCCTCGGCAGCGGCTGGGGCAAAGCCGCCGGCCTCATCGGCGAGACGGTGGCCGAGGTCCCCGCGGACCGCGTGCCCGGCTTCCGCCAGAGCGCCGTGGTCGGACACCCCGGCACGCTCACCTCAATTCGGATTCCGAACGGCAAGCACGCGCTCGTGATCGGGTCACGCACCCACCTCTACGAGGGCCACGGGGTCCGCGCCGTGGTGCACGGCGTGCGCGCCGCTGCCGCGGCCGGCTGCGAGACGATGGTGCTCACGAACGGCGCGGGCGGGCTCAAGCCCGGCATGGTCGCGGGCGAGCCCATGCTCATCTCCGACCACCTGAACCTGACCGCGGTCTCCCCCGTCGAGGGCGCGAACTTCGTGGACCTCACCGATCTCTACGCCGAGCGGCTGCGCGCCATCGTGCGCGAGGTCTCGCCCGGGATCGAGGAGGGCGTCTACACCCAGCTGCCCGGCCCGCACTACGAAACCCCGGCCGAGATCGGCTACCTGCAGACCATCGGCGGGCACGCCGTTGGCATGTCCACCGCGCTCGAGGCGATCGCGGCCCGCGAGGCCGGCATGGCCGTGCTCGGCCTGTCCCTGATCACGAACCTGGCCGCTGGCATCCAGGAGACCCCACTGAATCACGCGGAGGTCATCGAGGCCGGACGCCAGGCAGAGGCCCGCCTCGGGGCGCTGCTGGGCGAGGTCGTCGGGCGCCTCTAGCCCCGGATTCAGCGCCCGGGATCGAGCGGGGCCGCGGCTTCGTTGAGACTGCGGCCTGGGCGGCGTATCCTGAGGCGAAGCGCTCCGGAGCCACCCCTTCCGGGCCGCACCCGTTCCGCTCCCCATCCCGGAGGCCCGACCATGTCAACGATGCCAGCGTCAGCGAGCACCAGCACGTCCCCGTTTATCTCGACCCTGCAGCTGTTTCGGCGCGGGATCGGGCCGTCGAGTTCGCACACGGTCGGGCCCAT
>NZ_JAPFRB010000003.1:700963-703696 GCF_035726885.1 Leucobacter sp. M11 | reverse complement strand
ATCCGCTGCGTCCTCTACGGTTCCCTCGGCGCCACCGGCATCGGGCACGGCACCCCGGCGGCCGTGCTCGTCGGCCTGACCGGGGAACTGCCCGAGACCGTCGACCCCGCCCTCGTCTCCGCCATCGCCGACCTCGCCTCCGAGCGGGGTGCGCTGCGCCTCCCGCACGGCCGCGAGGTCACCCTGGAGCGGGACTGGCTCCGCTTCGCGCCGCTGACCCGGCTCGACCGGCACTCGAACGCGCTCACCCTGGAGGCGCTGGATCACACGGGCAACACGGTCCTGAGCGAGACCTACTACTCCATCGGGGGCGGCTTCATCGAGCACGCCGGTGACGAGCCCGGCGACGCCGCCGGGGACCCCGCCGCGGGGGTCGAGGCGCCCTTCCGGAGCGGCGACGAGCTGCTCGAGATCTGCGCGGCGCGCGGGCTCAGCATCGCGGAGGTGATGCGGGCCGCCGAGACGCGCCTGCGCTCCGCCGCCGCCCTCGACGCGGAACTCGACGAGATCTGGGCGACCATGAGCGGGTGCATCGACTCCGGGCTCTCCGCGATTGGCGTCCTCCCCGGCGGCCTGCAGGTCGCCCGCCGCGCCGCGCGGATGGCGACCACCCTGCAGGAGGCCGATCTGCGCGGCGAGCGCGACACCTCACACGAGTGGCTCCAGGCCTACGCCATCGCGGTCAACGAGGAAAACGCGAGCGGCGGCCGCGTCGTCACCGCGCCGACGAACGGCGCGGCCGGTATCATCCCCGCCGTGCTCCGCTACGCGATCGACTTCCTGCCCCTGGAACACGCGCGCCCGCACGCCGAGTTCCTGCTCGTCGCCGGGGCCATCGGGAGTCTCTACAAGCGCAACGCCTCGATCTCGGGCGCCGAGGCCGGCTGCCAGGGCGAGGTCGGCTCCGCGTGCTCGATGGCCGCGGGGGCCCTCTGCCACCTGCTCGGCGGCACCCCGGCGCAGGTCGAGAACGCGGCCGAAATCGCGATGGAGCACAACCTCGGCCTGACCTGCGACCCCGTCGCGGGGCTCGTCCAGCTGCCCTGCATCGAGCGCAACGCGATTGGCGCCGGGAAGGCGGTCGCCGCGGCGCGGATGGCGCTCAACGGCGACGGTAGCCACGTGATCTCGCTCGACACCGTGATCGAGACGATGCGGCAGACCGGCAACGACATGTCCGAGCGCTACAAGGAGACGAGCCTCGGCGGCCTCGCGGTGAACGTCGTCGAGTGCTGAGCTGCGCGACCCGGCTGCTGCGCGTCCCCGCGAAGGAACGGCCAGAGCGGTCGCCTGGCTCCGCCGAAACTACCGGGCCAGGCGCCGGTCCATTCCGAAGCTCGCGGCAGCGATCACGATGCCCAGCGCGGTGAGCACGATGCCGACCCAGAGCGGGGCCAGGTAGCCGAGCCCCGCGGCGACGACGAGCCCGCCGAAGAACGCTCCCGAGGCGTTGCCGAGGTTCATGGCCGAGTGGTTGAGCGCGGCGGCGATGGACTGGGCGTCGCCCGCCACGTCCATGAGCCGCGTCTGCACGGCCGGGCCGATGCCGCTGGAGGCGATCCCGACGAGGAAGATGCCGATGAAGATGCCCGTCGTGCTCCCGGCGATCAGCAGGAGCAGGGCAAGCACGAGGATCATCATGGCGAAGGACCCGAAGAGCGCGGCCCGCACGCTGCGGTCGATGAGGCGGCCGGCCGCGAGCGTCCCGAGGGTCATGCCGAGCCCCATCGTCGCCATGAGCCACGGCACGTGCTCGGGTGCGAGCCCGCTGACCTCCGTGCCGAGGGGCGCCAGGTAGGAATACACGGCGAAGAAACCGCCGAAACCGATCGCCCCGATCCCCGTGGCGAACCAGACCTGCGGCCGCCGGAACACCTCGAGCTCGCGGCGCACGGTCTGGCCCGGGTTCCCCGGTAGATCGGGGAGCGCCAGGCGCACGGCCACCGCGGTCAGCGCGAAGATCCCGGCCACGATGATGAAGGCCGCGCGCCAGCCCAGGTGCTGACCGACGACGGTGGCGAGCGGGACGCCGACCATGTTCGACACGGTCAGCCCGGTCATCACGAGCGTGATGCCGCGGCCGCGCCGACCCGGCCCCATGAGCTCGGCCGCGACCAGGGCGGCGAGCCCGAAGTAGGCGCCGTGCGGGAGGCCGGAGAGGAAGCGCGCGATGAGCACGGTCTCAAAGGTCGGCAGCAGCGCGGTCGCCAGGGTGCCCACGGTGAAGGCCACGGCGAGCCAGACGAGCACCGTGCGCCGAGGCCAGCGGGCGGCGATGGCGGCGATCGTGGGCGCCCCGACGACAACGCCGAGCGCGTAGAGCGTGATGAGCCACCCGGCCTGCGCGTTCGCGGCGTCGGGGTTGGCCGCGGCGAGCTCGGGGAGCAGGTCGCGGGCGATATCGGGCAGCAGCCCCATCGCGACGAACTCGGTCGTGCCGATGCCGAAGGAGCCGATGGCCAGGGCGAAGATGGCGAGCGCGACCCGGCGCGACTGACGCGGCGCCGGGGCGGGGGTGCGGGGGGTCATTGCAGTTAGCCTACGCCCCGCCCGTGCCCGGTGACGCCGCGTGACGGGACGCCGGAGGCCGATTTCTGTGCTGACCGGCAAACTCACGTAATATATTTCTCATCGTCTGCGGGGGTCACGGTTCGAGCTGTCACAAGCGGCCCAACCCTTCTTCCCCGCCGGACCCACGCTTCCACCACCGACGGGGGCACCTCATCCATTCCT
>NZ_JAPFRB010000003.1:696735-700922 GCF_035726885.1 Leucobacter sp. M11 | reverse complement strand
GGAGCGAACTCTGAAAACACCATGACCTCTTCCCCCGCCGCATCGGCGACTCCCCCAGCACGATCCAGCAGCCAGGCCGCGCCCGCGAACAAGACCTCGCGCGTCATCCTCGCCAGCCTGATCGGCACCACCATCGAGTTCTACGACTTCTACGTCTACGCGACCGCGGCCGTCCTCGTCTTCCCCGCCCTGTTCTTCCCGACCGGCAACGAGACCACCTCACTGCTGGCCTCCTTCGCCACCTTCGGCGCGGCGATGGTCGCGCGTCCCATCGGGGCGATCTTCTTCGGGCACCTCGGCGACCGGATCGGGCGCAAGACCACGCTGGTCTGGTCCCTGCTCGTGATGGGCATCGCGACGTTCCTCATCGGCCTGCTGCCCACGCACGACGACATCGGCTACTGGGCCGCCCTCATGCTGCTGATCCTGCGCCTGTTCCAGGGCTTTGCGATCGGCGGGGAGTGGTCCGGCGCCGCGCTCGTGGCCACCGAGAACGCTCCCCCGGGCAAGCGCGCCTGGTTCGGCACCTTCCCGCAGGTCGGCGCCCCCATCGGCTTCATCCTCGCGAACGGCCTGTTCTTCATCATCAACCAGGCGCTGCCCAACGAGGAGACCCCCGGAGCGGCCTCGACGGCCTTCCTCGAGTGGGGCTGGCGGATCCCGTTCCTCTTCTCCGCGGTCATGGTCATCATCGGCCTGTGGGTCCGCCTGAAGCTCGTCGAGTCCGATGCCTTCACGAAGACGGTCTCCTCGGGCAAGGTCACCAAGATGCCGCTCGCGGTCGCGTTCCGTTCGCACTGGCGAGAGCTGATCCTGGGCACCTTCTACATGCTGGCCACCTACGTGCTCTTCTACCTGATGACCTCCTTCACGCTGTCCTTCGGCACGAAGCCCGCCACCGCGGAGGTCGCGCAGGCCGCCGCCGAGGCCGCCGGGAAGCCCTTCGACGCCGCCACGTTCACCCCCGGCCTCGGCTACTCCTACAACGACTTCATCTTGATGATGATCTTCGGCGTGATCTTCTTCGGCGCGTTCACGCTCCTCTCCGGACCCGTGGCGGACCGCTTCGGCCGCCGGAAGACGCTCATCGTCGTGACGATCGCCATCATCGGGTTCGGCTTCCTGTTCGCGCCGCTGCTCCAGGGCGGCCACGCCCTCGTGATGCTGTTCCTGGCGCTGGGCTTCACGCTGATGGGGTGGACCTTCGGGCCGATGGGGGCGCTCCTGCCGGAGCTGTTCCCGACGAACGTGCGCTACACGGGCTCCGCGTTCTCCTATAACGTGTCGTCCATCCTGGGCGCCGCTCTCGCCCCCATCGTTGCGGTGTGGCTCTGGTCCTCCGCGGACGGGAGCCCCGTCCTGGTCGGCCTGTACCTCTCCCTGATGGCGGTGCTCACCCTGGTGTCCCTGCTGATCGGCAAGGAGACCAAGAACGTCGACATGGAGGCGTAGCCGGGCACTCCCCAGCGCAACGAGGAACGCCCGGCCCCGCTTTCGCGGGTCCGGGCGTTCCTCGTCGTGCGCTGGCGCGGGTGCTACCCGAGCGTCACCGAGGCGCGGGCGCGGCGGCGTGCGGCGAGCAGCCAGGAGGCACCGCCCAGGGTGAGCGCGACGCCCAGGACGCCCGCGGCGAGCGCGGCTCCGGTTGCCGGGGCGCCGGTCTCCGCGAGGGGCCCGGTTCCGGGGGGCGGCGGGGTGCCCGGGGTCGTCGGCGGCGTGACGGGCGGCGGGGTGGTCGAGAGTTCGTTCCAGACGGTGAACTCCGCGGTCTCCCCCGCGATGATTGTCGCGCTGTCGCCGGACTCGAACACCGGCGCGGCCCAGAAGCCTCCGGTAATCGGCTCCGGGGTGACCTCGCGCAGCGTCACGGTGCCCCCGACGGGGATGCCGTCAACGGTCACGGTCTCGCCCGCGCGCACGCTGACCGTGCCCTCGACGGCGTTCCCGGTGGCGCCGGCCGGCACCCGGTACTCGAAGGCGTAGCTCTGCTCGGGATCGACGAGTTCGGCGGCGTCCCCGCGGAGCTGCTTCGTCAGGCTGAAGGCGGCCGTGTCGCGGCGGATCTCGTTGGTGACCTCGATGGTCGCCGTCGCGTCCGGGTCCCCGATCGTCAGCTCGGTGCGCGAAAGACCGATCAGGGTCCAGGTCGCCCCGGGGATCGCGGCGGGCGCGGGTTCCTCCAGCGTCAGCTGCGCCCCGATGGGGAGCGGCTCGCTCGTGACCTCGGTGCCGTCGGCCGGCAGGCGCAGCGTCCCGGACCCCGCGGGGAAGTGGTCCCCGGCCGGGTAGCGATAGTTGAGGTCGAAGGTAGTGTCGGCGGGCAGCGGCAGTCCGTCCGGGTTCTGCACAATCTTCTGTGCCGAGAAGGTGTCCCGGTCCAGGCTCGCCTCGTTGACGAGGCGGATCTGGGTCATCGTTCCGAGATTGCCGTTCGCCGCGTCGAAGACGATCCGGTCCGCGGGGTTGCCCGCCGCATCCAGGAACACCGGCTTCGCCCAGGTGACCCCGGCGGGGCCGACGGGCAGCACCTCCTCGAGCGTGACCACGGTGCCGCGGAACAGCTCGGGGCTCACGAAGTCCTGCCCGGGGGCGATGAGCGCCGTTCCGCCGTCGACGACCGCGTTCCCGGCCTCGGGGTCGGTCGCGCTCCAGCGCACCTCGAAGCTCGGCGGGGTGGCAAAGGAGGCGTCCCCCGTCAGCTCTTTGACGACGCGGAACCGGCCGAAGTTTGCGCCGACGATCCAGCCGGAGCCCGATCGGCGGCTGGCCTCGCCGGTCACGGAGGTGGTCTCGGTGCCCTCGACGGTGACCGTTGCGGTGTTGGTGTAGTCCTTCGCCTTGCCGAGGTCCTTGACCTTCAGCGTCCACTCGACGAGGTAGACGGAGCCGCTCAGGGCCCGGGAGCCCTCGGGCAGGGTCGCGGGGTCGGCCCCGGGGACGCTCGTCCAGTTCACGGTGCGCCCGTCGGCGGAGACGGTGACGCCGGAGGACTTGGTGTTCCAGTTCGGCGTCTCCCGGTTGAGTCGGTCAACGCTCACGCTGGTCGCCTCACGCACGCGGGGGTTACCCGGCCCGGTGACGAGGGCAAAGATGTCGGCGTCGAACTGCTCGACAACCTCAATGTCGAGCCCGGCGGCCAGGCCCTCCTTTGGGGCGGGGACGCCGATCTGCCAGGTAATGGTGTCGTCCTGGTTGTTGTACCAGCCGCCCTTCCACAGGGACTCGCCCTCGTACTCGCAGGTCTCCTCGCAGCGGCCCGGGTTGGGGGTGACCGGGAAGGTGGCCGTGATCTCACCGAAGTCGAAGATGTGCTCCGTGTTTTCGGTGATGTCGAGCCAGACCTCGGCCCGGAAGGTGAAGGATCCGTGCACGCCGCTCGGGTTCGCCTCGATGAAGGCGTCGTCAACGGAGCAGACCACCTCGGCGGCGGTGACGACGCACTCGCCCGCAACCTGGCCGTCGGGGCCGGTCAGCCCGAAGCGATCGCCCTGACCGGTGAGCCCCTCGGGGAGGGGGATCGAGAAGCTCACCGGAGTCTCGGCGTTGTCTGGCAGGCTCCAGTCCACGGTGAGCTCCTGGACGGTGCCGTCGACGATCTCGTCCTCGACGAAGGAGATCCGGTCGATGGTCACCCCCGTGCCCGCGGCCGACGCGGGTGACGCGAGGGCGGGGATGAAGGTGGCGGCCACAATCGCGAGAATGCCCGCGAGGGCGACCAGGGGTCTGAAGTGGGCTGAGGTGCGCAGGGTCGTGCTCCTTTTCTGTGCCGGGCGATGCTTCTGCCCCGATGGTCCCGGGGATGCCCTCGGGGAGTAAGACCGCGCCAGAGCTGTTTTCTTGCGCCTCTCGCACCGGAGACTGTGACATCGCACAAACTCCGTGCCGTCATTCGAGCAATCCCACCGAATCTGGCCGAGAGGTGCAGTAATTTCCGGCGACGCCGCTCCGCGCGCCCGAGAGAAAGCTGTCGCGTTTCCCCGGGGTACGGGGAGCTCGCGTGCTGCCCCGGCCCGCCCGCGCGCCCGGGGATGCCCCGAACGCCCAGGCTGAGGGGTTAGGGTCGTTTCGCCCCCTGAGCCGATTTCCCTGTCCGACGCCCGTCGGCAGCGCGGCCCACACGTCCGGGGGCCCACGGGGGTGACCAGGTTTTGGACGACGGATTTTCCCTGCTCAGCAGTGACGCAACA
>NZ_JAPFRB010000003.1:696608-696696 GCF_035726885.1 Leucobacter sp. M11 | reverse complement strand
AATCACGCTCCAGCGCGTGGCGTCTCCGACGAGGCGCTGCTCACCCGGGTGCGCGGGGGTGATCTGGAGGCCTTCGGCGCGCTCTGGA
>NZ_JAPFRB010000003.1:695450-696573 GCF_035726885.1 Leucobacter sp. M11 | reverse complement strand
TCGCTCGGGCGGCCGTCTGACGTCGATGACCTCGTCGCCGAGGCATATCTGCGCATCCTGACGGCCCTGCAGCAGGGCTCGGGCCCCACCAGCCTGTTTCGCCCCTACCTGTACCGCACGATCGCCTCCCTCGTCGCCACCTGGGGCGGCCGGCAGCGCGAGTTCGCGAGCGACGCCCTGGACGACATCTCGGATCCGGAGGCCCCGGAGACCGCGGTCGAGGACCGACCGGTCGCTGCGTTCGAGCTCGGCGCCGCCGTGACCGCGTTTCAGTCCCTCCCCGAGCAGTGGCGCACGGTGCTCTGGTACACCGAGATCGAGGGGCTCACCCCCGCGAAGGCGGCCCCGCACCTGGGGCTCACCGCCCGCGCCGTCGCGGTGAAATCTTCGCGCGCGCGTGACCACCTGCGCTCCGCGTGGGTCAGAGCGCACCTGAGCACGGCCGGGAAACCCGCCGCCTGCGCCGACGCGATCGAGCACTTCGACGGGCTCCGGCGCGGCAAGCTGCGTGCGAGCACCGAGCACCGGGTGCGCGCGCACCTCAGCGAGTGCGCGCCCTGCACGAGCGCCTACGAGGAGTTCGGGCACCTGAGTTCCCGGCTCCGGGCGGCGGTGTTTCCGGTGCTCTTTGGCGGCGGGATCGCCGCGGCCCTGCTCCGCGACGGGGTCTCCGCCCCCGCGGCGAGCGCGGCCGTCCTGCCCGCCGCGCCCGCGGGGAGCGGGGCGGCCCCGGGGGCCGGATCGGGCACGGCAGGCGGGGGGACCGGGGCCGCGTCCGCGGGTTTCTCCGCCGCCGGGATCACCGGTCTGGCCGCGACGGGCGTCGCGGTCCTCGCGGTCGCCGGGCTCGCCTTCGGCGCGGTGTTCCCGCTGGAATCGACCGAGGGCGCGCCCGCGGGCCCGCCGAGTGCTGGGCCGGCCCCCGGCCCGGCGGAATCCGTTGACTCGCCCCGAGCAGAAACGTCCCCGGGGGCGCGCCCGGCACCGTCCTCACCCGGCGCGGACGAGGTCGCGGCCGCGCACGCCTACCCCGTCGACCCCGTGCCGCTCCTGCCCGGGGCGCTGACGCCGGTCGCGCCCGGCACCGCTGCCCCGTACCCGGGGCCGACCGGGCACCCCGGAC
>NZ_JAPFRB010000003.1:691969-695341 GCF_035726885.1 Leucobacter sp. M11 | reverse complement strand
GCTTCCGGCCCCGCCGGCGTTGAGCGCCGACCGGGTCCACCTGAGCACCGAGCGAGGCCAGCTCGTCTACCGGGGCACCGGCGCCGTGCCGCACGCGCGCGTCGAGATCCGCGGGGAACGCTCGGCGTTGGCGGGCGAGGACGGCGGATCTGGCGACCCCGGCATGAGCCCGCGGGTGGTGGCGACGGCGACGGTCCACGCCGATGGCAGCTGGGAGGCCCCGCCGCTCGCGGGCTTCACCCCCATCGGGCTCACGCTGTCCCTTCGCCAGGTCAATCCGGACGCCGCAGCCCTCGCCTCGCCCTGGTTCGTGCACGTCGCCGACCAGATGTTCTCGGTTGCCGTGCCGAACCTCGTCGGTTCCGTGTCTCTCGTCAGCCCCAGCGGGGCGACCTGGGTCGCCCACGGGGTGCCGGGCGCCACCTGGGGGGTGCGCACGCCGTCGGGCGAGGTTCGGCACGGGATCTTCGATGAGCGCGGCACGGCGACGGTCACCGTGCCGCTCCGGCTGCTCCCCTTCCCCGGGTCGAGCGGAGCCGACGCTGAGTTCGAGTTCGGCTACGCGGCCGGCGGGGGCGTGCTCGTTCAGGAGCGGCTCAGCCTCCCGCCGAACTGGTGGTCTTCGGCGCAGCCGGAGGAGCCGCCGACCCCGCTCTAGGCTGCCGTCAGGAGGCGCGCACGAGCACGAAGTCGTCGTGCACCTGTCCGCCAACGAGGAAGTGCTTGGTGCCGGCGCGCGCGAAGCCGTGCTTCGCGTAGAAGCGTTGCGCGCGCTCGTTCTGCTGGTTCACGCCGAGGTAGACCGGCGCCGCGGCGCGCTCGGCGATCTCGTCGAGGGTGCGCACGAGCAGCTCGCGGGCAACCCCGGTGCCGTGGGTATCCTCGCGCACGTAGACCTTGGAGATCTCCGCGGTGGCCTCGCCGGGCTCCGTGCCGGCTGCCGTGAGCGCCGAGCGGATCTCGGGGTCCTCGGGCGAACCGATGTTCGTCAGGGTGTAGCCGAGCAGGCGCGCGGGTGCCGTGCCCGGGAGTGCGGGCTCGTCGGGCACGGCCACGAGGAGGATCCGGTCCGGGTCCGCCGCGTGCGCCGCGAACTGCTCGGGGCGGAAGTTTGCCTCGATAAACCCACGGATGTCCTCGGGGGCGGTGCCCGGCGGGCAGGCGAGGGGAAAGGTCTCGGCGGCGAGGAGCGCGAGGGGCTCGGCGTCTGCGGGGGTTGCGCGGCGAATCAGGGTCACGGCTCCAGTGTATTGCGGGGCGGCGGGCGGGCCGATCCGGGCCCGGTCGCGGCCCGTTTCCCCCGGCCGGGGTGCTTCGGCGCTGCCCCGCGAGCGTCCAGGTCTTCGCTGAGGGCACGGTGTAGCGTGACACTGATGCTGTTCGGTTGCTGAGAGGAGCGCCCGTGTTGGGAACACCCACCCCCGCCATGCCCGCAGAGGACACCCTGCGGTTTGCCCGAGCGTGGGCCGCGCAGGATCCTGATCCGCAGACCCGGGGCGAGACCGAGGCGCTGCTCGCGCTGGCCGAGCGGGATGAGCCGGGAGCCCTTTCCCGGCTGCGCGCCGAGTACACGGGCCGGCTGGCCTTCGGCACGGCTGGCCTGCGCGGCGAGCTCGGCGCCGGGCCGCTTCGCATGAACCGGGTGGTCGTGTCGCAGACGAGCGCGGGCTTCGCCCGCTACCTGCTGGAGCGGGGCGCGCAGCGCGCCGGGGAGCAGCCCTCGATCGTGATCGGCTACGACGCTCGCCGGAACTCGGATGTCTTCGCCCGGGACGCGGCCGAGCTCATGGCCGGGGCCGGGATCCGCGTCTTCCTCCTGCCCGAGGCGCTGCCGACCCCCGTGACCGCGTTCGCCGTGCGGCACCTCGGCGTGGACGCCGGGGTCATGGTGACCGCGAGTCACAACCCGCCCCGGGACAACGGCTACAAGGTGTACCTGGGCGGGCCGGACCAGGGTTCCCAGATCGCGCCCCCGCAGGACAGCGAGATCGCGGCGCACATCGACCGGGTGGCCGCGGATCTGCTCGTGCCCGAGTTGCCGCGCGCCACGGACTATACGGTGCTCGGCCCGGAGCTTTTGGACGCCTACGTCTCGGCTACGGCGGCGGCGTTCCCCCAGCCCACGCCGCCCGCGGGTGAGCGCCCGCTCCGGGTCGCGTACACCGCGATGCACGGGGTGGGCTCCGCCGCCGCGCGCCGCGTCTACGCCGCGGCGGGCTTCCCCGAGGTCTGCGTCGTGCCCGAGCAGGACGCGCCCGACGGCGCGTTCCCGACGGTCAGCTTCCCGAACCCCGAGGAGCCGGGGGCGCTCGACCTCGCGTTCCGCACCGCCCGGGAGTGCGACGCCGACCTCATCATCGCGCACGATCCGGACGCCGACCGGCTCGCGATCGCCCTGCCGGACGCCGAGGCCCCCGCGGGCTTCCGGGCGCTGACGGGGAACCAGCTCGGGCTGCTCCTCGGCTGGCGCAGCGCCGAGGCGCACCGGGCGGCCGGGCGCACGGGCGGCGCGCTCGCCTGCACCATCGTGTCCTCGCCCGCGCTCGGCGCGGTCGCCCGCGACTACGGCATGGCGTACCAGGAGACGCTGTCCGGGTTTAAGTGGGTCTCGCGCGTGCCCGGGCTCGTCTTCGGCTTCGAGGAGGCGCTCGGGTATCTCGTCAACCCCGAGCTGGTCCGCGACAAGGACGGCATCTCAGCGTCCGCGATGGCGCTCGATCTCGCCGCCGAGTTGCACGCGGCGGGGCGCACCCTCTGGGATCAGCTCGACGCAGCGACCGAACGCTTCGGTGCCTTCGAGAGCGGGCAGCTCACGCTTCGGCTCGGCAGCGTCGCGGAGGTGGAGGCGGTCGCCCAGCGCATTCGCACGGAGCCGCCGACCGCGTTCGGGCTCGTGCCGGTGGTCCAGCTCACGGATCTGCTGGAGCCCGGTCACTCCGTCGTGCCCGCGAACGTGCTGCGCTTCGACCTCGCGGACGGCTCCCGGGTGATGATCCGGCCGAGCGGCACCGAGCCCAAGCTCAAGCTCTACCTCGACACGTTCTCGGACGCGGGCAGCGTCGCCGAGCGCCACGCCTCCGCCCGGGCCGCCCTCGCGGCGCTCACCGCGGCGGCCGAGGCCCTGGTCGCCGCCGTCCGCCCGGAGGCCCCAGCCGCCGGGTGACCCGCTCCGCCCCCGCTTCCCGGGGGGGGGGGGACTCCCCGCGGCGGGTGTCCCCCCGCTGAGGGCGTGGCGTTAGGGGTGCACGGCGGCGAGGGGGGTGCCCGCCGTGAGGAAGGCGCCCGGCTCGGTGAGCCCGGTGATCGTTCCGGCGGACGGGGCCAGGATGGGGGTCTCCATCTTCATCGCCTCCATCGTGCCGAGGGTCTGGC
>NZ_JAPFRB010000003.1:690889-691933 GCF_035726885.1 Leucobacter sp. M11 | reverse complement strand
CCTGCACCGTGCCGGTGATGGGCGCGCTGACCGCCCCGGGGGCCTCGGCCGCGGGCTGTTCCGGCCCCGCCGCGGCCGGGGTGCCGGGGGTGTGGGCGCAGAGCCCGCCGAGGGCCGCGAGCAGCGCGCCCGGCAGGCCGATACGCACGAGACGTCCGTCCAGTTCGAGCTCGGCTCGGAGCATCCCCGGCTCCGCCTCCGCGGGGAGGAAGGGCGTCACGGCGAGCTCCGCGTCGAAGACGGTCTCGATCCAGCGGGTGTGCACCCGGTGCCCCTCGGGGTGCTCGCCCGCGAAGTCCGCCGCCTCCAGCACGGCCCGGTGGAAGGGCAGCACGGTCGGCAGGCCCTCAATCGCGAACTCGGCGAGGGCGCGGCGGGCGCGGCGGATTGCCTCGGCCCGGTCCTGTCCCGTCACCACGAGCTTCGCCAGCAGCGAGTCGAAGACCGGGGGAACCGTTGACCCGGCGCCGACGCCGGTGTCCAGGCGCACCCCCGGCCCGGAGGGGGCCTCGAAGCGTGTCACCGTGCCGGGCGCGGGCAGAAAGCCACGGGCCGGGTCCTCGGCGTTGATCCGGAACTCCAGGGCGTGCCCCCGGGCCTCGGGGGCCGCCGCGGGCAGGGTTTCCCCCGCCGCGATGCGGAGCTGCCAGGCGACCAGGTCGACGCCGAAGATCTCCTCGGTCACCGTGTGCTCCACCTGGAGCCGCGTGTTGACCTCGAGGAAGGAGAGCGTGCCGTCGGTGCCGAGCAGGAACTCGACCGTGCCCGCGCCCACGTAGCCCGCGGCGAGGCAGAGCTCGCGCGCCGCTCGGGCCAGCTCCTCGCGCTGGCCATCGCTCAGCCCGGGGGCCGGCGCCTCCTCGACGAGCTTCTGGTTGCGGCGCTGGAGGGAGCAGTCGCGGGTACCGAGCGTCCAGACGGTGCCCGCGGCATCGGCGAGCACCTGCACCTCGATGTGCCGCGGGCGGTCGAGGAAGCGCTCGACGAAGCACTCGCCGCGCCCGAATGCCGCGGTGGCCTCCCGGACGGCGGCGTCGAACTGCT
>NZ_JAPFRB010000003.1:690471-690838 GCF_035726885.1 Leucobacter sp. M11 | reverse complement strand
CGAAGGCGGCCTTGATCGCGATGGGCAGGCCGTGCGCCTCCGCGAAGGCCTCGGCGGCCGCCCCGTCCGGCACCGGGTCGCTCGTCCCGGGCACGAGCGGGGCCCCGACCCGCTCGGCCAGCTGGCGGGCCTGGACCTTATCGCCGAGCTGATCGATCGCCTCCGGGCTCGGGCCGACCCAGGTCAGCCCGGCCGCCGTCACGGCGCGGGCAAACGCCGCGCTCTCCGAGAGAAACCCGTAGCCCGGGTGCACCGCGTCCGCGCCCGAGCGGCGGGCCGCGTCGAGGAGCTTCTCGATGCTGAGGTAGCTGTCGGTCGGGCGGGCGCCGCCGAGGGCGAAGGCCTCATCGCAGGCGCGCACGTGCAG
>NZ_JAPFRB010000003.1:690306-690401 GCF_035726885.1 Leucobacter sp. M11 | reverse complement strand
CGAATGGCGATCTCGCCGCGGTTCGCGATCAGGAGCTTCTTCATAGCGTGGGTCCTTCTGTGGGTCCTGCGGAATCGGAGGGTTGGGCCGGGGCG
>NZ_JAPFRB010000003.1:685328-690266 GCF_035726885.1 Leucobacter sp. M11 | reverse complement strand
TCTGTCCCGCCAGGTCGCGGTCGGCCGGGTCGAGCACGGCGATGACCGGGTAGCCGCCCGTGAGCGGGTGGTCGGCGAGGAAGAGGACGGGCTGGCCGTCCGCGGGCACCTGAATCGCCCCCGGGACGGTGCCCTCGCTGGGCAGCTCGGCGGCGCGGAACTCGGGTGCCCGGTCGAGGGGCACCGACCCGGAGAGGCGCAGCCCCACCCGGTCTGACTGCGGGGTGACGCGCCAGGGCTGCTCGAGCAGGCGGTCTCTGGCGGCCGCGGCGAACCAATCGTCCCGCGGGCCGAGGTGCACCCGGAGGGTCACGACCGCCCCGGCGGCGGGCAGCTCCGCGCCCACGGGGGGTGCCTCGGGAAGCACAGCGGCGACCGCGAGGCCGAGGCCCGCAACCGGTCCGAGCGGGAGGCGGTCCCCCGCGGCGAGCGGCGCGGGGCCGAGGGCCGCGAGGGTGTCTGAGGCGCGGCTGCCGAGCACGGGCGGGGCCGCGATGCCGCCCCGGACCGCGAGCACGGTGCGCACCCCCGCGCTCGGGGCCCCGAGTCGGAGCCGCTCCCCCGCCGCCAGCGGGGTCGCGGTGTGCATTGGCACGGCGCGAGCCGTGCCCGCCGCGTCGATGCGCTCCGCGGGCACCGGGGCCCCCGTGAGCGCGACGAGGGCGTCGCCCTCGCTGAGTAGTTCCAGGCCCCCGTACGCGGCCTCGATCCCGGCCGCATCGACGGGGTTACCCACGAGCCGGTTCCCGGCCCGGAGCGCGCCCGCGTCGAGCACGCCGGAGCCGCTGACCCCGAGCGCGGCGACGCCCGGCCGGCCGAGGTCCTGGATGAGGCTCTGTGGGCCGACGGCCAGCACCCGGAGCGCGGGAGCGGGCCCGGCATCCGGTGCGGCCGCTGGCTCCGCCGGCGATGCCGCGCGTTGGCGCGCGGCATCGCCGGGCCCGCTCCCGGCGGCGGGCTCCGGCAGCGGCACGGCGCTCGCGGTCTCCTCGGCGACGAAGCGCACCCGGCCCCCGGGGATCAGCAGGGCGGGGATCTCGCGGGTCAGGTCCCACATCGGCCGCGAGGTCACCCCGATGAGCTGCCAGCCGCCGGGGCTGGCGCGCGGGTAGACCCCGCTGAACTCGCCCGCGAGCCCGACCGATCCCGCGGGGATGCGGGTCCGCGGGGCGGAGCGCCGGGGCACGGTGAGCCCGGCCCCCGGTGAGGTCAGATAGGCGAAGCCCGGCGCGAAGCCGGTGAAGGCCACCTGCCAGTCCTGGCCGGTGTGTCGTTCGATCACCTCGGCCTCGGCGATGCCGAGGAGCGCGGCCACCTCGGCGAGATCCGCGCCGACGTAGCGCACGGGCAGCTCGACCAGCGGGGCCTCGCGGCTCGCCCCCGCTGCATCGCTGGGGGCCGCGGCCGCGGCCTGCGCCGCGTGGCGCACCGCCTCGGCGGCCCAGGGCCGGTGCCGGACGAGCACCGTCCTCGCCGCGGGGACCAGCTCCCAGACCCCGGGGATGCGGGCATCGTTGAGCGCTCGGAACACCCGGAGGGCCTCGCCGAGGTCGGCGAGATCCACGAGCGTGGCGTCCCGGCCAGCGGGGAGGAGGCGCACGGCGCTCATCGCCCGGCGTCGGCGGTGAGGTCCCCGACGAAGGATCGGATCTCGACCTCGGCCTCGGTGAGGGCGCGGCGCACCCCGGCCGCCATCCGCACGGCCTCCGGGTTATCGCCGTGCACGCAGATCGATTCGGCACGCACCCGGACGGTGGAGCCGTCGATCGCGGTCACGGTGCCCTCCTGAACGAGCTGTCGCATCCGCTCGGCGACGAGGCCGGGCTCGTGGAGCACCGCCCCGGGATCGCGGCGGGACACCAGGGTGCCCTGCGGGGTGTAGGCGCGGTCCGCGAAGGCCTCGGCGATCGGGCGGAGCCCGGCTTCCTCGGCCAGGCGGAGCACCTGGGATCCCGCAAGACCGACAATCGGCAGGCTCGGGTCGACCGCCCGGATCGCCGCAATGACGTCGGCGGCCTGGCGCGGGTCCTGGGCGATCGTGTTGTAGAGCGCGCCGTGCGGCTTGACGTAGCGCACGCTCGCCCCGACCGAGGCGGCGATGCCCTGCAGCGCGCCGATCTGGTAGATCACGTCCGCCACGAGATCGGCGCTCTCCACGTCGATGTTGCGGCGGCCAAAGCCCGCGAGGTCGTGGTACCCGACGTGCGCCCCGATCACGACGCCGCGCTCGTGGGCCGCCAGCACCGTGCGCCGGATCGAACGGGGGTCCCCCGCGTGAAAGCCGCAGGCGATGTTCGCGCTGGACACGAGGTCGAGCATGTCGTCGTCGTTGCCGAAGGTCCAGCGGCCGAAGTGCTCGCCGAGGTCGCTATTGAGGTCGATCATGGGGGTCCTCCAGGGTTACAGGGACAGGAAGGCGAAGATCGGGCCGATCGAGACTGCCCCCATGTACCAGGTCAGCGCCGTGACCAGCGTACCTAGGGTGAGCAGGACCGGGTGGATCCGGGAGCCGCGAAGCAGGTCCCGGCGGAACCAGCCGATGTACATGAAGATCGTGAGCCCGATCGGCAGGATGAGCCCGTTGAAGCCGCCCGCGAAGACGAGCAGCGCGGCGGGCGCGGTGCCGAGGAACAGGTAGATCACGAGCGATACGGAGATGAAGGCGACCGTGGCCAGGTTGCGCGCGCGCAGGCTGATGCCCGGCTTGAACACGGTCGTGAACGAGATCGAGGTGTAGGCCGCGCCGATCACGCTCGTGATGCCCGCGGCCCAGAACACCAGGCCGAAGGCGCGCAGGCCAAACTGACCGGCGGCGGCGAGGAAGGCCTGCGCCGCGGGGTTCGCGGTCGCGCCGGAGATGTCGATCGTGACGCCGCTGGCGACCACGCCGAGGATCGCGAGGAAGAGCACGTAGCGCATCACGCCGGTCACGAGGATGCCCGTGACCGCGGCCTTGGTCACCTGGCGGATGTGCTCGGGACCGGCGGTGCCGCTGTCGAGGAGGCGATGCGCGCCCGCGTAGGTGATGTAGCCGCCCACGGTGCCGCCGACGATCGTCGTGATCATCGCGAAGTCCATCGTCTCGGGGAAGACCGTCTGGCGCAGCGCCTCGCCGATGGGCGGGTTCGAGGCGATGGCGACGAAGATCGTGAGGCCGATCATGAGGATGCCGAGGACGACCATCACGCGGTCCACGATGACCCCGGCCCGCTTGAACAGGAAGATGCCGATCGCGAGCACGGCGCTGATCGCGCCGCCGACCTTCGGGTCGAGGCCGAGCAGGGCGTTCATCCCCAGACCCGCGCCCGCAATGTTGCCGATGTTGAAGACGAGCCCGCCGAACATGACGAGCACGGCGAGCAGGTATCCGCTGTAGGGGATCGCCTGGTTGGCGAGCTCGGAGGCGCGCTTGCCCGTCAGGGTGACCATCTGCCAGATGTTCAGCTGCACGACGAAGTCGATCAGGATCGAGGCCAGGATGCCGAAGGCGAAGGAGGCCCCGAGCGTGACCGTGAACGTCGCGGTCTGGGTGATGAAGCCGGGGCCGATGGCCGAGGTGGCCATGAGGAAGATCGCGCCGACGAGGGAGGCCCGGCGGGCCTTCACAAAGGCGCCGGCGCTTGCTTTCGTCTCGGCGTCAGGGACTGCTGGGGCGTGCGTGGGAGTTTCGGAGGACAAGCAGGATCAACTTTCTTTGTTGGGGCCGCACCCGCCGCGCCACTGCGCCGGGGTCCGAGGCTTTTGCCCCAGCATACATTTGATGAACAAAAAGGCAAGATTGTTCAACGAACCAATCGTGTTCGCCGCACAAGAAAAACGGTGGAATCCGTGGCGGCGTCGAAGGATCGCTACACTTGCGGCATGACTCGCGCCGCTGCCGTTCCCTCCGAGCCCGGGGCCACGCGCGCCTCCCGCGGGGACGAGCTCGTGCTCGAACTGCGCGACGGGATCACCGCCGGGGTGCTCCGGCCCGGCGATCAGCTCTCGGAAACCGCGCTCGCCGAGCGACACGGCGTCTCACGGAATACGCTTCGCGAGGCGTTCCGCGCCCTCGTCCAGGAGGGGCTGCTCGTGCACCGCCCGCACCGGGGCGTGTTCGTCGCGGTGCCCAGCCTCTCGGCGATCATCGACATCTACCGGGTCCGCCGCCTCATTGAGGGGCCCGCCCTGGAGATGACCTTCCCCCAGCACCCCGCCAGCCTGCGCATGCGGGCCGCGGTGGAGCGGGCGCAGGCCGCCCGGGAGGCCGGGGACTGGCCCGCCGTCGGCACGGCGAACATGGCCTTCCACGCCGCGGTGGTCGATCTCGCGGACAGCGAGCGGCTGACCCGGCTGTTTGCGCAGTTGGCCGCCGAACTTCGGCTCGCCTTCGGCCTGCTCGACGACCCGGAGTTCCTGCACGCCCCGTACCTCGACCAGAACGTGCGGATCCTGGAGCTGTTCGAGGCGGGCCAGCGCGCCGAGGCCGCGGCGCTGCTGGATGCCTACCTCGTCCAGTCCGAGCGCACCATCCTCGCGGCCTATGCCCGCCACCTCAAGGAGCACCCGGACCCCTCAGCCGGGTGAGGCCTCCGGCGGGGTTTTCGGGGGAATTCGCGCCGGTCGTCGCCCCTCCCTCGGGGGAGTGCGTAGGGTGGGCTCATGACGAATCAGAACCCCACGAAGGTCACCATGTACGGCGCCGACTGGTGCGGCGACTGCCGCCGGGCGGAAAAACTCTTCACCGCAGCGGGCATCGACTGGGAGTACATCGACCTCATCGAGCAGGAGTCCGAGGTGGCGACCGCGAAGGCGATCAGCGGGCGCACCCAGATTCCCGTCGTCGTGTACCCCGATGGCTCGCACCAGGTGGAGCCGAGCAACCAGGACATGACCGCGAAGCTCCGCGAGCTGGGTCTCGTCCCCGCCGCGGAGTAGCCCCCGGACGGAACGCCCGGG
>NZ_JAPFRB010000003.1:683118-685300 GCF_035726885.1 Leucobacter sp. M11 | reverse complement strand
TTCACCCGGTCGAGCGTGCCCTCCGGCAGCAGCGCGGCCTCGACTCCGGGCTCCGCGAGGACGCTGGCCAGCAACCCCGGCTCCCCGACGAGCACCGAGGTGTTGGCGTCGATCTCGGTCACGAGCACCCAGGAGCGGTCATCCGGCCAGAGCAGCGCGATGCCTTCCGGCCCGTCGAAACTTGCCGCGTTCGCCCAGGGAACCCCGAGCACGCCTTCCTCGGTGCTCAGCGCGCCGATACTGCCGCGGAAGAGCAGGTACTCCCTGGCAGGCAGTTCCAGGCGTGGACCGTGTTCGATCTCGGCGGAAAGCGCCGAGGCCGCGTACCGAGCTTCGGCTTCGCGACGGTACCGCTCGCCCTCGGCGAGGTCAGCCTGCTCGTCTCCGGTGGCACGCACCGCGAACATGAATTCGGGCGGGTGACTCGCGAAGAGACTGCCCCAGCCCTCCCAGATTGCCGCCGTGACCGCGGTGTCTGCCCCATCGTGACGGGCGATACTCGCCGCGAGCGCTGCGAGGGCCTCCGGGTCCAGCCGCCCCTCTTCGACATCAGAGAGCCGCCAATTGCCCGGCAGCAACATCTCCGGGCTCGTCCCGCGGAAGGCCACAAGCTCCGGGTTATCGTCCCCCTCCCCCAGAATGTCTTCCCAGCTGATCGTGGGCGTCCAGGGCACCCCGCGGTGCTCGGCGACCTCGCGCCACGGCACCCGGCGGTCCTCGAACTCGACCTCTGCCGGCTCCAAGACCCCGGTCTCCTCGAAACGTCGATCCCGCTCGGCCAGTTCCGCCCAGCTCATCCCGGCGGGCCTGCTTGCGAGCGGAGCGTGAAACAGCCGGATCGCCGCGGGGTATCCCCGGGGCACGACGTGATGACTGCCGGGCGTGGACCAGACCCGGTCGATTCTCTCGGCGAGCCAGGCGCCCACGGACACGTCGGGCTGCCAGACGAAACCTCCCGCGCGCGTCGGCGACTCCGGGCGGTCGCGGTCGTGTTCCGTGGTCATGACGCTCCTCGTGTGCTGCGCCGGGGTGCCCGGCGATCTGCGGATGTGTGTTTGTCTGCGGCCCGGCGGCGATTCCTCACGAGGCCGGGCTCCAGCGCTCCAGAGACCCCTCGGGGAGCACCTCGCTCTCCAGTTCCGGGGTCTCGTGCACCCGGGCGAGCAGCGCCGGGTCGCCGAGCAGCACCGAGTTGTTCGCGTCGATCTCGGTGACGAGCAGCCAGGACCGGTCCTCCGGCCAGAGCAGCGCGACGGGCTCGGGATCGTCTCGATCCGAGCCCGTGAACCAGGGCAGCCGCCCCGCAACCGCGTCCGGTCCGCGCGGCTCCGGCAGGGCCAGCCGCCCGAGCGGCCCCGAAAACAGCAGGTATTCGCGGTTCGGCAACAGGAGCCGGGGGCCACGCTCCACGACGCGCGGCAGCGTGCTGCGCTTCGCTTCGTCCCTGACCGCGCGATTGGCGCGTCGGATATCGCCCCGCGTGAGCGGGGAACCGTCCTCCCGCCTCCCGAAGATGCTGCTCCGGGAGCGCGCGGAGGAAAAGAGGGAGCCCCACCCCGACCAGACCGCGGCGATGACCCGGGTGTCGGGGTCCGTGGCCCGGGTGAGCGCGGCGGCGAGCGCGCGGCTCTCCGCCGCACCCAGGTCCCCCTCGGGTACGTCCCCGGGCCGCCACCCGTCCGGCAACAGGGGCAGCTCGGCCTGCGCCGACCGCGAGAGCCACTGCCAGGAGCCCTGCGGAAGCCACGGGCGGCCCGCCGCGTGGGCTTCGGCGGCCAGCGCCGCCTGTTCCGCGCTGGCCCGGGCGGAGCCTTCGCTCCGGGCGAGGACGATCTCGGTCCAGGTGATCTCGGGTCGCCAGGGGACCCCGAACGCGTCGGCGAGTTCCCGCCAGGTCGCGCGGCGCTCCTCGATGTCGACCGGCGCTTCCGCCCAGGACCCCGTCTGGCGGGCGCGCTGGTCCGCCGCGTGCCACGCCGCCCAGCTCATGCCGACGGGGCGGTCCGCGGTCAGCCGGTGGAACAGTCTCAGCGCCGCGGGAAACCCGCGCGGCACGATGTGGTGGCCGCCGGGCGCCTCCCAGTCCGCGTCGAGCCGACCGGCCAACCACGCCCCCGCGGAGGCGTCGGCCAGCCAGCGGAAGCCGCCCCGCTCGAAGCCGGGCCCGCGGGCGTCCGGCCTA
>NZ_JAPFRB010000003.1:678434-683073 GCF_035726885.1 Leucobacter sp. M11 | reverse complement strand
CAGGCCGTAGGTGCGGCGCAGGACGAGGGCGAAGCCGACGCTGATCCGCTCCATCAGCTCCAGGCGATCCTCCATCGGCAGGAAGGCCGCGTTCGCCGCGTTCAGCTGGAAGTTCAGCAGGTCTTCGAGGTCGTAGTCGAAGGCCTCGACCAGGAGCCCAAGCTCGCGGCTCACCGAGGTGTCGCTCATCAGCCGGTTGTCGGGGCTGACGGTGACCGCCATGCCCAGCTGGTAGAAGATATCGAAGGGGTGGTCCTCGAGATCTTCCCCCCAGGCTCCGGTCTGCAGGTTCGAGGAGGGGCACATCTCCAGCGCGATGCCGCGGTCCTTGACCCACTGCGCGGTACGGCCCAGGGAGACGCTGACCTGCTCGTCGTCCTGCTCCTCGACCGTGATGTCCTCGGCGAGCCGGGTCCCGTGCCCGAGCCGGAGGGCGTTGCCCGCGATCAGCGCGCCGCGCACCGAGTCGATGCCGGCGGCCTCCCCCGCGTGCACGGTGGTCGGGAACATGGCCTCGGCGAGGATCTCGAAGGCCTCGGCGTGCTCCTCGGCGGGGAAGCCGTCCTCGGGGCCGGCGAGGTCGAAGCCGACGACGCCCGCGTCGCGGTAGTGCAGGGCGAGGAGGGCAATGTCGGCGCTGCGCGCTCCCTGGCGCATGGCGCAGAGCACCTGGCCGACGCGGATGTCGCCGCCGGTCATGATGACCTCGGCAACGCCGTCGTCGAGGCCCGTCTGCACGGCCTGCACGGCGGCCTCGAGCGTGAGCCCGCCCGTGAGGTGCTGCTCGGGGGCCCAGCGGGCCTCACCGTAGATCACGCCGTCCTCGGCCAGGTCCAGCACCCACTCGCGGGCGACGCGGCGCAGGTCCTCGGGGTGCTGCATGACGGCGACCGTGAGCTCGAAGGTCTCCAGGTAGTCCTCGAGGGTGCCGTCGCTGCTCTGCTCGTAGAACCAGTCGGCGAGGTCCTCGGCGTCCGTCTCGGGCAGCTCGATGCCGAGCCGGGTCGCGATGTCGATCACAGTCTGGGGGCGCAGGCCACCGTCCAGGTGGTCGTGCAGGGAGACCTTGGGCAGGTCTTCGATGGCCACGCCGTCGTCGAGCTCGGTGCGGTTCAGGGCGTTGGGGTCGGCCGCGGCGGCGTCCTGCTCGCGGGCGAAGGTCTGGGGGTCGGGTCGGTCGGTCTCGGTCATGGCTCGCTCCTCGCGACTCAGTGGGGCCGGCACGGCTCCCACCCACCAGGGTAGCCCGCCGCGCCGCGACCCGCCCAGAAATTCACCGCCCGTTCCCCCGGCCACCCGGCGGCCGGCTCTCGCCCGTCGCGGTGATCCGATCCACGACGATGGGCCCGGCGATGACCTCGGCGTCGCCGATCTCGACCGCGCTGCGCAGCAGCTCGAGGCCGCGCGCCATCCGGCCCGGGTGATCGCAGCCGACCTCCAGGAGCGGCTCGCCCGCGCGGACCCGGTCGCCGGGGCGCACGAGCACCTCGACGCCCGCGGTGTGATCGATCGGGGCGCCGGGGGTGGCCCGGCCCGCGCCGAGCCGCCAGGCCCCGACCCCGATCTGGCGCGCGGGCACCGCTTGCACGATGCCGTCCCGCTCGGCGCGCACGATCTCGCGCTCCGTCGCCTCCACGAGCGGGGCGTCCGGGTCGCCGCCCTGGGAGGCGATCATCCGCCGCCACACGTCCATCGCCCGCCCGTCGCGCAGCGCGGCTTCCGGGTCGGCGTCGGGCTTCCCGGCGAGGTCGAGCATCTCCCGCGCGAGGGCCAGGGTCAGCTCGATGACGTCGGCGGGGCCGCCGCCCGCGAGGACCTCGACGGACTCCCGGACCTCGTTGGCGTTGCCGACGGCGCGGCCCAGGGGGCGCTCCATGTTCGTGAGCAGGGCGGTCGTCGCGAGCCCCGCGTCCGCGCCGAGCCGCACCATCGTCTCCGCGAGCTCGCGGGCATCGGCCTCGGCGGGCAGGAACGCCCCGGAGCCAAACTTCACGTCGAGCACGAGGCCGTTCGCGCCCTCCGCGATTTTCTTCGACATGATCGAGGAAGCGATCAGCGGCACCGCGGCGACCGTGCCCGTCACATCCCGGAGTGCGTACAGCTTCTGGTCGGCCGGGGCGAGCCCCGAGCCCGCGGCGCAGATCACCCCGCCCAGCTCGACGAGCGCGCGCTCCATCTCCTCGTTCGTGATGTTCGCGCGCCAGCCCGGGATCGCCTCCAACTTGTCGAGGGTGCCGCCCGTGTGGCCGAGGCCGCGCCCGGACAGCTGCGGCACGGCGACGCCAAAGCTCGCGACGAGGGGCACCAACGGCAGGGTGATCTTGTCGCCCACGCCGCCCGTGGAGTGCTTGTCGATCGCGGGCTTGCCGAGCCCCGTGAAATCCATCGTCTCGCCGCTCGCGATCATCGCCATCGTGAGGTCGCGGATTTCCGTCCGCTCCATGCCCTGAATCTGGATGGCCATGAGCAGCGCGCTCATCTGCTCCGGCACGACGTAGCCGCGGACGAAGGCGTCGACCACCCAGGCGATCTCGGGCTGGCTGAGGCTCTGGCGATGCCGCTTCTTCGTGATCAGCTCGACCGCGTCAAAGGGCTCGACGGCGGGGCGGGACTCGGACACGGGCTCGGATGTAAACGGGTGCGCGCTCATGGCCCCAGTGTAGGAGCCTCTGGGCGTCCCCGACCAGCGGTGCGGCCGCCCGGGCCTCAGTCCTCCTCGGCGTCGTCGCTCGGGGAGCGGCGCAGGTTGAGCAGGGCGAGCACGAGCCCGCCCCAGATCGTGCCGATCGACACGCAGAGCATGGTGATGGCGATGGGGCTCATCGTCCCGCCTCCGTTCCTGCGGCGACCGCCGCGTCGTCCGCCGTGCGTTCCTCGTCGTACTGGTGATCGCCCAGCTCGGTGCCCCCGCGCCACGGGGTGAGCGACAGGATCACGGCGGCCACGATGAGCAGCCCGGCCATGCCCCAGCCGAAGACGCCGACGAAGCCCGGGTCGAAGTCGCCGTAGGGCTCCCGGAGTTTCGTGATGATCTCATTGATCGTGAGGTACAGGAGCACGATCGGGGCCACCGCGGCGACGAGCACCATCCAGAGCTTGCCCACGCGGATCGAGGAGCGCCGGTTGATGTGCCCGGCCAGCAGAGGCAGCTTCCGGTACAGGAGCGACACGACGACGATCGAGGCGAGCCCGCCCGCGAGGATGCCGAACTTGTTCACGAACTCGTCCGTGATGTCGAGCACGTTCAGCCCGCTCGTCGTGGCAAACAGCAGCACCGACAGGAGCGCCATCGGGATGCCGATCGCGAGGGTCGCGCTCTTTCGGCCCAGGCCGAGCTTGTCCTGCACCGCGGAGATGACCACCTCCATGATGCTGATCATCGAGGTGAGGCCCGCGAACACGAGCGAGGCGAAGAAGAGCACCCCGATGATTTGCCCGCCGGGCGCGGCCGAGATCAGGGTCGGGAAGCCGATGAAGGCCAGGCCGACCCCGCTCTGCACGACATCGGCAACCGCGACGCCGGAGGCCTGGGCCATGAAGCCGAGCGCGGAGAACACGGCGATGCCCGCCAGAATCTCAAAGCCCGAGTTCGCGAAGGCAACCACGAAGCCGGAGCCCGTCAGATCGGTCTTCTTCTTCAGATACGACGAGTAGGTCACCATGATGCCGAAGGCCACCGAGAGCGAGAAGAAGATCTGCCCGTAGGCCGCCGCCCACACGCCGGGGTCGGCGAGCGCCGCCCAGTTCGGCGTGAACAGGGTGTCGAGGCCGTCCATCGCGCCGGGCAGGAACAGGGACTGCACGCAGAGGATCACGAACATGATCACGAGCAGCGGCAGGAAGATCAGATTTGCCATGCCGACGCCCTTGCGAACCCCGGCAAAGCTGATGCCGAGGCAGAGCACCCAGACGATGATGAGCGGGACGAGCACCGCGGGCACATACTCCAGCACGAGGCCGCTCTCCCCCGTCAGGTTGAGGAAGTCGCCGAGGAAGAACGCCTCTGGATCGTTCCCCCACTGCAGCGTGGTCGAGAAAAAGGTGTACATGATCGCCCAGGCGATGATGACGGCGTAGTAGATCGCGATGACGAAACAGATCGCGACCTGCCACCAGCCGAGCGCCTCCGCGCGCCGCCCCAGGCGCCGGTAGGACAGCGGCGCGGAGCCGCGGTAGCGGTGCCCGATCGCGTAGTCGAGGAACAGCAGCGGGATCCCGGCGGTGAGCAGCGCGATCAGGTAGGGCACGATGAAGGCCCCGGCGCCGTTCTCGTAGGCCACATACGGGAAACGCCAGATGTTCCCCAGGCCGACGGCGGAGCCGATCGCGGACAGGATGAACACCCGCCGCGAGGTGAAGGTCTCCCGGACACGCGTCCGCGTGCCGGGGGTGGGGGACGCACTCATCGTCGCTCCTTCTGCGCCAGGTCCCGCTGGACCCGACGCGGTCGCTTCGGGGTGAGCCGGGCACGAGGTCCGCCCCAGCCGGACTAGCGTACCGTGATCGCCGCCCCCGGTGCGCCAGTCGAACTGCCAGGGGATCAGGGTTCCCTCGCCGCGCACGAGCGGCTAGCGTGGCAGGACCGGGTGCGACGCGAGGGGGCTGGCCGGGGTCGGGGGCACCGCGTTCGACGCCACCT
>NZ_JAPFRB010000003.1:674128-678382 GCF_035726885.1 Leucobacter sp. M11 | reverse complement strand
ATCCCACCCCGAAGAAAGCGAGCACCCGTGAACGACTCCTTCTCCCAGCACGTCGCCCTGGTCACCGGAGCGGGCTCCGGCATCGGCCGGGCCGTCTCCCAGGCCCTGGCCGCGCGCGGCGCCGCCGTCGTCGTCAGCGACATTAACGGCGAGGCCGCGGACGCCGTGGTCGCCGAGATCACCGCGGCCGGCGGCACGGCCAGCGCCATCGTGACCGACGCGACCGACCCCGCCGCCCTCACCGCGGCCGTCGCGCACGCGGTGGACACCCACGGCAAGCTCACCCTCGCGGTGAACAACGCGGGCATCGGCGGCCCCACCGGGCTCGCCGCGGACATCCCCGTCGAGGGCTGGCAGCGCGTGATCGACCTCAACCTGAGCGCCGTGTTTTACGGCGTGCACGCGCAGATCCCGGCGATGCTCGCGGCGGGGGGCGGCTCGATCGTGAACATCTCCAGCATCCTCGGCCTCGTCGGCGAGGCGACCGCGGTGCCCTACACGGCAGCGAAGCACGGCGTCACCGGGCTCACGAAGGCGATCGCGGCGGGCTACGCCGCGCAGGGCATCCGCGCCAACTCGGTGCACCCCGGATACATCGAGACCCCGCTCATCGAGAAGGCCCCGAAGGACTTCCTCATTGCCAAGCACCCGATCGGGCGCCTCGGCACCGCCGAGGAGGTCGCGGCCGTCGTCCTCTTCCTGCTCTCGGACGAGGCCTCCTTCGTCACCGGCTCCCAGTACGGCGTGGACGGCGCGTACACGGCGATCTAGGGACCCGCTTCCTCGCGGCGGGCGCTGGCCCGACCGCTCGGGCGGTGGCTACGCGGAGACCTGTTTGGCCGCCGCCCCGAGGGGCGGGGGCTGCCCGAGCGAGGAATCCTGGCCGACCGCGATCCAGGCGGCCGTGAGCAGGAGCACCCGGCAGATCAGGTTGAACCAGAGCAGGAGCACGACGAGCACCGCGAACGTGGCGAACAGCGGGTTACTGCTCGCGCCGCCCAGGAACAGGCTGCCTCCGAGCTTCAGCACGAAGAGTCCGGCCGCGCCCAGCCCGCAGCCGCGCAGGAGCGCCCCGACCGGCACGCGGACTTCCGCCAGGAACCGGTGCATGGCCATGAGCACGAGCACGTCGAAGGCGTACATCGCGATGAGTCCGACGGACTTGCCGAGGCCGCTCAGCAGCCAGCTGTCCTCGTTCCAGCCGAGGAGCTGGAACAGGCCGCTCATCACGTCGGTGCCGAAGACCGTCAGCGCGGCCGAGATCACGATGGCCACCGCGAAGATCAGGGCGACCACCAGGTCGCGCAGCTTCAGGAGCGCGGCGTTGCGGTACTGCTTCACGTCGAGGCCGAAGATGAGCCGGATGGATCGGCGGGTGCCCGTGAACCAGTTCATCGCGACCCAGAGCAGGGAGGCACCGGCGACGACGCTCGTCCAGTCGAGCGCCCGCGTCTCGAAGAGCGCGTCGAGCGTGATCGCGCCGGGATTGCCGTCCGCCTCGATCAGCCCGGGGATGAAGACGTTGAGCTGCGTGACCATCGCCTCGAGCAGCTCGGTGTTGTTGCGGAGCACGATGCCGAAGACGCCGAAGCCTACCCAGAGCGCGGCGAAGACCGCGAACAGGGCCTGGTAGCTCATCCCGCCCGAGAGGACGCTGCCCCCGACGTCGGTGAAGTGCGAGAAGGCGCGCAGGGGGCGCGTGCCCATCACCCGGTGCGTGAGGCGCTGGACCTTGGTGACCGCCGTGCGGGCGCTGTCCTTCGCCTCGGCAACGGAAAACCGCGCCCCTGGGGCCGCCGACAGCTCGTCGGCGGCCCCAGAGGGCGCGGCGTTCTCGTTGTGTTCGCTCAGCCGGGGCTCCGTTATGCGGACTTCCCGGAGATGATCGCCGCTTTGACCTCGGCGATCGCCTTCGTCACCTGGATGCCACGGGGGCAGGCGTCGGAGCAGTTGAAGGTCGTGCGGCAGCGCCACACGCCTTCCTTGTCGTTCAGGATGTCGAGACGCACCTGCGAGTTCTCGTCGCGCGAATCGAAGATGAAGCGGTGCGCGTTCACGATCGCGGCCGGGCCGAAGTACTGCCCGTCGGTCCAGAACACGGGGCAGCTCGTCGTGCACGCGGCGCAGAGGATGCACTTGGTGGTGTCATCGAAACGCTCGCGGTCGGCGATCGTCTGGATGCGCTCCTTGCCGCCCTCGGCGGGGGTGCTCGAGACGAGGAACGGCTGCACCTCGCGGAAGGACGCGAAGAAGGGCTCCATGTCGACGATGAGGTCCTTCTCCAGCGGCAGCCCCTTGATGGCCTCCACGTAGATGGGCTTCGAGATGTCGAGGTCCTTGATCAGCGTCTTGCAGGCCAGGCGGTTGCGGCCGTTGATCCGCATTGCGTCGGAGCCGCAGATGCCGTGCGCGCAGGAGCGACGGAAGGTCAGGCTGCCGTCCTGATCCCACTTGATGCGGTGCAGGGCGTCAAGGATGCGGTCCGTCGGGTACATCTGGACGTCGAAGTCCTCCCAGCGTGCCTCCTCGTCGACCTCGGGGTCGAAGCGGCGGATCAGCAGGGTGACGGTGAAGGGCTGGGGTGCGTCGTCGACGGGTGCGGCGGCGTCCACGGTTGCGGTGCTCATGTCTAGTACTTCCTCTCCAGCGGCGGGTACCGAAGTTCGCCCTGTTCATTCTTCGTCATCGTGACGGGCTTCCAGTCCAGGCGGATGTGGTCCTCGGGGTCCGCGGAGTGCGGGTCGCCCGTGAGGTACGCCATCGTGTGCTTCATGTACTGCTCGTCGTTGCGGTCCGGGTAGTCGTCGCGCATGTGACCGCCGCGGGACTCCTTGCGGTTGCGCGCGGCGAAGACGAGCACCTCGGCCAGGTCGAGGAGGAAGCCGAGCTCGATGGCCTCGAGCAGGTCGGTGTTGAAGCGCTTCCCGCGGTCCTGCACCGAGATGTTCTTGTACCGGTTGCGCAGGTCGTGGATCACGGCGAGCACCTGGGTCAGGGACTCCTCCGTGCGGAACACCTGGGCGCCGCGGTCCATGGACTCCTGGAGCTCGGCGCGGATGTCCGCGACGCGCTCGGTGCCCGTGCTGTTGCGCAGCATCTCGACGAGCTCGCGGATCTCCTTGGCGGGGTCCTGGGGCAGCTCCGTGAAGCCGACCGTGTTGGCGTAGTCGGCGGCGTTGTTGCCGCTGCGCTTGCCGAAGACGTTGATGTCGAGCAGCGAGTTGGTGCCCAGTCGGTTCGAGCCGTGCACGGAGACGCAGGCGCACTCGCCGGCGGCGTAGAGACCCGGCACGACGGTGTCGTTGTCGGAGAGCACCTCGGCGTCGACGTTCGTGGGGATGCCGCCCATCGCGTAGTGCGCGGTCGGGAACACGGGCACGGGCTCGGTCACGGGGTCCACGCCCAGGTAGGTGCGGGCGAACTCGGTGATGTCCGGGAGCTTCGTCTCGAGGACCTCGGCGCCCAGGTGGGTGCAGTCCAGGTAGACGTAGTCCTTGTGGGGGCCGGCGCCGCGGCCGTCGAGGACCTCCTGCACCATGCAGCGGGCCACGATGTCGCGGGGCGCGAGGTCCTTAATCGTGGGCGCGTAGCGCTCCATGAACCGCTCGCCCGAGGCGTTGCGGAGGATCGCGCCCTCACCGCGGGCACCCTCGGTGAGGAGGATGCCGAGCCCGGCGAGGCCGGTCGGGTGGAACTGGTAGAACTCCATGTCCTCGAGGGGCAGGCCCTTGCGCCAGATGATACCGACGCCGTCACCCGTGAGGGTGTGTGCGTTCGAGGTCGTCTTGAAGATCTTGCCGAAGCCGCCCGTGGCGAAGACGATCGACTTCGCCTGGAAGACGTGCAGCTCGCCCGTGGCCAGCTCGTAGGCGACGACGCCGGAGGGCTTCTTGACGCCGTTCTCCTCGGTCATCACCAGGTCGAGCACGTAGAACTCGTTGAAGAAGTTGATGCCGAGCTTGACGCAGTTCTGGAACAGCGTCTGCAGGATCATGTGACCGGTGCGGTCCGCGGCGTAGCAGGCGCGGCGCACGGGCGCCTTGCCGTGGTCACGGGTGTGGCCGCCGAAGCGACGCTGGTCAATCTTGCCCTCGGGGGTGCGGTTGAAGGGCAGGCCCATGTTCTCGAGGTCGATGACCGCGTCGATGGCCTCCTTCGCGAGGATCTCCGCCGCGTCCTGGTCGACGAGGTAGTCGCCGCCCTTGACGGTGTCGAAGGTGTGCCACTCCCAGTTGTCGTCCTCGACGTTGGCGA
>NZ_JAPFRB010000003.1:672704-674096 GCF_035726885.1 Leucobacter sp. M11 | reverse complement strand
GTGTGCGAGCGGGTGGGGTACAGCTTCGAGATAACCGCGGTCTTCGCCTTGGGGCCGGCCTCGATTGCGGCGCGCATACCGGCGCCGCCGGCGCCGACGATCACAACGTCGAACTGGTGGTAGTGAACGCCGTCGACGGTCTTGACGTCTTCCCCAGCGTGGGTGTTCGTAGTCACAGTGATGATTCTCCGATCAGAAAACGTTTAGAGGTCGGCGCAGAAGGAGGCGACCAGGCTGGGGTCGCTCACCTCGGGGCACGGGTTGAACGTGAAGACGACGAGGGTGCCGAGCAGAATCAGCACGGCGCTCGCCGCGAAGAGGGCGCCCTTGAGGATCTTGGCCGTTGCGGGCTTCGAGGCGTAGTCGTTCACGATGGTGCGCATGCCGTTCGCGCCGTGGATCAGCGCGAGCCAGAGCATGAGCACGTCCCAGACGCGCCAGAAGGGATCGGCCAGCTTGCCGCCGACGAAGCCGAAGCTGATCGCCTTGATGCCGTCACCGAGCATCAGGTTGAAGAAGAGGTGCCCGAAGATGAGAACGACGAGCAGCACGCCGGAGGCGCGCATGTAGATCCAGCCCCACTTTTCCCAGTTCTGGGCCTTGGCGCGGGGGGACGTGTGAGCCTGACGGGGAGCGTCAATGGAAGTCATGATGCGTTTTCTCCTTCGCGCCTAGTGGCTGAACACGTTGATCAGGTGACGCGGGGTGAACCCGATCATCACGACGGCCCAGAGCGCGATGACGATCCAGAACATGGCGCGCTGATACTTCGTGCCCTTCGACCAGTAGTCGACGAGGATGATCCGCAGGCCGTTGAGCGCGTGGAAGGCGATGGCGCCGACGAGGGCGACCTCACCGAGGCCCATGATGGGCGTCTGGTACGCGCCGATGACCTTGTTGTAGGCCTCGGGGCTGACCCGGATGAGGGCCGTGTCCAGCACGTGTACGAGCAGGAAGAAGAAGATGGCAACACCGGTGATCCGGTGCAACACCCACGACCACATGCCTTCGTTTCCGCGGTAGAGCGTGCCTCCCACGGACGAGCGGCGCTTCTCCTTTGGCCGCGCGGTCCCTGCCGATTGCGTTGACACCGAACATCCTCCTCAGCTGCGATAGACCGGTTTCGGCCCAGCGATTGGTGCGCAGGGCATCACGGGCAGCGGCTGACTCGCAAGAGAACCGGGTCGTCCGACGCGCGAAACTGTGAACACTCTGCGCATTCAATTATGGCACCCCTTTGCGGTGTAGTGAGCCACCCGAGCGCCCGACTCGGCGCACCCCTCGCTTTCTTGCCCGCCCAGGCGCGTTTTCGACAGCCCAGCACGGTTCACACAACCGATTTCGAGGGGCTTTCTCGTGATGACAACGGTTTCGCACGTTCGGTCCGCCGGT
>NZ_JAPFRB010000003.1:670857-672663 GCF_035726885.1 Leucobacter sp. M11 | reverse complement strand
CAGCACGCGGGGAACGCGGCGCCCGCGCACACCCCGGTTTCCTCCCGGGGAGCCGCAGGGGCTCCCCCCTGGGTCTGATCTTTCCGCCGGGGCCTCATCCCTCGGGACCATCCTGCGGCCACGGGGGGATCCCGCGCCGATCCGGTCAGTAGGGTGGGTGACATGACCGCTCCCGTTGATCCGATGGACCGCTTCTCCTGCATCATCCCCGCCGGGGGTGTGGGATCGCGGCTCTGGCCCCTGTCCCGCGCAAAGGCTCCGAAGTTCCTCCTGGACCTGACGGGCAACGGCACCTCGCTGCTCCGCGACACCTGGGACCGGCTCGTGCCCCTCGTTGGCCCGGAGCGGATCGTCGTGGTGACCGGCAACGCGCACCGCGCGTCGGTCAGCGAGCAGCTCTGCAATCTGGAGGAGCGCAACATCATTACCGAGAGCGAACCGAAGGACTCCTCGGCTGCGATCGGCCTGGCCGCGGCCATTCTGGAGCGGCGCGACCCGGACGCGATCGTCGGCTCCTTCGCCGCGGACCACGTGATCCGCGGCTCCGTGCTCTTCGAGCGGGCCGTGCGCACGGCGGTCAAGGCCGCCGATCAGGGCTACATCGCCACGATCGGTATCCACCCGAGCTCCCCCGCGACCGGCTTCGGCTACATCGAGTGCGGCGAGGCGCGCGGCGACCTCGCCCCCTTCGACCTCTACGACGTGAAGCAGTTCGTGGAAAAGCCGGACGAGGACACCGCGAAGGGCTACGTGGCCCAGGGCGGCTTCCTGTGGAACGCGGGCATGTTCATCGCCCGGGCGACGGTGCTCCTCGAGCAGATGGCCCTCGCCGAGCCCGAGATGGTCGCCGCGCTGCGCGAGATGGCCGCGACCTGGGACACCGAGCAGGGCGCGGCGACCCGGGAGCGCCTGTGGCCCCGGCTGCCGAAGATCGCGATCGACTACACGGTCGCCGAGCCCGCGGCGGCCTCTGGCCGGATGGTCTGCGTCGCCGCGCACTTCGAGTGGGACGACGTGGGCGATTTCGCGAGCGTGGCCACCCTGCTCACCCGGGGCCGCTCCAGCGACCTGGCCGTGCTGGGTGACGGCGCGCAGGTGCTCTCCGACGCCTCCAGCGGCATCGTCGTCTCCGAGTCTGACCGACTCGTGGCCCTCGTCGGCGTGGAGAACATCGTCGTGGTGGACACCCCGGACGTGCTGCTCGTCACCACCAAGGAGCACGCCCAGGACGTCAAGAGCCTCGTCGGCCGCATGAAGCTCTCGGGCGGGAACCACCTGCTCTAAGCGGGCCGCCCCGCCCCGGCGGACGGCACCCGTCCGGATGCGGCGAACACCGACTCGGGTGCCCGGGAGCCTCACGGACCCGGCGCCCGAGCCGTCCCTCGGCAGCGGGGCGCGCGATCCCCGGCGGCGATTCCGGGCCGCAGGCATATCGCTTTCCGGCATAGCGCCTGAAACGCTGAGGTTAATATGCAATACTCCTGACGATCCCATCCTGCTCGGCGGCGCTCCGAACGCGCGAAAACGAGCACCCGATGTCCGAGGAGACCATGAAACCGTTCCCCTGGCGGCTCACCGCCCTCGCCTGTGCCTCCCTGCTCCTGATTG
Organism: Leucobacter sp. M11; assembly: GCF_035726885.1. Taxonomy (NCBI): domain Bacteria; kingdom Bacillati; phylum Actinomycetota; class Actinomycetes; order Micrococcales; family Microbacteriaceae; genus Leucobacter; species Leucobacter sp. M11. The sequence goes on along the minus strand of NZ_JAPFRB010000003.1, from coordinate 671,055 downwards.
CCGGGCCGCCCCCGTCGTCGGCGAACGCCGAACCCCCGGAGCTGGAGGAGATCGTCCGCTTCGAGCCGGAGGGCTCCGTCAGCGCGGGCTACGCCACGGACCTGGTCGGCGACTACGCGCTCTACGCCAATACGCGGCCGGAGACCGTCGACATCGCGCACCGGGAGGGCCCGGACCCGAGCTCCTGGTCCACGGTGA
>NZ_JAPFRB010000003.1:669204-670809 GCF_035726885.1 Leucobacter sp. M11 | reverse complement strand
TCAACGAGGCGGCGGACCGGGCCTACGTGTCCTCTCCCCGTAACCAAGCGATTGTGGTCTATGCCCGCTCCGGGGCCAACGACTGGGTGTACGAGCAGAGCCTGGCCCCGCCCGGGCTCCCCGAGCGCGTCAGCTCCGTCGGAAACACCTTCGGCGAATCCCTGGCGCTCGACGGGGACCGGCTCCTGATTGGCGTGCCGAACGCCCGCGTGGACAATCAAAACAACACCGGATTTGCGTACCTCTTGGACCTCGGCACGGAGTCCTGGACCCCGCTCATCCCGGAGACCCCCCGCGCCAACAGCATCACCGGCCAGTCCGTCGCCCTCAGCGGCGACCGGGCCGCGCTCAGCGCCGTGCAGGTGCGCAACGCGGCCCGGCTCCAGGTCGGCGGCGTGTACCTGTGGGACCTCGCCGCGATGGACGAGCCCCGCTTCACGAGCCAGCCGGAGGAGGATTCCCGCGTGTGCTTGTCCTCCGCGGGGAGCGGCCCGGCGTTTGGGATGTCGCTCGCCTTCGACGCCGAGACGCTCTTCGTCGGTTCCCCCCGAGAGGTGAACTACACGGCTGACGACCCCGCCGACCCGGCCGGGGGCTGCCTCACCTCCGCGGTCGATCAGGGCAACACGACGCAGGGCGCGGTGTACCGCTTCACCCACGAGCTCGAACAGATCGGGGGGAAGATTCTGCCCCCGGCCGGTTCCTATGAGTACGGTCACAACATCGCGGTCAGCGAGAACGCCCTGCTCGCAAACACCCAGCACGCCCCCGAGTACGAGGGCGAGGTCATCGTGACCGATATCAGCACGCTGGAGACCGCGGGCACGGGCGACGAGAACCACCGGCAACGGCCCACGCCAGCGCAGACGCTCACGGCGTCGAACCCCAGCCCGGGAGCCAGCTTCGGGCAGCAGCTGTTCGGGAACGCCCTCACCGTGGACGGCACGCGCGCGCTCGTGGGCACGCCGGACGCGAACGACGGGGCCGGGGCCGTCTACGTCTTCCAGCCCATCAGCCCCAACGTCACCCCGGTCACCCTCACGGGAACGAACCTGACCCTGGAGTACGGCGAATCGGGCAGCATCGGCGCCAAAGCGGCCAACGCGACGAGCGAGGGAACCATCTCCGCGGAGATCGCGGGGACGGCGCTCGAGGCGGTCGAAACCGCGGGCGGTGAGGCGCAGATCGCGCTCCCCCCGGGGCAGTTCGACGTCGGCGAGTACCCGATCACGCTGACCTTCACCCCGGCCGGGGCGACGGAAGCGGTCGCGAGCACGGCGGAGCCCCGGCTCACCGTCGCCCCGGCCGCCACGGAGACCCGGCTCCGGGCCGAGCCGGTTCCGGGCGGTGCGGCGGTCACCATCTCCGGCACGGTGACAGCGGCGCACGGCACCCGGCCCGGCGGCGCGGTGACCCTGCTCCTGGGCGGCGTCGAGGTCGCCGAGGCGATCCTCGACGCGGAGGGCAGCTTCGCGCTGCCCGAGCCCCTGCCGGTGGCCGCGGACGCGACGCTCGACGCACGCTACCCGGGCGACGGGAATCACCTGGCGTCCTCGGCGGCGGAGGAGCTGCTCGCCCCGGGTATCACGGGGCCGGGCACGCCCC
>NZ_JAPFRB010000003.1:668364-669109 GCF_035726885.1 Leucobacter sp. M11 | reverse complement strand
CTGCCCTGGATCATCGTCGTCGCGGTCGCGCTGCTCGCGGCCGGCGGCTGGATCCGACGACGCTCGTCCCGGGAGTAAGGGGCGCCGGGCGGCGACGAACGGCGGTGGCTCGGATCAGGAAGCGAGCGCGCCGGGGCCGAAGGGATCCGGGAGGATCTCGGCCATCGTCCGGATGCCGGAGACCGTGTCGAGGAGCATGCCCGGCGCCGCGTGCTCGCTCAGGAGCTGGCGGCAGCGCCCGCAGGGCATGAGCGTTTCTCCCGCGCCGTTCACGCAGCTGAATGCGACGAGCTTGCCCCCGCCGCCGAGGGCGAGCTGACCGATGAGCACGCACTCGGCGCAGAGGGTCAGCCCGTAGCTGGCGTTCTCAACGTTGCACCCGGTGATCACCCGGCCGTCGTCCACGAGGGCCGCGGCGCCGACGGGGAAGGAGGAATAGGGGGCGTAGGCCCGGCGCATCGCCGCGCTCGCGGCCCGGCGGAGCGCCGCCCAGTCCGTGTCCTCCGGGCGGGGGCGGGCGTCCCCGCCCGGACCCGGCTGCGCGGTGCCGCCGGTCACGGCCGGGCCCCCGGGTGTCCCTCGGCGGCGAGCGCCTCGTCCGCCCGGACGTCCTCGTCCACCCAGTCGAGGGAGCGCGTGACGGCCTTCTCCCAGAGCCGGAGGCGGCGGGCGCGCTCCTCGGGGTCCATGCTCGGTTCGAAGCGGTGGCCCTCCCGCCAGTTTGCGCGGAGCGCGTCGGTGTCGG
>NZ_JAPFRB010000003.1:660130-668322 GCF_035726885.1 Leucobacter sp. M11 | reverse complement strand
GGGCGGTGGTTTCGAGCACGGTGGGTCGGATCACGGGGATGCCGAGCAGATCCGCCTGGAACTGCATGAGGAAGTCGGAGACGGCGGCCCCGCCGTCCACGCGCAGCTCGGTCAGGGGGGTGCCGGTGTCGGCGGCCGCGGCGTCGATGACCTCGACGGACTGGAAGGCGATGGCCTCGGAGGCGGCCCGCACGAGGTGCGCCCGGGTGACGAAGCGGGTGAGGCCGACGATGACGCCGCGGGCATCGGGTCGCCAGCGGGGGGCGTAGAGGCCGGAGAAGGCGGGCACGATCACCGCGCCGCCCGTGTCGGGCACGCTCGTGGCGAGGCCCTCGATCTCCTCGGAGTCGCGGAACAGGCCGAGGTTGTCGCGGAGCCAGTGTTGCAGGGATCCGGCGACGGCGACGGAGCCCTCCAAACCGTAGACGGGTTTTTGTCCCGCCAGCTGGTAGGCGACGGTCGTGAGCAGGCCGTTCTTCGAGTGCACGGGGGTCTCCCCCGTGTTCAGGACGAGGAAGCAGCCGGTGCCGTAGGTGTTTTTCGCGTCGCCCTCGGCGAAGGCGGTCTGGCCGAAGGTCGCGGCCTGCTGGTCGCCGAGCACGCCCGCGATGGGGATGCCCGCAACCTCGGGCACCGCGCTGACCTCGGCGATCACCCCGGAGGAGGGCACGATGCGGGGCAGCATCGCCGCGGGAATGGCGAAGGCGTCCAGGACCGCTTCGCTCCAGGTCAGGGTGCCGAGATCCATGAGGAGCGTGCGGCTGGCGTTGCTCACGTCGGTGACGTGCTGGCCGCCGTCCGCGCCGCCGGTGAGGTTCCAGATCAGCCAGGAGTCGATCGTGCCGAAGCGCAGTTCCCCGGCCTCGGCGCGCTCGCGCACCCCGGGCACGTGCTCCAGGATCCAGGCGAGCTTCGTGGCGGAGAAGTAGGTGTTGAGCGGCAGACCCGTGATGTCGCGGAATCGGTCGAGGCCGCCGTCCGCGGCGAGCCGGTCAACGATCTCGTGGGTGCGGGTGTCCTGCCAGACGATCGCGTCGGTGACGGGCGCGCCCGTTGCGGCGTCCCAGACCACGGTGGTCTCGCGCTGGTTGGTGACGCCGATGGCGCGGATATCGCGGGCCTTCACCCGGGAGACGGCGAGGGCCTCGACGAGGAGCGTGCGGGTGTGCCGCCAGATCTCGGCGGCGTCGTGGGCGACCCAGCCGGGTTGCTCGAAGATCTGCCGGTGCTCTTTCTGGGCCGCGCCGCGGACGGCCCCGTCCCGGTCGAAGATGATCACCCGGGTGGAGGTGGTGCCCTGATCGATTGCGCAGAGGTACTCGGCCATGCTGGCAGTGTATCCCGCACCCACCCGGGCGACGAGGATCGAGCGGCGGTTCGAGGCGAGGTATCGTTGCGGGCAGGAATGCGCGGGGCAGGACCAGCCGAGGAGGATGCGGCGGCGGTCAGTGGCTGGGAGATGCTCGGGAGGTGAGTCTGTGGCGTTGAGCGATGGCCGCCAGCCGATGCCGCGGTACTTGGCCCCCATCTATCTTCCGACGGTGTTCTCCACGATCGCGGTTTCGGCAATCACGCCGCTCGTGCCCTTCATGGTCACGGGGCTCGGTGGCAGCCTCGCGGTTGCGGGCTTCTTTGCCGGTCTCCTCCTCATCGGTCAGCTTCTTGCGTCGGTGCCCTCAGGCCGCTTGGTCGGTCGCATCGGGGAGCTCCCGGCGCTCACGGTCGCGGGGGTGCTCCTCCTGATCGGCTCGCTCGCCCTGCTCGTGCCCGCGCTCCCCGTCGTCGCGCTGGGCTTACTCGCCGTCGGCGCCTCCGCTTCGCTGTTTGGTCTCGCACGGCACAGCTACCTATCGGCGACCGCGCCGCTCGACCGCCGAGGCTCCGCGTTGGCCCGGCTGGGCGGGGCCGCCCGCTTCGGCACGGCGCTTGGCCCGTTGGTCGGTTCACTCTTTCTTGTGCTCTGTGGCACCGCGGGGGCTGCGGCCTCTGGCGCGCTCGCCGCACTGCTCGCCCTGGGTGGACAGTTTCTCGCCCGGGGCTCCGTGCACGCGCCTGTGCGCACGGCCGCCGAGCGGGCCCTCCCCCGGACCCGTGATCTGATCCGGGACGCCCGGCGTACGCTCAGCACCGTCGGTGTCGCGAGCGCAGCGGTCAATCTCGTTCGGGCCTCCCGCACGGTGCTCCTGCCGCTCTGGGCCCTGCACCTCGGCCTCGACGAGCAGCGGGTCTACCTCGTCGTCCTCGCGGGCACCCTGGTCGATCTCGCGCTCTTCCCGCTCGGCGGGCGACTGCTGGACCGGTTCGGGCCGCGTCCGCTCGCGGTCATCACGACGCTCGGCATCGGGGCGGGGCTCGCCTGCCTGCCCCTCGCCTCGGGGTTCTGGCCCCTCGCCATCTGCGCAGCGGCGATGGGCGCGGGGAACGGGCTCGGCAGCGGGCTCCTGTTCACCGTGAGCGCGCAGGTCTCGCCCCGGCGAAACCCGGGGCCAGCGCTCGGGGTATTCCGTCTCGTCTCCGATTCCGGCTCCGCGGTGACCCCCGTGCTCATTTCCTCGATCACGGCGGTGTCCGGCCTCGCCGCCGCGAGCGTCACGATCGGCGGGATCGGGGTGCTGGCCGCGGCACTCGCTGCCCGTTTTTTCGCGCCGGACTGGCTCCGAGCCTGCTCCCCAGACGCGCCCCACGCCGGGGAGCGCGCGCCGGGGCCTGAGAACGGGGCGAACGGCGGCGGGGACGAGACCCGCTCCCCCCGAGTCAGCGGCCCCGGCTAGACTGAGCGGCATGGCAAATCACCTGCGTCTGGCGTCCGTGAACGTGAACGGCATCCGTGCCGCCTACCGGAACGGCATGGCCGCCTGGCTGGAAGACCGCGACATTGACGTGCTCGCCCTCCAGGAGGTGCGCGCCGAGACCAGTCACCTGGAGGAACTGCTCGGCGACGGCTGGCACATCCTGCACGACGCCGCCCTCGCGAAGGGCCGCGCCGGGGTCGCCATCGCGAGCCGGATCCCCTTCGACGGCCACCGCGCCATGATCGGCGGCGAGGAGGCCCAGTCCGAGGGTCGCTGGCTTGAGGCGCAGGTCACCAAGGACGGCACGCAGTTCACGGTGGTGAGCGTCTACGTGCACTCCGGCGAGGTGGACACCCCCCGCCAGGAGGCCAAGTGGGCCTTCCTCGACGCGATGGACGCACGGCTGCGCGAGCTCGACACCGAGGGCGCGCTCGTCGCGGTCGTCGGCGACCTGAACGTGGGCCACCGCGAGCTCGACATCAAGAACTGGCGCGGCAACCGCAAGAAGGCGGGCTTCCTGCCCCGCGAGCGCGCCTACTTCGACCGCTTCTTCGGCCCGAAGGGCGAGAACGTCGTCTGCAACGACGGCTCCGAGGGCGAGGGCCTCGGCTGGATCGACGTCGGCCGCCGCTGGGCGGGCGAGGTCGAGGGCCCCTATTCCTGGTGGTCCAACCGCGGCCAGGCCTTCGACAACGACACCGGGTGGCGCATCGACTACCACGTGGTCACCCCGGCGCTGCACGAGCGGGTCGAGCACTACGTCATCGACCGGGCCGCGTCCTACGCCGAGCGATGGTCCGACCACGCGCCCGTCGTCGTCGACTACCGGGTCTAGGCCCGACCTCCCGGTTTGGCCCGCGGCGCGGGCCACCCCCTCACTTCTCCCCGGGCGCTCCCCGTGCGAGCGCTCGCGCACCCCCAAAGGAATCCCCATGAGCACCGCCCCCGTCTCCCCCTCCGGCAAGCCGATCCTCTTCTCCGGCATGCAGCCGTCGAGCGACTCCCTGCACCTCGGCAACTACGTCGGGGCGCTGAAGCAGTGGGTCCAGATGCAGGAGGACTACGAGGCTTTCTTCTGCGTCGTCAACCTGCACGCGATCACCGTGCCCCAGGACCCCGAGAAGCTCAAGGCGAGCACCCGGGCCACGGCCGCGCAGTACATCGCCGCGGGCATCGACCCCGAAAAGTCCACGCTGTTCGTCCAGTCCCAGGTGTCCGGTCACGCCGAACTCGCCTGGGCGCTGAACACGATCACGGGCTTCGGCGAGGCCGGCCGGATGACCCAGTTCAAGGACAAGTCGCAGCGCTTCGGCGCGGACACCACCTCGGTGGGCCTGTTCACCTACCCGGTGCTCATGGCCGCCGATATTCTGCTCTACCAGGCCGCGACGGTGCCCGTGGGCGAGGACCAGCGCCAGCACGTCGAGCTCACCCGCGATCTCGCGACCCGCTTCAACAGCCGCTTCGGCGACACCTTCACGGTGCCCGTCGCGCAGATGCCGAAGGGCGCCGCGAAGATCTACGACCTGCAGGAGCCCACCGCGAAGATGTCGAAGTCCGCGGACTCTCCGTCCGGGCTGCTCAGCCTGCTCGACGAGCCGGGCGTCAACAAGAAGAAGATCATGCGCGCCGTGACCGACGACGACGGCGAGATCCGCTTCGACCGCGAGGCCAAGCCCGGCGTCTCGAACCTGCTCACGATTTACGCTGAGCTGGCCGGGCAGAGCGTCGAGTCCCTGGAATCCGAGTACGCGGGCAAGGGCTACGGCGACCTGAAGAAGGGCCTCGTCGAGGTCGTCGAGTCCGTGTTCGGGCCGATTCGCACCCGCACCGCCGAGCTCCTCGCCGACCCCGCCGAGCTCGACCGGATCCTGGCCGGGAACGCGGACCGCGCCAACGAGGCCGCCCAGGCCACGCTGCGCACCGTCTACGACCGGATGGGCCTCATCAGCCGCTAGGACCGGGCTGCCCAGCCGGGCCGGGCGCGGTATCGGCTCGTGAGCGCCCGGCCGATCTCCGCCAGGTGGTCCCGAACGCTCTGCGGGCGCTCGATGTCGAGCCATTCGACGAGCCCCGCGAGGTGACCGGCAATCCCGTATGCGCTCGGCGCGTGGATCACCACCGGGATGCGGCCATCGCTCGCCGCCGCCCCGATCTCCAGGTTGTCGCCAACCGCGGTGCGGAGATAGCTGAGCCCGTCGGGCGCGCACCTCGCGTGGACGTCGATGAGCGTGCCACGGCGCCCCGCCTCTTCGCGAATGGCCCGCCACTGCTCGGCGAGATCGAAGGTGTCGGGTCGGTGCACGGGGTCATCGCTGAGCTGCACGGCGCTGACGCGGTCGAGGCGAAAGGTCCGCTGACCGTGGTCCGTCCCGGCGACGAGATACCAGCGCGACCCTTTCGACACGAGCCCCAGGGGATGAACGACCCGCTCGGAGGCGCTGCCGGCGCGGTCGACGTACCCGAGTCGCACCTGAACGCCGCGGATCACGGCGTCCTGCACGACCTCAAGGAAGCGGGGCGGGAGAGCCTGCGCGCCGTCCCGCCCCCAGGGGTTCGGATCCACGATCTGCGAGGCAGCCGCGGCTTCGGCCTGCTCCCGGAACGTCTCCGGGAGCGCCCGAACGAGCTTCCGGAGGGCGTGCTGCACCTCCGGGGTCTCCGCGGCCGCCGACCCGGCAACCAGGAACAGGGCGCGGGCTTCGCCGGCCGTGAGTCCGGAGAGATCGGTGCGTCCGCCGCCGAGCAGGCGCCACCCCCCGGTCCGGCCCCGGACCGAATAGATCGGAATCCCGGCGATCCCCAGCGCGTCGAGATCGCGCCTGGCCGTGCGCTCGGAGACCTCAAGCTCCGCTGCGACCTCCGCGGCCGTGACCTGCCCACGTCGTTGCAGCATCAGGAGGATGGCCACCAAGCGATCAGATTTCACGGTGCAAGTCTCTCAGAAAACCGGTCACAAGGTGACCGGTTTTGGTCAGTACCTTGAGCTTATGACCCCACACACGCACGACATTCCCTTCCCCGAAGCCACCATGATCACCGTGAACGGCGTTGCTCTCGAGGTGTTCGAGGCGGGCCAAGAACACGCCGGTAATCCCCTGGTGCTCTGCCACGGCTGGCCCGATATCGCGTATACCTGGCGCGCCCAGATTCCGGCGCTGGTGGCCGCCGGCTACCACGTGATCGCGCCAAACCAGCGGGGCTTTGGCAACTCGGCCCGCCCCGACGAGATCGTCGAATACGACATCGAGCATCTGACCGGCGACCTCGCCGCCCTGCTCGACCACTACGGCTACGACAGCGCCACCTTCGTCGGGCACGACTGGGGCGCGTTTGTGGTGTGGAGCTTCACGCTGCTGTTCCCCGAGCGGGTCGACCGAGTCGTGGCACTCAGCCTGCCCTACCTCGCCCGTGGCGAAATGCCCTGGCTCGATGCGATGGAGGCGGCGTTCGGCAGCGACCACTATTTCGTCCACTTCGCACAGCAGCCGGGGGTTGCTGACGCGATCTTCGACGCGGATCCCGCGCGGTTCATCAACAACCTCTTCCGCCGGGACGAGCCGCTGTTGCCGCCCCGCCCCGGCATGGCGATGATCGAGATTGCCCGGGACGACGCTCCCCTCGGGGAACCGCTGCTCAGCGCACAGGAGCTTTCGGTCTACGAGTCCGCGTTCACTCGCTCAGGGTTCACCGGCGGCATTCACTGGTACCGCAACCTCAACCGGAATTGGCACCTGCTCGCAGACGCCGACCCCATCATTCATCAGCCCGCGCTGATGATCTCCGGGACTCGCGACGCGGTCGCCCCCTCCGAGCAGCTCGCAACCTTCGTGCCGCAGGTGACCGAGCTCAGCCTCGACAGCGGTCACTGGGTCCACCAGGAGCGCCCCCGCGAAACCACGCGTGCCATCCTCGACTGGTTGGCCCGGACCCCGGCCCCGCGGCAGCGCTGATGGACGAGCCGATGTTCTTCGCCACCGCGGATGCCTTCAGCGACTGGTTGGAGACGCATCACGCCCGGACGACTCACGTCTGGGTGCTGTTCGCCAAGCAGGGTTCGGGACGGGTCAGCCAGACGTGGTCTGAAGCGGTCGATGTGGCGCTGTGCTTCGGCTGGATTGATGGACTCAGAAAGCGGGCGGACGGCGACCGCTATCTCGTCCGCTTTACCCCGCGTCGGGCGGGGAGCGTGTGGAGCGCGGTCAACGTGAAGAAGGCCGAGGCGCTCATCGCGGCGGGACGAATGCGAGCCGAGGGGCTGACGCTGTTCACCGAGCGACAGGACCGCAGCGGGTACTCCGCCGAGACGCGGAACGTCGCGCTGTCCGCCGAGGACGAGCGGGCCTTCCAGGCAGATCCGGTGGCCTGGGCCACCTTTTCGACGAGCCCGCCCTCGTACCGGCGTGACGCCGTGTGGTGGGTGATGAGCGCGAAGCGGGAGGCGACGCGGGCGAAACGGCTCGCGATCCTGATTGCGTCGTCGGCGGCGGGGCAGCGCATTCCGGCGCTCAGCCCGCGACGGTAGCCGGGATCCCGACAGCTTCCGTGCGTGGCCTGGCCTCGCGGCCGGGAGCCGTCGCGGCAGCCGTTAGGGGTGGTCCCGGAGCGCGCGTTCGTTGTACTCGGCGATCTCGCGGTCCAGGGCCGCCCGGTCGGTGCCCCGGATGACCAGGCGCGGGCTTTCGAGCGTCGTGCCGACGCCGGTGGCGCGGAACGCGAAGCCGGGCTCGAAGCTCGGGTTGTTCGTATCGCCGGTGACGATCTCCGTTTTCTCGATCGAATCGGGGTCGATCCGCATGGCCGTGTTCCGGAGGTCCCCGGCAAGCGTTGTGACGGGGAACCCCGTCGGGAAATCGCTCAGGGGGAGGCTCGCCAGGTCCTTGGGGTAGGTGGTCTGCATCGTTTTCGTTGCGACCTCGTAGGGCAGGTCACCCAGGAACGCGGGGGCGGGCAGCGGCGCGTAGGCGGAGATCGTGGGGCCGTTCACCGCGAGCACCCCGAGCTCAACGCCCTCCACCGGGCGGTGATCCGCCCCGGCTTCGAGGTCTTCGCTGGGGCCCGTGAACAGCTGCATCCCCGAGTTCTGTTCCCGCGGGTTCTCCTCGGGGTCGGCGAGCTCCGCGCTGCTCCAGGCGGTGTCCTCGGAGGAGCCGAGCACGCGGTAGACACGGAACTGCTGTTCCGGATGCCACGTCGAGAGCACGACGAGGTACTCGCTCGCGTCGGCGACGGGCTGCCAAGCGATCTCCAGCGTCCCCTCGGTCGTGTCCGTGCTGAATTCCGGGGTGACGCTGTCGAGCCGCGGCTCGGCTACGATCTCCGTCACGAGCGGTTCGGCGAGGCCCACGCCCTCGGCGTCAACGAGGCGCGCCACATAGTACCGCTCGTAGAAGGTCCAGC
>NZ_JAPFRB010000003.1:657064-660053 GCF_035726885.1 Leucobacter sp. M11 | reverse complement strand
AGGGTGAGGGTTTCGCCCCGGGCGGAGGCGATCACGTCCACCCGGCGGGTGAGCTCCGGATCGGAGAACACCTCGACGATGCCGCTGAAGTCCTGCTCGTCTCCGTTCATCTCCCGGGCCAGGGCCGAGGGATCGAAGCCCAGAGCCAGGGTGAGCTGTTGTTCGTCCCGGGGCAGGTCGACCTGCGTGACGTCCGGGCCAACGGGGGAGGCCAGCGCCCCTCCCGGGCGGAACAACGAGCTCGCGCCCCACACCACTCCCCCGACGAGGACCAGGCCCGCCACGGTGATCGCGGCGATCAGCCCCGTCCGGCGGCGGCGGTCCGGGAGCTGCTTCGGGTGCGGTGCGGTCATCGAGCGATCCTCAGAACGGAGCGGGCATCGGGCGGGGCACTCCCCATCCTATGCGGGGAGCCCGAGCCCTGGTCCACGCTTCCGCCGCGAGCGGGCACGATCTCCCGCGGCACCGACGCAGCGACGCAGCGGGCACCGTCCGGACCCGCCGCCCCGGGTCACCCCGTCCCGAGGGGCGGCATCCGGACGAGGGCGTACTCGCCGGGCTCGCCGCTCGGCACCGCCCCCACATTCTGGGTGCTCTGCGCGATCGGCACCGGGAAGTCGCCGCGGCTTCCCGGCGCCCCCGAGTCCGCGCGGAGCAGCAGGCCCTCGCCGGAGACGCGGAGGGCGACCCAGTCCGGTCCGACGCTCGCGAGCTCCGCGGCCTCGCCCGGCAGCTCCGCGTTCCAGCGCACGGAGCCGGCCTCGGCCGCCACGATTCGGGTGCCCGCGGCCCCGCCGACGGCGAGCACCGCACGCGTCCCGTCCGAGGACCCGGTCACGCCGAGGATTCGTCCGGGCACGGGCGCGCCTATCGCGTCCCCGGTCCCCGCGTCGATCAGCTGCGCGCGCGGGCCCTCGGTCCCGAGCAGTTGGAGAGCGAGCACGCCGCCCGCGGCGGGCTGCTCGGGCAGGGAATCCCCCTCGTTCGCGGGCCGCGCCCAGCGTTCGCCGCCCCCGGCGAGGTCCCGGGCGACGAAGCGATCGGCCTCCCGGAGGACCGCGATGCCGCCGCCCTCGAAAACAATGCGGGCCTGCTCCGCGGCGGCGACCGTCAGCGCGGTGCCGTCGGCCGGGTTGAGGGCCTGCGCGTTGATGGGGGCGTCCGAGACGATGCTGCCGGGCACCTCCCCGAAGCGCATGCCCGGGCCGGCCCCGAGACGCGGTCCGAGGACCGGGGTCGCGTCCCAGGCCGGGGTGCCGTCTGCCCGGAATCCGGACGCGACGTAGTCGGTCCGGAAGCCCGCGCCGTCCCGACGCGTCACGGCGTCGAGCACCGCGACGCGGGGCTCCCCCTCGGCGGTGCTCGAGACGGCCCAGCCGACGCAGGACGGGCTCGTGTGCACCTGCCAGCGGCTGCCCGTTTCGTCCACGGCGATCACGCGCTGCCTCGGGTCCTCGGCATCCGGGAGCACCCCGAGCAGGAAGACGTCGGCGACGGCGACCGGGGCGCTGTCGCCGCGGATTCCCCCGATGAGCTCGGCTCCCGCGGGCAGCGCTCGGGGCTCGACCCCGGCCACGCGCAGATCGGCGGCGCGCTCGCTCCGGGCGGCCCCGGAGCCGTCCTCGTGCGCGGGCACGGCGGGGGCGCAGGCGCTCAGTGTCAGCCCGAGGGCGACGACGAGCGCGGCGAGCGCCCCGCGTCTCACACCCGCTCCTCCGCGGGCTCCGTCTCGGCGGTCGGGGCCGCGGTTTTTCGCGCGGTGCGCGCGCCGCGGAGCTTCACCGCGGCGAAGACAAGCCCGGCGAGCACGATCGCGCCGATCAGGAACACCGCGTTCGGGATCTGCGAGCCGGTCACGCTCACCCAGCTCTCGGCCCGGTACTGCGCGCCGATGGGGATGAGGCTGCCGATCCCCGCCGTGCCGTCCGTGAGCAGCAGGAGCAGCCCGACGCCGATGGACAGGGTGCCGGAGATGATCATGATCCAGCTGTTCTGCCAGCGGCCGATGCTCAGGGTCTTCGGGCGCAGCCAGGCGCGGCCCCGGTCGCCCATCTTCCGCCACACGGCGGCGAGGGCGAACAGCGGCAGCGCCATGCCGACCGCGTAGAGGGCGAGCAGGATCGCGCCGTAGGCGGGGCTGCCGCCGAGCGCGGCCATCATGAGCACAGAGCCGAGGATGGGCCCCGTGCAGACCCCGGCGACGGCGTAGACCGCGCCGAGGAGGAACACCGACACGGCGCTCGTCGCGTCGGGGTCCGCGCCGCCCTTCCGGGCGAAGCTCGGCATCGGGATGCCCAGCAGCTGCACGACCCCCATCAGGATCACCCCGGAGGCGGCAACGGCGACGAGCACGCTGCGGTGTTCGGTGACGAGGGCACCGAGGGTGCCGGAGAAGATCCCGAGCGGCACCAGGGTGGCGAGCAGGCCGAGCAGGAAGAGGCCGGTGCGGGCGATGAGCTTCGCCGGGGAGACGAAGGCGTACGCGAAGAAGGCGGGCAGCAGCATCACCGAGCAGGGGCTCAGGAGGGAGAGCAGGCCGCCGAAGAGCGCTCCGGCGTATCCGATGTCCATTTACTGGGCGTCCTTCCGCGAGGTTGTGCGTTGCTGTGCGTCGGCCCGGCCCGGGGCGGCGTCACCGGTGCCCCGTGCGTGGGCGGATTGTGATCGGGTCCCCATTCTAGGCCCCCGCCCGGTCGAGCTGTTTCTCGATCTCGGCCCGGAAGAACTGCTCCGGCTGGGCACCGCTCACGGGCTCGTCCCCGATGAGGAAGAACGGGGTGCCGCCGATGCCGATCGCCTGCGCCTCCGCGAAATCCCGCTCGACGAGGGCGAGCAGATCCGGGTCGTCGAGGTCCGCGCGGAAGCGGTCGAGGTCCGGGACCCCGGCCGCCTTGGCGAACTCAAGGAGTTTCTCCTCGCTCAGGTCGGGGTGCCCGGTCGCGGGGGCCCCGGCGTAGACCGTCTCGTTGAATTCCCAGAACCGGTCCTG
>NZ_JAPFRB010000003.1:656735-657030 GCF_035726885.1 Leucobacter sp. M11 | reverse complement strand
ACCGATTCCTCGCCGAAGACGGGCAGGTCCCGCCACTCGAAGCGCACGTCGCCGCGGTCGATGTATTCCTGGATGACGCCGGGCATCACCTCGCGGGCGAAGACCCCGCAGAAGGGGCAGCGGTAGTCGGAATACTCGACGATCGCGACCGGTGCGTCGAGCGCGCCGAGGGCGGTCGGGTCGTCGGCCTGGCGGCGGGCGAGGTCCAGCGGCGGGCTGTCGTCCTCCGCGGCGCGCTGCTCGGCGGTGTCGGTGATCGTGGCGACGGAGTCGTCCCCGCCCAGCAGACCGTTCC
>NZ_JAPFRB010000003.1:656373-656675 GCF_035726885.1 Leucobacter sp. M11 | reverse complement strand
ACCGGGACCGGGAGCCCGGGGTGGATGCGGGGGAAGGGGACACGACGAGCCTCCTGGGCGTGGGGGATAATGGCGAGCAACAGCCATCGTATGCAAATGTCTAGACATTCACCAAGGAGGGACGGCACATGTCAGGGAATCCCCAGGCCGCACGCGCGCTCCCCCGGTGGCGGCTCATCCACGACGAGCTGGATGCCCGGCTGCGCGCCGGGCGCTACGCGGACGGCTTCCCGGGCGAGCTCGCCCTCGCCGAGGAGTTTTCCGTCAGCCGCGGCACCGTCCGCCAGGCTCTCCGCCCGCTC
>NZ_JAPFRB010000003.1:653484-656322 GCF_035726885.1 Leucobacter sp. M11 | reverse complement strand
AACCTATCCGGGGCCTCCAGCTACGGCGCGATTTACTCGTTCCACGAGGCCGCGCGGGACGCGGGCTCCAGCCAGCGCAGCCGCACGATCACCCAGGAGATCACGCGCGATCCCGCCATCGCCGCCCGGCTCGGCCTCGCCGCCGAGGCCGAGCTGTTCTTTCTGCACCGGGTGCGCCTCGTCGACGACGCTCCGGTCGCCGTGGACTGGCTGTGGTCGCCCGCCGCCATCGCGGGCCCGCTCCTGAGCGTCGACTTCGAGAACACCGCCTTTTACCGGGAACTCTTGGAGCGCACCGGCATCACGGTCGCCGGGGGCCGGGAATTCATCCAGGCGCTGGCCGCAGACGCCGAGACCGCGGCGCTGCTCGGTTGCTCGCCCGGCACCGCACTCCTCGACATCGACCGGATGGCCTGCCACGACGGCACCCCGATCGAGGTCCGGCGCACGCTCGCGATCGGGGACCGCCTCCGGCTGAGTCGCCCCTTCGGCGAGGGGCTGCCCGAGGGCACCTGCGGCGAGCGCGGCTGAGCCGGGCGTTCCGCAAGCGGCTCACGTCATGGCTCGCGGAGCACTCGGACGCGCTCGATCCGGTGCTCCGCCTCGGCCCAGTCCGGCAGCCCTGCCGCGCTCTGCCAGTACGCAAAGTCGCTCTCGGCGGCCCGGGGTCGCTGCCGTTGGGCGATCACCGCATGGCCCGGGCCGGCCGCGTATCGCCGGAGCGCCTCCGGCGTCTCCCAGACAGAGATCGTCCAGAAGGTGCGTGCGAGCGGTTGCGCCCGCAGTGCGGCCGCCCGGCAGCCAGGCGCGCGACGAACGCTCCTCCAGATCCGGAGTGAGGCGATGAGGAATCCGGGGACGGATCGTCGCCGCGACAGCAGGAACCGGGAGGCCATCACCGTTCCAGCCGCGAGGGGTGCCGTGGGGTGCCAGACCAGCGTGACCATGCGGGGCTCCTTGCGTTTGGGCGCTGGCTGGGAGCCCCCGCGAGCCAACGCATTTTCTGGATAGCTTCACTATCCTTGACTGCCGAGAATAGACTGCGACCCCGGCCCACGCAAGTGGCAGAACGAAGGACACGCATGAAGCTTGCCGAGCTCGCCCAGACCTCCGGGGTGCCCATCCCCAGCATTAAGTACTATCTGCGGGCCGGGCTCCTCCCCGCGGGGAGCCCCCGCTCGGCGCGGATCGCCGAGTACGGGCCTGCGCACCTGCATCGGCTTCGGCTCATCCGCGGCATGGTCGAGGTGCTGGGCGTGCCCCTGGAGAGCGTCCGCGCACTGGTCGGGGTTCTGGACGATCCTCCCGCATCCCCGCTCGCGACACTCGGGGCGACCATGTCCGAGCTCCCGACCGGATTCCCGGAGCCCGCGGCCACCGATCACGCCGCCCAGCTCGCCAAACACTGGCTCGGCGAGCTGGGCTTCGACGCGGTCCCGGATGCCCCGAGCGCGCGCCGCTTCGGCGCCGCTCTTGCCCTTGCGGAGGACCTCGGCATCCCGGTCGACGGCGCGCAGCTCAGCGCCTACGCACGCGCAGCCCGAACGGCGGCGGGCGCCGACCTCGCCCGTGTCCCGTGGGGCGATGCGTCCGCTCCCGCAACCGCGGTTGCGGCCTTTTCCGCCCTCGGCACCGTCCTGTTCGAGCCGGTGCTGCTCAGCCTGCGCCGCCTCGCGCAAGCCGAGCTCGCGGAGGCCTCAGCACAAGATGAACCCCCAGAGATCTGAGCAGGTTCGCCCCTCGGGGCGCCGGTGATGCGACGGTACAGTGCCAGGGCGAGCCAGACCGAGCGGATTCCCGCGAGACCGGAACACCCGAGGGCGAGGAGCGTCAGATCCGGGTTCAGTCGCAGGATCAGCTGCTGGCCGAGCCGACCCAGCACGATCGCGACGGCGGCCGTGCCCAGGAACAGCGAGACGAGCTCCCAACGCCGCAACGGTCGACCTGGCCCGATTTCCGGGCCCGGGCCCGGGACTCTCTTCGCGCATCGTCCTGCGCGCCTCTCGCCCCGCCCCCGGGGTGCGAAACAGCCCCGGGGGCCGTCCCGTTCGCTGCGTTTGTGTCTGTCACGGCCGCACAACCGGCGTCTTCGCCGGCATGGGGAAACTGATGGGAATGTTTCGGCCCGTTCCGCGTTATGGTGGATAGGTGTTCCGGGGTCGGTGAGAATCCGAACCGGCGGTGACAGTCCGCGACCCCCGTCTTCCGACGGGGCTGAACCGGTGGAATTCCGGTGCCGACGGTGATCCGCGCTCGCGCGGTAGTCCGGATGAAAGGGACACACGCGACAGGGTGACCCCTGACGCGCGTCCCCGGCAACCAGAAAGGCGCGGGGATGACCACTCAGCGAAGCGGCGACGCAGCGAATCGGCGCGCTCCCGGACTCCCGGTTGAGCCCCGGTTCCCGAGCGAGGCCGCCCTGGAGTCGGCCATGCGACGCGGCCTCGAACTGGCCCAACGCGGCCCCGCACACGACGCAAACCCCCGCGTGGGCTCCGTGATCCTCGACGCGACGGGGCGCACGGTCGCCGAGGGCTGGCACCGCGGCGTCGGCACCCGGCACGCCGAAACCGACGCGCTCGCCCAGCTGGGCGAGGCCGACCGCGCCCGCGCCGGGGAGCTGACCGCCGTCGTCACCCTGGAGCCCTGCAACCACACCGGGCACACGGGCCCCTGCGCCCTCGCGCTGATCGAGGCCGGGATCGGCCACGTCGTCTACGCCATGCCCGATCCCGGCAAGGCGGAGGGCGGCGGCGCCGAGCGGCTCCGCGCCGCGGGCGTGCACCTGCGCTCCGGGGTGTTGGCAGCCGAGGCCCGGGCCCTGCTGCGCGACTGGCT
>NZ_JAPFRB010000003.1:653246-653421 GCF_035726885.1 Leucobacter sp. M11 | reverse complement strand
TTCGGCGCGCCCGCGGATCATCGCGAAGTGGGCGCAGAGCCTCGACGGCCGCGCCGCGGCAGCCGACGGGTCGAGCCAGTGGATCACCGGCCCCGAGGCGCGCGCGGACGTGCACCGCCGCCGATCCGACGCCGACGCGATCCTCGTCGGCACTGGCACGGTGCTCGCCGATGAC
>NZ_JAPFRB010000003.1:652835-653189 GCF_035726885.1 Leucobacter sp. M11 | reverse complement strand
GTGGTGGTCGGCCGCCGCGGCATCCCCGCGGGGTCCCGGGTGCTCAGCCACCCCGCGCTCGATGCGAGCACCCCCGAGCCGATCCACCTGAGCGGCCAGGACCTCGCCGCGGATCTCGCCGCCCTGGCCGAGCGCGGCATCGACAGCGTCTTTGTCGAGGGCGGCCCCACCATCATCAGCGCGCTGCTGCGGGCGGGGCTCGTTGACGAGCTGCTCGTCTACGTGGCGCCCGTGCTCCTCGGCGGCCCCCGGGTGGCCGTCGCCGACCTCGGCATCGCCACGATCGACGAGGCGATTCGGCTCCGCACACGGGAACGCATCCCGCTCGGCGAGGACACCCTCTTCGTCCTGAGT
>NZ_JAPFRB010000003.1:652334-652799 GCF_035726885.1 Leucobacter sp. M11 | reverse complement strand
TCGCTCGGCACCGAGAGCGGCTAGGACGCGTTCCCGCGGCCCCCGCCGCCCCGCCGCCCCCCTGTCACCCCATCCCACGTCAGAAAGGAGTCCCGTGTTTACCGGACTCATCGAAGAAATCGGCGAGATCGTTGCCGCAGAGGACAACGGCGACTCGCTTCGCCTCACCGTCCGCGGCCCCCTCGTCACCTCGGACGCACAGCACGGCGACTCGATCCAGGTCTCCGGCGTCTGCCTGACCGTCATCGAACAGCTCGACGGCGGTGCCTTCACCGCAGACGTCATGGCGCAGACCCTCAAGATGAGCACGCTGGGCGAGCTCGCCGCGGGCGACGCCGTGAACCTGGAGCGCGCCGCCCGCGCCGACACCCGGCTCGGCGGCCACATCGTGCAGGGCCACGTCGACGGCACCGCGCGCCTGCTGAGCGTCACCCCCGGTGATGCCTGGCGGCAGCTCCGCTTCGG
>NZ_JAPFRB010000003.1:647246-652305 GCF_035726885.1 Leucobacter sp. M11 | reverse complement strand
TGGACAAGGGCTCCGTCACCGTGCAGGGCGTCTCCCTCACCGTGAGCGATCTGAGCGAGCCAGAGGCCCCCGAGCAGTGGTTCGAGGTGTCCCTGATCCCCGAGACCCTGACGGCCACGACGCTCGGCGCGCTCACCCCCGGCGACCGGGTCAACATCGAAACCGATGTGCTTGCCCGGCACGTCGCCCGGATGCTGCGCTTCGACGCCGCAGCGCCCACCCCGTCTTTCCCCACCATCACCGCAGAAGGAAACAACTGACATGAGCATTGCCGAGATCCCCGAGGTCATCGAAGCCATTAAGCAGGGTCGCCCGGTCATCGTCGCCGACGATGAGGGCCGCGAGAACGAGGGCGATGTCATCCTCTCCGGCGAACTCGCCACCCAGGAGTGGATGGCGTGGACCGTGAAGTACTCCTCCGGCCTCATCTGTGCCCCCATGACGAACGAAATCGCCGACCAGCTCGACCTGCCCATGATGGTCGAACGCAACGAGGACGTGCGGACCACGGCCTACACGGTCACCGTGGACGCGGCCTCCGGCGTCACCACCGGGATCAGCGCCGGGGACCGCGCCACCACGCTGCGCGCCCTGGCCAAGGCGGATGCGGTGCCGAGCGACGTCAACCGGCCCGGCCACATCCTGCCGCTGCGCGCCGTCGACGGCGGCGTTCGCGCCCGGGACGGGCACACCGAGGCCGCCGTGGAGCTGATGCGCCTCGCCGGGCTGCGCGAGGTCGCCGCAATCGGCGAGATCGTCGCGGAGGACGGCGAAATGATGCGCCTGCCCGGGCTCCTGGAGCTCGGCGAGCGCGACGGCATCCTCGTGACCACGATCGAGAAGCTGATCGAGTACCTCAACGAGCACGACCCGGACGGCTGCCCCGCCCCCGAGGACCGCCAGCACCGCAGCGTGAGCCTGCGCGCCGAGACCCGCGTGCCCACCACGCACGGCGAGCTGCGGATGCGCGCCTACCGCGACCGCCGGCAGGGCGTCGATCACGTTGCCCTGATCGGCGGCGACCCCGCCGCCCAGGGTGCCCTCGTCCGGGTGCACTCCGAGTGCATCACCGGGGAGGCCTTCGGCTCGCTCAAGTGCGAGTGCGGCCCGCAGCTCGACGCGGCCCTCGACCTGATCGCCGAGCAGGGTGGCCTCGTGATTTACATGCGCGGCCAGGAGGGGCGCGGCATCGGCCTCGCCAACAAGCTGCGCGCCTACCAGCTGCAGGAGCAGGGCGTTGACACGCTCGACGCGAACCTCCAGCTCGGCCTGCCCGCCGACGCCCGTGACTACCGCGCGGCCGCCGAGATCATCGCCGACCTGGGCCTCAGCCAGATCCGGCTGCTCACGAACAACCCCGACAAGGTGAGCCAGCTCACCCAGTACGGCGTCACCGTGGGCGAGCGGCTCCCCCTCGTGGTCGGGCGCTCAGAGGAAAACTCCGGGTACCTGGACACCAAGCGTGACAGGATGGGGCACGAGCTGCCGACCGAGGGCGTCGGCGCAGAAGGAGCACGATGAGCGGCGCAGGGTCCCCCACGCTCTCGATCGATGGCACCGGCCTCCGGGTCGCCATCATCGCGGGTAGCTGGCACGACGAGATCACGAACGGCATGATTGAGGCCGCCGAGGAGACGCTGCTCTCCGCGGGCGCCGAGCAGGTCCTGCTCCGCGTCCCCGGAGCCTTCGAGCTTCCCGTGACCGCGCAGACCGCGCTCGAGAACGGCTTCGACGCGGTGGTGTGCCTCGGCGTCATCATCCGAGGGGGCACCCCGCACTTCGAATACGTGTCCTCCGCGGCGACCGACGGGCTCACCCGGGTCGCGCTCGACACCGGGAAGCCGGTGGGCTTCGGGGTGCTGACCCTGGACAACGAGCAGCAGGGCCTGGACCGGGCCGGGCTGCCCGGGTCTACGGAGAGCAAGGGCCAGGAGGCCGCCGAGGCCGCCCTGGCCGCGGCCGTGCTGCTGCGCGAGCTCCGCGCCTAATGGCCCGCGGTCGAACTCGCGGGAAAGCCCAGGAGGGGCCCCGCGCCACATTCGGTGAGCTGTTGCCGTATCTCTTCGAGCAGAAGGGCATGCTGGGGTTCATTATCGTCCTGAGCGTGCTCGGGGCGGCCGCGTCCCTCGGCCAGCCCCTGCTCGTCGGGCAGGTCATCACCCGCGTGCAGGACGCCAGCCCGCTCGGCGTCCTGGTCTGGGCGCTCGTCGCGCTCGTCGTGATCAGCGCGCTGCTGACCGGGTTCCAGCACTATCTGCTGCAGCGGATGGGCGAGGGCGTCGTGCTCTCCAGCCGGCGCCGCCTCATCGAGCGGATCCTGCACCTGCCGATCAGCGAGTTCGACCGCCGCCGCACCGGGGACCTCGTCTCCCGGATCGGCTCCGACACGACGCTCCTGCGCGCCGTGCTCACCCAGGGCCTCGTCGAGGCGATCGGCGGGGTGCTCACCTTTGTCGGCGCGCTCATCGCGATGCTCATCATCGACCCCGTGCTCTTCGGGATTACCTTCGGCGTGATCCTCGTGGCCCTGGTCGCCGTGGTCCTGATGAGCGCCCGGATCCGGCCCGCAGTGCAGAAGTCGCAGGCAAAGGTCGGCGACCTCGCCGCCGCCGTCGAGCGCTCGATCTCCTCGGTGCGCACGATTCGCGCCGCCGGGGCGACCGAGCGCGAGGCCGAGGCAATCACGGGCGAGGCCACGGAGGCGTGGCGGCTCGGCGTGAAGGTCGCGAAGATCTCCGCGCTCATCGTCCCCGTCGCCGGGATCGCGATGCAGGCCTCGTTTCTCGTCGTGCTCGGACTCGGTGGGTACCGGGTCGCCACGGGCGCGATCGACATTGCGCAGCTGGTCACCTTCATCATCTTCCTGTTCATGATGATCATGCCGCTCGGGCAGGCCTTCGGCGCGATCAGCGCCGTGAACCAGGCCCTCGGCGCGCTCGGCCGCATCCAGGAGATCGCGACCCTGCCCACCGAGACCCAGGGCGACCGTGAGATCGCGCCGCTCGTCCGCCTCGACGAGGCCCGCGACGAGGACGCCCCGGCCATCGAGTTCGCCGACGTGGCCTTCGGCTATCGCTCGCTCGACCCGAAGACCGAGGAGGTCACCGAGACCGACGTGCTGCACGGCGTCAGCTTCGCGGTGTCCCGCGGCTCCCGGACCGCGCTCGTCGGCCCCTCCGGCGCGGGAAAGTCCACGATCCTCGGGCTCATCGAGCGCTTCTACGACCCGCAATCCGGCGTCGTCTCCCTGTTCGGGGTGGACCTTCGGGCGCTCGATCGGGCCGAGGCCCGCGCCCAGTTCGGCTACGTCGAGCAGGACGCCGCGGTGCTCGCGGGCACGATCCGCTCAAACCTGCTGCTGGCCAGCCCGGACGCGAGCGACGCGGACTGCGAGCGCGTGCTGCGCTCCGTGAACCTCGGCGGGGTGCTCGATCGGCACCCGAACGGCCTCGACGCCGAGGTCGGCGAGGACGGGATCATGCTCTCCGGCGGCGAGAAGCAGCGGCTCGCGATCGCGCGCGCCCTGCTCGCGGCCCCGCCGATCCTGCTCCTCGACGAGTCCACGGCCTCCCTGGACGGGGTCAACGAGCGCCTCATGCGCGAGGCGCTCGACTCGGTCGCCACGGGCCGCACGCTCATCGTGATCGCGCACCGCCTGTCTACCGTGGTCGACAGCGACCAGATCATCGTGTTGGAGTCCGGCCGCGTGATCGGCTCCGGCACCCACGCGGAGCTGGTCGAGTCCACCCCGCTCTACCGGGAGCTCGCGAAGCACCAGCTCCTCGTGGCGGAGGAACCCTCCGCGAGCTGACGAATTCCGCGTGGTCCCCCCCAAACCCACGCGGCAGTCGTCAGCTCACGGGGGTGGTCCCGGTGGGGGTTGGCACCCGGGCGAGGCTCGGGTCCGCGAGGCGCACCGGGTCCGCCGTCAAGCCGATCCCGACGCGCTCCCCCGGCGCGAAGGCCTCGTCGGCCGCGTGCTGCACCGCGGCGATCTCGCCGTCGTCGAACTCGACGACGGTGCGCCGGAGCGCACCGAGGAACCCGGAGGACCGCACCGTTGCGGTCGTCTCCGGCCGGGCGGAGGCTCCGCCCGGGCCCCCGACCGGTCCCCCCGGTCGGTCGGGGGCGGCTGTGCGGGCGTGAATGGTGAGGTGCTCCGGGCGCACGAGCGCCGTCACGGCCCCCGCGCCCGTCCCGGAGCCATCGGAACCCGGCAGCACCGGGAGCACGACGCCGCGTACCCGGACGCCGCCCGCGGTCGCGGTGCCCGCGAGCCGGTTGCTCAGGCCGATGAACTCGGCCACGAAGGCCGTCGCCGGACGCCGGTACAGCTCTTCTGGGGTGCCGAGCTGTTCGATGCGCCCCTCGCGCATCACGGCGACGCGGTCGGCGATCGCGAGCGCCTCCTCCTGATCGTGCGTGACGAACAGCGTCGTCATGCCCTGGTCGACCTGGATCTGCCGGATCTGCTCGCGGAGCCGCACCCGGACCTTCGCGTCGAGGGCCGAGAGCGGCTCGTCCAGGAGCAGGGCGCGCGGGCGGGTGACCAGCGCGCGGGCGAGCGCGACCCGCTGCTGTTGCCCGCCGGAGAGCTCGTGCGGGAGCCGGTCCGCGAGATGTCCGAGGCCGACCGTCTCCAGCGCCTCGGCGACGCGCGAGCGGCGCTCCGGGCTCGCCACCCGGCGCATCCGGAGGCCGAACTCCGTGTTCTCGGCCACGCTGAGGTGCGGGAAAAGCGAGTATGCCTGGAACACCATGCCCAAATCGCGTCGGTTCGTTGGCACGCGGGACACGTCTTCGCCGCCGATGAGCACGCGGCCACTCGTCGGGGCTTCGAGGCCGGCCAGGCAGCGCAGCGCGGTGGTCTTGCCGCAGCCGGAAGGGCCCAGCAGGGCGACGAGTTCCCCGGGCGCGAGCTCCAGGTCAAGGCCCCGGAGCACCGTGGTCTGCCCGTAGCGTTTCGTGACGGCATCCAGCCGCACCGGGGCGCCGGAGCGCCGGATCTCGGGGGAAGCCTGGTCGGGGGCGGCGTGGGTCACGAGTTCTGCTTTCTGCG
>NZ_JAPFRB010000003.1:638087-647203 GCF_035726885.1 Leucobacter sp. M11 | reverse complement strand
ACCAGCAGGGCGAAGACGATCACGAGCGACAACAGCGACATGATCACGGCGACGTACGGATCGGATTTGGAGACCTGCAACAGGGCGGTCTGAAGCGTGATGCGGTTCAGCAGCGAGGAAACGGTGAACTCCCCGAGGACGACCGCGACGGTGATCAGGGTTGCCCCGGCGAGACCGCGGCGGAGCCCCGGCACGAGCACGCGCAGCAGCACCGTGCCCCAGCCGGCCCCGAGCGTGCGGGCGGCCTCGGCGAGCGTGTGTGCGTCCATCCCGGACAGCGCAGCGGCGATCGAGCGGTAGGCGAAGGGCAGCACGAGCACGCCGTAGGCCAGGCTCAGGGCCCACACGCCGCCGCCGAGCAGCTGCGCGACCCCACGGAACACGGGCGCGAAGCCGACCACGAGGGCGATCGCGGGGATCGCGATGGGCAGCACGGTCAGCAGTTCGAAGGCGCGCCGGAGGCGGGGGAAGCCGAGGTGTACGAGCACGATCGTCGGCAGGAACAACACCCACACGATGAGCACGGTCAGCCCCGCGAGGAGCAGCGAGTTGCCGATGCCCTGGAAGAGGTTTCGATAGGCGCGGGCGTTTTCCGGGTCCACGATCGCCGCCCAGTGCGCGCCCGAGTATCCCCCGGCTGTATCGCGGAAGGTGAACTCGATCATGGCGATGATCGGAATCAGGAAGAGCACTCCGAGGGCGCCGAGCATGCCGCGAGCGACCGCGGGCGACGGCCGGTCGCCGAGCCGAGCCGGCCCGCTCATCGCTGCCACCGGGCCGCGCGGCGCATGAGCGCCGAGTACCCGGCCATGACGAGCGCCATCACGGCGATCATGCCGAGGGCAAGGACCCCAGAAGCCCCCGCCTGCCCCGCCCCCGTTTCGCCGATCAGCGCGGCCCGGATCTGCAGCGGCACGATCTGTGCGCCCTGGCTGATCAGCGCCGCGGCGGTGGCGAAGGACGAGAAGGCGTTCGCGAACAGGAGCAGCAGGCTGCCGAGGAAGGCCGGGGCGAGCACGGGCAGGGCCACGCGGCCCCAGTAGTGCCGCGGAGACCCGCCGAGGGTCGCGGTCGCCTCCGCCCACTGCGGCTTCACGGCGGCGAGCGCCGGGAGAAACACAATGATCATGAGCGGAATCTGGAAGTACAGATAGGGCAGGATGAGCCCGGGGAGCTGGTACAGCCAGACTCCGTCCGCGTAGGGGTCTGTGCCGAGCCGGTCGCGGAGGATCACGGTGAGCAGGCCCTGGACGCCGATCGTCGCGATGAAGGCGAAGGCGAGCATGACCCCGCCGAACTGGGCGAGCACGCTCGCGGCCGCGTCGACGATGCGGCGCACGGGCCCGCCCTCGGGCAGGGCGCTCAGCGCGACGCAGGCGAGCGCCCCGATCACGGCGCCGAGGAGCGCGGTGAGGGCGCTGAGCCAGAGCGAGGCCCAGAAGGACTCGAGGACGACCGGGTCGCCGAGCACGGCGAGGTGTTCGAGGGTGAAGCCTCCGTCCGGGCCGACGAAGCCGGAGGCCACGGCGAGCACGGTGGGCACCGCGAGGAAGGCGAGCACGTAGAGCGCAAAGGGGGTCAGGCCGAGGGCTTTCATCGAGCTCCTTCCGGGGGCGGGGCCGCGCGCGGGCGGCTGGGGTGCATGGGGGCGGCTGGGGTGCGTGGGGGCGGGGGCGACGGGCAGGGCCCGCCACCCCCGGGGCGGCTACCGGATGGCGGCGGGCCAGCGCTCGGCGAGGAGCGTGTTGGCCGCGGCGGTTTCCTTGGCGTCTGCGGTCACCCAGGTGGCGGGGTCGGAGCCGAGACCGGCGGCGTCCACGAGCGTCTCGTCCGCGGTGCCGGCGTCCTGCATGGCGGCCAGCCGGACGGGCATGGCGTTCGCCTCGAGGTACAGGTTCTGGACCTCGTCGGAGAGGATCCACTCCTGCCAGAGGCGTGCGGCGGCCGGGTTCGGGGCGTCCTTGTTGATGGCCTCGTTGTAGAAGGAGACGTAGCTCGGGCCGTCCAGGACGACGGTCTTCCAGGAGGGTTTGTTCGCCTGCTCTGCGATGTTGTTGAAGGACCAGTCGAACACGACCGGGGTCTCCCCTGAGGCGATCGTCGCGGGGGTGGGGTCCACCGTGAGGAAGTTCCCGGCGGCGTTGAGCGCTGCCACGAAGTCGACGCCGGGGCCGAAGTCCGCGACCGAGCCGCCGTGCTGTTCCGAGATCAGGCCGACGGCGGCGAACGCGGCGCCCGCCTGGGTGGGGTCGCCGTTGATGGCGACGGAGCCGCGGTACTCGTCCTTCAGGAGGTCGGTGAGGGCCGCGGGGGCGGTCAGCTTGTCGGTGTCAACGCCGATGGACATGATGCCGGTGTAGTTATTGACCCACAGGCCGCTGGGCTCCTTGTTTTCCGCTGGGATGTCCGCCCAGGTCTCGACCTGGTACGGGGCGAAGCTGTCGGTGGATTCGAGTGCCACGGCCGTGCCGAGGTCGAAGACGTCCGGGGCGGTGTCCTGGCCCTTGAGGTTCTCGGCGGCCTGGATTTCCTCGGCGCTGGACACGTCGGGCGACGCGGAGTTCACCGTGATGTCGTATTTCTCCTCGAAGCCCTCGATGATCTTGCCGTAGTTCGCCCAGCTGTCGGGGCGGGCGATGATGTTGAGCTGGCCCTCCTCCTGCGCCGCGGCGATGAGGGCGTCCATGCCACCGAGGTCGGCCGCGCTGGTGGCGGTCGCGGGGTCAGCGGTGGCACCCGAGCCGCCCTCGGCGGCTCCGGTGGGCGAGCTGCAGCCGGTGAGGGCAAAGACGAGCGCGGTTGCCGCTACGCCGCTGCTGATGAGGGTGCGTCGAGTCACGGGGGAATCCTCTCGGTGGGGCCCGAACCGGAAAGCGGCGGGGCAACGAACGCCTCACACGCTATGGGGGCGCGGTGAACGGCCGGGGAACGGCGCAAGACGCGCACGTGCACCGGAGATGACGCTCCCGCTCGCGCGGGTGCCCGCCGGGGCGGGCCCGCCGGGGCAGCCAGCGGTAGGCCCGCCGTTGCCCACCGTTTTCCGGCTCGTCATGTTGCCCCGGCTGGACTACCCTGGCCGCATGACCTCCCTCGTTCCGCGGCGGGTGCCCGGGCGGCGCGCGACCCGAGTGATCGTGGCCATCGCCGCGCTCCTGCTCCTCCCCGTGCCGATCACGGCGCTCGCCACCCCCGGGTGCGCGGCTGGCGCGTCAGGAGAACGGTGCGCCGGTCGCGGAGACGCGATGGCACCCGCTCGGGGAGCTGCTCTCTTGGGCCGCGGTGGCGGGAGGCCGGTGACGCAGTGACCCGGGTTAGGTCCGGGAGAAGATCGCCTTGAACTTCGGCTCGATGAGGGGGCGGGTCAGGCGCGCAACGGGCGCGGAGGACAGCAGCACGGCGATTGCCGTGGCGATCGCCACGAGGATCAGCGTCCCCGGCACCCCGAGGCTGTCGATCGCGTCGATCGCGCCGCTATTGCGCAGGGCAAAGACGAGGAATCCGTGCAGGAGGTACACGTAGAGGGTTCGCGTGCCCCACACCGTGATCCGCGAGTGCCCCCGGGGCACGAGCACGAGCAGGGCCGCGGTCATCAGGGTGGCCGTGGCCAGCAACGCGAATCGGATCAGGATGCCGGCGACGGGGGTGGCGACCTCGCCGAGATCCAGCAGGGTGTCATAGTCGTCTCGCCACGTGAGCCAGCGATCGATCCGGGCTTCCCCCCGCAGGTCCGGGAACACGACGAAGGCCGCGGCAACCGCGAGCAGGACCGCGGCGGCGGCGCTGCGCAGCCCCACGCTGGGGCGGCGGAACCACTCCCCGCTCAGCCAGCCCCGTTCCTTCACGAGCCACCCGGCCACGAAGAAGGGCAGGAAGCAGAGCGTTCGTGACGCCGAAAAATCAACCCCGATCGCGGGGCTGAGCCCCGCGGCGAGCGCGAGGACCACGGAGACCGTGAGCGGGGCGCGCAGCCGGGCGATGTAGGGCAGCAGGATCTTCATGGTGGCGAGGGTCACGAGGAACCAGAGGGTCCAGGCCGGGGCGACGAGGAACTCGTCCGAGAGCGTCTTCCCGTTCGTCAGGAAGCGCACCAGGGCCCAGATCCCCTCGAAGAACATCCAGGTCGCGACGAGCTTGAGCACCCCGCGGGTCGCCTTCGGGGTGACCTGAGTCTTCGCGAAGTACCCCGAGATGAGAAGCATCGCCGGCATGTGGAAGAGGTAGATGTAGCTGTAGATCGAGAACGCGAGGCCGGAGTCCGTGCGCACCGTGGAGAGGGTGTGCCCGATCACGACCAGAACGATGAGGAAGAAGTGCGCGTTATCCCAGAGCGCGATCCTCGGCTTGCCCCCGGAGGTTCGGTTTCCGGGCGCCTGGGCAGGAGATTTTCCGTCAAGTACTGCTGGGCTCACGACACCAGAATATGTGCGACGTATGATAATTCAATGTGTGGACGGGTGGTCTTTACCGGAGTGACCGATGACGTGCTGCACCTGTTTCGGGTGGGGCACGTCAGCGAGAGCGTCCCCGAGCCCTCCTGGAACATCCCCCCGACCCGGCAGATTCCCCTCGTGTTGGAGAGTCCGCGGGAGCCGGGACGACGCCGCCTTGAGGGGGCCCGCTGGGGCTTGACGCCGCCGTCCTCGCCGACCCTCACCACACCGTTCCCCACGTTTAACGCGCGCATCGAGTCGGTCACGGAGAAACCGACCTTCGCCCCCCCGCTGCGCGAGCGACGCTGCGCGATCCTCGTCGACGGCTACTACGAGTGGCACGGGGAGGGCGCCGAACGGGGCCCGTCCTACTTCCGGCTGCCCGGGGAACCGATGGCCCTCGCGGGCCTCACCGGGTGGTGGCAAGACCCCGCACAGCCGGAGCAGTGGCATCTGACCGCCACGATGCTGACCACCGCCGCCACCGGAGCGCTCGCCGAGGTGCACCACCGGATGCCGGTGTTCCTGTCCGCCGAGGACCGGGACGACTGGCTCTCCCCCGCCGTCCCGGGGGATCGGGGGCTGCTGGACCGGCTGGCGCGCTCGGCCCCGACCGAGGCCGCCCGGGTGCGCTTCTTTCCCGTGCGGCCGCTGCGCGGGGACGGCCCGGAACTGATTGCGCCCCGGCAGCCGGACGGTGGCCCGGGAGTGGCCTAGACTGGCCCTATGCGTGAAGACACTCAGCCGGGGCTCGTGAAGCTCATCGGTTTCCTGGTCCCCGTCGTTCTGCTCGCCGCGGTCTTTGGCCTCGCGGGCCTGCCCGTGCTGGAGGCGATGCAAGCGGGCGGCGTTGACAGCCTCCTCCTCAGCACGGTTGCCACCGGCCTGGTCTTCGCCGGGGCCGGCGCGTTCCTGGCCAGCTTCCTGTTCCGCGGCGCGGCCAAGAGCTGGAACCGCTGGGCCGGCATCGTTCTCGGCATCGTCGGGGCCCTGCTCTGGCTCGTCTGCATCTTCGTCTAGACCGTTTCGCACACCCCCGGCCGGCCGCCGGGGGTGTGTTGCGTTTCCGGCGCTTCAGCCGGGAAACCGGGGTGGGATCAGGCCCGTCCGTGCGGGGCCTGTGACGGGGTGTCAGCGGCCTCGCGTAGGGTAAGCACGTCGAAAGGTCGCCCGTGTCACGCTCCCCCGCTCAGCCCCACCCGCCCCGCCTGGATCCCGTCGACCCGGGACGCTTCCCGCTCGAGGACGCGGGCGACGCGGAGCTCATCTCTGGCGCCTCGCTCACCGGCCGTCGGATCAGCGGCCTCGACCTCGCGGAGCGTGATCTCAGCGGGCTCACGCTCGACGAGTGTCTCCTCACGGACGTCGAGCTCGGCGGCGCCCAGCTGCGAGGACACACCCTGCGGGAGAGCCGCCTCGACCGGATCAGCGCACCGGCCTTCCGCGGCGCCCGCGCGCACTGGCGCGATGTGGAGCTGCACGGGTCGCGCCTCGGCTCCGCCGAGCTCTACGACTCCGCATGGGAGGGCGTGCTCCTCGCCGACAGCAAGCTCGGTTTCCTGAACCTGCGCGGCTCGAAGCTGCGCGACGTCCGGCTCGAAAACTGCCAGATCGAAGAGCTTGATCTGAGCGACTGCGCCGCGACCCGGCTGGACCTCAGCGGCTGCCGGGTGGACCGCCTCGACGTGACCGGAGCAACGCTCAGCCACGCGGATCTTCGTGGGCTCGAGGTGCGCCAGATCGACGGGCTGCGCGGGCTCGCGGGGGCCACGGTGTCCGGCGAGCAGGCGGCCATGCTCGCGGAGCTCTTCGCCCGCGAGATCGGGATCACGGTCCTCGGCTGAGCACGGAGGGCCGCGCAGCCGCGCCCCCGGAGCTTCGCTCGGGTCCCTTGCCCGGGCGGGAATCGCCTGTTAGCGTGGCACCACACGTGGGCCATCGGCGTCGATTCCCGGGGCTGACGCCCACCTGAGAAACGAGGTGCGTGATGGTGCAGCAGGTAGTCGCGGCAGCCGAGACGGGTATTCCGGCGTCCGCCTTCTGGGTCGGGGGCATCGGAGCTGCCATGCTGATCACATTCGTCGTCGTCATCTGGGGCATGCTCCGCGCGGCGAAGTAGGCCGCCGCTCCCGACGGACACAGCAAAACAGCTCCCGTCGGCGAGGATGGGAGCTGTTTCGAGCCGCCTGCGAGAATCGAACTCGCGACCTTCTCATTACGAGTGAGACGCTCTACCGACTGAGCTAAGGCGGCGCGTGCGGAACGAATTCCGAACACAAGAAATAATCCTAGCAGGGTTCCCGGCCCCCGAGCGACACTCGGGGGCCGGGCCGGGCTCCCGGGCGCGTCGCCCGGGGGTGCCCGCTGGGCTTCGCTAGCAGCGGGCCTCGTCCGCGGGCAGCGTCCCGTCGAGGAGATAGGCGTCCACCGCGCCGTCGACGCAGGCGTTCCCGGCGCTCCGGTAGGCGGTGTGCCCCTCGCCCTCGAAGCTGAGCAGCACCCCGCTGTCCAGCTGCTCGGCCAACGAGACGGCCCAGCGATACGGGGTGGCCGGGTCCCCGGTGGTGCCCACCACCAGGATCGGGTCGGCGCCCTCGGCGGACACCGGGGTGTTCGGGGTCACCGTCGGGTAGGGCCAGTTCGCGCAGGCGAGACCGCCGTAGCCCTGGAAGGAGCCGAAGGTCGGCGCGAGCTCCGCGAGCTCCTCCGCCTGGGCCCGCATGCGCTCGGGGTCGGCGTCCCTCGGGTAGTCCAGGCAGTTGATCGCCATAAACGCCTCGAAGGAGTTGTCGCGATAGGTCCCGTCAGCGTTGCGGCCGTAGTACCCGTCGGCGAGCGCCAGGGCGGTGTCGGCCTTGCCCTCGCGCACCTCGGCGAAGAGGTCGTTCAGGTAGGGCCAGCTCTGCTGGCTGTACAGCGGGTAGATGATGGCCGTGAACAGGGTGCCGGAGCTGACCGCCCGCCCGTCCGAACCGATCAGCGGTTCCTCGTTGGCCTGGGCCATGAGCTCGCCGATTTCGGCCATGCCCGCATCGACGGTCCCCTCGAAGGGGCAGTTCGCGTCCTTGAGGCAGGAGGCGAGATAGGCGCGGGTCGCGTTCTCGAAGCCCTCGGTCTGGAACTTGACGGTCTCGGACTCGGTCGAGGTCGGGTCGATCGCCCCGTCCAGGACGAGGCGACCCACGTTCTCGGGGAAGGCCTCGGCGTACTGCGCGCCGATCGAGGTCCCGTAGGAGAAGCCGAGGTAGTTCAGCTTCTGATCGCCCAGCACGGCGCGGAGCATGTCGAGGTCGTGGGCGGTGCTGATGGTGTCCACGGTGCCGAGCAGGGGGCCGGTGTTTTCCTGGCAGGCCTCGCCGAACTCCGCCGAGGAGGCCTCGGCCTCCGCCAACCACTCGGGGCTGCCCGGCTGTGCCTCGCTGACCCCAAAGAGGTACTCGTCCATTTCGGCGTCGGTCAGGCAGGAGACGGCGCTGGAATTGCCCACGCCCCGCGGGTCCCAGCCGACGATGTCGTAGCTGTTCCTGACCTGCTCCGAGGTGATCGCCTCGGCGCTCTGCGCGACCGTCTCGACGCCGGAGGCGCCCGGGCCGCCCGGGTTCACGAGCAGGCTGCCGAGCGGCGCCCCGCCCGCGGCCGGGAGCCGGACGAGGGCGAGCGTGATCGAGTCCCCGCCGGGCTCGGACCAGTCGAGGGGGGCGTGCGCGACCGCGCACTCCTTGCCGTTCCAGCAGGGCTGCCAGGACAACTCCTGACCGTAATAGCCGTCCAGGGTTGCCGCGGGCTTGGGGCCGGGGGCGATCTCGTCGGGGGACGCCGAGGGACGGTTCGGCGCGAGGCCGAGCAGCGGGGAGCAGGCGGCGAACACGAGCCCGCCGATCGTCAAGAGCGCGATCAGGCCCACCGCGATCTTCAGCCCGGTGCGACGGGGCCGAGGCGGGCGGACGGCGGTGCCGACCTCGCTCAGCTGGGGAGGGGTGCCGGGCTGCTGCCCGTCCGGGGTGCCGGGGGTGTAGTGGGTCAACGGTCCTCCGATGAGTTGAGCGCGGCGGTGGCGAGGAAAGCTTCGAGGGCGAGGCCGGGGGTGACGTTTCGGGCGATCCGGTCCCGGGCCTCGGTCAGGGCGTCGATCGTGGCCAGCGTTCCCTCGGGGGTCCCGGCGTCGGCCCGGGCGCGGATCCGGTCGGAAAATTCCCGATTCACGAGCGCGTCGCCCGCGCCCAGCTGGGTGAGCAGGATGTCGCGGAACAGCGAGAGCAGGTCGGTGAGGATCCGGTCGATGCCGTCGCGCAGGCTCCGGGTCGCGCGGCGCTTCTGGTTTTCCTCCAGGGTCTTGACCTGCGAGCGGAGACCGGGGGGCACCGCCTGGCCGGGGGCCACCCCGAGGTTGCGCAGGGCCTCCTCCCGCTCACGGGCGTCGCGCTCAACGGTGATCGCCTTCGCGTCCTCGCCGGCGAGCTCGCTCAGCTCGGCGGCGACGCGCATCGCGCCGCCCAGCCCGGCCACGCCGAGGACCAGCTCGACCGTGCGCTGGCGGCGCTCCAGGGCCACCGGATCGGCGGCGAGGCGGCGCGCCATCCCGATGTGGCTCTGCGCGAGCCGGGCGGCCCGCTCGGCGGCTTCGGGGTCGCGGCCGTCGCGGCGAACGAGGAGCGCGGCGACGTCGGCGGTCGCCGGGGTGACCAG
>NZ_JAPFRB010000003.1:631891-638058 GCF_035726885.1 Leucobacter sp. M11 | reverse complement strand
TGGGGATGAGGTCCGCCTCGCTCGGGGCGCACAGGATCCAGATGGTGCGCTCCGGGGGTTCCTCGAGCGCCTTGAGGAGCACGTTCGAGGTGCGCTCGGGCATCCGGTCCGCGTCCTCGATCACGATCACCCGGTAGCGGCCGACCGAGGGCGAGTAGTGCGCGGTGGTCGCGATTTCGCGGGCCGCCTTGATCTCGATGAGCACCTTCTCGGTGCTGAGCACGCCCAGATCGGGGTGGGTCCGCGAGCGGACCTGGGTGAGCACCTCGGGGCGCTCCGCGTCGGTGCGCGCAATGAGCGCCGCCGCGAACAGGAACGCGAGGTTGGAGCGGCCGGAGCCGGGCGGCCCGGTGATGAGCCAGGCGTGCGAGAGTTCCTCGCTGCCCGCGGGGTCCGCGGCGGCGGCCAGTCGGCGCACGGCCGCGTCCTGCCCCACGATTTCGCGCCAAAAGTCCATGCTCCCAGCGTAGCGGTCCCGGCGGACAGGTCCCCGGGAAATCCGCGGTCCGTGACGCAGCCGCGCCGGCAGGGGCCGGCTACGCGCGGGGCGGTTCGGGCGGGCTGGGCGGAGTCGGGACGAACGACGGGGCGGCGATCGGCGGAGCCGGGGATTCCGGGCCGCGCCGGTCCCGCACCCGGGAGCCCGACAGGACGCAGGCCAGGCCGCGGCGATCCCGGGTCGCCCAGACCGCGATGACGCTCCCCAGGACGAACAGGGACAGCGCGGGCCCGCTGGCGGGGTGGCTCCAGGCCATCAGCAGGCCGTAGCCGCCGATGCCGAAGAGGAAGCGCAGCGGACGGCCGAGCCAGGCGGGGAGCCCGTCGGCCTCCGTGCGCAGCAGCACCACGCGCTCGCCCAGGGTGGCCCCGCCCGTGAGCACCGAGACGAGCTGCGCCCCGAGGGGCAGCCACACGGCGAGCGCCGCGACCCAGTCGGGCTGCATGGCGGCCGGGTCGAGCCCCCAGAAGAGGGTGCCGAGGATGCGCCAGGCGAGCACGATCGCGCCGCCGACGAAGCCCAGGATCATCCAGTCGCTCAGCATGCCCAGGAAGCGGCGCCCCGCCGTGACCGGGGTGGGCAGCGAGGCGTCGACCGCCGCCGAGCGCCGCACCACGAGCAGCGCGAGGAGCGAGCCGAGGAGCGCGCCCAGGGTGTTCGCCATCAGGTCGTCCACGTCGAAGAAGCGGTAGGCGCAGTGGAACAGGCCCCACACGCCGGTCACCTGGGTCAGCTCGATGAGGAGCGAGGCGAGGAACCCGCCCAGCGTCGCCACGACGAGCCCGCGCCGGAACATGGCTCGGGTGAAGAAGCCGAGCGGGACAAACAGCGCCACGTTCAGCAGGATCTGCTGCACGGCCGGGTTTCGGATCAGCTCGGGAGCCGAACCCGAGGGGTAGTTCACGATGTCGCGCACGGAGTCAAAGGGCACGAGCTGCGGGGCGGCGCAGCGGAACTCCTCGCTCGCCGGGAGCGGGAGCAGCGTGTAGGTCCAGAGCGCGACGACGTAGACGAGCATCGCGACCCAGCCCACGAGCCACCAGAAGCCCGCCCGGCCGCGGCGGCGATAGCTGATCGCCACGATGGGCACGAACAGGAGCACGCTCGCCACCCCGCCGCCGAACACGGCCAGGAGCCCCGACACCATCTGATCCGTCACTGCGTTCCCTCCGTTCGGGCCCTGCGCCCGCGGTGCGATTCTACGCGGGCGTGGCCTGACCCCGCGGGAACGGGGACACCGCCCCGCCCGCACGTCACAGTTGTTTGACCCGGGGTAGAACAACTAGGCTTCTGGTGCACCCCACGAAAGCGAGGCACTATGAGCACCTCCCCGAGCGGTGGCACCATCGCCGCCCCTCCGCCCCGGACCGGCGCCCCGATGGGCCCGTCCGACTGCACCGTCGAGGTCCGCGACCTGAGCAAGCACTTCGGTCAGGTTCAGGCCGTCAGCCAGCTCAGCTTTACGGCCCGCCCGGGCCGCGTGACCGGTTTTCTCGGCCCCAACGGCTCCGGGAAAACCACGACGCTGTCGATGCTGCTCGGGCTCACCCGACCCGACTCCGGGACCGCCACGATCGGCGGCCTCCCGTATCACGAGCTCCCCCGGCCGGGGCTCACCGTTGGCTCCGCGCTGGAGGCCACGTTCCACGCCGGGCACACCGCGCGCCGTCACCTGCTCATTCAGGCCGCGGCGATCGGGGTCCCGGATTCCCGGACGGACGAGGTCCTGAGCCTCGTCGGGCTCGCCGAGGCCGCGAACCGCCGCATCGGCGGCTTCTCGCTGGGGATGCGCCAGCGGCTCGCCCTGGCCGCCGCGATGCTCGCAGACCCGCAGGTGATCCTGCTGGACGAGCCCATCAACGGCCTCGACCCCGAGGGCATCCGGTGGATCCGCGGCCTACTGCGCCAGCTCGCCGCCGCCGGGAAGACCGTGCTGCTCTCCTCGCACCTGCTCAGCGAGATCCAGCAGACCGTCGATGACGTGGTCGTCATTCGGCGCGGGCGACTTGCCTTCGCGGGCACCCTGCACGAGCTCGAACACCGCGTGACGGGCGAGACCGTGCTGGCCGACGCCGCGGACCGCGACGGCCTCGTGGCCGCGTTGAGCCGGGCCGGGGCGACGCTCGGCGAGGCCACGTCAACCGGCCTGCGCTTCCACGGGCTCACCGCCGAGGCCGTCGGCGTCGCCGCACTCGGCGCGGGGATCCCCCTGCGCCACCTGAGCGAGGCGGGGGGCGGCCTCGAACAGGTCTTCCTCGACCTCGTCGACGAGCGGCAGCCCCCCGCGGCCCCGCACCCCGGCACCGCCGCACAGCACCCAGAGGAGGGCCAGCGATGATCGCACGCTACGGTCGGAGCGTCCGCGCCGAAATCCGCAAGCTCACGGGCACCCGCGCCTGGTGGCTGCTCAGCCTCGTGCTGTTCAGCTACGTCGTCCTCATCGCGGTGCTGTTCGCGATCATGTTCAGCAGCATCGGCGAGCTCATCGGCGA
Source organism: Leucobacter sp. M11 (assembly GCF_035726885.1). Taxonomy (NCBI): domain Bacteria; kingdom Bacillati; phylum Actinomycetota; class Actinomycetes; order Micrococcales; family Microbacteriaceae; genus Leucobacter; species Leucobacter sp. M11. The sequence goes on along the minus strand of NZ_JAPFRB010000003.1, from coordinate 635,067 downwards.
GCAGGGCGGCTTCGCCCTGAACTCCCTCGCCAGCGCCCAGCTCGTCTACAGCGCCTCCACCTCCTTCGGCTACGCGATCCCGCTCATCCTCGGCGGCCTCGCGGTCACCGCGGAGGTACGGCACCGCACCCTCGTGCACACCTTCGCCGCGGAGCCGCGGCGCGGCATCGTGCTCCTCGCGAAGCTCTCGGTGCTCTTCGTGGCGGGCGTGCTGCTCGGCGTCGTTGGCCTGCTTGCCTCCGCCGGGGTTGGCGCCCTCACGATCAGCCTGACCGGTGGCGACCCGATGCTGGGCGCGCCCGAGGTCTGGGGCCTGTTCGGCCGCTCCCTGCTCACGATGGGGCTCTGGGGGGCCATCGGCGTCGGCCTCGGTGCCCTCGTGCGCTCGCAGGCCGCGGTGATCATCATCGCGCTGGCCTTCACCCAGTTCGTTGAGCCGATCCTGCGCATGGTGGCGGGGCTCTGGGACTGGTCCGCGGGCATCGGCCGCTTCCTGCCGGGCGCCGCCGGCGACGCCCTGACCGGCACGGGGCTGATGAGCGACCTCGGCTCACTCGACCCCACGATGGAGATGGCCACGGTCCCGCCGCTCGAGCCCTGGGCTGGCGGGCTTGTGATGCTCGGCTACGTCGTGGTGCTCGCGGGCGCCGCCTGGCTCACCCGCTGGCGAGCGGACGAGTCCTAGCCGGAGAGGCCCCCACGAGCACGGCGCCTAGACGCCGTGCTCGTGGGCGAAGATCACCGCGTGCACGCGGTCGCGCAGGTCGAGCTTGAACAGCACCCGCCCGACGTGGGTCTTCACGGTGGACTCCGAGAGAAACAGTCGCTGTCCGATCTCCTGATTGTTGAGCCCCTCGGCGATCGCACCGAAGACCTCGCGCTCGCGCTCGGTCAGCGCCGTGAGCGGTGAGGACTGCGCCGTTGGGGCTTGGGACGACTGGGCCTGGGCGGGGGACGCCGGGTGGCCGTCTCCGGGCGGCCCGCCCGCTGGCCCGGCGAAGCCGAGCGGGGCGTGTACGTTGGGCTCGCCCCCCTGCCCCGGGGCGGCCAGCTGCCGCATCAGGCGCAGCGTGACGCTCGGCGCCATCGCCGCGTCCCCGGCCGCCACCCGATGAATCGCGTCGACGAGTTCCTCTGGCCGGGCGTCCTTCAGCAGGAAGCCGCTCGCCCCGGCCCGGATGGCCGCGAGGGCGTACTCGTCCAGGTCGAAGGTCGTGAGCACGATCACCCGCGTCTCGGGGAACTCGCGCACAATCGCCGCGGTCGCGTCGATACCGTTCATCCCGGGCATGCGCACGTCCATGAGCACCACGTGCACGAGGGCTGCGGCCTCGCGGAGCCGGGCAAGGGCGGCGAGGCCGTCGGCTGCCTCCCCGACCACCTCGATCTCGGGCTCCGCCTGCAGGATCAGCCGGAATCCGGTGCGGATGAGGTCCTGGTCGTCCACCAGGAGGACTCGGATGGTGCTTTCGCTCACGCGGGTGCTCCTTCTCTCGGCATCGACGCGGTGTCGACGGCGTCTTCGTTCACGGGAATCACGGCGCGCACAACCCAACCGGGCTCACCGGTTACCGCCGGCCCGGCCGTCAGCGAGCCGCCGAACAGCCGCACGCGCTGCGCGAGCCCGGCGAGGCCCTTCCCAGAGCCGAGCCCGCGGATCCCGGGACCGCTCTCGGGGCGGGCCTGGCCCCCCGCGTCCCGCACCTCGAGGACGGTGCGGTCGCTCAGGTAGCGCAGCTCGACGGTGACCCGCGCGCCAAAGCCCGCGTAGCGGAGCGCGTTAGTGAGGGACTCCTGCACGACCCGGAATACGGCCAGCTCCTGTCCGCGGTCGGCGGAGGACACTCCCGTCTCGGTGAGCTCGACACGCAGGCCGGTGCCGCGGTAGCTCGCGATCAGCTCCGGCAGTTGCTGGGTGCCGGGTTGGGGGGTCAACTCGGTTTGGGCCGGGACCGCGGTGTCCTCGGCAAGCACGCCGAGCAGCCGCCGCATCTCCGCGAGGGCGCTGCGTCCGGTTTCCGCGCCGCGCAGCATCGCGTCGGCGGCCGCCTCGGGAGCCTTCGGCACGGCGCGAGCGGCCCCCTCGGAGAGGGTGACCATGACCGACAGGGAGTGGGCGACGATGTCGTGCATCTCCCGCGCGATCCGTGCCCGCTCGTCCTGCACCGCGATCTTCGCCCGCTGGTCACGCTCGCGGGCGAGCTGCTCCGCCCGGTCGATCAGCGCGGCGAGGTAGCGCCGCCGGTTCCCCATGTTGATGCCAAACATCAGCAGCACGAGCGTGAGCAGGGCCGAGATCAGCGTCGTCGTGAGCTTCACGTTAAAGGGCTCGCCCAGGGTGAAGCTGAGCACGGACATGCACGCGACCGTAAAGCCGAAGGCGATCCAGCCCCGCCGGACCGTGCCGTACACGGGAACCGCGTAGAGCGCGAAGAGCACCGCGACGCCGTCGGGCAGCGCCTGGCTGCCCAGCTCGATGAAGCCCAGCAGGGAGATCACGATGAGCCCCAGGAGAGGCAGCTTTCGCCGCCAGAGCAGGGCGAGGAACACGAGCAGTGTTTTGCCCCCGGCCACGAGGACGAGGGGGAAGCGCAGGTAATTGGGCAGCGCTTCGGCGTTGAAGCCGTCCAGGGTGGCCATCATGAGACAGCCGAAGAGGTAGCCGCCGGCGATCGTGCCGTCGACGACGAGGGGGTTATCCGCCAGAAAACGGCGCATCACCCCGGGGGGACGCGGCAGAAGCGCCTCCCCCGGAGTGAGTTGCCGTTCGGTCACACAGTGTCTCTCTGCTTGAGCAGGATGCCAGCCGGAATCAGCGCCGCGAGCACCCAGACGACCATTGCCGCCAGTGCCTGCCAGTATCCCATGCCCTCGCCGCCCATCGCTGCGCTGCCGTAGAGCTGCATGCCCAGGGCGCTCGGCACGTACGTGGCCGCGGTCTCGACCCAGGCCCAGCCGCTCATGCTCATGATCTGCAGGGCGGTCGGGGCCACGAAGAGAATGCCGACGACGATCGCGATGCCGCCCGCGGCGCTGCGCACGATCGCGCCGATCCCGAAGGAGAGCAGGGCGATGAGGGCGAGGAACACGGCGCCGCCGAGGAGCGAGGTGAAGACCTCGGCCCGGAACATGATCGACGGGGTGACCCCGGGGATGAGGATCGTGCTGATGACCGC
>NZ_JAPFRB010000003.1:631626-631840 GCF_035726885.1 Leucobacter sp. M11 | reverse complement strand
CAGCGCCTTGGCGAAGAATACGGGGCTGCGCCGCGGCACCGCGGTGATCGTGGAGAGGATCATGCCAGAGGAGTACTCGTTGGTGATGGCGAGCACGCCGAGCACGGCGATGATCAGCTGCGTGAACATGATGCCGAAGGTTGCCGTGAAGGTGCCCATCTCGGCGAAGTCGAGGGGGGTGACTCCCTGGGTGTCGCCCAGGTTCATCCCGGTG
>NZ_JAPFRB010000003.1:631431-631580 GCF_035726885.1 Leucobacter sp. M11 | reverse complement strand
CGGCGCTGGCCCAGCGCATCGAGCGCAGGGAGAAGAACTTGATCCACTCGGAGCGGAGGATGCCGCTGAAGCTCAGCGTGCCGTTCGTCCGCCAGGTTTGCCGGGCGACTGCGGGGGCGGGTGCGGTTGTCATGTCAGGGTTCCTTCGT
>NZ_JAPFRB010000003.1:630828-631298 GCF_035726885.1 Leucobacter sp. M11 | reverse complement strand
TACTCGACGTCGTCGCGGGTGAGCCGGAGGTAGGCGTCCTCCAGGGAGCCAGAGGCCGTGCTCAGCTCGTGCAGGACGAGGCCGTGGCTCGCCGCGACCTGGCCCACCTGGGCCGCCTCAATGCCGTCGAGCATCAGGGTGTCGGGCCGCTCACCGCGGGTAATGGTGATGTGCGGGGCGCCGAGCAGGGTCGCGAGCCGGGCGGAGTCGGGGCTGGCCACGCGGACCGTGCGTCGGCTCCCGGCGCTCACGAACTCGGAGACGGGGGCGTCAGCGAGGACGCGGCCGCGGCCCAGCACGATGATGTGGTCCGCGGTCTGGGCCATCTCGCTCATCAGGTGGCTCGACAGCAGGATCGTCCGGCCCTCGGCCGCCAGGCGGCGCACGAGCGAGCGCACCCAGAGCACGCCGTCGGGGTCGAGGCCGTTGATCGGCTCGTCCAGGATGAGCACCTCTGGGTCGCCGAGCAT
>NZ_JAPFRB010000003.1:628704-630782 GCF_035726885.1 Leucobacter sp. M11 | reverse complement strand
CCGACGCGCTTGTTGGCGACCGCGGCGATGCCGGTCATCTCCAGCACCTCGCTCACCCGGGCGTCGGGGATGCCGTGCGTCGCGGCGAGCGCGCGCAGGTGGCTGCGGGCGGAGCGGCCGGGGTGCACGCCCTTCGCATCGAGGAGCGCGCCGACGAGGAGCATCGGATTCGCGTGCTCGGCGTAGGGGCGGCCCGCGATGGTCACGGTGCCGGCGGTGGGGTTGTCCAGGCCGACCATCAGGCGCATCGCGGTGGACTTGCCCGCGCCATTCGGGCCGAGGAAGCCGGTCACGGCGCCCTCGCGCACGGTGAAGCTGGCCTGGTCCACGGCGGTCTTGCGGCCGTACCGCTTGGTCAGGCCCTGTGCCTCGATCATGGTTCCTCCTCGGTTGACGATAGCCTCAACGCTACGGATGACCCGGGGGTGCGCGCGTCCGACGTCGGTACCGGAACGGATGCCGAGGGGTCAGACCAGAGGATGATCTCTGCGCCGCTCGCGGGCGGCACCCAGGTATGGCGAGCCGATCCTGGCGGGCGGCGCCGGCCTGCCCTGCGGCCTGCGCGTGGCGGCGCGAGGGGGCACGCGAGGGCGCGGGCCGCCGCGTTCGCCTCAGGCCCCGGCGGTGCCGGGGAGGTCCACGAAGGCGGTGTCGGCGAGCTCGACGCGGGCGGCCCCGGCGCTCAGCTCGGCGGCCCGGGCCAGCAGCGTTTCCGTCTCCGCCGGGGGCAGGCGCAGGCGGCTGCGGACCTCGGCGCCGTAGTCGCTGCCCTCGATCCCCCAGCCACGGCGGCGGGCCTCCGCTTCGATCGCGGGGGCGGTCGCGTAGTCGCTCGTCACCGTGGCGAGCTGCCGCGCCTCCCGGGTCACCCGCTCGGCGAGGAGCACGGCCCCGGCGACCGAGGAACGGTAGGCGCGGGTGAGGCCGCCCGCGCCGAGCAGCACGCCCCCGAAGTACCGGGTGACGACGGCGACGACGTCGCTCAGCCCCGCGGAGACGAGGGCGTCGAGCATGGGGGCACCCGCGGTGCCGCTCGGCTCACCGTCGTCGTTCGAGCGTTGCAGGCGGGCGTCGTGCCCGATCACGAACGCGGAGCAGTGGTGCCGGGCGCGCGGGTGCTCGGCACGAACCGCCTGGATCACCGCGCGCGCCGCGTCCTCGTCAGCGACCCGCTCCAGGCGGCAGAGGAAGCGGGAGCGGTTGATCTCCTGTTCGGCGTCGACCGGGAGCAGGATCGTCTCGTACCGGTTTGCGCTCACTCGCCCATTGTCCCACCCCGGGGCCCGGGGCGGGCAAGCCGCGCACGCGGTAGCATCGGGGCATGAGCGAGAGCGTGCGGATCGACAGCTGGGTCTGGGCCGTCCGCCTCGTGAAGACGCGGTCCCAGGCAACCACGGCCTGCCGGGCCGGGCACGTCCGCCTGAACGACACCGCGGCGAAGGCCGCCCAGCCGGTGCGCATCGGCGACGTGGTGCGGATCCGCCTGCACGGTTTCGATCGGATCTACCGCGTCACGGGCCTCGCCACGAAACGCGGCAGCGCCGAGCAGGCCCGGACCTGCTTCGAGGACCTCACCCCGCCGCCGCTCCCCCGCGAGGAGCGGGCGCTGCTCCCGGTCCGCGACCGCGGCGCCGGGCGCCCCACCAAGCGCGAGCGCCGGGATCTCGACCGCCTGCGCGGCCGCGAGCTCGACAGCGCCGCGCTCGGCGACCTCCTCGCTCCTCCGGCCGAGCCGGGCCCGGACCGCTCCGGCACCGCCGAGCCCGCCGCCCAGGACGACAGCTTCCCACGGACTGAGCACTAGCGCCGTTTCCGCGGCGGCACGGCCGAGGCGGGACGTGCCCGATCCCGGGCCCCGCCAGCCCCGGAACCGCAACGAGCGCGGGGCCCGCCGCTGTCGCGGCGAGCCCCGTGCTCGTGGGGTGGCCTCCCGGAGAGGCTCCGGGAAGCCGGCGGGAGCTTAGCTCTCGGCCCGCTTCCGGCGGGCGGCCAGCAGGGCGCCCAGGCCGAGCAGGACGATGCCCGCGATGGCCAACCCGGCGAGGTCCGCACCGGTCACGGAGAGCTTGCCCTCCGCG
>NZ_JAPFRB010000003.1:622250-628645 GCF_035726885.1 Leucobacter sp. M11 | reverse complement strand
ATCGGTCGGGTCGACCGGCACCTCGGGGATGATCGGCTTCAGCCAGTTCGTCACCTCGGCGGTGACGGGCTCCTGCGCAACCAGGATCTGGTCGATGCTGGGCTGCGCCGCGGCGGGCGTTTCACCCTCGGCGGGCGCCTCACCCTCGGCAGGTGCCTCACCCTCGGCGGGGGCCTCGGCCTGGCTCGTGGCGACGGCCTCGCCGTTCACGGAGAAGGTCGTGTCCACGGCCTGGCCGGTCTCGGTCTCGGTCAGGGAGCACTCGGAACCGGCCGGGATCCGGTCGAAGGTCCGGGTGGCGTCGCCGGGCAGGGTGAGCTCGAAGCTCTCCCGGATCTCGACGGAACCGGCCGGGTTCTCCTCGGTTGCCGGGCCGCTCGGCGTGATGCAGACCAGCTCGAAGCCGTAGGTGCCCGCGATCTGCTTCTCCAGCAGCGGGTGCTGCTCGTCGATGCTCGCCAGCCGCTTCTCGATCGTCACCTCGCCGAAGGCGTAGGTGTTCGTGAGGGTCGCCACCTGGGCGGACGGGGTCTCCTGGTCGGCGACCTGCGGCAGGCGCACCGCGAGCTTGGTCCAGTCCTCGCCGTCGCGCTGCACAACCGTGCCGTCCTGGCCGCGCTTGACCTCGCCGAAGCTGCCCAGGGCATCCGCCTCGGTGACGTAGCAGTCGGCGCCGATCGGGAGCTGGTCGATGACGACCGACTTCCGGTCCGCCGCGTCGGTGCCCTCCTTGTTGCCGGGCACCATCACGAGGGCGCTGTCGCCGAGGTCCATGGCCACCCGCTCGGGCTGCCCCTCGCCGGTCAGGCCGCTCGGCACGTCGCAGACCAGCTTCACGGGGAACTCGCTCGGCGCGTAGTCGTTCGACGCCGCACCGATCAGGTCCTTGAACAGCTCGATCTGGCCGGTCTGTACGGTGACGCCGGCGTGCTTCGGCGCCTTCGCGTTCGAGGCAACCCCGCTCTGCTGGATGCCGGAGACACCCGCCTGGTTCCAGGCAACCTGGCGCCCGTCCTGTCGGTCGATGCGCACCGAGTTGTCGGTCGCGTCCACCTGGTTCACGGTGTTGAAGTCGATCTTCAGCTCGTCACCGGGCTTGAAGAAGGATCCCTCCGCATAGTCCAGGGTCACCCGGAACGCCGTGACGTCCGCGAGCGTGCCGTCGTAGGTCGCAATGTCCACCCACTCCGTGCCCTCGCACCGGGGGTTGTTCTCCCACTTCCCACCCGCGGTCATGCAGGCGTCCATGGACGTGCTGACCTCAACCACCTGCGTGGCGTTCGCGGGCACCTCGGTGACCCCGAGCTGAGCCAGGTCCTGCAGGACGGGGCGGAACGTGCTGTTTCGCGGCGAGCCCTTTCCGGCGAGCATGCGGTCCCCGGCCATCGGCAGGGTGTCCACGATCGTGACCTGAGCCATGTTCGTGGTGCCCACGTTGGTCGTGGTGATGTTCCAGGCGTCGGTCGCGCCAACCGCCGTGTTCGCGGCGCAGGGGAAGCGAGTGTAGTCGCCGTTCTCGCCGTAGCGCACGGTGCACTCCGCGGCGGGGTTGCCGAAGTTCACGGCCCCGGTCACGAGGTTCTCGCCGAGGGTGTCCACGGCCTCGCCCTTGACCGTCTTAGACGCCGCCAGGATGCCGCCCTGCTTGGGCTGGACATAGTTCGTGTTGCCACACTCGGTGTCCGAGAGGCCCGTGACGGGTTCCTGGCCGAAGTCGCTCGGGTTCTCGCAGCTCTGCACGGGCTTGTCCGTGTGCACGATGACCGTGTTGACGGCCTTCTCACCCGACTTCAGTCCGGTGCCCAGAATGAGCCCCAGCTTGATCTCGAACGCGCTCCCCGGGTTCATGCGGGGGGTGTCCTTCGGCCACGTGAAGCGGAGCTCGGAGGTCCCGTTGGCGCCAGGGACAAGTTCCGTGGTGACCTCGGTGCCGAGGCCGGAACCGAGGTCCTCGAAGGTCGGCGCCTCGCCGTCCCAGCTCAGGGACTTGGGCATCTGGTCGACCACCTCGGTGATCGGCAGGTAGCCGGTGCCCGTGTTCTCGAAGCGGAGCACCCACTCGTTGCTGTCCAGCGGTTCCACGATGTGGCCGCCGTCAACGTCGTTCGGGGCACGCTTGATGACCTTCAGCTTGGTCGTGCCCGCCGAGAAGGTCACCCCGTCCTTCGCTTCGGACTGGACGTCGTTCAGGTTCGGGTGGGTGCCGACCGCCTTGGCGGAGTTGTCCACGCTCTCCCCGACCGGGAAGTCCTGCCCCGGTCGCAGCTGCACCGTGAATCCGAGCGAGGCGGACCAGTGCTCGAAGGAGGTGTCCGCGGAGAACAGGCGCCCGTCGTCGCGCTTGTAGGTCACGCGCACGCCGTTGACGTCCGCGATGGCCTTCGGCGTCGCCTTTGCGATCGCATCGGGGATGCTCGAGGAGAAGTCCTTGACCTCGACCCAGTCGTCGCCCGAGTGCACCTCAATCTTGACCCGGTCCGCGCCCTTGGGCAGCGTGACCTTGTTCGCGTCGAAGCCGACGAAGGAGAAGCGCTTCCAGAAGGCGGCGGAGGTGTCCTCGATCTTCACCGTGTTCGAGGAGGCCGTCGAGTTCTTGTCGTCTGCGGTCAGCTGGACGTGCACGGGCACGCTCGGGTTGGCCTCGTTGATGACGTTCTGGTTCTTGGCACCGCTCAGGCCGTTGTCGACCGTGATCTTCTTCTGGAGGTTGATGTCGATCTTCGCGTCCTGCAGGGTGACCTGCGCGTCGGCGTTGTTCGACGGGGTCTCCGTCGGGTGCACATTGGGCTCGTAGCCCTGGGCAAGGGCGGTGTTGTTCACACCGTTCTTCAGCGCGGGGACCTGGGCCGTCACGGGGACGTCCGGGGCGCTGCGGAAGCTGCTGCGCAGCTGCGCGTCCAGGTGCATCCGGAAGGGGTCGCCCACGGCAAGTGCCGCGCCGCCGGTCTCCGGGTCGGTGCTCTGGTAGACCACCGAGACACCGACGACATCCGCCAGGTCCGTGGGCGCGAGCGCTGCGGCCTCCGTGATCGACACCGTGACCACGGAGCCGTCCTGCTTCCAGAGCGCGACCTTGCTCGCGTCGGAGTCGACGTTCGGCAACCGGTCGAAGCTGATCTTGGTCAGCGTGAAGACCTCAAAGTGGTTGTTGTCGGCATCGTAGACCGCGTCCGTGAACACGCTCGCGGCGTTCCAGTCCTCGGGGGCGTTCGGCGCCTTGGGGGCGGTGTCCGTCACGCGAAGGTAGCCGATCTTGGAGCCGGACTTCTTCTTCCCCGAGGTTTCGTGGACCACCTCTGAGGCGTTCCAGCCGGTCAGCGTGTACCGGGTCACGGGGTAGTCCTGCTGCGCGGCGTCACCGGGGACGGGGACGAGCAGCGGGCCACCGGGGTTGGACTTCTTGTCGAGGCCCACGTTCAGCACCCCGTCGAGGATTTGCAGCGTGTCGCTGCCCCCGTTGGAGACGGTGCCCGTGTCGGTGGTGCCCGTCACGGTAAACGCGTTGTTCACGCAGCCGGGGGAGGCTTCCTGCTCGTCCTCGTTCGGGGCACAGTTGTAGGTGCCGGCGCCCTGAACCCAGGGGCTCTGACCGTCGACGGCCTCGCGAACGGTGTCGCGGAGCTGCCACTCCAGGAAGACGGGGCGGTCGATGCCGCTTGCCGTGATGCCGGATCCCTTGCGGGGCGCGGAGAGGGGCTCTCCGTCGTCACCGGCGGGGCGGGCCTCGTCGTTGGGCACGTAGCTGATCTTGACGCCGAGGGTGCTCTGCACCTCATCGCCGGTCAGGGTGTATCCCACAAAGCCGGAGTCGTTCATCCAGCTGCCGGTTTGGGGCTGCACGGCCACCCACGCGGTGCCGTTGAACAGCTCGACGCTCTCGACCGTGTCCCACGCAAGCTGGGGGTCCTGGCCCAGGCTCACCGGGAGGACGCGCTTCAGGTCGAACGTGTTGAAGACGGTGCTGGCCACGCCAGCCTGCTCCACGTTCGAGGGGTCGACGACCTCGATCTTGCGGATGCCGGGCTGCGAGGCGGCCCAGCTCTGCACGGACCACGCGGACGCCCCGGCCTGAGATGCCACCCAGTTGAGGTCGCTCTTCAGGTCCTGCTCAACCCAGCGCTTGCCAGCGAAGAGACCGCCGGTGCCCTCGCCGGTGGGCAGGGGACGGATGCCCACCTTCGCGTCGTCCTTCGCGGTGTCCCGGACCGTCGTGGTGCCGACGGTGCCGTGGGTCTTTGCGACGGCCACGTTCTCGAAGCGCTGGATCTCGGTCTCGCCCTTGGGCAGCACGGGGGTGCCGTCACGGAACGTGGTGGCCGGGGTGAACAGCAGGTTCGGCTTCACGCGGGTGCCGGAGGGCAGACCGTCCGGGCCCGTCTGGGTGTAGATGAACTCCACCCCGACGATGCTGTCCGCATCGGGCAGCTTGCTGTTGCTGTAGGAACCGGTCAGGTTCTTCGCCAGGCTCTCCCACACGATCTCACCGTCGACCAGGCGCGCGATGCGCACCTCGAGGGTCGCGGCCTCGGGGATGTTGACCTGGACGATCTCGGTGAGCCGGAAGGCGTCCCAGAAGGTGCGGGGGTCGTTCTTCCCGTCCCACACGTCGGTGACGGTGATCTGCTCGGGCTTGAGGGCCGGTCCGTTGGACGCGGCGGTGGTGTTCAGCTCGACCATGACCGACTGCCCGGGCACGACTGTGCCGGGGCCGATCTTCTTGTCCAGGGTCACGTCGATCGACAGCGGGTAGAGGCGCACGTCGGCCTCGGCCGGCTTCTTGACCGGCTCACTGCCCTCGCGCTCGCCTGCGGCCTCGATGACGTTCTTGAAGACGTCGCCGTTCTCGGCGTTCTTGATCGAGGTCTCGGGGTTGGTCTTCACCAGGTAGGCCAGGCCCGCCTTGGCGCCCGGGGCAATCTCGCCCTCGTAGCGAATCTCGAAGCCCGTGACCGTCTGTCCGGCCGGTGCCGCGGGGAGCGCGTCCCCGGGCTTCAGGGTGATCTCCTGAGTCTCGTCGCCGAACTGCCAGGTCAAGGTCGCCGCGGTGGCGCCCTCCGGCCAGGTGTGCGCGTCGGCGTCGAAGCCGGCAAAGGCGAGGTCTTCGGAGAGGAAGCTCGTGCCGGCCTTGGACTCGGTGATGGTGAGCGCGTCCAGAGCGGAGCTGTGCGGAGCGGGCTTGTTCTCGGCCCCCAGGGTGACACGGAAGGGCGTGCCAACCGGGAGCCCCTTGGCGGGCAGTGCGCTGCCGTCAGCCTGCGTGATCGTCTTCGACGGGGCGATGTCGATCGGTGCGCTCGTGACCTGCAGGGTCGCGTCGGCGTTTTTCGTGACGGGGTCCAGCTCGGGAGCGGTCACGGTCGCGGAGATGAGGTTCTGCGCGGTGAAGCCGGTCTTGAGTTCGCGGTGCTCGGGCAGTCGATCGGTGGCCCGCTGGGTCACCGAGAAGGTCTGCGACGCCGGGGTCGCCGTTTTCGCCTCGTTGATCGTGGCGGCGCCATCGGCGCTGGCGTAGGTGAAGCGAAGTCCCCCGACCTGGGCGTTGTCCACGCCCCCGGGCAGGGTGGCGGTGGCGGCCGGGGTCCCGGTCACCCAGCTCCAGGCGGAGCCGTCGAAGACGTAGGCGTCGACCTGCACGGTCTCAGCTCCAGCGGGCAGGGCGCCGCCCGCGGCCAGGCCGGCGAAGTCGACGTAGCGGAAGGGGTTGTCCGCGTCGAGTTCGGTGGCACCGTCAGCGGCGACGACGGGGTCCTGCACCACGAGCGTGTTTGCACGCACGTTCGAGGCGTTCACGGCGGTCAGCGTGATGTCGGAGGGCTCGCCGCGCTTCCAGACCTGGGTGTCCGGGGTCCAGCTCTTCTCGGTGCCGACGTCAGCCGAGCGAGGAACGACGACCGACACGACGGCGTCGTCGCTGACCGGCTCTTCCTCGTTCGCCGCGGTGAAGGTGGCGGTGTTCGTGATGTCCTTGGCGTTGAACTCCCAGTCGGGGCTCATCTGGTCGGCGTTCGGAACCGCGATGTCGACGGTGACGGTGACCTGGTGGTCGGAGCTCATGCCGACGCCCCCCGCGGGAACCGCGTCCGGGAGGTCCTCGGAGACCTCCAGGCGGATCGTCCGGGCCTCCTCATCTGCGGAGATCGGGCCCTTGCCCGCGAACTTCTGGCCGCCCAGCGTCAGGGAGACCCGGTCGGCGGGGATCTTGCCGATGCTCGCGCTGAGGTTGATCAGCGTGAAGCCAGCGAGCTCCGCGGGGATGATGTCCGTCATCTTCGGGTTCAGGCAGTCATAGTTCTCGCAGCTGACCTGGATCGTGTAGCTGAAGCCCTGGCCCGGGCTCATGTCGCGCTTGGCGTCCGCGTCATCGACCTTCTTGATGACCTGCAGCGAGGCCTCTC
>NZ_JAPFRB010000003.1:615828-622206 GCF_035726885.1 Leucobacter sp. M11 | reverse complement strand
CTGGCGAAGAGGGTTCCTCCCAACAGCAGCAGCGAGAGCGCGGTCGCGAGACCTGTGCGGAAGCGTGATGTGAGCGCGCGCGAGCGTCGCGGCTCGCTGAACCGTGTGTGCAAAACCATCCCCAGTCTTTTTTCCTGCAAGTTTGCGCACGCGAACATCGTCGTTCGACGGGTTCGGACCAGCCGGGGGGCGGTACACGAAGACATCAGACAACTGTCGCAACGGCGCGTTAAGTGACTGAGAGGAACATAACACATACTTGACGCTTTGATTGAATCCATAAACAGGGGCCCGATATCCCGCGGTCACGCTGATGGTTTATACAAAGATTGAATGAATATCGCCGAAAATTGATGTAAAACAACGTGGCAGAATGAGGGCACGGGTCAACGGGTGAGGAGAAACAGGTGCGCATGAGCGTCGAGCAGTGGCGGGAGCGGCGGCTCGCGCACGCCGACCGCGCGGATCGGCTCACCGAGGCGCACCGCGCCCGGCAGCTCCGCGGCGAAAAACACCCCGTCGAGGACTTCCTGTTCAGCTATTACACGGTCCGCGTCGCCGAGCTGCGCCGCTGGCACCCCGGGGCCGGGATTTCCCTCGCGGGCCCCCGCCCGGGAGACGCCCCCGACGCGGACGGCCCCGCCCCGAAATGGTACCGGGGATCCGCGGACGGTTCCCTCCGGGTCGACGCCGCCGCCTTCCTGGACCGCCGCGGCCGCACGGTCGACCTGATCGAGCGGCTGCTCCGGGCCACCCTCGATCGCCCCGCCCGCTTCGGCTGCTTCGGGCTGCACGAGTGGGCGATGGTCTATCGGCTGGACCCCGAGGAGATTCGGCACCGGGGGCTCAGCCTCCGCCTCGGCTCAGAGCACTCGGATCGGGTGGTCCAGGAGAACCCCATCGGCTGCACCCACTTCGACGCCTACCGCTTCTTCACCCCAGAGGCCGCGCCCCTGAACGAGGAGCGGCCCACCCGCGACACCCAGGTCGACACCGAGCAGGCGGGCTGCCTGCACGCGAACATGGACCTCTACAAGTGGGCCGGGAAGCTCGGGCCCCTCGTCCCCGGCGAGCTCCTGCTCGACTGCTTCGAGCTCGCCCGCGATATCCGCCGGGTGGACATGCGCGCCTCCCCCTACGACGTCTCCCCCTACGGCCTCGAGGCCGTCCGCATCGAGACCCCGGCGGGCAAGCGCGAGTACGCGCGGCTGCAGCGGGGCTTCACCGAGCGCGCGAATCCCCTGCGCGACCGGATCCTGGACGCGATCACCGCGGCCAGGGCGGCGAGCTAACAGCGATCGAGCGTCCGGCGCAGCTCCCACGCGTCCGCCGGGAAGGCGTCAAGCCCGTAGTCGTCGAGCAGCGTCACGAAGGCCACGGCGTAGCCGCAGTGCACCGCCGCGTTGGGCGGCATCCACCGCCCGGGCCCGTCGCTGCCCTTGTCGTCGTTGAGCCGCCCGTCCACCGCGACCAGGTTCCTCGGGTCGTTCGCGAAGCGCAGCCGCTCCGGGGCGCTCCAGCGCCAGGCACCCTGCCGCCAGGCGTACCCGAGCGGCACGATGTGGTCGATCTGCACCGCCTGCGAACTCTCCGCCCCGTGCCGGAAGTGGATGGTCTCGCCGCTGTAGGGGTCAACGAGCGTTCCGCTGCCCACCACGCAGCCGTTCGCGTGCAGGCTCGTGTCAGTGAGGTCGCGCTGGAGGATCTCGTTCCGGGTGAGGCAGCCGTCGCGGTCGAGGTCCGCCCAGCCCCGTCCGAAGCGGTTCCGGTCGTAGGAGCCGCCCGCCCCGCCGTATCCCGTGGGGATGGCGTCGAGCCGCTCGCGGGCCGCTTGGACCTCCTCCGGGGTGGGTTCGGGGAAGGCGGCGGACCCGGACTGGGCCGCGTCGCCGCCCGCGGCTCCGCCCCCGCCCGCGTCGAAGAATCCGGCGTCGGCGGCGCGCACGAGCAGCCAGCCGAGCCCAACGATGATCGCGAGGACCAGGCCCCATCGCAGCACAGCTCGCACGCGCTTCTCCCCGTCTCAGCTCCTCAGACTAGGCTAGGCCAGGACATCAGAGGAGGCCGCATGGAACACACACCGTACACGGAAGACGAACTCCGCGACGCGCTCGACCGCTACCGCACGGCCCTTGAGGACGCCGTCGAGGCGGGCGGCGCGGACCGCGACCGCGCCGAGACCCTCGCGGCAGCCCGCGAGATCCTCGACGAGGACGACGTGGACGCGCATCGGCTGATTACCGAACTCGCCGCGGGCGAGTACGGCGACCAGGTCTGGCGGCTCGAGGAAGAACTCCTCGACGACGAATAGTCGCCCGAGCGCCGCTCAGGCGGGCGTTGCGCGCGAGGAACCCCTCACCCCCGCAACGCCCGCCGACGGGGCGCTCGCCGAACCCTAGTCCCGGGATTCCTCGGCGATGCGCGTGTGGTGCTGGATGACCTCGGCCACCACGAAGTTGAACCACTTCTCGGCGAACTCGGGGTCGAGCTGCGCCTCGGCGGCCAGCTGGCGCAGGCGCCCGATCTGGCGCGCCTCGCGGGCGGGATCCGCCGCGGGCAGCTCGTGGGCCGCCTTCAGCTCGCCCACCTCCTGAGTACACCGGAAGCGCTCCGCGAGCATGTGGATCAGGGCGGCATCGATGTTATCGATGCTCGACCGGAGGCGGTTCAGCGTCTCCATCGGGTCCTGGCTCATCTGCGCTCCGTCTCGAATCAGTCGAGGAGATCGTGGAGCACCACGACCTGCTCCCGCTCGGGGCCGACACCGACGGCGGAGAACCGCGCGCCGCTCATCGCCTCGAGCGCAACGATGTAGTCCTGGGCATTCTTCGGCAGCTCCGCAAAGGTGCGGCAACCCGTGATGTCCTCATCCCAGCCCGGGAACTCCTGGTAGATCGGCTTCGCGTGGTGGAAGTCCGACTGGTTCACGGGCATCTCGTCGTGGCGCACCCCGTTCACGTCGTAGGCGACGCAGACGGGGATCGACTCGATGCCGGAGAGCACGTCGAGCTTCGTCAGCACGAAGTCGGTGACGCCGTTAATGCGCGCCGCGTAGCGGGCCATCGGGGCGTCGTACCAGCCGCAGCGGCGGGCGCGGCCGGTGGTGACGCCGAACTCGCCGCCCTTCGTCTGCAGGAACTCGCCCATCTCGTCAAAGAGCTCGGTCGGGAACGGGCCGGAGCCGACGCGGGTCGTGTACGCCTTGATGACCGCGATGATCCGGTCGATCTGGTGCGGGGGCACGCCGGAGCCGGTGCTCGCCCCGCCCGAGGTCGCGTTCGAGCTCGTCACGAAGGGGTAGGTGCCGTGGTCGATGTCGAGCATCGTGGCCTGGCCCGCCTCGTAGAGCACGGTCTTGTCGTCGGCGAGCGCGTTGTGCAACAGCAGGCCCGTGTCGCAGACCATCGGCTCCAGCAGCTCGCGGTACGCGAGCAGGTCGGTGACGACCTCCTCGACCTCGATCGCGCGGCGGTTGTAGATCTTGACGAGGACCTGGTTCTTGAAGTCGAGGGCCGCCTCGACCTTCTGGCGCAGGATCGTCTCGTCGAAGATGTCCTGGATGCGGATGCCGACGCGGTTGATCTTGTCCGCGTATGCCGGGCCGATGCCGCGGCCGGTCGTGCCGATCTGGCGCTTGCCGAGGAAACGCTCGGTGACCTTGTCCAGGGTGCGGTGGTACTCGGTGATGACGTGCGCGTTGGCGCTCACCTTGAGCTTGGAGACGTCCACGCCTCGCTCGATGAGGGCGTCCAGCTCCAGCTTCAGCACGGCGAGGTCCACAACCACGCCGTTGGCGATCACGGGGACCACCCCGGGGGTCAGGATGCCGGACGGCAGCAGGTGCAGCGCGTACTTCTGGTCGCCGATGACGACCGTGTGCCCGGCGTTGTTGCCGCCGTTGAACTTCACGACGTAGTCGACGCGGCTGCCGAGGAGGTCGGTCGCCCGACCCTTGCCCTCGTCGCCCCACTGGGCACCGGTGATGAGAACTGCGGGCATTTACGCCCCTCCTTCTAACGTGGCGATCGCTTCAGGGTCGGCGCCGTTCAGGAACTCCGTGAGCCGGTCCACCTCCGCCTGTTCGCCGATCTGGGCCGCGGAGCGGCGCAAGGCGAAGAGCGCTCGGAGCACCCCTCGGTTGGGTTCGTGTGACCAGGGCACGGGTCCGTGCCCCTTCCAGCCGGCCCGACGCAGCGCGTCCAGGCCCCGGTGATAGCCCACTCGCGCGAAGGCGTAGGCCTCGACGACGCGGCCCTCGGCGTACGCGGCGTCTGCGAGCAGCGCCCACGCGAGCGAGGATTCCGGGTGGGTTCGGACAACCGCTTCGCCCGGCTCGGTGGCTAGGGCGGCGGTTACCTCGGGCTCGGGAGCGAGGCGGGTGGGCTCAGGTCCGAGCAAGTTTTGACCGATCACTTGACCCATCTTACCCGGCGCCGCCCCCGCTCCGGGGTGCCCGGCCGGGTTCGCGGCTCCGCACGGCTCCCGCGTCCCGCCCCGCCCGCGGCCGCGGCGGTGGGCGACGCGCCCGGTGTCACACCGCGTCATCTGCGACACAGTGATCGGCCGTTTCGATAACTTGCTCTTATCAATAAGTTCAAAGAATCGCTGAAGTGCGACCGCTGTTCGTACACTAGCGTCACTAGCACGGACCCAGCGTCGGGCCCCACGGAGGAACCACCCTCCCCTCCGCAAGCCCGACGGGTCACCCCACCTCGTTGCACCCTCGGAGGCAAACATGATTCCCCGAACACTCACTCGCTCGCGCCGCGGTCCCCGCGCGCTCATCACGGCCACGGCCCTCCTCGCCGTCGGCGCGCTGACCGCCTGCTCCGCCGGTGGCCCCGGCGGCGAAGCCGAGGAGGTCACCGACTCCGGGAAGGCGCTTGAGCAGGTCACCGTGGCGCTGCCCGGTTCCCTCGCAAACCTCTACGTCGGGCAGGAGAGCGGCGTCCTCAACTACTACCTGGCCTCGACCGTGCAGGAGGGTCTCGTCGGCCTCGACGCGGACGGCACCCTCGTCCCCGCCCTGGCCGAGACCTGGGACACCCCGGACGCGAACACCTACGTCTTCACCCTCCGCAGCGATGCCGTGTTCCACAACGGCGACCCCGTGACCCCGGAGGACGTCGTGTTTAGCCTGCTCCAGGCCAAGGACGCCACGGCATCCCCCGGTCTCACCTGGTACCTGAGCAACATGAAGAGCGTCGAGAAGACCGGCGAGCACCAGGTCACGGTCGTCACGGCGGAGCCCGACCCCGCGTTCATCAAGAACATGACCACCGCCGGGGCCACCTTCGTCACCCAGGAGAAGCACTGGCAGGAGGTCGACGGCGCCGTCGGCACCGCGGACAGCCTACTCCTCGGCTCCGGCCCCTACGCCGTGACCGATTTCACGCCGGGCGAATCCGTCACCCTGGAGCGTTCCGATGACTGGTGGGGCACCCCCGGGAAGGTCGAGTCGATCCGGGTCGAGTTCATCCCCGACGAGAACACCCGGCTCCTGGCCGCCCAGTCCGGCGACATCGACATCGCCTTCAACGTGCCGCTCAAGCAGGCGCAGCAGTGGCAGGAGTCCGCCGGGCTTCGCGTCGATTCCGTGAACGATCTCTCCTACGTCGGCCTGCTCTTCGACCAGAACGTGGCCCCCTTCGACGACCTCAAGGTCCGCGAGGCCATCGCGCACTCCGTCGACCGAGAGGCAATCGTGGAGAAGCTGCTCCGCGGCTATGGCGAGGCGGCGAGCACCATTATGACGCCCGAGTCGATCACCGATCAGCTCGACGCCGAGGCGGCCCGGAAGCTCCTCGCCTCCGTGCCGCAGCTCGACTTCGACCTCGACGCCGCGAAGCAGGCCCTGTCCGAGTCCTCCGTGCCGGAGGGCTTCACCGCGGAGCTGGCCTACCCGAACACCGGCCCCCACCTCGGCACCGCGGCCCAGTCGCTCGCCGAGAACCTGAAGCAGGTCGGCATCACCCTGTCCGTGAAGGAACAGCCCATCGAAACCTGGCTCGCGGGCATCGGCACCGGAGAGAACGGGCTCGGCCTGATGTGGTACTTCTCCACGACCGGCGACCCCGCCGAGGTGAGCTCGTACCTGCTCGCCGCCGACAACGTGAACCACGTCGAGAGCGAGGAGATGCTCGGCTTCTTCCGGGAGGCGAACACGGCGCAGACCCCCGAGGAGCGGCTCGACCTGCTGATGCAGGCGGAGACGCTCAACGCGGAGCAGGTCATCAATGCCCCGCTGTGGTGGGGGCAGTCCCTGACCGCGTTCAGCGACCGGGTGGGGATCGCCGAGTTCAGCCCGTACACCTTCCTCGGTCCCTGGGGCGCCGAGCTCTTCGCCGCGGAGTAGTCCCCCGGGGTGCGCGGGCGCTC
>NZ_JAPFRB010000003.1:613506-615797 GCF_035726885.1 Leucobacter sp. M11 | reverse complement strand
CCTCAGCCTCGACAGAAAGAACCCCCATGAGCCAGCCACTCGCGGCCGCGGATCCGGTCAGCCCCGGCGCCCCGGCGCCGGACGCTCCCCCGCGGCCCCGCCGCGGATCCCCCGTGCTTCGCCTCCTCCTCGCGCGGGTGCTCGGGGTGCTCGTCATCCTCTTCGTGATCTCGCTGCTCACCTTCACGCTGATGTACCTCGCGCCGGGGGACCTCGTCAAGAACCTGCTCGGGAACCGGCCAGCCAGCCCGGAGGCGATCGCCGCGGTGCGCGCCCAGTACCGGCTCGATGACCCCTTCCTGGTGCGCTACTTCGCCTGGCTGGGAGACGCGCTCCGCGGGGACTTTGGCGTCTCCATCCGGATGCGCCAGCCGGTCACCCAGGTGATCGCCTCCCGCGTCGGGCTCACCGCGGCGCTCGCCGGGCTCGCCTTCCTCATCGCCCTGATCACCGCCATTCCGATGGGCATCAGCAGCGCGGCCCGCGCGGGCACCGTCCGGGACCGGCTGGGCAGCGCCCTGGCGCTCTTCGGGCTGAGCGCCCCGAGCTTCGCGCTCGCGATTCTGCTCCTCTACGCCTTCGCGATGCTGATCCCCATCTTCCCCGCCTACGGCGCGGGGACCGGCTTCCTCGACCGCGTGTTCCACCTGGTCCTCCCCGCGACCGTGCTCGCGATGGGCCTCGGCGCGATCCTCATGCGGATGACCCGCGCGGCGATGGTGCGCGAGCTCAGCGCGGACTACGTCACCTTCGCCCGTTCCCGGGGCGTCCCCGAGCGCCAGGTGCAGCGCCTCGCCCTGCGCAACGCAAGCATCCCCATCGTCACCGGGGCCGGGCTCATCCTGACCTTCCTGATCGGAGGCACCATCATCGTGGAAACCGTCTTCGCCCTGCCGGGCATCGGGCTGCTGCTCCAGGAGGCCGTGCTCTTCAAGGACCTCCCGGTGGTGCAGGCGATCGTCCTGCTCGTGGCACTCGTGATCGCGATCATCGCGATCCTGGTCGACCTCAGCTACCTGCTCCTCGACCCCCGGGTCCGCGCACGGGAGCTGCAGTCGTGACCGCGCCCGTGTCCCCGAAGACCGCCAGCGTCGTCCTGCCGAAGCGGGCACGGCCGGACTGGCTCGTCCGCATCAGTGTCGTCTTCCTCGCCCTCATCGCCCTCGGGGCGATCGTCTCCCCGTTCCTCGTCGAGGCCGCGAGCACGCAGAGCATCCTCGATGCGCTCCTCCCCCCGGGCAGCCCGGGCCACCTGCTCGGCACCGATGAACTGGGCCGAGACGTGCTCCTGCTCACCGTCGCAGGCACCGGCTCAGCCGTCGTCGGTCCGGCGCTCATCGCCCTGGGATCCATGTCGCTCGGCGTCCTCTTCGGCACGCTCGCGGGGTACCAGCGGGGCTGGCTCGACGCCCTGATCGGCCGGATCGCCGACGTGCTCCTCTCCCTGCCGGTCATGCTCCTCGCGATCGTGGTCGCCGGGATCTTCGGGGCGGGGTACTGGGTGACCGTGCTGCTGCTCATCGTGCTCTTCGCCCCCTCCGACATCCGCATCGTGCGCTCCGGGGTGCTCGAACAGGCGCCGCGGCCCTACGTGGAGGCCGCGCAGATGCTGTCGCTGTCGCCCTGGCGGATCATGTACGTGCACGTCGCGCCGAACGTCTGGCCCCTCATCGCCACCAACCTGCTGCTGAACACGTCGATCGCGCTCGTGACGCTGTCCTCGCTGTCCTTCCTCGGCGTCGGCGTCGCCCCGGGCAGCGCCGACTGGGGGCGGCAGATCTCCGACGGGCGCAGCGTCATGGCCGACAACCCCGCCATGCTCCTCGCCCCCGCGCTCCTCATCGTCCTCGTGTCCATGGCCATCAACGTCATCGGCGACCAGATCACCGAGCGACTCCGCCGAAAGGGAATCCGATGACCGCGCAGGCACGCACCGCCGCACCGCTGGGCCTGGACGCGCGGGGCATCCGCGTGACCGGGCCCGCCGGGCCGCTCGTGGACCCCCTCGATCTCACGGTGCCCCCCGGGCGCACCCTCGCGATCATCGGCGAGTCCGGCTCCGGGAAGACCATGACCGCGCGCGCCATCACCGGGCTGCTCCCCGCCGGGGTCACCGCAACCGGAACGCTCAGCATCGACGGCGCCGCCATCGAACTCGACGCGCCGGAGGCCGCCTGGCGGCGCGTCCGCGGCCCCCGCGCGGTGCTGCTCCTCCAGGATCCCTTCACCAGCCTGAGCCCCACGCACCGCTGCGGGGACCAGATCGGGCTCGGCATCCTGGCCCGGGAGCA
>NZ_JAPFRB010000003.1:602208-613462 GCF_035726885.1 Leucobacter sp. M11 | reverse complement strand
AGATCGCCGAGCGGCTCGCCGAGGTGCAGCTCCCCGAGCGCGTCGCCCGGCAGTTCCCCTCGGAGCTGTCCGGCGGGATGCGGCAGCGGGTCGCCATCGCCGCCGCGCTGACGGCCGAGCCCCGGCTCCTCATCGCCGACGAACCCACCACCGCGCTCGACGCGAGCACGCAGGGCGAGGTCCTCGATCTGCTCCGCGCGCTCCAGGACCGGCACCAGATGAGCATGATCCTGATCAGCCACGACCTCGAGGTCGTCCGCGGGCGCGCCCACGAGGTCATGGTGATGCGCGACGGCACCGTCGTCGAACGCGGCGACACCGAGCGCGTCCTCTCCGCGCCGGAGCACGCCTACACGCGGGCCCTCATCGCCGCGAACCCGTCCCTCGACGACGCGCTCCTCCCCGAGACCCCAGCGGCAGAGCCGCTCCTCGTCGCCTCCGGCCTCGGCAAGAGCTTTGGCTCCTTCGCCGCGCTGGACCGGGTCGACGTCGCGGTTGCCGCGGGCGAGGTCGTCGCCATCGTGGGCGAATCCGGCTCCGGGAAGTCCACCCTGGCACGGTGCATCGCCGGGCTGGAACGCCCCGACCGGGGCTCGGTCACCCTCGCCGGGGAGACCCTGCCGCCGGGTCGCCGGGGGCGCACCCCCGGGCAGATGCAGATCGTGTTCCAGGACCCCTACTCGACCCTCAACCCGATGTTCACCGTCGGGCAGTCGCTCCGCGAGGCGCTCGCGGCCGCCGGCCGCCCCGCGAGCGAGGTGCCCGGGCTCCTCGAACTCGTCGACCTCGACCCGGCCCTCGCCGAGCGGCGTCCGGCGCAGCTCTCCGGCGGACAGCGCCAGCGGGTCGCGATCGCCCGCGCGCTGGCTCCCCGGCCGCGGGTGCTCATCTGCGACGAGTCCGTCTCCGCGCTCGACGTCTCCGTGCAGGCCCAGATCCTGGCGCTCCTGGGCCGCCTCCGCGACGAGCTCGGCCTCGCGATGCTGTTCATCACGCACGATCTGGGTGTCGTCGCCCGGATCGCGAGCCGCGTGCTCGTGCTGCGCCGCGGCTCCGCCGTGGAGCAGGGCAGCGTGCACCGCGTCCTCCGCGAGCCCCAGCACCCCTATACGCAGCTCCTCGTCAGCTCCGCACGCCACGAGGGCTCCGCTGAATCCCACTCACCCTCGACGAAAGCAGAGTCATGACCGAGGTCACCGTCCGCACGATCACCGCAGCCGCCCCGAGCCTGCCCGAGCCCCTGGCCGCGGGACTGCCGCCCGAGCGGGCCGAGCTCTGGTCCGTCGAGCGCGCCTTCTGGACCCCCGAGGTGCACGTGGCCGAGGACGCCGCCGGCACCGCGGTGGGTGCGCTCCTCATCGCGGGCCGCCCGCTCACCTCGTCCCGGACCGTCGTGGACGTGATCGCCCCGGACGCGACGGTGTTCGAGCGGCTGCTCGGGGCCGCGGTCACCGGCGCGAGCGAGGGCGGTGCCCTCGCCGTGAAGTTCACGGAGCGCCCCGAGCTTGCCCCGCTCGACGCGGACTCGCGGGCCGCGCTCAGCCGCCTCGGCTTCAAACAGGATCAGGTGCCCGTCTTCTCCGTGCCGAGCACCCGCGGCGCCGTGCTCGGCTGGTCGCGGTGGGCCGGGGCCCGGCCGAGCCGGACCATCCCCTACTACGGACAGACCACCGATGTCACCTGCGGCGCGGTCACCGCGCTCATGTCACTGGAGGCGGGCGGGGCTGGCACCTTCGGCCCCACGAGCGGGGATGCCAACCACGCCGCGGAGATCGCCTTCTGGCGCACCGCGACGAATCTGCCCGCGGTCGAACCGGTCTCCCTCGCGGTCTCGACCGCCCAGGCCACGAGCGCCCTCGGCCTGCCCTTTGGCACCCCGACCGTGTTCCTGAGCGAGCCGGGCCCCGTGCTCCTCGAGTGGTACCGGGATCAGCCCCACGAACTCACCCTCCGGACCCAGCTCCAGGCGGATTCGTTGCGCACCGCGCAGGAGCTCGGCATCGAGATCCGCCGCGAGTGGCTGAGCACCGAAGACCTCGTGCGGGCCGTCGCGGCGGGCAACGACGTGTTCCTCCTGATCGACCTCGACCCGCTCATCCAGGACCCGACACCGCACTGGGTCCTGGCCAGCGAGGTGCTCGACGGGCACGTGATCGTCTTCGACCCCTGGGTGGAGAGCGAGCACGGCGAGACCTGGGTGGACAGCCACGCGCTCCCGCTGCCCGCGGCCACCGTGGACCGCATCACCCGGTGGGGAGACCCCGCCTACCGCGGCGTCGTCGTGGTCCCCCGGCTGACCTCGTAGGTCCGGGCCCTGCGGGGTGGGCTTGCCCAGCCCCGCAGTTCCCGGCCGGCGGCGCGGCTTAGGCGCCGGGGTTCGCCTGCTGGGAGTACAGCTCCGCGTAGGCCCCGCGCTTCGCGAGCAGCTCCTCGTGCGTGCCGCTCTCCAGGATGCGTCCCTTGCCGAGCACGTAGATCGTGTCCGCATCGCGGACCGTGGAGAGCCGGTGGGCAATGGCGATCGTGGTGCGGCCATCGCGCGCCTGGTCGAGCGCGTCCTGCACGACCCGCTCGCTGACGGTGTCGAGCGCGCTCGTTGCCTCGTCCAGGATGAGCACGGGCGGGTTCTTCAGCAGCACGCGGGCGATCGCGAGGCGCTGTTTTTCGCCTCCGGAGAGGCGGTAGCCGCGCTCCCCGACCACGGTGTCGAAGCCGTCTCGGAAGCTCGCGATGGTGTCGTAAATGTTCGCGCTCTTGGCCGCGGCGATGAGTTCCTCGTCCGTGGCGTCCGGCTTCGCGTAGCGGAGGTTCTCGCCGATGGTGGCGTGGAACAGGTAGGACTCCTGCGTCACCATGCCGACCTGGTCCATGAGCCGCTCCTGCGCGAGCTCCTTCACGTCGTCGCCCGCGAAGCGGACCGTGCCGGACTGGGCGTCGTAGAGGCGCGGGATCAGGTAGCTGACCGTGGTCTTGCCGGAGCCGGAGGCCCCGACGAACGCGACGAACTCGCCCGGCTCGATCTCAAAGGACAGCTGGTCGAGGGTCGGCGGGTCCTCTGGCTCGGCGTCGGGGTAGCGGAAGGACACGTCCTCGAAGACGATCCGCCCGGCGTCCGGCCCCGTGGCGCGGGG
Source organism: Leucobacter sp. M11 (assembly GCF_035726885.1). NCBI lineage: Bacteria > Bacillati > Actinomycetota > Actinomycetes > Micrococcales > Microbacteriaceae > Leucobacter > Leucobacter sp. M11. Next base: position 610,331 of record NZ_JAPFRB010000003.1, on the reverse strand, counting down.
GGCGCGGGCGTTCGGGGCGTCCACGAGCGCGGGCTTCAGGTCCAGGTACTCGAAGATCCGGGCAAAGAGCGCGGAGGAGGTCTGCAGGTCGAGCGCGACGCGCATGAGCCCCATCATGGGGAACAGGAGTCGGGACTGGATCGTGGTGAAGGCGACGATCGTGCCCGCCGTAATCCCGACGTCGCCGCCGAGGATCAGCCAGCCCGAGACGAGGTACACGACCGCGGGGACGCTCGACAGGAAGATGTTCACGAGAGCGAAGAAGCCCTGCCCGCTCATGGCCTGACGCACCTGCAGGTCGATCTGCGTCGCGTTCTCATCCGCGTAGCGGGCCGTCTCCTCGCCCTGCCGGGAGTAGGTCTTCGCGAGCAGCACGCCCGAGACGCTCAGCGCCTCCTGCGTGATCGCGGTCATCTCGGACAGCGATTCCTGGGTCTTGCCCGCGATGCGGGCCCGGATCTGGCCCACCCGGCGCTGCGCGATCACCAGGATCGGCATGAGCAGCACGGCGACGATCGTCAGCTGCCAGCTGAGCACGATCATCGCGGCGAAGGCGGCGATCACGGTCACGGTGTTGCCGATCACGCTCGACACGGTGTTGGTGAGCACGCTGGAGACGCCGCCAACGTCGTTCTGCAGCCGGGACTGGATCACGCCGGTCTTCGTCCGGGTGAAGAACGCCAGCTCCATCGACTGGAGATGCGAGAACAGCTTGATGCGCAGATCGCCCATGACCCGGTTGCCGACCTTTGCGGTCAGCAGGGCCTGCCAGAGGCCAATCGCGGCGGAGACCACGAAGATCAGGATCATGCCGCCGACGAGCCAGCCGAGGACGGTCATGTTCGGGCCGCCCTCGCCGAACAGGCCCCGGTCAAAGACCTGCTGGGTGATCAGCGGCGGGATGATGCCGAGCGCGGCGGACACGAGTACGAGGGCGATGATGACGAAGAGCTGGCCGCGATAGGGGCGAAACAGCTCCCAGATGCGCCTGCCGATCTCTGGGATTTTCGGCGCGGCCTCGTTCTTCTTGCGCTGGGCCTCAAAGTCGCCCCCGGAAACCCGTCCCCCGCCACCGCGTCCGCCACCCATGCTCATGTCAGTGATCGTAGCGCGCCCGGGCACGGAACGGGCGGGGTTTCACGTGGAGCGGAGCGGCGTGTTCCTCGCGCGGCATGCGCCGGGCCCGAACCGGGCTCGCGCGGGTCCTCCCGCGGGCCCAGGGCGTGCGGGGCTCAGCGGCGCGGCAGTCCCGCCGCCCAGGCCTCCAGCCGCTGCTGCCCGGCGGTCGTGCCGAGCTCCGCCCGGAAGGCCGGGGTGCTGTGGGCCAGGAACAGGACGTTGAAGAGCAGCTCCGGCGCGGAGGCGCTCGTGCCCCGGGCGAGCAGCTGCGGTTCGCCGTCGCTTAGCTCGATCCGAATGATGTCCAGCGGTTGCCGGACCACCCCGTCCAGCGTCATGCGGTCCGCCGCGTCCAGCAGCCCGCTCGCCGGGGTGCCCGCGTTGAGGCGCTGCGCGGTGACCGAGCGCACCCGCGCCCAGGGGATCTCGCGGTCGACCCCCGCGGCGTGCACCAGAATCGCGTTCGGTCCGACCGTCACACCGGCGGGCCGCTCGCCAAAGCTTGCTCCGCGCCGGGAGGCGCGCAGGGACAGCCCGGCCGCGCTGAGCAGGGCGACCCCGAGGAACCCCAGTACCACGCTCACCACACTGACCAGGATCGTCTGACCCGCGGCCAGGGGCAGGCCGATGAGCCCGAGCGCGCCGAGGATGCCCGCGACGCCCGCGCCCAGGGCGAGCGCGCCGAACAGCGCCAGGCCGACCACCCCGGCGGCGCCCGCGCCGCGGATCCGGAACAGGTGCGCCCAGTTGTCGGCGGGTCGGAACCCGGCCGGGCTCACGGTCACGACGTTGATCAGCGCCGGCAGCTGCCGTTGCGGCCGCCCCAGCCGCACGAGCAGCAGCTCCAGCGCACCAATCGCGCCGAGCACCATCGGGGGCGCCCAGCTCTGCGCCGGGGTCTCGGCGGGGGGCACCCAACCGAGCAGCCGGGTGCCCGCCATGAGCACGGCCACCGTGACCAGCACGACGCCGGAGCCGAGGAGCACCCGACGACCGAATCGGGCCCGGATCGCTTCCCGCCCCCAGGGCCGGGGCACCGGCAACGGCTCAGCGCCGATGCCTGGGTGGTGGGCGCGTGCGTCGGTCATGGTGGGCTCCTGTGTCTGGCCGGCACGCGGGCCGCGCGCGGGTCGGGGGCGGCTCGGGGGCGGGGGCGCGGACGGGGGCGCGGCGTCCGGGCGACCGGGCAGCCGTTCCCCCGGCCCCCCGGGTTCTCGGCCGAGTTTAGCGGGCCTCCTCGGCGCTCGGCCCCGGGTGCTCCCCCGGCGCCGGGCGCGCCGGGGCATCGGTGTCTGAGTCGGCCTCGGACGCAACCACGGGGATCGCGCCGGTCGCGGTCTCCGGCTCGGCGGTGTCCTCCAGGCCCTCGCCCGCGAACTGGGTCATGTAGAGCGTGTAATACGCCCCGCGCGCGGCGAGGAGATCCTCGTGCCGGCCCTGCTCGACAATGCGGCCGTCCTCCATCACGAGGATCGTGTTGGCGTCCCGGATCGTGGAGAGCCGGTGCGCGATCACGAAGGAGGTGCGGTCCGTGCGCAGCGCGGCCATCGCCTGCTGCACGAGCAACTCGGTGCGGGTGTCCACGGACGAGGTGGCCTCGTCCAGAATCAGCAGCGAGGGGTTCGCGATGAAGGCGCGCGCGATCGTGACGAGTTGGCGCTCCCCCGCGGACAGGCTCGTCGCGTTCTCCTCGAGCACGGTGTCGTAGCCTTCAGGCAGCTGCCGCACGAAGCGGTCCACCATCGTGGCCTCGGCCGCGGCGATGACCTCCTCGTCGCTCGCGTCGAGCCGCCCGTAGCGGATGTTTTCGCGGATCGTGCCCTCGAAGAGCCACGCGTCCTGGAGCACCATCCCGATCTGCCCGCGCAGCTCGGCGCGGCTGAGGTGCGTGATGTCGCGGCCGTCGAGCAGAATCCGCCCGTCCGTCAGCTCGTAGAAGCGCATGATCAGGTTCACGAGCGTCGTCTTGCCCGCGCCCGTGGGACCCACGATGGCGACCATCTGGCCGGGGTTTGCCTCGAAGCTGAGGTCCTCGATCAGCGGGGTCTCCGGGTCGTAGCGGAAGGCGACGCGATCGAACTGGACGTGGCCGTCGGTCCGCTCTGGCAGCGACTCGGTGACCGTCTCGTCCTCCTCTTCCTCGGCATCCAGGAGCTCAAAGGTGCGCTCGGCCGAGGCAACGCCCGACTGGAGCATATTGGCCATGCCCGCCATTTCGCCGATCGGCTGCGAGAACTCGCGCGAGTACTGGATGAAGGCGGTGGCGTCACCGAGGCTGATCTGCCCAGAGGCGACGCGGAGACCGCCCACGACCGCGATGAGCACGTAGGACAGGTAGGACACGAAGGTCATCGAGGGCATGATCATGCCGGAGATGAACTGCGCCCCGAAGGCGGCCTTGAACAGCGACTCGTTCTTCTGCTCGAACTCCGTCGCCATCACCTCGTCGCGGTTGAAGACCCGTACCAGCTCGTGCCCGGAGAAGGACTCCTCGATGTGCCCGTTGAGCACGCCCGTGTTTTTCCACTGGGCGGAGAACAGCTTCTGCGCCCGCACGCCGATCACCCCCGCGATGATCCCGGACAGGGGCAGGGCGATCAGCGCGATCAGCGCGAGCTGCCAGGACACGATGAACATCATCGCGGTGATACCGAGCACGGTGAGCACGGACTGGACGAGCTGCGAGAAGGCCTGTTGCAGGGCGGACTGGATGTTGTCCACGTCGTTCGTGACGCGGGAGAGCAGGTCACCGCGCTGGCGGCTGTCGAAGTAGCGCAGCGGGAGCCGGTTGAGCTTCTCCTCGATGTCCTGACGGAGCTTGTAGACGACCCGCATGACGAGGCGGTTGAGCACGTAGCCCTGCGCCCACATCAGGAAGGAGGCCACGAGGTACATCGCGAGCACCGCGACGATCAGCTGGCCGAGGCGGGCGAAGTCGATGCCCTCACCGGGGACCACGGAGGTGCCCTGCAGCATGTCCGCGAAGCGGGCGTCCTCGGGGTCGCCGGACTGGCGCAGCCCCTCGATCACGGTCTCCAGCGGCACGCCGGCGGGCAGGGGCTTGCCCATGAAGCCGTTAAAGATCACGTCCATCGCGGCGCCGAGGACCTTCGGCGCGAGCACGGTGAGCACGACGGAGCCCGTCACGAGCAGGAAGACGACGACCATGCCGAGCCGCTCGGGTCGGAGCAGGCCGACGAGGCGCTTCGCGGAGGGCCAGAATGCCTGGGCCTTGCGGACCGGCTGCTCGTCGAACATGCTGTCGCCGGAGCTCTGGTACGCGGCGAACTCGTCGACGCCGTCCACCTCCGCAGACTCGACGGTGGTGTCGGGCTTGGGGTCGCGGTTGTTCTTCGCCACGGTTATGCCACCTCCTCGGCGCTCAGCTGCGATTGCACAATCTCCTGGTACACCCGGCTGCTCTCCAGCAGTTCCTCGTGGCTGCCGGAGCCGACGATCGCGCCGTCATCCAGCACGATGATCCGGTCGGCCTCCGTGATCGTGGAGACGCGTTGCGCGACGATGATCACGGTCGCGTCACCCGTCGCGTCGCCGAGCGCGGCGCGAAGCCGAGCGTCCGTGGCGACGTCGAGCGCGGAGAACGAGTCGTCGAAGAGGTAGACGCGGGGCTGCGCCACCAGGGCTCGGGCGATCGAGAGCCGCTGGCGCTGCCCGCCGGAGACGCTCGTGCCGCCCTGGCTCATCGGCTCATCGAGGCCCTTCGGGCGCTCTTGGACGAAATCCGCGCCCTGCGCGACGCGCAGCGCCTCCCACAGCTCCTCGTCCGTCGCGCTCTCGCGGCCGAAGCGGAGGTTCGAGCCGATGGTGCCGGAGAACAGGTAGGGCTTCTGGGGGACGAGGCTCACGGCCTCGGCGAGCTGGGCGCGGGTGAGCTCGTTCACGGGCGCACCGTCGATCGTGATGCTGCCCCGTTGCGGGTCGAAGAGCCGCAGGAGCAGGTTCAGGACCGTCGTCTTGCCGGAGCCGGTGGAGCCGATGATCGCGGTTGTTTTGCCGGGCTCGGCGACGAAGCTCAGGTCGCGGATGACGGGCAGCTCGGCCCCGGGGAAGCCGAAGCTCACCCCGGAGAACTCGACCCGGCCCGCGTCGGGCGTCGGGCGGGTGGGCGCGCTCGGGAAGCTCTGGGAGCCCTCGGTGTCGAGCAGCTCACGGATGCGCTCGGCGCAGACCACGGCGCGCGGGATCATCATCACCATGAACACGCCCATCATCACGGCCATCAGAATCTGGAGCAGGTACTGCAGGAAGGCGGTCAGCGCGCCCACGTTGACGACGCCGTCCTCCACCCGGTGCCCGCCGAACCAGAGCACGGCGGCGGTGGCCAGGTGCAGCACCATCATGATGACGGGGAACATGAGCACGAAGATGTTGCCCACCCGGAGCGAGACCTTCGTGATGGCCTCGTTCGCCCGGCGGTAGCGCTCGGACTCGAAGGGCTCGCGGACGAAGGCCCGCACGACGCGGATGCCCATGATCTGCTCGCGAAGCACGGAGTTAATGCCGTCGATCCGGTCCTGCATGACCCGGAACATCGGCAGGAGCAGGTACACGAGGAAGGCCACGACCACGAAGAGGATCGCGACGGAGGCCCACACCAGCCAGGACATCCCGGCGTCCTCGCGGAGGGCCATGATGATGCCGCCGATGCACATGATCGGGGCGGAGACCATGAAGTTCAGGGCCATGAGCACGAGCATCTGGATCTGCTGCACGTCGTTCGTGCCTCGGGTAATCAGGGTGCCGGCGCCGAAGCGGGTGGTCTCGAGCACGCTCAGCGAGGAGACCTTCGCGTAGACCTCGGCGCGCAGGTTCCGGCCGATGGCCATCGCGGTCTTCGCGCCGAAGTAGACGCCGCCGATCGCGGCGGCAACCTGGAGCAGGCAGACGGCGAGCATGAACGCGCCGGTGCGCCAGATGTAGTCGGTGTCCCCGGTCGCGACGCCGTGATCGATGATCTGCGCGTTCAGGCTCGGCAGGGTCAGCGTCGCGATCGTGGAGATCAGTTGCAGGATGAAGACGGCGACGATCCAGCGCCAATAGGGTTTGGCGTGTCGCAGGGTCAGCGAGAGCAGTGCCACGGGAGTCCTTCGGGTCGGGCGACTGGGTGGCGAAGTGCCGGTTGATTGCCTGGTCTCGGCGCGAGCACGGAGCCGGTCCCCCCAGTCAGAGGCCACCCGTGTTCTCGGAGCGTAACAAAGCGGTTTTTCTCGTGCAAGCTCCGGGCGTCAATTCCCGGCAATCTCCTCCCGTGGGAGGAGGCGGGCGCGCCCACGGACGGCCCCCGCCGCCCCTCAATCCCGGCGCTGGGTGTCGAGGAAGCCCGCGATCTTGCCGATGGCATCCTCGAGCGTCGCGACGTCGGGCAGGGTGACGAAGCGGAGGTGGTCCGGGGTGGGAAAGTTGAAGCCGGTGCCGTTCGTGACCAGGATGCCGGTGGCCCGCAGCAGCTCAATGACGAAGGCCTGGTCATCCGCGATGGGGAAGCGTTCGGGGTCGAGCCGCGGGAAGAGGTACAGCGCGCCCGCCGGCCGCACGCAGCTCACCCCCTCGATCTCGTTCAGCAGTCGATGCGCCGTCTCGCGCTGCACGGCAAGCCGTCCCCCGGGGGCGATCAGGGCCTCGATCGGCTGCGGCCCGGTGAGGGCGGCCGGGATCGCGTACTGGGCAGGCGTGTTCGCGCACATTCGCATGTTCGCCAGGAGGCTGAGCCCCTCCAGGAAGCTCCGCGCGCGCTCCCGGTTGCCCGAGAGCACGAGCCAGCCGCTCCGGAAGCCCGCGGCCAGCCAGGCCTTCGACAGGCCGCTGAAGGTCACGCAGAGGGTGTCGGTGACGTGCGTGGCCGCGTGCTCGTGCCGCGCCCCGTCATAGAGGATCCGGTCATAGATCTCGTCCGCGAGGAGCAGGAGTCCGTATTGTTCGGCGAGGCTCGCGAAGCGGCGCACGGTCTCGGGCGGATACACCGCGCCGGTGGGGTTGTTCGGGTTAATGAGGACGAGGGCGCGGGTACGCGGGGTGATCAGCGCCTCGATCGCGTCGAGATCGGGGGCCCAGCCCGCGGACTCCACGCAGGGGTAGTGCACGGCGCGGCCGCCGGAGAGCGTGACCTGCGCCGTCCAGAGCGGGTAGTCGGGCGCGGGCACGAGCACCTCGTCGCCCGGGTCGAGCAGGGTTTGCAGGACGAGCGAGATCAGCTCGCTGACGCCGTTGCCGAGGAGCACATCGTCCGGGCCGACCCCGGCCACGCCGAGGCTGCGGTAATACTCCGCGACCGCCTCGCGCGCGGGGAGGACGCCGCGGGAGTCGCTGTAGCCCTGACCGTCCCCCGCGAGCGCGCGCGCGACGGCCTCGACAAGCGCCTCCGGGGCGCGGAAGCCGAACGGGGCGGGGTTGCCGATGTTCAGCTTGGTGATGGTGCGACCCTCGGCTTCGAGGCGCTCGGCCTCCCGCAGGATCGGGCCCCGCACGTCGTAGCGGACGCGGTGCAGGCGCGCGGCCTGGGTGATCTCGTGACGCTGCGGCATGGGGTCCAGCATAGGGCCCGGAAACCGCCATTTTCGCCCCGAAACGCCCCGTGTGCCGCAGAAGATACGTTTTTGGCGTCGCACCGACCCCGAAACCCGGGGTTTCCACGGACCGTGCCCTGCTCGCTCACCGCGCCGACGAGGGGTGGCTGGGGAGGCGGGGGACTCCGGGGGCGCAAAAAGCGGATGCCGCCACCCCGAGGGGTGACGGCATCCGCCAAGTGAAAAGAAACTTACACGAGCTTGACGGTCGCGCCAGCCTCTTCCAGCTTGGTCTTGGCGGCCTCGGCGGCCTCCTTGGCAGCGCCCTCGAGGATAGCCTTGGGGGCCTCCTCGACGAGAGCCTTCGCCTCGCCCAGGCCGAGGCTGGTGAGCTCGCGCACAGCCTTGATGACCTGGATCTTCTTGTCGCCGGCGGACTCGAGGACGACGTCGAACTCCGTCTTCTCCTCGACCTCTTCA
>NZ_JAPFRB010000003.1:599720-602156 GCF_035726885.1 Leucobacter sp. M11 | reverse complement strand
AGACCTCGAAGGTCTCCTCGAAGGCCTTGACGAACTCGGAGAGCTCGATGAGGGTCAGGCCCTTGAACTGCTCGAGCAGCTCTTCGGTGGAAAGCTTAGCCATAGTATTTCTCCCTTAATAGTGTGCCCGCACCGCGAGCAAATGGTGTGTGTCGATCGAACCAGCGTGAGCTAGTTCGCGGACTCCTGCTTGTCGCGGAGCGCGCCGAAGCCGCGAGCGGCCTGAGCGAGCGGTGCGTTGAACAGATATGCGGCTCCGAACAGCGAGGCCTTGAAGGCGCCGGCAAGCTTGCCGAGCAGAACTTCGCGGGACTCGAGGTCGGCGAGCTTGCCTACCTCCGCGGCGGTCAGGGGCTTGCCATCGAAGTAGCCGCCCTTGATCACCAGAAGAGGGTTTGCCTTGGCAAAGTCACGGAGACCCTTCGCAACGGCGACGGGGTCACCGTGCACGAAGGCGATCGCGGAGGGACCCACGAGCTCGTCATCGAATGCGGTGATACCGGCGTTGTTCGCAGCGATCTTGGTCAGCGTGTTCTTCGCCACGGCGTACGTGGCGTTCTCACGGATGTTGGTGCGGAGTTCCCGCAGCTGTCCTACCGTGAGCCCGCGGTACTCAGTGAGCAGTACGGCAGTCGACTCTTCGAATTTCTTCTGAAGGTCGGCAACCCGTGCATCCTTTGTCGCCATGGCGCTCCCTATGCTTGATTGCTTCCGCCCCACGATTGCGGGGCGGGCCGCCAACCTCCGGGAACGAAAAAAGCTCCGGCGCGCACGCACGGAGCTGGGGAGTCAAGCGAACTTGAGGATCCTTCGGTCTGCACCTGCGCGGGTCTCACTGACGTGAACTTCGGCGAACTCTCGCGAGCTCGGCACCTACGGTCTTTGGCCAAGGGATAGCTTATGCCATCGGGGGCCACACCGCAAGCCGAAGCGCCTCAGGCTGCGGCCCCGGGCCGGGTTAGCGGGCGGCGTGCTCGATCTCCCGGATCTCGTCCACCGTGAGCGGACGCCAGGGCGAGGCGTCCGGCACGACCTTCGCCGCGTCCGGGCTGTCGCCCCGCGTCCACCAGCGCGCCTCGTACCCCGTCCCGTCGAAGAGCACCCGGTCGCCGCTCTCGTAGGTGGCGTCGTGGGACCAGGCGGGCAGCGCATCGCTGGGGAGCGCGGGCGTCGGCACGGGGGTCTCCCCGGCCAGCACGGGGCCGATGAGCCGCCAGGGGTTCGCGCCGGCCGCCGCCGTCGGATCGTCCGGGGTGTCCCCCTGCGTCCACCAGGCGGCGCGATAGACGCTCTGCCGCCAGACCACCTTGCTGCCCTCGGGGTACGCGGCCGCCGCCGACCAGATCGGATACGGGCTCTTCGCCGGGTCGTCCACGGCTTCGCTGGGCCGCAGGCCCTCTGAGGCGTTCGGGTCGTGCCGGATCTCGCCGTCCCGGTCGTGGCGCAGCTCCCCGGCGAAGGAGGCGTTGCCCTGCTCGACGCCGCTGCACGAGTCCGAGACCTCGCGGTGGTCCGCCCAGTTCTCGGCGCAGCTCCGGTCGCGGTTCAGCGACCACATGGACAGCCGGATCATGCCGCGTTCGTTGGCGAAGCGGTTCAGTCGCTTCGCGTCGTCCAGGGTGAAGACGTCCGCGCGGACGTTGTTCTGGCCGAGCATCGGGGTCGCCGCGATCTTGCTCCAGAGCACGGCGGAGCCCAGGGGCAACTCCGCATCCCGGTACACCGCGTTGAGCTGGCGGTGCAGGGCCTCAAGCGCCGCGATCGAGCGCTCCGCCATCGTTGTCTCCTCGGCGTTCGGGCCGAAGTTCATCGTCATCGCGTTCACCCCGGCCAGGTCGACGCCCGCCGCCAGGTAGGCGCGGACCGCCTCCACCCCGTCCGGGGTCAGCCCGGTCTGCGCGATCGGCAGCGTGAGCCACACATCGAGGCCGCTGTCCGCGTCCCGGCGCTCCCGACGCTCGCGCTGCACCGCGGCGACGGCCTCGGCCTGGCGGGCGACGGCCGCGTGATCGGCCAGGAGGTCACCCTCGACGTCCATGTCGATCGAGAGCACTCGGTAGCGGTCGATCACGGTCCGGTACACCTCAGCGAGCTCGCCGGGGTCGGCGCACACCTGGGCGAGTGCCTCGTTGCGTTCCCCGCCGAAGGAGATCATCGCGGAGCCGCCGAGATTGCGCAGGCGCTCGAGCCGCCGGTCCAGGTCGAGCTGAGTGCCCGCCTCGTCGAGGGTGTACGCGCCGCCCCACATCGGCTCGCAGGCGCCGTCGCCCGCCACGATGAAGGCGAGCGCAACGTTGTTCGGGGTGCCCTCGCCGTTCACGGCCTCGAAGGCAAAGGCGGGCGTCGCGGTCACATCGACGTAGCCGTCGGTCCAGGGGGTGCGTTCCTGGGCGGCCTGCTGATCCTGCCAGGAGGCCCAGGCCCACCAGATCCCCC
>NZ_JAPFRB010000003.1:598855-599688 GCF_035726885.1 Leucobacter sp. M11 | reverse complement strand
GTGAGCCGAACCCAGGACAGGCGTCGACCCGGAAACCACTTCGCCATGCTCCCCCACCTTCCCGCCGTTCGCGACCGCCGAGGCAACCGCCGGAAGGAAACACGTCAGTCCCGCTGTCGGCCTCGACCAAGACCCCTCGCAGTCAGCATAATATGAGCACACCGGCTTTCCGCGCTCCCGCGGCTCGGAACGTGCCCGGTGCGAAACAGGAATGAGGGGGGCCATGCCGATCGCGCCCGCAGCCGTGCAGCCCCGCAAGCGCCAGTGGGGTGCCGAGCGCCGCTCGGAACCGCTGTCGATCGTGCCCGCCGTGCCCAGCCGGACCAAGGTCATCTGGGGGCGCATCGCGATCCTGGTGACCGTACTGGCCTGGTTCTTATACCTGATCACGACCGTGCTGCGCATCACGATCGAGAGCTCCGGTTCCTCGTTCCGCTTTCACCTGGAAACCTTCACCTACGCGCTGATCGTCACGATGCTGACCTTCTCGGCCACGATGTACCTGCTCGCCCGGCAGGGCGCGCTGACCCGGTACCGGGCGCACCAGCGCACGGAGCGCGCGATCATCGACGAGCACTTCCGCGGCTCGGACTCCGACATCACCGTGCTGATCCCCTGCTACGACGAAGAGCCAGAGATCGTCCGCTACACGCTCTGGTCCGCGGCGTTGCAGGAGTTCCCGAGCGTGCGGGTCGTGCTGCTCGTCGACGATGCCCCGAACCCCGTTGGCGAGGAGGCCCGCGCCCGGCTCGCCCGGACCCGGGAGCTGACCGAGGAGATCGCGGAGCGCCTGGCGGAGCCCGCCGCGCACTTCGCCCGGGTGTTCGCGGACT
>NZ_JAPFRB010000003.1:590742-598799 GCF_035726885.1 Leucobacter sp. M11 | reverse complement strand
CACTACGCCTTCGCCGCCGAGTGGCTGGAGCGGTTCGCGGGCGAAGAGGCCCTGCACGACCACGTCTCCGAGTTCTTCGTGGAGCAGGTGCTCCTCGGGCTGGCGAGCGATCTGCGGCTGACCCGGCTGGCGCTTCAGGCGGCGGCCGATCAGCGCGAGGCACCGCCCGCCGAGCGGATCGAGGAGCTGCTCAGGCGGCTGCTGTGGATCTTCCGCGCCGAGCTGTGCGTGTTTGAGCGGAAGCGGTACGCCTCGCTCTCGCACGAGCCGAACAAGGCGATGAACCTGAACTCCTTCATCTCGCTCATGGGCGGGGTGTTCCGGCAGGAGGGCACGGATCAGGCGAGCACCGTGCTGGTCCGGCGGGGGCAGCACGAGGCCTCCGAGCCCGGGGATCTCGTGGTGCCCGACAGCCGCTACCTGCTGACGCTCGACGCGGACTCACAGCTGCTGCGGGACTACTGCATCCGGCTGGTGTACCTGCTGGAGCAGCCAGAGAACGAGCGCATCGCGGTCACGCAGACCCCGTATTCCTCGTTCCGCGGCGCGCCGACCCGGATCGAGCGGATCGCGGGCGCGACAACCGATCTCCAGTACCAGCTGCACCAGGGCATGACCCACTACGACGCGACCTTCTGGGTCGGCGCGAACGCGGTCATCCGGAAGGCGGCCCTGAACGACATCGCCGAGACCGAGACGGTCGGCGGCTTCACGATCACGACCTACGTGCAGGACCGCACCGTCATCGAGGACACCGAGTCGAGCATCGACCTGGGCACGCATGGCTGGTCGCTCAAGAACTACCCGGAGCGGCTGAGCTACAGCGCGACCCCGCCCGACTTCGGCTCGCTCGTGGTGCAGCGTCGCCGCTGGGCGAACGGCGGCCTGCTCATCATGCCGAAGTTTTTCGAGCAGATCCGGGCCAGGCGCGGCTCCCCCGATCAGGTGCGGGCGAGCGAGTGGATGCTGCGCACGAACTACATGGTGTCGATCACCTGGGCCTCGCTCGGGTTGCTCTTCCTGCTGTTCTACCCCTTCGACTCGCGCCTGCTGAGCCCCCTGGTCTTTGTCGCGGCGCTGCCGTACTTCCTGTCGATGGGCTCGGACCTGCGGGACGCGGGGCACCGCTTCAGCGACATTTTCCGCATCTACGGCTTCAACCTGGTGCTGTTACCGGTGAACCTCGCCGGGGTGGCGAAGTCGGTGCAGCAGGCGATCACCGGGCAGAAGATTCCCTTCGCGCGCACCCCGAAGGTGGCCAGCCGCACGGCGGCGCCCGCGATCTACGTCGCGATCCCCTACCTGATCGTGATCTTCTCGGTCATCACGGCGCTGCGCGACTTCCAGCTCCAGAACTGGGGCAACGCGGCCTTCGCCGCGTTCAACGCCATCATGGCGACCTGGGCGATCTATTCCTACATCGGCCTGCGCAACTCGCTCGCGGACATCGTGCTCGGCGTCGTCGGCTGGCTGTACGTGCCGGTGAAGCCGAAGAAGACGCCGCCCGTGAGCCCGGTGGTGCCGAAGGCGAGCACCGAGGTGGACTGGCGGGGGATCCTGTATCACGGCGACCGCCGCCTGAACCGGGACCTGCGCCGGGGCGGCGACCGCCGTCGCCGGCTCACCCCGGACCGCGTCGGCGGCCAGGGCCCGCGCGCGGAGGCGACGGGCGACGCCGCCCCGGAGCCGACGGCGACCGAGGTGATCCGCGTCCTCTTCGCGGAGGCGGACACCCCGGCCGTGGAGCCGGGCGACTCCTACGGGCGGCCGCCCCGCCCGCGCGCCCGCGGCAAGCGCCGGGCGGCCGAGGCCGCCGCCGAGCCGGACGCCGACTAGCCGGGCGACTGCGAGGCGGGCTCGGCGGGGGGCGCGCTGAGCCCTGCTCGAGCACCTGGACCCGACGCCCGACCCCGAACGGCGCAGCCGGTCCCGACTGCCCTGAAATCTCGCACGTATCGCTTCTGCGACGTGCGCCTGGGGCGCCGTTGACTTCTCTCAGACGTGTTGTTATGGTCATGTCGCCATTGAATGAATATGAGTTTCACACAATGCAACTTGAGCCTTTCCCGACGATGTGAAAGTGAGGTTCCCATGTCTGCTGACGATGCCTCCCCCGGGGCCCAGCCACACCCGCGGTGGTCCGCGAAGCTCCAGACACAGATCGCCCAAATCGCTGTTGCCGTCATCGGAGTGATCACGGTCTTCCTCTCCGCCGAGCTTCGCTTCTGGACGGCCTTCGGGCCGGGACCCGGCTTTTTCCCCGGCGCAATGGGAGTCCTCCTGATCGGACTTGCCGCGCTCTGGGCAGTGGAAACGAAACGGCGTGGATTTGCGATCGGTGAATCTGTTCACCGCAGTCGAGTCATCTCCATTCTGGGGAGCCTGATTGTGCTCGTGGTCCTGATGGACGTTCTCGGGTTTCAACTGTCCATGGCACTGTTTCTCTTTTTCCATCTGAAGATCCTCGGAAAACAGTCCTGGGTCTGGACAGTCGGTGTCACGCTCATTGGATCGTTTGGGGCGTTTGCGCTCTTCCACTCGGTGCTCGGAGTCCGATTGCCCACCTCCTCGCTCGCATTCCTCGCAAACCTGGGGCTGTGAGCCATGGATTCGCTGATAAGCCTTGCCGATGGTTTCGTTCAAGCACTGAGTTGGCAGAATCTCCTCTTTGCTTTCCTGGGCTGCCTGCTCGGGACACTCGTCGGCGTCCTTCCTGGGATCGGACCCGTTGCCGGTGTCGCCCTCCTCATTCCGCTGTCCTTTAATCTCGATCCCGCTGCCTCAATCATCATGCTGGCCGCAATTTTCTATGGGTCGCAGTACGGCGGCACCATCACCAGTGTGCTCTTGAACACTCCGGGGGAAGCGTCCTCGGCGGTGACCGTCATTGACGGGTATCAGATGACCAAGATGGGTCGCGCAGGAGTGGCTTTAACCATCGCCGCGATCGGCTCCTTCATCGGTGGCACGCTGGCGACGGTAGCGCTTGTTGCTCTCGCCGAACCCCTCAGTTCTTTCGGTCTTGCCATCGGGCCCCCAGAGTTCTTCGCGCTCGTCCTCCTCGGCCTGTCACTTCTCGTGGCCCTCGCTGGAAAATCCATGGTCAAGGCTCTCATCTCAGGAGCACTCGGGCTCCTCATCGCGATGGTCGGCATCGATCCGGTCGTGGGCGCAACGAGATTCACCTTCGGTCAAGTGGACCTCATCGACGGAGTCGCCTTCGTCGCGGTTATTGTCGGCATCTTTGGGCTCTCCGAGGTGATGTCGTATCAGGGTGTCGAGATGACCCCGGGCACCGGTCGAAAAATCCACAGGCTGATGCCGACGAGAACCGATGCTCGACGTTCCGCACCTGCCATCGCGCGCGGGACGGGAATTGGGTTCTTCACCGGAGTCATCCCGGGGATGACCGCGTCGGTATCCTCGTTGCTGTCCTACGGAGCCGAACGAAAATTCTCCAAGCACCGCCGAGAGCTCGGCCAGGGTGCTATCGAGGGCGTCGCTGGCCCAGAAACGGCCAACAACGCACACGCAAACGCTTCGATGATTCCGCTCTTCACCCTCGGGATTCCGGCTTCTCCGACGATTGCGGTGCTGATGGGTGCTTTTCTCCAGCACGGGCTCACTCCCGGGCCTCAGCTCTTTGTTGAAGAGTCTCAGCTTGCCTGGACCATCATCGCCAGCCTCTTTATCGGAAATGTCATCCTCTTGATTCTCAACGTTCCGCTGGTCCGAGTGTGGGTCCAGGTGCTGAAGATCCCATATCCGCTGCTCTCAGCGTTGATTCTGTGTTTCATGGTCATCGGTGCGTACTCGATTAACTTTTCGACTTTTGACATCTTGATCATGACGGCGTTTGGCCTCGTGGGGCTCCTTTTTCGGCACTTTGAGATCCCTATGGCACCGCTCGTGCTCACAATGGTGCTCGGACCCCTCATGGAGCGGTCGCTTCGCGAGAGCCTGCTGCTCGCTCAAGGCTCTGCGGAGATTTTCGTCACCCGACCGATCACGACGGTGCTCTTGATCCTTGCGGCCTTGATCTTGCTCAGCCCGCTCTTTCGCTTCAAAAAACCTGCATCTCTGAACGAAGACGTCGAGGTGTGACCGAGATCGGTCACCCTGTTGAACAGAAAGTGAGTCGAGACATGTTTCAGAAAACTACTGCGTTCGTTGCAACCGGAATCGTCGCTCTCTTCCTCGCCGGATGCGCGCAGGGAGGGAGCCCAGATGACATGAGCGCTGACGATACCTTTCCGGAGCGAAAAATTGAGTTTCTCGTGGCGTTCAGTCCTGGCGGGGCTGTCGACACTGCCGCACGGCTGGTCGCCCCGGTTCTCGAGCGAGAGCTCGGAGTCCCCGTTGAAGTAAATAATGTCACCGGCGCTGGTGGCCAGGTCGGGTACACGCAACTGGCAAAAGCCGCCCCGGACGGGTACACCATCGGGACAACCGGTTCACCCTCGGTTGTGGTCTCGCCCCTCGATCCCTCTCGCGGGGCCACCTATACGATGGAGAGTTTCCAGCCCCTCGCCATGCAGGTTGTTGATCCTGCGGCCATCGCCGTCCCCGTGGACAGTCCCCACCAGACCCTTGAGGAGCTCTTCACTGCCGTTCGCTCAGCCCCGGGAACAGTCAACGCAACGACGACGGGGCTTCAGACCGGTGAGCACTTCGTGATCGCGGAATTGGCCGATGAGTTTGGGGTGGAGTTCAACCCGGTGCACTTTGCCGAGGGAGCCACCGCTGCGACCACGGCCTTTCTGGGCGGACACGTGGAAACACTCGTCGCGAACGTCTCTGACGTGAAAGAGCTTGAGGATCAAGGCAAGGCCAGAGTTCTCGGCATCATGGCCGATGAGCGCCACACAAGCCTGCCGGAAGCACCCACCTTCGAGGAGCAGGGGTATGAAATTTCCACCGGAACCGTTCGAGGCTTTTCGGCACCCGCTGGGCTCCCGGACACCGTGCTCGACCGCTTGAACGCCGCTTTCCAAGCCGCGATCAATGATCCAGATGTCGTCGAAAAAATGGCGAACCTCGGGCTCACCACCGACTATCGGGACGCAGCGGGTTACGCAGAGGTTTGGGCGGAGCAGGACACCATGTATCGTTCGGTTCTTGACCTCGTGCTTGAGGCGAAGTAACCGTGCCAGCTCCGGTGGATCCCGGAAGCATCAGCCACCTCCTTGACGAGTTCCGATTGCTTCCCACCTCAGTCATTTGCGATGTCATGGACCGGTTCGGCGCCCTTGATGCCGAGATCAAGCCCGTGTGGAGCGGGGCCAGCCTCTGCGGACTGATCAGCACCGTATGGACGAGAGAGGGCGATAATCTCGGCATTCATCGCTCCCTCGACCGGGCACAACCCGGCCGGGTACTCGTTGTGGCGGGAGGAGGGCAGACCTATCGAGCCCTCCTCGGGGATTTGATCGCTGAGCGCGCCCGAAATCAAGGAATCGCCGGTTTCGTGGTCGACGGATCCGTCCGTGACGTTCCCGGAATCCGTGCTGCTGAGCTTCCCGTTTTTGCTCGCGGGGTGAACTCAGCCGGGCCGTACAAAAACGGCCCCTATCGCCTCGGCGAGCCCGTTGCGGTCGGAGGCGCGGTCGCGAACGAGGGAGACCTCATCTGCGGCGACGCGGACGGAGTGGTTGTGGTTCCTCGACTGGGAGCAGAGGAGGTACTGCTTCGTGCGCAACGAAAACACACACAAGAAGCTGAGACCCGTGTCGCATTGATTGCGGCCCGCACATAGGGAGGAGACACGCATGCGGGATCCGGGAAACGAGGGGAAGACCACCTCGACGATGCGCTCCCTTGAGCGAGCGTTTGATGTCATCGCCGCCATTGAAGGGGCGGGGGTTTCGCTCCGCCTCACCGATATCGCGCACGCAACACATCTCCACGCCAGCACCGTGACCCGGATCCTCAGCGTGCTCATGCGTCGAGGCTTTGTGGAACAGGACCGAGCAGGCCGATATCGGCTCGGCCCGCTCTTCCTCAGTGGGTCTCATGCCTTCCTCTCGACCGACACCAGAAGCCGCCTGGTTCAGCCCATATTGCAGGAGCTTGCCGAGGTCACCGGCCACACCGCTTCCTTCTACGTTCAGCACGATGACAGTCGAGTTCTCGTGGCCCGCGTGGATGGGAGCCAACCGCTGCGGTACCAAATCCCGATCGGTCGGCGGCTGCCCTTGCACCTCGGAGGCGGCAAGGTGCTTGCGGCTGGGTTCACGAGCGAGGAGCGCGCGCGTTTCCTGTCGGCACAGCCCTCTCTGGACCATGTGAGCGGCCAGAACGTGACCCGCGCCGCATTTGAAGCTGAGCTCTTGGAGATCCGGAAGCAGGGATTTCACTACGCCCGCGGGGAGCGTGAGCTCGGAATGCAGAGCCTGGCGGTACCCGTTCGGGGCACCAACGAGTATGAGCGCCCTGCGATGGTCATCATCGCAACCCGCGCTGATGACTCGGCACCAGCCGAATTGCTCCAGTGGGTCAGCGAGTTAAAAACCGCGGCTCGGGCAATCGAACAGTTAAGTAGCTGACCCCGGGTCAGCAGAAGAGAGGAATACCATGGCGAATATCGCCGTGATCGGTCTGGGTGAGGCAGGAAGCATCTACGCGGCAGCCTTCGCGGCAGCCGGTCACTCGGTCTGGGGAATCGACCCGGGTGATGTCCCAACGCCCCCTCGTGTCAGTCGGACGCTCGAACCGCCGTTGCACGACATCAACGCCGTCTTTGTTCTCACCACTGCGTTCGCCGCCCACGGGCTCTCCGAAACCCTCCTCCCCCGTCTACCCGCAGAATCCCTTTGGGTCGACATGAGCACTGCCTCCCCCACGCAAAAAGCTGAAACTGCGCAACGGTTCCCCAACCTGAAGTACACCGACATCGCAATTCTCGGTCCGGTTCTTGTGTACGGCACGAGCACCCCGCTGCTTGCTTCGGGCGGCAGTGTGACAGAGGTCGCGGACCTCCTGGGCCACGTCGGTGCCCCTGTGGAAACGGTCGCGGAAGGATCCCCCGGAGACGCGATGGCTCACAAACTTCTCCGAAGTATCCTGATGAAAGGGCTCGCCTCAGTCATTACCGAGGCCGTCACGGCGGGGGCCGCGGCGGGTCGAGAACAGTGGATCCGGGAACAGTGTGCCGCCCAGCTCGCCGGCAGCGGCTCCGCAATTGTTGACCGGTTTTTGACCGGTTCCCTCACACACGCGTCTCGTCGTGCTGAAGAAATGAAAAGCGTTGTCCATTTTCTCCAGGATCTCGGGGTCCCCTCAGACATGAGCGCCGCGTCGGCGGAACAGCTGCAACGATTCACTCAGCGCTAAGAGGCGAGCACAGAGACATTCGGAAACTCCCCGCCAGGCTCGGGGGCCAGCGGGAGGTGGACCGTGAAGCGGGTGTCCCCCGGCTCGCTCGTGACGCCGACGGAGCCGCCCGCGGCGTCGACAATCGCGGCGACGATGCTCAGGCCGAGGCCGCTGCCGGAGGCGGCGTCGGGGCGGGCCCGCGAGGCGTCCGCCCGGACGAAGCGGGAAAAGACCCGGTCGATGATCTCCGGGGGGATGCCCGCGCCCGAGTCGTGCACCGTGAGTTCCGCGAAGCCGGGCTGCCCCGGCTCGCTGCCGGGCACGGCGCGCAGCCGCGCGCCGACGGTCGTGCCCGACTCGGTGTGCTGGCGGGCGTTGCCGAGCAGGTTCGCGACGATCTGGTGCAGCTGCCCCGCGTCGGCGGCCACGGGGACCGGCTCCTCCGGGACGTCGAGTTCCCAGAGCCGCTCGGCGTCCATGACCGCGGCGTCGCCGAGCGCCGCGCGCACGATGGGGCCGAGGTCAACGGGCTCGGCCGCGGCCGCCGGCCCCTCGTCCAGGCGGGCGAGCAGGAGCAGGTCCTCGACCAGCGCCTGCATCCGCAGCGACTCCGACTCGATCCGCCCGAGCGAGCGCGCCACGTCCGCTGGCAGCGTCCCGCCGATCCGGCGAACGAGCTCGGAGTAGCCCCGAATGGAGGCGAGCGGGGTGCGCAGCTCGTGGCTCGCATCGGCGACGAAGGT
>NZ_JAPFRB010000003.1:584979-590701 GCF_035726885.1 Leucobacter sp. M11 | reverse complement strand
TCTCCACGTTGCCGACCATGCCGTTCACGGCGCTGAGCACGCGCCCGACTTCGCTGCCCGCGTCCACGCCGGCCACGTCGAGCCGCTCCAGGCCGGAGACATCGCCGCGGTCCAGGTCGCGGGCGGCGATGCCGTCCGCGAGCGCCGCGACCCGCTCCAGGGGCCGAAGTTCGCGCCGGATGAGCACCGTGCCGATCGTGGCAAGCACGATCACGCCGACGAGGGCGACCCCCGCCACCCGCCAGGCGAGCCCGGAAACGGTGCTCTGGACATCGCCGAGGGGCAGGCCGACGATCACGACGGAGCCGTTGATGACCGCGCCCTGCACCCGGTACTCCCCGAGCGCCGCGCCGAGGCCGAGGGAGTGCGGCAGGCCGTCCGCGGGCAGCGCCGCGAGGGCGTCCAGGTGCCCCTGTTCGACCGGGAGCACCGCGCCGTCCTCGCCGAGGTAGCCGCCCGTGAGCGTGCCTGAGGCCACGACGACGGCCAGGGTGCCCGGGGCCTGGGCGGGGCCGTTCAGGATCGCGTTCGAGTCGCGCCCGCCGACCTCAACCTCGGGCCAGAAGTTCGCGGTCGGGCCGCTCTGGGTGACCACGTCCGCGCCGCGGGCGAAGGCGCTGTCGAGCTGCTGGTCCAGCCGCTCGGAGAGGGAGCGGTTCAGGGTGGCCACGCTCACGACGCCGATGACGGCGCTGATGAGCACCACCATGAGCAGGGCGAGCGCGACGATGCGGGTGCGCAGCGTCATCGGCCCGCGCGCCCGGCCCCCGGGGGTCGCGAGCGCGGCCAGGGCGGAGCCCGCCGAGGCCCCCGGCGAGTGCGGGGCGGCCCCGTGCGGAGCCGCCGCGGACTCAGGCATCGTCGGAGGGGGCCGCCGGGGGTCGCAGCAGGTATCCGGCGCCGCGCACCGTGTGGATCATGGGCTCGCGGCCCGCGTCGATCTTCTTGCGCAGATAGGAGATATACAGCTCGACGACGCTCGGCTTGCCGGTGAAGTCGTAGCTCCAGACCCGGTCCAGGATCTGCGCCTTGGACACGACCCGGCGGGGGTTGCGCATCAGGAAGCGGAGCAGCTCGAACTCGGTGCCGGTCAGCTCGATGAGCTCGCCGCCGCGATACACCTCGTAGCTCTCCTCGTTCAGGCTGAGGTCGCCCACGCGCAGCACCGGATCGGGGCTCTGGGCGAGCGTGACGAGGGAACGCCGGACGAGCCCGCGCAGCCGGGCCACGACCTCCTCCAGGCTGAAGGGCTTCGTGACGTAGTCGTCGCCGCCCGCGGTGAGGCCCGTGATCCGGTCCTCGAGGGAGTCCTTCGCGGTGAGGAACAGCACGGGCACGACGCTGCCCTCGCTGCGGAGCCGGGAGAGCACCGTGAGCCCGTCGATGTCGGGCAGCATCAGATCGAGCACGATGACATCCGGGTCGAAGGCGCGGGCCTGGGTCAGGGCCTCCTGCCCGGTGGCCGCGGTGCGGACCTCCCAGCCCTCATAGCGGAGGGCCATCGCGAGCAATTCGGACAGGGAGGCTTCGTCGTCGACGACGAGAGCGCGAACTTTTTCGCCGCTGGCTTTTTGGGGGGAATTCGTCAGCATTCCTCTATGATCCCCCGCGGACCTTTGATTCAGCTTTGAGCTCACTGTTTCTTTCGGCGCGGGCCGCGGTTCCGGGACAGGCCGGGCCGCGTGCCCCGCTCCCCCGCGCGGGGTGCCACAATGGACAGGATGAGTTCCCCGGCACTGCTTCCCCCGCACGAGCCCGCGCCCAGCGCGTCCGCTCCCGCGCCGGGGACGGTTCCCGCGCCGGGGATGGCTCCCGCGCCGGAGCAGACCCCCGCCGAGCGCCTCGCGGAGTATCGCTACCGGACCCGGCTCGTCACGGACGGCACGAACCGCATTGAGTGGTTGCGGGCGCGTTCTCGCGGTATCACCGCGACCGATGTCGCGAAGCTGTCCACCCCGAAGTCCATCGACACCGCCGCCTGGGCAAAGCTGCACGGCACCGGCTTCAGCGGCAACGCCTTCACCGAGCACGGCAAGGCCCGCGAGCCGCTGATCGCCGAGTGGGTCCGCGAGAACTTCGGCATCGAGTCCAGCCAGGGGCTGTTCCACGCCGAGCAGGATCTGCGCCACCTCGCGACCCCGGACGGGATCGGCGAGCGCCAGAACGGGACGATCGAGCTCAGCGAGATCAAGACCACGAACAAGCCCTGGCGCACGATCCCCCGCAACTACCTCCGCCAGGTGTGGTGGCAGCAGCACGTCCTCGGCGCCGAGCGCACCCTCGTGGTGTGGGAGCAGCACGAGAACTTCGTGCCCGTCTCGGACGAGCCGCTGTACCGCTGGGTGGACCGCGACGAGAACGAGATCGCGAAGCTCGTCGGCCTCGCGGGCGAGCTCATCGACACGCTCATCGCCCGCAGCCGCTGACGGCGAGGCGAGACCCGCCAGCCCGAGCCGCCTCGGCTGAGCCGCCTCGGCTGAGCCGCCTCGGCTGAGCCGCCTCGGCTGAGCCGCCTCGGCTGAGCCGCGCCCGCGGGCCCGGCCCGTACCGGTCGGGGCCGCGGGCGCGGCGCTTAGGCGGGGACGGCCTCGTCCTGGTGCGCGATGAAGCGCAGGTGCCAGGCGCGCAGGATCTCCACGAGGACGATGCCGACGGCGACGATGGCGATCGTCGGGGCGATCAGCTCGTCCGGGAGCCAGGTGATCTCGAAGAACTGCCGGGACAGCGGGATCGCCCAGA
Organism: Leucobacter sp. M11; assembly: GCF_035726885.1. NCBI lineage: Bacteria > Bacillati > Actinomycetota > Actinomycetes > Micrococcales > Microbacteriaceae > Leucobacter > Leucobacter sp. M11. The sequence continues at coordinate 587,962 of NZ_JAPFRB010000003.1, read as the reverse complement.
CCAGGGCCAGGCCCGCGTACATCGCGAGCACGACGAGAATGCGGAGCAGGTTCGCCGGGCGCGCGAGCACGGCGAGCACCCAGAGCGCGATGCCCGCGAGGGTCAGGGTCGAGGCCGAGTGCAGTTCCTCCGGCGTGAAGTCGCCGAGGGAAGAACTGATGAGCTGCTGGGCGACAAGCCCCGCCGTGACGATGAGCCCGGCCGGGATCGCGAACGCGAGGGAGCGTTTCAGGAAGCCCGCCCGGTACCGGGTCGCGTTCGGCATGAGCGCGAGGAAGAAGGCGGGGATGCCGATCGTGAGCCCGTCCGTGATGGACAGCTGACGCGGCAGGAAGGGGAAGCCCCAGAGCATGATGCCGAACACGAGCGACAGCGCGACCGCGTAGGTGGTCTTTGACAGGAACAGCATCGAGACCCGCTCGATGTTCGCGATGGCCTTGCGGCCCTCCGCGACGACGCCCGGCATCCGGTCGAAGCGCCCGTCCAGGAGCACCAGCCGGGAGACCGCCTTCGTGGCCTGCGCCGCGGTGTCCATCGCGATGCCGATGTCGGCCTCCTTGATCGCGAGGGCGTCGTTCACGCCGTCGCCCGTCATGGCGACGGTGTGGCCGTGCCGCTTCAGGGCGATGACCATGTCCTTCTTCTGCTTCGGGGTGACCCGCCCGAACACGCGGTGCTCGTCGAGCACATCCGCCAGCTCCTCGATGTCCTCGGGGAGGTTGCGCGCGTCGTAGCCCTCGACAACGTCGAGGCCGACCTCGCGGGCCACGGCGGCGACCGTGCGGGGATCGTCGCCGGAGATCACCCGGACCCCGACGCCCTGCTCGGCGAAGTAGCCGAGCGTCTGGGCCGCGTCGGGGCGCACCCGCTCGCGGAAGGTGAGCAGGGCCACGGGGGCGAGCCCCGCGGGCAGGTGGGCCCCGCGCTCGTCCTCGGGGGCCTCGGCGGCGGGGCTGTGCGCGAGCACCAGGGTGCGTCGCCCGGCGGCGGCGAATTCCCCGGCCCGGGCGAGCACGGCGGCGTTCCGCTCGGCGGCCTCGGCGTCCGGGGCGAGCACCATCTCGGGGGCGCCGAACACCCAGGTGCCGGGGAGCTCCGCGCCGAAGCTGACCGCGCTCCACTTTCGGGCCGAGGTGAAGGGCACGGTGCCCGTCGGGGTGAGCGGCGTCCCCGCGGCGAAGCCCTCCGCGAGGCAGCGCGCGGTCGCGTTGGCCTCCACATCGGCGCCGATCCAGGCGAGGACGCGCTCCCAGCCCGGCTCCGGCGCGGCGGCAACGGGGTGGCTCTCGTCGAAGACGATCTCCCCCGTCGTGAGCGTGCCGGTCTTGTCCAGGCAGAGCACGTCCACGCGGGCGAGGCCCTCAACGGCGGGCAGCTCCTGAATGAGAACCTGCTTCTGCGCGAGCTTCACGCCGCCCGCGGCGAAGGCGATGCTCGTCATGAGCACGAGGCCGAGCGGAATCATCGCGATCACGGCGGCGACGGTGCCCACCGCCGCCTCCTGCCACGCTCCCGTGCGCAGGGCGAAGCCCCAGCCGCCGACCGACATCATCTGGCCGTGGATGAGGATCGCCATGACGGGGGCCAGCAGCCAGGTGATCCACTTCAGGAGCCGGTTCTGCGACTCGCGCAGCTCGGAGGACACGAGCGAGAAGGAGCGCGCCTCCGCGGTGAGCTGTGCGGCATAGGACTCGGCCCCAACGCGGATCACGAGCGCGTGCGCGGACCCCGCGACCACTCCGGAGCCCGAGAGCACCTCGTCGTCGGGGCGCTTGCGGATCGCGTCGGACTCCCCCGTGAGCAGGGACTCGTCGATTTCGAGGCCGCGGGCATCGAGCACCCGGGCGTCGGCCGTCACCTGGTCGCCCGTGCGGAGCACGAGCACGTCGTCCAGCACGACCTCTTCGAGCGGCACCTCGACCTCGACGCCGTCGCGAAGCACGCGCGCGCTCGGCGCGTTGAGCACCGCAAGCCGGTCCAGGGTGCGCTTCGCCTTGAACTCCTGCACCACCCCGATGAGGGTGTTGAACAACGCGGGGAAGCCAAAGAGCGCGTCCTGCCACCGCCCCAGGACGAGCAACAGCCCGAAGCCCGTCATCACGATCCCGTTGAAGAGCGTGAAGACGTTCGCGGCGAGGATCGACCACAGGGAACGACTGGTGTCGGCGGGAGCCGCGTTCCCGAGGCCGTTGCGGAGCCGCTCGGCGGCTTCTTCGGCGGTCAGGCCTCGGGTGTCAACTGTCTGCATGATTCCACCGTAACGACCCAGAGCCTGAGGACTTCATTTTTCGGGCAGAGATCACCCGCATGAGGGAGCAAAACCATACCTGAGTATGACGGGGGTCCCCCCGACGCCGCCGCCCGCACACGCGCGTGGGGCCCGGCCGCTGCCAAGCGATCGGGCCCCACGGGGTGCGTTCCTCGGGTTACTCGGCGTGATCCGGCCCGCTGGTGGGCGTCACGGCCTCGGCGGCCTCGCCGCGGGGCGCGCGGTCCACGACCACCGGGTCGGGCGCGACCTCGGCGGCGGGCACCACGAACTCGGCGGGCTCGCTCCGGGCCGCCCGGCCCGCGGCCGCGCCCGTGGCGGAGCCGGTGGCCACGCCGTTGAGCATGCCGACGAGGTCGATGCCGACCGTGTCCTTGGCCATCTCGAGGAGTCCCTTGATGTTGCCCATCGCGTCGCCGGCGACCTTCGAGGCGCCGTCCGCGGAGACCACGGTCATGTTGTCGATCGAGCCGATCGCGCGCGCGTACTCGGCGGCGATCGAGGGCAGCAGGTGGATGAGCTCCTGGGCGAGCACGGCCTGGGACTGGGTCTCCAGGGCCGCGGCGCGCGCCTCGACGGCGTTTGCCTCGGCGACACCCTTCGCCTGGATGGCGCGGGCCTCGGCCTCACCCTCGGCCGCGATGGCCTCGGCCGCGGCGATACGCGCGGCCCGGTTGGCGAGACCCTCGCGCTCGATGGCCTGGGCGCGCCCCT
>NZ_JAPFRB010000003.1:583042-584948 GCF_035726885.1 Leucobacter sp. M11 | reverse complement strand
CTTTGCAATCGCCTCGACGCGGAAGGCCTCGGCCTCGGCGACGGCGCGCACATCGGCGTTCAGCTTCTCCTTGCGGAGGGCGACCTCGCGCTGCGCGGTGATCTCCTCCTGCGCGACGATGGCCTGGCGCTGCACGGCCTCTTCCAGCGGGCTCGCGGCCTGCGCCTCGGCGTTCGCCTTGTCGGTCTCCGCCTGGATCGCGGCCTGGCGCAGCTTCAGCTCGCGGTTGCGGTCCAGCAGCACCTTCTGGGTGCTGATCTTTGCTTCCTCGGAGGCCTGGTAGGCGTTCGTCTCGGCCACGTCGGCGGCCTGGCGCACCTTGGCCGCCTCGGGGCGACCGATGTTCTGGATGTAGTCGCTCGAATCGCGGATCTCCTGGATCTGCAGGGTGTCGACGACGAGCCCCTGCTTCGTGAGGGCCTCCTCGGCGGCCTCAAGCACGTTCCGGGCCACGACGGCGCGGTCGCGGATGATCTGCACGACGGTCAGGCCGCCGATGATGGAGCGCAGGGACCCGGAGAGGACCTCCTGCGTGGACTGATCAATCTCGTCCGAGTAGGACAGGAAGCGCTGGGCCGCGGCGCGGATCATTTCCTGGGTGCCGCCGACCTTCACGACCGCGACGGCCTGCGCCTGGATCGTGATGCCGTCGGTGGTCTGCGCCTCGGTCGTGATCGAGAGGCGACGCGAGCGCAGCGACATCGAGAAGGACTTCTGCACGAAGGGCAGCACGAACACGCCGCCGCCCGTGACGACCTTCTGGCCGGACAGGTCCATCGTGACGGTGCCGGAGGGGTCCATGACGGGCTTGCCCTTGCCGCCGGTGACGATGATGGCCTCATCGGGTTTCGCGATCTTGTACCGCTTGATGATGACCAGCGCGATCAGCACCAGGGCGATGACCGCCCCGAAGATGCCGATGATCGCGGGGGTGAAAAATGTCATGCTGTGCTCCTTTAACGTGAGCCCGAGCCGTCGGCCCGGAACGCGAGATTAGGCGGTCGGGCCGTCGGGGGGTGTGGGCGCGGCGGCCGCGTCCGGGAGGGGTTCGACGAGGACCGAGGTGGGGGTGATGGTTTCCAAGATGCGCACCCGGGCCCCGGAGGGGATCTCCTGGGCCGAGACCGCGGACAGGGACACGCGCTCGCCGTTGCGCACGAGCGAGATCTCGCCGAGGCCGCTCCCGCCCGGGATGCCGAGCACGACGACCGCGTTCTGCCCGGTGAGCTGCCCGCTGCTGACCGCCGTGGTCGACTCCGCGCTGCGGATCACCCGGGTCAGCCACCAGGCGATGAGCGCGCCGACGACCCCGGCCAGCGCGCCGAAAACGCCCGAGAGCCCGGTGGGCACCCCGGAGCCGACGCAGGCAAAGGCGGTGAAGCCGAAGATGGTGGTGAAGGCCGCGATGGTGGTCAGGCTGAGGGGGCCGTCTCCGAAGTCGAAGGCGTCGAAGACGCCGCCGAGCAGGAGCGACAGCAGCAGCAGGACGGCGCCGACGATTCCGATGATCAAAAACGCACCACCGGCGATGAGACTGCCATCTAGAAGCCCGTTGAGCCAGCCCATGTGTTCCCTCGCAGTACCTGTCCCCTCGGCTCACCGGCCGTTGCCGATGCGCCCCGCGGAAACCATTCTCAGTGTTTTTCCAGTCTAGTCATGACACCGCCGGGGAAACGAGCCCCGGTTGCCGGGGGAATCGGCCCCGCGTCAGGCCGAGCCGAGGAGCAGAGCGGCGATCGCCCAGAGGCCGAGGCCCGAGACGAGCAGGCTCGCGACGAAGCCGATGCGGGCCCGGGCGCGGAACCGACGGCTCGCCGAGCCGACGGGGCGCAATCCGGTGCGGTCAGCGGCGGGGTGCGGCTCCCCGCCGCTCGGCGGGGGCCCGATCCGGTCGAGGGCCGACTCG
>NZ_JAPFRB010000003.1:582513-582934 GCF_035726885.1 Leucobacter sp. M11 | reverse complement strand
CGGGTCTCGTCGCCGTCGCCGGTGTCCCCGATGTCCCCGCTGTCCCCGCCGTCCCCGGCAGCCTCGGCAGCATTGATCGCATCGGCAGCGCGGACGTCGTCGCGGAGGGCATGGGCGTCAGGGGCGTCAGGGTCCGGCGTGGCGAGGGAACGGGGCAGCGTCGGACGCCGGGGCACGATCCGCGTCGCGTCGTCAGTGGCCTCGTCATCAGTGGCCTCGTCATCAGTGGCCTCGTCGTCGCGGGCCTCGTCGCGAGTGGCAGCCGCGGAAGCGTCTCGGGCCGCCGCGTCGCCGGGGCCTGTGGCCGCGTCGGGCATCGGCACCGCGGCGGGCGTCGCGTTCCGGCGCGGCGCGAGCGGGGCGCGCGGCACGACGACCGTGCGGTCCTCGGCGGCGTCAGCGGCGGTGTCAGCGGCGACGT
>NZ_JAPFRB010000003.1:582219-582476 GCF_035726885.1 Leucobacter sp. M11 | reverse complement strand
GCCGCCCGGGACCGCGGGGACGGCGACGGCCCGGTCCTCGGCGCGGCCGCCCGCCCGGGTCCCCCCGCGCCGGGCCGAGCTCGGCTCGGTGTCCCAGTCCGCCTCGGGCGAGAGATTCCGGGGGCCGCCCGCGGACCCTGGCCCCGGGGTGTCCCGCCCCGCGCCGGTCACTCGGTGTCCTCGAAGCGGTGCTGCGGCGAACCGCGGAAAGTCCGGATCTCAGCCACATCGGCCAGCGAGACCCCGACCGAGGCCAC
>NZ_JAPFRB010000003.1:581112-582181 GCF_035726885.1 Leucobacter sp. M11 | reverse complement strand
AGAGCACATCGACCACGATCGCCGAGATGTTGTCGCCGCCGCCCGCCGCGTTCGCCCGCCGAATCAGCTCGGGAACGAGCGAGCCGGGCTTGCCGCCCATCGTGAGCAGGGCGCGCAGCTGCTCATCGTCGAGCTCGCCGTGCAAGCCGTCGGAGCAGATCAGCAAGCGCACCCCGGTCACGACCGGGAGCAGCCACGTGTCGGGCCGGCTGTCATCGGCCCCGAGGGCGCGGGTGATGACGTTGCTCATCGGCAGGTCATCCCAGCCATCAGCGGTGCCCTCCTCGATCGCGTCGAGCGCCTCCTGGAGGAGCGAGTGGTCAACCGTGAGCTGGGTGAGTTCGCTGCCGAGGTGCTGATAGACGCGCGAGTCCCCCACGTTGATCACGAGCCAGCTCAGCTCGCCCTCGTGCTCGACCAGGATGACGCCGGTCAGGGTACTCCCGGCCCCGTCTCGGGTGCCATCGGCCACCGCGCGAACGGCGCGCTCGGCGCGGGCAAAGGCCGCCCGGACGGTGAGCAGGGTGCCCGGGCGATCGCCCGGGTGCAGGGCGCGAAAGGCCTCGACCACCGCCGCGCTCGCCAGGTCCCCGGCCTCCGAGCCCCCGACGCCGTCGGCGACGAGGAAGCACGGCCACTCGGCCAACACGGCGTCCTCGTTGCGCTTGCGTTTGCGGCCCGTGTCCGTCAGCGCGGCGACGTCGAGCACCGGCATGGCGCGGCCCATCATGATCCGCTCCGCAGGAGGCGCATCGGCAGGGTGCCCAGCCGGAAATGCTCGCTCAGCGGGGCCTCGGCGTGCGCCGCGAGCTCGCGCTCCGAGCCGTCCGGCTCGCCCAGGAAGACCCCGTTGGTCGAGCCGAGGTCCGTGATGAACCAGCGGTCCCCGTCCCGGCGAATCCGGGCGTGCACCTTGGAGAGGGTGCGGCTGGGGTCGGGCACCGTGACCGCGCCCGGGGCGTCGCCGGGTCGGCGGCCGAGCGTCGCTGCGTCGGCGGGCAGGGCGAGCTCGGAGCCATCGGGGAGGGCGAGCACCCAGCGGATCACGGGCGCGCGGCGGACGATCACG
>NZ_JAPFRB010000003.1:580190-581049 GCF_035726885.1 Leucobacter sp. M11 | reverse complement strand
CGGGCATCCGGGACCTCGGAGACGGGGCGGACCCCGGGGACGTCGCGGGCATCGCGCTCCTCCCGGGCGTCCGCCGCGGCGCGGGGGTGGCCCGCGTCCGGGAGAGCCGGGGCGAAGCGCGAGCCCGGAGCGGCCGCGGGGGCATCCGCGGGCGCGGGCGCGGCAGCGGCGACGGGCAGCTCCGCGGCGCTCGGCAGCGCAACCGGCTGCGGGACCGGCCCGGTGCCGGGGCCGGCGCCGGCCACGCTCACGGCGGGAGCGGGAGCGGGAACGGGAACGGGACCGGGCTCCCCCGCGGCACCGGCGACGGGGGTGAAGCCCCACTCGTCGAAGCCGTCCGAGAACACCCCCGGGCGGGCGGGCTCCGCCGGAGCCGTTTCCCGCGGCTGGGTGGGCTGGGCGAGCCCCCCGACGCGCCCGGTGCCCGCGGGCATCCGGGCGAGATCGGGGTGATCGCTCAGTTCCAGCCAGAAGATCGTGGCCCACAGCGCCGGGTAGGCCACGGCGAGCGCCGTCCAGCCGCCCCCGCGGCGGTGTTCGCGGTGGATGCGGTGCACGGCGATCCCGCGCGCCACGAGGGGCACGACGAAGATGCCCGGGAGCAGGAAGAGGATCGCGATCCAGCCGGGCACTCGCCCGCGCTCAAGGAGCGCCATCTCGTTGCGCACGGGGATCCAGCCCTGCGTCTCGGGGAGGCCAAGCAGGGGGAACAGGCGCGCCAACCCCCAGAGATACCAGAGGTACGAGCCCACCAGGAACACCACGATCAGCCCCAGTCCGATGAGGGCTTCGGTACTCAGGGTCATGGGGCCGGCTCCTCTCGCGGGTCGATGGGCGTCTCCGTTGGCGGCTCGGGAGC
>NZ_JAPFRB010000003.1:580072-580138 GCF_035726885.1 Leucobacter sp. M11 | reverse complement strand
ACGCCGTCACCAGTATCCCGTGTCCGCCCCCGAGCGCGAAGCCCCAGGCCGAGACGCCGTGCGTCG
>NZ_JAPFRB010000003.1:579905-580033 GCF_035726885.1 Leucobacter sp. M11 | reverse complement strand
CGCCCGCGGCGGCCGAGCTCAGCACGAAGCGCGGCCCGTTCCCCGTCGACGATCGCCCACAGCGTGTCCGCCTCTGCCTCGGTCACGGACCCGCGGGAGAAGACCGCGCGCTCGACTCCCTCGGCGAT
>NZ_JAPFRB010000003.1:578382-579745 GCF_035726885.1 Leucobacter sp. M11 | reverse complement strand
AGCCGCTTGGCCACGGGGAGGAAGAGCACCGGGAGCGCGAGCAGGAGCAGCGCCGCCACGGACAGCGCCGCCGCGCGCAGGATCGGCCAGAGGGCCGAATCCGACCCCGGCTCCGGGGAATCCGTGGCCGCGGGCGCGTCGTGTTCTCCGAGTCCGAGCGGCGGCGGGGCGTCGCTCGCGCTGAGGTCGCGGGGGACGGTGGCGTACTTCGGGAGCTGCTCGCCCTCGTTCAGCTCCGTCGGGACGGACTGCCACTGCGGGCTCGCGTCCAGCGCGACCCAGCGGTCGTCATCGCCGCGCACCTCGACCCAGGCGGCGAGGTTCCCCCCGGAGCAGCGCTCGGCGCAGGGAGGCACGGCCAGCGCGGCGCTGGCCGGGTCCTCCCCCGCGAGGCGCACCCCGACGACCACTCGGGAGTCGTAGCCGAGGGCGCGGGCCAGGAGCGCGGCGGCGGCGGCAAACTGCTCGTCGTCTCCGATGCCCGCGACGAGCGCCGGATCGCCCGCGCTCTGCCCCGCCGCGCGCTGCTGCTCGTTCAGCTGGGCAAACAGTTCTTCGATCCGGGCGGTCGAGTGCCCGGCGTAGCTCGGCAGGAAGCGGCCCCCGCCGCGCTCGCGAAGGTCGTCCAGCCAGAGCGCACCGTCCGCCTCGACGCTGAGCGCGTGGCTCAGGTACCCGCGCTGGCCGAGCCGGTCGATGAGCTCGGTGAGCCCCGCCGCGGTGCGGGGCTGTGCCTGCGCGCGGAGCCAGGCGGACAGCTCGGGCATGGCGTCGAGGCCGAGCAGGGGGTCCGCGGAGGCGGGCCCCGCGCTGAGGGGTGCGGGGGCCGCGCGCGGCACGGTCAGCGTGACGGTGTCCCCGGCCCGGAGCCCCTCGGCTGTGGGGACGGCGACGCCCGTGCCGCTGCCCCGGTTCAGATAGAAGCCCTCGGTGAGCGCGTCGGCCCGGGGGCCGCCGAAGCGGGGCGGCGCGCTGAGGTCCGCGGCGAGGGGCACCCAGATGTCCGCGTAGCCCGAGGCGACGGTGACCTCGACCGCCACCGGGTCGCGGGGGGTCTCCCCGCTGGGGAAGCGGGTGAAGCGCTCGCCCGAGGCCCCGGGGTCGCCCACGTGAAACTCGGCGCCGTCGTAGCGGCCGAGCACCGCGAGCCCCAGCCGGTCCGGTCCCCCGTCCGGCGCTGAAATCTCGAACAGGGGCTCCGCGAAGCGCTCGTCCTGAAACCAGCTCCGGTAGCCGCTGAGGGGGCTGGGCCGCTCGCGGACCACGAGCTCGGGGTCGATGCGGTCCCGCGGCACGAGCCGAGCCCCGGGGTCAGCCGTGAGAGGCACGACCGCGACGGCGATCCCGGCGGCGATCGCCACGA
>NZ_JAPFRB010000003.1:572291-578281 GCF_035726885.1 Leucobacter sp. M11 | reverse complement strand
GTGACGACACGCACCCAGAGCAGGGCGAGCAGGAAGCCGAGCGACCAGATGCCCAGTTCCCGAGGCGCGGGCAGCAGCAGGCCGCCCGGGAGCGCGAGCGGCGCGCTCGTCTCGCTCGCGCCGAAGACCGTGCCGAAGAGGATGGGCAGGCCGAGGGGCAGCACGGCCCAGCCCGCGCGGCGTCGCGGCCCGGTTGCCAGCAGGACGGCGGCGAGCGCGGCGGCGTACACGGTGACGAGGAGCGGGACGAGCACGGCCTGGTAGTCACCGACGGGGAGGGTGAGGGTGAGCAGTTGCTTCCAGCCCAGGATGATCGCGGCGAGGCCGTCACCGAGCGCGCGGAGCCAGGCGCGGGGGCCGCCCGGGATTGCCCCGGGGACGCCGAGGGGCACGATCAGGACGACGAGCGTGAGCGACGCGGCGATCAGCACCGTGCTCGCGCGCCAGCGGAACAGCGTACGGCCCGCGCCGATGACCGTCGCGGCGAGCGCGGCTCCGGAGACGGTCAGCCAGAGCTGCTCGGTCCGGTAGATCGGCCAGGCCGCGAGGGCGGCGAGCACGGCGCAGGCGGCGATGAGCGCGATCACCGCGAGGAGCCGGCGGGGAGCGGGGGTCATCGGGCACCGCCCCGGGCGAGCATCGGGCCGAGGTCCGCGAGGGCTCCGACCGTGAGCACGGTGAACTCGCCGAGGCGTTGCGCGGCGGGCTCCGCGAGTCGTTCGCAACGAACCGCGACGACGGCCACGCTGGGCGGGTAGGCGATCGCGGCGCGGCGCAGGCGGCTCAGCTCGGGCCGGGACCCCGTCACGACGAAGACGATGGAGAGGTCGCGGCGGATCTCGCCGAGGCGGCGGGCGAGGCGTTCGAAGCTGGGGCCCTCGGGGAGGCCGTCGAGCGCTGCCCAGGAGTCGAGGAGCCGGGTGAGACTGTGCGAGGGCAGCTCTTCGAGCCCGTCCACGCTGGCGCGGGCTCGGGCGGGGGTCCAGCCGGAGCCGATGTAGCGCTCGCGGCCGTCCCGGATCGCCTGGCTGGACAGGGACGCGGCGACGCTGACGCCGAGCTCGAACTCTGCCGCGTCCGCGTAGCTGGGCAGCAGCGCGTCGAAGAGCACGGCGAGCCGGGCGAGCTGCGACTCCTCGTACTGGCGCACCATGAGGGTGCCCGCTTTGGCGGTGGAGCGCCAGTGCACGTGGCGGAGCGAGTCGCCGCTCGCGTACTCGCGCACGGCGTGGAAAGAGAGGTCGGCGTCCGTGAGCCTGCGGCTGGCGCGGCCCTCGAGGTCCCGGACGAGGCCCGCGCTCTGCTGCGGGAGGCGCGCGGTGACGGGGTGCACGAAGAGCCGGTGTCGGTCCGTCCAGGTGACCTCGCGCCGGAGCAGGCCGATCGGGTCTCGGCGGGCGAGGGTGACGGGGCCGACCGGGATCACGCCGCGGTCCGGCGTTGCGAGGTGGACGGGGAGTGCCGCCTCGGCTCCGCTGGCCAGCAGGGGGATGCGCAGCTCGTGCAGGGCCTCGCCAACGGGGAGTTCGGCGGTCGCGGGCAGCGCGGCGCGGGACGAGGGGTTCCGGACGTCGAGGGTCGCGGTGGCGTGCCCGCCGGCGACGGTGCGCTCCCGCCCGAGTCGCACCCGGATCGAGATAGCGCGGCCGCCGAGCAGGAACGGGGCCGCGAGCAGGAGTAACGCCCCGCAGAGGATCGCGAGGAACCAGCCCTCGGCCCAGCCGAGCGCGGCCCCGGTGAGCAGCCCGAGGAGCGCGCCGCCGAGGACGAGCCAGCCTGCCGGGGAGAAGACCTCGCCGAAGCGTGCGGCGCGAGCGGCGGCGGCTCGGCCGAGGTGGCGCAGGCGCGAGCGCCGCGACCCTGCCCCGCGTCCGTCGCCGCGACGGCTCGCCTCGGTCGCCCAGCGGCCGGCGCTGGCGCCGGTCCGGGTGGACGTGCTTCGGGTGGTGTGCTGGCTCACGCGGCGCCGGTTTCCTCCGGTACGGGGACGTCGAGGAGGACCTGAATGAGGACGTCCTCCGCGGTGACCCCGTCGAACTCGGCCTCCGGCTCGAGCACCAGGCGGTGGGCGAGCACCGTGGAGGCAAGCTCCCGAACGTCGTCCGGGACAACGAAGGTGCGGCCCTGCACGGCCGCCCAGGTCGCGGCGAGCCGGGTCAGGGCGAGGGCCCCGCGGACGCTCGCGCCGAGGCGGACCTCGGCGGCGGCGCGGGTCGCGTCGACGATGCGGAGAATGTAGTCGGCGATGAGCGGGCTGACGTGGGCCGTGCGCGCGAGGCTCGCCGCCTGCGCCATCCGCTCCGTGCTGAGCACCGCCCGGAGGGTCTCCTCCGGGGTGCCCGCGCCCTGCAGGATCCGCATCATCGCCGCGTGGTCCGGGTATCCGACGGAGGTCTTGATCATGAAGCGGTCGAGTTGGGCCTCGGGCAGCCGGTATGTGCCCGCCTGCTCGATGGGGTTTTGGGTCGCGAGGACGAGGAAGGGCGAGGGCACCTCGTGGCTGACGCGGTCCACCGTGACCCGCCCCTCCTCCATGACCTCGAGGAGCGCGGACTGGGTTTTCGGGCTGGCTCGGTTGATCTCGTCCGCGAGCACCACGTTCGCGAAGATGGGGCCGGGGTGGAACTCGAAGGCGGCCCGGCGCTGGTCGAAGACGGTGATGCCGGTGACGTCGCCCGGCAGCAGATCCGGGGTGAACTGAATTCGGGAGCTGGTGCCGTCGACCGTGGCCGACAGCGCCCGGGCGAGCGCGGTCTTGCCCGTGCCCGGCACGTCCTCGAGGAGCACGTGCCCCCCGGCGAGCGCGGTCGCGAAGACGAGCTCGACGACGCGGCGCTTGCCGTGGATGACCCGCTCGACGTTGTCCACGGCGGCGCTGAACACCTCGGCAACCCAGCTCGCCTGCTCGGCGCTGATCACGGTGGTTTGGCTCATGCGGTGTGGTCCTCTCGGCGGTGCGGAACGGGGCTGACCGCTCGGGGCGGTGCGGGGTGGGGGCGTGCGCGAGCACGCCGCTGCGGGGCGGGGGTCACGGGGACACGGCCTCCTCGCCGGGGGCATCGGGGGGTCCGCCGGGCGGGGTGCAGACGGCAACGGTACGGGTGAGGGGCTGGAGCTTTCCGAAGGTGCCTCCCCAGCCGAGGGTGAAGCGGGCCCGGTTCGGCTCGCCGGGCACCGCGGCGGCCACGGAGAGCTGCGCGGAGCCCCTGGCCGCGCCCGTGATGCCGAGCGTCGGCGTCTGGCCCACGTCGACGCACTGCGTCAGGCCCGTGACGGTGACCGGGTTTGGCGCGCCCTCGACGGGGACGCTCAGCCACTCCGAGCAGCGGTCGGGACGGTCCGGCAGGCACTGCTGGACGCGGAAGAAGCCGGGGGAGGCCGCCTCGGCGTCGAGGGTTGGCGGGGTGGCGTTGCCCGTGTGTTCCCAGACGAGTTGGGCGCCGTCGACGGTGGGCTCGGCCGCGCCCGTCGCGGCGACGACGTACTCCGCCCGGTCGCCGTCCTCCGTGGGTGTCGTCCGGACCTGCCACGCCGAAACGAGCCGCGGCAGGCCGAGTTCTCCGGTCGTCGCGGTCACGGTGTTGGACTGCACGACCCCGTACCCGTTCCAGCCGCAGGCGATCACGGCGTAGCGCTCGAAGCGCTCAAGGGCGGCGAAGGTGCCGCCCGCCTGATCGCCCGGCGCGGCCACGAGACCCCCCGCGCCGTCGGCGACGCAGCTCGCGGGCTGCCCGCCCGGGGGGCCGATGCGGAAGACGACGCCGGAGCCCTGTTCGCTGAAGCGCGCGTCGAGGGCGCCCCCCGTCACCGAGACGCTCCGCTCCGAGGCGCCGCCGAGAGCGAGGTCGGAGAGCCCGGGTGTCCCGGCGACGAGCACATCCGCGGTGCCCGCCTGGCCCTCCGGACCGGCCCCGGCAATGGGCGGGGCAAACTGGCTGAGGGGCGTCACCCGCACCCGCTGCTGACCGACGGGAAGCGCGATTTCCAGCTCCGTGCTGCCCCCGGTTCTGGCGAACTCCTGCCCGGTGTTTTCCACCCGGAAGGCCCGCGCGTCCGCTTCGGCGCTGATCCGGACGCGCACGACGCCCTGCGTGGGGCTCGTCGCGGGCCCCAGGCGCGGCTCTGCCGAGACCTGAGCGATCCGGGGTGCGCGATAGGCCCAGGCTTGGACGGGGGTGCTCGACGGGGAGGAGCCGACGGCGTTCTCGGCGACCGCGGCGAAGCTGTGCGGCACGCCGTTGCTGAGGCCGCCGACCTCGCAGCGGAACCTGCCCGCGCCCTCGGGGGCGCAGGATCCCGCAGCAGCGCCGTCCCGGGTCAGCCGCACGCCCGTGACCTCGGGGTGCGCGGGTTCCGCGCCGAGGGTGACCCGGAACACCAGGCTGTCCGCGGAGTAGTCCACGGCGGTGATGCTCGCGGGGGCTTGCGGGAGGCCCTGGGCGTCGAGGGTCAGGGAGCCCTCGCCGAGCCGGCCCTGGGCGTCGCGCACCGTGAAGGGGACGACGCAGGTGCCGCCCGTCGCGGCGGCCCCGGTCCAGGCGACCTCGATGTCGGTCTTCCCCGCTGCCCGGAATCCGGCGACGCGGCAGGACGAGGCACCCACGGCGTCGAGGGTGAGCCCGCCGCCCGGCTTCCCGGCGAAGGGGTCGCTCTCCCCCGGCCCGCCGATCACGGGCACGCGGCAGGGGTCGCCGACCGTGCAGCGCAGCTGCACCGTGGCCCCGCGCGGGGTCTCCTTCGGGGCCGCGCCGACGCGGATCGTGAGCAGCGAACGGCTCTCCCCCGCACCCGTGACCTCGACCGGCACAACGGTCTGCGCGCCCGGACGGGCGTCGGCGGGCACGCGGACCGTGACGGAGCTGCCCGACTGGCTGACGCTCGCGGGCCCGCTCGCCTCGCCGATCGAGAAGCGGAGCGATCCGGGATCGCCGATTCGGTCGCCCTGCCAGCGCACCAGGTCGGTGGCGAGGTCGACCCGCAGCTCAGCGCCCGGGCTGACGGTCTTCGTGACGGGGCTCAGCTCGACCGTCGGCTCCTTCGGGGTGACCCGGATGGGCACGGGTAACCGCGTCCAGCTCCGTTGTCCCGCAAGCCGCGCCTCGATCACGCAGCGATCGGCCCAGGGGCCGCCGCTGCCCGCGTCGTAGCGTGCCGCAGTGCTCCCGGTGGCTTGGCAGCTCGCCCCCGCCCGCTGGGTGACGAAGGCGCCCTGGCGCAGCTCCACGGTGTCTCCGACGCCGAGGTCGATCACCTCCGGCGCGGCGAAGGATGCGGAGGCCCCCTCGTTCACCGTGATCGGGTCGAGCCCGGGTTTTAGCGTCAGCCGGAGTTCGTCGAGCGGCGGCACCGTCAGGAAGCCGTGCGCCGTGACCGCGTTGCCGAGGGCGTCCTCGCCGGAGAGGGTAAAGGGAACAAGATCTCCCTCCGCCCGATACTGCCCAAGGAGGCGGTGCCCCTCGGCGGTGAAGCGCTTGTTGGCCGTCCCCCAGACGGAGAGGGTCAGGTCGGCGGGGTCGCCGGAGGCCCAGCGAACCTTCTCGGTGACCACGTCCACCCCGACGGTCGACAGTTCGGCCCGATCCTTCGCGCTCAGCACCGTGTCCGCGACCCGGGGGGCCTCGGCACCCACCCGTTCGCTGACGTGCACCACGATGAGGCCCTCTGCGGTGCTCGTGGAGGCCGAGGAGCGCACCGTGTAGCGATAGGACACGGTGCCGACCTCGGCGGAACCACGAATCCGGAGCGTGCCCGTGGTCAGCGCCGAGCTGTCCACGAGCCCCGCGAGGCGGCGATATTCCGGGTGCGCCTCGCCGCCCGGCAGGTTGGGCACCACGCTGAGGAGCGTGAGGGAGCCGCCCGCCGGGTCGCTGTCGTTTGCGAGCGGTTCCACGAGCACCGCGCGCTCGGTGCCGCGCAGCAGGCGGACGGTGTCTGTCGCGGCAACCGGGGTGGCCTGGGCGCTCGCCGGGTCCCCCACGACGATGAGCAGT
>NZ_JAPFRB010000003.1:568042-572207 GCF_035726885.1 Leucobacter sp. M11 | reverse complement strand
ATCACGATCTCGTCGCCGCGGCGACCGAGGTGCGCGCTGATCGTCTCGTCGCCCGGAGCGTCAACGCTCACGAGCCGGACCCGGTCGCCGTCGGGGTCCACGCCCGTGAGGGGCACCGCCACGCGGGTCGTCTGGCCCGGGAGCACGCGCGCGGTCACCGGCGCGGGCACGGGATCGCCGTTGCTGCCGGCGGGGAGCACCCGGATCGTGACCCGGGCCGTGTCGAAACGCTCGGGATCGCTGTCCAGGAAGGCGCGGTACCCGAGCTCGTAGGTCCCGGCCTGCTTCGGAGCGAGGTAGCGCAGCGTGTTCCCGGAGGCGAAGGCGAGCTCTCCCGGGGCCCCGGAACCGGTCACCTCGGGGCTGAGGGTGAGCCGCTCGCCGCGCGGGCCGAGGTCATTCTCCAGCACCCGCAGATCGACGACGCTTCCCGCCCGGACCGTCGCGGCGTCGGGCACCGACACGACCACCCCGTCCGTGACCTCGGGCACCTGGAACACGGTCAGCTCCCCCGTGGCGTGCTCGGTGCCATCGGCGACGGTCACCTCGGCGGTGCCGATCAGCCCTGCTCCCCCGTCGGGCGTCGTGCCCGCGACCCGGACCCGGTGTTGCTCGATCACATCGGCGGTCAGCTCGCCGCTGGTCACGCTTACCCCGGTCACGAGCAGTCCGCGGGCCTCGCCGCGCGGCAGGGCATCCAGCACGCCCACCGTGGCGTCCTGGAGCGGTCGCACGAAGGCGCGCATCGGTGGCACCGCCAGCGCGAGGCCGCCCGGCTGGGCGCTCACGCGCACCGGGCCGCTCAGCTCGCTGCCGAGGACCCGGTCCCGCACCGTGACCGTGACCGTCTGGCTGCCCGGCGCATCCGCGACCAGCGTCACCCGGCCGGACTCCGGTCGCGGGGTCACCGACCACCCGGGGGCGGATGCGGGCAGCACCGCGTCGACGAGTTCGATGTCGCCGGAGCCGCCGCTGACGCGGTCGAGCGGGCTCAGCTCGGTCGCCTCCCCCGTTGGCACGGTCGCGGCCATCCCCTCGAAGCTGAGCGCGGCTGCGGCGCTGATCTGCACGACCAGTTCGCGGGTGGTCTCCGCCCCCCGGGAATCGCTCACGGTCACCTCGATCGAGACCGGGCCATCCGGGGCGTTCGGATCGCTGTGCCGGACGGCGACCCGGCCGTCGGCCCCGACCACCGCACGGACCGGGTCGGCGGGGTGTGTCACCCGGGCCGCCGTGAGAACGACGGGATCGCCCTCGGGGTCAACCCAGCCCTCAAGCACGGGGAGCACGAGGGTGCCGCCCGGGGCAAGCTCCGGGGTCGGCCACGCGCGCTGGCACCCCTCGACCCCGCACCACTCGGGGGCGGTGTTGACGTCCTCCGGCGCAACCGTCAGCGTGACCGTCGCGGGCTCAGAGACGTGCACCCCGTCGGTGATGCGGTAGCGGAGCGTCGCGCTGCCCGTGGCGTGTTCCGCGACCCGCACCGTGAGGGCCTGCGCGTCCGGCAGGAGCTGGGCTGAGCCGAAGTCCGCCGGGTCGAGCCCCTCCGCGAGGGACTCGGGGACGATGGTGAGCACGTCCTTCTTGTTGGGATCGAAGTCGTTGAGGAGCACCGGCAGGATCGCCTGCCGACCGGCGCGCACCCCGAACTCGTCGGGCACCGCGACGGGCGGGAGCTGCTCGGTCACGTCCTCGACCACCACGGCTCCCGTGTCTTCCTTGGGCGGGTCGGTGACCGTCCACTGCGCGACGGGGATCAGCTGCCCGTCGGGCAGGGTCCACAGCATCCCAGTCCCCGTTTCGAGGAGCACCCCGCGGGAGCCGTTGCTCTGCAACACGGGGTGCAGGGGGCGGGCCGCGGCGTCGACGCTCGGGTCGAGCGGAATCTGCCGGGCCTCCCCCGCCGCCTCGCCCGCTGCCGCCCAGAGGGTGCCGCCCTCGGGGCCGAGCCAGGCCGCGTGCTGCTGCCCGGCGATGCTGCGGGGCTGGGCGGGCTGCCCCTCGGCCACCGCGAGGCGCTCGGGGGTGCCCTCCGCGCCGACCCGCCAGAGCCCCGCCTCGTCCGCGATGAGGGCCGCCCCGTCGTGGCCCGGCCCGCTGGCCTGTAACTGGGCCGTCCCGCTCAGGTCGAGCGCTCTGGGCTCGGCCACCCCGGCGCGCCAGAGCAGCCCCGCATCGGGATCCAGGAGCGCCCAGTCGCCGTCGATGAGGGCGAGCTGGGGGCGCTCGACGTCGGCCGCGCCCGCGCCCACCGGCTCGGCGCCGCCGCGAAACTGTCCGCGGTCAGTGTCGTAGCGACGAATCGACCCCTCGGCCCGGGAAAACAGCGCGAGCGTGCCCGCCTCGTCGAGCGCGATGGCGTCCGCGTCGGGCGGGACCGCCCCGTCCGGCATGCTGATGGGGCGGAGCCCGTCGACCCGACCGGCCGAGCCGGGGGCTGCGTCGCTCGGCGGGCCCGCGAGGGGGGTCGCGACCGCGTCTTCGCCAGCGGCGCGCTCCGCGCCGGGGGCGCTCAGGAATACGCCGCCCGAGTCGGTGCGTACCGCGAGCGTCCCGGCTGCGCTGAGCACCTCGCGGGTGCCGTTTGGGGTGTGCTCCACGGGCGGACCGCCGGCCCCCGGCAGCGGGGCGGAGCCGGATACGGCCGCGGTCTGCGCGGGCTCGGCAGGCTCGGACGTGGAACCGCCGGAGGGGGTCGACGCGGCCCCCACGTCCACCGGGACTGCCGGGTCGATGGGCCAGGCCCGGCTCAGGCCGTCGGTGAAGAGGATGCCGTCCGCGCCGGACTGCACGACCTGCGTGGGGTCCTCTGCCTGGCGAACCGTATCGATCTCCCGGGTCACGGTGTTCACTCGGGCGTACTGGCCCGCGTCTCGGGCGACCCAGACGGCGGTCTCCTCGCGGGGGATCTCGCGGGCGTCGTAGCCCGCCGCGAACACCGCCGCGGCCGCGCCGAGCGCGGCGACCAGCCCGGCCGCGACCACGGTTCGGAGCCGAGCGCGCCGCTCGCTCGTGACCGGGCCGCGCGGGGCGCTCCGCGTGAGCCCGGTCATCCGAGCCACCCGCTGAGCAGGGCGGAGCCGCCGAGCAGGAGCAGCGCCGCGGCGCCCGCACCGATCGCCCCGGCCGCGAGCGGAGACAGCCGCGGGCGACGCGGCGACGCCTGCGTCCACGGCTCGGCCTCGGCCCGCTCGGCGGCGCGCTGGGAGCTCCGGCTCTCCGCGCGCACCCGAGAGATGACGGGGCCGCGGTCGCCCACGGACGCGGCCGCGAAGGCGGCCTGGCCCCAGGGCTCGGCGATCACGTCCAGCGGGGTGGCGTCGAAGCCGTGGGCTCGCTGGGCCTCCTGCAGGGCCTCCCCGAACTCCCGCATGGAGGCGAAGCGGTCCCCCGGGCGCGGGCGCATCGCCTGTGCCAGCACGGCGTCGAGGTGTCCGTAGGCTCCCGGGTCGGGGAGCCCGGGGTACTGGCCCTTCCGGATGCGGGCCTCGATCTTTTCCCGGCTGTTCTGCGTGCGCTCCGGCAGCTCAAACGGCGACCGCTGCGCCGCGAAGCTGAAGAGGGTGGCCGCGAGTGACCAGATCTCGCTCGCGACCGTGCCAGCGGTCTGCTTGGCGATCAGCTCGGGGGCGGCCCAGGGGATCGACATGGCAATCCCCTCGGGGTGTTCCTCGGCGTCCAGCGCCGCGGAGATGCCAAAGTCGCTCAGCACGGGTCGGCCGAGCCCGCTCACGAGCACGTTCGAGGGCTTGATATCCCGGTGCAACACCCCGCTCCGGTGGGCCGTTTCGAGCGCCCCCGCGAGCCGCACCCCTGTGTCGAGGACCGCGTCGAGGGGCAGCCGTGCGGCCCGGGAGCGGACACTCATCGAGTCCGGGCAGTACTCCATTGCGATGAAGGGGTGCCCGTCCGCGGCGATGCTGGCCTGGTAAACAGTGAGAATCGAGGGGTGGGTGCTCAGCCGGGCGGTGATGTCGGCCTCGGCCTCAAAGGTGCGCCTGGCCTCCGGGTCCGCGCCGAGCGGGGGCAGCACCTTGACCGCCACGAGGCGGCGGGGCATGTCCTGCTCGTACAGAAAGACCTCGGCGAAGCCGCCCGATCCGAGCGGGCGGAGGTAGCTGTGCCCGCTGATCGCGGGCGGGCGGATCGGCGCTCGCTTAGCCAT
>NZ_JAPFRB010000003.1:562562-567997 GCF_035726885.1 Leucobacter sp. M11 | reverse complement strand
GACGAACCGTGGAACCGGTTGCCCCGCTGGGCGCTGCCGCAGAGAAGGTCACAGTTCTCAGTCTAGGGCGCGGGGCGCGGCCTGTGAAACAGCGTCCGGACCACGCAAAACGGGCCCCCGACCAGTGGTCGGGGGCCCGTTCCGGGTGGGATCGTGTCCCGGTCTGGCTTAGTAGCCGGACACGTCCAGCGGCACCGAGGGGCCGAAGGTGGTGGAGACGACGCCCTTGAGGACGTACTTGCCCTTTGCCGAGGACGGCTTCAGGCGGAGGACCTCGTCGAGGGCCGCGGTGATGTTGTCGTTGAGCTGCTCGGGCGAGAAGGACGCCTTGCCAACGATGAAGTGCACGTTGGCGTGCTTGTCCACGCGGAACTCGATCTTGCCGCCCTTGATCTCGGTCACGGCCTTGGCCGCGTCCGGGGTCACGGTGCCGGTCTTCGGGTTCGGCATCAGGCCACGCGGACCCAGGACCTTACCGAGGCGACCGACCTTGCCCATGAGCTCGGGGGTGGAGACGGCCGAGTCGAAGTTGGTGTAGCCAGCGGCCACCTTCTCGATCAGCTCGTCGCCGCCGACCTCGTCAGCGCCGGCGGCCAGAGCGGCCTCCGCAGCTGCGCCGGTGGCGAAGACGATGACGCGGGCGGTCTTACCCGTGCCGTGGGGGAGGTTGACCGTGCCGCGGACCATCTGGTCAGCCTTGCGGGGGTCAACGCCGAGGCGCAGGGCGACCTCGACGGTGGAGTCAAACTTTGCGGAGCCGGTCTCGCGAGCGAGCGCAACGGCGTCGGCTGCGTTGTAGAACGCGCCGTCCTGGATCTTCTCGGCGGCGGCGCGGTATGCCTTGGACTTCTGAGCCATTATCTGTTTCCTCGCCTTACTCGACCGTGATGCCCATGGAACGCGCGGTTCCGGCAATGATCTTGGATGCAGCGTCAATGTCGTTCGAGTTCAGGTCTGCGGCCTTCTGCTCGGCGATCGCGCGGACCTGGTCCGCGGAGATCTTCGCAACCTTGACGGTGTGCGGGGTGCCGGAGCCCTTGGCGACGCCGGCGGCCTTCTTGATGAGCTCAGCGGCCGGGGGCGTCTTCAGGATGAACGTGAAGGAGCGGTCCTCGTAGACGGTGATCTCCACGGGAACCACGTTGCCACGCTGCGACTCGGTCGCGGCGTTGTAGGCCTTGCAGAACTCCATGATGTTCACGCCGTGCTGACCGAGGGCGGGGCCCACGGGAGGTGCCGGGTTTGCGGCGCCGGCCTGGATCTGAAGCTTGATCAGACCCGTGACCTTCTTCTTGGGTGCCATGTTGTTTCCTTTCGTACGAGATCCGGGACGGGCCCGGACTCTCTCCCGCGGCCGAGGCGAATCCCCGGCGCGGTGCGTGGTGTGGCCAGGCACGGCGCACACCAAGGGTCAAGCTTATCACGTCTTTTGCGCCGCACCCGCGCGCGGGGCACCGGACCGACCGGCCCGGCAGGATCCTCGCCAGAAACGGCACCGGCGGCGGCCCCCACAGGGGACCGCCGCCGGTGCGCGAAGCGTTGCGCTTAGGAGAGCTTGGCGACCTGGTCGAAGCTGAGCTCGACCGGGGTCTCGCGCTCGAAGAGCGAGACGAGGACGGTGAGCTTGCCGCTCGCCGGGTTGATCTCGCTGATCGAGCCGGGCAGCCCCTCGAAGGAGCCGGACTTGATCGTGATGGTCTCGCCGATCTCGAAGTCGATCTCTGCGGGGGCCTGCGCCTTGGCGCCGCCCGCCACGCCGCCGGAGCTGGCCTGGGCCGCGCTCGGCTCGAGCTCGACGGTGCTCTTGAGCATCTCGAAGGCCTCGTTGAAGCGGAGGGGCACCGGGTTGTGCGCGTTGCCGACGAAGCCGGTCACGCCCGGGGTGTGCCGCACAACGGACCAGCTGTTCTCGTTGAGGTGCATGCGAACGAGCACGTAGCCGGGGATCCGCACGCGGGTCACCATCTTGCGCTGGCCGTTCTTGACCTCCATGACTTCTTCCATCGGGACCTGAATCTCGAAGATGTCGTCGATGGCGCCCATCGTCTCGCGACGGTTCCAGAGGTTGGACTTGACCTTGCGCTCGTAGCCCGCGTAGCTGTGAATGACGTACCACTTGCCGGGCGCGATGCGCAGTTCCCGCTTGAACTTCGCGTAGGGGTCGACCTCGGCCGGGGCCTCGTCAGCCTCGGCGTCGTCCGCGGCGGGGGCGTCGCCCTCACCCTCGACGGCCTCCGGGGCGTCAGCCGCGGGAGCGTCGCTCTCGGCGGCGTCCTCCGGGGCGGCGTCCTCGATGACGGCGTCGTCCGCGGCGGGGGTGTCGTCACCCTCGGCGGTCGCAGCCGCGCCCTCGGTGTCGACCGTGCCCGCAAGCGCGTCGAGCGCTGCGTCGAGGTCGGCCTCGGGGGTCGTGCTGTTGTCTTCGCTCGTCATGTCGTTCTCAATCAGTCTCGGAGGTGGTTAGCGGAATGCCGGATCGCCGAAGAGGAGCACGGCGAGGAAACCGAAGAGCTGGTCCAGCGCCCACACGAGCGCCATCATGATCACCACGAAGACGAGCACGACGGCCGTGAAGTTGATGAGCTCCTTGCGGGTCGGCGTGACGACCTTCTTGAGCTCGTCAATGACCTGCTTGATGAACAGCACCAAGCGGCCGAACCACGTCTTCTTTGCGGCCCGGTCAGATTTGGCCTGCTCGACGAGGCTGTTGCCAGACTCTTCGATTTCCTTGCCAGTCACGCGTACCAACCTTTCCGTTCCCGAGGTTCGCACACGCGGCTTCGGGTTTTGCAGGGCGGACAGGACTCGAACCTGCAACCTGCGGTTTTGGAGACCGCTGCTCTACCAATTGAGCCACCGCCCTAAGGCTACGATTCCCAGCAATCTTTCCCGCGCTCCCCCGCCTCAAAACAAGGCAAAATGGCACAGGAAATTTTGGCAGAAATCAACTACCACTCATGAGTGTACGGCATCGCGGAGCCCCGTGTCGAACGCGGCACCCACTTTCGCGCATCTCGCGCGTGTCATCCGGGGCCAACACGCCGATTCGACGCGCTGCCCGATCCCCAAGGACACAGCCGCATCACGATTCGGGCGGAGGGTCGCTTCCGGCGTTGAGCACCCCCGCGAAAGGGACTACCATCGGTCAGGGCGTTGGGGGGCGGCCGCTCGTTTTGCCTGTTCTCTTTCCCGACTCCTGGAGCCAATCCTGTCCCCCGTTTTCTCACACCGTCCCGTGCTCGCGGCCCTCGTGATGCTCGGCGCAATCGGTCTGAGCGGGTGCAGCACCTCGGTCGCGCCGAGCGCTCAGCTCTCGCAGGATTTGGGCACCTCGTCGACCGCCGACACCACCCTTCACCTGCCCGCCGAGCAGAGCTTCGAGGCCGGGACCGAACGGGACTCGGCCGACCCGAACGGCTTTCCAGCGGTCAGCGTGGGAGACTGCCTGCAGGGCCCCACGGCCGATGCGACATCGAGCTACCTGCTCGTGCCCTGCGCGGAGGCGCACCAATACGAGGTCTTTGCCTCGCGCACGCTCGGTGAGTCAGCCTTCCCCGGCGAGACCGAGATTGACCTGATTGCGACCGAGCTCTGTGAGCGACGCACCGCCGACGCGCCCCAGGCGAGCGGGGACCGTCCGGCGATTGGGGTCTTCGCCCCCAGCGAGCAGGAATGGCTCTTCGGCGACCGCGAGCTGGTGTGCGTCTGGGTCGTCGAGGGCGAGACCGCGCCCCACTCGCGCTAGGGCATCAGCCCGGCACGCTCGCCACCCCGGGGCTCCGGGCCCGCGGTCACCGACCCGACAGACCCTTGGCGGGGCGGGTCCGCGCGAGCGATTCTGGCGGTCGGCCCGCGGGGCCGGGTCAGCCGCCTCCCACCGATTTCCGACAGATGCCCCTCGGATTTGCGACGCTGGCCCCGTCAGGAGGCTTGTCGACCGCGACACTGTTTCTCGGTTGTGCGCCCGCTGGGGGATCCATCGCGCACCGAGAGTCGAAAGAGACAGACATATGACACGTGACGCGCATCGGCAATCGCGCCGTCCCAGGAGCCGATCACCCATCGCGCTCCTCGCCGCCGCCGGAACCGCGGCCCTGCTCGCGCTGGGGGGCGCCGGGCTGGGCGCTACTTCGGCGGCGAATGCCGCCCCGTCCCCGGGGCCCGAAGGCCAGATGTACGGGGTCTCGGTCCCCGGCCAGGCCCTCATCGGCGCCAAGGGACCGATCAAGAACGGGGGCTGGACCGCGTGGAGCGGGACCTACCAGGTTCCCGGCGGGGGGCAGGGCTACTGCGCCGACCACGGCCTGCTCGCCCCCAACAACGCGACCGGGTACGCCCCCGGCGGGGAACTCACGACGAAGAGCGGAACCCCCATCTCGGCCCAGGCCCGCGCGGAGCTCGCCTACATCCTCTACGCCTCGAACGCCACGGTGCGCTCCGCGCAGAACGGTGGGAGCACGAGCGTGGCCAACGAAACGGCGGCAGCGGCGAGCTACCTCCTGCACGAGCTCACCGGCCCCACCCCGCAATACCCGCTCGGGAGCAACGTTCCCGCCAAAGATGTCGGCTTCGATGCGGCGTGGTACCGCGCGGCCTTCCTCGCAAAGCCCGCGACGGCTGGGGTGGTCAACAAGATTGATCAGCTGCGCGCCGACGGCAAGGCCTATGCGGGCCCCTGGACGCTGACGGTCCGCAGCGAAAAACAGGACCCCCTGGCTGGGGAGACCGTCCCGTTCACCGCGAGCGTCACCGCGCGGAACGGGGCCGGTGTCCCGGGCGTTTCGGTCGCACTGGCCGCGGAGCACCTGACCGGGGTGCCCGGCTCGATCACGACCGGCCGCGACGGAACCGCGACGTTCTCCGCCGTCCTCGGCGACCGCGCGGGCTCGGTGACCGCGAGCGCATCCGCTCCGGCCGATTCGGTGCGGGTGCTCCGCCCGACCGGGGTCGCCCCCGGAAAGAACGTCCAACGCATCGTCGTGGTCGAAGAACCCGGGAAGATCTCTGCGGTGACGCAGGCCGTGCCCCGCCCCGCGACGGTGACGACCTCCGCCGGCAACCAGGTTGACGGTGACCGCGTCCTGCCCCCCGAGGGCGGTGTGATCGTCGACAGGGTCAGCTACACCGGGCTGCTGCCCGGGGCCACGCACACGCTCCGCGGTGAGCTGTTCTTCCAAGACTCCGCGGAGTCAACGGGAATCACGGCTGAGCGCACCTTCGTGCCCGAGACCCGGGACGGGGTCGTCGATCTCGAATTCACGGTTCCCCCGGGATACGGCGGGCGATCGCTCGTGGTGTACGAGTGGGTTTCCTCCGCTGACGGTCGGCTGCTCGCCGAGCACACCGACATCGACGACGAGGCGCAAACCGTGACCCTCGACCCCGTCGAGCTCAGCACCTCCGCGAGCGACCAGGCCGACGGGGACCGCGTGCTC
>NZ_JAPFRB010000003.1:559408-562215 GCF_035726885.1 Leucobacter sp. M11 | reverse complement strand
TCGCCGAGCACACCGACATCGACGACGAGGCGCAAACCGTGACCCTCGACCCCGTCGAGCTCAGCACCTCCGCGAGCGACCAGGCCGACGGGGACCGCGTGCTCCCCGCGAGCGGCGGGGTCATCGTCGACGTGATCAGCTTTCGCGGGCTGACGCCGGGCGAAGCCGTCACCGTCCGAGGCGAGCTGATGGATCGAACCACGGGACGGGGCACCGGCCTGACGCTGGAGCACTCCTTCGTCCCGACGGTCTCGGTCGGCACGGTCGAGGTGACCGTGACCGTGCCGTCAGGCTTTGCGGGAACCACCCTGGTTGCCTTTGAGCGGCTCTATGACGCTGCGGGCGAGCTGATCGCCGAGCACGCCGATCTCGAGGACGAGGCCCAGACGGTCCGGGTCGAGTCCGAGGTGCCGGGGACACCCACCCCGGCGTCGCCCACTGAGTCCCTCAGCACGACCGGCGGCGGGCCCACCGGGCCCGCGATCCTCGGCGGAGCGGTCCTCCTGCTCGGCGGGGCGAGCCTCCTCCTGCTGTTGCGGCGACGCGGCTCCGTCGACGTGAGCTAAGCCGCCTGGAACTCCGGGTCGTCCGGGTCGCCACGCAGCGTCCCGGACGGTTCTGCCCATGCGCCCGCTCCGTCCCGTTGTTCTGGGGCGGGGCGGAGCTCTGCCGGGGAGCAGCCGAATCGGCGGCGCACCTGATTGCGCATCGCGGTCTCGCTCCGGAATCCGGCGGTGTCCGCGGCCTGGGCCACCGACACCGCCGGGTCGCGGAGGGCCTGGGCCAGGGCCTCCGCACGTCGCCGACCCAGCAATTCCCGCGGCCCATAGTCGACCCCCTCGAAGCTGCGCTGCAGCTGCCGGTCGCTCACGGACAGAGCCCGCGCGATCCCCGCAACGTCCAGCGAGCTATCCGAGTAGCCCCGTTCGATGAGGGCGGCAACCCGCTGGCGCATCGCGGCCGGATTCCTGGGCCCGGCGGACCGCGCCTGGAGCGTGCTTTGCTCATCCAACACCGCGCGGAGCATCGCCAACACCGCACGCTCGGTCTCGGGAATGGACCGAATCGGGCCCGGGGCGAGCAGCCGTCGGACGAGGGTGATGATGAACGCTGCGGCGGAGAGCCCGAGTGGGGTCACGACCGGGCAGGCGGTCAGCTCTTCGAGGGCGCGTTGCCGCACCGTCCCGATCGCGCGCAGGGGGATGACCACGTGCAGCAGATCCGTCGGGAGCTCAGCGCTGTAGCGAAACGGGGCCCCGGAGTGCACCATCGAGAGCTGGCCGGGGGCGACCAGGCTGGTCGGCCCGGACTGCTGCACCCGGATGCGCCCGCTCCGGTGCGCGGCGACCACCAGCATCCCCGCGGAGCCGATCGTTTCCGGTCCGCGGTCATAGGTGAGTTGACACGGTGAGTGTTGCAGCCGCACCGCTCGAACGGCGCCCACCTGGACGACCCGCAATCGGCCGGAGAACTGCCCAGGCGCCTCGCCCCGGATCGGCAGGGCTCCCCCGAGCCGAGCCAGGCCATCCGCCCCCTGCAGAGACTCATCGACGGGTGCGGGTCTGGAGGAGTTCGGCGTCATACGTCTTCCGGTTGGTCTCTGGGTGCCCGCCCAGCCCGGGTTGCGTTCGCGCCTCCAGACTAATACGCCCCTCGCCCCCAAGAACAGTGCTGGCGCCGTGATCGGAGTCGATTTTGTTGCCCGGCTGCGACGGCTGCTGACCGACCCGGAAGCTGTGCGCCGTCCTCGCTCAGGCCCGCCGCGGCCCGGGACACCCGCGGCAGTCTGCGCGACAGCGGCAGAGAACTCATACAGTCTGAGCGTGCGCCGTGGCGTAGGCTTGTTGCTGTGACTGAGAACCTCCGTTTGTCTAAGAAAATCGGCGCTATCGCCGAGTCCGCCACGCTCAAGGTCGACGCTAAGGCGAAGGCCCTGCAAGCCGAGGGCCGCCCCGTAATCAGCTACGCCGCGGGCGAGCCGAACTTCGCGACCCCCGAGCACATCGTCGAGGCCGCAAGCCAGGCGATGCTCGATCCGAAGAACTACCGCTACACCCAGGCCATCGGCCTGCCGGAGCTGCGGGAGGCGATCGCCGCGAAGACGCTGCGCGACAGCGGCCTCGAGGTGTCCCCGGCGCAGATCATCGTCACGAACGGTGGCAAGCAGGCCGTCTACCAGTCCTTCCAGGTGCTGCTGAACCCGGGCGACGAGGTCATCGTGCCCACCCCGTTCTGGACCACCTACCCGGAGGCGATCACCCTCGCAGACGGCGTCCCCGTGAACGTCTTTGCGGGCGCCGACCAGGAGTACAAGGTCACCGTCGAGCAGCTCGAGGCCGCCCGCACGGAGCGCACCAAGGTGCTCCTGTTCGTGTCCCCCTCCAACCCGACCGGCGCGGTGTACTCCCCCGAGGAGACCCGGGCCATCGGCGAGTGGGCACTGCAGCACGGGATCTGGGTCATTTCCGATGAGATCTACCAGAACCTCACCTACGACGGGGTGAAGGCCACCTCGATCGTCGAGGCCGTTCCCGCGATGGCCGACTGGACCATCCTGGTCAACGGCGTCGCCAAGACCTACGCGATGACGGGCTGGCGGCTCGGCTGGATGATCGGCCCGGCCGACGCCATCAAGGCCGCCGCGAACCTGCAGTCGCACCTCACCTCGAACGTGAACAACGTCGCCCAGCGCGGCGCGATCGCGGCGCTGAACGGCGACCAGGGCCCCGTCGAGGCCATGCGTCAGGCCTTCGATGTGCGTCGGAAGACGATCATCGCCGAGCTGAACAAGGTCCGCGGCTTCCACG
>NZ_JAPFRB010000003.1:548438-559363 GCF_035726885.1 Leucobacter sp. M11 | reverse complement strand
CGGTGCTCGGCACGGAAATCGACGGCGTCACCCCGACGACCTCGCTCGAGCTGGCCGACCTGATCCTGGACAAGGCCGAGGTCGCCGCGGTTCCCGGCGAGGCCTTCGGTCCCTCCGGGTACCTGCGCTTCAGCTACGCGCTCGCGGACGATCAGCTCCTTGAGGGCGTCCAGCGCATCCAGAAGCTGCTCGGCACCCAGGAATAACCGCCGCCGCTCATCGCCGCGTTCCCGGAGGGCTCCTCCGGGAACGCGGCGATTGCCGTCTCAGTGGGCGGGCTCGGCGACGTTTGTGACGACCCGGGGGGCCACGGAGACAACCTCGGTGCGGACCAGGGTCTGCGTGAGCACCCCGCTCGCTCGGCCGGAGCCGTCGAGCTGCACGGTGCGCTCGCCGAGGAAGGCACCCGTCACGGGGTCGACGATGATCTCCATCCGGCGCGGGGGTTCCTCCCGCTCCGCGCTCGTGAGCCCGATGACGACCCCGTTGCGCTCACCGAGGCTCGCGGCGGTCTCCCCCAGCATGACGCCGGGGAGCAGCGCGAGGATCCGATAGGCGAGCGCCCGACGCTCGGCGGGCAGCAGGCCGTCCCGAAGCAGGTTGGACACGGTGTCGAAGACCCGGCCCGCGTCCGTGCCCACCATCCGGCCGTCGCTCTGCTGCCCGAGATCGCTCCGGATCAGCGCCAGTGCGGCCTCGGGGTCCTCTGGGAGCGCCAAAAACTGGCTCATCTCGTCCTCCTGGTTTGTCCACGACTCATCAACCGCGGTGGCCTGCTGGGCGGGGCCCCCGTCCGCCTGCGGCACCACGCGCACCTCAACCCATCCCTCGTCAGGATCGTGCGGGATATACAGATCGACGGTGTCGATGCCCGCGCTGTCCGCCGCACGCGCTGCGTCCTCGGCTCCCGCGGGCCCCGTTCCCACCGCGACGGCAGCGCCGGACAACGCCTCCGTGGTCACCCGGAGGTAGCCCCCGGGCGGCACGTCTGGGTCGCTCGCACTGATGGAGCGAAGCGCCGCCTGTTCCAGGGTGTCGGCGGCCTCGGCGTGCGCCCCCTCCCGGAGCGTCACCGGGAGCAGCACCGTCGCCACAACCGCGGCGGCGACCGCGAGCCCGGCGACCGCGAGGAAGCTGCTCCGCCGGGGGCCCATGAGCGCGCGAAGCGGGGCCTGATCGCCGCGCTGGGGCTGTTCGGCAGCCGGGCGTTCCTCCGCTCGGGCGCTGAACTCGCGCATCAGCCTGAGCCGCTGCCCGGCGAGCTGCTCCGGGCTGGGGTCCGGGATTTCGCTACGTAACCGTCGCAGGGTGGGTGAATCGGACATGACGCTGCTCCTCTCCGCGGACTGGGGGTGATGTCGGCTCCGACGGAGAGCCGCCGGGCCAGGGCTGTGGCCCGCCGGGCGGTTCCCCGGGGTCCGGTAGGGCGTTCAGCTGCCGGGCAATCCCCCGCGCCTCGGCCGCCGCAATCCGGGTTCGGACGCGGTGCAGGCGGGACTTCACGGTGCCAACGGGCACGCCGAGGGCCTCGGCGATCTCGGCGGTGCTGAGGTTCCCCCAGGCCGACAGGAGGAGGGTGTCCCGGTCGTCCCGGCTGAGCGCGCGGAGCTCGCGCAGAAGCGGCCGCACCCGCTCGCGGGCATCGCTGCGTTCCTCGGCGCGCAGAAAGGGCTCCGTTCCGGTTGCGGAGGAACGCTGGCGCGCTTCCTGCCGGAGGATCTTGGCCTCCGTGCGGTGGTAGCGCCTGAGCACATTCGTGGCGATCCCGAAGAGCCAGGGCAGGGCGTCGTCCCGGTCGAGGTCGTAGCGGAAGCGCGCGTCGAAGGCCTGCAGGAAGGTCTCGGACACGATATCGTCCGCCGCGGCGGCCCCAGCCCGCCGGTGCGCGTAGCGGTGCACGTGCGCCGCGTGGCGATCAAAGAGCTCGCCAAAGCGCCCGGGGAGGTCCCAGGAGGCTCGGATGATCTCGCTATCAAGGGTCATATCAGGTATTGCCACCCGGCCCCGAAACGGTTCACGCGTCATGTTTCGGCCCCCGTCTGACCAGTCTCACCGATGTCGGTGGGCGGGTCCAGCCCGCGCAGGGAATGCTCAGCGGCGGCGCGCGGGGATCAGCCAGGCCGCGAACACGCCGACGAGGCTCACGGCGGACGCGAGCAGGAAGAGCGCCCGGAACGTGCCCTCGCCGGGGCTGCCGAGCGCGGACACCCCCACCGCGGTGAGGACGAGGGTGGTCACGGGGGTGCCGAAGGCGGAGCCCACCGTGCGCAGCACCCCGTTGAAGCCGAGGGCCGCGCCCAGGCCAGCCCGGTCCGCGTGCCCCGCGATGAGCTCAGCGATCACGGCGAATCCGATGCCGTTGCCGAGGCCGATCAGGCAAAAGAAGCCGATGATCGCGCCGAGCGACCCCGGCCAGCACGCAATGCCGAGGCTGCCAACGAGCATGACCGCGAGGGCGAGCCCGGCCACGGCCCGGCCGCTGATTCGGGCGAGGAGGGCCGGGGTAAAGCGGCCACCCAGGAACACGAGCACCGCGCCGGGCAGCAGCGCCGCGCCCGTGGCGGTCACGCCGAGTCCGTGGCCGATCTGGCCGCCCGCGCCCGCTTGCAGCAGCACCGGAAGGCCCACGTAGAACAGGTAGGGCACGAAGCCGAGGAACAGGGTCAGCAGGTTCGTCGCCGCGAGCGCGCGGTTCGTCACCAGCTCCGGGGCAATCAGGGGCTGGGCCACGCGGCGTTCCACCGCGATGAGGGCGATCAGCGCGACGAGCGTCAGGGCCGCGAGAGCGAGGGTGGGCCAGGACAGCCAGCCCCACCGCGCGCCCTGCGAGATCACGAGGAGCAGCGGGAGGAGCACGAGCGTGAGCAGGGCGATTCCCGCGAGGTCCTGGGGCGCGGGCCTGCCGGGCGCTGAGGCGGGCACGAAGCGGGCGACGAGGAGCACCGAGGCCAGGCCGAGGAGGCCGCCAATCCCGAAGAGCCACGGCCAGTTGGCGATCTCGGTCACCGCTCCCCCGACGACGAGCGCGAGGCCCGCGCCGAGCCCGAGGGTGCCGCTGAGCCAGCCGATGGCGACCGCCTGGTCCCGGCCCACCATTCGCCCGCGCACGATGGCGACCGCGAGCGGGAAGGAGGCGGTCGCGCTGCCCTGCAGCACCCGACCCGCGAGGATGACGGGCAGGGCCGTGCCGAGCCCCGCGAGTGCCGCCCCGGCCACGAAGACGAGCATGGCGATCATGAGCACCCGCCGGTGCCCGTAGCGGTCGCCGAGCGAGCCGATGACGGGGGCGGCGACGGCCCCGCTCAGCAGGTACGCAGTCAGGAGCCAGCCCGCGGTCGCGGCGTCGATCCCGAGGTCGGCGGCAAAGACGGGCAGCGCGGGAACGAGCAGGGTCTGCATCATCGAGAAGGCGAGCACCGCGGAGGCCAGCGCGAGGATCATGCCCCTCGGCGCGGACTCGGGTGCGATGGGCGCGGCGGCGGCGCGGGTGTCGGTGGTCACGGAACTCCTCACAAATTCGGAACGGAACGCTACGTTCCGATCAAAAGCGTACACGGGGACGGGCTACGATGGAAGCCATGACCGAACAGGCACGTCCCAGGGGCCGCGAGCGCGAGGCCCGGGTCAACGACCACGCGGTGCTCGAGGCGGCCCGGGCCGTGTTCGCGATTCGGGGGTGGGACGCCCCCATGTCGGCGATCGCCGAGCACGCCGGGGTCGGCGTCGCCAGCATCTACCGCCGCTATCCGAGCAAGGAGGAGCTGGTCCTCGAGCTGCGCCTGGAGGCGCTCCGGGATGTCACGGCACTCGCGACGGCCAGCCTGGCGGAGCCTGAAGCCGCCACCGGCGAGGAGGCCGCGAGCGGTGTCGCCTCCCCCGTCGCGCGCTTCCTGCGGGCGCACGTCCGCCAGGCCCACCCGCCCCTCGTGAACGCCTACGGGCTGCATCCGATCCCCTCAGCCGAGGTGGACGCCCTCGCCGAGGAGCTCTACCAGGCGCTCCTCGCCCTCATCGCCGCCGAGGCCGCCGAGCTGCCGCCCGGGTTCACCCCGGCCGACCTCATGCTCGGCATCACCCACCTCCGGCCCAGCCTCCCGGCAACCCCGGAGCGGCTGACCGAGATTCACCTGCGCCACGTTGACCTCTACCTGCTCGGCCTCCGGGCCGCGGCCCGGCGGCCCGAGCTCCTCTCGGGCACCGGCTCCTCGTGGCAGGAATGGCTCGACCTGCACAATTCCCAGCGCCCGAGCCACGCACGGCACTAAGCACGGACGCTCGGGGGCGCCGGAGCGCCCCCGAGCCCCCGAGCCCCCGCTTAGGCGTCCGCGCCGCGGCGGCGTCGCGCAGCCAGGAGCCCGGCCCCGGTGAGCGCCGCGAGCGCCGCCAGGCCGAGCGCTGCCGCCTGGCCGTCCGCGCCGGTCTCCGGGAGCGTGCCCGCCCCCGAGCCGCTCCCCGAGCCACTTCCGGTCCCCTCGGCATCGCCCGATCCGGCCGCGTCGGCGTCGGCGTCGGCAGCCGCGTCAGCATCGCCGTCCGCGCCCGCGTCCGCGCTGCCGTCCGCGTCGCCGTCACCGGGCACGACCGCCGGTTCCGCAACGACGAGCACGAACTCCTTCGTGTCGCTGCCATAGGCATCGGTCACCGTGACCGTGAGGACGTAGGTCCCCGGGGCCGTGGGGATGCCGGTCAGGGCTCCGGTCGCCGGGTCCAGCCGCAGGCCGGGGGGCGTCTGGGTCTGAGCACCGCCCGGTCCGGCGGTGCTGACCGACCAGGTCAGCGGCGCGGTGCCGGTCGCGGTGATCTCGACGGAGCCGTAGCCCTTGCCCACGGTGCCCCCGGGAAGCTCGTCCCGGGTGATCTGCGGCCCGTCGTGCTCCTCGGCGCAGGGCGAGGTGACCGGCTCGGTCGTGCCGTAGCGCCCCCAGAAGTCATCCCGCCAGTACAGCCGGTACTGGGCGGCGGTCGCCCCGCCCGGGTCCGCGGTCACCAGCTCGTTGCTGTACTCGCCCTCGATGCCCTCGAAGGTTTTTCCGCCGTCCGTGGACACCTCCCAGTTCACGCCGCCGCCGGCCCCCCGCGAAATGCCCGTGAGGGTGGCACTCAGCTGAACCTCGTCGCCCGCCGCGCAGGTGCCCTCTCCCGCGACAACCGCGCTCGGCATCGGCATGATCGAGACGGTGCTCCCCTCCTCGTCCAGCCAGCCGGTGTTCGCCGAGATCAGAGCCCCGGAGACCGGATCGCGATCAATCTGGGTGGGCGAGTCCGGCACCGCCCGGAAACTCTCGGATCGGATGCCCTCGGCGAGGTCCGCCGCCATGATCATGTCCCAGCCCTGCGAGGCCACGAAGGCGCGGTTGCGGCCCGGCTCGTCGCCCGTCCACGCGTCGTTGCCCGGGTCCCCCTCGATATCCCCGAGCATCGAGCCGACCGAGATCGGCTCCTGCTCGTAGGCACCCGTCTCCTGATTCAGCGTCGCCACCGTGCCGTCGACTCCGCCGGAAAAATACAGCTGGGTGTCCGCGCCGTAGCGGTTCAGCCCCATCGTGTAGCTCACGTCCCACTCGTTGCCGATCTCATGATCGGCGACCGGGGCGAGGTCCGTGATCCCGAGCCGGGAAAAGCGCTGCCGGTCCTTGCCCTGCCCGTTGCTCAGGGCGAGCACCTCAAAGCCGTCGCTGCTTATCTCGACGCCGCTGATGTTGTGCTTGCTCAGGCGGTGCTTCGCGATCTGGTCACCCGTCGCCGCGTCCATCAGCCAGACGTCCCCCGAGGAGTCCCCGAGCACGTAGGCGGTCCCGTCCGGGGTAGCTCGCATCTCGGTGACCCCGGAGAAGCTGTTGATCCGGTGATAGGCGGAGACCACCCCCGCGCTGAGGTCGACCACGGCAACGCCGTCGAGGCCGAGGCTGCCCGGGACGACCGTGACATAGGCCCTCGTCCCGTCCGGGCTGAGCGCAAAGAGGTCCGGGTGCAGATCACTTGCGTCGATCCCCCCCGGGAGCGCGGCGATACCCGCGCGCAGGTCGATCGTGCTCGTGAGCGTCCGCGAGGCGACGTCGATCGCGTGGAAGGTGCCGCCCACCCGCGTGACCGCGTAGGCCGTGACCCCGTCATCGGCAAAGTGCACATCCGTCGGCATGCTCCCGGCGCCCAGGTCGATGGTGGTCACCAGCTCCGAAACGAGGGTGTCGTCGACGTCCTTCGGCCGGTCCTCCTGATCGATGTCCGCCGGGCGCGGCGTCACCTCGGTCGCGTGCGCCGCCCCGACCGGCACGAGCAGCGCCGCCCCGACCACCACCGCGAGCGCGCACCGTTTCCACTGTTTTTTCACGTTCGAACATCCCCCCACAGGCTGTGATTTGGCGTCCGCTCCGATGCGAGACGCCACGGGCAAGGCCCGCTCGGAATGAGTTTAGGCGCATCGTCCGCCCCTGACCAGGCCCGGGGGCAAGAAAAGATGCCTCGCTTGACGTACTATTTCACGCGTAGTATGTTTGCAACAGCATAAACGCACCCCCAGCAGAACGGAGCCTGATCGTGATCAGCGCCGACGCCATCCGCGGATACGTGGACCTCATGGTGCTCTCCCTGCTGCGCGAGGGACCCTCCTACGCCTACGGGCTCGCGCAGCGCATCACCGACATCACCGGCGACACCTACGCCATCAAGCAGACCACCCTCTACTCGGCCGTCAAACGCCTCGAGGCGGGCGAGCTCGTCAGCTCCTACGCCGATGTCTCCCCCTCGGGCAAGCCGCGCACGTACTACCGCATCACCGACGCGGGCCTTGCCCACTTCGAGCTCAAGGTCGCCGAGTGGCGCAGCACGAAGTCCGTCGTCGACCGATTCACCGAAGGAGTCACCCCGTGAACGTCATCATCGCCTACCTGGAAACGATGTTCAGCACCTACCCCCAGACCCCGCGACTGCTCGAGGCCAAGGCCGAACTGCAGGGCATGATGGAGGACGCCTACGCGAGCCTCATCGCCGACGGCGCCTCCGAAAACGAGGCGGTGGGTCGGGTCATCCGGGACTTCGGGAACCTGGCAGAGGTCGCGCCGGTGCTCGGCATCGCCTCCGACATCGCCCCGCCGCCAGCCGCCCCGGAGAGCGCCGCCCGCCCCGCCCCGGCCCCCGCAACCGCGGCCGCCGCCCCGAAGCACCCGCCGGTGACGCTGCCGGAAGCCCAGGGCTATGCCGACGCGCACCGCCGGATCCGCTTCCGGGTCGCCGCAGCGGTCGTCCTGTTCGTGTTGTCCCCCGCGACCCTGATCGCGCTGCCCGCCGCCGCGAACGCGGGGCTCCTCCCTCTCACGAGCGGCGCGGGGGGATTCATCGGCCTCCTGGTGCTCTTCGTCCTGGTGGCGATCGGCGTCCTGACGCTCGTCGCCACCTCGCGGGAGACCGCGCCCTACAGCCGCATCGCCGAGGGGCGTTTCAGCCCCGACCCCGAGGTCACCCGGTGGGCTCGCGGCCTCGCCGCCGAGCACGAGCGCGGTCGCATCCGGGCCCTCCAGGTCGCGATCACGCTCTGGATTCTCTCCCCGATCCCGCTCATCGCGTTCGCCATGCTCCTGGACGACTCGCCGCAGAACAGCTTTTGGGTGGTCTTCGGCGTCGTGCTCGTGCTGGTCCTGGTCGCACTCGGGCTCGGCGTGCTCCTCCCGAAGGCCTGGGCTTACACGGTTGCGGAGACCCTCACTGCCGGGTCCGCGGGAGCGGAAATCGCGCCGGACGGGGAGCGCAGCCTGGTCGGCGTGATCGCCGCCTTCTACTGGCCGCTCCTCACCGCGATCTACCTCGGCTGGAGCTTCATCGGCTCTGCCTGGCATCTCTCCTGGGTCGTGTGGCCGATCGGCGCCGTCCTCTTTGGCGCGCTCGCCGCCGGCAGCGGCGCGATCGAGAGCTATCGCCGAGCCCGCCGGTAGGCCGGTCGCCGCGCACGCCGGGTCACCGGATCACGCGGAAGCCGAGCAGCGCACACCGCCTCCCGCCCAGCGGGAGGCGGTGTGCGCCGTTAGAGCTCGATGCCGACGAGGTTCGGTTCCGGGTGCAGCAGCACCCCGAAGTCGGCCTGCACGCGCTGCACGACGAAGCGGGCCAGCTGCCCGACCTCCGCGGCGGTCGCGCCGCCCTGGTTCGTGATCGCCAGGGTGTGCTTCGCGGAGATCGCGGCGCGCGAGCCCGGGATCCGGTAGCCACGGGCGATGCCGGAGCGCTCGATGAGCCAGGCCGCGCTGAGCTTCACCAGGCGCGGGCCCTCCTGCGGGGTGACCCGACGCATGGGCTCCCCCGCGTCGAGCTCGGCGAGGGGCGTGACGGAGACCGGGTCGCTCACCGGGGTCACGGACCAGCGCGGAGCATCGGCGGGCAGGGTCCGGGCGAAGGCCTCTGGCACGATGGGATTCGTGAAGAAGGAACCGGCGCTCGTGGAGTCCCGGTCCTCAGGGTCCAGCACCATGCCCTTGCTGGCGCGCAGCCGCAGCACGGTCCGGCGCAGTTCTTTGATCGAGACGCGGTCGCCGATCCGCACGCCGAGGGCGTCGGCGAGCTGGGCGTAGCCGACGGGGGCGCTGAGCGGGCTCGGCACCGCGCCGCTCTCGCTCAGGGTCAGGTCGATCGAGAGCACGACGCCGCCCCGCCCCCGCTTAAACACGGAGGTGCGGTAGCCCAGGCCGAGCTCGGCCGCGGGGATGCGGGTCACCTCGCCCGTGTCCTCGTCGAGGAAGGTCACGGCGTGCAGGGAGCTCGACAGCTCCTGGCCGTACGCGCCGATGTTCTGCACGGGGGCGGCCCCGGCGCAGCCGGGGATCCCGGAGAGCGCCTCGATGCCCGCCCAGCCCTGGTCCACGCACAGACCCACGAGCTGGTCCCAGTCCTGCCCGGCCTGCACGCGGAGGCGCACCTGGCCGGGGGCGGGATCGGGGAGCCGCTCGATGCCCTCGTTGCGCACGAGGAGCACGGGCCCGTCGAAGCCCTCGTCGGCGACCACGGTGTTCGAGCCGCCCGCGAGCAGCAGCCAGTCCTCGCCGCGCGCCCACAGCTCGCTCGCGATGCGGACGAGATCGTCCGAGGTCGTCGCGGTGAGAATCTCCCTGGCCCGGCCGCCGACGCGCATCGTCGTCAGCTCGCTGAGCGGGGTGTCCGCGGTCACCGGGGTGCCGGGGGCGGATTCGCCGGGCGGGGTCATCGGGTGAAGCTCACCTGCGCCTGCGCACGCCCGAGCACCGTCTGGCCGTCGAAGACGACGGTCAGGTCGATGCGGGCCGTGCCGGCCTCGGCGTCGATCGCGCCGACCGCGGCGCTCAGGCTGAGCTGCGCGCCCGCCTCGGCGTCCACGGGAACGGGGCGCGTGAAGCGCACCCGATAGTCCGACACCCAGCCCGCGTCGCCCAGCCACTCCACGACGGGGCCGATCGCGGCGCCCATCGTGAGCATTCCGTGCGCGAGCACGCCGGGCAGGCCCACCGACTGCGCAACATCATCGCGGTAGTGGATCGGGTTGAAGTCGCCGGAGGCCCCGGCGTAGCGAACGAGGGTGTCTCGGCTGAACGCGAGCTCGCGCGTCAGCACGACGTCGCCCACGGCCAGGTCGTTGGGCTGGGGAAGCGGCTGCTTCGTCACGGTTACTCTCCCTCTCCGCGGACCACGAGGGTCGAAATGGCGGTGACGACGTGCGCACCGGAGGCATCGACAATCTCGCTCGAGGCGGTGACCATCGAGTGGCCGCCGAGCTGCTTCACCGAGGCGATCGTGAGGGTCGCGCTCAGTTCGTCGCCCGCGATGATGGGGCGGGAGAAGCTGAACTGCTGGTCGCCGTGCACGACGCGGGAAAAGTCGACCCCGGCCTCCTCGTCGGCGAGGAGCTGCGCGAGGGTCTGTTCCTGCACCACGACCGCGAAGGTCGGCGGCGCGACCAGGTCGCCGAATCCGGCTGCCCTGGCCGCGTCCACCGAGGTGTGCACGGGAGCGGTCGCGAGCGTCGCCTGAGCGAACTCGCGCACCTTCTCCCGGCCCACCAGGTAGGGGGGCGTCGACGGGTACGTTTTACCTTGAACTTCTGGGTTTACCGACACGCCCCCACTCTACCGGTGCTTACTTGTTGCCGCCGAGCAGGCCGCCCAGGAGACCGCCGAGGCCGCCGCCCTGCTGCTGCTGGCTCTTGCCACCGCCGATGAGGCCGCCGATGATGTCGCCCAGGCCGCCGCCCTGCTGCTGGCCGCCGCCGAGGAGGCCGCCGAGCATGTCGCCCAGGCCGCCGCCGGAGGCCTGCTGCTGCGCGGGCTCGGCCTTCTTGCCGGAGAAGGCCTTGTTCGCGAGGAAGGCCATCACGATCGGGGCCAGCATCGGGAGCACCTTGGGGAGGATGCCGGCGAGGGGCGCTGCCTGCGCGCCGAGGGCGGAGACCACGTCGTCCTTCTTGTCGCCGAAGACGTGCCCGACGATCTTCTCGCCGTCGGCGGTGTCGACGGCGTCGAGGCTCAGGGAGCCGACGTCGGGAACCTGGTGCTTCTCCAGCGCGGACTCGAGGGCGGCTGCGCCGTCCTCGGACTGGGCGTTGTGGGTCATGCCGCCAAGGAGCGCGGGGACCGCGGTCTGCACGGCGAGGTTCGCCAGGTTCTCGTCGATGCCGAGCTTGGTGGCGATGTCGCCAACCGGGATGGACTTCAGAAGGTCGTCAAGGGTGCTCATGGGGTGCCTTTCGTCAGGTGCGGTCTCATCGTATCCAGCGGGGCTCCCCGGCACCAGCAATTCCCAGCCTCGCGCCGGGGGTTCCGCCCGCGACGCCGACGGCGCACCCCCGGACGGTGCGCCCGCCGGGCGCGGGCGGCATACTTGAGGCAGCGGGCGCAGCTGCCCCGCCCGAGCGAACGAGAGCCATGACGAAGCCCCTGCCCCAGAGCACCGCCCCCGAGCCGGGCACC
>NZ_JAPFRB010000003.1:546828-548380 GCF_035726885.1 Leucobacter sp. M11 | reverse complement strand
TCAGCCGGGCGGGCCAGATCGCCCTCGTCCTGTTCTGGGTGGGGGTCGGCATCCTCGCGCTCCCGCCGCTCCTGTTTCTCACGATCACGATCGGCACCGCGGGCGTCGAGGCGATCGGCTGGGCACTGTTTTTGGGCTTCATCCTGTTCACGACGGCCTTCGCGCCGGTCACGCTGGGCGTGTTCGCCCTCGCCCTCGTCTTCGCGCTGATCGCTCGCGGCCGCGTCGTGCGCCCGGGCACCCGGCGGCTCGGCCTGGCCCCGATCATTGGCTCCGCCCTCGGCGCCGCGCTCTCCCTCGCGGTCGTGGGGGTGCAGTTCCTCAGCGAGCGCTGAGGGCGCGGCCGCTTTCTGGGGAACGCGCGAGGGCCGGGACGCGCGCTCGCGTCTCCGGCCCTCGTGATGCGTCGCCCCCGGCTTCGGCGGGCGGACGGGGTGGTCTAGGACCCCTGTGCGGCCTCGGCCACGGCCTCCTGGAGCTCCTCCAGCGTCTCCAGCTCGACGAGCGTGTCGTTCAGGAAGAAGGTCGGGGTGCCTTGCACGCCGAGCTCCTCGCCCGCCTGCTTGTCCGATTCGATCCGCTCGGTCGTGGCGGGGTCGGCCACGGCCGCGTCGTACTCGGCCAGATCCAAGCCCAGCTCCTTGGCGAGGCCGCGGAAGAAGTCCGCCTGCGAGTCCTGCTTGCCGCCCCACTCGGGCTGCGTCTCGAAGAGCTTGTCCGCCATCTCCGTGAACTTGCCCTGCTGCGCGGCGGCCTCTGCGGCGAGCGCGGAGGTCATCGAGTTCTTGTGCCCGGGAAGCGGGAAGTAGCGCATGGCGAAGGTCACCTGGTCGCCGTGCTTCGCGCGCAGGTCCTCAACGACGGGAGCCATCTGGCGGCAGGAGGGGCACTCGAAGTCGAGGAACTCGACGAAGGTGGCGTCCGTGCTGCCCTCGGAGAGCAGGTGGCTGTCCGCGGCCAGCGCGGGCTCGGACGGGGCCGTGGACTCGGGCGCCGTGTCGATGCTCTTTTGCTGGGCGGTCAGCCCGATGGCCACGGCAATCGCCACGACGAGGACGGCGAGGATGCCGAGCTGCCATTTCGTGCGAGTTCTCATGCGGGTGGGGGTCCTCTCTCGGGGTGTTCCTAGCGGATCCAGCGTAACCTTCGTGGTCACGGCGCGCCTGAGAATCGGCGGAGGGGACCGCGCCGCACCCGTCGGCCGCGCCCGGCACCGTTGCCCAGGCTCTGCGGCTGTGCGATACTCGTGCCGGACCGGCGCCCGCGCCGCCCGACGAACCAGGAGCCGAATGATGTGGACCGCGAACCCCCTGCTGCCGAGCGGCTTCGACGCGGTCTGGTCGGTCGTCGCTCTCGCCCTGCTCGTCGTGCCGGTGGTCACCCTGATCGCCCGGTTCCGGAGCCCCGACACCGCCCCGCAGGGCACCCGGCTGCTCTGGGCGCTCGCGATCGTGGCCCTGCCGCTGCTCGGCCCGGCGCTGTTCTGGGCCACCCGCTGGTCCCGCGAGCGTGACCGGCTTCGCGCGGCGCGAGTGTCCGACTAGCCTCAGAA
>NZ_JAPFRB010000003.1:546255-546798 GCF_035726885.1 Leucobacter sp. M11 | reverse complement strand
TCGACAACGGGACGGGACTCGGCTCAGGTCTGGTCGCGCAGGTGGGTCGCGAAGCGTTGCGAGCGGGCACGGAGCCCGGCCACGCGGGCCTGGATCCGTCCCGCGGCGTCCTGGCCGGCCTCGACCCGAGTCGGTTTCCGGCGGACGTTCTCAGAGCAGGAGAAGTCCGCGTGCAGCAGGACGCCGAGGGTGTCTCCGTTGCGGCCGGCGGCGCCCGCGCGCTTGGCAACGAACATTCGGACATCGCTGGTCAGCAGCAGATCCTCACACCAGGAACAGACGGCACGAGCGTGTGAGCGACGCGACGGGCCGCGGAGGAGAAAGCCGACGGGGCCCGACTCCAGAGGCACCACGGCATAGCCGTTCCGCGGGTTCTTCGGATCGGTCCAGGCGAGCACGTCGAGTCGGTCCCAGCGCAACTCATCCAGCCGCTCGGGAAGGAATATTTGGGCGGTTTCCCGCCGGGTGGTGTTGATGAAGCTCGCCAGAATTTCGGCGTCGGTGAGGGGAAGCATGCGGTTCGTTTCTGTCGTCGGGTGTGGC
>NZ_JAPFRB010000003.1:544526-546202 GCF_035726885.1 Leucobacter sp. M11 | reverse complement strand
CAGCACCGACTAGGAAGCGGTGGAAGGCGCGGGAGCGGGGAGGGGTCGCGGCGAGGAGCAGGCCAGAACGGCCGCCTCGCTTCCGGTGCGGGTCATGCGCACGCTCCTCCGTGTGTCGCCCCCGACGATCGACGGCCTGCGGAAAGTCTAAACCCCCGGGCGGGGAGTGTCAGCTACGCCACGTTCCACCCCTGGGTGGTGTCGGCTCGTCTCGGCCGTCCGTAGCGTCAAAGGGAAGCCGGGGAACCCGTCCCCGGCGGAGAGAGGCAGCCCCCAGATGACCACCATCGCCGTGCACCAGCTCAGCAAGCGCTATGGCCGCACCCTCGCCCTGGACGGGATCAGCTTCGAGGTCCAGCCCGGCCGGGTGACCGGCTTCCTCGGCCCAAACGGGGCGGGCAAATCGACGGCGATGCGCGCCATCGTCGGCCTGGACCGACCCAGCGCCGGAACGGCAACCGTGCACGGGGTGCCCTACGCCCGACTCCGCGCCCCGCTCCGCCGGGTCGGCACCCTGCTCGATGCCCGCTCGGCGCACCCCGCACGCAGCGCCCGGAATCACCTGCGCTGGGTCGCCGCCACCCACGGCATCCCCCGCAGCCGGATCGACGAGGTGCTCAACATCACGGGGCTCACCGCGGTCGCCCACCGCCGCGCCGGGGGCTTCTCCCTCGGCATGGCCCAGCGACTCGGCATCGCGGTCGCCCTGCTCGGCGACCCCGACACCCTGATCCTCGACGAGCCCGTGAACGGGCTCGACCCCGACGGGGTGATCTGGATGCGCACCCTGCTCAGCTCCTTCGCCGCGGAGGGCCGCACCGTGTTCCTGTCCTCGCACCTGCTCGGCGAGCTCTCCCTGGTCGCCGAGCACATCATCGTGATCGGCCGCGGTCGGATCCTCGCGGACGCCCCCCTCGCCGACCTCGTCACCGACGGGCACAGCCTCGAGGACGCCTACGCGAAGCTCACCCGAGACGATGTGGAATACGGCGGAGGCGCGAGGTGAGGGGCCCGAGTTTCGGCCGGGTCGTCCGCGCCGAGGCGATCAAGCTCCGCACGGTGCCCGGACCGGCGCTCACGCTGCTGCTCGCTCTGCTCCTCCTCGCCGGGGGCGGGCCCCTCGCCGCGCTCGCCGAGGGGCTCCGCGCGGCCGACGCCGCCAGCCCGGGGCCCCCCGGCCCGGGCCTCGCCCCCGCGCTCGCGGGAGCCCAGGCTGCCCAGGTGCTCGTCGCGCTCGCCGCTGCGGCCTTCGCCGCCGCCGAGGTCGGCTCCGGGACGCTCCTGCCGACCCTGTTGGCCACCCCGGTCCGGGCACGCGTCGTGCTCGCGAAGGTGGCCCTGCTGGGCGGCATCGGGGCGGTGCTCGGCGGCGTGGGTCTCGCGCTCAGTCGCTGGCTCACCCCCGCGGTGCTTCGCGCCGGGGGGCTCGAGCCCGCCGCCGCCGATTCCGCCACCCGCACGATCCTCGGCGGGGCCGCCCTGCTCGCGGGGGGCGCGATCATCGGTGCCTGCCTCGCCGTCGTCGCGCGGCAGCCGATCGGGGCAGCGCTCGGCGTCATCGTCCTGTTCGCCGTCGCCCCGCTGCTCGTCGGGTCCCTCCCCGTGCCGGGGGCCGCGGGGGTGGCCGGGGCCTTCCCCACCCCCGCTGGCCTGGCGATGCTCCTCCCGGAGCCGGA
>NZ_JAPFRB010000003.1:542489-544464 GCF_035726885.1 Leucobacter sp. M11 | reverse complement strand
TCATCACCCTCTCCTGGGCGGCCGGGTCGATCGCCCTCGCCGCCTGGCGCGCCAGCCGCCGCGATGTCTGACCGCCGCGATGCCTGACCACGCCCGGCCCCGTGAGTTCCCCCGCCCACTCCCGCCCACTCCCAAGGAGGACCCCATGACCACCGCATCGCCCAGCGCCGAGCGCCCGCTCGCCGCCCCGTTCCCCCGTCCCCCGAGGCTCGGGGTCCTGCGCGCCGAGGCCATCCGGTTTTGGTCGCTCCGCTCGAACCGGGTGCAGATGCTCGTGTTCGCCGGGATCGTCCCCGTCTCCGTGCTCCTGCTCTCGCTCTCGCTGCGCTCTCAGGCGGCCGAGCTGCCCGCGGGGGCGACCCCGCCGCCCCTGAGCGGGACGGCGCTCGTCGACAGCGTGCTCTGGGCGCAGCTGCTCCTCGGGGTGTGCTCGGCCCGCTTCGCCACCGCCGAGTTCTCGACCGGTCAGCTCGGGCTCGCGGCCCTCGCGGTGCCGCGGCGCTGGCCGCTCGTCGCGGGCAAGGCCGCGGTGCTCGCGGCCACCGCTGCCGGAATCGGGGCGCTGAGCGTGGCCCTCGGGCTCGTCGTCGGCTGGCTCATGCTCCCCCCGGCGGGGATCGAGATCGTGCTGAGCCCGTCCCGTGCCGCGAGCCTCGTCGCGCTGTCCGCCGGCTACCTCGCCGGCATCGCCGTCGTGTGCCTCGCCATCGGATATCTCGTCCGGAACGCCCTGCTCGGAGTCGTGCTGCCGCTGGTGCTGCTCACCATCGGACCGGCAATGCTCGAATCCACCGGACTGCCCTGGGTCATCCACGCGGCGGGCTTCCTCCCCAGCATCGCGGGCCGGGTCGCGATCTCGGCGTTTGCGAACCCGGCCGGGCTCGACGGCGTCGCTGGCAGCCTCGTGCTCGCAGCCTGGGCAATCGGTTCCGCGGCACTGGCCGCCGCCGTCCTGCGGGCGCGGGATGCCTCCTGAGCGGCAACGGGGCAGAATGGAAGCCCTGACCCCTGCGTCCCTGAGCCGCGACGCGACCGAGAGGAATCCGGATGAGCGTACGGAGGCGTGACCGTGAGGGTGCCGGCGTCGCCCCGCGGTCGCAGCGGGTCAGCGCGTTCCTCGCCGCGCACCCGCTCGCGGTGGACCGCACGCTGGCGGCCGTGACGCTGCTCCCCGTGTTGTTGCTCAGCGCATTCAATCCGCCACGGTACTGGGCCGAAATGCTGGTGCCCTGCCTCGCCGGGGCGCTGGCGCTGCTCGGGCGTCGCCGTGCCCCGGGACGGTCCCTGCTCCTGATCGCCGGGCTCATCGGACTCACGGCGCTGCTCGCGATCGAACCGGCGAGCCTGCTCACCCCCGCCGCGGCCATCGCGCTCGGCACGGTCGCCTCCCGGCTCCCGTCGCGCTTCGCCGTC
Source organism: Leucobacter sp. M11 (assembly GCF_035726885.1). NCBI lineage: Bacteria > Bacillati > Actinomycetota > Actinomycetes > Micrococcales > Microbacteriaceae > Leucobacter > Leucobacter sp. M11. The sequence goes on along the minus strand of NZ_JAPFRB010000003.1, from coordinate 543,051 downwards.
GGCGGGTACCTCGCCCTCGTGGTGGGGCCGATGCTCTTCCTGACGCTCCGCGGCCTGGTGCAGTGGCTCGTCCCGGACGCCACGGGTGGGTCGCTCCTTGAGGCGGGCGGGACGCAGCGCACGCCGCTCGATCCGCTCCTCCTCGTGGCGCTGGTCCTCGGGCTCCTCGCCCGTTCCCGGCGGACGCGGCGGGAGATCCGGGCCGAGCAGCTCGCTCGGCGGCTCGACCAGGCCCGCAACCGGGAGCGTGAGCTGCTCGCCACGGAGATGCACGACGTCGTCGGGCACTCCCTCACGGTGATGATCGCCCTCGCCGGGGGCGCCGCCTCTGGGTGGCGCCGGGACCCCGAGCGGGCCGAGCTGGCCCTGCGCCACCTGACCGAGGTGGGCGCCTCGGCCCTCGATGACCTCCAGCGCTCCCTCGCGGCCCTGCGCGGCGAGACCTGGGAGCCTGCTGCGCCGGGCGGCGACCTGGCCGATCGTTCCGAGGAGCCGGATTCCCCGGAGCGCCTGCTCGGTGCGTTCCGGGCGGCGGGGCTCCCCGCCGAGCTGGAGTGGCGGG
>NZ_JAPFRB010000003.1:542309-542434 GCF_035726885.1 Leucobacter sp. M11 | reverse complement strand
GGAGGGGCTCACCAACGCGCTCCGCTACGCGCGGGGGGCCAGCCGGGTCGTGCTCGGCGTCTCGGTCGAGCAGGACGCCGTCCGTGTCTCCGTCACCGATGACGGCGACGGCTCCCCGGTGGCCT
>NZ_JAPFRB010000003.1:540853-542253 GCF_035726885.1 Leucobacter sp. M11 | reverse complement strand
GGCAGCGCCGAGGCGGGCCCCCTCGCGCGGGGCTGGGCCCTCACGGCGAGCATCCCGATCCGGGGCGAAGCATGAGCGCCGACGCCGCGAACCCAGCCCCCGCGCCCATCCGGGTCCTGCTCGTTGACGATCAGCCGCTGGCCCGCCTCGGCATCTCGCTCTCCCTCGGCAGCGACCCGGGCATCTCCGTGATCGCGGAGGCGGGCACGGGAGAGGAGGGCATCGCCCTGGCCGAACGGATGCGCCCGGACGTGATCGTGATGGACGTGCGGATGCCCGGCATCGGCGGCATCGAAGCCACCCGTCGCCTCACGAGCCAGACGCCGGGGGCCCCGGTGCTCGTGCTCACCTCCTTCGATCTGGACCGCTTCGCCTTCGGGGCGTTGCGCGCCGGGGCGAGCGCGTTCCTCCTCAAGAGCGCCGCCCCGGAGGAGCTGGTCGCCGCCGTGCGGACGGTGCATGCCGGGGACGCGGTCGTCGCGCCGCGGATCACGCGCCGCCTGATCGAGCACTTCACGGAGCGTCCCGCTGGCGCGGCCGATCCGATCGGCTCGGCTGCTCCGGCTGACTCGGTGCGTCCGCCGGTATCCCCGGCTCCCGAGCCTGCCGCGGGCCGGGCGCCGGACGCCCTGGAGGCACCGGACTCCCTGGAGGATCAATTGGCCGCGCTGAGCCCGCGCGAGCTGGACGTGTTTCTCGCGGTCGCGACGGGGCTCACAAACGGCGAGATCGCCGACCGGCTGTTCCTGAGCACCGCGACCGTGAAGAGCCACATCAACCGCATCTTCGCCAAACTGCACCTGCGGGACCGGGTGCACGCGGTCCTGCTCGCCCACCGGCTCGGGATCACGGCGCGGGAGTAGCCGCTCGGCTCCGCTAGGCCGGGATGCCGTCCGAGTCGCCCCTCGTGCGCTCCCCCGCGTCGACCGCAAAGGTGAGCAGGGGTTCGGTGCTCGGCGTGCCCGTGGCCGAGCCGTCCGCGGCTTCCTCGGTCACGATGACGGTGTCGCCCGGGGCAAGGACCCCCATGATGGGCACCGCGCTCAGGCCCTCCTCCGGCACGAAGGTGCCCGCCGAGGTCGCGGTGGCGTCGCGGATGAGCCAGAGCTCGTAGCTGCCGCCGCCGTCGGGCGCGCTCATGCCCTCGGTGATGAGCACGGCCTGGCCCTGACGCGCGGACCAGGACAGGGTCGCCTCGCCCCCGCCCGGGACCTGCGCGGTGACGCGCATGCCGTCCTCGGCGCCCTCCACCTGTTCCAGCGTCGTCCCCTGCTCCGAGCCGCCCGGGTTCAGGACGCTGAGCAGCGCCCCGGAGCCGACCCCGAGCAGCAACGCGATCGCGACGATGCCCGCGAAGAAGCGCTGCCGGCGCTTGCGCCGCGTGAGGCCGCGCCGCAGGG
>NZ_JAPFRB010000003.1:540611-540829 GCF_035726885.1 Leucobacter sp. M11 | reverse complement strand
CCCCGGACAGCTCGGCGGGCTGCCAGGAGCGGCCACGCGGGGCCGGCGCGGGCGCGGGGCTCGGCTCGGGCGACGGCCCAGCGCTGCCCGCGGGCTCCGCCTGGCGCGGCGCTGAGGCGGCGTGATCGCGGAGCGCGCTCGGCCCAACGCCGGAAGCGATGAGGCGGTCCAGCTGATCGAGCACGATCGCACGCAGCTCGGGGGGCGGGGAAACCGGG
>NZ_JAPFRB010000003.1:538405-540524 GCF_035726885.1 Leucobacter sp. M11 | reverse complement strand
CGTGCCAGACCGAGCACCCAGTCGCGGCCCGTCTCGCGGGCGGGGTCCAGGTCGTCCGCGTCGCGCCAGACGTCGAGGAAGGTGTCGCGGAGGGCGAGCATCGCGCGCTCGGGCTCCAGCTCCGCGCGGGGCGTTGCGAGAATCGCGCCGAGCGCATCCGCGCTGAGCCGGTCATAGAGATCCGCGAAGGCGGCGCGGTCGCCGACGGCGATCCGACGCAGCAGCGTCGTCTCCGCGTCAACGGTGGCGCCGGCGCTTCCGGGCGCGATCAAACCGTCATTCACCATGTCCTCCAGTATGCCGCACGGGGCCGGGAGCCGTCCCGGAGCCGCCGCAATCCGTCGTCGCCCTGCGCGGCGAGCCACCCGGTGGGGCGGGGCTCAGCCGGTGGCCGCCGCGTACTGCTGCGTGGCGACCGACACCCGCACGGCGTAATCGTGGCTGTTGTTGTAGCTCGCGATCGCCCGCTCCCACACCGCCTGATCCGTGAGCGAGCCCGCTGCGGCGCAGAGGTAGCGCCCGGCGGCGAGCGCCGCGTCGTCGATCCGGTTCGGATTGGGGGCGCCGTCCCCGGTGCCGTCGGCGGCCCACACGGCCCAGGTGCTCGGGATGAACTGCATGGGCCCGACCGCCCGGTCCCAGACGGGATCGCCGTCCAGCCGGCCCTGATCGGTGTCGGGTATCGCGGCGACCCCGTTGCCGTTGAGCGGCACGCCGATGATGGCGGGGCTCGCGAGACCGGCGGGGGAGATCGAGCCGCCGCCGAGGGTGCCGTGGTGGGTCTCGACCTCGCCGATTCCGGCGAGGGTATTCCAGCCCAGTCCGCAGCCGGGGTTCTCGCGAGCGATCTGCAGGGCGGCCCCGGCGTAGGCGCTCAGGGCGCGCTCCGGGATCCCGGTGGCCGTGGCGGCCGCTCGGACCCAGCCGGGGTCGACGAGCTCCGAGACGGGGGTGCCGCGCGGGGCACGGGTGTCCCGGGGTGCCCGCGGCTCCCGCGGAGTGGTTTCCGCTGCGGGGGCGGGGCCCGCGGCTTCGGGGGCCGCCCCCGTTTCGGCGGCGGGGGGCGCCGCCGAAACGGGGCCCCTCGCCGCGCTGGGCTCGCTCGGCGGGCCCGCGGCCAGGAGGGGGCCCGACCAGAGCAGGCCGAGCCCGAGGAGCAGTGGGATGCCGAGCCAGCCGCCGAGTCGGGTGAGCGCCCGTCGGCTGAGCCGGCTCGGGCCCGGGTCAGCGGCCGGGCCGACCTCGATGCCCGCCTCGCGGAGGAGCTCGTCGAAGGCATCGAACGGGTCGCCGTCGCCCGGCTCCGCGGGGTCCGGCACCGCCCCGTGCTTCCCGGGTGGCCCCGGCGCTTCGCTGAGCTTCGTCACAGGGCGATGACCCCGCGGCTGATCAGCCCGCCCCCGGCCGCGGTAACCACGGTCACGAGGCCTAAGCCGGCGAGGAGGCCGAGCATCAGCGGGATGAGGAGGGGGTTGTCCGATCCCGGCCCGATGATCCTGCGGGTCGTCACGACGGTGGTGACCACCGTGTCTCCCGGCACGGCGCTCGGCGCGCTGGCCTGCGTGACGGGCGCGATCGCCGCCTGCGCGGCGCTCGGCGGACGGGGGGCGCGCGGCGGCGCGATCATCGTGTTCTGGGTGATCTTGGGGATGTCCGGCTCTTTCGGGGCCGTCGTGGTCCCGGCGCAGTTGGCCTGGTCCGGGCAGATCTGAATCGGCAGCGGCAGCTTCGCCCGGTCGCGGGCCCCGTCCGAGGTGTACCAGTAGGAGGACTGCCCGGTGAGGATCTGGAAGGCGATGAAGTCCCGCGGGAAGGAGCCCCAGAAGGCGCGGTTTTTCGCGTTGCGCCCGGGTTGTTCGTTGCGCCCGCCAGGGAGGTTGCCCACGGAGACCCCGAGGTAGTCGGGGGCGATCACGAACTCGCTGTCGCGCACGGTGACGTTGGAGAAGGTGGCCAGGGTGATCTTCTGCGGGGTGAGCTCGGACCACACGCTGCTGTCGTCCATGTCGGCCCCGAAGCCGCTGCCGGTGGCGGTCAGGGTACCGACCCCGTCTGTGATCGTGAGTTCCGGGTTCGAGGCGCTCCAGTAGGTCATGCCCCCGTAGAAGGCGACCGTGAA
>NZ_JAPFRB010000003.1:533976-538348 GCF_035726885.1 Leucobacter sp. M11 | reverse complement strand
CCCGCGGAGCACGAGTTCGGCCCCCGAGGTGCTCTCGGTGGAGGTGCTGGTGACCGGGTTCCCGAAGGGGTCGAGGCACTTGTTCTCCCAGGTAATGGGGCCCCACGTTCCTGCCCGGTCGGGCTTCTCGATGCGGACCCGGCCCCCGTCCGAGGAAGCGGCGAGGAAGCGGTCGGACTTGTTCCAGATGCGGGCCGAACCGGCGTCGCCCGCCCGCCCGGCGGAGAGGAAGTTGCAGCCGCCGAAGTAGGCACCGCCGTTCGATTCAACGTTGATGCCCCAGCGCAGCCCGGCGTCGGTCAGCTCGGTGGCCCCGCCGCTCCCGCCCTCGGCCGTGAACCCGATCCGGACGACCGGGTCGAGGTGGGTGAAGAGCAGGAGCGAGTATTCCTGGCCGTCGAGGAGCCCGCCGAGGACCGCGGTGCCCGAGTCCGCCGAGCCGGGGCGCAGCGTGATCGAGGCGGTGCCAGCCGTTCGGTCGATCTGCCACTGCCCCAGGTAGCGCTGCCCGGGGTAGAGCCAGGCCTCCGCCGTCTCAGCGCGCCCGGACCAGGGAATGGTGATCGTCCGCGGGGCGGTGGCGGTGAGGGGCTGGTCCACGCCGCGTGCCCGTGCGGTGAGGTCCTGCACGGTGCGCTCGGCGATCCGCTCGGCGATGTCGCTCACCGTGTTGAGCTGGGTGCGTTCGTTCTTCTCGGGTCCGGTGCGCGGCACGATGGAACCCGGGATCTTGGCGGCAATGGTCATCCGGGTTGTCCCGGATTGGGCGGTGCCGTACCGGGTTTCCACGCGCACCCGGAACTCGGCCCCGGAGTCCGCCAGGAGCGGCATCACGGTCAGCGGTGCCTCCCGCTGGACGGGCAGCGCCTGCCAGTCGCCCCCGGGAAGCTTCCGCTCCCAGTGGAACTGGCGGTCGCGGGAGCCGCCGGAGACCTGCGGCAGGATCGTCGTCTCGAGCCAGTCCCGCGCGGAGACCCGCTCGGGGATGGTCACCTCGGGCGGGCTCTGGTCGGCGTCCTCGAAGGTGAGCCGGAACGGGTCGGCGACCTTGCGAGGCTGGATGCTATTGGCCGAGCCATCGGTCGTGTACCAGTAGGAGGACTGCCCGGTGAGCAGGTGGTAGTCATTGAAGTCCTGGGGGAAGGAGCCCCACCAGGACGCATTGGCGGACGTGCGCTCGGCCTGCGGGTTCCGCCCGGCCGCGTCCACGGTTACCCCCAGAAAATCCGGGGCGACCGTGAAGCCGGACTCGGTGACGCGCACCCCGGTCAGCGTCGCGAGGGTCACGACCCGCTTGGGGAGCACGCTCCAGACCTCGGGGTTGTCCATGTCGGCCCCGAAGCCGGAGAGGGTCGCGGTGATCGTGCCCCGGCCGTTCGGGGTGACCACGAGCCGCGGATCCGCGGCGCTCCAGTACGTCATCCCCCCGTAGTAGGCGACCGTGAAGCTCCCCTCCCAGGAGAGGTCCGCGGTGTTGCGCTCCGGATCGATCTCTCCGGCGCCGTCCTCGATGCGCACCACGGTCTGCGTGGTGCTGTCCGCGGCGTTGTTGGTCTTCCCGTTCACGGAGGCACCGGCCGGGTTCGTGCAGCGTTCGTCCCAGCTCGGCACGATCACCCCGGAGCCGTCCGGGGTGGGCCGCTCGAGGCGCACCGCGCCCTCGGAGCTCTGGTAAAAGCCGTCGCCCCGGGACCAGATCCGGGACCCCTTCGCGTCGCCCGCGGTCCCGGCGCTCAGGAAGTTGCACCCGCCGAAGTAGGCACCGCCCGTGGTCTCGCGATTGAGGCCCCAGCGGAACACCGCGTTGTCCACGGTGATCGGCTCGGCCGCGTCCGGGTCCTCGGCCGACTCGGCCGTCGCCGCAGCCGGGGGCTCGGCTCCCGGGGGGTCCTCGGGGGCTGCGCGTTTCGGCGCGGGGGCGGCCTCGGGGTCGGGGGTCGTCCCCGCCGCGTCGTCGCCCGGCTCCGCGGTGGCCTCCGGGGGTTCCGGGGCGGGGCGGGCGGGTTCCGTCGGCTCGACCGGATCCCCCGGTTCCGGGGTCTCGCCCGTCTCGTTCGGCAGGCGCGATTCCTCGGCGGCGGGCTCGTTCGCGGGGGCGTCGAGGCCGAGCGCCGGGGTATTGCCGCCCAGGATGAGTCCCCCCAGGATGAGGGCCACCAGGGCTCCGGGCACCGCGCGGCGTCGGGGCCGGGTCGCCGACGCGAGCGCTCCCCGCCGCATCACTCGCCCCGCTCGGGCTGATCCGGTTCCGTGGCGTCGGCGGGAGCGTCGGCGGGAGCGCCCGCTGGCACCGGTTCCGGCGCGGGCTCGGCGGCCGCTGCCTGCTCCGCGGCGAGTGCGGCCGCGGCCTTTCGCCGCCCGGAGAGCACCGCCCAGACGAGGAAGCCGATCGATCCGACGGCCAGCACACCCACGCCGATGATCGCCCAGGTGAGGATCGTCATGAGCTGATCGTTGTCCCCGTTCCCCTCCCCGTCGACCTGGAGCGTTTCCACGCGCTCCTCGGTGATTTCGGTGGTCGTGGGGGTTGGTGTCGCGTTTGGGGTGGCCCCGGCCATCTCCCCGGTGCCCGGGGTGGGGCTCGGGATCGGCGGAGCCTCCGCGGGAGCCTGCCCCTCGGCAGCCCCGAGGTCTTGGAAGGTGATGGGGGTGAAGGTCTCGTTGTTCGCGTTGACGACCCCGTGGGCGCCCATGGTCATGATCCCGCACTGCACCTCGAGGCAGTTCACCTCGCTCGGGTTCCCGGAGCGATCCACCGCGGTGAATTTCGCGCCGGGGATCGTGGCGATCGCGGACCAGGAGCCGTCCTCGGAGACCTCGCCGCCGTTGGCCGCGTAGGCCGTGGAGCTGCCGGGGAAGGTGACGAAGTTCGCATAGCCGACGGGGTTCACCTCGTCATCGGGGACGTACATGTAGTTCTCCCCGGTCACACCCCCCGCACTGGGGGCCCAGTTGGCCCCGTCGACCCAGCCGAAGAAGACGTATATCCCGCCGAAGCCGTTCTTAATCGATTGGAAGCCGGAGCCATTGAGGCGCAGCTGGGTCTGATAGACGGGGTCGGCGACGAAGGTCTGCTCCGGGGAGCCCTCCACCGAGACCTGCACCGAGCCCGCGGCGAAGGCGGGCGTGGGGTTCGCGGTGAGCCCCCCGAACGACAGCGTGGCCGCGAGCGCCGCCAGGGCGATCGCGGCGAGGGGGGCCCGGCGGCGGCCCGCGGCGCGGGCCGCCGGGGCGGGGGCGAAGCCACGGGGCGGGACGGCGTGCGGGGCGGTGGGGCGGGAGAGACGCATGTTCTTCACCTTTCGAGGGGTGTGGGGCGGACGCCCCGCACCGGGACAATCAGAGTGGCTCCGGTGAGCGGATGCCGAATCACATCGACGGGTTGTTCGTAGACCTCGCCGATCCGTGCGGCAGTGAGGACCTCGTCGGGGGCACCGGAGGCGACGATGCGGCCCCGGCTGAGCATGGCGATCCGGTTCGCGTAGGCGGCGGCGAGATTGAGGTCGTGGAGCACCACGATGACGGCGTCGCCGAGGGCCGCCCGCTCGGCGGCGAGGGAGAGCACGGCTTCCTGGTGCTTGAGGTCCAGGGCCGCGGTTGGCTCGTCGAGCAGGAGCACGCCGGTACGCTGGGCGAGGATTCGCGCGAGGGCGGCTCTCGCCCGCTCCCCGCCCGACAGGGAGGGCACCCGGCGACCACGGAAACGCTCGATGTCCGTCAGCTGCAGGGCCTCGTCGACCGCCGCATCGTCCTCGCGGTCGCGCTCGGTGCGCTGCCAGGGCGCGCGTCCCATCTCCACCACCTGCTGCACCGTGAACGGGAAGAAGACGCCGTTCTCCTGCGGGAGCACGGCGCGCCGTTGGGAGAGCTCCCGCAGGGTCCAGTCGGCCAGGGGACGCCCGGCGATGCGGACGTCGCCGCCGGTGCGGGGCAGGTCGCCAGTCATGGCGGCGAGCAGCGTCGACTTTCCGGCGCCGTTTGGCCCGATCAGCGCGAGCACCTCCCCCGTGCGGACGCTCAGGCTGGCCTCCGAGAGGAGGTCGCGGCCGTCGATACGCACGGTGACGTCGGTGGCCTCGATGGCGACCGTGCCGGCGGGCAGCGGCTCCGGCAGCGGCGCGGTGCGTGCGCTCCCGCCGAGCAGCCCGGCGATCATGCCCAGCCCCCGGCCCGCTTGCGGGCCCGCCGGAGCAGCCAGAAGAAGAAGGGGCCGCCGACGAGCGAGGTCAGCATCCCGATCGGCAGGTCCGCCATCGGGATCGCGGTGCGGGCGACCAGGTCGGCGCTCAGCAGCAGTAGCGCGCCGCCGAGCACGCTCGCAATGAGGAGCGGCAGGTGGGCCGGGCCGAGAATCATCCGCATGAGGTGCGGC
>NZ_JAPFRB010000003.1:531633-533894 GCF_035726885.1 Leucobacter sp. M11 | reverse complement strand
TGCGGAGCACCTCGACGTTGACCCCGAGGTGCCGGGCGCTCTTCTCCCCGAGGGAGAGCAGGTCGAGCCGCCGGGCCAGGAAGAAGGCGATCACGATCCCCACCGCAATCAGCGGCAAGATAATACTCACCTGTTCCCAGCGCGCCCCGTTGAGGCTGCCGAGTTGCCAGAACACGATCTGTTCCCGGGACTGCGCGTCGCCGAGGAAGGTCATGAAGGCGAGCCCCGCGCCCGTGAAGGCGTTGATCGCGATGCCGGTGAGCACGAGCGTCACGATCTCGGTTTTGCCCCCCGCCCGGCTCATCGCGTAGACGAGGAGCACAGAGACGAGGCCCGTCGCGAAGGCGACCACCGCGATCGTCCACTCGCCGAAGACGGTCAGGTTGAACACGATCGTCGCCGAGGCGCCGAGGGCGGCGCCGGAGGAGACGCCGACCACGCCGGGCTCCGCCAGAGGGTTGCCGAAGATCGCCTGCATGAGCAGACCGGCTGCGGCGAGCGCCGCTCCGATGATCACGGCCATCGCGACCCTCGGGAAGCGGATGTTCCAGAGCGCGCTGTCGCCGTTGCTGTGGCTCGGGGCCGGGAGCCAGTCGATGCCGAGGCGGCGGAGCACGGAGCCGAGCACCTCGTCCGGGGGGACCCCGAGCTGCCCGGTGCCGGCGGAGACGAGCACGAGCACGATGAGCGCGATCGAGAGTCCCCCGAAGAGGAAGGTGCGGCGCAGGCCTTGCCGGCCCGGGGCCTGCGGGTGCTGCGGCGCTGGGCCGCCTGCGCTCGGGCGGGACGGGGCCTGGACGGCCTGGGGGGCGGGGGCGATGCTCATTTCCAGCCGCTCGATTCCGGTGCGTAGATGGCGCGCGCCAGGGCGTCGACGACGGCGGCGCTGCGGGGACCGAAGCTCAGCACTTCGTAGTCGCTCATGTCGACGATGCGGCGGTTTTCCCCGGCGCGGGTCTCGGCGACGGCGGGGATGCGCTCCAGGAGCCCGTCGACGCCGCCCACGGATTCGAGGCCCTTGGTCATCATCAGGATCAGGTCGGGGTCCGCGTCGACGAGCGCTTCGGCGGTCATCGGGCGCATCCCGGCCCAGCCGATCTCGGTGGCCACGTCGATGCCGCCGAGCATTTCGATGAGGGAGTCGGTGCCCGAGCCCTCCCCGAAGATGTAGTAGATGCCCGCGTTGCCGCGCACGTAGAGGAAGAGGATGCGCGGGCGGTCGGCGAGATCTGCTGGCGCGATCTTCTCGATGTCCGCGGCGATGCGATCCAGATCGCTCTGGACCCGCTCGGCGAGGAGGCGGCCCGCTTCGGGAACCCCGAGGGCCTCGGCGACCGCGGTGATGATGTCGGCGGTGTTTTCGAGGCTCCGCTCCGGGGTGAGCACCACCACGGGAATCCCGGACTCCCGCAGTTGCAGGATGACGTCCCAGGGGCCGATGGAGGAGTCCGTGAGGATGACGGTGGGCTCCAGCCCAAGGATGCCCTCGCCGCTCAGCTCGTGCCCGTTCTGGGTGACGAGGGGCAGGTCGGCGGCCTCGGCGAAGCCGGTCGAGGTGTCCCGCCCGACCACGCGATCGCCCAGCCCGAGCCCGAAGACGGTCGCGGCGAGCGAGCCGTTGAGGTCCAGGGCCAGGATCCGGCTGGTGTCGGTCACCGTCACCTCGGTGTCCTGGTTGTCGGTGACGGTGACGGGCAGGCTGGATTCGGCCCGCTCAACGACGGGCGCGACGCTGTCGGTGACGAGGCAGGCGCTGGACTCCCCCTGCCAGTCCTTTGGCTGGTCCAGGGTCTCCAGCTCGGTGAGGGCGCGGTCGGCTCCGAGGCAGGCGTCGTTGGTGCCCGCGGCGGAGCCGGGGGGTGCCGAGCAGGCGCTGAGCGCCAGCACCAGGCCGGTCAGGACGAGGGCGAGAACCCGGCTGCGGGCCGGGGGCGGAGCTGTCATCGAAGGGGTTCCTCTGGTCGATGGGTGAGACGGAAGGGGTGGCCGGGGCGCACCGCTCGGCGGCCGGATGGGATGGGGCCCTCGGGGAAAACCGCATCATCGGATCCTGGTTAGGTAAGGCTCCCTTAAGCTAGCATAGGCTTGCCTCATTAAGGGTAGCCTTAACTTACCTCGCCGCGGAGCATTCCTCGCGGGCCCTCCCTCCCCGTCGCGCACCGTGTGCGCGATCATTCCCGGACACACAGGAGAAACACGTGCACAGAACAGCACCGCCCCGCGGCGGCATGACGCCGCCCCCCGGCGGCAAAAAGAGCATT
>NZ_JAPFRB010000003.1:529802-531599 GCF_035726885.1 Leucobacter sp. M11 | reverse complement strand
GCGGCTTGATGTTCCCCCCGGTTGCCGCCCAGGCAGCCGCCGGGGACCAGCAGGTCAGCGATGCCACCTTCCTCTGGGGCATCAACAACGAGTCCAACGGCGGTGCCTACTTCGGGGGCTGCAACTTCCTCTCCGCGGGCGCCGCGGGCGACAGCGGCAGCGCGCGGCTCTGGAACGTTCAGGACGGGTTCTACGCGACTTCCGAGGGGAACGTCACGATCGAAAAGCCCGGCAAAGACGGCGAGTTCGCCGAGCCGACCTGGGCCACGAAGTGCCAGAACCGGGACGGCGTCACGGTCAACGGCAAGGTCACGAACGGGCCGGAAACCATCACGGAAACGCGAGTTCGGATCGAGGAGGGCTCCGGGATCGTCAATCCAGATGAGGGCACCGCGAGCATCGAGTGGGACGGCTCCTTCACGGTGGCGTACTACGGCGGAATGACCTACTGGTCCGCCTCCGACCCGAAGCTCACCGTGAACGCCGACGGCACGGGCACCGTGACCGCGGACCTGAGCGGCTACGGCACCGACATGGACGACATGTCGCTCTGGGTGCCGATCGAGCCCCGCCCCGTGACCCTCGCGAACCTCAGCGACGTTGCGGTCACCGACGAGGGCTTCGTGGTCACCCCGGACTTCCTCGGGGTCACCTTCGAGGACGGCGGGCAGGGCCGCAACCCGCAGGCCACCCTGACCGACCAGAACCGCAGCTGGTGGGGCTCCTTCCCCCAGGACTTCAATGACTTCCACATGCTCACCGGGCAGTCCTCCTACTGGTACACGACCGATGGCACCGCCAATTCGATCCAGCCCCGCAAGATGACCACTCCGCTGACCGTCGCCTACAGCGCCCCAACCGCGCCGGACGCCCCGGCGACGCCGACCGTCACGGCCGGCCCGGGCGGGAACCTCACCGCGACCTGGGCGGAGCCCGCGGACGGCGGCTCGGCGATCACGGGGTACACCGTGACCGCGACCCCGGCGACCGGCGAGGCCACCGAGGTCACCGCCGCGGCAGACGCGACCTCCGCCGAGACCCCGACGCTCCTGCCGGGTCAGGAGTACACGGTCACCGTCAGCGCGACGAACGCGCGAGGCACCGCCACGTCCCCCGCGTCGGCGCCGATCCTGCCGAACCCGAACCCGAACCCGACCGTCACGGTCACCCCGACCACGGGGCTGGACCCCGAGGTCGCGCAGACGGTCACCATCACCGGAACCGGCTTCACCGGACCCGCCGCGGTCTGGGGAAGCTACGTTGCCCTGTTCGACGCCGCCGACTGGCAGCCCGGAACCACCCCGCCCCCCGCCGATGAGTGGCTCGGGGCCACCGACTGGGTGCGCCCGGCCTCCGTCGTTGACGGTCGCTTCACCGCCGAGCTCCTGATCCCCGCGGGAACGATGAAGCCCGGAGTCTCCTACGGCGTCGCGACGATGGCCGCGCACGGCATCGTCTTCACCGATCGCCGACTCGACACGTTCACCCCCGTTTCCGCGGTGTTCCCGGTCGAGACCCCCTCGGCACCGGCCACGCCCCAGATTGCTCTCGCCGAGGGCAGCAGCGCAACCGTCACCTGGGCCGCGCCCGACTCCGAGGGCGGCGCACCCGTCACCGAGTACCGGGTCAGCCTGACCGGCCCGGACGGCACCGTGTCCACCCAGCGCGTGGTCGCCCCGGAGACCTCGGCGACCTTCGCGAACCTGATCCGCGGGGCCAGCTACTCCGCCACCGTGGCCGCGATGAACGCCGGTGGCTTCTCCGCCGAGTCATCCGCCTCGGCAACGCTCGAGATCC
>NZ_JAPFRB010000003.1:527865-529756 GCF_035726885.1 Leucobacter sp. M11 | reverse complement strand
GGGCACCTCATCGGTGAACGCCGCGTGGACGGCCCCCGCCGACGGCGGCTCCGCGATCACCGGGTACACCGTCCGCGTCAGCCAGGGCGGCACCCAGGTCGCCGAGGTCACCGTCGCCGGTGATCAGCGCTCGGCCGCCCTGACCGGGCTGAACCGCGCGACCGACTACGCCGTCACCGTCACCGCGACGAACGCGGTGGGCTCCAGCGTGGCGTCCGCGCCCGCCACGGTGCGCACCCTGGCCGAGGCCCCGGATGCGCTCGCCGCGCCGACCGCGACCGCGGTCTCCGGGACCGAGATCGCCGTCGCTTGGGCCCCGGCGGCCTCCGACGGCGGCTCCGCCGTCACCGGCTACACCGTCCGGGCGACCGCCGAGGGCCAGGCCCCGGTTGAGGCCGCCGCCCCGGCCGAGGCCACCTCGGCCACGCTCACCGGGCTCGCCCCCGGCACCCGCTACGAGATCACGGTCGTGGCGGCCAACGCCGCCGGAACCTCCGCGCCCTCCCCCGCGGCCACGGCAACCACCCACGCGGTGCCCGGCGCACCCGAGGTCAGCGCCACGCTGACGGACGGGCCCGCCCTGACCGCGACGTGGACCGCGCCCGGCGATGGCGGCTCCCCCATCACCGGGTACCGGGCCGAGCTCCGCCTCGACGGCACGGTCGTTGCTGAGCAGAATCTTGGCGCAGACACCACCACGGCCGCGTTCAGCGGGCTGACCCCCGGAGCCGCCTACACCGTCGAGGTCCGCGCGCTCAACGCCGTTGGCGCCTCAGCGAGCGGCGCGAGCGACTCCGTCACCGTGCCCGCGGTTGCCCCGGGAGCCCCCGCGGCCCCCGGAATCTCCGCGACGGTTGCGGGCACGAACCGCACCGACGCCGCGACCGTCTCCTGGCTGCCGCCGGTGAGCACGGGCGGGGCCGCGATCACCGAGTACGTCGTCACGCTCACCCCGAGCACCGGTGACCCCGTGTCCCAGACGGTCGCGGGCGACGCCCGCGAGGTCGTCTTCGAGCCGCTCGCCCAGGGCGGGTACACGGCCACCGTGCTGGCCCGCAACGCGGCCGGGGACTCCGCGGCCTCCGCGGCCTCCGCGGCGATCGACCTCGCCGGCCCCAAGCCGAGCGGGGCTCCGAAGCTGCTCGGCGACGACGAGCTGGCCGGGGCCGAGGGACGTATCCCGATGTCGGTGAGCGCCGACGGTCGCACCCTGACCGCCGAAGCCGGAGCCACGCAGGCCAACCGCTGGGTCGGTGTCTCGGTGCACTCGGAGGCAACGTTCGTCGGCTGGTTCCTGACCGGATCCGACGGCACGCTCACCGCGCCGCTGCCCGCCCTGCTCGGCGACCACCACGCGGTGGTCTACGCCCAGGACGGTACCCCGCTGGGCTCCGTGGCCTACTCCGTCGCGGACCCCGGAACCGGCCCGGGCACGGGCCCCGGTGACGGCAAGACGCCGGGGAAGACCGACGGCGGTCAGAAAACTCCGGGCGGGACTCCGGCAACCACGGCCACCCCGCTCGCGAAAACCGGTGGTCCCGAGCTGGCTGGCTTCGTCGTCGGGGGCCTCGTGCTCCTGCTCTTCGGCGGGCTCGGCGTCGCTCGGGCGATCCGGCGCGGGTCCTCGGTCGAGTAAGCAGCGATCGCGGTCCGCACCGACGGCCGGTCTCCCCTCGGGAGGCCGGCCGTCGGCCTGTGCGCCGGGCCACGGCCCGGCCCGAAGCTGAGCGTCCGGGGTGAACTTTGCCGCCCCCGCGCACCCGGTATCCGGGCGCCCCACGTCGCCCTCGGGCACCGGCTCCCCCCGGCGGACTCGGGCCGCCGCGCCGGCCCGAGTCCGCCAGGGAACCGGATGCGCATCCCCGGTCAGGGCGCGGTTCCGACCGCCAAG
>NZ_JAPFRB010000003.1:527553-527810 GCF_035726885.1 Leucobacter sp. M11 | reverse complement strand
ATGCCGCACGGATTGATCCGCCAGCGAGGCCACGCCCTGCGGATCCCGGCCCCCTTGACAGCCCCGGCAGGGTTGTTAGCGTCGAAGGGACGAAGGAGGTGGTCCTCATGGATCAACGCCACGATCACGAGCAGACACACGAGCACGAGCACGCAGCCCAGCGCGCAGCCGAGCACCGCACCGAAGCCGAGCGCACGGACGCCGGGGCGCGCCGCCCGACGGGCCCCCACGAGGTCGGGGGCTCCGGCCCCGAGCTC
>NZ_JAPFRB010000003.1:526977-527485 GCF_035726885.1 Leucobacter sp. M11 | reverse complement strand
ACCCGCTCGCCAGGACGAGTCCCTGATCTCGCTCGACACCCCGGACTAGCCCCGGGCCGCCGCCCGGCCCGGACGCCCTCCGGCCCGGCCACGCTGCCGAGCGCGACCACCGGCCCGTCGCTCGGGCCCCCGCCCCCACCCCCGAGAACAGGAGCACCCCCATGACCGCACTCCCCCATCCCAAGCCCGCGATCCGCCGCGAGCCCAGCCACGCCGCTGCGAGCGCGACCCCCGGGAACGAGCCCGTCGATCACGAGCAGGCGGCACAGCTGCCCGGGCTCGCCGAGCGTTCCCCGGACACGATCGAGCGGGTCGCCGAGATCCTGGTCGAGGCCCGATCCGTGTCCGCGGGCTGGCTCCCGAGCGAGATTCGGAACGACCTCAGCTCCCGGCTCCAGCAGGCCGGGATCCAGCTCCGCAGCGCGGAACTCGACGAGCTCGTCGCCCAGCTCATGCCGAGCGCGGAGGATCGCGCCCGGGGCTGAGCCTGCCCCGTTACCCGACGCTT
>NZ_JAPFRB010000003.1:524735-526923 GCF_035726885.1 Leucobacter sp. M11 | reverse complement strand
GAGGACGCCCCGAGCACGGCGCGCCACTTCTCCGCCAGGCTCTCCACCGTTTCGTGGGCGTTGAGGCCGCTCGGCTGCGGCACCACCCAGAGCGGCACGTCCGCGGGCCAGCCCGGAAGCTCCGCTGGGTCCTGCCGCCCCATCCGGGCGCGGGGCTGGCCGAAGGCGTCCCGGTAGGCGGTGATCCCGGCGATGGCGACCGCCTCTGGCCGAAGCCGCGCCACCCGACGCGTCAGCCGCTCCGCGCCCGCGACGAGCTCCTCGCGCGTGAGCTCATCGGCTCGCGCGGTCGCCCGGCCCACGAGGTTCGTGATCCCGATGCCGCGGCCGAGCAGGTGCCGCTCGTCCTCGGCCGAGAGCCCGCGCGAGGCATCCACCTGGTATTCGGTGAGGCCCGCGCGGAACACAGCGGGCCAGAAGCGATTCCCCGGGTAGGCGAAGGGGGCGTTGACCGCCGCCGTCCACAGCCCGGGGTTGACCCCCACGATGAGCAGGCGCAGCGGCGCCGCCCCCGCCTCGGGCAGCACATCGTCCAGCGCGTCGGGGCTGTCGTTCGCAAAGGCGGGGAGATCGGCCCTGGTCGGTTTCCGTCCGGCCAGCGGGGAGGGCCGCCGCGCGCTCACCCGAGCCCCCCGGCGGGGCGACCCCCGAAACCGTCAGGCATCGAGTCGCTCCGGGAGGCTGCCGTCGCCGAGGTCCGGCTCCGGGAGCACCCCCTTCGGGTCGGCGAGCAGGATCGGGTGGCCGTCCTCCCGCAGGCGGCGCAGCCCCTCCAGCACCATGCGCCGGGCGACCGGGTCGAAGGAGGTCACGCGGCTCAGGTCGAGCGCGACCGGGAAGTCGCCGGGTGTCACGCGCTCGAACTGCCGCAGGACCTGCTCCGCGCTGGAAAAGCGCAGCGGCCCCTGCAGCGCGAAGCTGCGCTGCTGGCCGCGGTCCGTCTCCGTTCGGGTGATGCTCCGCACCGCGTCCACCGAGAGCGGGGGCGAGGTGAGCAGGTGCATGCCCATCTCGCGGGAGAAGCGCTCAAACACCTGCACCCCGCGCACCGAGTGGCCAACGCGGTCGAGCCTCGGCGAGAACACGGACAGGCCGACCTGGCCGGGGAGGCCCCCGATGACGCCGCCGGACACCCCGGACTTCGCGGGGATCCCGACGTGGGTCATCCAGTCGCCAGCCGCGTCGTACATGCCGCACATCGTCATGACCGAGAGCACCTGCTGGGCGACCTCCGCGGACACGACCCGCTTCGTCGTCACCGGGTTCACGCCCCCGGCGGCGAGCGTCATCGCCATGACGGCGAGGTCGCGCACGTCCACCGAGAGCGCGCACTGCCGGGTGTAGCCCTCCACGATCTCGTGCGGGTCTTGCCCGAAGCCGTCGGCGCTGCGCACGAGGTATGCCAGCGACAGGTTCCGGAACGCGGTCTCAATCTCGGACGCGTAGACGGCCTCCTCGACCGCCAGCTCGCGTCCTGCGAAGGCGGAGAGCCCGAGGCGCACCCGCTCGTCGCGCTCGTCGCGGCTGCCCTCCGGGAGGATCAGGGCGTGGGTCGCGATCGCCCCGATGTTGATCATGGGGTTATCCGGGCGCTGATCGCTCGGGTCGAGCGAGGCGGAGTTGAAGGAGTCCCCGCTCGGCTCGACCCCCACTTTCTGCAGCACCCGGTCGATCCCGTGCTCCTCAAGCGCGAGCGCGTACGCGAAGGGCTTCGACATCGACTGGATGCTGAAGCGCGCCGCCGTGTCGCCCGCCGCGTAGACGGTGCCGTCCGCGGTGCACAGGGCGGCGGCGAGCCGCTCCGGGTCGGCCTGGGCGAGCTCTGGGATGTAGCTGGCGACCTCGCCGCCGTCCTCGGTGCCCGCGAGCACCTCCTGCAGGTAGTCCTCGATGGGGGATCTCATGCCGCCAGTGTAAGCCGTGCCGCCCGATCCCCCGCCCGGGTTACTCGCCCTGCTCGCGGAGCCGGACGAGTCGCTCGTGCCCGGTCTCCTCCAGCTCGGCGACGTTGGCCCGGGACTTCAGGAAGTCGGAGAAGGACCGGAAGCCGAGCGCCTTCTCATTGAAGGACGGGTCCATCCGGCGCATCTGCTGCTTCACCGCGGAGCTGTGGAGCCAGCCCGAGTCGTCCTGCTCGTGGCCGAGCCAGAGGGCGCGGATCAGCAGGCCGGTGACGGCGAGCTCGGCA
>NZ_JAPFRB010000003.1:523681-524703 GCF_035726885.1 Leucobacter sp. M11 | reverse complement strand
GAAGTCGATCAGATCGTCATCGACGAAGAGCGCGCCGAGGTCTTCCCGCTCGGGGACCGCGGTGAGGTCGATCTCGGGCTCCGGCTCGGCGACGGCTTCGGGGCGGGATCGCTCGACCGGTGCGGCCTCCGGCTCGGCCGCGGGAGCCGATTTCGCGCGGGAGCTGCGGCGCTGGGAGGCAGCCTTCTTCGGAGCGGGGGCCGCGCTCTCCTCCGCGGATTCGGCGGCGCTCTCGCCCGCGGGCTGCGCAGCGGGCGCGGGCTTCTCCCGGCGCTGACGGCGCTCCGGAAGCTCGCGGACCGGCCGCTCGACGCCGGGCAGCGCGTCGTAGGAGGCGAACTCGTCGCAGGCGGCGGTCAGGGACTTCGCGGTGGACCCGGCCACGCCGATGCCGACGACGTAGCGGCCGAGCCGCTTGCAGCGTTGGGCGAGCGGCACGTAGTCCGAGTCCCCGCCGACGATCACGACGTGGGTGAGATCCGTCAACCGGAACATATCCTCAACCGCGTCGACGGCGAGCCGGATGTCGGCCCCGTTCTTCGCGTAGGCGGCGGCGGGAAACAGCTGAACCAGGTCGATGGCTCGGGAGACGAGCTGGGAACGATAGTCCGCGTTCACGGTGGCGGACCAGTCCGCGTATGCCCGGGTCAGCACCAGCGTGCCGAAGGAAGAGGCGTAATCGATGATCGCGCCGACGTCGATCATCGCGGCCTCGAGGCGGGCCGCGATCTCGGGGTTCGTGGGGTCCTCGGCGATCTTCTGCCGGTCGCGCCCGTAGGCGTTCCGTCCGTGCACTCGGTCGTACCAGGAGAGCACGATGTTGTCGAAGTCGAGGTAGACGGCCACGCGGCCGTTTTGAGTGTCAGGCACGTCCCCAGTCTGTCACGCTCCGCCGCGGGGGAACACCACGGCTTTCCCGGCACGCGTGCCGGCGACGACGAACGCCGCCCGGGCGTGCGCTGCCCCGGCGCTCCGAGAACCGGAGCGCCGGGGCAGCGTTCATGCGCGCCGGGGATTAGGCC
>NZ_JAPFRB010000003.1:523450-523625 GCF_035726885.1 Leucobacter sp. M11 | reverse complement strand
CACGCTGAGACCGAGGGGCGCGCCCCCGGTGTTCGCGAGGCCCGGCGCGTCGTCCGACGCCGCGCCGGGTCCACCGGAGATTCCGACCGGGGCGGCCGGATCCTTCGACTGGGCCGGATCCTTCGACTCGGCCGGATGCGTCGGATCAACCGGGTGCGTCGGATCCTTCGGATCA
>NZ_JAPFRB010000003.1:518544-523382 GCF_035726885.1 Leucobacter sp. M11 | reverse complement strand
CGTCGTCGGCTCCGGCACGGTGAAGCTCGCCCAGCCGGCCAGCTCGCCCGTCACGTCCTGCACGACGACCCGGTGCTCACCGCTGTCGATGCCCGCCGGGAGCGGCACGGTCGCGGCGCTCGCCGCGTCCAGTCGGAACCAGCCGAGAGCCTGCGCGTCCGAGCGCACGCTCAGGAACACATTCGAGTCGGGTCGCTGCCCGGGCACGGTGACGGCGAGCTCGCCCGTGTCGCTCAGCGTCGCCGTCACCTCGCCGCGTGCCGCCCCGGTCAGCTCGGTCGGGTCGATCTCGGCGGGCGCGGTGCCGGGGGCGGTCAGCGCCACCCGGGTGAAGCTGTCGGCGCGGCGGTCCGAGTAAGTGCTCTGCCACCACAGGTTGGTGTGTCGCAGGAAGGTCGCGACCCCGTAGGACCGCTCGGGATCGAGCGCCCGAGCGGCGACCGGGATGCTCACGGTGAAGCCCCCGCCGGACGCCGTGAGCGCGCCCTCGTTCAGCTGCCCCCACTCCGTGTCTGCGGAGGTGGCCTCCCAGCGCTGCGAGGCCTGCTGCCCCGGCTGCCAGGTGGCATCGGCAACGAGGGCGACGTCGAGGCCGAAGTAGCCGTCACGGTCGTTCTTCGGGACCTCGAAGTTCGCGCCAACCACGGTGATCAGCCCGCCCGCCGCCGGGTCGAGCGGCTCGGCCTGGGCAAGCGCGATCTGCGGCTCGCCCGTCGCGGCGACGATGCGGTAACCGACCGGCTCCGTCTGGATGCGCTGGCCGAGGCGGTTGCTGGCGTGGACGCGCACCGTGCTCTCCCCGGCCGCGTCGGCGACGGGGAGGGTCAGCCGGTGACCGGCGCCCGAGCGTTCCGCGCTCACGCCCTCGAGGGTCGCCCAGGTCGCGCCGCCATCCCGGCTCCGCTCCACCACGAACTCGCTCGGGGACGGGGTGCCGGTGACGGTCAGGTCGAGCACGGGGCGCATCCCCTCGATCGCGAGCACCGACCGCGGCTGCGTGTCCACGCGCAGCTCACGCGGCGTCTCCGTCTGCAGACGCAGCTCACCGGAGCGGACCTGGCCCGCCGCGTTTTCCGCGACCATGCGCACGGTCACGCCGTTCCACCCGGCATCGATCGCCGGGATCGTCAGCGTCGCCTCGGTGGCCCCGTCGATGGTCCGCCAGGGGCCGCCGCGCGTGTCCTGCCGCTCCCAGGACACCAGGCTCGCGCCGGTGACGGCGGCGGTGACCGTCAGGTCGTTGCCCTCCAACACCGGGAACTCCAGGCTGGCCTTCGGGTTCTCCGTCACGATCGGGCCGTTCGCAACCTCGGCTCCCCCCGCGACCAGGCGCAGGGGCAGCGGGGCCTTGTTCGAGTCCGCGCTCCCGCCGCTCGTGTGCCAGTAGGAGGCCAGCCCGCTCTCGTAGTGGAAATCGACGAGCGACTCCGGCCAGGAGCCCCACGGTCCGCGGTCCTTGAGCTCCGCCGGAATCGCGGATTCGGCGCTGCGCCCGGCGGCCGGGTTTCCCGCCTCCAGGAGCGGGAAATAGTCCAGCCCGGCGAAGTCCGGGGCGATCTCGATCGTGCCGCCGTCGATCGAGATCGCCGGGAAGGTCGCGAGGGTCACCTCCCGGGACTCCAGCGGGAACCCGCCCTCCGGGTTGTCCATATTCGCGCCGTGGCCGCCCGCGATCGCCCGCAGCTCGCCGGAGCCGTCCGCGGCCACCGTGAGCACGGGATCGGTCACGGTCCACGGCACCAGCCCGCCGTAGGCGTTTGCGGTGAAGGCACCGCTCCACCGGACCTGCCCCGCTCCGGTGTCCGGGTCGAGGGTGCCCGCGCCGTGGGCAAAGCGCGCACGCTGGTTGATGCTCGTGCCCTCCATCGGTAGGCAGATGCTCGCGCGGGAGGGGCGCTGGGCCGCGCCGTCCGCGTCGAGCTTCACGATGGAGACATCGCCCTCGGCCTGGCGGAATTCCCCGCCCGCCCCGGCGGAGAAGAAGTTACAGATGCCGCCGCGGGAGTCGGCGCTCTGGTACTCCGCGTTGAGGGCAATGTCGAGCCGCAGATCGGTGAGTTCCGCGGGCTCGGGGGCGGCCTGGGCCGGGAGGACCCCGGTTCCCACGAGTGCGGTCACCGCCGCGGCGGCGATGATTGTGGCGCGCAAACGCCGGTCAAGCAATGGCATGGTTCTCCTGAACACTGAAATGGGAGGGCGTCACCTCACGGGCGGGAGGAGACACCACCCGGGACGCCTTAGGCAAGGCTATCCTTATTAACAGCAGACACGCCACCTTTTTTCCTCGGCCGTGCGCACCTCCGCCACCCCCGTGCAGCGGCTCGTCGCCGACCCGAAAAACAGCGACCGCATGCCCCTCCCGTTACGCTCTTTCCATGAGCCATCTCAGCGCCGTGCACGAATTCGAACGGAACCTCTTGCTCGCAAACGAGCCGCTCCGTCGCGCCCAGGCGGACGCGGTGGCCTCCGGGTCCGCCCGGATCTCGGCGCTCTCCGGGTCCCAGTCCGTGCCCGCCTGGCCCGGGGCGACCCCGAAGGCAGCGCAGCGCAGCGCGACCATCCAGGCGGAGGCCTTCGCGGTCCTCGCCGAGTACGCGCTGGCGACGCGCGAGCTGGTCACCCCGGAGGACAACGACCGGTGGCGGGAGCTCGTCGCCGAGGCCGAGCGCCGCCGGGGCGCGGGCGTGCTCGCCGACGAGCTCCGGCTAAGCGGACCGGGCGCCGCCCTGCTCCGGGTGGGCATCGGCGCGGAGCCGCCGACGGGGCGGAGACGGGCCCCGGATTGCGCCTGCGGCTACCAGTTCACCGGCGTGCTCCCCGAGCGCCTCTGCCCGGAAACCGCGGACATCCTGCTGCGCCGCTGGGTGGCGGAGGAGCGTCGCCTGCTGCGGCGGTTCCCGGAACTCGCCGCGGACATCACCGCCGTGCTGGAGCGGACCGCTGAGCGGCAGAGCCGGGAGGTCAAGCAGGGCGGAGAGTACCTCGCCTCCGACATGGCCGGGCGGCTGCGCTCGGGCGGGCGGAAGCTCGCGCGGTTGCGTCGACGCCACGCTCGCGAGCTCAGCTCGCTCGACCTGAGCCGCTGGCGCAGCCTCGCCGAGCTGCTCTCCCGGGACGCGCGCCCCGCGGTGCAGCCGCACGCCGCCCGGGCGGCCAAGCGCGGCCTCGGCTCCGCGGGGCTGGCGGAGATCGCCGTGCGGGGGCTCCGCGAGGTGGAGCGCATGTCCGGGGAGCAGCTGGCGCGCCGCCGCCGCGAGGGCCGCTAGGCGGGCCCGCGCGACGCGGTTCAGCCCTCGCCGAGCGCCTCCTGGGCGAGCCCGGTCAGGCGCTCGATCAGCCACGGGACGCTGAGCACGCTCATCTGGTTCAGCCCCCACGCGAAGCTGTTGCCGGACTCACCCTCCTCCGGGGAGTCAATCACCGCGCGGCCCTCGGCCACGGCCGGCACGGCCTGCAGGAGGGGGGCGTCCAGGAAGTAATCCGGCTGGTCTATCGTGCTCAGGAGGAGGAAATCGGCGTCGATGAGGCCGACCAGCTCGTTACTGACGGTCGATTCCTCGGCGAAGGCGGCCGCTTCCTTCGGCAACACAAAGCCGAGCTCGTTGAGCAGCTGCTCCATGGTGGAGCCCGGCGTGCTCACATAGTTTGCCCCGAACTCCTCGTTGTAGATGAGCACGTAGCTGGCCGTCTTCCCCGCGAACTCCGGGTTCGCCTCGCGGGCGGCGACGATCACCTGTTCCGCGTCGGCCACGATCCGCTCCGCGCGGTCGCCGAGGTCGATCGCCTCCCCCAGGGTTCGGGTCAGGTCCTGCCAGCCGGAGCTCCCGTCCGCCGCGTACAGCACGGGGGCGATCGCGCTGAGCTGGTCGTAGCGCTGCTGGTCAACGTCGGGCGTTGCCAGCAGCGTGACGATTAGGTCCGGCTCGCTGGCGGCCACCAGCTCCACGGGGATTTCTGCCCCCGCGCTCGCCTCCCACACCTCGGGGATGGGGGCCGTCAGGCTCTCGTCCAGCCAGGTGTTTCGGTCGATCGTTGACGGCGCGAGCACCGGGGTTCCCCCGAGCGCGAGGAGCGTGTCCGTATCCGGGGTCATCGGGGTCACGATGGCGATCCGTTCCGGGCGCTCCAGCAACTCGGTTTCCCCGAAGGGGCTCTCGAGAGTGAGCGGGTAGGTGGTCTTCCCCTCCGCCTCCGGCAGGAGCCCGGCGGCGTCGGTCGCGGCGCCGGAGCCTGCCGATTCCTCGGGGGCGGCGGAACACCCGCCCAGGAGGAGCAGCGCGGCCGCGGCGCCGGCCAGGATCGCGATGGGACGGGGGTAAGCGGTGGTGAGCGACATATGTTCCTTCGGGCCGAAGCTGGTCCCCCGATTCCGGGTGCCCCGGCAGGCGAGCGTCGCGGCGCTCCGTGACCGAGGTTAGCCTGCCCTTACTCGGCCCGCAACGGGAATTCTGTCGGATCGTTCAGCGCCGCGGTGATCTCGTCGAGGGCGGAGCGCAGCTGGAGGTCGCTGGGGGCGCCGTAGCCGAAGACGAGCCCGCTCCGCCCGGCCGGGTCCTCGCCGTGGAAGTACTTCGTCAGGGACGCCAGGTCGATCCCCCGCTCCGCGAGGGAGGCGACGATCCGGTCCGGGTCGGGCAGTCCACGCCAGGTGATCGCCGCGTGCAGTCCGCCCTCGAGGGCCCCGAGCGTCCGCCCCGGCCCGAGTTCCGCGGCCGCGGCGAGCACCAGGCCGCGGCGGTGCGCGTAGGCGCGCCCCACGCGAACCAGGTGCCGCTGGAGTCCGCCCGAGCGCATGAACTCGGCGAGGGCGCGCTGCGCGATCCCCGAAACCGGCTGGC
>NZ_JAPFRB010000003.1:517373-518509 GCF_035726885.1 Leucobacter sp. M11 | reverse complement strand
AGCTCCGGGTCCTGAATGACGACGTAGCCGCAGCGCAGCCAGGGCGAGAGCGTCTTCGAGAAGCTGCCGATCAGGACGACGCGTCCCTCGTGATCGAGGGACGCGATCGCGGGCAGCTGCGGGGCCCCGTGCCGGAACTCGCTGTCGTAATCGTCCTCGAACACCACCGTGCCCGTCGCCTTCGCCCAGGCGAGCAGTTCGAGGCGGGCGGTGACCGGGAGCCGCCCGCCCAGCGGATACTGGTGGCTCGGCGTGAGCAGGACGGCGGAGAACGGCCCGGGGGCAGCGCGGAGCGCGTCGAGGTCCATCCCGCCGTCCCGAACCGGGATCGGCACCGGGGTGCCGCCGCTCGCCCGGATCACCCGTCGCGCCGTGGGGTACCCGGGGTTCTCGGTGGCGATGCGGAGCCGGGCGTCGCCGCCGCTGCGCTGCGCCTGCAGCAGCAGGGCGAGCCCGTCGCTCGTTCCGGCGGTGACGATGACGTCTTCCGGGGCGCAGACCACGCCCCGCGCCGTGCGCAGGTGCTGGGCGATGAGCGCGCGCAAATCGCGGGTGCCCGCCGCCGGCGGCGGCAGGCTCGGCAACTCCTCCGTGACCGCGCGTCGCCAGGCCGCCACCCAGTCACGGTTGCGCGACCACGCGGTCGCGGGGCTGCCGGGCAGGAGGTTTCGCCGAGCCCCGGCGCGCTCGCCGGGGTCGCTCGCGGGCGGATGCTCGGGCGGGGCCTCGGGCGCGGGCGTCGCCTCGAGCCGCGGCAAGCCCTCGGCGACGTAGGTCCCCGAACCCGGCACGATCTCCACGTAGCCCTCGCCCGCGAGGTCCTCGTAGACCGAGACCACCGTGCCGCGCGAGACCCCGACGGCCGCCGCGAGCACGCGCGAGGAGGGCATCGGGTCTCCGGCGGAAATCTTCCCGGACAACAGCGCGGCGCGAAGCTGAGCGGTCAGGTGCTCGCGGGGGCCACGCCCCGGGACCTGCTCCGCGGGGATGATGAGGTTCATGGGGAAGGGATGCCGCACACGATGATCATACTGGCCCATCACTTTGTGTCATTTGTGGCATAACGACCGCTCCGGAAACTCTTCTACGGTGGGAGCCCGGGGTCGCCCGCAGCCCAGCGGCGGGCGCACCCGAAC
>NZ_JAPFRB010000003.1:515826-517338 GCF_035726885.1 Leucobacter sp. M11 | reverse complement strand
GGATGGCACCGTGGCCGACACCTCACCCCTCGCAGTCCGCCCGCTCGCCGCCGCCGACGAGGAGCGGTGGCGCGAGCTGTTCCGCGTCTACCGCGCTTTCTATCGCCTCCCGGCGGACGAGGGCGTCGTCAGCACGGTCTGGGGCTGGCTCACCGATGCGACGCACGAGTGCGAGGCGCTCCTCGTCGAGCGCGAGGGCCGCATCGTCGGCCTGGCGCACGCGCGCCGATTCTCGCGACCCTCGACCGGGACCGTCGGGATCTGGCTCGATGACCTCTTCACCGACCCGGAGGCGCGCGGCGCCGGGGCCGGGCGGGCGCTGATCCAGCGGCTCACGGAGATCGCGGCGGCCGAGGGCCGCTCCGTCGTCCGCTGGATCACGGCGGAGGACAACGAGCGGGCGCAGGCGCTCTACGACCGAGTGGCGACGCGCACCCAATGGGTCACCTACGACGCGGCCCCGGCCGAGCCGCTCCCCGTCGCGTCCCGTCCGGCGTCGTCCCGTGCGTGACGCCGCCCGGGCCCCGCGTCCCCCGGTCGCGCCCCGCGGGGAGGGGCCCCGATGAAGCTGACTGATTTCGGGGCGCTGACCCTGGTCGCGCTGCTCTGGGGCGTGAACTTCGTGGCCGCGAAGGTGGGACTCACCGCCTTCACGCTGTGGGAGTTTCGGGTGGCCGCCTTCGGCGGGGGTGCCCTCGTCCTCGTCGTGATCGCGCTCTGCACGGGGACGAGCCTCCGGCTCCGGCGTCGCGGGGATACCCTGCGGTTGCTGCTCGCCGGGAGCCTGAGCGTCGGCGGCTTCGGGGTCTTTTCCGCGCTCGCCCTGCTGCACACCACCGCGGGGCGCGCCACCATCGGCGTCTACACGATGCCGATCTGGGTCGTGCTGCTCGCCAGCGTCCTGCTCAACGAGCCGCTCACCCGGCGGCGGATCCTCTCGCTGGCCCTCGGGGCATCGGGGCTGCTCGTCCTCGCGCTGCCGCAGTTTCTCGCCGGAGAATGGCTGGGGCTCACCTGCGCGATCGCCGCCGCCGTGAGCTGGGCGCTCGGCACCGTGCTGCTCAAGCGAGCCGCGGTCGACGCTCCCCCGATCACGACGACCGCCTGGCAGCTCATCGCGGGCAGCGCCGTCTGCGCGGTAGGCCTCGTCCTGGCCCCGCGCCAGGAGCCGCTGATACTGACCGGCGATGCGGTGCTCGGCGTCCTCTACAACCTGGTCTTCGGCACCGTGATCGCCTACCTCATCTGGTTTACGCTGCTGCGCCGGATCCCCGCGGGGGCCGCCGGAATCGGCACGCTGCTCGTGCCCGTCTTCGGGGTGCTCGCCTCATTCGCGCTGCTCGGGGAGATCCCCACGAGCGCCGACCTCGCGGGGCTCGCGCTGATCGTGCTCGCGGCGGGCTTCCCCCTCTTTCCGGATCGGGCGGCCTCCCCCGGGCCCGCGGCCCCGGTTCCCGGCGGGGCACCCTCCGGCGAGGCGGGCGCGTCCGATCAGTCCGGCGGCCCGCCCGG
>NZ_JAPFRB010000003.1:514828-515783 GCF_035726885.1 Leucobacter sp. M11 | reverse complement strand
CCGGTCCCCGCCCGGGCGTATTCGGTGCCGTCCCGGCGACGCTCGACCAGGCCGTGATCGACGAGCGACCGCCGCAGCCGGGCAACATCCGCCGTGTACGGCAGCAGCCGCTGCGTGACCTCGCGCTCGGTCAGCACCTCGCCCGCGGCAAAGGCCCCGTCCGCGACCCACGCGAGGAGCCGGACGCGCTCCTCGGCGTTCGTCGGAAACTGCCTGATCCGGGTGCCGTCCACGAAGCGGTCGATGCCCTCACGTTTGGGCACGGGCGCGGCCGCCAAGATCGCGCGGAACACCCCGGGGGCAAACACCTGCGACCCGGGTTCGATCAGCCCGCTCTGCGTGAGCGCCGCCGCCACGCGACGGCGCTTCGCGGCGGGTAACGCCGCGGTCGCGTCCTCGAGCGTGCCGCCCAGCATCAGTTTGGCGGCAACGCGACGCGTCTCCGGGTTGGCGAGGACCGCGATCACGGGTCTCCAGTGTGCTGCCGCGTCCATCTCCGCTGACTCCGTTCTGCGCGCTGCCCTCGGGGGTATCTCCGGCCTCGGGAGCGTCTCCGGCCTCGGGGGGCGCTGCCCCGCTGCTTTCCCGACACGATACCCGGCGCGCGCGCCGGGCGCCCCCTCCCCACCCACCGAGTGATTGTCTGCCCGGGACGCGGAGGCCGCCTCAGCCCCGAGCCGTGGCGCCGGGGCGCAGCGCGGGGTGCGCGAGGGACAGCAGCAGCACGAGCCCCATCATGACGGCCCCCGCGAGGATGGGGAGCGGCGGCCACAGGGCATAGAGCGCCGTCCCCGCCGTCGGGGCGAGCACGAAGGTGAGGCCGTTCGTGGCCCCGATCAGCCCGGCGAGCCCGCCCTGCTCCTCCGGCGTGACCCGGAGCGTCGGCCCCGCGGTGTACCCCGGGGTGGCGATGCCCATGCCCAGACCGATCAGGAAGATCGCGGCGACGAACGCC
>NZ_JAPFRB010000003.1:510046-514801 GCF_035726885.1 Leucobacter sp. M11 | reverse complement strand
CCAAAGCCCGCGAGCGCGATTGGGGCGCCCAGCCGGATCAGCCCGGGCGGGGAGATCCGGCTGCGCGGCACGATCACGGTCTGGGCCAACACCATGCCCACCCCGGCGGCGAGCAGGGCGCCGCCCGTGACGAGCCCGGTCGTTTCCCCGCTGAGGCCGAAGCGATCCTGGACGATGAAGCCGGTCAGGATTTGGATGAACCCGAGGGCCGTGAACAGGCCGAAGCCCGCGAGGAGAAAGGGGAACACCCGGGGGTCCCTGGCCCGAACCCGCACGGGCGCGGCGAGCAGCTCGCTCGCGGCTTCGCGCCGCATGGCCACGAGTACCAGGACGAGCGCGACGGCGAGGAACCCGGGGACGGCCCAGATCGAGACCATCAGGCCGATCCCGGCGAGGAGGCCGCCGACGACGGAGCCGCCGATCATCGCGATGCCCTGCACCGCGCCGACGCCCGCGAGGCCGCGCACGCGCTCCGCCTCGGTGCTGGTGACGTTCGCGATGAACGCCTGGGCGGTCGGGGCGATCGCCGCGATCGCGCCGCCGAACAGCACCCCGCGCAGCAGCAGGAACAGGGCGAAGAGTGCGGCCCCGGTGATCGCCCCGGCGATGCCGAGTCCGGCGAGCGTGGCAAAGCAGGCCATCGACGTGGTCGCCGCGGCGAGGGCGACCGCGAGCACCGGCTTGCGACCCCAGGACTGCGAGCGGGTACCCCAGAACTGACTGGTGAGCACGACCATCAGCGCGGCCGTCGAAATGGTGACGCCGACCTGCCACTCGGCGAGCCCGGCGGCGCGGGCGAGCGGGGCGATGATCGGCGGCAGGGTCATCTGCCCGAGGTACGCCAGGAAGACGACGACGAGGACCAGGCGGACCTGGGCAGCGGGCGCTGGGGTGTGCGGTGGGGGGTCGTTGGGGATCACGTGGCTCACTTCTACGGAGATTACTGGAACGCTGTTCTAGAACATTGTTCCAATACTGGCACCCTCGCTAGGCTGGGGCAAGAGCCGGGGCGCAGATCGCCCGCCGGGGAGGAGCGCAGATGGCCCGCAGGAGCACCGCGGATCGCGCGGGGTTGACCCCCAGCGCCGTCATCGACGCCGCCCTGGCCCTGACCGAGGCCTCCGGGCTATCCGGCTGGACCATCCGCGACCTCGCGGGACGGCTGGGCACGTCCTCCTCGGCGATTTACCACCACGTCGGCGGCATCGAGGCCGTGCACCGCGAGATCGCTCGCCGCGTGATCGCGCTCCTCCCGGTGCCGGAGCCCGAGCCCTCGCGGGCACCCAAGAGCCCCCCGGTCTGGGTCACGTGGTTTGAGCGCTTACTCCTCGACGCGTACCCCCTGCTCACTCGCTACCCCGGCCTGCCGCACTGGTTCACGATGCACGGCCCCGCCTTCCCCGATGCGCTGCCGATCGTGGAGACGGGGATCGGCCTGCTCCGGGACGACGGATTCGGGGAGCGCGCGGGCACCGCGTACGCGCTCCTGCTCAACACCGCCATGCTGACACTGGGCGTCACCGATGCCCGGGCGCGCGCAAACCTGGGCAGCCCGGGCGGCGCGAAGGATCACTCGTCGATGCTCACCACCTTCGAGGAGCTGCCCGCGGGGGCGGAGCACGCCCGCGCGCTCGCGGTGAGCATGATCCAGCCCTACACGCTGGGCCCGGCCTCCGCGGCCGCGGAGCGACGCCGCTACTACGAGGCCGCCGTGCGCGTCACGATCGCCGGAGTGCTCGCCGAGCGCACCTGGCTCACCGAAGCTGCCACCCCAGCCCCGGAACCGGACTGACCCCGGCGGCCACGGAGCCGCCGCGACTCGCAGCGCTTCCCGGTCGAGCGCCCCGCCGAAGCGTGGGCTGGCCGCTGCGGTCCCGGCCCGGGTCCGGGATACTGGAGGGGTGACATCGCATCAGGAGGTCGTGACCTACGACGGATTGCCGGCCTCGGCGGGCGGCGCGCACTCCCTGCGCACCAAGAACCCGCGCAGGGCCGCCGAGAGCGTGCGGGCGTTCCTCGACGCCGCCGTGCAGACCGTCGGCGCGCCCGAGCTCTCGTTCCAGCTCTGGGCCGGGGGTCCGCCCGACCTCGAACAGCGCTTCACCGCGCTCGCGACCGAGCACCTCGGCGGGCCGCAGCGCCGACAGCGCACACACACCCTCTGGCGGGTGCGCCCTGCACACGTCGATGCGCTGCTCGACGCCCTGAGCAGCGCCGATTCGCGCGCGGTAACCCAGCACGGGCATCCGCTCGCCGCACTGGCCTGGACCGCGCAGGTGGCCCTGGCCGACCCCGCCACAGGAACGCCGTACGACGGGATCGATGCCGATGCGTTCGGCGGCTTCGCCGTGGACGGGTACGGACGCCTCCTCGGCGCATCCGCGGTACGCGCCACCTTCGGCACCACGGCTTCCTCCCTCTCGCTCTGGCTCGCGTTCCCCGGCGACGAGCGGCTCCACGATGCTGCCGTCACCGTTCAGCAGCACCTGCCGTTCCGCCTGTCCGCGCGACACTGGCGGCGGTGGCACGCGACCACGGACGGCCAGAGCTACCGGGCGACGAAGATCACCTCGCCCCTGGCGCCATGAGCCCCCGCCGGTGCGCGAGCACCGTCGCCACAACGCGGGTGCGATACCCTGTGACCCATGGAATTCCGTCCGGTTGCTGCGCCCGGTGACGTGCAGCACCTCCGCGTTCCCGTGCCGGAAGACGCAGCGCACCACTTCCCCACGGCCACCGTGCTGCTGGGCGATCGGGCGCTGCTCACCTCCTGGGTGGAGGGCCACGCAGCGCACCGACTCGGGATCCTCGACCTGCGCACCGGACAGTGGCGCGTGCTGCCGGGGCTCCGCGGGATGCTTCGCGACGCCCTCGCCGTTGCCGACGACTGCGCGCTGATCCTGACCGACCACGCCCTGACCGAGATCGACGTGAGGACCCTGGAGGTCACGCGCCGACTGACCGCGAGCATCGGCAAGCACAACACCAACATCCGCCGAGACGGCGACGGGGTCATCGCGGTCGGGAACGACTCCGCGGCCACGGAAACGTTGGTCTCGGTGGCCACGATGACCGTGCTGCAGCGCAGACGCCGGAGCGTGCTTCGCCGGGACCCGATCCCCGCGGAGGCGGCGCGGGAAGGCGCTGCGCGCATCCTGCATCACGGATCAGGGCTGCTGCTCGCCGCCACTCAGACGCGCGAGTCGGCGCCCCAACGGCTCTTGCTCCTCTCCCCCGAAGGCCGCTCGCTCCTGCCCGCCGTTGACGTCCCGCTCGGCCTGAGCCGTGCGCACGTCGTGGGCGACGGAGTGATCGCCGCGGGCCCGGATATCGGACGCGCCCGTCACCTCACCGCAATCCTGGGAGTAGTCCCCTCAGGCTCCGAAGCGCCGTCGCTGCCGCTCAGCGAACTGGTGCGGACCGCGAACGCCTCGGCCGCCGAACTGCTCACGCAGCATTCCCGCCGGAACCCGCCGCGCACCGTCTCCCGAGACCACCGGCTCGAGCCGGGCCAGGAACTGGCCGATGCGACCGGCCGCCGCCTCACGCTCGAGAATTGCGTCGCTGCGCGAGCCGCGGAGCGCCACGAGCGCCCCCGCATCGCACGCGTGCAGGTCACCGATCTCGAGCTCTCGTCCAGCTCCCTCAACGGGGCCGTGCTCGAAGACGTCACCGTCGACGGCCTGCGGTGCTCGGACGGGGCCGGCTTCCTCTTTGGCTGCGAACTCCGCCGCGTCACGCTGCGCGGGCGCATCCGCGGCCTGATCCTCAACTCGACCCTGGACGATCCCGACCCCGCGACGACCGCGCGCTACGCGCGCTGGCATCACGACCGCCTGGCGGATCCCGAGTGGATGCTCGACCTCACCGGCGCGACCGGTGACATCACCATCCGCGGGTACCCGTCACGGTTCATCCGCCGCAACCCCGAGCTGCAGGCCGTCGTTTCCGCCGCGGCCGCCCACACGCTCGACTGGCGCGCGGTCGATCCCGGGCGCTCGTCGCTCAGCGTCGCCCTCCACGAACTCGTTCGATCCGATTGGGAAGACGTGACCCTCGTCGCCGACACCCACAGCGCGCACGCGAGCGATGATCTGCGCTACATCCAGCGCCTGCGAGCGCTCGGCATCGCGCAGCCCACCTGATCGGGGCCAGGGCCTCGGAGCACGCTCTGCTCCGGGGCCAGGCGCTCCGGACTGCCGCAGGGCCCCGTGGCGAAATCGCTTCGACACGGCACCAGATCCCGGACGCCCGGAGGCCGGTTACCGAACAGCGCCAGCCTGGCGGGGCACGCGGTGCCTGCCGGGACAAGAAAACCCCCGAAGTGTCGGGGGTTTCAAGCGGCTTGTCGTAGCTGGAGCGGGGCTCGAACCCGCGACCTCACGATTATGAGTCGTGCGCTCTGACCAGCTGAGCTACCCAGCCATACTCTCCGTGCGGAGAAACAAGCCAGAGCCCCGACCGAGATTTGAACTCGGGACCCCTTCCTTACCATGGAAGTGCTCTACCACTGAGCTATCGGGGCGAAGCTTCTCACCCTCTCGGGCGATGGCAACTCAATGAGAATATCATCATCCACCGCGCGATGCGAAATCGTGACGCCCGGGCGTGCCGCCCCGCGCTACTTCGCGGAGGAGGCGTTGTACTTCGCGAGGAAGGGCATCGGGTCGATGGCCTTGCCGTTGACCTGGACCACGAGGTGCAGGTGCGGCCCGAAGGAGAGCCCGGTCTGCCCGACGAGCCCGACGAGCTGGC
>NZ_JAPFRB010000003.1:507686-510014 GCF_035726885.1 Leucobacter sp. M11 | reverse complement strand
TTGCTGTCGGTCTGCATGTGGCAGTAGCGGCTCGTGACGTCCTGGCCGTCGATCGAGTGCTGGATCCGCACGCCGGTGCCGCAGCCGTCGGCGACGGGGCCGCTCTCGATCACCACGCCGTCGGCGATGGAGCGGACGGCCGCCCCGTTGCCCGCGGCGAAGTCCTGCGCATCGTGCAACTGCGCCACGGGGTAGTCGCGCCAGCCGAAGCCGTCCGTGAGGGGCACCCCGTGCGAGAACGGGTACTGCACGATCGCCTCGGTGTTGTTGTCGAAGGAATCCGCGGAGAGCAGGTTCAGCTCGGCCTGCATCTCGGAGGGCTCCTGCGCCTCGAAGCCGCCCGGGTCAAAGGCCGTCACGGTGCCGCCCGAGGCGAGCAGCTTCTGCGTGGCCATGACCGCGGCGGCGCGGGCGTCGTTCGGGTCCGGGGTGTACGCGGGGATCGTGGTGCCCACGATGAGGCCGACGATGCTCGCGGCGCTCGCGAAGACGCCGACTCGGCGGAGCATCCGCATGCCGATCGAGGCCTTCGGCGTCGGGGGTTCGGCGGCAGCCATCGCCGGGAAGTTCTCGGGCTCGGCGGCGAGAACCGGCGGCACCGGCATCGCGATCGCGCCGATGTTGAAGCGGATCGGCCCGGTGTCAGACTCGGCGTCGAAGCCGTGGCTCACCGCGCGGTCCGCGGGGTCCCCCGCGTCGGGCACGACGTCGGAGGCGTTCGCGGCCTCCGGGTCGGCTACGGCGTCGGCGGCCCCCGGGGTCGCGGGCGATTCGGGCAGCGCGCCTGGCTCGGGTGGCTCCGTCGGATCCGGCTGGGCCGATCCCGTGGCCGCGTCGGGGTCGACCGGGCGCTCGGCGGCTTCGGGGGCGGTTGCGTCCGGCTGGGCGTCCGCAACGGGAGGTGCCACAGCCTGCGCCTCGGCGCGGCGGGCGGCCCGGGAGCGGCGTGCGGGGCGGGGCGGCTCCGGCACCTCGATAGGCACGGATGCCACCGGGGCCGGAGCGGGTGCATCGGTGGGGAGCGGCTCAAGGAGCAGCGGCTCCGCTGAGACCGGAGTGGCGTCGATCGGCTCGGGAGCGGCGGTCTCACGGCGCGCGGCGCGGCGCGGTCGGCTCGCGGCGCGATCCGGGGGCGTTCCCGCCGCGGGCTCGGCGGCGGGAGTCGCCGCGGGTTCCGGAGGAACGTCCTGGCTCGGCTGGGCGGCGCCCGCCACTCGCGCGGCGCGGCGCGGCGATACCGCGGGGCCGGACGTTTCGGTCGCCTCGGCGCGACGCGCTCCGCGGCTGCGTCGCGCGGGTGCCTGTTCCTCAGGCGCAGCGGGGGCGCGGCGCTCGGCGCGGGGACGGTGCCCGCGGGCTGACCGCGGCTCGTCGGGTGCCGTCTCCGTGGAAGCCTGATTCGCGGGCTCGTGTCCTGCGGGGGCCTGCTCGGTGCGGGGCGCGTCGCCGGGCTCGGCGCTCGGGGCGAGCCCCGGTTCGATCCCCGAGGCGCGCGCGGCGGCCTCGCGAAGCTCACGGCGCGTGGGGGCCACAGCGCGGCGCGGCCTCCTCGGCTCGTGTCCTGCGGGGGGATTCAACGGTTTCGCGTCCTTCAGGGGGGTCAACGTGCAGGGCACAACTCGGGCTCTGCGAAGTGGATGACAGGAATAGTATCGAAGTCAGCGTGGCTTAAGCTCTGAATTGTCAGATAGGCACAACTCGCGAGATCTGTTTCTCCGCACGAGCGGGCGCTCTGCCCCGGAATTTCCCCGAATTCTCAGCCGGGGGCTCCCCCGGCTGAGAGATGGCAGGATAGGAGGGGGCACCGGCCCGTTTCGCGTTGAAGGGTGAATCGTGTTTTCTCGTTTCGTGTTCGTCGTTGGTCTGTTGCTCGCCGCGTGGATGAGCCTCAGCGGATGGGTGTTCGGCATCGGCGGAGATCTCAGCGCCTGGTACGTGCCCACGATCGGGCTGACCGTCGCGATGACGCACTGGTTCATCGCCGGCCGCCTCCGGGTCACGGTCGAGCGCAAGCACCGCACGGGTCGCGGCACGATCGTCGCCCTGGTGCTCGCCTGGCTCTGCGCGATCGGCTTCGGCTTCACGGTGCCCAACCGGCACGAGGGCGAGCTGGTCTCCATCATGAGCCACCTCACGAGCCCCGAGAACCTCGGCCTGTCCATCGGCATTTGCAACCCCCTCGGGATCATCGCGATCACCCTCATGGGGATCGCGCTGACCTTCGCCGCTCTCGACGCCCGCGGCCCGAAGGCGGACACCGACGATGAGCTGACCCCCGAGCAGCGGGCCGCCCTCATGGCCCGTCCGGGCGGCTAGCCCGTCCGCGAG
>NZ_JAPFRB010000003.1:506436-507647 GCF_035726885.1 Leucobacter sp. M11 | reverse complement strand
GGCGGGAATTCCTCGACCTTTCGGCTCCCCCTCCCTACGATGTGGCTATGGGGAATGAAACTGAATCACACGACCGCGTCCTACAGATCCGATGGGTCTCCGACACCTCACAGCCCGCACCCGTGCTGGCCGAAACCTCGGCGGAGGCGGTGGCCCTGCTCGATGCGGGGAGCACGGCTTTCTCGCGGCTCGGCGAGGGCGAGGGACCCTTCGAGATCGTCGTCGATCCGGAGGCCTTCGGGGTCGTCCACGAGTCCGATGACGACGGGATCCTCAACCAGGAGCCCTTCGCCGCCGTCCTCAGCTGCTCGGATGCCCGGGTTCCCATCGAGCTGACGCTCGGTCGCGCCGGGAACGATCTCTTTGTGGTCCGCGTCGCGGGGAACGTGCCGGGCTCCGAGTGCATCGGCAGCCTGCACTACGCGGCCGATCACCTGCCGACGATCAAGGTCTTCGCGATCGTCGGGCACTCGAACTGCGGCGCCGTCACCGCCGCGGTCGACTCCCTGCTCAGCCCGAGCGAGTACCTGCCCATTGCGCGGCTCGCGCCGCTGCGCGGCATCGTCGACTCGCTCTTCGGCGGGATCCGGATGGCCGTCGTCGCGCTGGAGCGGGCGACCGGCGTTGATCCGATGCGCGCCCCCGACATGCGCGAGGCCCTCATCGCGGTGTCCGCCCTCGCGAACACGGCGCTCACCGCCGCCGTAGTCGCCCGGGAGCTGGGCCGGGACACCGTCTTCGGCGTCTACGACCTGGAGCAGCGGATCGTCGGCACGCGCGGGGCCGCCGGCTGGGCCCCGGGCTTCGTCGCCGCGCCGCGGGACGACCGGGAGCTGAGCGAGCTGATCACGGGCTCCGCCACCCGCTTCGCCGAACTGCTCGGGATGACCCGACAGGACTCGGCCGGCTAGCCACGCAGCGCCGCCCCCGCGGATCGCCCCGTGGGGCGCGCGAGGGCGGCGCTGCGTGCGAGACGGGGAGCGGACGCTAGCGACGGCTCCCGACGTCCTCCCGGATGGGCTGGCGCTTCTGGAAGAACAGGGTGGCGGCCATGCCGAGCACCGCGATCGCCGCGGGGAGGAAGAGGGTCTGCCCCATCGCGGCGGCGAACCCCTCGTGCAGCGCGTCGGGAAGCGGGGCCCCGCCCAGGCCCCCGGCGGCAACGGCGGAGCCATCGCCCGGGAGCTCGGCCGCGAGCCGGGACTGGATGA
>NZ_JAPFRB010000003.1:497866-506402 GCF_035726885.1 Leucobacter sp. M11 | reverse complement strand
CACCTGGCGGGTGGTATTGTAGACGCCGGAGCCCGCGCCCGCCTGGGCCGGGGGCACGTTATAGGTCGCGATCGAGGACAGCGGCCCCCAGATCCCGGCGTTCGCGACGCCGAGGATCGCGCTCGGCACGAGCAGGAGCAGCAGCGGCGTCTCGGGGCGCAGCAGCAGGGCGTACGCCCCGAGGCCGACGGCCATGAGCCCGAGGCCGCCGGTTGCGACAAAACGGGGGTCGGAGCGGTCCACGAGCTTTCCAGCGACGGGGGCGAGCGCGCCCGAGAGCACCGCGAGCGGCACCAGCATGAGCGCGGACTGCGTCGGCGTCATCCCGCGCACGGTCTGGAAGTAGAACACGAGGGGCAGGCTCATCGCGGTGACCACGAAGCCGACCGTCATGATCCCGAGGTT
This sequence comes from Leucobacter sp. M11, assembly GCF_035726885.1. Classification (NCBI taxonomy): domain Bacteria; kingdom Bacillati; phylum Actinomycetota; class Actinomycetes; order Micrococcales; family Microbacteriaceae; genus Leucobacter; species Leucobacter sp. M11. The sequence goes on along the minus strand of NZ_JAPFRB010000003.1, from coordinate 505,997 downwards.
TGCCACCGAGAAGTTCCGGTCGCGGAACAGGCCGAGCGGGAGCAGCGGCTCGCCCTTCTGCGCCCCCTGCCACCAGAGGAAGATGCCGAGCACGACGATCCCGGCGATGATGAGCGACCAGACGGAAATGGGCCCGACGATGGTCCCCCAGTCGAAGCTCTCGCCCTCCTGGATCCCGAAGACCAGCAGGAACATCCCCAGCGCGCTCAGCAGCATGCCGAGCACATCGAAGCGGTGCGACCGGGTCTCCAACACGGGTACGAAGCGCAGCGCGCACACGAAGGCGATCACGCCGAGGGGCAGGTTGATGAAGAAGATCCACTCCCAGCCGAGGGAGTCCACGATCACGCCGCCGAGGATCGGGCCGACGAGGGTCGCGACCCCGGCGGTGGCCCCCCAGAGGCTCATCGCGGTGCCGCGCTGGTTGGGCGGGAAGATCCGAGTGATCACCGCCATCGTCTGCGGGGTCATCATGGCCGCGCCGAGGCCCTGGAACACCCGGGCGATGACGAGGTGGTCGATCGTGCCGGCCAGCCCGCAGAACAGCGAGGAGAGGGTAAAGACGACGAGGCCGATGAGGTAGATGCGGCGGGGCCCGAAGCGGTCACCGAGCCGCCCGGTGATCAGCAGCGGCACGGCGTAGGCCAGCAGATAGGCGCTCGTCGCCCAGAGGGTGGCGTTGATGTCGGCGTCGAGGCCGCGCATGATCGCCGGGTTGGCGACCGAGACGATCGTGGTGTCGATCAGGATCATAAAGAATCCGATGACGAGCGACCAGAGCGCGGGCCAGGGTTTCAGGGTGCGTTCCACGGGTGATGCCTTCCTGGCCCCCAGGTGCCCGGGGACGGTGATGCGAGATGAGGGCGCGCGTGCGCCTCGGTCAGTGTATGCCCGATCCGGGGGCCGCCCGGACCGGGGGGAGCTGCCTAGCGCGCGACCCGTCCGCCGAGCAGGCGGTCGCGGGAGGCCAACACGCCAGAGGTGATCTGGACGACCTGCAGCCCGAGCAGGAAGTAGAGCACGGTGTCCCAGTTCCCGGTCGTGTCGTGCAGCGCGCCGACGATGATCGGGCAGGCGGCAGCGAGCAGGTAGCCGAAGGACTGGGCCATGCCCGAGATCGAGGCGGCCTGATAGTGGTTCGTCGCGCGCAAGCCGAACAGGGCGAGCGCGAGCACGATGGTGCCGCCCGCGGACACCCCGATCACGAGGTTCCAGACGAGGGAGAGCTCGGGGAAGTTCAGCTGACCGATCAGGCCGATCAGGGGCAGCGGGGCGAGCATTAGGAGAATGGGCCGCTGGTCCCGCGCCCACCTGGCGATCAGGGCGCCGACGATGAGGTTGCCGCCGATGCCGATGATCTGGAACATGCTCTGGTGCATCCCGGCCTCGGCCGCTGAGAAGCCGTTGGCCTCGTCAATTGACGGCCACCAGGTCAGCAGGGTGTAGAACAGCGCCGACTGGGAGCCCATGAAGAGGGTGAGCTGCCAGCCCAGGGCGCTGCCCCACGGGGAGCGCATCTTGGGGCGGGCCGCGAGCTCAATCGGGCCGGTGCGCTCGTGCTTGCCGCGGGCCGCGAGCTGTGGCCAGAACACGCCCATCGCGATGAGCGCGAGCCCCGCCCACACCCCGAAGGACAGTCGCCAGCCCCAGTCCGTCGCCTGGGAGATCGGCACGGCGAGGCCGGAGGCGAGCCCGGCGCAGCCGGACTGCACCGCGGAGTAGATCCCGGTGAGCTTGCCCGCCTGGGTGCCAAAGTCGCGCTTGAGCAGCCCGGGGAGCACCACGTTGAGGGCGCCGATCGCGAGGCCCAGCATGACCGTTCCCGCCCAGATCGCGTTCTCGATCGGCAGGGGGCGGACGATCAGCGCGGCCGCGAGCAGGGCGAGCGCCCCGAAGAGGGTCCGCTCCATGCCAAAGCGGCTCGCGATGCTCGGCACAATCGGGGAGAAGAACGCGAAGCAGAGCACGGGGATCGTGATGAGCATCGAGGCCTGCACGCTGTCGAGGCCGAGGTCGTCTCGGACGTTGCCGAGCAGGGGGCCAACGACCGTGATGCCGGTGCGGAGGTTCGCGGCAATCAGCAGGATTCCCGCGAGGGCGAGGCCGTGACGGCCAAGGCGCATCCTGCGTTCGTTGCCGAGGTGGTCGTCTGGGGTGTTCGCGTCTGACATGGGGGCTTTCTCTGAGAGTGAGACGGGGCTGGAAATCAGCGGTCGCGCGTCTCGGCGTTCTGGGATGCGGTGGGCTCGGCGGGCTCGGGGTGGCCGCGGGCGGGCTCGGCGGTCGGGGGGTCAATGCCCGGGGTGCCGCCCGGCGGGAGGCCGGAGTGCGGCCCCTTCGGCCCCTCGGCCGAGCAGAGCTGACTGGCCTGGGTGATCAGCCGGGTCACGGCGTTTTCGGCGGCCACGGGGTCCCCCGCGTCGAGCGCGCGGAGCACCTCCTCGTGCGGGTCCTCGCCGGCCCAGCCCGCCAGCAGCGCGCGGTGGCGCTCCTCCGCGGTGCCAGAGCCGGGGAGCGCGGTGCTGTTGCGGTGCAGGTCCCGGTAGAGATCGCCGAGCAGGCGGTTGCCGGAGGCCCGGACGAGTTCGAGGTGGAAGGCGAGGTCGTGGGAGGTGTACTCGTGCACGGTCGCGGAGCGGTTGCGCTCGGCGAGGAGCTGGCGCATGCGTTCCAGCTGCTCGGGGTCGCGGCGCTCGGCGGCCCGGCGGGCCCCGAAGCGTTCCAGCGCCTCACGGACCTCGAAGACGTCCGTTGCGTCCTCGCGGTCGGCGCGGCGCTGGAGGGCGACCTCCAGCTCGGTTCCGGCGCTGACGTAGGTGCCGTCGCCGGGCCGCGCGTCGAGGAGCCCGGCGTGGACGAGGCTTCGGATGGCCTCCCGGACGGTGTTCCGGCTCGCCCCCAGGCCCTCGGCGAGCTCGTGCTCACCCGGAATGCGCTGGCCGAGCGCCCACTCTCCGGACTCGATTCGGTCCCGGATCCGATCGGAGATCTGGAGGGCAAGGGGGATCCGGCGTTCGACGGGTGGGAATTCTGCGGGCACCGATCAAATGTAGGACATTTGACGGCGCGAGGCAAGCCCGGCCGCCCCGACGCCCCGGATCGGCTCAGTCTTCCGCGCGGAGCAGCTCGCCGTGGGTCTCGGTGACGTGGGCGGCGAGGGCGCGGCGGAAGCGGTTCGCGTCCCCGGACGCCGCGAGGCCGACGAGGGCGCGGTGCTCGGCCACGATGGCCGCCGCGCGCGCCAGGATCTCGCCCCGGTCGCGGAGGAGCATCATCGCCTGTCGGTGCCGGAGCCGGTCGTACATGTCCAGGAGGACCGGGTTCCCGCCGACCTCGACAAAGCCCCGGTGGAAGAGCAGCGTCAGCCGCACGAACCCGTCCACGTCCCCGGCGGCGAGCGCCGCCTCGTGCCGGGAAACGAGCCCGGCCAGCCGCGGGCCGAGGGCAAGCAGCTCCCGGGCGCCCGCCCCGCGCACGCCGTCGCTTTCGAGGAGGACCGCCGCGTCGGCGAGGGCGCGCGCCTCGGCGGGCGTGATCTCGCGCACGAGCGCGCCGCGCTTCGGGTAGATCGTGAGCCAGCCCTCGTCCTGGAGCCGGGCGAGCGCCTGGCGGATCGGGGTCCGGCTCATCCCCAGCTCGGCCGCGAGCTCGTTTTCGCTGAGCATCTGCCCGGGCCGGATCGCGCCGACGACAATGCGCTCGCGGATGCCGTCGTGCGCGCGTTCCGCCGCGCTCGGCTCCCGGGCCCCGCCCGCCGGAGCGCTCGTTTCGCCCGGTTCTCCCAGCTCTGTGTCCCCCGTCATCGCACTAGGATACATGTTGTACCGAAGGCGTTTTCGCCCCCACAATCACGCCGCGGACGCGGCCGGAGGATCGCATGTCACACCCGAAAGCCGCCTCGAACCAGCGCCGGCTCTGGATCATCCTCGGGGGCGTTCTGCTCGCGATCGTCGCCGCGGTCGGGGTGCTCGCGCAGCAGCAGACGGGGGGCACGGACGCCGCCCCGAAGCCGAGCGAGTCGAGTGAGGCGGGCACGCCCTCCGCGGGCGAGGAGGAGCCCCCGGCCCTCTCGTCGCTCGCGCGGCGGGACGCCGATGACCCGCAGGCGATGGGCGCGGTCGATGCCCCGGTCGTCCTGATCGAGTACGCGGATCTGCGCTGCACCTACTGCGGGCTGTTTGCCTCGGAGACCCTGCCGGAGATCGTGAGCGAGTACGTGGATTCGGGCAAGCTCCGCGTGGAGTGGCACGACGCCCCGGTCCTCGGGGGGTCTTCCCCGCAGGCGGCGATTGCGCAGTCCGCGGCGAGCGCGCAGGGCAAGTTCTGGGAGTTCAACGCCGCGATCTACGCGACCGGGTCCTCGAGCAAGACGGAGTGGACCACGGAGTCGCTGATCGAGCTGGCGGGCACGATCGACGGCCTCGACGTCGAGGCGTTCACGGCGGAGCTCACGAACCCGAAGCACGAGCAGCTCGTGTCCGAGCGGGCGCAGCAGGCGACGCAGATCGGCGTGCGGGCCACGCCGACGTTCATCGTCGGCGACCAGGTGGTGCAGGGCGCGCAGCCCCTTGAGGCGATGCGCACGGTCATCGACGAGGAACTGCAGCGCGCCGGGGCCTAAGCCCGCCCGGGTCCGGGCGTGCCGTCCAGCCCGCCCCGGGCCGCCTGACGCGTCTTGCCGCGCCGGGCTAGTCCTTGAGGCCCGGGTAGTCCTCCTCGCGCCACTCGCCCCAGAGGCGCTCGCCCGCCTGATGCGCCGCAACCTCGCGCTCGCGCAGCTCGACCCGGCGGATCTTGCCCGAGCTCGTCTTGGGCAGTTCGAAGAACTCCACCCGGCGCACCCGCATGTAGGGCGGCAGGGTCACCCGAGCGTGCCGGAGCACGATGAGCGCGGTCGCCTCGGTCGGCTCCCAGCCGGGGGCGAGGGAGACGTAGGCCTTGGTGACGTTGAGCCGGGTGTCGCACGGGGCGCCGATCACGGCGGCCTCGGTCACGGCGGGGTGTTCGATGAGCGCGCTCTCCACCTCGAAGGGCGAGACCTTGTAATCGCTGGATTTGAAGATATCGTCGGTGCGGCCGATGAAGGTCAGGTAGCCGTCCTCGTCCGCCTGGGCGACGTCGCCCGTGTGAAAGAAGCCGCCGCTCCTGGCCCGCTCGGTGGCCTCCGCGCTGCCGAGGTAGCCCGCCATGAGGTTGAGGGGTTCCTCGTCCAGCTCCAGGCACACCTCGCCCTCCGCGCCCGGCTCGGCCCGCTCCCCCGTCATGGGGTCAACGAGGGCGACCCGCACCCCCGGGAGGGGCTTGCCCATCGCCCCGGGGCGGACGGGCATCCCCGGCGAGTTCGCGATGATCGCGGTCGTCTCGGTCTGGCCGTAGCCGTCCCGGATCTCCAGGCCCCACCACTCCTTGATCCGGGCGATGACCTCGGGGTTGAGGGGTTCGCCCGCGGAGACCACCTCGCGGAGGTTCCGCGGCTTGCGTTCGAGGCGGTCCTGGATCAGAAGCCGCCACACGGTCGGCGGGGCGCAGAAGGTGTGCACCCCGGCCCGGTCGAGGTGGCCGACGAGCGCCTGGGCGTCGAAGCGCGCGTAGTTGACCACGAAGATCGTGGCCCCGACGTGCCAGGGGGCAAAGAAGCTCGACCAGGCGTGCTTGCCCCAGCCGGGCGAGCTGATGACGAGGTGGGTGTCCCCGGGCCGGATGCCGAGCCAGTACATGGTGCTCAGGTGGCCCACCGGGTAGGAGCGGTGCGTGTGGCCGACGATCTTCGGCAGGTTCGTCGTGCCGGAGGTGAAGTAGATCAGGGCGAGGTCCTCGGTCGCGTTCCCCGCGTCGAGCGGGGCGTCGCTCGCGGTTGCGGCGTCCCCGAGTGGGAGCCAGCCGGGGAGCGCTTCGGCCCCGGGGTCGCCGACGAGCACCCGCAGGTAGTCGCCCGGCACGGCGGCGAACTTCTGCGCGTCCTCCGCGACCGCGAGCACGGCCCGAGCGCCCGCGCGCTCGACCCGGTCGGCGAGCTCGTCGGGGCCGAGCACGACCGAGGTTGGCAGGATCACGGCGCCGATCTTCATGATCGCGAGCATGGCCTCCCAGAGCTCGACCCGGTTGTCGAGCATGAGCATCACCACGTCGCCGCGGCCGATGCCGATCTCGCGGAGCCAGGCCCCGAGCCGGTTGGAGCGGAGCCGGAGCTCGTCAAAGCGGTACTCGGCCTCGGAGCCGTCCTCCTCGGCGATCCGGAGGGCGACGTCCTCGTTGCCCTCCGCCAGGACATCGAACCAATCACGCGCCCAGTTGAAGGCGGGGCCGACGTCCGGCCAGCGGAACTCGGCCGCGGCTCGGTCCGGATCCCCGGAGAGGGCAAGGAGCTGATCGCGCGCTGCGCGGAAGGCGACGGTGCCTGGCTGAGAAGTCATGCTGTCATTCTGCCCCGTTCTTCGGATAGATACTAGGGGTCCAAAGTATTTCTGCTGGGACCGCAGGACGGCGCAGCGGGCGACCGGAACCGCGGGGGCCGCGGCGGGGTGCCCCGGTTCTCGGGGCACCCCGGGCCGCGCTCAGGCCCCGGTCGCCGGCCCCGCTGCCGCGCCGGGCGCGGTGCCCGCCGCCGCTTCCGGTCGGCCGTCCGCTTCGAGTAAGCGCAGCCAGACCTCGCTCAGGGTGGGGTACGCGGGCACCGCGTGCCAGAGGCGACGCAGCGGAACCTCCCCGACGATTGCGATGGCGGCGGACTGGGCCAGCTCGGCGACGTCCTGACCGACGAAGGTCGCGCCGAGCACGGTCTCCGTTGCCTCGTCCACGACGAGCCGCGCCCGCCCCCGGTAGCCGTCGGCGTGCAGGCTCGCCCCGGCAACCGAGTCGAAGTCCGCGTCAACGACCCGAACCCCGCCCGGACGATCGGCCTGCGCCGCGGCCTCCGTCAGGCCGACGGAGGCGACCTCGGGATCCGTGAACACGACCTGGGTGCGCGCCCGCGCATCCGCGGTCGCGGCGTGCACACCCCACGCCTCGGCGTCCACCGGGGCCCCGGTGGCGCGGGCGACGATCACGTCCCCCGCGGCCCGGCCCTGGTACTTGCCCTGGTGCGTGAGCGGCGCGCGCCCGGTGACGTCGCCGATCGCGTAGAGCCACGGCAGGCCGGGCACCCGAAGGGTCTCCTCGGTCGGCACCGGGCCCGGCGCGGCCTCATCGGGCAGACCGAGCGCGCCCAGGCCGAGGCCCGCGACCGCGGGCGTGCGCCCCAGGGCGACGAGCACCTCGGTGCCCTCGACGACGCGACCGGCCGAGGTCTCGACCCGGACCCCGCGCGCGTCCCGGGCCACCCGGGCAACCTCCGCCCCCAGGATCACCTCGGCGCCGGAGTCGCGTAGCTGCTGGGCGACCAGGTCACCGGCGAAGGGCTCGAAGCCGCCGAGCAGCCCGCTCCGCGCGATCAGCGTGACCCGCGCACCGAGCGAACGGTAGGCGGTCGCGAACTCGGACGCGACGACGCCGCCGCCCAGGATCACCAGGTGCTCCGGGATCTCATCGGCGCTCGCGGCCTCACGGCTCGTCCACGGCTCTGCCTCGGCGAGGCCGGGGATGTCGGGGAGGCTCGCCGTCGAGCCGGTCGCGAGGACCACGGCGTGCCGGGCCAGCAGCTCGCGCGTCGTGCCGTCCGGCGCCGTCACGAGCACCCGGCGCTCGCCGAGCACCGAGCCGTGCCCCCGCACCAGGTCGATGCCCGCGTCGCGCACCCAGTCCACCTGGCCGTCATCCGACCAGTTGGCCGCAAAGTCGTCTCGCCGGGCCAGCACCGCGGCCCGGTTCAGTCGGCCCGTCACCGCCTCGGCGGCCCCCGGGACCCGCTGCGCGGCGGCGAGCGCGGCCCCGGAGCGCAGGAGCGCCTTGGTCGGCATGCAGGCCCAGTAGGAGCACTCGCCCCCGACGAGTTCGTGCTCCACGATGACGGCGGTCAGCCCGCCCTGCACGACGCGATCGGCGGCGTTCTCCCCCACGGGGCCCCCACCGATGATGATGACATCCGCATCGGGCTTGCGCGACTCAGCGCGGGGCGATTCGGCGCGGCCCCCCTCGGGGTGTCGCTGCTCGGGCTTCGGCTCGGACATGGCGCTCCTTCCCTCCGCGGGCCGAG
>NZ_JAPFRB010000003.1:496331-497822 GCF_035726885.1 Leucobacter sp. M11 | reverse complement strand
GTGCGCCCGGATCCCGCCTCTTCCCAGGCTAACGACGGCCCGGCCGGCTGGCCAGCCCCTGCCGGGGACGCACACGGGGCGTCCAGGCCCGGGCTCAGCCCGCGTCGGGTCGGAGGCGGAGCTCCTGCATGCCGCCGTCGACGGCAATCGAGGTGCCCGTGGTCGAGCCCGCGAGGGGGCTGGCCAGGTAGGCGACCGCCTCGGCCACCTCCTCGGGGCGCACGAGCCGCCCGTGCGGCTGCCGCGCCTCCAGGGCGGTCCGCTCGGCGGCGGGGTCCGGGGCCGAGCCGAGCAGACGCCCCACCCAGGGGGTGTCCGCGGTGCCGGGGTTCACGGCGTTCACGCGGATGCCCTCGCGGAGGTGGTCGGCGGCCATCTGCTTGGTGAGCGCGAGCACCGCGCCCTTCGTCGCCCCGTAGAGCGCGCGGGCGGGCAGCCCGGCGGTCGCGGCGATCGAGCAGGTGTTCACGATGGCCGCGGCCGGGGAGCGGCGCAGGTGCGGCAGGGCCGCGCGCGCGACCCGGACCAGGCCGACCACGTTCACGTCGTACACGCGGTGCCACTCGGCGTCGTCGTTGCTCTCGATCGTGCCCTGGGCGCCGATGCCCGCGTTGTTCACGACGATGTCGATTCGTCCGAAGCGCTCGATGACCGCGTCGATCCCGGCGCGCACCCTCGCGTCGTCGGAGACGTCCACGCGGAAGCCCGCGCCGCCCACGGGGACCCGCTCGGGGTGCAGATCGAACACGGCGACCCGGGCGCCGCCCGCGGTCAGCCGGTCGGAGATGGCGGCACCGATGCCGGAGGCGCCGCCCGTGACCACGGCGACGAGGTCCTGGAAGGCGCTCATGCGACGGCCCCCGCGCGGTAGGCCGCGTACTCCTGGCGCTGGCGGCCCAGGCCCTCGATCTCCAGCTCAACGACGTCGCCCGGCGCGAGGTACGGGAATCGGCCCGAGAGCGCGACGCCCTCGGGGGTGCCGGTGAGGACCAGGTCGCCCGGCTCCAGGACCATGAACTGGCTGAGGTGCCAGACGATGTGGTCGACCGAGAAGATCATGTCGGCGGTGCTCGAGTCCTGGCGGCCCTCGCCGTTCACCCAGCTGCGCAGGGCGAGGGCCTGCGGCTCCACCTCGTCCCCGGTCACGAGCCACGGGCCGGTTGGCGAGAACCCGGGGCCGGACTTGCCCTTGCCCCACTGCCCGCCGGACTCCTCGATCTGCCAGGTTCGCTCGGAGAGGTCGTTGACGACCGTGTAGCCCGCGATGTGCGCGCGGCTGTCGGCGGGCGAGCCCAGGTAGCTCGCGCGCTGGCCGATCACGATGCCGAGCTCGACCTCCCAGTCGGTTTTCACGCTGCCCTTCGGGATCGTGACCGGGTCGTTCGGGCCGGCGATCGTGTTCGGGGTTTTCTGGAAGACGACCACGGTCTCGGGCGGGGCGGAGCCGGACTCGGCGGCGTGCGCGACGTAGTTCATCCCGACGCAGACGAT
>NZ_JAPFRB010000003.1:487840-496243 GCF_035726885.1 Leucobacter sp. M11 | reverse complement strand
ACGGCCCCGGTGCCCCCGGCGAGGAAGTCCCCGTCGATGTCGGCGGTGAGGCCGCGGAGGTCGTAGGTCGCGGAGTCGGTGACGAGCGCGGGGATTTCCTGGCCGAGGGGGCCGAGCCGGGCGAACTTCATTGAACACTCATTTCTCAGATAGGTCGGAGGTCTTTGGCCATATTATCCACATCATCCCGGAAAATTTCATTTAATCGAGAAAAAGATAGGATCTATTATGGGGACTTCGGCGAATGCTCCTCCCGCGACCTCGCCGCTATGCCGCGCCACGCATTCCCCTCGCCGACCGAACCATCAGAGAGCATAGGATTCAAGACATGGCAGTCACAGACGAAGCAATCGGGCGCATCAAGGACATGATCGTCTCCGGAGAGCTCAACCCCGGCGACCGCCTTCCCCCGGAGAAAGAGCTGAGCGAACGCCTCGGCCTCTCCCGCAACTCCCTCCGCGAGGCCGTCAAAGCTCTCGAGGTCATCCGCGTCCTGGACGTGCGCCGCGGAGATGGCACCTACGTCACCAGCCTGAACCCCACGCTCCTCCTCGAAGCCATGTCCTTCGTTGTCGACCTGCACAACGACCAGTCAATCTTGGAGCTCTTCGCCGTGCGCCGCATCCTGGAACCTGCTGCTTCCGGACTTGCCGCGAGTCGGATCACCCCGGACGAGGTCGACAGACTCGAATCCGAAGTGCGGGCGGTCAGCCCCGCAACCACCGTCGAACAGCTGGTCGAGCACGACCTCTCCTTCCACCACGCCATCGTGGCCAGCGCCGGCAACAGCTACCTCACCGGCCTCATCGATTCACTGTCCAGCCACACGGTGCGGGCGCGGGTCTGGCGCGGGATCACCCAGCAGGGGGCGGTTGACCGCACTCTGGATGAGCATCAGGCCATCCTGGGGGCACTCCGCCGCGGGGATAGCGAACTGGCTACCGCGCTCACCCTTGCGCACATCGCGGGCATTGAAGAGTGGCTCCGGGGCGCCATCACCCAGGACTAGCCCCCTCTTACGGCCGGAACCCCGCCCGAAAAGAGAGACCGCGCGCCCGACCCTCGCGAATGCGCGCGCCCCGCCTTCGCCACCCCCGCACCGATCAGCCACCGAGCGGCCACGAGACAATCATGTCGTTTCGGATACGATTTAATAAACATCGGATGCCTTTGCCGAGTTTTCCCGCTAGGCTCCCCTGTGACGCAAGATACACAACCTTTAGTCGGATGTCTGGCCGGGAGTATCGAGCATCACACCATCGAGCTTTGGCCGAGCATGCAGGCAGCTCCTTTCTCAATGTGGAGGAACAATATGAACACGTCACTCATCCGCCGGGGATCGTTCGTCGCCGCGGCTGCCGCGCTGGCTCTCGTGCTGAGCGCCTGTAGCGGAGGCGGAAACCCAACCGACGGCGGCACCGACGAGGGGGCCGCTGCCGGGGACCTGAGCGGCGTCCAGGTCGCGTTGATTCCGGGTGGTTCACACCCGTACTTCCAGCCCTGGAAGACCGCTGGCCCTGCGGCCGCCACTGAGTTCAAACTTGGGGGCGTCGAGTACAACGAAACGTCGGAGTGGGACCAGACCAAGCAGAACGAGGTCGTCAACTCTCTGGCCGCCCAGGGAACGAATGCCTTCGGCATCTTCAGTGTCTCGCCCACTGACATCAATACGACCTTCACGAAGCTGAAGGACCAGGGCTTCGCCGTTGCTTCCCTCGGGAACTGCCCTGCCGGCGACACGAACGCCGCAGACTTCTGCCTCTCGACCGACACCGAGGTCGCCGCCTACAAGGCCGCACAGGCAGCCATCGAAGCCATGGGCGGCAAGGGCACCCTGGTGCATGGCACGGGGAACAACGTGGACACAAACACGCAGCGCCGCATCGCCGGCGTCGAAAAGGCCGTGGCAGAAACCAACGGCGCCGTCACCCTGCTTCCTCACCTGACCGACATCGACAAGGACCTCTCCACCGCCCAGAAGGCTGTCGCTGACCTCCTCGCCGCGAAGGGAGACGAAATCCAAGGTTTTGTCTCCACCGCTTACAATCCCGCTGTCGCCTCCGCGGCGGCCGTGAAGAATGCCGGACTGCCGATCAAGGTCGTTGCGATCGATGACGACGAGACGATTCTCGCCGGCATCAAGGACGGCTCCGTCTCCGCCACCGTGGTCCAGAACCCCGTCGGCCAGGCCCGCATTGGGTCCTGGGCGCTCGCGCAGTTGCAGACGGGCACCTGCACCATGAAGGAGCCCGGCGTGATCGTTGACTCCGGCTCCTTCATTGTCAACAAGGACAACGTCGACAGCTACGGCGACGAGCAGGACGCCGAGTCCGAGAAGCTCATGGATCAGTTCGCAAACGACCTGCTTTCCTGCAAGTAGACCCATTCGGAGTAATCAACACCATGCCTGTGATCACCCAAGCCACCGCCGCCCTCGTCGACATCGAGGTGGAAACGGTTCGCACCGATGCCGTACAGAGCTTCCTCAAGCAGGAAACTCTGCTCGTGGAAATCAGCACCGACGAGGGCCTCACCGGCGTCGGTTACTCCTACACGATTGGCACGGGTGGTCGCGCAGTGCTCGCTATGCTGCGCGACCACCTCCTCCCGCTCCTGCCCGGGCAGGACTCCCGAAACGTCGAACACATCTGGACGACGCTCTTCCGCTCCACTCGCGCCACCACGGTCGGTGCGATCACGTCGCTTGCCCTGGCCGCGGTGGACACGGCCCTCTGGGATCTGCGCGGGCTCAGGTCACAGTCCCCCCTCTGGCAGCTCGCCGGAGGGTACCGACCCGAGGTGCCGCTGTACGACACCGAGGGCGGCTGGCTCCACCTCAGCACCGAGGAACTGGTGGAGGGCGCGCTCGCCTCCCAGCAACGGGGTTTCCGTGGGGTAAAAATCAAGGTCGGCAAGGAGCACATCGCCGATGATCGAAGCCGCCTGCTCGCGGTCCGCGAGGCAATCGGGCAGGAGATGCACCTCATGGTGGACGCGAATCAATCCATGACCTCCGCGGAGGCGATCCGTCGCGCCCGCGCTTTCGAGGACGCCAACCTCTTCTGGTTCGAGGAGCCCCTGCCGGCTGACGATGTCAGCGGGCACGCGCGCCTCGCCGAAAGCACCAGCATCCCCGTCGCGGTGGGCGAATCCATGTATTCCATCGCCCAATTCCGCGATTATCTCCACCGCGGTGCCGCCGGCATCGTCCAGGTTGACGTCGCCCGGATCGGCGGGATCACCCCCTGGCTCAAGGTCGCTCACCTCGCAGAGGCTTACAACGTCGCCGTCTGCCCGCACTTCCTGATGGAGCTGCACGTCAGCCTCACCGCAGCGGTGCCCAACGGCGAATACGTGGAGTACATTCCCCAGCTGCGCGGGGTCACCAACACCGAGCTCGAGATCCGGGACGGGCGTGCGATCGCGCCAAACACCCCCGGGCTCGGCATCGACTGGAACCGCGACCGCCTCGACGACCGGACCGTCGCATGAGTGCCGCCGCCCGCCCGCAGGCGCAGGAGCAGAGCGCCGCCAAGCGCTTCACCCGGATCATCTCCGACAACCGCGTCGGGCTGCTGATCATGATCACCGTGCTGTTTGTCACGATCGGCTCGTTGAAGCCCATGTTCTACTCCACCGACTTCGTGATCGCGCCGATGCTCACCAACATCGCGATCTTCACCGTCATTGGGCTCGCCCAGATGATGGCGCTGTCGGTCGGCCAGATGAACCTCGCCGTTGGCGGCATGGCGTCGGCAGGAGCCCTCGCCACGGGCATCGTCCTGCAACGCTTCGACGCCCCCCTGGTCGTCGGCATCATCGCCGGGGTCATCGCGGGGAGCCTCCTTGGGGCGCTCTGCGGACTTCTCATCGCGCGAGCCGGGGTCAACGCCTTCGTGGTCACCTTTGCCATGAACTTCGCGCTGCTGGGCCTCGTCCCCACCGTGTACTCCTGGGCGAGCCCGGACGCGGCCATCTCGGTGGACACCCCGGGCCTCGCGGAGCTCGGGCGGCAAACGCTTGATCAGGTCTGCATCGGTGCAATGTGCGGCCCGAAGGGTGTGCCCGTCCTGTTGCTGATCTCGATCGTCGCCATGATCCTGATCGGCGCCCTATACTCGCGGATGCGCGTCGGCCGGGAAATCCTACTCACGGGGAGCAATGATCAGGCAGCGCTGCTGTCCGGGATCCCGGTGGCCCGGCGGCTGATCACCGTGCACATGATCTCCGGGGCACTCGCCGCCCTCGCCGGGATCATGCTCGGCGCCAGCACCGGCTCCTTTACCCCCGCGATCGGCCAGGACTTCATGCTGCAGTCCTTCCTCGGCCCGATCCTCGGCGGCACCCTCCTCACGGGTGGCGCGGTCTCGGTGCTGGGGACGATGCTCGGCATCACCCTCACCGTGGTCATCCGCCAGGGGCTGCTGATTTTCCAGGTGGGCGTCGAATGGCTGAACATTCTGCTCGGCCTCATCCTGCTGATTGCGCTGTCGTCCGACCGGATCCGCACCGTTGTGGGCCAGCGCAACGCGCTCCGGCAGACCCTCGCGAAACCGCAACCGCCCGGGCCGGGCGCCCCGCCCAGCGACGCCGCCGCCGCGCAGATGGAGAGCACCCGATGAAAACCGCACTGTCACGCTTCCTGCACAGCCAGAACGCCTCCCTGCTCGGCGTCATCGTGGCCGGCGCCGTGCTCCTGACCATTCAGTCCTCGGGCACGTTCCTCTCCTCGAACTCGGTGCAGACCTTCTTCCAGTTCCTGGCGATCCCTATCGTGATCGGGCTCGCACAGATGGCCACGCTGGCGGTCGGTCAGCTGAACCTCGCGGTCGGGGCCATCGGTGGTTTCTCCGCGTGCTTCGCCGCGGTGCTCATGGCCGACGCCGGATTGCCCGCCTGGCTCGGCGGCCTCGTCGCAATTGTGGTGGGTCTCCTCGCCGGGCTCCTCAACGGGGTGCTCGTCGTCCTCACCCGAATCAACGGCTTCATCGTGACCCTGGCCACAATGACCATCCTCACCGGCGCACAGTACGCGCTCGTCGGTACCCGCACGATCCCCGCATCGGCTTGGCCGGAGCTGGCCAGCATTGGCTCCGCACGCCCCCTGGGCATCCCGCTGATCTTCTGGTTCGCGATCATCATCGCGGGGCTTCTTGCGTACTTCTACCGCAACGCGCTGCCCGCTCGGCACATGCTCGCCAGCGGGGGGAACGAGCTCGCGGCCACCCTCACCGGGATCTCGAACGGGCGGAGCCTGATCACCGCGCACGCGCTGAGCGGCCTGCTCTGCGGCGTGGCCGCCTTCCTCGCGCTCGCCTCGCTCCCCGGGGCAAACAAGAGCGTCGGCGGTGATTGGATGCTGTCCAGCTTCGCCGCTCCCATTATCGGCGGCGTCGCGCTCACCGGTGGCGGTGTCGCGGTGCTCGGCACCGTGTTCGCGGCCACGATCATTCGTCTCGTGGACAGCGCCCGCGCCGCTTTCCAACTCGACCCGAGCTGGGTGAACTTCGTGATCGGCGCCGTGGTCCTCGGCACGGTCGCCCTCGAGCGGGTCCGCGCCACGCGCCGCACCCCAAAGTCCGGCCGGAAGGCCACGCCGCCCGATGCCCCGCCCACCGCGGCCGTGCGCGCCGTTGTTCAAGGAGGAACCCCATGACCGACCCCTACGCCCTCGAAGTCCGGGAGGTCACCAAGACCTTCCCCGGCGTGCGCGCGCTGGACCGGGTCAACCTGCGGGTTCGTCCCGGTGAGGTGCACGCCCTCCTCGGCGAAAACGGCGCTGGCAAGTCCACGCTCATCAAGATCCTGACCGGGATCCAGCCTGCCGACCAGGGAGAGCTGCTCATCAACGGTCAGCCCCAGAGATTCTCCTCCGCGCAGGAGGCGACGGCAGCCGGCATCGGAGTCGTGCACCAGGAGCGCAACGTGATCGCCGACTTCACCGTCGCCGAGAACATCGTGCTCGGCAACACCCCGAAAAAAGCGGGCCTGGTCGATTGGAAGGCCGTCCGGCAGGGCGCGATGAACGTCCTCGACATGCTCGATTTCCCGATCGACCCGGACACCCCCACACGGTTACTCTCCCCCGCGCAGACGCAACTCATTGAGATTGCCCGCGGCCTGTATTCCGAGAGCCAGGTCCTCCTGCTTGACGAACCGACCGCATCCATTAGCGAGGCCGAGTCGGAGCTACTGTTCCGCGTCGTACACCGGCTCACGGAGCAGGGAAAGTCCGTGTTGTTTGTGAGCCACAAGCTCGAGGAGGTGTTCGCGCACTGCGATACCGTCACGATCTTCCGCGACGGCGCTTCGGTGCTCGAGTCGGCCCCGCTCGCGGACTACACCCGCGACGAGATCGTGGACATGCTCGTCGGACGGACGCTCGCCCGCCTCGACATCCCCGACCGGAACCCGGACCGCACGGGGGCTCCCGCGCTGGAGCTGCGCCGCGTGGACACCCAGACCGGACACCAGGGCATCAACCTGGCGGTGCATCCGGGCGAGGTACTCGGCCTCTACGGCCTGGTGGGCGCCGGGCGCAGCGAACTGGCCCGGGCCATCCTCGGGCTCGATCGGATCACCTCGGGTCAGATCCTCGTCAACGGCACCGCCACCACGATCCGATCGGTCGGCGACGCCCTCGAACGGCACCGGATCGGATACGTCACGGAGGACCGCAAGTCCGAGGGACTGTTCCTGGACCAGAGCGTGTCCCGAAACCTGACGGTCACGGTGTTGCGACGGCTGCAAAACGCCTTCGGTTTCGTACCCGAGCAGGCCCAACGAGATCTGGCGGACGAGTATATTCAAGAGCTCGATGTCCGGGTGTCCTCCCGCGATCAGCTCGTCGGGCAGCTCTCCGGGGGGAACCAGCAGAAAGTCTCCCTCGGGAAGTGGCTCGCCGCGAATACCGAGATCCTGATCATTGACGAGCCCACCGTGGGGATCGACGTCCGCACGAAGGGGGCGTTCTATCAACTGATCTGGGCCCTAGCAACCGCCGGCAAGGCTGTCATCGTGATCTCAAGTGACCTCGCCGAGACCGTCACCCTGGTCGACCGCATCGCGGTGATGAGCGACCTGGTCATCACGGGCGAGGTCACGAATACGCACGACTACGACGAGATGAGCAAGGCCGTCATCCGGTTGGTGCACCGGGACCAGACGGTGGACGTGGGTACCCCGTGATCGTCGCACTGCACTCCGAGCTCCAGCCGGGCACCGCTGAGCGGTACGATCGCGAGCACGCGAGGATTCCCGCGGACCTGGCCGTGTCTTTCGCCCGGGTTGGCATCTCGGAATGGCGAATCTGGCGTTCCGGGGAGCGGCTCTTTCACCTCGTCGAGTGCGAGGACTTTGATGCCGCCATGGCCGCCCTCGACACGGACCCGGCGAATCAGCGTTGGCAGGCGCAGATCGGTGCCGTGGTTCGCCGATTCTCCGGCCCCGAGGGCTCGGAGGGCATGAGTCCGCTTGTCGCCGTGTGGGCCCTCTCAACGCAACGCGAGGTGCCTCTCGAAACGGAGCTGCCGACATGACGCTCATCGACGCCCACGTGCACGTCTGGGACACGGGGCGGCTCAGGTATCCCTGGCTCGCGGATGTCCCCGTCCTCACCCGGTCGCACCTGCCGGAACACATCGACCGCTCAGCGCACGAGTTGCCCGGGGCCACGGAGGCACCCGGTGACGCGGGCATGGTGTTTGTCGAAGCAGGGTGCGTGCCCGAACAGTTCCTGGCCGAGGCTCGAGCGGCGAGCGACGCGGTCTGGCCGGAGCTTCGCGGCATCGTCGCGGGGGCGGATCTCACCTCCCCTGATCTGGTCGCCCACCTCACCGAGGTACGCGCAATCCCCCTCGTGGTCGGGGTGCGGCACAACCTACAGGGGCTGCCCACCGGGGCGCTCAACGACCCAGCGTTTCGGGCCGGGCTCGCGGCGGTTGCTGCGGCCGAGCTGAGCTTTGACGCCTGTGTCACCCGGGATCAGTTGCCGGAACTCGCCGCGTTCCTCGAGGCGGGGTTCAGGGACTCCCCCGGCCTCCGCGTCGTCCTCGATCATCTCGGCAAACCCGCGGTGGACGAGGGGCTCGACAGCGCCGAAGGTCACGACTGGGCCGAGCAGATTCGCCGAATTGCGGCGCTGCCCGGCGTCGCGGTCAAGCTGTCCGGGTTGGCTCCCGAGGCCTCGTCTCCGGAGCTGCTCACCAAACGCGCCCCAGAGTTCTTACGCTTCGCGCTCGAGACGTTCGGGCCGGAGCGCTGCCTCTACGGCAGCGACTGGCCCGTCAGCGCCAAGCTCGGGGCAGGGGGCACCGCGCTCGCCTGGCGAGCCCTCGTCCGCGACGCGGTCACCGCCGTTTCCGGCGAGAACATGGCAGCCCGCACCGCAGTCGACGCGGGCAA
>NZ_JAPFRB010000003.1:487301-487778 GCF_035726885.1 Leucobacter sp. M11 | reverse complement strand
CACTCGTCCCACGAAGAGACCCCCGACTCGCCGAGTCGGGGGTCTCTTCGTGGTCGTCGGAGCGATGCGCTCAGGGGATCAGACCGCGCTCCCGCAGGGCCTCCCAGAGCCCGTCCGGGATGGGCGCGCTCATCCGCGTCAGATTCTCCCGCACCGCCTCAGCCCGGGACGTACCCACCACGACCGTGCGCACCGCGGGGTGGCGCAGCGTGTACTGGATCGCGGCCTCGGGCAGCCGCACCCCGAACTCCGCGCAGCACTCGGCGAGGGCCTGGGCTCTGCGGAACTGCTCTTCCGGGACCGTGTCGTAGTTATACGAGGCATCCGGCTTGGGCCGGTCGGTCGCCAGCAATCCGGAGTTGTACACGGCAGCGTTGACCACGCCGACCCCGCGCTCCACGCACAGCGGGAGCAGTTCTTCCGCCGCTGGCTGCTCGAGCAGGGTGTATCGCCCGGCGATCATCACCAGATCCAGAT
>NZ_JAPFRB010000003.1:482928-487247 GCF_035726885.1 Leucobacter sp. M11 | reverse complement strand
TGGCTCGGACCAGCCCCTCCTCGCGCAGGGTTGCCAGCGCTGGCAGCCCCTCGGCGAGCCCTCGGTCAAGGTCGTAGACGTCCGGATCGTGCAGGTAGAGCACGTCCACCCGGTCCAACCCAAGCCGCTCCAGGGAGTCCTCCAGGCTCCGGCGCACCCCGGCCTCGCTCGGGTCAAACACCCGCTCCCAGTCCGCGGGAACGGCGAAGCCTCCGGCCTCATCACGCGCCCCGGTCGGGTTTTCTCGCGGCTCCAACAGGCGACCCACCTTGGTCGACAACACATACTCCTCACGAGGAAACTGCGCGAGGAATCGGCCGAGCCGACGCTCCGACAGGCCAAGACCGTAGTGCGGTGCGGTATCGAAGCTGCGGATGCCGCCCGCCCAAGCCGCCTCAAGGGCCTGCTGGACCTGGGCGTCGCTCACCTCCCGATAGAGATTGCCAAAGGACGCCCCGCCGAGGCTGAGAGGCCCGAACGACAGCTGACGTGCCGGGTGCCCCGGCGCGGTCTCGATCATCGGACGGCCTCGGCGGTGACGGTGCGAGCGGGCTGGTGCGCATACTCCGCCATCGACGCCGGGAACATCTCCGTGCTGGCACCGGGCAGGGTCGGGGCCAGGTAGTTCCCCCCCTCGATGCGCACCGGGTCGGCAAAGTGCTCGTGCAGGTGGTCAACGTACTCGATCATGCGGCCCTCGAGCTGGCCGGAAACGGCAACGTAGTCGAACATCGACAGGTGCTGCACCGCCTCGCAGAGTCCGACGCCGCCCGCGTGCGGGCAGACACGGACCCCGAACTTCGCGGCGAGGAGGAGGTTGGCGATGTTCTCGTTCACCCCGGCGACGCGGACCGCATCGATTTGCATGACCTGCATACCCCCGGCCTGCAGGAGCTGCTTAAAGATCACCCGGTTCTGCGCGTGTTCGCCCGTTGCGACCGGAATGGGTGCAATCCCCCGTGAAATCGCCGCATGGCCAAGCACGTCATCCGGGCTGGTGGGTTCCTCCACCCAGGCGACGTTCTGGTCGGCGAGTTCCCCGACCCAGCTGATCGCCTCGGCAACGCCCCAGCGCTGATTCGCGTCGATCGCGATGGGGAACTCCGGGCCGCACGTCTCTCGCGCGATCCGCATCCGGCGTCGATCGTCCTCGCGGCTCGACCCGACTTTGAGCTTGATCTGCCCAAAGCCGTCGGCAATCGCCTCGCGGCACAGCCGGGCCAGCTTCTCGTCCGAATAGCCGAGCCAGCCGGGACTCGTCGTATAGGCCGGGTAGCCGACCGCCAGGAGCTTGGCCTCACGCTCTGTGCGACCGGGTTCCGCGGCGCGAAAAATCTCCAGTGCCTCCGCCGGGGTGATCGCGTCTTCCAGGTAGCGAAAGTCCACCAGCTCCACGAGCTGTTCGGGGGTCATTCGGCCCAGCAGCTGCCAGAGGGGCAACCCGGCGCGCTTGGCCTTGAGATCCCACAGCGCGTTCAACACGGCTCCGATGGCCATGTGCATGACGCCCTTCTCCGGGCCCAACCAGCGGAGCTGAGAGTCTTGCAGAAGGGTTTGTGCGGTCGCACCCATATTCTCGAGCACCTCGTCAAGCGGACGCCCTAGCAGGTGCGGGAGCACCGCTTCAATGGCGGACACGGCCACTTCGTTTCCCCGACCGATCGTAAAGACAAAGCCGTGGCCTTCGTGCGCGTCTGCGGCGTCCGTGCGGAGAACGACGGTTGCCGCCGAGTAGTCCGGGTCCGGATTCATCGCATCAGATCCGTCCAAGTGGTCCGAGGTGGGGAAGCGAATATCGTGGGTGTCAGCGCTGACAAGACGACTCATGGTGTGTTTTCCTTTTTCTCAGGTCACCCCAGCTTAGACATCCGATCATTTACCCGTCAAGCTAGGAAAAGTTGCCCTGACTTCTGAAATTTCCCCCTTACAGTTCGGATGTTTACCCCCCCTCGGCGCCCAGCCCAGGATGGCGTCACCCAGTGACTCTCGCCCGGGAAGCGCCAGGCCATCCCGCCGCGCGGGTTCCGCCTCGGCGCGAACGCACCGCGGCGCCCCGCCCACAGACACGGGACCGGAGGCATTCTCCGCTGCCGTCAGCATTGGGTTTCGACGTCAAACGTTGCGGTGAAAACGCGCCATATTGTGTTGCGATAATCCGGGGCTGGGGCATATCGTTTTCGATCAGAAATGAGGCTTGAACAGCACTTTTCCTCGGGTCGCTTCGGGTAAAATTGGGGCATGGTCACGTTCACTCCCGTCGCACCCCGCGACACCGACACCCGAACACCGCGGGCCGGTGCGTTTGCGCGCGTGCCGGGCACGGGGACGGTGACCGGGGCGAGCGCCGCGAAGATCGCGCAGCGGATCGCCGCCGATGCTTTTGCCGCGTCCCGGGTGACCCCGGATGATCAGCGCGAGCATCCCCTTGCCGCTCGCCGAGTCGAGGCCAGGAATGCCCGCGCGCACCTCACCGCCGAGGCACTGCGCGCGCGTGAGGCTGAGCTGAGTGAGGCGATCTCTGAGGCCACGCGGGAGAAGAACCGAGTGGAGGCGAAGCGGGCCAGGCTCATTGCCGAGCTGGCGGATCTGAACGAGGAGCGCTTTGCGCGCGAGACGAAGGAAGACGCCGCGCGGGTACTCGCTTCGACCGGGCAGGTCATCGAGCAGACCGTGACCGGTGAGGACCGGGCACAGCGGATGGGGCAGTTGGCCGAGGAGGTCGCGTTCGCGGTCACGGTCGGGAAGCCCACGGGTGCGCGGCTCTTGAACGATGCGCTCGCGGTTTCCGAAGACCTGCCCCACGTGTGGGACGCGTTCTCGTCCGGCTCGCTCGACCAAGCCCGCGTTTCTGCGATCGTTCGTGTCACCGCGGATGCGCCGCCCGTGGCCCGCTCAATTTTGGACGAGCAGCTGGCCGAGATTGCCCCGACACTCACTCCCGCGAAGCTGTTGCGCGTGGCCGAGGACCTGCGGAACCGGGTCGATCCGGTTTCTCCTGAGGCGCGGCACGCGGACGCGTTCCAGCGCCGCGGGGCCTGGAACGAGCCCGCCCGCAACGGGATGATGGAGCTCACGATCCGACACTCCGCCGTGGAACTCACCGCGGCCTACGACCGGAGCGACGCCCTCGCGAAACAGCTCGCCGTCATGGAGAAACAGGACTACCAGGATCAGATCGCCGCCCTCAAACTGGCACATTCCGGCACCGAGGAGGAGCTTGCCGAGGCAATCGCCGCGTTCCCGGTCCCCCGCGGCATCGCGCAGCTGCGCGCGGATGTGCTCGTGGACCTGATCTCGCTGGGTGAGATCGACACGGAAGCGCCAGCCGAGGGCGACACGACTCCCCCGGCCTCCACGGCCCCGCCCCGCGGCGTCCGCGGGCAGGTCCTCGTGACCGTGCCCACCCGCATCCTGGCCGGACTCTCCGACGATCTCGGCCCCGAGGCCAGCGCCGAGGCGATCCTCGGCAAAGAATTCGCCCAGCTGGACGGCTACGGGGTCCTCGATGACGAGACCGCGGAGCGGGTCGCCTTCGGCATCGGCTCCTTCCGGGCCCTATTCACCGACGACCGGGGCGCGATCCTCAACGTGGGCCGCGACAGCTACGCACCGCCAAAGGCCCTTCGCAGATTCACTGAGATTCGGGACCAGCACTGTCGCTTCCCCGGGTGTGAACGGGCCGCGGTCCGGTGTGACCTGGATCACTCGGTGCCGTGGGATGCGGGCGGCGAAACCTGTCACGACAATCTCGCGTTTCTCTGCAGGACCCATCACACGATGAAGGGGCGCGGCGACCCCGGGACGACCGGGGCGGGCAAGACGCACCGGGGCTGGACGCTGCTCGACAACGTGAACGGAGTGCTGGAATGGGAAACCCTGAGCGGACGGCGCGCGACGACGCACCCGGAACGAGAAACGGCTGTCCGAGCCGGCATTCTTGACCGCGAGCACGATACCCCGGGGACTGCCTCACCGACGCGGCAGTGAGCGGGGCCCGGTCCCATCGCGGTTTGGCGAGCACCCCGTTGCTCACCAGGACCCCTGGAACACAAAACACCCGGTACAGCGTTTGCTGTACCGGGTGTTTTCCTGTGGTGCGCCCGAAGGGATTCGAACCCCTGGCCTTCTGATCCGTAGTCAGACGCTCTATCCAGCTGAGCTACGGGCGCATCTTGTTGGCTTGCCAACTCGATAAACTTTACCCGAACACATCCCGAAACGGAAATTGAGCCCCGGATTCACGCATCGCGCGCGTGTCGCGGACTCGATCAGGGGCGAGGATTGGCCGGGCCGGAGTGCTGGCTCACCCAGGAATACAT
>NZ_JAPFRB010000003.1:482115-482903 GCF_035726885.1 Leucobacter sp. M11 | reverse complement strand
TTGATCGAGCGGGTCGAGCCGTACTGCGTGATCTCGACCACGGCGCTCGCGGCGGCGATGGCCTCCGGGCTGAGCCCCGGCCCCTCCTGCCCGAAGAGCATGACGCAGCGCTCCGGCCAGTCAAAGGTCTCCATCGGAACGCACCCGGGCACGTTGTCCACGGCGATGATCGGCACCCCGGACTCCTCGGCCCAGGCCACGAGCGCGGCCACATCGGGTCGGTGCACGACGTGCTGGTACCGATCGGTGACCATTGCCCCGCGCTTATTCCAGCGCCGACGCCCGACGATGTGCACGGTGTCCGCGGCAAAGGCGTTTGCGCTGCGCACGATCGAGCCGATGTTCATGTCGTGCTGCCAGTTCTCGATGGCCACCTGGAAGGGGTGCCGGTGCTCGTCGAGGTCGGCGACGATCGCGTCCATCCGCCAGTAGCGGTACCGGTCGATCACGTTGCGGGTGTCGCCCTGCGCGAGCAGCTCCGGGTCGAAGTGCTCCTCCTCGGGCCACTCGGACTCGCCGCCGGGCCAGGGGCCAACCCCGGAGGTGGAGCGCTCGTGGCTCTCCTCCGCCCGCGTCGGGGCCTCGGGCATCGGCCCGCCCGCTGCGGGGTCCAGGGATTCACTTCGGGTTTCGCTCACGCGGTCCATTCTCGCAGAGGGTCAGCCGCCGCATTCGACCGGGGCCCTCGCGGGGCTCCCCCGTTCCGGTCTGGCGCGCGACCAGTCCGGAGGTTTCGCCGTTCGTCGGGGCCACACTGGGCAAGTTAACGGCCCCGACGAGGCGTGATC
>NZ_JAPFRB010000003.1:478527-482077 GCF_035726885.1 Leucobacter sp. M11 | reverse complement strand
CCCCGCGGGTCGCGCTAGCTCGCGGCGACGACCGGGTTCGCGAGGACGCCGATGCCCTCGATCTCGCACTCGACGAGGTCGCCGGGGTGCAGGTGCACGGGCGGGGTCATGAACTCGCCGCACCCCCAGGGGGTGCCGGTCAGGATGACGTCTCCCGGCTCCAGCGTGAAGTTCTCGGAGCAGTAGGCGACCAGCTCGGCGAGCCCAAAAATGAGCTCTCTCGTGTTCGAGTCCTGCATCGCGACCCCGTTCACGCGGGTGCTCAGGTTGAGCTCACCCGGGTTGCCGAGCTCGTCCGGGGTCACCACCACGGGGCCGAGGGGGCAGAAGGTGTCCTGGCTCTTGCCCCGAACCCACTGCCCGTCGCCGAACTGCATGTCGCGGGCCGAGACGTCGTTGGCCACGGTGTAGCCGAACACCGAGTCGAGCGCGTCCTCGACCGAGACGTTGCGGGTGGTCTTGCCAATGACGAGGGCCAGCTCCACCTCCCAATCGACCCGCTGCGTGCGGGCCTCGTCAATCACCACGTCCGCGCCGGGGCCCGTCACGCTCGAGGGGAACTTGGTGAACACGAGCGGGGAGGTCGGCACCTCCATCTTCGACTCGCGGACGTGATCCATGTAGTTGAGCCCGATGGCGACGATCTTCCCGGGAACGAGCGGCGCGAGCAGCTCCCCGGTGACCTCCCCGCCGTTCGGCGCGATCGTCGCGCCCGAGGCGAGCACCTGGGGCAGGCCGTAGCCGGCGGGGGCGGCGGCGAGCCAGCGCTCCCCGTCCTGGATCACAAGCTGGGGGCCGTTCTCGGTGTTCATCCGTCCGATTCGCACGGGAGACTCCTTCGTCAATGAGCTGTTCTGGTGGTCCTGCGCGCGCGGGCGGCCCGTGGTGGCCAAGGCCCGCCGCAGCGCGTTCTGGGTACATCAAACTGGTTATACCAGTTTGATGTACCCAGATTAGGTGCGGGGGCCCGCCCCGTCAAGTACAGTGAGTCCGGGGACACGTTCCAGGCCGCTGCTCAGCTGGCCGCCCCGTTCACTTCAGCCAGGAGGAGCCAGCCGTGACATCCCTCACCGAGCAGCTCCGCCAGCTCATCCGGGACCGGGACTACCGAATCGGCGAGCGGCTCCCCTCCGAGCGGGAACTCGCCGAGCGCTTCGATGCGTCTCGCCCGAGCGTTCGGCGCGCGATCGCCACCCTGGTTGAGCACGGCGTGCTCGAGTCCCGAGACCGCTCCGGCGTGTACTTCCGCGGCACGGACCCGCAGGACCTGCTCGCGGTGCGGCTCGTCCTGGAACCCTGGGCCGCCGCCGAGGCCGCCGCGCGCGCGAGCCGCGCTGAAGCCGCCGCGCTCCGGGGACTCGTGGCTCAGGCCGAGGCCGCGCTCGACTCCGCCGCCGAGTTCGCCCGCATCGACAGCGCGGTGCACGCCGCCGTGGTGGCAGCCGCCAACAACGCCGTGCTCAGCGACCTGTATCTCAGCCTCCGGCAACGCATCATGGCGACGCGCGCCCAGACCTCCGCGCTGCGGAGCACCCGCGAAACAGCCCTGGCCGACCTGGGGGCGCTCATCGCCGCGATTGACGCGGGCGATGCCCCGGCCGCCCGGGAGCGCATGACCGAGCACCTGAGCGCGCTCGCCCCGTCCCTCCCCGGGGCCCCGAGCGCCCCGACGCCGTGATCGTCCTCCGCGCGGGGGCGCACCGCGCCGAGGTTGATCCGGCCCTGGGCGGGCGGCTCCGCTCGCTCCGCATCGACGGCGACGAGGTCATCGGCGGCGCGCCAGCGCCGGCCGGGGGAACTCCCTCCTGGTTCAGCGGCTGCTTCCCGATGGCGCCCTATGCCGGAAACGTGCGCGACGCGGCCTTCACGTTCGCGGGGGCCCGCCACGAACTCCCCCGGAATAACGGGGCACACGCCACCCACGGCCTCGTGGACGACACGCCCTGGCAAGTCCTGGCGCAGGACGACCACGCCGTGACGCTCCGCACAGAACTCCCCGCCGCCTGGCCCTTCGGCGGCTGGGTGGAACAGCGAATCCGGATGGGCGCATCGGCGCTCTCCCTCAGCCTCCGCTGCGGGAACGACGAGCGGGCCATGCCCGTCGCCCTCGGCTTCCACCCGTGGTTCCGGCCCGAGGTCGCCGGGCACCCGGCGCAGCTCGATTTCCGGCCGGAGGCCCGGTACGCGGCGGACGGGTCCGGCCTGTTCGGCGAGCCCGTCCCCGATCTCGGCGCACGCCCCTGGGACGACCCCTTCGTGCACCCGGGCACCCCGCGCATCGACTGGGGGCCGCTCCGCCTGACGCTCTCCGCGTCGACCCCGGTCTGGCTCGTCTACGAACGCCAAGCGGAGGGCTTCTGCGTGGAACCGCTCACCGCGCCCCCGGACGGCTTGGCCGCGGACCGCGCCCAGATCGCGCGGCCCGGATTCCCCAGCCGCCTGGACCTTCGCCTGTCCTGGGCGCGGCGGGCGTAACCGCACCCGAATCCGCAAGACCGGCCCACACGGACGCCGGGATCCTGCCTAGACTGGCCACAGTCTTCGTCAGATATCCGGCACGGCCGGTCACGGTGGAAGGGGTCACGCATGCGCGCGATTGTTGCAACTCAGCCCGGGGGTCCCGAGACGCTCGTTTCCACGGAGGTGCCCGTTCCGGCGCCGGGGCCCGGGCAGCTCCTCGTCCAGGCGGCAGCCATCGGCGTCAACTTCATCGACACCTATCAGCGCTCCGGGGTGTACCCGGCGCCCTTCCCCTTCACCCCCGGCCTGGAGGCCGCGGGCACGGTGACCGCGGTGGGCGACGGGGTCACGGAGTTCGCCGTGGGCGACCGCGTGACCACCTCGCAGGCGACGGCCGCCTACGCCGAGCAGTTCCTCGTCGACGCCGCCCTCGTCGCGCGGGTCCCCGAGAGCGTCGAGCTGGCCCTCGCCGGGGCGCTCCCCCTGCAGGGCGTGACCGCGCACTACCTCGCGAACTCCTCCGCGAACCCCCAGCCCGGCGAGTTCGCGCTCGTCCACGCGGGGGCGGGCGGCGTCGGCCTGCTCCTCACCCAGCTGCTCGCGGCGC
The DNA here is from genome assembly GCF_035726885.1 of Leucobacter sp. M11. NCBI lineage: Bacteria > Bacillati > Actinomycetota > Actinomycetes > Micrococcales > Microbacteriaceae > Leucobacter > Leucobacter sp. M11. Next base: position 479,010 of record NZ_JAPFRB010000003.1, on the reverse strand, counting down.
GCGGGGTGCGGGTCATCACGACCGCCTCCTCCCAGGAGAAGCGCGACCTGAGCCGCGCAGCCGGGGCCGAGCACTCGATCGACTACGCGGGCTTCGCCGAGGCCGTGCGGGAGCTCACCGCCGGCGAGGGCGCGCACGTCGCCTACGACGGGGTCGGCAAGGACACCTTCGACGGCTCGCTCGACGCGCTGCGCATCCGCGGCGAGCTCGTGCTCTTCGGCGGGGCCAGCGGCCAGGTGCCGCCCGTCGACCTGCAGCGGCTGAACTCGGGCGGCTCGCTGAGCATCACCCGCCCCACGAGCACGCACTTCATGCGCACCGCCGAGGAGCGCGCCTGGCGCTACCGGGAACTGTTCCAGGCCATCGCCGACGGGCAACTCGATGTCCGCATCGGCGCGCGCTTCCCGCTCGCCGAAGCCCGCGCCGCCCACGAGGCGCTCGAGGGCCGGGCGACGACCGGCAAGGTGTTGCTCGTTCCCTAGA
>NZ_JAPFRB010000003.1:475279-478485 GCF_035726885.1 Leucobacter sp. M11 | reverse complement strand
GGGCTACGGGACCCGGGTCAGCCACTCCGGCGTGAGGAACTTCGTCTCGACGAGCTGCTGGGCGGCGGCGAGCTCCTCTGCGCGCACCGCGTCCGCGGTGCCGCCGTGGCGCTGCTGGAAGGTCGCGACGAGGCGGTCGATGATCTCGGCGCGCTCCAGCCCCGTCTGGCTGCGCAGCGGGTCGACCCGCTTCTGCGCGCTCTTGGTGCCCTTGTCGCTCAGCTTTTCGCGGCCGATGCGGAGCACGCGGGTCATCTTGTCGGCGTCCATGTCGTAGCTCATCGTGACGTGGTGCAGCACCGCGCCAGAACCGAGCCGCTTCTGCGCGGCACCGCCGATCTTGCCCGCCGGGCTCGTGATGTCGTTGAGCGGCTTGTACTCGGCGTCGATGCCGAGCCCCTTGAGCCCCTCCAGCACCCACTCGTCCAGGAACGCGTAGGAGTCGGCGAAGCTCATCCCCCGCACGAGCTCGCCCGGCACGTACAGCGAGTAGGTGATCGCGGAGGCGGGCTCCACGAACATCGCGCCGCCGCCGGAGATCCGCCGCACCACCTCGACGCCCTCGGCCGCCGCCTGCTCGGCGTCGACCTCGTTCTTCAGGGACTGGAAGCTGCCGATGATGATCGCGGGGTTCGCCCACTCCCAGATCCGCAGGGTCGGCCCGCGCCGCCCCTCGCCGACCTCGGTCGTGAGCACCTCGTCGAGGGCGAGGTGCATCGCGGGGGGCAGCGCCTCGCCACGGATGATCTGCCAATCGTAGTCGCGCCACTGCGCCGCCCCGGTCATGGCGCGGCGGATCGCGACGCCAACGGCCTCTGGCGTGATGCCGAGGAGCACCGCCCCCTCGGGGAGGTGCTCGGTCACCGACCGGGCGTAGGCCTCGATCGTGCCAGAGGGGCTCATCCCCTCGACCGCGGCGTTCATCGCTTCGAGCGTCTCATCGGGCTCGAGGAAGAAATCCCCCGAGAGCCGGAAATCTCGAATTGCGCCGTCGACGACCTGGAAGTCGACGACGACGAGCTTTCCTCCGGGAACCTTATACTCACCGTGCATGCCCCCATGCTATCCCCCGCCCCCGCCGGGGGGCTCGCCCCAGCCGGGCCCCACCCCCGAGGCGTACACTGAGACCCCCGCCCGGTGCGACCCAGCAGAAGAGGACACGATGGCCCCCAGCCCCGCAACACCCGTGACCGCGACCCCGCCAACCGCGGCTGAGATCCTGGCGGAGCTCGCCGCGCTTGAGGACCCGCGCGTGCGCCGGGTCAACGAGCGACACGGCGATGACCACGGGGTCAACCTCACGAAGCTGCGCGCCGTCGCGAAGCGCGTCAAGACGAATCAGGCCCTCGCCACGGAGCTCTGGGCCACGCAGAACACCGCCGCCCGCCTGGTTGCGCTCCTGATCAGCAAGCCCCGCGGCTACGCCCCGGAGGACCTCGACGCGATGCTCCGCGACGCCCGCGTGCCCAAGGTGAACGACTGGCTCGTCAACTACCAGGTGAAACCGCACCCCGCGGCCGAGCAGTTGCGCGCGGCCTGGTTTGCCGACCCCGACCCCCGGGTCGCGGGCGCGGGCTGGGCGCTCACGAGCCACCGGATCGCGGCCGGGGACGAGGGCCTCGACCGCTCGGCCCTCCTCGATCAGATCGAGGCCGAGATGGCCGCGGCCCCCGAAAACCTGCAGTGGGCGATGAACGAGTGCCTCGCGACGATCGGCATTCACAGCCCCGAGCTGCGCGCCCGGGCCCTCGACATCGGCGAGCGGTTGGCGGTCCTGAAGGACTACCCGACCTCACCCGGGTGCACCTCGCCCTATGCCCCCATCTGGATCACGGAAATGGTTCGCCGCCGCGAGGGCTGAGGTCGCCAGAACGCGTCAGGCGAGCGGGAAACGGGCGTCGAGCCAGTCCGTCAGGTCCGCGATGACCTGCTCGCGATTGGTCTCGTTGAAGATCTCGTGCCGGGCGCCCGGGTACTCGAGCAGGGTGACGTCTCGCAGCCCGCGCCCGCGGTAGGCGGCGGCGAGCTTGGTGACGGAATCGCCCACGCTGAGCGGGTCCTCGGCGCCGGAGGCAATCAGAATCGGGAGGTCCGCGGGCAGCCCCTTCGCCGGAACGCCGAAGAGTCGGAGCCCGTCGGCGACGCCAAACAGCCGCAGCACCTCCGCGTCGAAGGTGAGCGGGTCGGCGAGGAAGGCCCGCTGGGTCTCCTCGTCGCGGCTCAGCCACTCGACGCCGTTCGAGCCGGGCCCGTCGAACGCCCTGTTCAGGTTGCCGGATTCCATCGAGCCGGGCATCCGATAGGCGCTGCCGGTCAGGACCAGGGCGTCGTAGCGTCCCGGCTCGCGGTTCACGATGCGCTGCGCCATGAGCGAGCCCCAGGAGTGCCCGAGCAGCACGATCGGGACGCCGGGAAAGCCCTCGCGGGCGATCTCGCCGAGCCGGACGATGGCGTCCTCCGCCGCGCGCAGGCCCCCGGGCCCGAGCCTGCCGAGCCGGCTCAGATCCCCGCCGGTCTGGTCGAGCCCGGTCTGACCGTGCCCGCGGTGGTCATCGGCGACAACCGCAAAGCCCGCTTGATTCAAGGCCCGCGCGAGGTGTTCGTAGCGCAGGGCGTGCTCGCCGATGCCGTGCGCGATCTGGACGATCGCTCGGGGCTCGACGACCGGCCAGCGGTAGTAGGTGATGGCGATCCCGTGGGTGTCGGTGAACTGGGGCATGCCCTCATTCTGCCCCGCCCGGCTGAGGAACGCACGGAACCCGGCGCGCGCACCCGGATTCCTCCGCGGTGCCGGACCTACACTGGACGGGTGCGCACCTCCGCTGCCGTCCTCTCGCTCAGCATCGCCCTGGCGGCGCTGAGCGGCTGCGGCACCCCGGGGGCGCCGACCACGGCCGAGCCAGCCACCGTCCAGGAGCCCACCATGACCCACGCCGCCCCCGCCTCATCCGAACCCGGGACTCTCGTCACCGTGACCGATCGACTCGCCCCGGGCTCCGCGGGCGCGCGCGCCGGGCAGCCCGATGTCCCGATCCGGCAGTACGAGCCCGGCGCCCCCGCCGGCGGGACGCTGGTCTGGGCGCACGGGGGCTCCTTCGTCCGCGGCACCCTCGACTGGCCGGAGTCCGACTGGGTCGCCGCCCGCTTCGCCGAGGCCGGGTATCGCGTCATCGCGGTGGAGTACCGGCTTGCCTCCGCGAGGGTGA
>NZ_JAPFRB010000003.1:472379-475238 GCF_035726885.1 Leucobacter sp. M11 | reverse complement strand
TGGGCCGCCCGGGAGTTTCCCGGCCCCCTCTTCATCGGCGGGGCCAGCGCGGGCGGGCAGCTCGCCGTGCACGCCGCGCTCGCGCAGGCGGACGCCGCGCAGCGGGGCTCCCGGGGCGCGGATGCCCTGCTCCTGCTGTACCCGACCCTGCACGAGACCCAGCGTCCCGATCCCCGCATCGAGGCGCTGGTGAGCGAGCTCCCGGAGCCCCGCCGGTTCCGGCCGGAGCGCATCCGAGAGATGTACCGGGACTACCTGGGCCCTGGCACCGGCCCCGAGCGCTCCGCGCTCATCGCCGGGGAGCTCCCGGCCGAGCGCCTCCGCCAGCTCCCCCCGACGAGCGTCGTCTCCGCCGAGGCCGATGAGCTGCGCGCCTCCGCCGAGCAGTTCGTCGAGCAGCTGATCGCGGCCGGGGTGCCCGTGAGCGCCGCGGTCGAGCCGGGCACCGTGCACGGCTATCTGAATCGACCGACGGCCTCGCCCGAGGCGGAGCGTCACGCCCGGCAGACGATCGCGCGCTTCTTGGCCGATCTCCCCCGCTGAGGCCCCGGGCCGCGCCTCGGACCGCGCCCCGTGCCGCGGCGTAGACTGTCGCCATGACTGAGACCCCCATCGTTGTGAGCCTCCCCGGACAGACCCTGCTCGACCTCGTCGGCCCCGTGCCCGGCGTCGAGTTCCTGCTCTGGGACATGCAGACCCCCGCCCCGCGCCCGCACCTCGACCTGGTGGTGCCCCCGTACATGGGCGCCGAGGCGTTTCTGAGCGTGTTGGACGGGGTCACGACCTCGCTCATCCAGAGCCAGTCCATCGGCTACGACGGCGTCGCCGAGACCCTGCCCGCCGGGCACCGCTTCGCGAACGCGGCGACCGTGCATGAGCCCTCCACCGCGGAGCTCGCGCTCGCGCTCACCCTGGCGGCGCAGCGCGGGATCCCGGACTTTGTCCGCGCGGGCGACGAGGGCCGCTGGGCCCCCGTCCGGCACGAGAGCCTCGCCGACCGCCGCGTGCTCCTCGTCGGCTACGGCGGGGTCTCCCGGGCGATCGAGGACCGCCTCGCCCCCTTTGAGGTCGAGATCAGCCGCCTCGCCCGCAGCGCGCGCACGGAGACCGGCCCGCACGGGGACCGCCGCGAGGTGCGCCCGATGAGCGAGCTTGCCGAGATGCTGCCGCAGGCCGAGATCGTGATCGTGGCCGTGCCGCTCTCCGACGACACCCGCGGCCTCGTGGACGCCGAGTTCCTGTCGGCGCTGCCGGACGGCGCGCTGCTCGTGAACGTCGCCCGCGGCCCCGTCGTGGACACGGACGCGCTGCTGGCCGAGCTGAACGCCGGGCGGCTGCGCGCCGCCCTGGACGTGACCGACCCCGAGCCGCTCCCCGAGGGTCACCCCCTGTGGTCCAGCCCGAACCTGCTGATCTCCCCGCACGTCGGCGGCGCCTCGAGCGCGATGATGCCGCGGATGGCCGCGCTCGTCCGCCGCCAGATCGAGCGCCTCCGCGGGGGCGAGACCCCCGAGAACCTCGTCATTGGCGGCTGAGCGCAGCCGCTGACGAGGCCCCGGCGGGCGCGGTCGGCCTCGATGGGTCGGGCAGCTAGCCCGCGTTGATCGCCACGTCGGGTCCGAGGATTCCGGCGATGCGCTCAGTCTCGGCCTGCACGGTCGTGCCCCAGCGGTCCTCGTCCAGCAGGGCCTGCGCCCCGGCGAGCGGAACGGCCTTGAGCCCGGTGCGCGCGAGCAACTCGTTCGCCGCCTGCTGCTCCGGCGTCCACGCGTAGTGCAGGTAGGTGAGCGTCGCGGAGGGGTTCGCCACCGTCCAGCCCTCGCCGTCCGGCACGAGTTCGACGGAGGCCACGGCCCCGATCCGCTCGGGCAGACTCAGCGGGGTCCCCATGAGGCTGCCGAGCGAGTACCACACGAGGGTGCGGCCCCCGTCGGGACGGTCGAGCCACTCGACGGGCTGGATGACGTGCGATCCGGTGCCGAGGATCATGTCGGCCCCCAGGTCCGAGACGAGCTGCGCGAAGTTCCGCTGCCGCTGAGCCAGCTCGCTCGTGCCCTCCTCGCCCCAGTTCGCCGCGACGAGCACGACGTCGGCGTTCGCACGGGCCTCGGTGATGAGGTCCGTGACGAGCTGCGTGTCACCCACGAAGTTCACCAGGCCGGCGTCCGTCACCTGGTTCAGGCGCTCGGTGAAGGACACGAGCGCGGTCTTTACCCCGCGCACCTCTCCGTACTGCACCCCGCGCTGTTCCTCGGGGGTCCGGTTCGTGCCGGAGACGATCTTGGGCTCCGTCTGCTGCCAGGCATCGAGCGTGGCTCGGATGCCGTCGGCGCCACGGTCCGCGGCGTTGGGCCCGGCCAGGCTGACCAGATCGCAGCCGACCGTGTCGCTGAGCGTGGTGGCGAACTCGGTCGGTGCGTTGTACTGCGGGAAGCCAGCGATCCCGAAGTCGACCCCGGCGCTCGGGATCGGCTGCGCGCAGAAGGTCGCATCCGCGTCCCCGAGCAGGGGGTCCAGCTCCGCGAAGAGCGGGGCGAAGTCGTAGCCGCCAGCGGGCGTCTTGGCGTTCTCGCTGACGGACTCGTGGGCCACCATCTCACCCATCGCGAGCATCCGGATCGGGCCCGTTGGCTCCGTCGGGGTGGGTGCCTCGGAGGGCTCTGGCTCCGTCTGCGTGGGGGTCGGAGTTGGCTTCGCGCCGGAGCCCGCCTCCGCGACGTCACCCCCCGCGTTGAGCGCCGCCCAGGTGCCAAATCCGAGCAGGGACAGGGCGACCACGCCGACGACGCCGCCCGCGATCATGCGGGCCCGGGCGCTGGGACGCGGCGACCCGGCCGCTCCCCCGCCGGAGCCACCGTT
>NZ_JAPFRB010000003.1:471883-472323 GCF_035726885.1 Leucobacter sp. M11 | reverse complement strand
GAAGCGGGCCGGTCCCGGCCACGGGCTCGCCGGAGGCGAGCACGCCGCTCGCGGGAACGCCGAGCGCGGCGAGGAGCGCGGGATCGCGCTCGTCTGGCTCAGCGGCATCGTAGGTGCGGCGACGGCGCGGGCCGTCGGGGCTCTCGGCGTCTCGCGCGGCCTCAGCATCCCGAGCGGCGACGGGCGCCTCGTCGGGCTGCGCCGCGTCCGGCGCTTCTGCGCCGAGGGGACCGAAGAGGTCATCGAAATCGTCCAGTCCCTCCTCGCGCGTTGCGGGCGGCTGTTCGGCCGTGGGGGCCGCCGACGCGGCGGAAGCACTCGGCGTCTCGGGGAACTCGGGCAGCAGGCTCGTGTCGGGGACGGCGCGCTGGCCGGAGGTCCGGGCGAAGGCCGAGCGAGGCGTGGTCGGGTCCTCCGGGGACGTGGGTGGCTCGGCGTCC
>NZ_JAPFRB010000003.1:470033-471780 GCF_035726885.1 Leucobacter sp. M11 | reverse complement strand
CCACGGTCCGCGGCCGGCGCACCACGGGCGGGGCCGGGCGGCGGACCGGGTCCTGTGGGGCGAGCGCGCCGATGCTCTCCGTCGGGGTCGCGTCCTCGTTCACCTCGGGCTCGGGCAGGGGGGCGATCTGGGGCAGGATCCGCGTCTCGGGGAGCACGGCGGGCTCCTCGGCCGCCGATTCCGCAGCCGCCCGCTCTGCGTCAAGGACGGGCAGGATCTCGGTCGCGGGGATCGCCTCGGGCTGCGGCGGTTCGGTCACGGCGGGGCTCCGTCGCGCGCGGGGCGGCTTTGGTTCCTTGCGCGGTTCCTTGCGCGGCTTCGGCGCGGCCTCGGGTTCCGCGGCCCCGGCTGCGGGGGCACCGGTCGCGGGAGAACCAAAGAGCAGCTCGTCGAAGCTTGGCTCATCGAAACTGGCCTCGTCGAAGTGGGGGTCTTCGCCCTCAGGCAGGATGCCGAGGTCTCGCCACGGTTCCTGTTCGGAGGAGTTTTCCTCCGTGCCGTCGCCGGGATCGCCTGTCGTGCGCTCAGTCATACGCCCCAGACTACCGGGCGGAGGCTGGGTGTCCGAAGCGATTGCCTCGTCTCGCGCGGAAAGCCGGATAGCATGTGCGGGTGACCACGACTCCCCGAGTTTCCCGCGGCCCCCGTCTCCTCGGCACGAGGGCGGCACGCGCCTCGGCGGCGCTGCTCGCGTTGGGGATCGTTCTCGCGGGATGCGCCGCCGCTCCCGAGCCGAAGCCGAGCCCGTCGCCCCAGGAGACGCGCACCCCTCAGGAGGACCCGATGCCAGACACGACCGAGCCGACGCCGGAGCCCCCCGCGTCCTCCCCCGCGGAGGCGGACGGCTTTGACCGCGCGCGCCTGTCCCTCGATGACCCCGATTCCATCTGGGTCATCAGCAATAAGCTCCGCCCGCTGAACCCCATCGACTACACCCCCGGCGACCTGCGGATGCCGAATGACGTGCCGAACAACAACGGCCAGCCGCTCCGCGAGGCGGCCGCGACAGCGACCGAACAGCTCGCCGCGGCGGCCGCCGCAGAGGGGCTCCAGGTTCGGGTGCTGAGCGCGTTCCGCGATTACGCCTATCAGGTGTCGCTCTACGACGGCTACATCGCCCGCGATGGGCAGGCCGCGGCCGATACCTACTCCGCCCGTCCTGGGCACTCCGAGCACCAGACCGGGCTCGTGGTCGATTTCGACGACGGCGGCGGCTGCGCGCTCCAGGAGTGCTTCGAGAGCACCCCGGCCGGGGCGTGGCTTGCCGAGCACGGGCACGAGTACGGTTTCGTGCTGCGCTACCCACGCGAGAAGGAACACGTGACGGGTTTCATGTACGAGCCCTGGCACTTCCGCTACGTCGGCGTGGAGCTGGCGACGCAGCTGCGGGAGAGCGGGATCGCGACCCTCGAGGAATTCTTCGGCCTGCCAGACGCGGGCGATTACGCCCCCGCGGGCTCGCCCGCTGGGGAGTAACGGCGCGCTGATCGCCCCGGACGGAGGGGCCTGCGCTGTCCGCCTCCCCGAGGGGTGGCGGACAGCGCAGGCCTGACCGTGACGCCGCCGGGCTCCTCGGCGGGGAGGCGGCGGGCTACTCGGTGGGGAGGCGGCGGCGAGCCCGGAGGCCCAGCGCCGCGCCGCCCGCGAGCAGCGCGGCGATCAGGGCTGCGAGGGGCGCGGCCGACGCAGCGCCCGTCTCGGCGAGCCCGGCGGGATCCGTTCGCTCCTCGGCGGGGGCCGTCGGCTG
>NZ_JAPFRB010000003.1:469587-469912 GCF_035726885.1 Leucobacter sp. M11 | reverse complement strand
GGGGTCGCGGTGGCTTCCTCGTAGGCGGCAATGGCCGCCGTGAGGGTCGCGGTCTCCGTGTCCAGGGTTGCCTGCGACAGGTTCGGAGTGCGCAGGGCGGTCGCGGCGACCTCAACGGCCGCGCTGAGCGTGGCCGCCGGAGTCGCCGCGCGGCTCCGATCCGCGGTGGCGTCCGCGAGCAGCACGTTTGCGGCCGCCACCGCGCTCGCGAGCGGGGCCCGGTCCACGGCCACCAGGAGGGCGTTCAGTCCCTCCAGCTGGGCGCGCAGGGCGCGCTCGCGCGCGTCCACCCCGTCCTGCGTGGTCTCGGCGGCGAGCGCCGCCT
>NZ_JAPFRB010000003.1:464784-469541 GCF_035726885.1 Leucobacter sp. M11 | reverse complement strand
GGAGACGACGAACGCGAGGTCCTCCGGGGTGGCCGCCGCTCCGGTGCCCGCGATCCGCTCGATGCGCTCCTGGAGTGCGGCGATCTCGGCGGGAAGCGCGTCGTCGCGGGTCAGCTCCCCGGCAATGAAGGTGATGGTGTGCGGCTCGGCGGCGTTGTCGGCGCTGTCCACGGCGGTGACCGTGGCCCGGTATTCGCGGCCCTCCGCCACGCGGTGCTGGATGGGCTTGGCGGGGTGCGGGCCCTGCCGGACCGCGAGGGGGATGTCGATGTGCGCGGGCCGCGGCATCATGTAAAAGTCGCCGGACACCTGGGCCTTCGGGTCAAGGTGCTGCCAGACCTGCCCGGTTTCCACGTCGGTAATCTCGACCCGGTAGCCGATCACGAAGGTGTTATCCGTGGCCTGCGGGATCCGCAGGGCGGGCCCGGTGCTCGTCTGGCGCTGGGTGGGGGCGGTGGCGGAGCGGACGGGGGCCTCGTGGTCGGTGTTCCCGGTGTAGGCGAAGCCCGCGCGGATCTCCTCTGGGGTGTTCCCGGTGGGGATCGTCCAGGTGGGTCCGGCGAGGGTGCCCGCGGAGTCGAAGGGGGCGTCCTGCTGGAAGGACCAGACGCCCGCTGGGGTGTACGCGCGATCGTTCTCAGCGGCGTAGTTGATCCGGTCGATTTCGGTGCGATCGGGGTAGACCTCGACGATCACGGACTGGGAGCTGGCGTTGTGCGCGGTCCAGACGAGCCCCTCGCCGTTCGCCCAGTACTGGCCGAAGGTCTCCCCGTAGGTCATCGAGCCCTCGTTGACCGCGGTGAAGTTCTTTTGGTGGATGGAGCGCTCATCGTTGATGTTGTAGTGGGAGTGCCCGGAGAAGTAGACGACCTGCGGGAAGGCGGCGAGGTCCTCGGTGATGCCCGAGTTCGAGGCCTGGCTGCCCTGGTTCACGGTGCCGGAGGTGGGCCGGTGCCCGGCCACGAAGATCGGCTTGCCCGCGTGCTGCGGGTCCTCGTTGAGCCGGGTCAGGGTGTCTCGGACCCAGGTGCGCTGGGTGGCGGAGTAGTTCTCGGTGTTCAGGATGAGGAAGGGGTACCCGCCGACGTCCTGGAGGTAGTAGCCGCCGCCCTCGTGGGGGAACCAGTCCTTCGGGTACATCGCGCTCATCTTCGCGAGGCGGTCGTCGTGGTTGCCGAAGCTGAGCAGCATCTTCGTGTCCCGCATCCCCGTCCGGGCGAGGTTTTCCTCGAGGATGCGGCGCACGACGGCGTGGTCGTCGCCCGTGTTGAAGTTGTTGTCGTTGATCTGGTCGCCGTTGGATATGATGGCGTCGGGGTTGGGCATCAGGGCGGAGAGCGTGTCGAAGTGCTGCTGCCACTTCGCGACATCGGGCTCGGCATAGTCCGAGGTGTGGATGTCCCCCATGACCGCGAAGCGCGCGAGTGGTTCCTCAGCGGTCTTGATGAGGTACCCCTCGACCGTTGGGGCGCTCGGGATGCCGTCGCGAACGGCGATTGCGGCCACGTTCGCGGATTCGGCGAGCGTGATGGGCGCCGTGTACGGGGTGCTCGCCGGGGTTGGCTCGGAGCCGTCGAGCGTGAAGAAGATCTGTTCTCCCTCGGCGGCGGTCAGCGCGACCTGTTGCGGGCTGGTGAAGCGGCCACCCGCCAGGCCGAAGGTGGGCGGTGCCGGGGCTTCGGCGTTGAGCCCGAAGGCCGCGCCGCTGCCCGGTCCGGTGACCTGGGCGGGCGCCGGGGGGTGGGCGGTGACGGCGAGGGGCAGCGCGAGAAGTCCCGCGAGGAGGAGCGCGGGGGGAATGCGGCGCAGGGGTCGCATGGGGTCCTTTCTGGGGGTGCGGTCGGCGTGCAGCCGGGTGCGCGGGGGCGCCCCTGAACCCTATGAATCCCAAACGACGCTGCCGTGAGCGCTGCCCCAACCGGGGGCGAACATCAGCCGCCGCGGCCCCGGTTTTCCGTCACCCGGTTTGGCTTCCGAACGCGCCCCTCGGGTAAACGTTCGGTGTTCCCGGGGCCTGCCCCGAGCCGCGGACGCCGGGTCGGGGTGCTCCAGGAAACAGGGGTGCCGGGCCGAACCGCTCCCAGATCGCGGTGTACTGGTGCGGCCCGCGCCCGGCACCGGTCAGGGGGTCCGCGCCGCGCCTGCTGGCTGCGCGGCGGTGCTGGCGTCGGCCGTTTCAGCCGCGGTGGGCTCGGTCCCGGCCGGGGCCGCCGCTCCCCGCCGCCGGCTTCGTGCGCGGGCGGCGAGGCGCTTGCCGATCAGGCCGTGCCGGGGGGCGAAGAGGTACACGAGCGCGAAGACGCTGCCCTGCGCGAGCACCACGGTGCCGCCGGAGGCCGTGTCGAGCCAGTAGCTCGCGTAGAGCCCGGCCACGGCGCAGAACGCCGAGACCGCGGGGGCAATCACGAGCATCCGGGAGAAGCGATCGGTGAGCAGGTACGCGGTCGCCCCGGGGATGATCAGCATCGCGACCACGAGCACCACGCCGACCGCCTGCAGCGCAACGACCGAGGTGAGCGCGAGCAGCCCGAGCAGGAGCGCGCCGAGCAGCTTCGGGTTCAGCCCGATCGCGTGCGCGTGGGTCGGGTCGAAGGCGTAGAGGGTGAGGTCACGTCGTTTGAGGAGCAGCACGACCGTGACGATAGCCGCGAGGACGAGGATCTGGGCAAAGTCCGCCGGGGAGACCCCGAGCAGGTTTCCGAAGATGATGTGGTTCAGGTCGGTCTGGCTCGGGGTGACCGAGATGAGCACGAGCCCGAGGGCGAAGAGGGTCGTGAAGACGATCCCGATGGCGGCGTCTTCCTTCACCCGGCTGGTGTCGCGCACGGCCCCGATGAGGGCGACGGCGAGGAAGCCGAAGAGCACCGCGCCGAGCGCGAAGGGCGCACCCCAGATGTAGGCGAGCACGACGCCGGGCAGCACCGCGTGCGAGACGGCATCGCCCATGAGGGACCAGCCGATCAGGACGAGCCAGCAGCTGAGCAGGGCGCACACGATCGAGGCGACCAGCGTCGTGGCGAGCGCACGGGCCATGAAATCGTAGCTGAGCGGTTCGAGGAACAGGTCGATGAGGCTCACGCGGACACCTCGCGCTCGGGCCGGGCAGCCAGCGCTGGGACGGCGGCGGGCCCTGGGGGCGGGGCGGCGAGCACATCGAGGCCGAAGGCGAGGGCGAGGTGTTCGGGGCGCAGCACCTCCGCGGGCGGTCCGTGCCGGAGGACGCGGCGCAGCAGCAGGATCGCCTCGTCGGCCAGGGCGGGGAGCGCGTGGAGGTCGTGCGTCGAGACGAGGACGGTGGCTCCGTCCGCGGCGAGTTCACGGAGCAGGCGCGTGATGGTCGCCTCCGAGCGCTTGTCGACCCCCGCGAAGGGCTCATCGAGGAGCAGGATGTCCGCGCCCTGGGCGATGCCGCGCGCGACGAAGGCGCGTTTCTTTTGCCCGCCGGAGAGCTGGCCGATCTGGCGCTCCGCGAATTCGGTGAGCTCGGTGCGCTCCAGGGCCGCGGCGACCGCGGCCCGGTCGGCCGCGCCGGGGCGGCGGGTGAGTCCCATCCGGCCGAAGCGGCCCATCATGACGACGTCCCGCACCGAGAGCGGGAAGGACCAGTCCACGTCCTCGCTCTGCGGCACGTAGCCGACGGCCCCCCGGGCGCGGGCGGCCGCGGGGCTTTCCCCCGCGAGGAGCACTCGACCCCGCTCGGGCTTGACGAGGCCCATGATGGCCTTGAACAGGGTGGACTTGCCGGAGCCGTTCATCCCGACGAGGCCGCAGACTCGGCCCGCGTCGAGGCGGAGGCTTGCCCCGTCGAGGGCGTGCACGGGTCCGTAGTGCACGGACACATCCTCGACCAGGATCGCGGGGGCGCTCATCGGGCGTCGCCGATCTCGGCGGGCTGGCCGGTGAGGCCCTCGATGATCACCGCGGCGTCGTGCCGGATCAGGTCGAGGTAGGTCGGCACGGGGCCGTCGGGCTCGGACAGGGAGTCCACGTAGAGGGTGCCCCCGAAGCGAGCATCGGTGGCCTCGACGACCTGCCGCATGGGGGCGTCGGAAACGGTGGACTCGCAGAACACGGCGGGGACCTCGCCGTCCCGGACGAACTCGATCGTGCGGGCGATCTGCTGGGGAGTCGCCTGCTGCTCGGCATTGACCGCCCAGAGGAACTGCTCCGTGAGCCCGGCGTCCCTGGCGAGATAGGAGAACGCCCCCTCGCACGTCACGAGGGCTCGCTGGCTCTCGGGGAGGGCGCTGAGGCGCTCCGACAGCTCCTCGTGCACGAGCTGGAGCTCGGCCCCGTAGGCGGCGGCGTTGTCCGCGTACGCCGCGGCGTGCTCGGGGTCCAGCTCGGCGAAGGCGCGCGCCATATTTTCCGCGTACCCCCGCACATTGAGCGGGGCCATCCAGGCGTGCGGGTTCGGCAGCCCGGCCTCGGCGTCCTCCGTGATGTCGAGCACCTCGATCCCCTCGGTCACGACCGCGTGCGGCACCTCCATGCCGGCAACGAACTGCTCAAACCAGGCCTCCAGGTTGAGCCCGTTATCGAGGATCAGGTCGGCCTCGGCGGCGCGGCGCAGGTCGCCCGGGGTGGGTTCGTAGCCGTGTATTTCGGCGCCGACCTTGGTGATGGATTCGACGCGGAGGTGCTCCCCCGCGACGTTTTCGGCGATATCCGCGAGCACGGTGAAGGTGGTGAGCACGACGGGGCGATCGTCCTGGGGGGCGGCCGCGTCGGTGCCCGCGGCCGCCGGGGCGCACCCG
>NZ_JAPFRB010000003.1:464388-464685 GCF_035726885.1 Leucobacter sp. M11 | reverse complement strand
TGGTGCATGCGGCCAGCCTAATGTTCTGATCGCTAGATACAAAACTTCGGCGCGGCGTAGATATTTGATGCCACCTCCTGCTAGACCTATATCTAGGCGAAAAACTCGCCGTCACTACTACATCTTGTGGCTTCCTGGCGAAGCCGGACGGGAGTCTCCGTGTCAGAACGCACCGCATCGGCGGCCGCACCCCCGGGAGTGCGCACGCTCGGCTGGGACGAGTCGCCGGACCTGGTCTACTTCTCCAGCGTCTCCGAGAACACCCGCCGCTTCGTCGACGCGGTGGGGCGCGAGGCC
>NZ_JAPFRB010000003.1:460165-464341 GCF_035726885.1 Leucobacter sp. M11 | reverse complement strand
CCGCCCCTTCGTTCTGATCCAGCCGACCTACGGCGGCGGCTCCCCGGCAGGGGCCGTGCCCCGGCAGGTGGCCGCATTCCTGAACGACCCCAGAAACCGGGGCCTGCTGCGCGGGGTCATCACCGCGGGCAACACGAACTTCGGTGCGGCCTACTGCCTCTCCGGCTCGGTCATCGCGCGCAAGTGCGGCGTCCCGGAGCTGTACCGCTTCGAACTGCTCGGCACCCCGCGCGACCGGGCCCGCGTCGCGGAGGGCCTCGACGAGTTTTGGGCAACCCCGCCGCCGCCGCCCGCCGCACCGTGACCCGCGCCCCACGCCCCGCCTTCCCCGCCCCGCACACGACGTCAGCCCGCGACCCCTTCGCGCCGATCACCCACAGGAGAGAGCACATGCACCTGCCCGACAGCATCACCCCGCCCGCCTTTCGCCACCGCCCCGACGCTCGGCTGCGCCCGATCAACTGGAACCGGATCGGCGACGACAAAGACCTGGAGGTCTGGAACCGGCTCACCGCGAACTTCTGGTTGCCCGAGAAAGTGCCCCTCTCCAACGACCGGGCCGCCTGGTCGTCGCTCGCTCCGCACGAGCGGACGCTCACCATGCGCGTGTTCACCGGTCTCACCATGCTCGACACGGTGCAGGCCACGGTCGGGGAGGTGGTCCAGATCCAGGACGCTCACACCGAGCACGAGGAGGCGATCTACACGAACATCGCGTTTATGCAGTCCGTGCACGCGCGCAGCTACTCCTCCGTGTTCTCCACCCTTTGCTCCTCCCCCGAGATCGACGATGCCTACGCCTGGGCCGTCGGCAACGACCTCCTCCAGGAGCGGTGCCGCCGCGTGCTCGTGCACTACAACGGCCCGGATCCGCTCAAGCGGAAGGTCGCCTCCACCCTGCTGTCCTCACTCCTGCTCTACGCGGGCTTCTACCTCCCGCTGTATTTCTCGTGCCGCGCGATGCTCACGAACACCGCGGACATGATCCGGCTCATTCTGCGCGACAAGGCGGTGCACGGCTACTACTCGGGGTACACCTTTCAGCGCGGCCTCGTCGGGGCATCCCCCGAGCGGCGGGAGGAGCTCTCTCGCTTCACCCAGGACCTGCTCGACGATCTCCTCGAGCTGGAATTCCAGTACTCGGGCGAGCTGTACGAGCCGCTCGGGCTCATGACCGACGTCTCAGCCTTCGTGCGGTACAACGCGAACAAGGCGCTCATGAACCTCGGCTTCCCGGCGCGTTTCGGGCCGGAGGAGACCCGGGTGAGCCCCGAGATCCTCGCGGCGCTCGCGCCGGGCGCGGACGAGAACCATGACTTTTTCTCCGGCTCAGGCTCCGCCTACGTCATCGGACAATCGGAGGAGACCACCGACGCGGACTGGGCGTTCTAGCGCGCCGAACGCCGCCCCCGACCCCGGCCGTCACGCCGGGCACGGGGACACGCCGGGGCGACTCGCCGCCTCGGCACGGCACGGCCACTTAATCCCACATATCGCGTAGAGTGCCGCCCGGAGGCACAACATATAGTGCCCAACGGTTTTCGAGAGGAGCCCGCCGTGCCCCGGCCTGACGCCCGTTCCACGCCCTCGCCCGAGGTTCGTGTCTACGCCGAACACGAGTCCCCCGACCTCGTGTACTTCTCCAGCGTGTCCGGGAACACCCGGCGCTTCATCGAGAACGTCGGCCGGGATGCCGCGCGCATCCCGCTCATCACCCGCACGGAGGGCGTCATCCGGGTCACGCGACCCTTCGTGCTCGTGCAACCCACCTACGGGGGCGGCACCCCGACCGGGGCCGTCCCCCGCCAGGTGAAGACCTTTCTGAACGACCCGGCCAACCGGGCGCTGCTGCGGGGCGTGATCACGGCCGGCAACACGAACTTCGGCGAGGCGTTCTGCCTCTCCGGACGCGTGATCGCCCGCAAGTGCCAGGTGCCCGAGCTGTACCGCTTCGAGGTGTTCGGCACCCCGCACGATGTCACCCGGGTGAGCGAGGGACTTGAGCAGTTCTGGAGCGAGCAGGGCGCGCTCGCCGGCTAAAACAGGGCGTCTGTCAGGCTCGTCGCGACCCCGCGGCGGTGCGCGGTGATGGAGAGGGACTGCTCGCGCAGCAGGCTCAGCAGCTCGACGGGGCCGGCCATCGTGACCGGCTCCGCCCAGAGCCCGGTGCGGTCCAGGCCCCCGAGCCACTCCGCGGCCCGGACCCGATCGCCGCCAATGAGCCGGATCCGCTCCTCCTCGATCCCGCTCGCGGCAATGCGCTCCAGCCAGTCCGCGTCGCGCTCCAGGCTCACCGAGACGAACCGGGCCTGGAGGAAGCTCTGCACCTCGGCCGGCAGCACCTGCCCCGTGCTCACGGAGACCGGGGCGCGCACCAGCAGAGCGGCCGCGAGCACTCGCAGCAACTCCGCGAGGCTGCCGCCCTCCGCGAGCCGAAGCTGCGTGGCCACGGGCCAATAGCGCAGCAGGTTCCGCTCGATGCCGAGCCCCATACTGTCCCGGACGGCCCCGTATCGCTCCGCCCAGGAGAGCTGATCGCTCAGCGCGGCCCGGCGGACCAGATCGAAGTCCGCGTAGCTCAGCGAAGCCTGGGCGGTCTCGATGAGCCCGACCACGTCCTCGTCGAGGCCGCGCAGGTGCAGGGTGGAGCTCTGGGTGCCCTCGCGGAGGGTCCAGGAGCCGAGCGTGACGAGTCGGTTCGGGGCGCCCCCGAGCGGGTGCATCCCCATGCCCGCGTCGCGCCAGCCACCCACGCCCTGCCGACCGAGCCGGGTGTTCACGGTGGGCCGGTTCACCGAGAGGGCGGCCGCCGGGGCCTGGTCGACCCAGACCGCGATCTCGTCGGCGTCGAGGGAGTGCAGGCCAGCCACCGCGCCAGAGCCGGGGCCCGCCTGGATTGCGAGGGCCTCGCCGAGGGTGTGCGCGGTGACCACCCCGAGCACCGGGGCCGCGACCGGCGTGGTCGCGAGCCACGCGTCCCGCTTCACGCCGAGCCGAACGCCCGCGCTCCAGAGCCGGCCAGCGGCATCGCGCGCCTCTGGCTCGATCAGCCAGCTCTCGCCGGAGTCCAGCTCGGTCAGGGCGCGCAGCGCGTCCCCACGAGCTGGGCCCGCCAGCGGGCCGAGCTGGGCGAAGAGCGGGTCGACCGCGCTCTCGGGAGCGGGCGTTGCCCCGGGCCCGGCGGATGACGCCGCCTCAGGTCCCGCGTCGTGCGAGGACACGCTGCTCCCCGTCCGGAGGGCCCGGACCGCGTCGGCGAGCATGCGCTGGAAGCGCTTGGTGCGAGCGACGCTCCCGACCAGGATGACGAGCTGAATCCCGTCCGGGTCGCCCCCGGCGTTGCTGAAGGCCGAGGCGACCACGTCGCGCACGGCGTCGCTCAGGTCTGCGTTCGGGGTGACCACGAGCGAGCCAACCGAGGCGAGAGTGGCCTGCACGCGCAGATCCGGGCGGCGCCGCACCAGCGCACGCGCCCGGGCGCGCGCGCCCCGGGCAATAATCCGGTCCACGCGGGGATCGGCAGCGAAGCGCTCGGCCAGCGTCTCGGGCGCGGCGAGCGGAGCCGCGGCCTCCGCGTCGCCCCCCTCGTCAGCGGCGTCCGCTCGCTCCTCCGCGGGCACCGCGCCGGGCTCATCGGCGGGTGCTTCGGCGAGTTCCGCGCCGGGCCCCGCACCGAGGCTCGGCGGAGCCGCGGCCTCCCGCAGCGGGTCGGGCTCGGCGACGGCCAGCCGGATGAGGCCGGGCGGCAGGGTCGCCGCTTCCAGCTCCTCGACAAAGACCGCCGCGGTGCGCGCGACGCCCGGATCCGGGAGCAGAATGACGGCGCTGCCCGCGGCCAGCGCGGAGAGCGCCCCCTCGGCGAGGCCCGTCAGCGGGGAGTGCGCGTCGGTCACCACCGCGGTCAGGGCTTCGGGGGCGAAGGTCGCTCCGCGCACCGTGTCCAGCCGCTCGGCTAAGCCCCCGGCGAAGCGGGCCGCGTCCACGGCCCCCGACACCTCCCGGTCGAGCTCGTGGATCGGCCGCCCGGACTCGGCGGCGAGCACCTCGATGAGCCGGTCTCGGGCGGCGACCAGGCCGAGGGCCGCCCGGCGCAGCACCGTGCCGCGCTCGGTGCCCGAGGCCCCCCGCCAGTCCTCGCCGTCGGCGATGGCAGCGGAGATCATGGCCGCGGGATCG
>NZ_JAPFRB010000003.1:458481-460094 GCF_035726885.1 Leucobacter sp. M11 | reverse complement strand
GTCGAATTCGGGCGCGTACTCGGCGGCACGGCGAAGCAGGCGGCGCGCCCACGCGCGGTTTTCCGGGAGCACCGGATCGGTGTCCGGCTCGTTCGCGAAGCCGGTCTCCGACACGACGGGGACCCGCAGGGGCACCCCCGCGGGCTCCAGCGTGACCTCGCCCTGGGATCCCCGGGTGAGCCCGAGCACGGCGGCGGTGAGCCCGCCCGTGTCGAAGCGCTGTTCCTCGGCGGGCGGGCGGTAGAAGAGCGCGCTATCGCGCTCCGAGGGGTCCCATTCCCGGGCGCGATTCTGGAGGCGGTGGCTCCCGCTGCCGAGCCCGGAGCTGGCCAGACGAAGCGCGGAGGCGAAGCGGGCCCGCTCGGTCTCGAACACGGCGGGATCCGCGGCAATGTCCGCGACCGCGGACAGGTAACTCTCGGGATTGGCCGTGTCCTCGACCCGGGCGAGCAGGTAGTCGATCGCGTGCTCGAAGTCCTTGGGTCGCACGACGGGGGTGTACACCCGGACCGCGGGGCACGTTTCGGCGACCGCCGCGGCCTGCGCGGGGCTCACCCCGAGCATCACCTCGATGTCGAAGCCGTCGAGCAGGGCGCGGCGGCTCGCCAGCTCCCGGGCGAAGGCGAGGTCGAAGAGGTTGTTGCTCGCGATGACCGGCCGCACCGCGGCGGCGTTCGCGGGGACGAGCGCCTCGTCAACGAGCCGCTGAAACTGCGCGTCGGTGTCCCGTTTACTGGGGAGGACGGGCACCGGCAAGCCCGTGAGGATCGACTCGACCGTTTCGGGGCCGACGAGGTCGCCCTTCACGAGCCGCACGTGCACGGGGGCGCGGCCCTCGGCCACCCGGTCCCGTGACCAGCGGGTGATCCGCGCGAGCACTGCCTGGCTCTCGGGCAGCGCGGCCTGCACCGTGAGGCCGAGGTCCGCGTCCGCGAGCTCCGGGTCCGCGAGGGCGAGCATCAGCACCGCCGGGGCCAGGCGGTGTTCTCGGTAGGGCCCGGCCTCGAGCGTGACCCGGGTGCCAGTCGCGATCGCGTCCAGCAACAGTGGGCGCAGGGCCGCGACGAGGCGGGGCGCGTCCGCGTCGATACCCCAGCCGGTGAGGTTGGGAACGAGGTCTCCGAGGCGCACGGACAGGTGACCCGCCTCGGGGCGACCGACGATGCGCCGCATCAGACTCAGCCGCCGCTCGGCGGACTCTGGCCCGAGCACGGGCTCGCCCAGCACGGTCAGGGTCTGGCCGGCTCCCGGCACCGCCGCCTGCGCGAGCGCCCGGCCGAGGGCATCCGGGCGGCGGGCCACGTCCACGGGGTCCGCGGGGATCGGCGCGGTCACGAGCAGGTGGCCGACGATGCGTCGCATGGTGCGCTTGGCGAGGGGGATCACGGCCCACGGCATCCCCAGGGAGGCGACCCCGCCCGCGCGCACGGCGAAGCGAAGCGGCTTGGGGAGGGCCCCGGGCGCGGCCTGCGCCACCGAGCGGAGGTTCACGGCCGCGACAAAGGCGTCGTCCGGTCGCGCGACCAGGTCGACGAAGTCGCGGGTGAAGTTCAGGCCGCCCTCGCCCCCGAGGACGCTGCCGAGCAGGGCATCCGGACCGGGAGCCGCGGCGT
>NZ_JAPFRB010000003.1:456621-458449 GCF_035726885.1 Leucobacter sp. M11 | reverse complement strand
TCCGCGCTCGCCTCAGCCAGGCCCTCCCAGCCCTGGGGGGCCGCCGCATCCGTCCGGCGCTCAGTCTGCTCTGCCATGCCCACATGCTATTGCGCGGCCCCGGCTTTCCGGAACAGGCCCGCGGGCGCGGGAGCTGACAATGCCCCGAGTCTTCGCGGGGCCTGCCGGGGGGCGCCCACCCCTCGGCCCGCCCCGGACGCGACGCGAGCCGCGACCCGCTGGGGTCGCGGCTCGCGTCGCCGCGGCTCGGCCGGAAAACCCGGCTCGGGCCCCGCGTGATCAGCCGAGCAGCGCCCGATCGTCGAACTGAGCGCCCTTGATCTTTGCGAACTCGGCCAGCAGATCGGGCACCGTGAGCGAGCGCTTGCGCTCCGCGTCGGCCTCCACCACGATCCGCCCCTCGTGCATCATGATCAGCCGGTTGCCGAGGGCAAGGGCCTGCTCCATGTTGTGGGTCACCATGATGGTGGTGAGGTTGCCGCGCGCGACGATCTGCTCGGTCAATTCCGTGACGAGCTGCGCCCGCTGGGGGTCCAGCGCCGCCGTGTGCTCGTCGAGCAGCAGGATATTCGGCTGCGTGAAGCCCGCCATCAGCAGCGACAGCGCCTGGCGCTGCCCGCCGGAGAGCAGGCCCACCTTTGCCTTGAGCCGATCTTCCAGGCCGAGACCGAGCGAGACCAGTTCCTCGCGGAAGCGCTCGCGCCGGGCGGCGGTGATGCCGCGCCCGAGGCCTCTGGCCTGCCCGCGCCGCAGCGCCAGGGACAGGTTTTGCTCGATGGTCAGATCCGGTGCGGTGCCGGCCATCGGGTCCTGGAAGACCCGGCCGACGTAGCGGGCCCGGCGGTACTCGCGCATTCGGGTCACGTCGACCCCGGCGATGCTGATCTGCCCCTCGTCAACGGGCATCCGACCCGAGACCGCGTTGAGGAGCGTGGACTTGCCCGCCCCGTTACTCCCGATGACCGTCACGAAGTCGCCCTCGGCGAGCGTCAGCGACACGTGCTTGAGCGCGGCGCGCTCGTTGACGGTGCCCGGGAAGAAGGTCTTGGCGATGGCGTCGATCCGCAGCACGGCTCAGCCCTCCTGTCTCGGGGTTGCGGCGGGCACGGAACGCGCCGGTTCTGGGGGCAGGATCGGGCTGCCGCGACGGGAGCCCGGGCTCCCCTTGCCTCCGAAGCGCGGGATGCGAGAGAACACGCCCCAGTGCGAGAGCAGCAGGGCCACCACCACGAGGACGGCGGTGATGAGCTTCTGGTCGTTCGGGTTGAGCCCGGCCGCGAGCGCCCAGAAGATAATCAGGCGGTACAGCACGGCGCCGAAGATCGCGCCGAAGGTTCCCACGATGAGGTTCTTGCCGCCGAACACGGCCTGGCCCAGGATGACCGAGGCGAGGCCGATCAGGATCAGGCCGACGCCCATGCTGATGTCCGCGAAGCCCTGGTACTGGGCGAGCAGGGCGCCGCTGAGCGCCACAAAGCCGTTCGAGAGCGAGAGGGTGAGGATCTTCATCCGGTCGGTGTTCGCGCCGAGCGCGCTGATCATCGGGCCGTTGTTGCCGGTGGCCTGGATGGCGTAGCCGAGGTCCGTGGAGAGGAACCAGTCCACGGCCACCTTGAGCAGCATGACGGCGACGAAGAAGATGAGGACGCCGCCCCAGGTGCCGATGAGGCCCGCGTCCTCGAGCGGGGTGAAGAGGGTTTCCTCACGGATGAGCTGGATATTCGATTTGCCCATGATGCGCAGGTTGATCGACCAGAGGGCGATCATGGTGAGGATTCCGGCGAGGAGGCCGTCGATGCGCCCCTTCGTGTGCAGCAGGCCCGTCACG
>NZ_JAPFRB010000003.1:453540-456588 GCF_035726885.1 Leucobacter sp. M11 | reverse complement strand
AGGGTCGCGACGGCGGGGTTCTGGCCGCCCGCAATCATGGCGGCGGCAACCGAGGCGCCGGTGGTGAAGCTCCCATCGACGGTGAGGTCGGGGAAGTTCAACACCCGGAAGGTGAGGAACACCCCGAGCGCCATCACGCCGTAGATGAGGCCGAGTTCAATGGTTCCGAACATGAGTGCGGTGCTTCTCGCTTACTTGACGACGCGCGTGGCTGAGTCGATCATGTCCTGCGGGATGGTGAAGCCCATCAGCTTCGCCGCGCCCGGGTTCAGCACCAGCTCGGCGGTGGTGAGCGTCTCAACGGGGGTCGACGCGGGGTCGGCGCCCTCGGTGAGGATGCGAACGGCCATCTGACCGGTCTGCTTGCCCAGCTCGGCGTAGTTCAGGCCGAGGGTCGCCGCGGCGCCCTGGTCAACCTGGCCGGACTCGGAGCCGATGAGGAGCGCGCCCTGCTTCTCGGCGACCGCGATGACGGCGCCGATGGCGTTCACGACGGTGTTGTCGGTGGGCACGTAGATCGCGTCCACGTCGCCGAGGGCCGTGGCTGCCGCGGAGACCTCGTTGCCGTTGCTGACGGTCTTCTCGACGACCTCGAGGCCGAGGTCCTCTGCGGCGGTGCGGGCCAGCTCGATCTGGACGAGCGAGTTGGTCTCGGCGGAGCTGTAGAGGAAGCCCACCTTCTTCGCGTCGGGGTTGATCTTCGTGATCAGCTCGATCTGATCGGCGACGGGGTTCAGGTCGCTCGTGCCGGTGACGTTGCCGCCGGGCTTCTCGTTGGAGTCGACGAGGCCGGTGTCCACGGCGTCGGTCACGGCGGTGAACAGCACGGGGATATCCGAAATGTTCTGCACGGCGGCCTGCGCGCCCTGGGTGGCGATGGCGAGCACCAGGTCCAGGTCAGCCCCGGCGAAGGACTGCGCGATCGTGTTCGCCGTGGCGGACTCGCCCTGGGCGTTCTGCACGTCGATCTCGATGGTCTTGAAGCCGGCGGCCTCGAGTTCCTCGACGAAGCCGTCGCGGGCGGCGTCGAGAGCGGGGTGCGGGGCCAGCTGGAGGATGCCGATCTTCACGTCCTGTTCCGCGGCGGGAACGGCGACGTTCTCCTTGGGGGCGTCCGCGGCCTCGGGGGCGGCGTTGCCGGAGGAGCAGGAGGTGAGCGTGAGAGCGGTGAGTGCGGCGGCCGCGAGCAGGCCGAACGTACGAGTGCGTGTTTTCAAAGCGGAGGGCTCGATTCGATGTGGGGCAGGGTGCTCCGGGGCCCCGCCCGATCGGAACGGCTACCCAGGACACAGCTACGGCGGGGTGACGCCACACAGCATGGTACCGTGCCCGCGGCATTCCCCCGGTCCCGTCAGGGTTCGCCCTCCCCGATTCGGCGCACTGCGATCCCCGCAGGTGGTCCCGCCGCCCACACGGCGCTCGACCCTCTCGGGCGCGGTCGGCGATACTGGGGGGCATGAGCCTTCGCACGCGAACCCAGTTTCCCGCCGCCCTCAGCGAGCTGCGCCTGCTCCGCCGCGAGCACCTGGCCACCGGGGTGACCCGGGTCACCCTGGCCGGGGACCTCGGGGGCCTGCCCGAGCTGTCCGGGGGCGCGTGGGCGCCCGACGACCGGGTCAAGCTGTTTCTGCCGGACCCGGCGACCGGGGTGCTCACGCCCCCGCGGATCGGGGCGGACGGCGGCATCCTGCGCCCGGCGGACGCCGTGTCGGTGTCGCGGGACTTCACCCCGAGCCGCGTGCGCGCCGGCGGAGCCGGGGACGCGGAGCTCGACCTCGACGTCGTGAGCCCGGGCGCGAACGGTCCGGGCACCGAGTGGCTGCTCGGCGCCGAGGCGGGCGAGTCGGCCGTGCTTGCGCACCCGCGGTTCAGTCGGTCGGTGCCGGGTGCGGACGCGGTGGCCGAGTTCGTGCTCGTCGCTGACGAGACGGGCTTCGCCGCTGCTGCGCGCTGGCTCGCAGCGCTCGACCCCGGGATCCGGGTGTCCGCGGTGTTCCTCGGGGAGGACGACGGCTACGAGGAGTTCCTGCCGGCGGAGCTGCGCTCGCGAGCCTCGATCGACTGGCTGTACCGGGTCGACGGGCCGGGTCAGCTGCGCGAGGCCGTGGCCTCGATCCCGCTCGGCGAGCGCAGCTTTGTGTGGGCCGCCGGCGAGGCGGGCGAGCTCGCGCCGATCCGCCGGGAGCTGCTCGCGACGCTCCCCCCGGAGCGGGTGGACCTGACGGGGCACTGGCGGCGCGGCCTCGTCAATCACGATCCGGATCTGGAGCTCGATCGGATCTAGCTCGGTCTTCGGGGTCGCGGCCTGCGTGGCATCGGCGAATCCGGACCGCGCAGAAACGCCCCGGCACCGCCAGCGCGGTCCCGGGGCGTCCGGAGTGCCCGGCTGCCGCCCTAGGCCGCGCCGCCCGGCTCTCCGGTGGCGACGATGATCGCGCGGGCGATCACCGCGTCGCGCATCAGGAAGCCGAGAACGGCGGGGGTCATCCCGGGGTCCACCTCGACGCGGGGCACGTTCAGCGCGTGCACCACGAACCAGTAGTGGTGGGCGCCGGTGCCCTCGGGCGGAGCCGCGCCGGTGAATTCCAGCCCGCGCACCTCGTTGGGCATGGTGATGGTGCCCTCGGGCAGCCCCGGCCCGCCCGCGGCACCCGCGCCGCTCGGCAACGAGGTCACGTCGCCAGGGATGTTGGCCACGGCCCAGTGCCAGAACCCGGAGCCGGTCGGGGCATCGGGGTCGTAACAGGTGACGACGAAGCTCTGTGTTTCGGCGGGGAAGCCCGACCAGCTCAGCTGGGGTGAGCGGTCCTCGCCGCCGACGCCCGCGCTGTAGAGCTCACTGGGCAGGGGCTCGCCGTGCTGGATATCGGTGCTCACGAGGTCAAACTCGGGGACCTGGCGCATTCCCGCGTATGGATTCAGTTTTCCGGTGCTCACGTGGCGCTCCTCTCGTCGGGTTTCCCCCACCCTACCCCGGGTCGTTCCGCGGCCCCCGGAGGTCTTCGGCGACCCTCAGGGAACACTCCCTCACCGCGACGGAAAGGAAAA
>NZ_JAPFRB010000003.1:443424-453496 GCF_035726885.1 Leucobacter sp. M11 | reverse complement strand
CTAGTCGATGAGCCCGGCGACGACCGGGTGACCCGTGACCTCGCCGTGGCGCATCCGGCAGCTGCCGGGGGGCGCGACGTCCGGGAAGGCGCCCAGGGCACCGACGGTGGGGGCGGGAACCTCCTCGCCGCGCTCGCGGGCGGCCCGCTCCAGGACCAGGTCAACGAGGCTCGCGACGAAGGTGGGGTGGGTGCCCGCGGTCGCGGAGCGCACCGCGTGCATGCCCAGTTCCTCGGCCGTTTCCATCGCCTCGGTGTCGAGGTCGTAGATGACCTCCATGTGGTCACTCACGAAGCCGATGGGCGCGATCACGACACGTTTCACACCGGCCTCGGCCAGCTCAGCGAGGTGATCGTTGACGTCGGGCTCCAGCCACGGCGTGCGGGGGTCCCCCGACCGTGAGCAGTAGGACAGGGACGAGGTCAGCCCGGTGACCCCGGCCGCGCGGAGGCGCCCGTCGATCTCGGCACGCACGTCCTCGTGCTGCTCCCGGTACCCGGGTCCGGTGACGGCGGAGGCGTCCTGCATCGCGTCGGGGATCGAGTGGGTCACGTAGGCGATGTGCGTGTGATCGAGCCCCTCGGGGAAGCTCACGGCCTCGGCCATGATCCCCTCCGCGTTCGCGGCGATGAATCCCGGGTCGTTGAAGAACGGGCGCAGGAAGTCGATCTCCAGCTCGATGCCCTCGGCGCGCAGCTGCGCGGCCGCGGCGGCGAAGTCCTCGCGGTACTGGCGGCTCCCGGAGTAGGACGCGTAGGCGCTCGTGACGAGCACCAGCAGGCGGCGCACCCCGAACGCGTGTGCGTCGCGAAGCACGTCGATCGTGTACGGGTGCCAGTTCCGGTTTCCCCAGATCACCGGCAGGGCGATGCCGCGCTCGCGCAGCTCGTCCTCAACAGCGGTGCGCAGCGCGAGGTTCTGGGCGTTGATCGGGCTGACCCCGCCAAAGCCAAAATAGTGTTCGCCGACCTCCTCGAGGCGGGCGTCCGGGATGTTTTTTCCCCGGACCACATTGCGGAGGAAGGGAACCACGTCCTCGGCTCGATTGGGGCCCCCGAAGGAAGCAATAAGGAGGGCGTCATAGGGGGCGCTTACGCTGGCAAGGGTGCTGTTGTTCTGTGTCATTCCTGTGAGCTTTTCCGTCGATTTGTGGGGCCTATCCCCAGCACCGTATCATCTGATGAAGTCCTTCGTCAGACGAAGCTCCCAGCGGGAGTCCAGCTTAGCGGAGCCTTCCCTTGTGGACCGCTGATCGCCCGATGAGGACCTAAAAACACGGCCCGAAAGATGACCTTGCTCACGAGCTCAACCGCTGCGGCGTCACGCACCAGACGCGCCCTGATCGCGACCGCGCTCGGAGCGCTGACCCTCGTGACCCTCGTCGTCCTGAGCGCCGGACTCGGCCTGGTCAGCATCAGCCCCATCGACACGGTGCGCGCGCTGCTCTTCCGCGAGGGCGTCGATCCGCAGCACGCAGCCGTCATCTGGACGATTCGCGCGCCGCGCATCGTCGTGGCCGCGCTCGTGGGCGCCGCGCTTGCCGCCTGCGGCACCACGCTGCAGGCCGTGTTCCGCAACCCCCTGGCCGACCCCGGAGTCACGGGCGTGTCCTCCGGAGCCGCGGTGGGCGCGGTTGCCGGAATCACCCTCGGCCTCGCCGGGTCCCTCTCCTGGGGCGTGCCCCTCGCCGCGTTTTGCGGCGCCCTCGTCGTGACCGGCATCCTGCACCTCGCGCTCCGCACCGTCCCGAACGGCGGCGGCGCGACCCTCATCCTCGTGGGCGTGTCCATCAACGCCTTCGCCGGTGCGATCATCAGCATCCTGATCGCGAACGCCGAAAACGATGCGCTCGCTCGCGGCGCGATGTTTTGGATGTCCGGCGACCTGGAGCTGCGGGATTGGGGCCACGTGCTCTTAGCTGTGTTCCCCATCGTGATCGGCACCACCTTCCTGCTCACCCGCGGCAGGCACCTCGACGCGCTCACGCTCGGCGACGACGTCGCCCATACCTCGGGGATCGACACCGGCCGCACGCGCCTGTCCCTGCTCCTCGCGACCTCACTCGTGACCGGAGCCGCCGTCTCCGTGTCCGGCATCATCGCCTTCGTGGGCCTGGTCGTTCCGCACGCGGTTCGGCTCATCATCGGCAGCAAGCACTCGTATCTGATGCCGATCTCGATGCTCGCGGGCTCCGTCTTCCTCGTCGCCGCCGACACGGTCGCCCGGAGCGCCTTCGGCTTGACCGCGATCCAGACGGGGGCGGTCTGCGCGCTCGTCGGCGCCCCCGTCTTCCTCGCGATGCTCCTCCGGAGGCGCGCATGACGCTCACACTGACCGGATTCCAGGCGCACCGTGCCCGGCCCCTGTTCTCCCCCATCGACGCGGTCATCCCGGCGGGCTCTTTCGTCGCCGTCGTCGGCCCGAACGGGGCGGGCAAGTCCAGCCTGCTCGGGGCGCTCGCGGGCACGGGGGTTGCCTCCAGCGGGCGCGCGGAGCTCGACGGCGTCGACCTCGGCACGGTGCGGGCTCGGAACCGGGCCGGGCTCCTCGGGCTCATGACGCAGGACGGCACCGCGCCGAACGAGCTGCTCGTGCACGACATCGTCGCGATCGGCTCGGGCGCCGCGCAGCGGGCGGGAATCCCCCACCCCTCCGTCTCGGACGCCCTGGCTCTCGTGGGCGCCGCCGAGCACGAATGGCACCGTGCCAGCGCGCTCTCGGGCGGGCAGCGGCAGCTCGTACAGCTCGCGCGGCTGCTGGCCCAGGCGCCGCCGCTCATGCTCCTCGACGAGCCCACCTCGGCCCTCGACCCGGCCTTCCAGCTGCGCGCGCTCGAGGTCATCCGGGACCGGTGCCGTGCCGGGCACACCGCCCTGGTCACCCTGCACGACCTCGGCACGGCCCTCCGCTTCGCGGACCGCGTCCTCGTCATCCCGGGCAGCGGGCAGGCCGCGCTGACGGGCGGCACCGAGGACGTGCTCACCCCAGAACTGATCGAGCGGGTCTACGGCGTCAGCGCCGAGCTCGTTCGCTCCAGCAGCGGCCTCCCCCTGCTCGCCCTCGGCGCCGAGCGCGCTGCCGCACCCGTCCGACCCAAGGAGACAGCTCGATGACCACCACCTTCCGCCGCCTCGGCGCCCTTGCCGCGACCGCCGCGCTCGCGCTCGGCCTCGCGTCCTGCCAGTCCGCCCCGGCGGCCCCAGCGGCCCAGCCGACCGAGCAGGCCGCGGCCGAGCCCGAGGCGCAGTTCCCGCGCACGATCACGGTCCCCGGCGCACCGGGCGGCGAGGCCACGGAGCTGACCATTGAGGCACGCCCCGAGCGCGTGGCGACCCTGAGCTACGAGAGCACGGAGGTCACCGCCGCCCTGGGCGCCGCCGATCGCCTGGTGCTGATCCCCGAGGCGACGCGAAACCCCGCCCTCGGCGGCCACACGGAGGAGCTCGCCGAGGTGCCCGCGAGCTTCGAGAGCGAGAGCTCGCTGAACACCGAGGCCGTGATCGCGGCGACCCCCGATCTCGTGCTGATGAACTCGCGGCACGGCCTCGACGAGAGCGTCGGGGCCGCCCTCGAGCGCGCCGGAATCCCCGTGCTCGTGCTGCCGAACTCCTGGTCCACCGTTGACGAGCTGCGCACCGACGTCGGCCTGATCGGCCAGGCCCTCGGCGAGGACGACGCCGCTGCGGAGCTGGACGGGGCGCTCGAGGACGGCCTCGCCCCGGTCGCGGGGGCGGGTGCGGCCGACGCGCCCTCCGTCCTCGTGCTGAGCAACCAGGCCGGTCGGCCCTTCGTCACCGCGGGCACCGCCTTCCCCCTGGAGATTCTGCGCCTCGCCGGCGGCCAGGACGCGAGCGCCGCGCTCGGCCTGGACCGCACCGGCCCGATCTCGGCGGAGCAGGTCATCGAGGCCAACCCGGACGCGATCCTGCTGGTGGACATGAACGGCAGCGGCGAACGCCTGTTCGCGTCGATCATGGACAACCCCGCCGTCGCCGCGCTCCCCGGCGCGGCCGAGCCGCTGCTCGTCACGGGCGCCCAGGTGCAGGCGCTCGGCCTGACCCACACGATTGCGGGCCTCGGCGCGATCTCTGACTGGCTGGCAGCCCGCTAGCCACGGCCCGAATCGGGCGCTTCCCACTTCGGTGCGCGGGGACGTGGGCCCCCGCGCACCGATTCTGCGTCCCGGCCCGGTCCGTGCCCCCGGACGGCGCCCCGCGGCGCATCCCCCCGCGACTCGTCTCCCCGGGCTGGCCGGCCGCCCGCGCCCGGCGCTGAGAATCGGCCGGGGACGCCCACACTCCCGGAAACCCGGGAATGTTTGGCCACCCCGCGCGGTTATACTGGTCGCTCTGAGCCCCTCCACTTTCGGGGGCCGCTGAGCGAGCAGATGGGAGCGCACCTTTGTCAATGAACACCGCGGGCACCGAGCGGGCCCGGACGACGCTCGCCTTTCTTCGCCGGAACATCACCACGGGCGAGTGGCCGGTCGGGTCACGAATCCCGATCGAGCCGGAGCTCGCCGAACAGACCGGCGTTGGCCGCTCGACGATTCGCGAGGCCGTGCGTTCCCTCGCCAGCATGGGCATGCTGGAGACCCTGCCCGGCCGCGGCACCTTCGTGCGCTCCAGCACCCCGACGAGCGCCCTCCTCAACGAGTTCCTGAACGACTTCTCCCTCGAGGAGATGCTGAGCTACCGCCGCGCGCTCGAGATCGAGGCCGCGCAGCAGGCCGCCCTGCACCGCACCGAGGACGACCTCGTCGCGCTCGAACAGTCCGTGCAGAGCGAGCTGGGCCGCGACCAGTGCCCCGCCCTGTCGGCTGACGGTGACACGAGCCTGGGCGGCCGCTTCCACAACCTCCTCTTCGACGCCGCGAAGAACCGGTTGCTCGCCGCCCTCTACTCGGGCATCAACGAGCAGCTGAACTCCCCCATGCACCAGGGTCGGCTCACGCACGCCTCGGACGGCGAGCAGATGCGCAAGGACCACGCCCACGTGCTCGACGCGATCCGCCGCGGCGACTTCATCGACGCCGTACACTCGATGGCCGATCACGTGGATAAGGATCTCGCGATCATCACCTCAGATCAGGAGATCATCCCGGCGCTCAAGCGCACCGCGGACCAGCAGGAACGAATCGAGCTGGCCCGCGAGGGCGGCTACGGCTCCGGGGAGCCCACGGAGGCCGACCAGGTCACCGCGCGCATCCGCGCGGCCCACGCCGCAGCCGGGCTCGACCTCGCCGGGAACAAGCTCCCCGAGGAGCCGGCCGAGCCGGAGCTCCCCTCCGACGTGATCGCCGCGGCGCAGGCCGCCGGCTGCCCCGTGGACCACACCGCGGCGCGCTAAGGCCACACCGGACGGCCCGACGCCGGTTTCACTCCTCCCTGCCCGCGAAGCGAATCTGCTCGGCGGTGGCGAGATCACGCGGCGAACCCGCCGAGATCGTCATCTCTGCCGCGGTCATCCAGACCGTCGCCTGTGTCTCCCATGCCCGCCCCAGAGGCTGATCCGCCGTGGGGACGCAGCAAATATTGCCGATGTCCTCCGGCCCGGAGTGCAGCATGGGGGCGAGGTCTGCCGCGGAGCGTATCTGCGGTTCCCGAGCGATGCGCTCGCGCAGCATGAGCAGGCGTTCCTCCGAGTCCGGGTCGTTCCGGAAGGTCTGCGATCCCCCGCTGAGTTCCGGGGAGATGAAATGATTCGAGTGGATGTACCAGCGCCCGAGAGGGTCGAGTTCGGCGGCACCGACCGGGGACAGCTCGAAGGAACCGATGCCGTCCGGGGCGACCACGGTGAACACCGTCGAAGCCCCCACCGGTGCGCTCAGCAGGATCTCCCGCGCCTCAGCGAGGCTTCGGGCTTGGGAAAGCACCCGGTGGCTCACCGCGTGAATCGGTACCCGCCCCGGGGCGTCTGCCTCGTGGCTCAGGATCGAGATGATGATGCCGACTCCCGAGTCGTTCCGGCCGATCTTTGCCAGAATCCCGTGCTCCGTGAGCCCCGCGTAGGCGATGCCGTGGCCCGTCACCCGCTGCACATGCCACGCGCGGTTCAGCTCCCGGTGCCAGTCCCAGGTCTGCACCTGCGCGGGGTAAGGAGCGTTCATCGCCACCGAGGTGCACTCGTGGCCGTCCGCCGCGATCAGGAGCTCGGTGCGCGCGTTGAGCGCCGCCACGATCGACAGATCGAGCCCCGCTCCCTCGGCCACGCCCTCGATCTCCTCGCGCGCCTCCGGCCACCAGTCGCCGATGGCCTCGAGCGAGGCCAGGCCCAGCGCGAGCGTTGCCTCGTCGGAGCGACCGACGGCCCGGAACAGGACCTGATGGATCCCCCAGTGCTCTCGGACGATTCCTCCGACCTGTCGGCCGCGGTCAATCCCGCGCTCTCGGGGGGTGGAACCATGAATGTCATAGCGAATCACGCGGTGTCTTCTTTCGTGTTCAGTCGTCGGCGCGGGACCCAGCCGGGTCGCGGCGCGCTGTCGAGCAGGAGTCGGGTATAGGGGTGTTGGGGGCGGTCGAGGACATCGCCGACGGAACCACGTTCGACGATTTCCCCTCGGCGCATCACCACGACGTCATCGGCGATCTGCCGAACGACCGAGAGGTCGTGCGTGATGAAGAGATAGGCCACCCCGCGCTCCTGCCGTAACCGGTCCAGCATGTCGAGGATCTGCGCCTGGACCGTCACGTCCAGCGCGGAGACGGCCTCGTCTAACACGATGACGGCGGGCTCGGCGGCGAGCGCCCGGGCGATGGCCACCCGCTGGCGTTGACCGCCGGACAGCTGGGACGGGAGCGCGTCGAGGTGCTCGCGGCCCAGACCGACGGTGTCAAAAAGCTCGCCGGAGCGTTGCCTGGCCGCGTCGCCGCGCAGGCCGAGGTGTACCTCGAGCACTTCCTCCACGGCGACCCGAACGGGGAGGCGACGGTTCAGCGAGCCGTTCGGGTCCTGGAACACCATCTGAATGTGCCGGGACCGCCGGCGCAGTTCCGTGCGCCGTTGCCGGGAGCGAACGGGCTCTCCGGCGAGCATGATCTCGCCCTCGTCGAAACGCTCAAGCCCGACGATGGCCCGGGCGAGCGTGGTCTTTCCGGATCCTGACTCTCCGACGACGGCGAGGCAGGTGCCCGGGGCAACGGTGACGGAGACGTCGACGAGGGCTCGGACGTCGCGTCCCCGACCGAGCCGGAAGGTCCGGCTGACGTGCAGCGCCTCGATGACGGGAGTTTCGGGGCCGCTACCGGGATGCGTCGTGGGGCGGTGCTGAGGCACGGGGGCCCTCCTTTCCATAGAGCAGTGGTCGGGCGGCCATGAGCGCGCGCGTGTACGGGTGTTCCGGTCGGTCGCGGAGTTGTGCCGCGGTGCCGGTCTCGACGATCTCGCCGTTGCGCATGACCGCGAGCCGGTCGCAGACGGCCGCCGCGAGGTCGAGATCGTGGGTGACGAAGATCATGGACATGCCCCGGTCCCGGCGTTCCTCGCTCAGGATGGCGGCGACTTCGGCCTGCGTGGTCACGTCAAGCGCGGTTGTCGGCTCATCGGCGAGGAGGAGCCCCGGGTTGCCCGCGAGCGCCCCGGCAATCACGACGCGTTGCAGCATGCCCCCGGAGAGCTGGTGGGGGTATGCAGCGAGCACCCGCTCGACATCGGCAATGCCGACCTCGCCGAGCAACGCGGTTGCGCGCTCGCTTGCGTCGCCGGGCTCAAGCCCCTGGGCGTCGACGAGCCCTTCCGCGAGGTAGCGGCGCACCGGGAGCACGGGGTTGAGTGCGGCGTGCGGGTTCTGCGCGATCATGGCGACCTCGGTCGCCCGGAATCGGCGCAGCTCCGAGTCGGGCAGCGTTCGGACGTCGCGCCCGTTGACCCGGATGGAACCGCCAACGGTGGCCCCCGCGGGCTCGATGCCGAGCAGGCAGCGCAGCGTCATGGATTTCCCGCTGCCGGATTCGCCGACCAGGCCGAGGGATTCGCCGTCCGCGACGTCCAGGCTGATGCCGCGCAGGATTCGTGCGGTGCCCCCCGAACTGCTGAGGTCAAGGGTGAGTCCG
This sequence comes from Leucobacter sp. M11, assembly GCF_035726885.1. NCBI lineage: Bacteria > Bacillati > Actinomycetota > Actinomycetes > Micrococcales > Microbacteriaceae > Leucobacter > Leucobacter sp. M11. The sequence continues at coordinate 445,442 of NZ_JAPFRB010000003.1, read as the reverse complement.
TGGATTTCTACGCTCATCGGGTCCTCCCCGCGGCCTTCCGGCCGCCGAGTCGTTCGCCCAGGTAGCCGAAGGCGGCCACGGTGAGCACAATGCATCCGCCAGCGATGAAGCTCTCGGCGAGGTGCCCCTGCAGGAGGGCTTCTTTTCCGGTGGCGACCATGAGTCCCCAGTCCGCGGCGGGCTGTTGCACCCCGAGGCCGAGAAAGGACAGCGCTGCGAGATCGATCATGGCGTAGCCAAAGTTGATCGTCGCGCCGGTGAGCACCTGCGGGGCGACGTTGGGTACGAGGTGCCGGATCACGATCGTGGGGCCGCCGATCCCCTGCAACTGTGGTGATCGCACGTAGGGCATCCCGCGCTCACGCATCGCCACGGAGCGGATCACCCGGGCGGTGTAGGGCACATACGCCACGGCGAGCGCGATCACGCAGGGCCACAGGCCCTTCCCGAACACCGCGACGAGGATGATCGCCAGCAGGAGGTTCGGGAAGGAGAACAGCACGTCGAGGACGCGGCTGATGAGGGCGTCAACCCAGCCGCCGCGCCAGCTCGCGATCAGGGCGAGTCCCGTGCCGAGCACACTCGTGATGAGGACGATTGCGGCGGCCCCGATGAGGCTGGAGCGAGCGCCCCAGACGATCCGGGAAAACAGGTCGCGACCGGCTTGGTCGGTGCCAAACCAGTGCTCGGCGCTGGGGCCTTGGAATCGCCGGGCGACGGAGCCGACCTCGGGATCGTGGGTCGCGATCAGTGGGGCGAGGATCGCGGCGAGGAGCACCAGCACGATGAAGCTGGCGGCGACGCAGCCGAGCGGGCCGAGCCCGCGGAGCAAGCGCCCAAAGCGTTGCCGGATCCCGGCATTCGGGTCTCGCAGGGGGAGCAGTTCTGTCTGGAGCATCAGTGTTCCTTCCCGGTGGCGACCCTGGGGTCGATGGCGACATACAGCAGGTCGATCACGAGGTTCACGATGCCGAAGATGGCGACGAGCACCAGGGCGACGGCCTGGACGACGGCGAAGTCCTGCTGTTGCACGTAGCTGACGAGCAGGTTCCCGATGCCGTCGAGGGTAAAGGCGTGCTCCACGACGAAGCCGCCCGCGATCAGGCCGGCAAGGTGCACGCCGACAATGGTGGTAATGGGCAGGAGGGAGTTGCGCACCACGTGCCGTTGCAGGACGACACGTCGTTTGACGCCCCGGGCAATGGCCATCATGACGTGCTCGCTCTCCGCTTCCTCCAGGATCGACGTGCGAGTAATACGGGCCACGACGGCGATGGACGGCAGGCTGAGCGCGAGCGCGGGCAGGGTGAGGTGCCACAGCCGCCCGGCAAAGCCCTGTCCCGAGCCAAAGGAGGGGAACCAACCGAGCCACACGTTGAAGACGGTGAGCAGGAGCATCGCGGCGAAGAAGGTCGGCACCGCGAAGCCCAGATTGGAGCCGAGCAGGACGAGGTTCCCGAGCGCGCCGTTGGGCTTGAGCCCGGCGAGGATGCCGAGCCCCACACCACAGACGATGATGAGCACCGCAGCGAACGCGGTCAGGGCGAGCGTGGTGGGCAGCCGGTCGCCGATCAGCGTGGCGACGTCCTGGCGGCTGATGATGGATCGGCCCAGGTCGCCCTGCAGGACACCGGTGAGCCAGTGCCAGTAGCGCACGAGGAAGGGGTCATCGAGCCCGTACTGGGCGCGAATCGAGGCGAGCACCTCGGGCGAAACGCTTCGATTGCCGACGAGGAACTGCTCGGGGCTGCCCGGAGCCAGGTACATCGAGCCAAACACGAGAAAGCTCGATACAACCAGGACCCCGAGCAGCGCCGCAAGCCGCCACCCGATGTAGCGGAGGGTCTGCACGACTACTTGGCCCCGATTCCGGCGGCCCAGGGGTAGTACAGGTAGCTGAACGAGGCGGGGGCACCGGTCACCTCGTTACTCATGAACTGGCGCACCGCGGGGGTCACGATGGGGAGCCAGGGCTGCTCACGCAGGGCGAGCTGCTGGATCTGGTTGGTGAGTTCGGT
>NZ_JAPFRB010000003.1:435960-443387 GCF_035726885.1 Leucobacter sp. M11 | reverse complement strand
ATGAGTTCATCGATCTCGGGCACACTGATGCCGGTGTAGTTCTGGGTCCCCCCGGTGGCGAGGATCGCCGACCAGAACGTCAGGGGGTCTGGCACGTCCATGTAGTTCGTCGTGACGAAGCCGTCGTAGGCGTTGCGCACCTCGGGATCGGTGAAGAACGTGCCGTACCCGTCACTCGGCACGGCGACCGGCTCCACCGTCATGCCCAGTTCGGTTGCCACGTTGGAGAGCTCGGAGAGCACGTCTGCGTAGTACGTCCGCTCGGCGGGGTAGGCGATCCGGATGGGCGTGGTCAGATCAGCCGTGGCTTCGTCGAGGGCGGCACGTGCCGCGTCCAGGTCCGCTCCGGTTCCGGGGAGGTCCTGCCGACCCGCCTCGTTGATCGCGGCGGAGGAGGACCACCCGCCGTCGGGCACGATAGAACTGGCCGCGGTGGCGGTGCCCTCGAACACGGTCTCGGCGAGCAGGTCGCGGTCGAGGCCCGCGAGCAGCGCCCGACGCACGGCCGGGTCCCCGAAGGTTCCCTGCCCGGTGCTGATCACCGCGAGCATTTGGGTGGACCGTCCCAGGGTCAGCGTGCCCGTCGTTGAGGAGCTGAGCGTGGAGACCGAGCTGAGCGGGACATCATAGGAACCCTGGATCTCGCCGCCGTTGAGCGCCGCGGTGATCGCGGCGGCGTCGGTGATGAAGTGAATATCCACGCGCGGGCTGACGGGGGTGAGCGTCTCGTCCCAGTAGTGCTCGTTCGCGGACAGGGCGATCTTCGACCCGCTCGTCCACTTCTCGACCTGGTAGGGGCCGGTGCACATCACGCCGACCTCGGGGTTGCCGTAGTCGTCTCCGGCAGCCGTTCGATGCGCCTCCTGCACGACGGAGCCCAGAGGCGTGGCCATGTACGAGTTGAAAGTGGCGTCGGGCTGCTTCAACCGCACCGTGATCTCGTGCGCTGCGGTCGTCTCGATGCTGGCAACGTTTGCGCTGATGTCCCCCGCCCAGAAGCTTCCCTCCGCGGGGTCCAGGTGACGTTTGAGGCTGAAGAGCACGTCCGCGTCGCTCATCGGGGTGCCGTCCCAGAACGTGACCCCGTCCCGCAGCTGATACACGTAGGTCTGGGGGTCCGGCGTCGCCACCGAGGCGGCCAGGGCCGGAACGATGCTGTTGTCCGGCTGGATCCGCATCAGGCTCTCGCAGAGGTTCGCCACAACGGTGTTCTCGCTGTAATTGAACGCTTTGATGGGGTCGATGGTGTTCGGCTCGCCATAGGGGACGTTCCAGCTGACGAGGTCCACGGGGCCGCTTGCGGGCGGGGTGGTTACGGCCAGGTCGGCGACCGTCAGTGGACCGTCGCCTGCTGTTTCCGGGGGATTGCCGGCGGGGGAACAGCCCGCGATGGCGAGGACGCTGAGCGCCGCGACGGCGATCTTGATGCTTCTCACGATGACTCCTCATTGAGTTTCTTGGGGGTAGCTTGGACCTCCCAAAACGATTTGGGTGCGTCCGTGAAGAACAAGTTAGCACCCCACAGCCAAAAATGTGAAACGATTTGGGTTCCACGATCACTCGGAGGCCATATTGCAGTCCCCGGCACCCGGCAGCGCCCGGCGCCCGGCGCGAGCCAGCACAATCAAAGACGTCGCCGCGCACGCGGGCGTTTCGATCACCACGGTCTCCCACGCGCTCAACAACAAGGGCACCGTCAGCGAGCGGACCAAGCAGAAAGTCCTCGAGTCAGCCGCGGCCCTCGGGTACCGGGCGAACGCCATCGCCCGGGGTCTGCGCACGAACCGCACCGGGGTCATCAGCCTCGTGATGCGCCCGCTCGACTGGCTGGGCGAGTATCAGCCCGTCGGAGTCGACTACTTCATGCGCCTCGTCGGGGCCGCCGCGGTCAGCGCCCTGGACGAGGGCTTCACCCTGCTCCTGGTGCGCGACCCCACTCGAGAGGGAAACCAGAGCATTACGCTCGCCGTCGACGGGTGCATCATCGCGGACCCCGAGGCCGGCGACCCCGTGATCGACGTCATGCGCGAGCGCGGGATTCCCATCGTCTCGATCGGCCGGGACGTCGCGCGGGACGACTTCACTGATTGGATCGGCGATCCCGGCACCGAGCAGGCCAATCAAATCCTCGGGCTCATGCGGGACACCGGAGCGCGCCGCTTTCTCACGGTCATTGGCACGCAGACAAACGCCTGGAACAAAGACAGCCTCCTCGCCTGCCTGGCTTGGGCCGAGGCGAATCCGGACTGCGAACTTGCGATCGAGCGGCTCTCCGAGAGCGAGGGCTTCGAGGGCGGCGTCCGCTTCGGCCAGGCGCTCGCGGCGCAGGCGACCGAGGGCCGCCCGCTGCCCGACGCGATCTATGCCCTCACCGGGCGGCACGCCGCCGGAATCGTTGACGGGTTGGTTCGCGCGGGGGTCGACGTCCCTGGCCGGGTGCAAGTAGCCAGCGGCAACGACTCAGAGCAGTGCCGGGCCTCCGTCCCGACCGTGACCGCGGTCAACCTCCGGCCCGAGGTGCTCGGCCGCGAAGCGGTGCTGCTCCTGCTGAACCGCATCGAGGGGGGCAGCGAGCCGGCCAAGCTCGTGGCCCCGATTTTCCTGGAGCGCGAGAGCACCCGGCGCGCCGAGCACGGCCAGCCTTAGGCACCCGGCGCCGGCCGATCGGTCGATCCTCGTGCCAACAGTCGGGTCGGCACGCGGCGCCGGCCCTCACGAGGGGTCCCGCGAGTGAGCCCGTCCAGCAGCGAGACCGTCTCGTGGGCGAGCACCTCAGGGTTCAGGTCGATTGAGGTAATGGCGGGAGCGGCAAACCTGGTTTGATCGCAGTCCGAGCCCGCGATGAGCATGACCTCCTCCGGGACCCGGACCCCCCGCTCCTGGAGCTCGGCCTGCAAGCCAGCCGCGTGGCGGCCAGTCAGGCAGTGCACGGCGTCCGGCAACCCCTCCGCCAGCAAGCGGCGCGCGATCTCCCGGCCCCCGTCCTCCCCTCGGCCCTCGGGAAGATGCATGATCCGGGGCGCGGCCCCCCGCGCCAACACCCATTCCCGATAGGCGTCCTCGCAGTCGATGTTCCACGAGTTGCGGTCGGTTCCCCCGAGGAACAAAATATCGTGCGCTCCTCGCTCCGCAAGATGGTCCAGCGCCCCCAACGTCGCCGCCCGGTCATCCGAGGCGGCCCACGCCGCGAAGTCCTCGCTCAACAGATTCCGGCCGAGCGTCACATAGGGAATCTCTCGTCGCTCCAGGAGCGTCACCACGGGGTCGTCCTCCACCGGGTCCGTCACGATATACCCGTCCAGCGAGAAGGCAAGCGGGGTCACGGGGCCTCGGGTCAAATCCGCCACCTGCATCAGGCTGAGCCCCCGGTCGAGCGCGCTCACCGCGGCCGCCCCGGAGAACCGCAGGAAGTAGTCGACCCCGGCCGGACTGTAATAGCCCAGCGAGTCAAGGGGGCGCAGCACGATCCCGATCACGCCCATTCGGGAGCGCCGGAGACCCCGGGCAAGCGCATCGGCTTGGTACCTCATCTCCTCCGCGACACGCTTCACCCTCGCCCGCGTTTCCTCCGAAAGCGTGCCCTTGTCGTTCAGGGCGTGCGAGACCGCGGTGATGGACACGCCCGCTTTGGCGGCGACGTCCCGGATCGTAATACCCCGTCTCCCGGCCATATCTGCTCCTTTGCATCGGCAACAGCATAGCCGGAAGCAAATCGATTTATATATCGGGGAGGAAAAATTGCATAAAACGTTTTACGTGCGTAGCTTGTTGTCCCTACCGGTCCTGGGGGCGCGTCGCACGGCAGCGCTCGACGCCCGCACTCCGGTGGACGCGATTGGCCACCGGCTCCTCGCACCCCCACTGAATGCCAAAGGAGTCAGCGGTGTCTTCACCAACCACCATCATGAAAACAGCGGCGACGTTCGCCCTCGTCGGACTGCTCGCCGCCTGCAGCGCCGCCCCCGCGGCGGGCCCCCAGCAGCAGGAGGCGCAGCCCGGTTTCCTCGCTGTGGCCGCCGAAAGCGACGCCACCGGATCGGCGACCGTCCAGGTCGATTACGACACCTCTGAGGCCGACGGTCTCGACCCGCAGACCGCGCAGACCGCGCGCTCCTGGATGCTCATGGGCCTCGTCTACGAAACCCTCGTCACGACCGACGAAACCTTCGAGATCCAGCCAAAACTCGCCACCTCCTGGGAACAGCCCGACCCGCTGACCTACGTTTTCACGATCGATACGTCGGCCACCTTCTCAAACGGCCGAGCGATCACCACCACCGATGTCGCCGAGAGCCTGAAGCGACTGGTCGCCGGCGGAGGCGTCTGGTCCGGCCAGCTCGGCCCGGTCTCCTCGGTCACCGCGACGGACGCGTCCACGGTCACCGTACAGCTGGAATCCCCCTACGTGCCCTTCCTCGCGGCGCTCGCGAACACCCCGGCAGCCGTGCTGCCCATCAAGGAGATCGAGGAGGGGAGCATCGACGTGAAAACCGAGATGCTGGGCACCGGCCCCTACACGGTCGCTGCCCACCGCCAGGACAAGTCCTGGGACTTCGTGGCAAACCCGGGCTGGCGAGACGCCGAGAGCGTCCGGATCACTGATCTGACCGTGGAGATCGTGAGCCAGGAGTCCACCCGCCAGGCCGCGCTCCGGGAGGGGAGCGCCGATCTGGTGAACTTCAACAACGTCGATTCGCTCACGCTCCTCTCCGACGCGAAGAACGCGACGGTCGTCAATCAGTCCCAGAGCGACTTTTATTACTTGAACGTCAACTCTCAGCTCCCCGGTTCCCCGTTGGAGAACCAGGATGTGCGCTTCGCCATCAATACGGCGATCGATCGCCAAGCGCTTGCCGACCTCGCCCTGGCCGGCGAGAGCACGCCGACCGGGGTGACCCCGTCGAACCTCCCCGGGGCCTGCTCCGTGGCTGAGCTGCCCTCCGAGCAGGCAACCGTCGACGAGGCCAAGAAACTGATCGAGTCCAGCGGATTCGAGAACATCACCCTCACCCTGCTCGTCTACACCTCCGAGCCCGTGCTCGGACAGATGGCTCAGATCGTCCAGCAGCAGCTGGCTGACATCGGCGTCACCGTGAACATCGAGCAGTACGACAGCGCCACCTACAACGCCCGCGTCTTTTCGGAGCAGCCCGGAAACTTTGACCTGTCCCTCGGCTGGTTCGCCGGATACGGCGACCCCTCGATGGTCACCCGCTGGTGGAACCCCGAGGTCGCCGGGTTCAACGGCGGCTTTACCGGCAGCCACGATGACCTGAACGAGCTCATCGCGGCCGGCGCCGCCGAGACGGATGCGAGCAAGCGCGGCGAGATCCTCACGGAGCTGTGCCACACCGCGGACGAGTACTCCGAAATCGTGCCGCTCGTGCACCGCCCCTCCCTGCTCGGGGTCAACACCGCGTCGCTCAGCCCGACGATTCAGACCAACGAGGGCTACGGAAACTTCCTGCGTCACCTGACCGGCTTCACCCCGGTCGCACCGTAGGGGGGCGCCGTGTTCTCAACGCTTCGGTGGTCAGCGGGGCGCGTGCTCAGCGCTCTGCTGACCCTGCTTGGGGTCTCCGTGATCATTTTCGTCGCCGTCCGGCTCATGCCCGGTGGCTTCGAGGACATCATCCTTGGCCCGCTCGCCACAGACGCTGAGCGCGCAGCGCTGGTCGCCGCGTATGGGTTAGACCAGCCCATCCTGGTGCAGTATTTCGCCTGGATTGGACAGGTCCTCCAGGGCGACCTCGGGATGTCGCTGGTGACTCAGACGCCCGTCGCCACGGAACTCGCCCTCCGGATCCCCGTGACCGCGATGCTCACCGTGATGGCGATCCTCGCCACCCTGGTGATTGGGATCCCGCTCGGTGTGTGGACCGGGGTGCGCTCGACCGGGCGCAGCGGAGGCAAGGTGGCCCGGGTGGTCTCCAGCCTGGGAATTAGCGTTCCCGAGTTCGTGCTCGGCAGCATCGTTATCTACGTGTTCTCGCGCTTCGCACTCGGGCTCCAGGTCGGCGGTTTTTCTCAGGTCGGGGAGAGCTTTGGGGCGACCCTCCAGGCCCTGCTCCTGCCCGCGCTGGTGCTCACCGTGTTCTGCGTCGCGGCCACCGCACGCACCACCCGTGACGCGGTGATGAACGTGCTCGTCGAACCCCACATCGGCGCCGCGGTGGCCCGTGGGGAGACGCCATGGTACATCATTCGACACCACGTGCTCCGGAACGCGGGGATCCCCATCCTGACGCTCCTCGGGACGATCACGGCCTATCTCCTGGGCGGGGCGGTCATCATCGAGACCCTCTTCAACATTCCCGGGCTCGGTTCGTTCATGGTGACCGGACTCGACCGACGTGACTTTGCCGTGGTTCAGGCTGCCGTGCTGTTCGCGGCGGCGGTGTTCGTCACTGTCAGCCTCGTGCTCGATCTGTTGACGAGTGCGATCGACCCCCGGGTCGCAGTGACCGGAAAGCAGAAACAATGACCACCTATTCCCTTCCCGTTCTCCGCCGCGGCGCACGCACGCCGAAGCGGCCCCCGCGCGACGGCCTGTTCCTGACCGCGGTCATCACCCTCGCCAGCATCGTTGGGGTCGCGCTCCTCGCCCGCATCGCGCCGATAGCCGGAGACCCCGCCAAGATCGTCGGCCCCCGACTCAGCGCTCCGTCCGTGCAGTTCCCCCTCGGCACGGATGGCCTGGGGCGCTCGCTCCTCGCCCGACTGTTGGAGGGGGTCGGCACCACGCTCGTGCTCTCGGCGTTCGCCGTGCTGTGCACCGCGGTGATTAGCGTCGCGCTCGGACTCCTCGCCGGATACGTCGGCGGCTGGCTCCGTGAAGTCGTCATGCGCGTGGTCGATGTGCTGTATTCCTTCCCGTCGATCGTGCTCGCGATCCTGGTGGCCGCGGTGGTCGGGCCCGGCCAGACCGCGGCGCTGGCCAGCATCGTGCTCGTCACCGTGCCGCTCATGACCCGCATGGTGAGCGCGGCCGCGCTGGCCGTCGCCCAGCGCGACTTCGTCACCACCGCCAAGATCAGCGGGGTCTCCCTGCCCGTCATCCTGGTCCGCCACATCCTGCCCAACGTCAGCGGCACGATCGCCGTGCAGGGCACCTACGCCCTCTCGGTAGGGATCCTGGTCGAGGGGGGCCTGAGCTTCCTGGGGTACGGCGTGCAGCTGCCGCAGTCTTCCCTGGGCCTGCTCATCCAAGAGGGCGGCGTCTACATGGTGCATGCCCCCTGGCTGCTCTTCGGCCCAGCCGCAGTGCTGGTGATTGCCATCCTCGCCATCAACCTCATCGGGGATACCCTGCGCGACCGCCTCGACCCCCGAGAGACTCGGAGCCTGACATGACCCCCTCCAACACACCCCCCGTCGTCTCGATTGCTGGGCTGACCGCCGAGTATCGGACCCGACGCGGCGTCGTC
>NZ_JAPFRB010000003.1:432512-435905 GCF_035726885.1 Leucobacter sp. M11 | reverse complement strand
TCGGCGAGTCCGGATCCGGGAAGTCCACCCTGTCCCAGGCGATCGGCCGCATGCTCCCACGCGCCTGTCACCTCATCAGCGGCTCAGTCACCGTCTTGGGCGAGGAGGTGAGCGCACTGAGCGCGCAGCAGATCCGTACGCTGCGCCGCGACAGCCTCGGTTTCATCCCGCAGGACCCGATCGCGTCACTGAATCCGACGATGCGCATCGGACGGCAACTCCAGTTGGCTCTCGCCCCGCTCGGCAAGGCCACCGACCGGGCGACCCTGATCGCTCTCCTGGAGAGCGTGAAGATCGTTGACCCGGAACGCGCCCTCAGTCTGTTCCCGCACGAGGTCTCCGGAGGGATGGCTCAGCGAGTCTCCATCGCGATGGCGATGGCACGCGAGCCGCACATCCTGATTGCCGACGAGCCGACCGGTTCGCTCGACGCGCAGGTGCGCGAGGACATCCTCGAGCTGATCGTCCGGCTGACCCGTGCCTCGGGCGCCAGCCTGATCTGGGTGAGCCACGACCTCGGGGCGGTCCGTCGCTGGTGCGAGCGCGTCGTCGTGATGCACCGCGGTCGAATTGTGGAAGACGGCCCGACCGATCGGGTACTCGAGCACCCCGAGCACGAGTACACCCGGACGCTCCTCTCGGCCCTGCCGACCACATCCACCATTCCGAACATTCCCTCAACCCTCATCGAGGGTGAAACGGAGCAGCCATGAGCCCCGAAACCGTGCCGGCCGGAATCCCGGACGAAGCGCACCCGCCCGTCTTGGAGCTGGACGCTGTCAGCGTCACCTTTACGAGCGGGATGGGCCGGAAACGCCGCGTCATGCGGGCGATGAACGAGGTCAGCCTGGCCGTCGCGGCTGGCGAAACCCTCGGCGTCGTCGGGGAATCCGGCTCGGGGAAATCCACCACCGGGGCGGTCGCCCTCGGGCTGCGCGCCCCAGATTCCGGCGTCGCCCGGCTCCTCGGCCGCCCGCTGAATCGGGCAACCAAAAAGGCCCTGCGTGGGAGCGTCCAGGCGGTGCTGCAGCACCCGCAGTGGTCCCTCAACCCGCGACGCCGGGTCGGCGAGTCCGTGCGCGAACCCCTCACGGTGGTCGGGCGTTCCCTGAGCCGCGCCGAGCAACAGGAACGCGTTGCGCAGATCCTCGAGCGGGTCGGCCTCGGCGCGGATATGGCCGATCGATTCCCGCACGAGCTCTCCGGCGGCCAACGCCAGCGCGTCTCGGTCGCCCGGGCGCTCATCACCGAACCCCGATTCATCGTGTTCGACGAGGCTGTCAGCGCCCTCGACGTTTCCGTGCAAATGCAGATCCTCGCGCTCATCCGTGAGCTGCAGGAGCAACACCGCTTCGGAGCCCTGTTTATCTCGCACGACCTCGGCGCCGTGCGCCGGGTTTCGGACCGGATCGCCGTGCTCTTCCGCGGCGAAATCGTAGAGAGCAACACCACCGAGTCCTTCTTCACCTCACCCCAACACCCCTACTCGCAGCAACTCTTGGAGACGCTATGACCAGCACCCCCGTTCCCGAGCACACCCCCGCCGAGCAGAGCAGCATCACCGCTGCCGCACGCGGGCCCGTCGTCGGCGCTGAACCGCGCCTGGCCGGCATTCACCCCGATGCCGGGCCCGCCAACCGCGATTTCCCCGAGCTGACCCCGGTCCGGAGCGTGGGCCGAGAGACCCTCAGCTATGATTTCCCCGGCGTGCTGGTGGGCTCGGCCCACTACGCGGAGGGCCCCACGGGCGCCACCGTGATCCACGTTCCCGCCGGGGCCCGCACCGCGGTTGACGCGCGCGGCGGGGCAGTCGGCCTCTCGGGTGGCTTCGACTTCAACCACGCGATCTGCCTCGCCGGGGGCTCTGTCCACGGCTTGGAGGCCGGAGCCGGGGTCAACAACGCTCTGCTCACCCGGCACGGGAACAACACCGGCTTCCTGGACCTGCAGCTCGTCTCCTCCGCCATCATCTATGACTTCTCGGCCCGCCCGAACTCGGTCTACCCCGACGCCGCGCTCGGCGCTGCCGCACTCGAGTACGCCGTTCCTGGCGAATTCCAGCAGGGTATCGCCGGGGCCGGGATGACCGCGTCCGCGGGCAAGGTGGACTATTCCCGCACGGAAATCACCGGGCAGGGCGCAGCCTTCCGCCAGGTCGGGGACGTGAAAATTCTCGCGATCGTGGTCCCGAACCCGGTCGGCGTCATCGTCAATCGCGACGGAGCCGTGGTGCGCGGGAACTACGACGAGAACAGCGGGACCCGCCGGCACCCGTTCTACGACTACGAGCGGGCCTTTTCCGCAGGTTTTGCCCCGGAGACCGAGTCCGGAAACACGACGATCAGCGCCCTGATCACCAACGTGAAGCTGACGCAGACCGAGTTGAACCAGTTTGCCAAGCAGGTACACAGCTCCATGCACCGCGGTATCCAGCCCTTCCACACCGACATGGACGGGGACACCCTGTTCGCCGTCACCACCGATGAGATCGAGTTGCCCGTCAGCAAGGCCAGCGCCCAGGGCCGTCTCTCCGTCACCAGCACCGCGCTGGGGGCCATCGCCTCCGAGGTGATGTGGGACGCCCTGCTCGAGGCCGCCAAGTAACCCGATTCTGGTCCCGGGGGCAGCGTCGCCTGCCCCCGGGATCGCCCCACCGACCCGAAAGCCGATCATGCACACCTTCCCCAGCTACCCCGCTCCGTCCGGAGCCGCCGCGGTTGAGTTCGTTCGCGCGAACCCCTTCGCTGTCATCGCCACCTCGCAGGGGGCAGCCGCTCCCCTCGCCACGCACACCCCCGTGGTGTTCCCACCCGGCCTGACCCCCGGAGACTCCCTCGTGGGTTCCCGGCTGTGGGGCCACATCGGCCGCGAGAATCCACACTGGCAGCAATTCGTTGAGCACCCGGAGCTGCTGCTCGTGTTCAGCACCTCGCACGCCTATGTCTCCCCGTCCGCATACGAGTACACACCCGCGGTGCCCACCCTTGATTATGCGACGGTGCATCTCACCGGCCGGGTCACCCTGATTGAGGACGAGGAAATGGCGTTGCGCGTGGTCGAGCGCACGGTCGAGGTCTTCGAAAACCGCCGGGCTGAGCCCTGGCCCATGGAAGACTCCCGCGCGGTTTTCCGCAAAATCATCGGGGGAATCGTCGCCTTCACGATCGACATCGACTCCGAGCAGGCCATGTTTAAGCTCAGCCAGGATATGCGTCCGGATGTCCACGAGCGCGTCAAACAGGACCTCCTGACCGGAGATCACGCGCACCAGGACGTCGCCGCGCTCATGAGCCAGGTCGGCACCTGCCCCCGCTCGGCGGCGGCAGGTGCGGACTAACCCAGCGCTGTCCGCACACCCCACACACACGCCAGCCAGCACGAAAGAGTCCCATG
>NZ_JAPFRB010000003.1:430329-432476 GCF_035726885.1 Leucobacter sp. M11 | reverse complement strand
GAGGAGGGCCCGATGCGCTTGCTGCGGCTCGTCACCGCATCCGAAACCCCGGCCGAGCGCGGTCATGAAATCGGTGCCGCACTCGCGCAAGAAATCCGCGCCAATGTCGATCGGTACCTGGCATTCTTCGCGGTGCGCGGACTGAACGAGGCCACCGTCCGTGCGGTTGCCGAAAGCAGCCTGACCGCGCTCGGCGAGTGGTCCCCCGGGCTCGCTCAGGAGCTGCGGTCGACCGCCGAGGCCGCCGGGGTCGAGCCGTGGCGGCTCGCCGCGCTGAACGCCCGGACCGAGGTGCTCGCTGTCGTGGGCGCTGATCGTGAGGGCGAGTGCTCGACCGCGATCTATGCCCCGCCCGGAGCAGCGGCGCCGCAGACGATTCAGACCTGGGACTGGCACGCGTCCCTCTGTCCGGCAGGTCTGCTCCTGGAGCTCGTGCCGGACTCGACCTCTCCGGAGCGGCGAGTCGGCCGGGTACGGCTGTTCACCGAGCTCGGCATGCTCGGCAAAATCGGGGTGAACGACGCCGGCATCGGAGTGCACTTCAACATCCTGCATCACGCGAGCGATCACCCCCGTGGCGGCGTGCCCGTGCACGCGATCGCGCGTCGCATCCTTGACGAGGCCACCTCCATCGCCGAGGCCGAGGCCATCGCTCGTTCTGCCCGCGTCAGCGCCTCGACGGTCCTCACCGTGGTGAGCCTTCGGGACGAACACCCACGCGCCGTCTGCCTGGAGCTCTCCCCCGAGCGTGTCTCGGTTCTCACCCCAGACGACGCGCACTGGTTGCTCCACACCAATCATTTCCGCCACCCCGACCAGGAGCCCGGCGAGGCCACCCCGGATGTCTCGACCACCTACGTGCGCCTGGACCACGTCGCCGAGCGAGTCGCCGACATGGCGAACGTGAGCGTGCAGGAACGCGGCGCGCAGATGTGCGGCCCGGCCGGCGGAAACGCCCCCGTTTGCTTCGTGCCGAATCCGGCAGACCCGCCGCACGAGCAGTGGACCACCCTCCTCACGATCAGCCTGGACCTCGCCGCGGCCCGATTGGATGTCGTGGCCGGGAACCCCGCGCTGCTGGCGGCAACGGGGCCCTCGCGCTTCTAAGCCTCACGACCGGCCACAGTCGGCCCAGCCACGGCAGCTGGGTCGACTGTGGGTGTCGGGGCCGGGTGGCAGCCCGCAGCCCGAGCGGCTGACACTCGGGGCGCGTACCATAAAGGGGTGTCCGTTCCTAAGATTTTGCTCTACTACTCCTTCGCCCCGATTGCCGACCCCGACGCCGTGCGGCTGTGGCAGCGTGAGCTCTGCGAATCGCTCGGCCTGCGCGGTCGGATCATCATTTCCGCGCACGGGATCAACGGCACGGTGGGCGGCGAGCTGGACGCCTGCAAGCAATACCTGCGCAGGAGCAAGGAACACCCGGCGTTCGCGAACCTCGACGCGAAATGGTCCGACGGCACCGGATTCGAGGAGGACGCCCCCGAGCCCCTGCACGGGGTGGATCGCCGCGCGCCCTGGCGGCGGATCACCGACTTTCCCCGCCTGAGCGTGAAGGCGCGCGACGAGGTCGTCAGCTTCGGCGCCCCCGAGTCGCTCCGCGTCGACGGGGACGGCGTCGTCGGCGGCGGCACCCGGCTCACCCCGGCGCAGGTGCACGAGCTCGTCGCCGAGCGCGGCGACGACGTGGTCTTCTTCGACGGCCGCAACGCCTTCGAGGCCGAGGTGGGCAAGTTCCGCGGCGCGGTCGTGCCGAACGTGGCCACGACCCACGACTTCATCCGCGAGATCGACTCCGGCGCCTTCGACGAGCTGAAGGGCCGCCCGGTCGTGACCTACTGCACGGGAGGGGTGCGCTGCGAGGTGCTCAGCAGCCTGATGATCGAGCGCGGCTTCGGCGAGGTCTACCAGATCGACGGCGGCATCGTCCGCTACGGCGAGGCCTACGGCAACGACGGGCTCTGGGACGGTTCGCTCGTCGTCTTCGACGACCGGGAAACCGTGGACTTCGGACCGAACCCGGCCCAGATCGGGCGGTGCGCGGTGTGCGGGGAGCCGACCGGCTCCCTCTCGAACTGCGCCGACCCCGGCTGCCGGACCCGCTTCGCGGCCTGCGCGGCGCACGCGGGCTCCGCCTGTGTGGCGCA
>NZ_JAPFRB010000003.1:427689-430268 GCF_035726885.1 Leucobacter sp. M11 | reverse complement strand
GGGGCAGCGGCGGCCCGGGTGACCGGGCCCGCGTTCGGCGAGCCCGCTTCCGGGCACGGCCGCACCGCGCGCATCCTGGGTGATCCCTGACACCTGCCGCGCACGGGCCATCCGGCGATTGACCTCAAGTGCGGTTGAGGTTCTAGCCTGGGGGTATCCCCGCGTGAAAGGAACCCCATCCATGCCCGTCTACACCCTGCCCGAGCTGCCCTACGACGTCGCCGCCCTGGAGCCGCACATCAGCGCCAAGATTATGGAGCTGCACCACGGCAAGCACCACGCGGCCTACGTCGCCGGCGCGAACCAGGCGCTGGAGCAGCTCGCCGAGGCGCGCGAGGCCGGCTCCTACGCCGCGATCAACCAGCTCGAGAAGAACCTCGCCTTCAACCTTGGCGGACACACGAACCACACCGTGTTCTGGCACAACCTCTCCCCCGAGGGCGGCGGAGAGCCCGAGGGCGAACTCGCCGCGGCGATCGCTGACCAGTTCGGCTCCTTCGCGGCCTTCCAGGCGCACTTCGCCGCGGCCGCGCTGGGCATTCAGGGCTCCGGCTGGGCCGTCCTCGCCTGGGACAGCCTCGGCAACGGCCTGCGCGTGTTCCAGCTGCACGACCAGCAGTCAAACATCCCCGTCGGCGTGACTCCGATCCTCATGCTCGACATGTGGGAGCACGCGTTCTACCTCGACTACCTGAACATCAAGGCCGAGTACGTCGCCGCGTTTTGGCAGCTCGCGAACTGGGCCGACGTCGCCGCGCGTCTGGACCGCGCCCGCGCGCAGACCGGTGGCCTGATTCTCCCCTAGCCGCCCGCGGCACCCCCGCGGACCGATCGCCCGTCTCCCTGACGGCGGCTCGGCCCGCGCCACAAGCACACCCGGGTGCTCCTCGTTTGGAAGCCTTGAGCACCCGGGTGTTCCCCTGCCCGGCCCCCGGTGATCTCGGGAGCCTGCCCCTGTTTCGGGCCCCGTGCCCCCGTGAAAGGACCTCGATGTTCCCCCGCCCCCTCCGCCTCGCCGTGATCGGCGCCGGTCCCGCCGGTATCTACGCCGCGGACATCGTCGCCGCCCAGGCACCCGGCACCCAGATCGATCTCTTCGAAAAGCTGCCCGCCCCCTTCGGCCTCGTCCGCTACGGGGTGTCCCCCGATCACCCCAGGATCAAGAAGATCGTGGAGTCCCTGCACGAGATGCTCGACGGCAGCGATGTCCGCCTGTTCTGCAACGTCGAGATCGGCCGGGACCTCTCCATCGCCGAACTCCGCGAGCGCTATGACGCGGTGCTCGTTGCGACCGGCGCCAACGACGACGCCCGACTCGAGATCCCCGGCGTCGATCTGCCCGGCTCCTTCGGGGCCGCGGACTTCGTCTCCTGGTACGACGGCCACCCGGACGTGCCCGAGCACTGGCCGCTGCACGCCGAGTCCATCGCGGTGCTCGGGGCGGGCAACGTGGCCCTCGATGTGACCCGCATGCTCGCGAAGCATGCCGCCGACCTCGCCGACACGGATGTGTCGCCCAATGTGGCGGACGGTCTCGCGGCAAACCCCGTGCGCACCGTGCACCTCTTCGCGCGCCGCGGGCCCGCCGACGCACGCTTCTCCGCGATGGAGCTGCGCGAGCTCGGGCAGCAGCGCGACGTCGATGTGATCGTGGACCGCGCCGATATCGCGGTCGACGAGCACACCGCCCGAATGGCGAAGCAGTTCGGGCAGCGTCGGATCAACCTCGCGACCCTCACCGGCTGGGCGGAGCGGGACCCGGCCGAACGCACCGCCTCCCGCCGCGTGCACCTGCACTTCTACGAGACCCCGGTTCGCCTGGAGGGGGACACCGGGGTCACCGCGATCGTGACCGAGCGCGGAATCCCGAACGGCTACGGCCAGGTCACCCCGTCCGGGCAGTTCCGAAGCACCCCCGTGCAGGCCGTGTACCGGGCGATCGGCTACAACTCGCGCCCGCTGCCCGGGCTCCCCTTCGACGAGGCCAGCCACACGATCCCCAACGACGAGGGTCGCGTGCTCGCCGCAGACGGCGCGCCCCTGCCCGGGGTCTATGCGACCGGGTGGGTCAAGCGCGGCCCGGTCGGACTGATCGGTTCCACGAAATCCGACGCCCTGCAAACCGTGACGCACCTGCTCGCCGACCTCGGCGAGCGCAGCGCGACGAGCGGCCTCGGCCAGCACACCCCCGAGGGGGCGGGGAACCTCCTCGCCGAGCGGAACATACGGCCGGTGGACTGGGCGGGGTGGCTCGCAATCGACCGGGCGGAGAGCGACCTCGGGGCCGCGGACGGCCGGGCGCGCGTCAAGATCCACCGCCGCCAGGAACTGACGGACATCGGCTGGTCGGCGGCGGCCGAGCGCATCGGCTAGCCCGGCTGCGCAGCCGCTGGGCGTCCGCTGGGCAAGCGGCGGACGCCCCTGTTGTTCCCCCGGGCCGGAGCGTAGCCTGGGGGCATGACCAGCATCGAACGAGCCACCGCCCTGCGCGAGCTGCATCGCGCCCCCGAAATCCTGCGCATGGTGAACGTCTGGGACGCCATCAGCGCCCGCGTGATTGACCAGCTCCCCGAGACCCG
>NZ_JAPFRB010000003.1:423015-427642 GCF_035726885.1 Leucobacter sp. M11 | reverse complement strand
AGGACGGGGAGCAGATCCCCGTCGAGCTGATGCTCGCCGCCACCGAGCGGATCGTGCTCGCCAGCAGCCACCCGGTCACGGCTGACCTCGACGCCGGCTTCGGCGACGCCGCGGAGACGGTGCGCCGCGCCATCGGCGTCGGCGTGGTCGGCGCGAACATTGAGGACCGCCTGGCCCCGCTCGCCGAGCAGGTTGCCCGGTACGAGGCCGTGATGGCCGCCGCCGAGGCCGAGGGGGTGCCCTTCGTGCTGAACGCCCGCACCGACGCCTTCGTCCGCGGCGGGGACCGCGGGCTCGACGCGAATATTGCCGACGCCATCGAGCGGGGTCGCGCCTACCTCGACGCGGGCGCGGAGACCGTGTTCGTGCCCGGGGTCCTCGACCGGGACACCACAGAACAGCTCGTCGCGGGCATCGGCGAGCGAAAGATCAGCGTGATCGGCCTGCCCGGCGCCCTCACCGCGGCCGAGTACGAGGCCCTGGGCGTCGCGCGCATCACCTACGGCCCGATGCCCCAGAACGTCGCCCTGACCGCGCTCAAGCGGCTTGGGGAGTCGCTGCACGCGGACGGAGCGATCCCCGCGGACACCGAGCGCCTGAACTAGGGCATCCGACGCGCCTGGCTCCGGCCCGGGCCGGAGCCAGGCGCGGGCTTGCGTTTAGGCCGTGGAGTGGACGCTGCGCTCGTCGCCCTCGAGGCGGAGCGCGGTGATGAGTTCCGCCGCGTGCGAGGTCGACAGAATCACGCGCGAGAAGTCGTCGAACTCGCCGTCTTCCTCGTCCTGGTGCGCCCCGGTGCCGGCGCGCGCGAGGTCTTGGTCGAGGTCGATGACGATGGCCCGGCGTTTCGAGCGGGCCAGCACGAAGTCCCGACCGCCGAGGTTGCGCCAGGTGCCGAAGGCGAGGGTGCCCGGCACGTGGGTGCCCGGGGAACGCACGCCGCGGATCCAGATCCACGGATCGTCCGTGATCAGCGCCGAGGTGATCGCCGATCGCTCGATGACCACGTCACGTCGGCGCATGGCGAGCGCCTTTTCGGACGTCGTCAGCTGGATCACCACCCGGTCCTCGTGCACTTCGATTCTCGCCATGCTCCTAGTCTGCCTCCTCGGGGCATCCCGCGCACGCATACGAGCTCAGAATCACCGGCGAGCCGGAGAATTCATCGCGAAAGCCGCCGAAGCGAGCCGAGAACTCGCCGGGGGGCCTAGTCCATCTCGTCTTCGTTGGGCTCCGTGACCGAGACGACCGCGTCAATCAGGGACTGCGTCGTCAGCGTCTCGGCGACCACGTCAACGTGCAGGCCGAGCTGCTCCGCGACGATCTGGGTCTGCGTGCCGATGCAGGCCACCACGGTGTCCTGGGGCAGCTCCGGAAACTGCTCGTGCACCTCGCGCGCGATGGTCTCGGAGGTGACCAGGAGCGCGTTGATGCGCCCGGAGGCGACGTCCTCGCGAACCCACGCCGAGGCGGGCACCCCGATGGTGCGAAAGGCAACGACCTGGGTGACGTCGTGCTTACGCTCGATCAGCCCCCCGGTGAGCACGGGCTTCGCGATGCTGGAGCGCAGGGTGAGCACGCGCAGCGTGCCCTCCTCGGCGATCTCGGGCCACTCTTCCAGGAGCCCGCGGGCGGTGTTGTTCCCGGGGCTCGGGGTGCGGCTGACCTGATACCCGGCAGCCTCGAAGGCGGCAGCGGTCGTCTCGCCGACCACGGCAACCTGCGTGCGCTTGGGGATGACGGCGTTGTGGTGCGCGAGCACGTCAACGACCGTGGCGCTGGTCGCGGTAATCCAGTCGAACTCCCCGGCTTCCAGGCGTTCAAGCGCGGCTTCGAGCTTGTCCTGTTCCCCCGTGTGCGCAAAGTCGATCAGGGGGGCGATGACCGGCGTCGCCCCGCGTTCACGCAGCGTTTTTGCCACCAGGTCTCCCCAAGACCCTCCGCGGGGAACGAGCACGCGCACGCCGTCGAGCGGCTTCCCTTGAGTCATACCGATCGAGTCACCTCGCACGCATTCATTCAGACCTACCCTCGCCTGCTGCCCGGGGGCACCAAAATTGTGAATCTTTCGGATTCCCGACACAGAGCGTGTTTCTCTCGGTTCGGGGGTTGCCCACCATAGTACCCAATGATCGGGTCCTCAGCGGACGGCAACCTTCCGCACGACGTTCCAGGTGAGTAAACCGGCGATTGCGGCGACCCCGACGACCCCGGCGATGAAGGCGGTGGGTCGACGGCGCTTGAGGTCGACAACGCGGACCTTGGCGTCGTCGACGGCCTCGTCGATCCGCTTGGAGACGTTCAGCCGGTCCTGGAGCTGGCTGAGGGTGTCGTTCAGCTCGGCCCGGAGCATCGCGGTCTCGTTCGCGTGCTGGAGCTGGCCGCGGACCCGCTCCGCCTCAAGACTCGTCACGACCGGTTCTCCCCTCGCTCTGCCAGACGCTGCACGTCCAACTCAATTCGTCCGATGGTTTCTTCGGGCACCGGGTTCCCGTTCTTGATCCGGTTGACCCCGAACCACACCGCGAGCGCGGCCACTGCCAGCAGCGCCAGGGCGATCACCAGGGCGGAGAGCCACACAGGCCACACGACGGCGAGGCCCGCGATCGCGGCGGTTACGAAGGCCGCGAGCGAGAAGAACAGGAAGAACAGCGCGACGATCAGCGCAACCGCGCCGATGCCCAGCTTCTTCGCCTGCCGCCCGACCTCGCGCTTCGCGTTCTGGTACTCGGCCTTGCCGAGCGCCATGATCTGGTTGGGGAGCTGGGCGAGCAGCTGAAAGGTACCCGCCTCGTCCGAGCGCCGACTCACCGCTCTGCGCCCGTCGTCCCCGCTTCCGGCGCCTCCCGCGGGGTCGCCTGCGCGGGGGCAGCCGGGCTGGTGGCCTCCTGCACGGCGCGCGCGGCGTCCTTCCGACCGGAGTT
Source organism: Leucobacter sp. M11 (assembly GCF_035726885.1). Classification (NCBI taxonomy): domain Bacteria; kingdom Bacillati; phylum Actinomycetota; class Actinomycetes; order Micrococcales; family Microbacteriaceae; genus Leucobacter; species Leucobacter sp. M11. Next base: position 424,718 of record NZ_JAPFRB010000003.1, on the reverse strand, counting down.
GGAGAAGTCGGTCACGCTCTTCACGAAGACCTTCCCGGCCTCGACGACGGAGTCCTGCAGGCGCTGCGTCTTCGTGCTGACGAAGCCGTTCACCTCGTCACGGCCGCGCTGCACCGGCGCCGTGTTCCAGAGTTTGGTGGCCCCGGCCTTGATCTGTTCGTATCGTTCCCGACCGGCGCGGCTGCCGAGCACGTAGCCGAGGCCCGCTCCGAGGACGAACGCGATTTTGCCTTTCATGAGCACTCCCAAGTGTTGTACCGGTTGGCTGGTTTTCCCAGCCTAGCGCGCCGAATACGCAAATCATATTCTGATTCCCCCATATGCGCGCCGAGCCTGAGTGCCGCCTGAGTCCGGGCCGCGCCGAGCAGCCGGGAAGCGCGGGGGCAACGGCTAGGCGATCCCGGCAAGGCGGCGGCGCAGGGGCACCGCCGCGGCGCGGGCGTCTGCCACCGCGCTCGACAGCCCGGGACCGCTCACCGCCTCGCCCACCGCGAGCCGCTCTGGCCGCGCCTCCCTCGCCGCGGCCAGCTCCGCCGCACGGTGCTGGGCGTCGTCGCGGCTCAGCTCCGGGGCCGGTTCGGTCCAGCGGCGCAGTGGCACGTCCTGGACGATCGCGGCCGCAGCCGGGTCGCTGGCCAGCAGCGTCGACCCGGCGAGGACCGCCCGCAGCTCCGCATCGGTCACCACGTGTCCCAGGGAGTCGCGGGGGCCGGACAGGCGCGCCCTCGGGTGAGCGCCCCCCACGATCCTGAGGCTCCAGTCCGCCCCGGAGCCCGCGCGAAGGGTCTCCAGGAGCTCACCGCGGGGCTCGGCCTCGAGCGCCGCGGCCGCCTCGGGGGCGAGCACCCCCGCTCCCATGCGAAATTCAGCATACGTCCGCGTCGTCCGCGCCGCGGGGGCCGCGAAAGGCCCCCCGGTCACGCCCGCGGGGTCCGCCTCGGTGACCAGGGCGCGAGCCAGGTGCTCCCCGCCTTCGGAATCACGAATCGACCAGCGGTATCGGACGTCGGGGTTGTCCGCCGCGTGAGCGAGATCGGCGAGAACGGTCTCCGCCTGGAAGAAGTCGAGGCGGTCACGCAGCGCCGTGATCAGCACGGGCCATCCGCCCTCGGGCAGCACCGGGGTTTCACGTGCAACGCTGTCGGCGGCGACGTCCAGGACCCCGCCGCTCAGGGAACCCACCCGTGTCAGCGCCTCGTTCAGCCCGGGGACCGCGACGGCAACCTCGACCTCGTCCGGACCCACACCGTAGCGTTCCCGAATGAGGGGGCCGACGAGCCGCTCGGCGACGGCCAGGCCCAGCCGAGAGCGCACGAGCGGCCCGAGGAAGCGCTCCTTCCCGATGGTGAGCACGGGGCGCAACCGGTCGATGTACGCGCGAAAGGCGCCGCCCGAGCCGATCAGGGCAGAGACCTCACGGGCCAGGGGCGACGAGGGGATCCCGAACACCGAGTCCGCGGGCACCGGGCGCAGCGCGCCGGACTTCGCCCGGAGCAGCGTGCGGCCGGCGGGCACGTCGCGCAGCGCGGGCGGGGCGTCGCCGAGCTCTGCCACCAGAGCGGCGAGCGCCCCGGAGCCGTCCCGAACCACCCCGGCGGGGGAAAGCCCCTCCGGGCTCGGCACCAGGACACGAACCTGCAGCCCCACGCTGGCGATCTCGATCGCCGCGGCGAGCCCGGCGATCGAGGTCGCCAGCACGAGCA
>NZ_JAPFRB010000003.1:422831-422955 GCF_035726885.1 Leucobacter sp. M11 | reverse complement strand
CTTCGAAGGCGCTCGGCGCGGTGGGCTCTGGGTGATCGGTGCTCATCTGTTCCGCCTTGACTCGTGGGGTATCCGGAATTGGGGTGCGCGGCCGGGCCGCGCGGTCGTGCGGGGTGCTCTCTGG
>NZ_JAPFRB010000003.1:419500-422769 GCF_035726885.1 Leucobacter sp. M11 | reverse complement strand
TGACCCGGCGTGCCCGTCCACAACGGCGCCGGGGCGCTCGGGAGCTGGGCGGCCGGGGCGGGCACGACGAGCAGGGTGCGCCCGTAGCCGCCGCGCGTAAACACGCGCATCGCGAGCCAGGCGTAGACGGCGAGCATGACGGCGACGACGAGCACCGAGAGCGGGCCCCCGGTCTCGGCGGTCTGGCCGGTCTGCCCGGTGAGCCCCGTCGTCATGATCAGCATGCTCACGATGTTATTCAGCACGTGGATCACGATGGCCGCTTCGAGGCCGCCCGTCCGCCAGGCGAGCCACGCGGCAGTCGCCCCCATCAGGCCCACCTGGAGCAGGCCCCACACGTCGTAAATGTGCTGGGACATGAACAGGAGCGTGGGCAGGATGATGGCGAGGGCGGGGTTGCGCAGCCACGAGCCGATGGCCTGCATGAGGACGCCGCGGAAGACGTATTCCTCGGCTGCGGCCTGAACCGGCACGATCAGCAGAATGATCAGCACGGACGCGAGCGCGGTGCCCATCTCGACCGGGACGACCTCGGGCGCGGGACCCTCGCTGGGCAGCAGGAGCCCGACCCCGATGGACACGGCCTGCACGGCCAGCAAGGCGGCAAGCCCGGGCAGGATCAGCCGAGCGATCAGGCCCCAGCGCAGCCGGAAGGCGACCGAGGACAGCCGGCCGGCCGGTTTGATGCCGACGCACCACATCGCGAAGAACACACAGGGCAGCCAGACCGCGATCGAGCCGAGCCCGAGCAGCATTGTGACCGGGTTCTGGGTGTCCGGGATAAAGAGGCCCTCGATCTCCCAGGGGTCAACCGGTTCACCGCGGACGGCCCCGATCACCCCGAGGGCGATCGCCATCACCACCCCTGAGGACAGGAGCGCGAACACCCCGACGAGGCACATCAGCAGCAGCGGCCGCCACCACCGGTAGTCCGGGTGAGCCCGGTAGAGCCGGTGATACTCCGTCTCGACCTGGCCGAGCTGTTCCGGAGTTGCGGGGTGCATCTGGGTCCTTTCGGGGTGTTCGCGCGGGCGGGGCGCTTAGGCGCCGCGGAGCCGCTCGGCGAGGTAGCCGAAGAGCTTCTCGCGGGGCACGCGCTCCTGCGCCATCGTGTCGCGGTCGCGGACGGTGACCGCCTGGTCCTCGAGCGAGTCGAAGTCGACCGTGACGCAGAACGGGGTGCCGATCTCGTCCTGGCGGCGGTAGCGGCGACCGATCGCGCCGGAATCGTCGAAGTCCACGTTCCACTGCTCGCGCAGCTCGGCGGCGATCTCGCGGGCAACCGGGGACAGCTTCTCGTTCCGGCTCAGGGGCAGCACGGCCACCTTGACCGGCGCGAGCCGGGGGTCAAGCGCGAGCAGGGTGCGCTTGTCGGTGCCGCCCTTCGCGTTCGGCACCTCCTCCTCGCGGTAGGCGTCCACGAGGAAGGCCATGAGCGAGCGGGTCAGGCCAGCGGCGGGCTCAATCACGTAGGGCGTCCAGCGCTCGTCCTTGGTCTGATCGAAGAAGGACAGGTCCTTGCCCGATGCCTCGGCGTGCGTTTTCAGGTCGAAGTCGGTGCGGTTGGCGACGCCCTCCAGCTCGCCCCACTCGGAACCCTGGAAGCCGAACTTGTACTCGATGTCCACGGTGCGCTTCGAGTAGTGCGAGAGCTTCTCCTCGGGGTGCTCGAAGAAGCGGAGGTTGTCGCGGTCGATGCCGAGGCCGGTGTACCAGTTCATGCGCTCGGCCATCCAGTATTCCTGCCACTGCTCGTCCGTGCCGGGCTCGACGAAGAATTCCATCTCCATCTGCTCGAACTCGCGGGTGCGGAAGATGAAGTTTCCGGGCGTGATCTCGTTGCGGAAGCTCTTCCCGATCTGGCCGATGCCGAACGGGGGCTTCATGCGGGCCGCCTGGAGCACGTTCGCGAAGTTCACGAAGATTCCCTGAGCGGTCTCGGGGCGGAGGTAGTGCAGCCCGGCCTCGTCGTCGACGGGGCCGAGGAAGGTCTTGAGCAGGCCGGAGAAGGCGCGGGGCTCGGTGAACTGGCCTCGGGCACCGCAGTTGACGCAGACGACCTCGGCGAGCCCGCCCTCGGGGGCGCGGCCCTTCTTCTCCTCGAACTCCTCGAGCAGGTGGTCCTCGCGGTAGCGCTTGTGGCACTGGGTGCACTCGACGAGCGGGTCAGAGAAGACCTCGACGTGGCCGGAGGCCTCCCAGATCTTGCGGGGCAGAATTACGGAGGAGTCGATCCCCACGACGTTGTCGCGGGACTGCACCATGTACTTCCACCACTGCTTCTTGATGTTCTCCTTCAGCTCGGTGCCGAGGGGGCCGTAGTCCCATGCCGAGCGGGATCCGCCGTAGATCTCACCGGCCTGGAACACGAAGCCGCGGTGGCGGGCGAGGGCGATGACCTGATCAAGGCGGGACGGGGCAGCCATAATGTTTTTCTCCAAGGGGCGAGTGGGGATCTTGGTGGCCGTGCGAGCGCACGGCACGTGCCCCAATCCTATCCCGGACCCGGCCCCCGGCACCTGTGCTTCCCGTGGGACGGAGCGCTCGGCAGCGCCCCGCGGGTCTTGGCCCACCCGGCAACCCGGCGGCCGCCCGAGGCGACGGCCGCAACCGGGCCCGGGGAACCGACGCCTCTGCGCTGGTCTCCGGCCCGGACGGTGCCGGCGGGAGTGCCGATGCCCTCGGCTCAGGTCCGTCTCAATCCGGGGGGAGGGTGGGCGTCGGGCTCACTCTTCCGGCCAGCCGCCGCCTCGGCGGGGGCGAGGAGCGCCGAACGGGCCCGCCGGGCCCGCTCTAGTCGAGCGCCCCGCTCGGGGCCAGCGCCACCGCCTTCGGCTCCGTGAGGCACACCTCGGCGGCGATCCTCACGGCGCGGACCAGTTCCGCGAGCGGGACCGTCGGGGTGGCTGGCTCGCCGGGAGCGGTCCGTGGCACCGCTGGCGTTGCGGCCGCGTTGCGCGCGCTTTCCGCGGCGGATTCGGGGGTCGCGGGGAGGTGAATGAAGCCGGTACGACGTCCCGTGCCGCGGCTGCGGTGCGCGGCCTCGTACATGGTCTGGTTGCAGACGTAGGTGCCCGCGGTGTGGGAGATCTCGCCGGGGAGACCCGCGCCCTGCCACGCGTCCCGGATCGCCCGCGCGGGGAGCTCTGTCAGGTAGGCGTCCGGGCCGCCCGCGACCACGGGCTGCTCCGCGGGGGTGCGTCCATCGGCGTCGGGGATGGGAAAGTCGCGGAGGTTGATCGCGACTCGCTCGACGCCGATCCGTTCCC
>NZ_JAPFRB010000003.1:413805-419461 GCF_035726885.1 Leucobacter sp. M11 | reverse complement strand
GGTGCTGCTCGATGAGCGCGTCCAGGCTCGGCCCGACCCGATCGGTGGCCACGGGGAGCACGGCGGAGACCACGGTGTGCCCGGCGATCTGCTGTCCCTGGAGCGCGGCCGCGGCCTGTCCGCTCGGGTTGAGCGTGTTCGTGCCGAAGGCCCCGAAGCCCGTGATGAGAATCGTCATGCCCCGACGCTACCGCGGCTCAGGCGGCCACGGCCAGCGCCCCGCGGGCGGACAGGGCGGAGCCGAGCAGGATGAGGCGCATGCTTCGCTCGGCGGCGTCCCGGAGCAGGACCTCGCCCTGTTCCACGGCGTCTTCGAGGGGCATCGGCACCGTGAGGATCGAGGCGATCGCGTCGATGCCGATGTCGTGCACCGCGGGGGCTCCCGCGCCGAGGGACCCGGCGAGGCCCAGCACGGGCACCCCCGCGTTGCGGGCGCGGAGCGCGATTTCGGCGGGCACCTTTCCCTTCGGGGTCTGGAAGTCGATGGCCCCCTCGGCGGTGATGACGAGGTCGGCCGCGGCGATCATCGCGTTGAGGTCCACGGGGGCGACGCTCGGGTGGAGGAGCACCTCGAAGCGGGGGGCGAGTCGCGCGCCGAGGACCGCCGCCAGCCCCGCGCCGAGGCCGCCGGAAGCGCCGGTGCCGGGGCCGCCGCGCACGTCGAGCCCGGCCGCGTGCGGGGCGCTGCGCTGGAGGAGCGCGGCCCAGGCGTCGAGTGCCGCGGCCAGGTCCTCGACCTGGGCCGGGGTGGCGCCCTTCTGCGGGCCGAAGACCCGGGCGACACCGCCGGGTCCGCAGAGGACGTTGTGGACGTTGCAGGCGAGCACGATCTCGACCTCGCCGAGTCGCGGGTGCAGCCCGCGGAGGTCGAGGCTCGCGGCACGGGCGAGGGCAGCGCCGCCCGCGGGGAGCTCCCGCCCCTCGGCGTCGAGGATGCGTGCGCCGAGGGCGCGGAGGGCCCCCGCCCCGCCGTCGCTCGTGCCGGAGTCCCCGCAGCCGACGATGATGCGGCTGGCGCCGTCGTCGAGGGCGGCGGCGATGAGTTCGCCCACGCCCGCGGTCGTGGTGCGCCCGGGGTCGCGCCGGTCGCGGGGCACCAGTCGGAGCCCGGCCGCCGAGGCCATTTCGACGACGGCGGTGCCGCTGGCCCGGCCACCGAGCCGGGCCCAGTGTGCGGCGACGGCTTCGCCGACGGGGCCAGTCACCATGAGCGGCATGAGTTCGCCGCCCGTCGTCCCCGCGAGCACGGCGGCGGTGCCCTCGCCGCCATCGGGGACGGGGTACTCGTCCACCTGGATGCCGGGAATGACCCGGCGGATTCCGGCGGCGATTGCGCTGGCGACGACCTCGGCGCTCAGGCTCTCCTTGAAACCGCTCGGGGCGACGAGGATGCGCTGCGGGGTGTGAATGGACATGGGAACCTCCGGGATATTTCGGGTGTGGACGGGGCCGGGTGGCCCGTTTTCGGGTGCGCCGAGCACCGGGGGGCTCTCCCCCGGGGACGGGTGGTTGCGTGCGGGAGCGCCGATGGCGCGGTCGGGTTAGCTGACGAGCGGGAGCCCGAGTGCGGGCCACAGCCAGAGCGAGCAGGCGGCGATGAGGACAAACAGCAGTGGGGCGAGCCAGGCGGAGAGGCGGAGCAGGTCGGCGGGGTCCACCGCGCCCGCACCGAGCTCGGGGTCGGAGAACATCGCGACGGGCTTCGCCGAGCTGGGCAGGGTGAGGCAAAAACCGGCCGCCGCGGTGGAGGCGAAGGCCGCCGCCGCGGGGTCGATGCCGAGCCCGGGCGCGATCGCGATCACCACCGGGATGAGCGCCGCCGAGCGGGCGGAGCGGGACTGGATCACCAGGTGGGCCGCGAGGGAAATCGCGATGACGAGGCAGAGAAACACGATCCCGGCGCCCGCGCCCAGCAGGCGGACGGGGCCCAGGGCGCTCTCGCCCAGCCAGGCGGCCGCGCCGGTGTCGGTGAGGGCCTTGCCGAGGGCCAGCGTTGCGGCGAGGAACAGGAGCAGGTTCCACGGCACCCCCGTGACCGCGCGGCCGAGCGAGGTGACGCCGACGGCGGGCAGCGTGATCGCGATCGCGCCGAGGAGCGCGACGACCGCGGGGGCAAGGCCGTGCAGGGGCTCCGAGCACCACAGCGCGATGACCGCGAGAAGGATCGACAGCGCCCGGCGCTCCCCCGCGCCCAGCGGTCCGGTGACGGGGCCGGGCGCGACCGCCCGGATGTCTGAGAGGTCGACCCGAAGCTGCGTCCGCCGCTCAGCGCCCCGGGTGAAGCGGAGCAGGATCAGCTCTGCGGCGAGGTGCGAGGAGAGCACGGCGAGCGGCAGGCCAAGCACCGCCCACTGTAGGAAGGAGATTCCCGTGCCCGTGGCGCTCGCGAGGATCTGGCTCGTGATGAGGTGCGCCCCGGCGCCGAGCAGGGAGCCAACGGCCGAGAGCAGGATCACGGTGGGAAACAGCAGGCCGAGGCCGCGCAGCACCGAGGCGCGCCCGGGCAGAGCCGCGGCGATCGCCTGGTACACGGGGCGGGCGAGGGCCGCCCGGCCGCTCGTTGCGGGGATCGCGAAGGCGGTGAGGATCAGGGCCGCGGTCAGGCGGTGAAACAGGCCCCTTGGGGTGCGCGCCCGGGTGACGAGCGCGGCCGCCGCGCGCAGGGCAAGCCCGGAGGAGGCGACGCCCGCGGCGATGATGCAGGCGCAGATGAGCAGCCAGATGGTGTCGTCGCCGAGCGCGGCGAAGAAGGTGTCCGCGGGCAGCGCGCCGAACACGATGAGCGCGGCGGCCGCGAGGAACGCGATCAGGGTGTCGTCGAGCGGGGTGAAGATCCACCCCCACACGGCAAGCAGGAAGATCGCGAGCGTGATCGCGCCGGGCAGGCTGAGCGCGTGCGCATCGGCCGCGCCCCCGAGGGTGCGCAGCAGGGCCGGGGCCACGAGGAGCGCTCCCGCGAGGAGGGCGAGCACCCCGGAGACGAGCCGGCGGGCGCTGCGGGGCGCACGGGCGGGCCGCGGTGGGCCGCCCGGGGCCACGCGCCGGTTCGCGGGCGGCGTGGTGGCGTAGCGAACGGCGCTCATCGGAGCCGGTATCCCGCGCCGCGGACCGTTTCGATTCGGTCCGGTCCGATCTTGCCCCGCAGCGCCCGCACGTACACGTCAACGACGTTCGAGGCGGGATCGAAGTCCGCCCCCCAGACGTGTCCGATGAGCTGGTCCCGGGAGAGCACCTGGCCGGGGTGGCCGAGGAAGACCTCCAGGAGGGCGAACTCGCGGGCCGTGAGCTCCGTGTTGCGCTCCCCGACGCTGACCCGGCGGGCACGGACGTCCACGCTGAGGTCACCGTGGCTCAGGAGCGGCCCGGGGGCGCGCTGCTCGCCGTCCCCGATCCGCAGCCTGACCCGGGCGAGCAGCTCGGCGAACTGGAAGGGCTTGGTGACGTAGTCGTTCGCGCCACCCTCCAGGCCGCGCACGGTGTCGATCACGGAGTCTCGGGCCGTGAGGACGATGATCGGCACGGTGACGCCCTCGCCGCGCAGGTGGCTCATGACGGCGAAGCCATCGATGCCGGGCAGGCCGATGTCGAGCAGGAGCAGATCAAAGTCGCCCGCGCGGGCGAGGAGCAGCGCGGTTTCGCCGTCCGCGACCGCGGTGACCTCGTACCCGGCTCCGCGCAGCCCGCGGGTGACGAAGGAGGTGATGTGAGGATCGTCCTCGGCAATCAGGATGTGTCGCACGCTAGCGCTCCTTCGGGGCATTGTCGGCGGCTCGCTCGGGGGCCGAGCGTTCCTCCGGGGCGGAGTGGAGTTCGGGGGCGGAGTGGGTCTCGGGGGCGGAGTGGGTCTCCGGGGCGGAGTGGGTCTCCGGGGCGGGGTGGGTTTCCGGGGCGGAGTGGGTTTCCGGGGCGGCATCGGCCTCCGGGGCGGGCAGGTCCAGCCCGAAGGTGGCGCCCTCCCCCGGCACGCTCTCGAGCCAGGCGGAGCCGCCGTGACCGTCCGTGATCGCCCGGACGATGGCGAGGCCGAGCCCCGCCCCGTGCCGGGGTGCGGGACCGGCGGTGTCGCTGCGGTGCCCCGCACTCTGCCCGCCGTGGGCGAAGCGCTCGAAGATGCGCTCGGCGTCGACCTCGGCCACGCCGGGCCCCTCGTCCCGCACCCAGAGCCGCAGGCGGCGCTGCGCCCCCTGCCCGCTGATGTGCGAGCCGATCCGAATCCGGTCCCCGTCGCGGGTGACCTGCACCGCGTTCGCGGCGAGCTGGAGCATGGCCTGGGTGACCCGCTGCGCGTCCAGCACGACGGGCCCCTCGGCGACCTCCATGAGCTGCCAGCGCCGCTCGCCGAGGGCCTGCGCCTTCGCCTCAATATCCAGGGTCAGCGCGGCAATGTCGTGCTCACCCGGGGTGACGAAGTCGGGCTGCTGGGCACGGGCGAGGACGAGGAGGTCGGACACGATTCGGCTCATCCGGGCGAGTTCCTCGGTCACGAGCCGCAGGGTCTCCCGACGCTCGGCGGGATCCTCGCTCAGGAGTTCGAGGTGGCCGCGGACCACGGTGATGGGGGTGCGCAGCTCGTGCCCGGCGTCGTCCACGAAGCGCTGCTGGGTGCGGTGCGCCTCCTCCAGGCGATCCAGCATCAGGTTGAACGTGGTGGCCACGGCGGCGATGTCGTCGCCGCCCGTCACCGGGACGCGGGCGGTGAGGTCGTGTTCGCCGATGTCCCGGGCCACGCGGTACACCTCACGGATCGGGGCGAGGATCTGCCCGGCGACGAGCCAGGCGACGCCGGTGCTCAGCAGGAGCCCGGCGAGCGCCACCCAGGCCAGGGTGCCCACGGCCTGGTCCACCTCGGCACGGGCCTCCCGGGTGAACTGCGTGATGAGCAGCGCGCCGCGGTCCTCGCCGAGGGTGAACTCCACTCGGCCCCAGCGGACGGGACCGTCCGCACCGAGCTCCGCGGTGCCGGAGCGGCGCGCGGCCTCGGCCATCGTCGCGAGCTCAGCGGGCTCGGCGGCCGGGTCCCAGCCCGCGTCCCCGAGCCCGGAACGGACCCCGGCGATCGCCTCGCCGCGCAGGCCGATGAGGACCTCGCCCTCGTGCACGGCCTGCTGATCGAGGTAGGCGGCCAGGAGCCGCTCCGCACTCGCGAAGGGCGCTCCCGTGCTCGGGTCGACCCCCGTGCTCGCGAAGCGGGAAAACTCGTCCGCCTCCTGCTCGATGCTCGTGTTCGCGGCCACCTCGATGGAGGCCAGGCTGAGGCTCCGACCGATCATGCCGACGGCGAGCAGGGTGAAGAGGGTGCTGAGCATGATCCACGCGGTGATGCGCCAGCGTGCCGGGAGCACGGTGGCCCGCAGGGGACGCAACCGGTCGGCGGCGGGCCGCTCGCCCCGGGCGGTTGCGGAGGAGGACGACCGGGACGACGTACCCTGAGCTTCGCTCTCGCGCTGCGGCGGGCCGAGCGGGCGGGGGAACGCTGCCGTGGGGGTGCCGTCGGCCACGGCGGTGAGCCGGGCGGTCGGCGTCGGTGCGGCGCTCTCCGTCCGCGGCGGCGTCGTGGGCATCGGCGGCGTCGGCGCTGCCGAGGGCTGGGCGTCAGTCATCGTCGCCCCAGTCGGCCCCGTCATCGCCGTCGTCATCGCCCCAGTCGTCGCCGCTC
>NZ_JAPFRB010000003.1:411642-413642 GCF_035726885.1 Leucobacter sp. M11 | reverse complement strand
GCTCGTCCTTGGGCTCGGGAACCGGCACCACGATGGGCCGCCCGGGCACCGCGGGGTCCCCGGGAAGATTGATCAGGGTCAGGCTCCCGAGGGCGAGCACCGCGGGAACCGCGATGAGCGCCGCGGGAAGCAGGAGCCGTCGTGCGAGTGTCATGGGTCCATGGTGCCCGCTCATTGTGAGGCGAAGATGAGGTTCCGATGAAGATGTCTTCATCTTCCGATGGGGTCCCCGGGAAAACGCTCGCGCTGCCCCAGAGAAAGCCCTGGCCAAGCGAGCGGCCCCTCGCTAGATTTGGTGCCAGGGGGCGGGCCACTCGGGCGCGCCGTGGAACGCAGGGGGCATCATGGCAGGGAAATTCGAGCTCTTTCTGGACAAGGGCGGCGAGTGGCGGTTCAACCTGAAGGCGGGCAACGGCGAGATCATCGCCACCTCCGAGGGGTACTCCGCCAAGGCGAGCGCGCTCAACGGCATCGAATCGATCCGTAAGCATGCCCCGGAGGCCCCGGTCGTCGAGGTCGAGCGCTAGGCCCGCGAGCCGTCGCCCGCCTCGGCGGCGGCTCGCTCCCGGTTCAGCAGGGCGGCAACCCGCTCGATCGCCTCGGTGAGGATCTCGGGCGAGGTGCCGAAGTTGATCCGGACGTGTCCGATGCCCGCGTCGGGCGCGAAGGTGATGCCGGAGCCGAAGGCGACCCGGGCCTCGGCCAGGATCCGCTCGGCGGGATCGTCGCCGAGACCGTAGGCGCTGAGGTCTACCCAGGCGAGATAGCTCGCCTCGGGGGCCCGATAGCGGGCCTCGGGCAGGTGCGCGGCGAGCAGCTCGCCGAGGAGCACGCGATTCGCGTCGAGGAGTTCGATCGCGCCGTCGAGCCAGGGGCCGCCCGCGCGGAAGGCCTCGACCTGCGCTTTGAGCCCCAGGATGCTCACCCGGGAACCGACCGCCTCGGGGAGCGAGGCGAGAAGCGCGTCGCCCTCGGGTGAGGCCGAGAGCAGAAACGCGAACTTGAGCCCGGCCAGGTTCCACGCTTTGGATGCCGAGGTGATCGCGACGCCGACCCGCCGGGCCGTCTCGGAGACGGCGAGGAAGGGGACGAACTCGGCCTCCGCGAAGGTGAGCGGGGCGTGGATCTCGTCCGAGATGACGGTGGCCCCGTGCCGATCCGCGATCTCGGCCAGCTCGGCCAGCTCCGCGGGCCGGTGCACCCGGCCGACCGGGTTGTGCGGGTGGCAGAGCAGCACGACGCGCGCCCCGGCGGCGAGCGCGGCGTCGATGGCCGCGAGGTCGAGGCTCCACCCCGCGTCAATGTCGCCTGCGAGGGGGACGGGGACGAGGGTGGCCCCGGCCTCGGGCGGCAGGGTCCAGAAGGGCGGGTAGACGGGGGTCGTGACGATGACCCCGTCGCCGGGTTCGATGAGCCGGCGGAGCAGCTCGACGATGCCGACGCCGACGTCGGTCGTGGGGACGAGGGTGCCGACGGGGGCATCCCAGCCCCAGCGTTCCCGGGCGAAGGCCGCGAAGGCGGCCCCGATCTCGGCGGTGCCCCTGGGGTAGCCAATGTCGTTGTGCTCGATCGCTTCGCGAAGCACCGTTTTGATCACGGCGGGGATCGGGACGTCCATCTCGGCGACCGGCAGCGGGAGCACATCCGCGTCAAAGGTGCGCCATTTGGAGCTGGTGCGCTGTCGGAGCTGTTCGAGGGACTCGGCCTGCACGCGTTCGATCGTCATGGTTCCAGGATGCCCCAGCGGGGGCCCGCGGGGAAGCCCGATGACCCCGCGTGACGCGCTTTGCCAGGGAGGGGGCGGACCGGGAGGCGGAGCGGCCCGCTACCGGGTGGGTGGGTTGCCCGCTTCGAGCAGGAGCCAGGCGCAGAGCGTGTCGGGGGTCCAGCGCTCGCGGTTCTCGGGGAGTTCGGCGAGCGCGATCAGTTCGGTCACTCGGTGTGAGCGGAGCTCGGCGAGCCCGGCGCGGGCGACGTCGGGGGGCATGCGGGCTCCGTCA
>NZ_JAPFRB010000003.1:409934-411597 GCF_035726885.1 Leucobacter sp. M11 | reverse complement strand
AGTTCCTCGGCGGTGCGGAGCAGCCGAGTGCCCCCGGTCCGGTCCCGGAGGCTCCAGTGTGCGCCGAAGCGGCCGAGGCTCGCCCGCGTGCCGAGGCGCTGGGCCACGGTTCGCGTGAAGGCGGGCTCGAGCCCGCGCAGGCCGAGGAAGGCCGTCACGGTGCTCGTCGGGGCGTTGGCCCCGCAGGCTCCGCACATCGTGTGCTCCGTTTCTGCGACGCCCAGGGGCGCCGCGGCTCAGCCGGTCGCTGCGGTGTCTCGGTAGGCGACGAAGCGCTCGGCGAACTCGACCGGGGTGCCCGTCTCCCCGAGGAGGACCGCGGCGAGGAGGCGGGCCTGATAGGGGTTCAGGTCCCCGGCGGCGATGGCTCCCGCGGCCACCAGGTCGACGCCTCCCCCGTTGCCGTAGACCGGGACGACGGGGCCCCAGGGGGTCCGGGTCCCGAGGATCACGGGAACGCCGCCGCGCACAGCCTCGGCAACCGCGTCGACGAAGCCGGGGCCCGCGTTGCCGGTGCCGCTCGCGATGAGGACGATGGCCTCCGCGCCGAGGCCGAGGGCCGCGCGCATGAGGTCGGGTCCGATCCCCGGCCCCGTGGGGATGAGGTCCACCCGGCGCGCGGCGAAGCCCTCCCCGGGGAGCGCGAAGCGTGGCGCGCGGGCGGGGAGGGCATCCACCTGGACCCGGTCGCCGATCAGGTGCGCCACCGGCACGCCGCCCCGGAAGGGGTCGGGGGCGAGCGTGTCCGCTTTGCGAGCACCGCGTGCCGTGCGGGCCAGCCCGCCGAAGGCGATGAGTGCCCCGGCCTGGGCGAGGGCGGGCGTGGCCGCGAACTCGATGGCCTGCGCCAGGTTCGCGGGCCCGTCCGCGGAGAGGCTGTCCGCGGTGCGCTGCGCGCCCGTGAAGACGACGGGCACCCGGGCCTCGTGGCAGAGGTCGGCGAGGAAGGCGGTCTCTTCGACCGTGTCGGTGCCGTGCGTGATGACGATGCCGTCCACCCCGGGCTCCCGGGCGGCGTCCTCGATCCCGCGGCTGATGAGCCGGAGGTGCCCGAGGTCGAGCAGGTAACTGCCCAGCGTGAGCAGTTCCCGGGTGCTGGTTTCGTGCCGCCCCGTGAGCCGCTCCGCGAGCGTCGCGGCGGACTCGGCCGCGATCGCGCCGCCGTCCGCGGTCTGGGTCGAGGCGATCGTGCCGCCCGTGCCCAGGATTCTGATGTGTGCCATGCTGCGCGCTCCCTCGGGGATGTGGTCGGACTCGGGGCTAGAGCGAGGCTCGGGTGCCCTGGTGGAAATACAGGCGGACCCCGTCCGGTGTCCGCCGCCAGATCGAGGAGCGCCGCGTCACCCCGTCGGTGTCGTGCAGGAGGTAGGTGAGCAGCACGGCATCGGGGCCGAGGACCTCGGTCACGGGCTCGCTCAGGCGCGCCCGCTCGAACGGGTAGTCACTCCCGGCCCGCAGGTCCGAGAGCAGCGCGTTCGTGTCCCAGACCCGGCCGGAACGGCCAAACTCTCGGAACTCGGGGTGGAGCAGGGCCACCATGCGCTCGGCGTCACCGCGCACCCGAGGGTCGAGCAGGTCCTGCTCCCCGCGCAGGGCGGCCGCGGCGAGGTCCTCGGTCCCGGTGGTCTCCGAGCTGGCTTCGGTCATGGTGGCTCCTCCAGGT
>NZ_JAPFRB010000003.1:407172-409894 GCF_035726885.1 Leucobacter sp. M11 | reverse complement strand
GGTTGTGCGCTCCGGGTCCCGTGCTCGGCGGTGACCGGCTCGGACCGGGTGCGCGGGACTACCAGATGGTGACGCGCTCGGCGGGGTCGAGCCAGAGGGCGTCGTCCTCGGTGACGCCGAAGGTCTCGTGGAACTCGCCGATGTTGCGCACGATCTGGTTGCAGCGGAACTCGTTCGGCGAGTGCGGGTCGATCGTGAGCAGGCGCACGGTCTCCTCGTCGCGGGACTTCTGCTGCCACACCTGGGCCCAGGAGAAGAAGAAGCGCTCGGCGCCGGTGAGCCCGTCGATGACGGGCGGCTCGGCCCCATCGAGGGAAAGCAGGTAGGCCCGCCAGGCGATGGAGAGCCCGCCGAGATCGCCGATGTTCTCGCCGATCGTGAGTTCGCCGTTCACGGTCTGCCCGTCCGCCCCCGCGGGCGAGAGGGCGTTGTACTGCTCGATGAGCGAGCCGGTGCGCTCCTCGAAGGCGGCGCGATCGGCCTCGGTCCACCAGTCAGTCAGCTTTCCGTCGCCGTCGTAGCGGGAGCCCTGGTCGTCGAAACCGTGGCCAATCTCGTGCCCGATAACCGCGCCAATGCCGCCGAAGTTCGTGGCCGCGTCCCGCTCGGCCGAGAAGAACGGGGGCTGCAGGATTGCGGCGGGGAACACGATCTCGTTGAAGCCGGGGTTGTAGTACGCGTTCACCGTCTGCGGGGTCATGAACCACTCGTCGCGGTCGATGGGCTTGCCCACCTTGCCGAGCTCGCGCGCGAACTCCATCTCTGAGACGCGGCGGGCGTTGCCCACGAGGTCGCCCGCGTCCACGACGAGCTGCGAGTAGTCCCGCCACGTCGCGGGGTAGCCGACCTTGGGGGTGAACTTGTCCAGCTTCACGAGCGCGCGCTGCTTCGTCTCCTCCCCCATCCAGTCCAGGCCGGTGATCGACTCGCGGTAGGCCTCGACGAGGTGGCCGACGAGGCCGTCCATCGCGGCCTTCGAGGACTCGTCGAAGTGCCGGGCGACGTAGAGCTTGCCGACGGCCTCACCCATCGCGCCCTCGACGTAGGCGACGCCACGCTTCCAGCGCTCGCGCTGCTCGGGGGTGCCGGAGAGCGCGGTGCCGTAGAAGTCGAAGTTCGCGCGGGAGATCTCCTGCGTGAGCTGCGAGGCGTTGCCGCGGACGATCTGCCAGACGAGCCAGGCCTTCCAGGCCTCCAGCTCCTCCTCGACGAGGAGCGCGGTGATCCCGGTGATCGCGTCGGGCATCCCGGCGACCACCTCGGCGAAGGCGGCCTCCGGCGCGCCCATCGCGGCGAGATAGGCCGACCAGTCGAGCCGGGGGGTGAGCTCCTGCAGCTCCGCGAAGGTGCGCAGGTTGTAGAGCTTCTGGATGTCGCGTGAGGCGACGGAGTCCCAGTGCGTGGCCGCGATCCGGCGCTCCAGGTCCCAGATCAGCTCCGCGGAGGCGTCCGCGTCCGGCACGGCGACGAAGCCGAGCATCCGCGCCAGGTGGGCGCGGTAGGCCGCTCGGATCTCGGCGAACTGCTCCTCGCGGTAGTAGGACTCGTTCGGCAGGCCGATGCCGCCCTGCATGACGAAGACGATGTAGCGCTCGGGGTTGCCTGGGTCGTTGTCGATGCCCATGCCGAGGAAGCCGGAGGTGCCGCCGCGCTCCAGCTCGGCCAGCAGCGCCACAAACTCAGGGATCGAGGTGACGGCGAGCGCCCGCGCGACGTCGGCGTCGATGGGCTGGGTGCCGAGGGCGTCGGCGCGCTCGGTGTCCATAAAGCTGGCGTAGAGGGCCGCGATTTTCTCCGCCTCGGTCTCGGCGGGCGCGCCAGCGGCGGGCGGGGTGAGGCCGGTGATGATGTCGCGGACGGCGAGGTCGGCGTCCTCGGCGAGCACGGCGAACGCGCCGAAGCGGGCCTTGTCCGCGGGGATTTCGGTGCGGTCGATCCAGCGGCCGTTTACGTGCCGGTACAGGTCGTCCTGGGGGCGGACTTCGGGGTTCAGGTCGTCGAGATCAATGCCGGAGGTCGTCATGCCCCCCACTGTAGCCCCCGGCGCTTTGGCTTCGCCCGATAGGGTCGGGGACATGAATTCGGATCCGCTCAGAGCGCAACCCAGCCGGGCAAGCGTCGATCGCAGCATTGCCTCGCTCGCGATTCCCGCGCTCGGCGCCCTGATCGCGGAGCCGCTGTTTCTCATCGTGGATTCCGCGCTGATCGGGCACCTGGGGGCGACGCCCCTGGCCGGGCTCGCGGTGGCCGCGGCGGTGTTGAGCACGGCGGTGGGGCTCATGATCTTCTTGGCCTACGCGACCACCCCGCTCGTGGCGCGCAGGCGCGGGGCCGGGGATCTGCCGGGCGCGGTGCGCGCCGGGGTCTCGGGGCTGTGGCTCGCGGCGGGGATCGGGGTGCTGCTGGCGGGCGCGCTCGCGGCGCTCGGCAGGCCCCTCGTCGGCCTGTTTGGGGTCTCCGCGGCGGTCGCGGCCGATGCGACCACCTACCTGGTGATCTCCTGCCTCGGTCTGCCCGCGATGCTGCTCGTCTTCGCGGCCTCCGGGCTGCTGCGCGGGCTCCAGGACACGATGACCCCGCTCCGGGTCGCCGGAATCGGCTTCGCCGTCAACGCCGCCCTGAACGCGCTGTTTATCTACGGCTTCGGCTGGGGCATTGCGGGCTCCGCCTGGGGCACCGTGCTCGCGCAGTGGGGCATGGTCCTCGCGTACGGCCTGGTCAT
>NZ_JAPFRB010000003.1:406041-407089 GCF_035726885.1 Leucobacter sp. M11 | reverse complement strand
TGTTCGTGCGCACCCTCGGCCTGCGGGCGGCGATGCTCGCGACCGTGTTCGCGGCGACGAGCCACGGCACCGAGGCCACCGCCGCGTACCAGATCGTGTTTACCCTGTTCAGCACGGTGGCCTTCGCCCTGGACGCCCTCGCGATCGCCGCGCAGGCGCTCGTGGGGACCGCGCTCGGGGCCGGGGACGCGGCGCAGGCCCGCTTCGTGCTCCGGCGCTGCCTGTTCTGGGGCGTCGCCTGCGGCCTGCTGCTCGCCGGGTTCCTGGCGGCGCTCAGCGGGGTGCTCGGCCGCGTGTTCACGAGCGACGGCGCTGTGCTCGAGATCCTGCCGCCGGCCCTCCTCGTCCTCGCGCTCTCGATGCCGCTGAGCGGCGTGGTCTTCGTGCTCGACGGGGTGCTCATGGGGGCCGGGGATGCCCGGTACCTGGCCTGGACGAGCCTCGCAAACCTCGCCGCGTACCTGCCCGTGCTCTGGCTGCTCACGCGGCTGTTCCCGGAGGGCACCGCGGCGCTCACCGCCCTCACCGCGGGGTTCACGATCGTGTTCATGCTCGCGCGCGGGGTCACCCTCGGCCTGCGCGCCCGCGGCGACCGCTGGGCCGTACTCGGCGCTCGCTGACCGCGGGTGGGGCCGCGCCCCCGTGCGAGAGGGCCCGGGTCGCGAACGCGAAAACCGACCGCGCAGACTGTTACGCTGAACGCTCCAGAGCCGTGCGAGAGGATCCCCCATGCCCGTCAGTCCTGCGCGCGCGCCGATTGCCCTGAGCTCGTGGCGGAACGCCGTCTTCATCATGTTCCTGCTCCTCGGGCTGAACTTCGGGTCCTGGCTCAGTCGGATTCCCGCGGTCCGGGACCACCTCGACGCGACCCCGAGCCAGGTGAGCTTGATCGTGCTCGCGATCGCGCTCGGGTCCATGACCGGCCTGCTCGTCTCGAATCCGGTCGTGGCCCGCCTCGGCCCGCGCCGCACCCTGCTGATCTGCCTGAGCGTCCAGTCGCTGTCCCTGCCCCTCGCCGTGACGGGGCTCTGGTTCGCCTCCCTGCCCG
>NZ_JAPFRB010000003.1:395265-405997 GCF_035726885.1 Leucobacter sp. M11 | reverse complement strand
TCCGATGTGGCCGTGAACGTGACGGGGGCGCAGAGCGAGCGGGCCATCGGGAAGCCGCTGCTGTCCGCCTATCACGCGGCCTACAGCCTGGGCGCGGTCAGCGCGATGGGCGTCGGCTGGCTCATGGAGCGCCTCGCCGTCGGCTTCGTGCCGCACCTCGTCGGCACCTGCCTGCTCGTGGCCGCGATCGCGCTGTTCTCCGTCCGGTTCCTGCCCCACGACCAGCAGAACGAAGAGTTCGCCGATACCTCGACCGGCGAGATCCAGACGATCGCCGAGGCGAGCGCGGAGGTGCAGGCGACGACGCCGGCCGCCCGCACCCCGCGGGGTTACTCGGCCTGGCGGGACCCGCGCATCCTGATGGTCGGCTTTGTCGCGCTCAGCATGAGCCTGTCCGAGGGCACCGCCGGGGACTGGCTGCCCCTCGCCGTGATCGACGCGCAGGGCAGCACAAACGAGCAGGGCGCCCTCGTCCTCGGGGCCTTCCTCGCGGCGATGACGCTGACCCGGCTCCTCGGCGGCCCGCTGCTCACCCGCTTCGGGCGGGTGCCCGTGCTCCGGGCGTCGGTGCTCAGCGCCGTGATCGGCATGCTGCTCGTGATCTTCGCGCCGGGCGTGCTCGTCGCCGGGATCGGCGCGGTGTTCTGGGGCGCTGGCGTCGCGCTCGGCTTCCCGATCGGCATGTCCGCGGCGGCCGACGACCCGAAAAAGGCCGTGCCGGGCGTCGCCGCGGTGGCCGCAATCGCGTACATGGCCTACCTCGTGGGCCCCATCACGATCGGCTTCCTCGGCGAGCACTTCGGGCTCGCAAACGCCTTCCTGCCGGTGCTCGCGGTGCTGCTCATCGGCGGTCTGTTCGCGGGAGCGGTCCGGGAGCCCGGGGAACGCACCCAGCTGACACGCCCGGCGCCCGCGCCCGAGCGGGACGCGTAAGCTAGACCCCGTGCGAATTGTTGTTGCTGACTGCTCTGTTGATTATGCGGGCCGCCTGAGCGCCCACCTGCCCCGGGCCACTCGCGTCCTCATGCTCAAAAACGACGGCAGCATCCTCATCCACTCCGACGGCGGCTCCTATAAGCCGCTCAACTGGATGAGCCCGCCCTGCAGCCACAGCGCGGTCGAGCCCACCGAGGAGCAGACCGAGGCGGGCGTCACGGAGGTCTGGCGCGTCGTGCACGCGAAGACCGCGGACCTGCTCGTGGTCTCCATCTTCGGCATCCAGCACGACAGCTCGCACGACCTCGGCGTTGACCCCGGCCTCATCAAGGACGGGGTGGAGGCGCACCTCCAGGAGTTGCTGGCCGCCCAGATCGACATCCTCGGCGAGGGGCACAGCCTGGTGCGCCGCGAGTACATGACCGCGATCGGTCCGGTCGACATCCTTGCCCGCGACGCGGACGGCGGTTCGGTCGCCGTCGAGATCAAGCGCCGCGGCGACATCGACGGCGTCGAGCAGCTCACCCGCTACCTGGAACTCATGAACCGCGACCCCGTGCTCGCCCCCGTGCAGGGCGTGTTCGCCGCGCAGGAGATCAAGCCGCAGGCGCGCACGCTCGCCACCGACCGCGGGATCCGCTGCGTCACCCTCGACTACAACGAGATGCGCGGGATGGAAGACCTGAACACCCTCTTCTAGGCGCGCACGCCCCGCGGACAGCTCGCGGGCGTAGAGTACCCACACGCCAAGTCTCCTCCGGGCCGCGGAGGAACGACGCAGGCCGAGGGTCGGACCGCCGACCAGAACGGGGTTTCCGTGTTGTCGTTCCTTTCCGCCCTGGCCACCTCGCCCGGCGCGCTCGCCCGGCTTGCCGACACCGGCGGCGACCCGCCGAATGTACTCCTCATCGTGGCCTTTTCCCTGCTCGCGCTCGGACTCATCGGCATCATCGTCGCCCAGTTCATGAAGCGCCGCCACCGCAAGCGCACCGCGCTCCCCGGCCCCGCGACCGACCCGGATGAGCCGCCGACCGCTGACTGATCGGGTGAACCGCGATCAGCACCGCGGGCAAAGCCGCCTTCGATAGGCTGGGGGCATGGCTGAAGCTCAGATCCCCGAAGGTGTCTCCGCAGACTACGAGAACGTCGCCGCCCGCGAAGCGCTCACGGCGTTCACGGCCGCTCCGGACTTCGCCGGGCTCGCGGCCTTTCTGAACGCCGCGCGCGAGGAGTACCTCGTCGTGGACGTGACCGGGGCCCAGAAGAAACGCGCCACCCGGATCCGGACCACCCGGACCACGAAGGGGCAGCCCGTGCTTCCGCTGTTCACCTCGATGGCTGAGCTGCGCGCCGCGGTGCCGAAGCCGTCCGCTGACCAGGTCCGCGGGGCCGTGATGCCCGCCCGCCAGGCCCTCGCCATGATCGCGAGCGACCGTTTCGTCGCCGCAGAGGTGAATCCCGGCACCGACAAGCTCGTCCTGCTCCGCAAGTTCATCGAACGCACGATCGACGACGCGTTCGCAGACCACCCCCTCACCGCCGAAGACTTGGAGTCCCTGTGACCGACAACGCCGTCGCCCCCGCCCCTGTCGCCCCCGCCGATCTCCCGAGCCGCGTGCCCGCGGCGGGCTGGTCCGTCATCCTCTTCGACCTGGACGGCACCATCACCGACTCTGGCGCGGAGATTACCCAGCGCATCACGAAGGCCCTGCACATCGTCGGCTGGCCGGTGCCCCCGCTCAAGGAGCTGGAACGCCTCGTCGGCCCACCCCTGTACGAGGGGTTCATGGAGGTGCTCGGGATGAGCTCCGCGAAGGCGAAGGAGACCCTCGCCGCGCAGCGCACCATCGCCGAGCTGCAGGGCCTCGGCCGCCGCTCCTCCGTGTACCGGGGCATGTCCAGCCTGCTCGTGGAGCTGCACGCGACCGGCATCCCCCTCGCCGTAGCCAGCTCCAAGGGGCAGCACCAGGTGGACAGCGTCCTGGAGCACTTCGATCTCGCCCGCTACTTCACCGTCATGGTCGGCAGCGACGAGGCCGCCGGGCGCACCCACAAATCGCAGGTGGTCGAGGAGGCGCTGCGCCAGCTCGGCGAGCAGGGCGCCGACCTCAGCCGCCCCATCATGGTCGGCGACCGGGTGCACGACCTGGAGGGCGCCGCCGAGCACGGCGTGCCCACCATCATCGTCACGTGGGGTTATCACAACGGCGAGGAGGCCCCCGGGGCCCTCGCCCGGGTGGACACCGCGGAGCAGCTCGCCGCGCTGCTGGCCCCGGCCGCAGACTGAGCCCGGCGACAGCCTGCGCCCTGGACACCGCCTGACCTCGGCGGCACGCTGACCCCGGCACCTGCCGCGGTCGGTGTGCCGGAGCCCCGTGATCTGCCGATGCCCCGCACGCCGTGCTGCACCTCGTGCCCGGGGCCCGCATCGGGTACCCTGACAGCAGCTGGGGCATTCGCCTCGTACACGTTGGGGGCGTTTGCACAATGAAGTCTGCGTTTTTCCGGCCGCGTCTCGCGGCCCTCGGGGTTGCCGCGTTCATCGCGGGATCATTCGTCACCGCCGTGCCCGCGCAGGCGGCCGACGGGGAGATCGAGCTGCAGGCCGGCAGCGTCTCCGTCACGGTGTCGGCTGGCTCCGCACAGATCAGGCAGGGCGGGCAGACCACCGAGCAGCCCCTGAGCGAGCCGATCGTGGTCACGTCCGGGGGCGTCGAGCTCGGCCGCACCCTCTCCGTGAACACCGCGAATCTGGCCGCCGGGGAGGAGCTCACGCTCCGGCTTAAGGAGGTCGCCCTGCGCGGCTCCGGGCCCGCCACGATCCGCGGCGCTGGCTCCGGCACCGTCCGGGTCGAGCTCGAGGGTGACAACTCGCTGAACGCCTACCAGGACGCCGCCTTCACGGTGAACACGACGAGCGAGGTCGTCTTTGACGTCCCCGCGGGGCAGCAGGACGACTTCGGGGCGCTGTCCGCCGTCTCTCAGGTCTCCTCAGCCGGGATCGGCGCGTACAGCATTCTCTTCGCAGCCCGCGTGCAGGACGGCTTCCTGCCCGACCTCGGCACGCTCACGGAGGCCCCGGACGAGCCCGAGGGCTGGGAACCCCTGGGCGAGGATGAGGCCGGACCCCGAGCGGGCGAGGGCAGCGGCTTCACCATCGCGGGCGGCACCATCACCGCTCGCTCCGTCTACGGCGCGGGCCTTGGCGGCGGCGAGGGGGTCAACGGGCAGCGCTCTGGCCCCATCCTCATCACGGGCGGGCGCGTCACCGCCAGCAGCGAGCACGGCGCCGCAATCGGGGCGGGCAACGGGGGCCGCTGGTCCTCGGCGCAGCTCTCCGGCGGCTTCGTCCACGCGCGCTCCGAGTACGGCCAGGCGCTCGGCGCTGGCTGGGCGTCGAGCACGGCCACGGTCGAGATCTCGGGCGGCACCGTCCTCGCCAGCGCGCCGTCAACCAGCGCGTTTTCACGCGCGCTCATCACGGGCGGCTCGGTGCAGGCCGTCGGGCGAAGCGCGGCCTCCGCGACAAACGCGGCGGGGACGGCCGTTTTCCCCGCGGTGTCCCGGCTCTGGGGCGAGACCCCGGCGGAGCGTCCGAGCCAGGACGCGGACGGGGTGCCCGTCGCCCTCGCCGTCGCCGCGGATCCCGGCTACGGCACGCACGATGTCGAAACCACGACCCTCCTCGCGGGCCCGCCCGGCACCGCGGACACCCCCGGCTGGGTCTCCCCCTGGCTGCCCGCGGGACCACAGTCGGTCACCGCGAACGGGGCCGAGTACTCCGGCGAGGTGACGGCTGCGCAGCCGCGCGGCGGCCACCTGAAGATGCCGTTGCCCGCGCCGGTTGTCAGCGCCGAGGAGAACGGCCCGGAGGACCCGCCGAGCACCGTGACGCTCACTCTCGCCGAGCTGCAGGCCGTGATCGCCCCGGTCGGGGAGATCCAGTACGCGCTGCGCCCGGCGTCGTCTTCCGAGCCCTGGGTCTTTGGCGCGAGCCGCGTCTTCGCCGGGCTTGCTCCGGAGACGGCCTACGGCATCGCGGCGACCGTACCCGAGAACGACTGGTACGCGCCGCCCTCGACGGCCGAGCACACCACCGGCCCGATCACGACGGAGCCCCCGATCGACCCGCCCATCGACCCGCCCGTGGACCCCCCGGTGGACCCGCCCGTCGATCCGCCCGTGGACCCGCCGGTCGTGCCCCCGGTCTGCCCGCCGGTCGATCCGCCGGTTGTGGACCCGGGGACGCCCGCGCCGCCGACCCCGACCCCGAGCTGCTGCCCGGACACCCGCTGCGAGCAGCTCGCGAACACGGGCGCCGAGCCGAACGCTCAGCCGCTGTTACTCGGCGGGGCGCTGCTCCTGGGCGGGTTCCTCGTCACGCTCGTCGCCCAACGCCGACGGATCCGGTAGCCCCGGGGCGGCGGCTTCGGCCGCCGACCCGGCCGCTTCGGGCTGGGGCACGATGCGCTCGTTGCCCGCGGTTGGCTCCGCGAAGCCGTGCGCCTTCGGGTGGCCGTCCTCGTCGACCGTCACGCTTTTCCATTTCAGCGGAACGAACTAAAAAGACCTTCGAGCGTTAACTCTGTGGTTTCGGAACCCGCCTTCGTCCATCAGCAATTCGGTACCCCTCCGGGGTTGGCTTGAATGGAGTGTTGTTCGTATGCTCACTTGATTGGAACTCCCTGAGAGCGTGCAGATCGATGATTTCAGACACAATCTGATCGTGCCGTCCACCACGATGCCGAAGTACGTCCCTCTTCCAGTCGGTCGAGAACGGCGCCCGGATCCTTGTGTCACCGTACTGTCGAACATTGACCTGAGCAATAAAGGCATGAATATCTAAAGCCGCAGATTCAATCAGAGAGCTAAACGAGCTCAGATCTCGATTCCACTCAGGCGCAAAAAGTACATCCACTTCGCCTCTGAATCTTGCTCGATTGTCGATATTCGTTAGCTCGCTACAAATAAGAAGCCCAAAACGGAAACCCCCGTGGTTCAGGACGAGCTTTGGGCCTTTTCCGGGTGAATACAGTTCCAGCCCAGCTGTCCTTTTTAGATTGATTCTTTCACCGGGTGCAGGTTCAGTTTTATTTTGTCGATATATAACTTTTGTTGGCACTTCTAGGCCGCTGTAGGGCAGAGCCGCCCACACTTCGTTAGAAACCGCATGGTTGTCCACATGTAGGTAGTCAATACCCGAAATGACAGTTGTTGACATTTGATGCGTACGTCTTGCTATGGCGAGGAACCATTCTTTTGGCATCGCTAATTCAGGGAAGACTAAATATGTTGGCTCAGTCGGCGAAGGCGAGAACTTGTTGACTAGCGAAAAAAGTCTCCGGTACTCATCGAGTGAATTTTCTGGTTTCCTACTAAGAGTCGACTGGACACGCATTTCATCTGCCTTCCAGCTTGCAACTGCGATCTCGACTTTCCCGGTGAAGCCTTCCGAATCTATTTCTAAGCAGTTTCGATCGCTAATGAGAGGAAGGACCTGTTGTACTTGAAAGCCACGAGTTGAAGCAATTATTTTCCCAAATGATTCGGAGGAGGATTCGTTATATGTGTCCTCCCCCACCAGGGAAAGCTCTTGGACTGAAAAAGGCCGGGTTGCAAAAAGGAAGCCAGCGAAAACTTCAGAGTCCCCCGGGTTTGCTCCAACCCAATTGTGCAGATCCGGAATTCCCAGTTGTACTTTTGTGCCACTAAAGAACCTTTTTAAGAATGCTTTCTCAAACGTCTTGTGATCGCGAATGGGTCTCTCTTGATTCACAGAGTGACTGGAAAACTTCCGTTGGATAAACTCCCACCGAAACGGCGTATGAGCGAGGTCTCGTGTAAGGAGCTCAAACTGTCGTTTTTCCCAGTGCTTTAGTTTGCTTTTTGATTTAAAAGACTTTCCAAGCTCTCTATGAACCCCCTCGAGGTCCTCGGCCCTGATACCTCGGGGCAGGGAAGAAATAATACTGACAAGAAGTTCCCGACCGAGAGACTGCAAGTACGCATTTAGCACGGAGTCCGAGTTATACGTTCCATTCGGTGAAATTTCTACTGAACAGTCACGATGAATTTGTGTAATTACTTCATGTGTAGCTCTTAACATTCTTTCCACAAACGCAAAGTCACCATTTTCAGTTGCCAGTTTGAAAACTCGCGACAGATACTTCGCCAAATGGAAAAAATTTTGTGGTACTAAAACATGCTCTAAAACAGTTGTAAAGAACTGAGCTCGATATGTTTCCCATTGTCCAGGTGAAAGATGCCTAGAGTGGGCTTCGAAATCTCTTAAAGTCAAAGCGAATTGAGCCCGTTGCAAAGTGAGCTTACTCGCCCCTCTCAGGGTATCCGCACGAATACTTTCCTCTGAAATGGCACGAACTAAGTCAGCGGCAACTTGATGCGGGGCCGCGGGGAATTCTGGTAGATGACGGTGTTCGCTGCTGCTTTCAAGAATTCCGCGTTCAATAGAGTCGATAAGTGATAGCCCCGGCCCTCCGTCCAAAAAGAACACTTTCGTTTTTTGCCTCTGGACGCGCAGTGAAATTGGCTCCTTGAATAGCAAGGAAATACCGATGTCATCTGGCTGCCCGAATTCGTCTGCTTTCTCAAAGCTCAGCGTCACTAAAGAACCAGCAAAAACAGATCGAGCAATCAACCATTCCCAAACATTTAGTGCGCTTGGGGCCTCTGTGGATCCGGGAAGAACCAATATTATGTCGTCCACATATCGCCCATAGTGGATCGGTTTAACTTTCTGCAGAACGTAGTCATCAAAGTCTTTCATAGCGATATTGGCTACTACGGACGATGCGGCAACTTTGACTGGTAACCCCCCGATTTTCTGGCTTTTCCCCCAAACATGTTGCATACTCCATGCGTTAAAAGCTGCGATGAGTAATTCCGTCAGAAACCTCTCACGAGAGGAAAGTGCAATACTATGTCTCTTTAGGAATTCCTTTTCCAATAAGAAGCTTCCGTTCAAGGCATGGTAAAAACTCTTGATGTCTGCTGTAATCGCAATTGCTTTTCCGTCCCGCTGAACTGCTTCTTTCATGGCAAGGACGCCTGAGTTTCTCCACATTTCATACGGCTTGAAATAAGGCTGGAAGCTCCCCAGAGAGTCTCTACTTACCGTGCCATCATTTAGTCGGCGTATCCGGTTCCCTAGCACTGAACCTACAGATAGCGTCTGATCGTATTTATCTCCAGCAGTCGCGATCCACAAGGCGGACAATACGTGAAAGTCCATAGGCGAATCAGCAACAGGTCGATAGGTGGCGGTTCCTCCCGTTTTTGCATAAAATTCGTCCCACTCAATTTGCGGTGAAGAGAAGATCGGGTTTTCACCGAAAACGGACGACTTTCTGTTCAGCTCAAGCGCCTTTGGAATCAGTTTTGCTGTCCCAACGAAGCTTTCTTTCACGACGTATGCCAGAGCTTCGGATTTAGCACCGTTGAGTTTTTTACGAAGATCGTTCAGATTATCTTCCAGACGTTCCTCATATATTGCGACTTTTTCCAAGTCCACCGCATCCGAGTAGTACACATCAACTTTTGCCTTGCGGTAGGCAAAAGCCAAATCCCTATACGAAAAACGCTCCGACATACATATCCCCCGTGAACGGTACTCTTAAGCAGACTTGACGAATTGTCATTTGAGAAACAGTGCAAGTGTGCTCACTCTATTCGGAGTTGCCCTTTGGGCTTTCTCTAAAGCTCAAGTTCGTAACGAGAGAACCCTGCTTAGGCGTGAGGCGACTGGTTGTTCCGATTTCCTCCGCGAAGCCGTGCGCCTTCGGGTGGCCGTCTTCGTCGACCGTCACGAAGACGATCTCGTTCAGCGTGAGGATCTCCTGGCCCGTGATCACGTTCACCACGCGGCAGGACAGCGTGATCGAGGTGCGCCCGAAGCGCACGACCCGGTAGCTCAGCTCCAGGAGGTCGCCGCGATCGGCGCGCGCCACAAAGTTGATCTCCGACATGTACCGGGTCACGAGCTGACTCGTGCCCAGCTGGGTGACCGCGATGATCGCCCCGTCCTCGTCCACCCACTGCAGCAGGCGTCCCCCAAAGAGTGCGCCGTGGGAGTTCAGGTCCTCCGGCTTCACCCACTTCCGTACCACGTACTGATGTTCGCTCATGGATTTCAGCTTATCGGCGGAACCGGGCCGGGGGCTCCCGCCCGCCCTCAGTAGCTGGCCCGGGGCGCGGCGGGGCTCTCCGGCTCCGGCAGGTACCGGGCGGCGAGCGCCTCGCCGCCGCGAGCGAGCAACGCAACGTCCGCGCCGACGAGGATGAAATCGACCCCGGCGGCGAGGTAGCGCTCGGCGGTGGCCGGGGCGAAGGCGTTCACTCCGACCGGTTTGCCTGCCGCGTGCACCGCGGCGATGGTCCGGAGCACGGCGGCGACCACCTCGGGGTGGTCCTGCTGCCCGAGCAGGCCCATCGAGGCCGCCAGGTCGCTCGGGCCGATGAAGACCCCGTCGATCCCGGGGACGGCGGCGATTTCGGCGGCGTTGGCCACGGCCGCTTCGGTCTCCGCCTGCACGAGCACGGTGATGCCCGCCCGCGCCTCGGCCAGGTAGCCCTCGACCCGGTTCCAGCGGGCTGCCCGGGCCAGGGCGCTGCCGACGCCCCGGACGCCCTCTGGCGGGTAGGCGGCGGAGGCGGCGACGCGCTCAGCCTGCTCCCGGGTGTTCACCATCGGGACCAGAACGGTCGTCGCCCCGAGGTCGAGCACCTGCTTCATAGCGACGTCGTCGGCCGCGGGAAGCCGGACGACGCTGTGCACCGGGTAGCCGGAGGCGGCGTGCAGCTGGGCAAGCACGGACTCGAGCCCGTTCGGGGCGTGCTCGGTGTCGATGAGCACCCAGTCGAGGCCGCTCCCCGCGCAGATCTCCGCGGCGACGGGGCTCCCGGAGCACACCCACATCCCCACGGTGGCCCGGTCCCGGGCGGCAACGGCGGCGCGGAAGGAGCCCGCCGGGTCTACACGAAGCGACACGTCACGGCCCCCATCCCCTGATACTCGGCGTGCAGGGTGTCCCCGGGCTCGGCCCAGACCGGGCGGGTGAAGGAGCCGCCGAGGACGATCTGCCCCGCGTCCAGCCGTTCCCCGTGCGGCGCGAGCCGGTTCGCGAGCCAGGCGACCCCGGCTGCCGGGTGCCCGAGGACCCCGCCCGCGACGCCGGTCTCCTCAATGACCTCATTCTTGTAGAGCATGGCCCCCTGCCAGCGCAGATCGATCGCCGCGGGCGCGACGGGGGTCCCCCCGAGTACCATCGCGCCCAGGGCGGCGTTGTCGCTGATCGTGTCGACGATGGAGCGGCCGGCCATTTCGATCCGCGAGTCCAGGATTTCGAGCGCCGGGACCACGTACTCGGTCGCGCGCAGCACGTCGTGCACGGAGACGTTCGGGCCCTCGATGGGCGCGCCGAGCACGAAGGCCAGTTCCACCTCGACGCGGACCCCGGTGTAGCGGGCGTGCTCGATCACGGCGCCGGACTCGAAGACCTGATCGTCGAAGATGACCCCGTAGTCGGGCTCGGTGATCCCGGTCGCCAGCTGCATGGCCCGGGAGGTGAGCCCGATCTTGTGGCCGATGATGCGGTGCCCGCGCGCGACTCGGGCGTCGCGCCAGATCCGTTGCACGGCGTAGGAGTCCTCGACGGCCATGCCGGGGAAGCGCGGGGTGAACAGCGGGGCCGGAACGCGCGTGCGCTCGGCCTCGGCGAGTTCTTCGGCGATGAGCTGGTGGACGGATGCGTCGAGCATGTCGGACCTTTCTTAGGCG
>NZ_JAPFRB010000003.1:385066-395229 GCF_035726885.1 Leucobacter sp. M11 | reverse complement strand
TCGATGGCGTCCCAGAACACGGCGTGGGCGTCGGCCGGGTGCGGGACCCCGTGCCGGCGGAGCGCATCGACGAGGCCGGAGAGCGCGGTTTCGGCGACCCGCTCCCGGGCGGTCTCGGCCATGTGGCCGAAGCGAATGACCCGCCCGGCCCAGGCGGCCCCCAGCCCGCCAGCGGCGGCAAGCTGGTGCTCCTCGCTCAGCACGCGCAGGATCTCAGCGGCGGTGATGCCGGGCGGCGGGGTGAGCACCGTCACGGTGCGGGAGCGATGCTCTGGCTCGTCCAGGAAGCCGAAGCCGAGGTGCTCGGCGGCGGCCTGGAAGGCGCGGGAGACCCGCTCGTGTCGGTCGATCCGGGCCGGGAGGCCCTCCTCGTGGGCGAGCTCGCAGGCCCGCTGCAGCGCGAAGACGCCGTGGGTGTTCATCGACCAGTTCATCCGCCGGGCACCGAGCGCCTGCTCGCCGCCGCGCTCCGCGGGCAGCCAGGTTCGCCACCAGCGGGCGAGATCCAAGAAATAGGACCGGGCAATGCCCTCGGGGCGGCGGCGCATGACGTCGATCGCGCGCTCGCTGAAGCCGAGCATGGCGAGCCCGGTCATCCCGCCGAGGGTCTTCTGCGACCCGGCGACGACGACGTCCAGATCCTGGGCCTTCATGTCGAGCGGCACCGCGCCGAGCGCCGCGACCGCGTCGACCATCATGAGGCAGTCGTGCCGGTGCGCGAGCTCAGCCAGCTCGGAAATCCGCTCCCCGGACACCTCGACGCCGGTGCTCGTTTCCACCTGCGCCACCGAGAGCATCATGGGCCGGTGCCGGACGAGCGCCGCCTCGATCTCGTCGAGGCTCAGCCGCTCCCCCGGCAGCGCGGAGAGGGACACGGTGGGGATGTTCAGGGACGCCATGACGTCGAGGAACATCCCGCTGAACACGCCCGTGTGCAGGACGAGCACGGGGCGTTCTCCGTCCGTGAGCGTCGTGGCTGCGGCCTCCAGCCCGCCGCGTCCGCTCACGGGCACGATCACGACCTCTCCCCGCTCCGGCACCCCAAAGATGGGGCGCAGGAGGTCACAGGTCCGGTCGAGCTCCGCCGTGAACTCCGGATCGGAGTGGTGGATGACCGGACGCATCGTGGCCTGCAACACCCGGGGGTCAATCTGGGTCGGGCCGGGCTGCAACATGAAGCGGGACATGAGCGGGTTCTTCTTTCTCGGAGCTCGTGCGGGAATCGGGGTGCGCCGGATCAGCGGCGGCTCGTGGCGAGGCGCCGTTCGAGCCAGACCGCGAAGGCGTTGACCCCGAGGTTGATCACGATGAAGATCGCGGCCCCAACGATGAAGGTCGGCAGGAGGTTGTGGTACGCCCGCCCCACCTGGTTCACGGCGTAGACGAGTTCGTGGAAGGACACGATGTAGCCGAGCGCCGAGTCCTTGAGCAGCACGATCACCTGGGAGATGATCGTCGGCAGCATGGTGCGGAACGCCTGCGGCAGCAGGATCAGCCACATCGTGCGGAAAGAGCCGAGGCCGATCGACAGCCCGGCCTCGCGCTGCCCGCGGGGCACCGCGAGGATCCCGGCCCGGATAATCTCGGCGAGGACCATCCCGTTGAAGAGCGCCAGGCCGCCGACAACCGCGATGAACGCGGACACGTCAAACATCATGTAAATGGCGAACATGATCAACAGCACGGGCAGGCCGCGGAAGAACTCGATGCAGGCGGTGGCGATCACGCGGAGGAGGCGCCGCTCGGACAAGCGCATCAGGGCGAAGATGATCCCGATGCCGATCGCGAGCACCGATCCCAGGAGCGCCGACTTCAGGGTGTTCAGCAGGCCCTCGAACAGCACCTTCTGAATGTCCCCGTAGAGGAAGGGGGTCCACTTCTCCGGGGCGAGCTGCCCCGTGACCTGGAACCGGTACAGGACGTAGCCGAGGAGCGCGGCAAGGCCCGCCCAGACCAGGACCGAGATGATCCGGTTCCGACGCCGACCCAGCGGGCCAGGCGCCTCGTAGAGTGCGCTGAGATCGCTCATCGCTTCACCGCCATTTTGCGCTCGAGAACCGAGGCCAGCCAGCCCAGGCTCAGGGTCAGGATCAGATAGGCCCCCGCGGTCGCCACGAGGAGTGTGAGCACCAGGTCGCCGCGGATCTCGACGGCGTTGCGCATCGCCGAGATGAGTTCCTTGTTGTTGAAGGCCGAGGCAATCGAGGTGTTTTTGACCATCGCGATCACGTGGTTTGCGATCGGGGGCACCACGGCACGGATCGCCTGGGGCAGGATCACGAGCGTCACGCTCTGGGAGAAGGTGAGCCCGATCGACCGGGCGGCCTCGGCCTGCCCGATCGGGATCGTCGCGAAGCCGGAGCGGATCGCCTCGCTGATAAACGCGGCCGTGTAGCAGGAGAGCCCGATCACCGCGTAGATGAAGGAGCGCGTTGCGGTGTCGTCGCCAAACTTCACGTCGAGGTAGGGCAGGCCGAAGGCGCAGAAAAACAGCACCAGCGTCGACGGGGTGTTGCGCATGATGGTGACGTAGGCACCGGCGGCGCCTCGGAGCACCGGGATGGGCGAAATGCGCATGATCCCGAGCAGGGTCCCGAGCAGCATGGAGAACACGAAGGTCCACGACGCCAGCTTGACGGTGCCCCAGAACCCGGAAACAAACAGCTGAACGATTGCTTCGGTATCCATGGGCGTTCACTTCCTCTCGCCGGTGATGCGGCTGCTGTGGGGGGTGGGGGGTGGAAAAATGCGGGCGGCGCTCAGGGGGGGGGTGACCGCCGCCCGCGGTCGGTGCGCGTCCCGGGCGAAGCCGGGAGCAGAATTAGTAGCGGTCGATCTCGGGGATCGTGACCAGGGTGGCGTCGCCGAGCGTCGCCTCGAACATCTCGGTCCAGAGCCCGGACTCGGTCGCGGCCTCGATGGCGTCGTTCACGGCGCCGCGGAAGGCGTCGTCGCCCTTGGGCACGCCCAGGCCGAGCAGCTCGGTGCTGAAGCGCTCGCCGACCACGCGGAACTGGTCGCCGTACTCGGCGGCGAAGCCACGCAGCATCACGTCGTCGTGCGTGGCGGCGTCAACGTTGCCGGACTCCAGGTCGATCATGCACTTGGAGAGGGCGTCGTAGGTGACCAGCTCGATCTCGGGGTGGTCGGCCTGCATGCGCTGTGCGGGGGTGGCACCGTCGACGGAGCAGACCTTCTTGCCCTTCAGATCGGCCACGCTCGCGATGTCGCTGTCCTTGGCGACGAGCAGATCCTGACCGGCCTCCAGGTACGGGCCGGCGAAGTCGACGACCTTCTTCCGCTCGTCGTTGATCGTGTAGATCGAGGCGACCATGTCGACCTTGCCCTGCTGCAGGAAGAGCTCGCGGTTCGGGGCGGTGATCTCCATGAAGGTGATCTCCTCCGGCGCGAAGCCGAGGTGCGCCGCGACCATGCGGGTCATCTCGATGTCGAAGCCCTCCGGGGTGTCCTGGCCGGGCTTCTTGTTGCCGACGCCGGGGTAGTCAAACTTGACGCCGACGGTGAAGGCGCCCTTCTCCTTGGCGGCGGTCCAGGTGGGCGAGTCCGCGAGCTCGAAGTCGGTGTTGACCTCGTAGCTCAGGGCGCTGGCGCTCTCCTTCGGGGCGTCGCCCGGGGCGCCGCTCTGCGCACATCCGGACAGGGCGAGCGAGCCCGCGGCGACGAGCGCGGCGAGGGTGGCGAATTTCTTCATGGTGGTTCCTTTTCGTTGGGGTGCCCGACGGTGGGCAGCCTTGTGGACGCGCCGGGGCGCGGGTCTGGGTGCCGGGGTGTCCGGACCGGTCAGGAGGGTTAGTGCTTCAGGATCTTGGAGAGGAAGTCGCGGGCGCGATCCGTCTTCGGGGCGGTGAAGAAAGCCTCGGGCTCCTGGATCTCTTGGATGGAGCCGTCCGCCATAAAGACGACGCGGTTGGCCGCCTTCCGGGCGAAGCCCATCTCGTGGGTGACCACGATCATCGTCATGCCCTCGCGGGCCAGGGACTCCATCACCTCAAGCACCTCGGTGATCATCTCCGGGTCGAGCGCGCTGGTGGGCTCGTCGAAGAGCATCACCTTCGGCTTCATCGCGAGGGAGCGGGCGATGGCCACGCGCTGCTGCTGCCCGCCGGAGAGCTGCGCCGGGTACTTGTCGGCCTGGGCCGCGATGCCGACGCGGTCGAGCAGGGCGAGCGCCTCGGTCTTCGCCTGCGCCTGGGTCAGGCCGCGGACCTTGACGGGGCCGAGCGCCACGTTTTCGAGGATCGTTTTGTGCGCGAAGAGGTTGAAGGATTGGAACACCATGCCCACGTCGGCCCGGAGCCGGGCGAGGGCGCGGCCCTCATCGGGCAGGGGCTGGCCGTCAATCGTGATCGTCCCGGAGTCGATGGTCTCCAGGCGGTTGATCGTGCGGCAGAGCGTCGACTTCCCGGATCCGGAGGGGCCGACCACGACCACGACCTCCCCCTGGGACACCTCGAGGGAGATGTCCTGGAGGACATGGAGGGAGCCGAAGTGCTTATTGACCTGGGTCAGCGCAACCAGCGGCGGCGTCACGTTCTCGGCGTTCGTCATTGATTTCGTCCAGTCGATCAGGCGTGCGGGGGATGGTGCGGCTCCCCGGCTGGCCGCGGTGCCCGTTCCCGCCGAGCCGTTCGGAGCGGCGGGTACGGAGACAAGCTACGCGGAAGATTGATGATCTGCCAAATTTTTCGGGCGATATTTGATACCTATAAGGTATCGAGGACTAGGCAAGTTCCGGCATCATCGGGGCCTGATACCCGCTCAGAATGTCGACCACGTGCTCCAGCGCCGGGTTCCGATTGTCCCGGTGCCAGAGGGCGTGCAGCTCCAGCGGCTCCCCGCGGTGCTCGGGATCCAGGGGCAGGTAGGTGACGCCGTCCACCTGGAGCCTGCGCGTCGAATCGGCCACGAGCGCCACCCCGCGTCCGGCCCCAACCAGGGAGACCACGGTCACGTTCTGCGTGACCTGTTGCACCGATTTCGGCGCGGTCGCGCCGAGGAACTGGAGCGTCCGATCCGTGAAGTAGCGGGCCCCGGCCGGGTCGTAACTCAGCAGGTCCTCCCCCGCAAAATCCGCGGGAACCAGGGGGCGACCCAGGCTCGCGAGCCGGTGATGCTGCGGCACGGCGGCCACCATCACGTCCCGCTGCACCACGACCGATTCGTGGTCGAAGCGGTTCGGCGTCGGCCGCGCCAACCCGACGTCGAGCTCCACCTTGAGGCGCTCCTGGATGCCCTCCGAGGAGTCCTGCTCCTTCAGGATCACCTCGACATTGGGCAGCACGGAGTTCATCCGGGCGAGCAAATCGCCGAGGATGCTCACGCCGCTCACCGGGGTGAAGCCGAGCTGGAGGATGCCATAGGAGCCGCTCCCGGCCCGCCGGGTCAGCGTCGAGGCGTCCTCCGCGTGGGCGACCAGGCGCCGGGCCTCCGTCAGGAACACCTTGCCTGCGTAGGAGAGCCGCACGTTCCGGTTGTCCCGGTCGAACAGGCGCACCCCGACGTCGCCCTCGAGCCGCTGAATCAGGCGAGTGAGCGGAGGCTGGGACATGTGCAGGCGCTCGGCGGCCCGGCTGAAGTGCAGTTCCTCGGCGACCGCGATGAACGCCTTGAGCTGGTCGAACGTGAACATCGGAACCCTTCGCTGTGCTGGGCACGGCGAGAGCACCGGCCGCGTTGCCGCGCTGGTCCGCGGCGACGGACTCAGCGTAGGGGAGTTCGGCGGGCCGATGGACGGCCCGTGGGCTCCCCCGGCGCCAATGTTACCGAATTAGGCAACAATCACCAGCTTTGTGACCCCGGCTTCACCGGCCGAGCTCCTCGCGCTCCCGGGCCAGCTTCGAGGGCCACCAGATCTTCGGTCCGATGTCGTAGGCCAACGCGGGCACGAGCAGGGAGCGCACAATGAAGGTGTCGATCAGCACGCCAGCCGCGACGATGAAGGCGAGCTGCACCAGGAAGAGGATCGGCAGCACCGCGAGCGCGGCGAAGGTCGCGGCGAGCACGAGCCCGGCCGAGGTGATCACCCCGCCCGTGATCGACAGCCCGCGCAGGATGCCCTCGCGGGTGCCGTGCTTCACCGACTCCTCGCGCACGCGGGTCATCAGGAAGATGTTGTAGTCGATGCCGAGGGCCACGAGGAACACGAAGCCGAACAGCGGCACGACGGGGTCGGCCCCCGGGAACCCGAAGACGTGGTTGAACACGAGGGCAGACAGCCCCATCGCGGTGCCGAAGGAGAGCACGACGGTTGCGATGAGCAGCAGCGGCGCCACGACGGCGCGGAGCAGCAGCATCAGGATCACGAAGATCACGGCAAGCACGATCGGGATAATGAGGTTCCGGTCGTGCACCGCGGCGTCGTTCGTGTCGATTGCGGTCGCGGTCACCCCGCCCACAAGCCCCCAGCCGTCCAGCTCGGCGCGGATCTGGCGCACGGTGTCGCCCGCGGCGACCGAGTCCGCGGCGTCGTGCAGGGTCGCCTCCAGGAGCACCCGGCCGTCCGCCACGGTGGGCTCCGGGGCCGGGGTGCCGGGCGGGCCGACCGGCTGGAGCCCCTCGGCGGTGACCGGGGCCGATCCGCTCGGGCTGTCCGCGGTTGCGACCGAGACCTGGTCCACGCCCTCGGTGCCGAGCAGCACCTCGGCCGCGCGGCCCAGCTCGTCCTGCGGCACGGCGACGTAGGCGGGGCTGCCGGAGCCGCCCGGGAAGTGCTCGCCGAGGGCGACCTGTCCCTCGCGGGCCTGCGACTCCCCGAGCACGAACTCGCTCGCGGCCACGCCGTCGGCCTTGAGCTGGGTGAGCCCGAGCGCGCCGAGCGCGAGTACGGCCGCGGTGACCGCCCAGATCAGGCGGGGGCGGCGCGAGATCCCGCGGGTCAGCCCGCCCCAGAGCCCCGAGGTGGGCAGCTCCTGAGCGGCCCCGGCGCGGGCGGGGTCGAAGCGGGGGTGACGCGGCCAGAATGCGGCCCGCCCGAAGGCATAGAGCAGGGCGGGCAGCAGCGTGAGGGCGGCGAGCATCGCGAAGGCGATCCCGACGGCGGCCACCGGCCCGAGGGTCTTGTTCGAGTTCAGGTCGCTGAGCAGCAGGCAGAGCAGCCCCGCGATCACGGTGCCCCCCGAGGCCAGGATCGGCTCCAGGGACCCCCGCCAGGCGACCAGGGTCGCCGCGAGCTTGGATTCGTGTTCGAGCAGCGCCTCGCGATAGCGAGAAACGAACAGCAGGGAGTAGTCGGTCGCCGCCCCGATGACGAGAATGAACAGGATGCCCTGGGTCTGACCGCTGAGCAGGAAGATTCCGGCGTTGGCGAGGTGCCACACCGTGAGCAGGGCGACGCAGAGCGCGAAGAGGCTCGTCGCGAGCACGGCAACGGGCAGGAGGAGGGAGCGGTAGACGATGATCAAGATGAGGAACACCGCGCCGAGCGCGACCAGGAGCAACAGCCCGTCGATCCCGCTGAAGGCCGCGCCCAGATCGCTCGAGAAGCCGGCCGGTCCCGTGACGAACTCGGTGACCCCGGCGGGGACCGCGTCCGCGAGGTGCGCCCGGATCTCGTCCACCGTGTCGCCGAGGTTCGCGTCGGCGCTGATCGGCACGAAGCCCTGCACCGCCGCGCCGTCGTCGGAGGGCAGCAGCGGGGAGCGCCCCTCGGCGACGCCCGCGACGTCGTCGAGCCCGCCCACCGCCGTGTCGAGCGCCTCCAGTTGCTCGGGGGTGAGCGCGGAATCGCTCGTAAACACGAGCACGGCGGGCACGTCGTCCCCGTCCCGGAAGTCGCTGAGCAGCGCCTGGACCTTCGTGGCGTCGGCGCTCTCGGGCAGATACGCCGTCTGATCGTTCGAGGAGACCTCGCTGACCTTGCCAAAGTAGGGACCGCCGATGCCCGCGCCCGCAAACCAGACCAGGATCAGCAGGGCGGGGAGCAGCCACCGCACCACCCGCGGGACCCGGGACCCCGGTTCCCCGGCTGCGCGCCGGGCTGCGTCATGATCCCTGAGCTGCGACATGGCCCCTCCTCCATTTAGGTATCTCGGCTAGCTACTAACCTACCAGCTGTGCGCTCGGATACAATCGGAACCATGTCCACACCCTCCTTTCCGCGCGACTCGGTCTCCGGGACCCTGTTCCGCGTGGAGTCGAGTGATCCCTCGGGGGAGCTCGTCGACCGGGCGGGGCTCACCCCGGACACGATCGCCAGCGTCAACGAGCTGATGACCGCCCTCGGCGAACTCAAGCGGAGCGAACAGGCGCTCAGCGACGCCTCGCTGCGCTACATGAAGCTCAATCAGACGGACATGCGCGCCCTGCACTACCTGATCGTCGCGCAGAACACCGAGCAGCCCGTGACCCCGGGGGCCCTCGCCCTGCACCTCGGCATCTCGACCGCCTCGACGACGAAGATGCTGGACCGCCTGGAGCGGGGCGGGCACATTGTCCGCTCGCCGCACCCGAGCGACCGTCGCGCCCTCGTCATCACCATCACCGAGGACTCCCACCGGGCCGCCCGCGAGACCGTCGGCCGCCAGCACGCGAAACGCTTCGGGGCCGCGGCCCGGCTCAGCCCCGCGGAGCGCGAGACGGTGACCCGCTTCCTCCGCGACATGGCCGAGTCCCTCGCGCTCGGAGAGGACGCCGACTGGGCCCGTCAGCCGGGGCCCCCGCCGGGCGGCGACGCCGAGGAGCCGCGGTGAGCCGGGGGCTCACTCCGGGGCAGGACCTCATCGAGGTTCGGCTCGACGACGCCGTCTTCGCCTCCGTGGCCGAGCGGATTCGAGACCGGCTCGCCGAGCTGCCCGCGCACCGAATTGTCTCGCTGTCGACGAGCGCCGTAGGCGAATACCCGACGACCCTGATCGCGCTCCTCCTGATCGAGTACCTGCCCGGCTCCATTCCGGGCGAACCCCCCGCACGCTGACCCCTCGCCCCGGCGGGCACACAGCGTGGCGCTTACACGGATGGCGTCGCGTCTTCGCCCGGCACGGCCCCGGGGCTAGCGTCGGAGAGCACCGCGCGTTCCCAGCTCGCGACCGGTCCCGGGACCGCCCGGAACATGGGGTGCGGCTCGGGATCCTCATCGAGCGCGCCCAGCCGTTCCGGATCGCGGCTGGCGAGCTTCGCGGCGAGGTGCGCCCGCTCGAGGGCGAGCTGGCCCGCGGTCACGTCGATGCGCTCCTCACCCGCGTCCCGGATCTTGCTCGCGTCGAAGGAGTACCCGCGCCGCGTCGCCTCCTCCTGCACCGCGGTGAGGTACGTGCCCAGCGCGCGCTCCGGCACGGAGCACTCCCGGAAGCGCTCGAGCTGGGGGTGCGAGCGGTATCCGCGGGTCTCACCGCGGAGCACCGCCTGCGCGAGCAACGCCTCTCGCCAGCAGGCGGTCAGCCCGGCGCGGTCCAGGTAACGGGGGTGCAGGCTCCACAGTCTCATGCCCCCATTCTGCCGCCTGCGCGGTCGCCGGGGGCGCGCGCCCCCGGCGTCCCGGACCGGCTTAGCAGCAGCGCGAGCCCGGGTTCCGCTCCTCGTCCTCGCTGAGCATGCGCCAGAACTCGCGGGCGCTCGGCACGGGCTCGCCGGGGTGGGTCCGCCTGCGGTGCGCCGCGAAACGCTCGTATCGGGTCTCCCCGCTCAGCTCCCGCAGACCCTGCCAGAGTCGCGCGGGCAAGGCGGCGACGGCAGCGAGCACCGAGCCCATTAGTGTCCGCCTCCCCCGATGCCGTCGCGCAGCTCGGGCCGCTTGGCCCACTCCCGGTCGAGCGCCTTCTCGTTGGCGGTCGCGAGGAACCCGGCCGGGGCGAAGGTCCGCGAGGGCGTCGCCGGATCGTCCGTGTCCACCACGAGGCCGCTGCGGCGGGACCTCAGCGTGGCGATCGTGGCGGAGATGATGACGATGATCGCGAGCGTTACGAAGAGGATCGAGAGCGAGCCCTGGATGAAGGTGTTGCGCACCACGGCCTCCATCGCCTCCACCGTGCCCGCCGTGCCGTGCGAGGTGGCCCCGGAGGCGAGCGCGTCGCGGAACGCCACGTGGTTGGCCCAGTAGCCCACCGCGGGGTTGGGCGAGAAGATCTTGTACATCGAGGCGGTGATCGTGATGACGGCCGTGAACGCGAGGGGCACGATGACCACCCAGAGGTATCGGAAGTTCTGCT
>NZ_JAPFRB010000003.1:383901-385026 GCF_035726885.1 Leucobacter sp. M11 | reverse complement strand
CGCCAGGAGCTGGTTTGCGATGCCGAAGAGCGGGAACAGGGTGTTGATGCCGCCGAGCGGATCGGTAACGCCCATGAGCAGGATCGCCCCCCAGGCCGCGACCATGATCCCGGTCGCGATCCAGACCCCGGGCCGCCAGGAGGTGTTCTTGAACCTCGGGAACAGGTTGCCGAGGCCGTCCTGGAGCATGAAGCGGGCGACGCGGGTACCCGCGTCCACGGCGGTCAGGATAAACAGCGCCTCGAACATGATCGCGAAGTGATACCAGAACCCCATCATCGCGGTGCCCCCGACGAGGTCCTTCATGATGTTCGCGAGGCCAAGCGCGAGCGTCGGCGCACCGCCCGTGCGGGAGACGATGGACTCCTCCCCCACCGCCTGCGCGGTGGACGTGAGCAGCTCGGGGGTGACGTCCACCCCGGCGATGCCGAGGCCCATCACCCACTCGACCGCGCCCTCGACGGTGCCGCCGGTGGCCGCGCCGGAGGAGTTCATCGCAAAGTAGATGCCCTGGTCGAGGGTGACCGCGGCGACGAGCGCCATGAGCGCGACGAAGGACTCCATGAGCATGCCGCCGTAGCCGATGAAGCGGGTCTGGCGTTCCTTCTGCACGAGCTTTGGCGTCGTCCCGCTCGCGATGAGCGCGTGGAAACCGGAGAGGGCCCCGCAGGCGATCGTGACGAACAGGAACGGGAAGATATTCCCCGCCACCACCGGGCCGTTCTCTCCGGAGGCGAACTGGCTGATCGCGGGCATCTGCACATCGGGCATGACCAGGATCACGGCCGCCGCGAGCAGCAGGATCACGCCGATCTTCATGAAGGTGGAGAGGTAGTCGCGCGGGGCGAGCAGGAGCCAGACGGGCAACACCGCGGCGATAAAGCCGTAAATAATGACGCACCAGGCCAGCGTCACCTTGTCGAGGGTGAACAGGGCGGCGCCCCACTCCGAGCCGCCGACCCAGCCACCGGCGACGATCGCGAGCATGAGGAGCACGAAGCCGATGATCGAGATCTCAGTGATCTTGCCGGGCCGCAGATAGCGCAGGTACAGGCCCATGAAGATCGCAATCGGGATGGTCATCCCGACCGAGAAGACGCCCCACGGGCTCTCCGCGAGCGCGTT
>NZ_JAPFRB010000003.1:380439-383854 GCF_035726885.1 Leucobacter sp. M11 | reverse complement strand
GGGTCGCAATGATCGCGGCGATGCCCCCGACCCGACCGAGCTGGTCCTTGGCCATCTGGCCGAGGGAGCGGCCGCCGCGGCGGGTGGAGAAGAACAGCACGAGGTAGTCCTGGACCGCCCCCGCGAAGATGACCCCGACGATGATCCAAATGGTCCCGGGGAGGAACCCCCACTGCGCGGCCAGGACGGGCCCGACGAGGGGTCCGGCCCCGGCAATCGCTGCGAAGTGGTGCCCGAAGAGCACCCGGCGGTCGGTGACGACGTAGTCCTTGCCGTTTGCCCGGTACTCGGCCGGGGTCGCGCGGCGATCGTCGGGTTTCGCGATGACGTGTTCGACGAACTTCGAGTAAAAGCGGTACCCGAGCAGCGAGGTGGCCACCCCGGCGAAGACGAACCAGATCGCGTTGACCGTTTCGCCGCGGGCCAGGGCGAGCATCGTCCAGCCGATGGCCCCGACGACGCCGACGAGCACCCAGACGACGGTCTTCGGTCCACGCTTGCGCGCCGCATCCTGGCCGAGCTGTTCCTCGGTCAGCGCCACGGGCGGGAGGGAGGGGTCCGGTTCGAGACCGTCCGACGCCCTCGCCCCATCGCGTCCTGAGTGTTGCGTTGTCATGACTCAGCTCCCTTGCTCAGATCCCCCCGCTCCGTCACCACACGCGAGCCGGCTGGCCCCATTGTCGGCAGACTCTCAGCAAAATGGCAAGCCCTACACCGATGTCTGCGGCTTTCTCTCGCTCCGGCGCCCCGCAAACGCGAGCGTCCCCCGCGCCGATGGCACGGGGGACGCTCGCTCACGATCGCTTCTCGGGTTACAGGCCGTAACTCGTCATCCGATCGAACTCGACCTCGGGGGTGCCGTCCACCATCGAGATGGTGCCCGTGATGAAGAAGTCGTAGTCCTCCGTGCCCCCGGAGGACCAGGCGGACTTCGGGCGGCCAACCTCGAAGACCCCGTTCGAGGAGGTGAAGCCCGTGAGGGTGAGCTCCTCGAAGTCGGTGGGCATCGTCGTGATCTTCATCGAGCTGAGGTTGCGGTCCTGCAGCGGGTAGGGGCACACCTCGTCGAGGTTCGTGGACACCGTGACGCAGAGCGTGGCGCGCTCCGCGACCTGGGCCAGCACCGCCTCCGCGAAGGCCTCGGACGGTTGCGCGCTGAGCTCAACCGATGGCTGCATGACTTCGGTGCCCACGAGCAGCTGCTGGGGCTCCGCGACGAGCATGTCGCTCGAGGGCGGCGTCAGGGTGTAGCTGCCCGGGTACGCGTAGAACTCGACGCGGCCCATTCCGTAAAAGTCGTCGTAGGCCGACGCGGGCTCTCCGGACAGTGGGATCACGGTCTTGCCGATCTGCGCCTCCTCGATGCCGTTCGGGTAGATCACGACGGGGACGATCAGGCTCTCCGAGATCTGCCAGGTGTTGAGGAAGCCGGACTCCTTCGGACCCGCGTCGAGGGTGAAGTTGTGTCTGTATTTCTCCCCGTCAATCGAGAACTCCGCAATCACCGTGGCGAAGCTCCTCGTCGATTCGGTCTCGCGAACGCTCAGCACCTCGATGCGGTGCTCTGCCGAGCCCAGCACGTCGTTGGTCAGCATGACCCGCTCGGTGTTTTTAATGCCGGGGTCGACCATCGCGTTCGCCCCCTCCGCGTCCCCGGAGGAGAGCATGCCGAGGTAGGTCTCGACGGTGCCCGCGGGCCCTCGTGAGGCGTTGATCACGTTGAGCGCGATCGCGCCGCCGCCAACCAGCAGGCCGAGGAGGACCACGCCCCCGCCAATCACGGCGAGCCGCTTCTTGGCCGCGGGGCTCATCGGCTGCGCGGGCGGCAGGGTGCCGGGGAGGGGCGCGACCCCGGCCGCGGGCTGGGCCAGCGGGAGCCCGGTCGCGGGCAGGGCCGTCGTCGGCTGTCCCTGCTGGGGCACGGCCTGCTGGGGTACGGCTCCCGGCTCGGCGGCAACGGGCACGAACGGGGCGGGCCGCTGCTGATCGGTCTCGGGCGGCGCGGGCGGGACGTCACCCGGGCCCGCGGCGGCCTCCGGCGGGGCGGGCGGCGCGGGGAACACCTGGCCCGTGGGGAACACCTGACCCGTGGGGAACGCCGGAGCGGTCGGGAAGGGGTACCCGTCGGGCACGGTCGGCTGCTGGGCAGACGCGTGCGCGGTCGCGGGCCACCCCGGCTGGCCCGCGACGGCCTGCGGGGCCGCTGCAACCACGCCGGGCAGCGGCGCGCCGCTCAGCCAGGACTGAGCGGAGCGACGGCCGCCGAGCCGCGCGAGGGCCGCGGGGGCAAAGCCGTAGAGGAAACCGGGCGCGAACTCCGCGAGCACCGAAACCACGAGCGCCCAGGCCAGCATCGCCAAGCCGGTCCACCAGCTCAGCTGCACGGAGCCGTTCACCGAGTTGGCAAACACCCCGGCGG
Source organism: Leucobacter sp. M11 (assembly GCF_035726885.1). NCBI lineage: Bacteria > Bacillati > Actinomycetota > Actinomycetes > Micrococcales > Microbacteriaceae > Leucobacter > Leucobacter sp. M11. Next base: position 381,435 of record NZ_JAPFRB010000003.1, on the reverse strand, counting down.
AGCCACCAAGGTTGGTCCGGAACCCGGCGAGGCCGAGGCTGAGCAGCACCCAAACCACGAACACGAGGAGCGGGAACTGCCAGACCCGGCCCCAGCTCGGCGCGGCCAGGCGCTGCCGCCGCACCCCGATCCAGAGGGCCGCGAAGAGGGTGCCCAGCACCGCAAGCGCGATCAGCCAGCTGCCGGAACCGGAGAGCAGGTCCCAGGCGAGCATCGACTCTCGCCCGCTGTACCCGGGGAACACCCCGGAGATCCCGCCGAGGTGCCCGAGCCCGATGGCCGCGGCCACGAGGTTGCCGAGCAGGGGCAGCCCGAGCAGCAGCATGCCGAGGGCGTCGGCCTGGACTGAGCCAATGATGAGGACGGCGAGCACCACCGGGGCGAAGATCGCGGCGAGCACCAGGAGGTACCCGCGCGCCTCGCGCGCTCCGGCGAGCAGACCGGTCACGGCCCCGGCCGTGCGCGGCGGGCCGGGGTGCGCGGCGGCGCGGCCCGCGGCGCTCGCGAGGCCAACCACGATCGTCGTCACCAGCAGGGTCATCCCCCAGTTGCTCCGCAGCGAGAGCGCGGGGAACGGGGGCGCCTCGATCGTCGCGAAGATGAGCCCGGTGATGAGGGTGATCGGGATCGCGGTGCCGAGCGCGTCGCACAGGACGGCGACCGTGCGGACCATCGGCCCAGCCACGGGGGCTTCGCGGCGCAGGCGGTGCCGGGTGATGAGGAAGACGGCGGTCGCGACCGCCGCGAGGGTGCCGAGGGAGAACACGGTCACGCCCATGCTCCCGGTGGCCACCCCGTTGAAGAGGTCGGGGACGCCGAGGGTGACGCCCGCCCCGAGGCTGGCGCCCGCGAAGGCGAAGAGCCCGCCGATGACCGTGCCGGCGCTGAACGTCTCGCTCGGGCCGATGACGGACATGATGCTCAGCAGATAGAGCAGGCCGGAGAGCAGGCCGAGGACGAGGGTCGTGCCGGCGACAAGCGCGAGCGTGCTCAGGC
>NZ_JAPFRB010000003.1:365739-380323 GCF_035726885.1 Leucobacter sp. M11 | reverse complement strand
GGAAAGACGCCCCCGGGGAACCCGGCGGCCCCCTGAGAAACGTCCTGCGTGGGCGCGAAGGCCTGCGTCTGTGTCTGGTCCTGCTGCGTCTGGTCCTGCTGCGTCGTCGGGAACGGCTGCTGCGTCGGGAACGGCTGCTGCTCCGGGAACACCTGCGTCTCCGGGAAGGCCTGCGTCTCCGGCTGAGCCGGGGGCGCGGGCGGAGCGGGCGGGGCCGGAGGCGCGGGGGGCTGCGGGGCCGCGTCTGCCGCTGGGGCCGCTGGGTCCGTCGCTTCTGGCACCGTCGCTTCTGGCTCTGTCGCTTCTGGCTCTGTCGCTTCTGGCACCGTCGGCGACTCGGGCGCACCGGGTGACTCGGGCTGCGCGGCGGTGGGGTCTGGCTGGTCAGATTGGTCAGGCATGATCGTGCGTAATCTCTCTGTACGGCGCTCAGTTCCGACGGTTCCGGCGCGTCGACAACGACAGCGCCGGTTTCGCCAGCGCAGGGGTTCCGAGGGCAGGAAACGGCTCGCCCCCCGGAAGACGATAACAGTTCCCGAAAAAAGGCACAGGTATTTCCCAGAAAGATGCCCCAAAACCGAAGAGTCGGAACGAATCGGAACAGTTAGAGCCAGTTCTTCCGTTTGAAGATCGTATACAGCACCCCGGCGAAGCTGAACATGGCGAGGAGGGCGAGGGGGTACCCGACGGGCCAGTCGAGTTCGGGCATCGCGATGAAGTTCATTCCGTAGATGCCGCTGATCAGCGTCGGCGCAAAAATGATCGCAGCCCAGCTCGAAATCTTCTTCATGTCCTCGCTCTGCCGGACACTCCGCTCGGTCATCTCGGCCATCTGGTCGTTTCGCTCCTGGTTCACGATGCCGAGGTGCACCGTCAGCGCGTCACGGAGCAACTGCCGGAAGCCATCAAGCCGCTCGACCACGGGGATCAGGTGGTCGATCACGTCGCGCAGGTAGCGGCGCAGTTCCGGGTCGTTCGCCCCGATCTCCTCGGCCCGGTGCCGGGCCTGAGCGACCTCGAGCAGCGGCACGGTCGCGCGCTGGAACTCGATGACCTCGCGGGAGAGGAGGTAAATGCGCTTGGCGAGGTCGCGACTGGCGGTCTCCCCGTTAAAGAGCGCGTCCTCGATCTCGCCGATGTCATTCTCCAGGCCGGACATCACCGGCTCGTAGTCGTCGACGACCCGGTCGAGGATCGCGTAGAGCGCGGCCGCTGGACCGAGCCGGAGCAGCTCGGGCTCCGCTTCCATTCGGGCGCGGACCTCGCCCAGCTCGGGGTTCTCGGCCCGCCGCACGGTGATCACAAAGTCCGCGCCGAGAAAGACGTGCAGCTCGCCGAACTCGACCAGCTCGGGCTCGTCGAGGTAGCGCGCCGGGCGGACCACCATGAACTGGTGGTCGTCGTAGCGCTCCAGCTTGGGGCGCTGGTGCCCCTGCATCACGTCCTCCGCGGCGAGCGGGTGCAGGCCGAAGATCTCGGAGAGCTCCGCGACCTCGGCGTGATCGGGGCGGAACAGCCCCACCCAGGTGAAGCCGCCGCCCGCGCGGGTCTCGGCATGCGCCTCGGCCAGGCTCGGCGTCCCGGGCAACCTTGCCCCGTCGCGGTAGACCGCCACATCAACGATGCTCATCGCTCCCCCGTTCCGGCACCCGCGGCGCTCCTGACGAGCGTACCGCCCTGCGCGCGCCCCGCCGGAAGCGGGGCGCGGCGGACACGGCTATTGCGCAGACCAGACTTGGTCGAACCGGGACCGTTCCTCGGCCCGGGCAGCGAGCGCTTCCGCCATCGTGACGGGAACAAAGCGGACCGTTGCCCCGGGCGCCAGCCGGGCCACCCGGTCCATATCCGCGCTGATCACGGTCGCGGCCATTGCGTAGCCACCACCCGAGACCGCATCGCGGTGCAGGATGATCGGCTGGGTGCCACCCGGAATCTGGATCGACCCGACGGCGTAGCCGGCGTCCACAATGTTTGAGGGATCTTGGCCGGCTCCGAAGGGCTGCTCACCCGCCTTCCAGGGAGCGCCGGGGCCGTCGAAACGAAGCCCCATCCGGTCGGCGACCGGCGTCAACGTCCACGCGGCCTCGGCCAGGTTGCGGCGGCCCTCGTCCGTCAGCTTGTGATCGTACAGCCCGAACATGATCCTGACGCTGACCTCGCGGGAGAATTCCGGCCGGAGTTCCGCCGGGATCTCTTCGAGACGGGGCAGTCGCTCCGGCAGGGCGGGGCCGACGGGGAGCTCATCCCCGGCCTGGAGCGCGCGCCCCTCGAAGCCACCCATCTTGCCGATGGGATAGGTGGATCGAGAGCCGAGAACGACCGGGACATCGATGCCTCCGGCCACGGCGATGAAGAACTTCGTCCCCGCACGAATCACGCCGAAGGACAACTCGTCTCCGGCCGCGAGCTCGAGTCTGGCACTGTGCGCGACGGGCTCCCCGTTCACGAGCACCTCAACAGGAGCGCCGGTCACCGCGAGCACGGTGTCCGTGTCCGGTCGGAGCTTCGGCCCCAGGTAGGTGCACTCCAGGACCGCCTCCTCCGGGGTGTTCCCGACGAGACGGTTCCCGAGGGTCGCGGAAAACTGGTCCATTGCCCCGCCCTGGGGGATGCCGTAGCGGTAGGCGCCAAAGCGGCCGCGGTCCTGAACGGTGGTGGCGAGTCCGGGGGTGAGAATCTCAAGCGACATCGAGGGCCTCCAGGAGGGTGCGGTTGTATGCGTCGGGGTGAGCAAGGGCCTCGGCGAGGGTGAAGGTCACCGCGGCCTGCTTGTACCGATAGGTCCCCGCTTCGACCTCGGCCTGAATGGCTCGGTACTCGGTCTCGTCCACCGGTCGGTACTTCACCAGGTCGCCGGTGCGGAAAAACACCATGAAGTCCTCGAAGTCGGCGAGCCGTTGCCCCGGGTCGAAGATCGGGGCGGGGGCGATGCCCAGCATCTGGTAGCCGCCCGCGCCGCGCACCGAATAGTGTGCGGTGAAGCACCCGCCGTAACCCACGGTGAGCGCCGGGGTATCCGTCCGGGGGCTCAGATACTTGGGCACCTCGAGCTGGCGGTCGCGATCCACCAGCTGGTAGAGGAAGGGCAGCCCGGCGACGAAGCCGACCATGGACACGAGCCAGGGCGATTCGTGGTGGCGACGGATGAACTCTTCGGCGTCGGCGAGGCCGTTCACCTCAGCCGCGTAATCGAGGTCGTTGCCCTCCGGTCGCTGATGGTACCCCTCACGGAAACGCTGAGCTGTCTCGTTCGTGTACGGGTCGTTGTACCAGACCGGCACCTCGACGATGCGCGTGCGCAGCCGCTGCTCCGTGCGGGCCCGGACGGCGTGTTCGTGTCCCCGGACGACGGCCTCCAGCTCCGCCGGGGGGAGCCGGTCCGGGTCGAAGCGGATGAGGAGCGACGCGTTCGCGGGGCAGACATCGATGATGCCTCCCCGGGCCTCCTCGTCGAGTGCGTGGGCGATGCTCGTGACGATGAAGTTCGCCTCGAGCGTCATCTCTCGGTCAATCTCGACGAAGAGGAACTCGTCGCCGCCCCAGGTGTAACGGGCGTCAGTGCCGGTCATTTGGTGCCTCCCAACAGATTCGGAACAGATTCGATGTATTTGGTGTGGTGAGCCACCCGGCGGACGTCCTCCAGCCCAATCAGGGTGCGGGCGAGGCCAGCGGTGGTTTTCACCCCGGTAATCTCCAGCTCGTCGAGCACGCGGATCGCGCGGTCGATCGCGAGCTCGCGCGTCTCCGCCCAGACCACGAGCTTGCCGAGCAGGGAGTCGTAGAACGGGGCGACGACGGAGCCCGCTGCGACACCGAAGTCGGTCCGCACCCCGGGACCGCCGGAGAGATTCAGGGCCTCAATGCGACCGGGGCTGGGCATGAAATTGTTGCCCGGGTCCTCCGCGTTGATGCGGAATTCGAAGGCGTGGCCTCGGAACTGAATGTCCGCCTGGCTGAGACTCAGCGGTTCGCCCGCCGCAATGAGCAGCTGCTGGCGCACCAGGTCGATGCCGGTGATCGCCTCGGTGATGGGGTGCTCGACCTGGAGACGAGTGTTCATTTCGATAAAGGCGACCTCTTCGCGCTGCGGGTCATAGAGGAACTCCACGGTCCCCACGCCGACGTACCCCGCTCGCCGGGCGAGCTCCACGGAGCTGGACAGCATTCGCTCGCGGATGTGCTCGGGCAGGGCGGGGGCTGGTGCCTCCTCGACGACCTTCTGCTGGCGGCGCTGCAAGGAGCAGTCCCGGTCCCCGAGGTGCACGTAGTTTGTGCCGTCGCCGAGCACCTGCACCTCCACGTGTCGGGCGAGGGTCACGAAGCGCTCGAAGTAGACCTCCGCGCTATTAAAAGCGGCCAGGGCCTCGGCCTGGGCAACCTCAACGGTCTGGGCGAGTTCTTCCGGGGTGACGACGAGGCGAATGCCTCGCCCGCCACCCCCGGCGGAGGCTTTGACCACGAGGGGGAACCCCACGGCTGCGCCAATCGCGTCGAGGTCGTCGCTCTCACGGACGGGGCCGTCGCTTCCAGCGAGGGTCGGCACCCCGGCGGCCACTGCTGCCGCGCGGGCCCGGGATTTATCCCCCATGAGTTCGATGGCGCTGGGCGATGGGCCGACCCAGGTGAGTCCGGCGTCGAGAACCTTCCGGGCGAACTCAGCGTTCTCGGAGAGGAAGCCGTAGCCGGGGTGGAGCGCGTCCGCTCCGGAGCTCTTGGCCGCGGAGAGAATCGCGTCGTGATTCAGGTAGCTGAGCTGCGCGGGGGCTGGCCCGACGAGCACGGTCTCGTCGGCGAGGGTCGCCGCGAGCGAACCGGTGTCCGCCTCGCTCACGACGGCGACCGTCTGGATGCCCATTTCCTGCGCGGTGCGGATGATGCGGACGGCGATCTCGCCGCGGTTGGCGATGAGGAGTTTCTGCATGGTGAGGCCTGCGTTCTGCTCTGTGGTGTGTGTACTGAGTGGGTTCCCGTCCTGGCTCGGAGCTCCCGAGGGTCGGTTTCCGGGTTTTTCGGGTTGGCGTTGCCGGGTGCCCGGGGCCCGGGCACCGCTCGCCTAAGGATTCGGCTACTCGATCACGGCGACCACATCGCCGGGGTTGACCATGCCGTTGTCGTCGATGCGGAACTCGGCGACGGTGCCGGCGACCTCGCTGCGCACCTCGGTGAACTGCTTCATGATCTCGATCAGTCCGATGGTCTGTCCGGCTTCGACGGCATCGCCGACCTCGACGAAGTTGTCCTTGCCCGGGCCGGGCTTCCGGTAGAAGAGGCCGGGGAGGGGGGAGACGATCTCGTGGGACATGGGGCTCTTTTCTTCGTGTGTCAGGGGGATTCGGGGCGGCTCCGGTCTGCGAAGCCGGGGCTGGAGTACTTAGGCGGAGAGGACGTCGCGGACGGCCTGTGCGACCTCCACGGAGTTCCCGGCGTCGGAGTGCACGCAGACGCTCGTGAAGGACACGTCACACTCGGGGCCCTCCACGGAGCGGACGGTTCCTGCGGCGAGCGCCTGCACCACCCGAGCGGCGGCCTCTGCGGGGACCGTCGGGGCCGGGGCGCGCTGGATCAGCAGTCCGCCCGTGGCGTCATAGTTGAGGTCGACGTAAAGCTCGGGGACGAACTCGATGCCAGCCTCAGCGGCGATCCGCTCGTGCGCGGTGCCCCCGAGCCCAAAGACCGGGACGGCGTAGTCTGCGGCGACTCTGGCCGCGGCGCGCATCAGGTCCTCATCGCGGGCGAGCATGCCGTAGAGGGAGCCGTGCGGCTTGATGTGGTTGAGGGGCAGGCCGTACTTCGTCAGGAAGCCGCTCAGGGCGCCCACCTGGTAGCGGATAATCGCTTCGACCTCGTCGGGGGTGAGTTTCATCTCGCGGCGGCCGAAACCCACCGCGTCGGGAAGCCCGGGGTGTGCGCCGACGCGGACGCCGTGTGCTGCGGCGAGGGCGACGGTCGCGTCCATGACGTCCGGGTCGCCAGAGTGGAACCCGCAGGCGACGTTTGCGACGTCGATGATGGCCATCAGGCGTTCGTCGTTGCCGAAGGTGTGACGGCCGAAGGCCTCGCCCAGATCGGAGTTGATGGTGACCTCTGAACCTCGTTGTACAGCATTCATGTCAGCCAGATTACGGACCGGGGAAGCCGCTCGGCATCGTGCAAATGAATGAACATCATGTACATTATTGTGCATCTGACCGAAGGAGTTCTCGTGCGCGTCGCTGATCTGCTGAGCGAACACCCCCTCCAACTGCGCCTGCACACGCCGTCGACCCGGGAGCGACTGGCGCGCACCGTGACGGGTTGCGCGCCCACGGAGCTGATGGACCCGACGCCCTATCTCGAGCCAGATTGCCTGTTGCTCACGAGCGGAATCGCCCTGAACGTGCACGAGTCGCGGACCTGGGATGCGTACGTGGAGCGCCTTGCGCAGGTCCCGGTGGCCGCGATCGCCTTCGCCACCGGGATGGCGCACCGGATGCTCCCTCCGGAGCTGGTGACGGCCTGCAACGCGCACGAAGTGCCCCTGCTCGAGGTGCCCTCCGTGGTGCCGCCCCTCCAGGTGGATCGGCACGTGGAGGATGTGCTCCAGGCTGAGCGGCTCCAGGTCGTCAACCGCGGCTGGCACCTCGCCGACGAGTGCGCTCGCCTCGCGAATCAGGGCGCGGAGGTCGCGACGCTCCTCGCCGCCATCTACGAATCGGTGCAGTCGCCCGTCGCCGTCTTCGACGCGTTCGGGAGCGTGATCGCGCAGTACCCCGAACTCGTGACCTGGCCGGATGGCGGCGGGCAAAAGAGCCGCACGGCTCTGAATATCCCGCTGCCGATGGGGTTGAATCGCGCCTGTCGACTCGCGGTCATGCGACTCGGCACGGGCCCGCAGCTGGAGGCGATGCTGACTCCGGTCGCCTCGATCCTCGCCCTGCAGCTCAATCGTTCGGTTGTGGTGGATGCCACCCGGCACCAGGAGATTCGCCAGCTTGTTCGAGACTGCGCCGCCTGGTCCGAAGCCACCCGCTCCGATGTGGCGCGGGCCTTCGACGCGCTTGGCCTGGACCGGCGGGAGGAGACGGCGATTCTGATCGCGGATCTGAGCGGGGAGCACCAATCTGCTTCGTGGCAGCTGCGCCTCGCGCTGCACGACCTGTTCGAGACCGTGCGGGCTACGGAGATCGAGAGCAAGCTCTACGCGTTCCTGCAGGGTCCCCGGCAGAGCTTTCCGGAGGTCACCGACCGCCTGTTCGCGATCGACCCCGGGCAGCCACTGATCCTGAAAGAGCCCGCCCCCACCATCGATGAGTTCCGAGTTTCTGTGGTCCACGCGCAGGATCTGCTCCGGCACGTCGAGCGCCCGACCCTTGCCCCGGGTCTCGGGCTGAGCGCGATCGTCTCGGCTACCGCGGGGAGGGGAGCACGCGAGGCTGCTGTGCGCTTGCTGGATCCGATCGTCGAGCACGACCGGAACAAAAACGCGGGGCTTGTGGCGACGCTGCGCGCCTATCTGCGCAACGACGCACAGCCCGGGCGCACCTGCGAAGACCTGTTCATTCACCGGAACTCCTTGAACTATCGGCTCCGCAAGATCGAAGGGCTCCTGCGAACCCCACTCGATACGGTGGAGGGGCAGGCGACCTGCCTGCTCGCCCTCCGTCTCGTGGACCTCGAGCCCTACTGATCCCGGGCCCGGTGGCGGTGAGGGAGCGGCTCTGAGCCGCCCCCTCACGGACTCGGCGCCGCTAGGGCGTGGTGATGACGCCCGTTCTGGGGCGCTCCGGAATGTCGAGCTCCTCGCGCAGGGCGGTCTTCGGGCCCCCAGCGGCCCAGAGCGCCCAGTAGATGAGGGCGGCGGACACCGCCGTCAGGATCGGCCCCCAGGTTGCGCCGATCCCGGCCCAGGCAGGGTTCATTTGCCCGAGTTGGAGCATCACGATTCCAATGACGGTGGCCACCGTCCACGCGACCAATCCCGAACGGTTCGCGGACCGATAGAAGCGGTCCCCGATCATGCCGTGCTCCGGCTTGCGGCGCCGGCTCAGCGCAATGTGCGTGAGAGCGATCGCGACCCAGGCGGTAACCAGCACCCCCTGCCAGGCCAACGCGAGGAGGATGTACTGCACGATGGGGAGCAGCATCAGCAGGAAGATAATGAGCGAGCTGAGCAACACCCAGGCGAGGTTTGGCATCTTGATCCGGAACACTCGCTCACCGAAGGCGCGCAGGTTCGCGGCGCCCAGGTAGTAGTTCGCCGTGTTTATTCGCGTCTGTGAGACAAAGACCACGAGCAGCCCGAGCAGCCCCATCATCTGTACGATGCCGCCCGCAACGCCGGTTTCCGAGACCTCCATGCCGGGAATCGTGAACGTCAGGAAAATACCAACGACGGCCGCGAAACCGTACGCCAGCAGGTAGAACACGGGCCCGAAGGTCACGATCTGGTGGAAACGGGTGTCCTTTCGCTTCCCGAGGGCGGCGAAGTCGACCGTAAACATCATCATGATCCACACGCCCATGTACCCCGCAAAGGTGGCCAGCCAGCCGGGGCCACCCAGGGCGAGGGTCACCGGAGCGTCCGGGGCGTGGGTCAGCCAGGCATCCGAGAAACCGTACTGCACCCCGGCCCAAATCACCGCCGCGATCATGCCGCCGATGTAGACCGGCATGAGCCAGCCGTTGAGCTTATCGAGGAACCGTCGTGCGCCGCCGAGGATCAGCGGGGTGGAGTACACGACCACGACGAGGTACCAGACCCACATCTCCCCGCCGAACGCGGTCTGGAAGGCGAAGGCCACGATGGAGCCCTCGAAGACGGCATAGTAGATCGCGACCAGCGCGAAGATAATGGTCGCGATGGACGAACCAGCGGTGCCGAGAATCGTGCGCGAAAATTGGGCTACCGTGGTGCGGTTCTGTAACGCGTGCTTCGACAGCACCGCGTTGATCACCCCGTAGGCGCAGATGGTGAGCGCGAGGCCGATGAGGGCATTTGCCGTGCCGTAGGCCATCGCCATCGCGGCGCCGATGTAGACGAAAAACATGGCGCTCGCGACGCCGTAGAAGGCCATCGCGAGGGAGCCGCGGCTCATCTGGTCCGCGTCGTCGCCCTGCCGGTAGAGGGCATCAGTGGCCTCCACCGTGTCATTACTGCCGGTCAAGTTGATACTGAGATTCATGGTTCCTCCTGAGGTCATCCCTGGGTACGGCACATCGGTGTGCGGCAGCAGGGTGATGAAACGGTCCCCTCGGGCACGGGGGTGCGGAGAGGGGGTGACGCGGCCGGTGATGGCTCGCGGAGCCCCTGAGCGGGTCGAATGGCTCTCGCTCAGTTTTCTCGAACGGGGCGGGGAAGGAAATCTTGCGTTTGCCCGGGAAACGCGGGATCCATCGTGCGAACGCACAGTGGCGGTTCTGTGGGAAGCGACGTGCTCGCGAGGCGGGGCGTGACGATCCACGTTGATCGCCACGCCCTCGGCGCGAACCGGACTCCGGGCGGGTCGGCTTCCTGCGGGTGGGTGCTGGAGTTACTCCTTCCAATGCGCGGACGAGCGCCGCGCCATCAGGGCGCGATACTGCGCCGTCGTCGTTTCGAAGAGCTCCCCGGTTCCCCAATCGAGGATCACCCCGTGTCGGCGGATCACATCGAGCATGTCGATCTCGCCCAGGCGGTAGCCCTCGGCGATCTCGGCGGGGTCGGCCTCAAGCCAGGCCCGGCGGCCAGACCGGATCTCGGCTCTGGCAGCGCGCGTCTCACTGGCCTCGATGCGGTAGTCGTCAAGCTCCGGGTCTACGGGAGTGATCACGACGCCGTAGTCCGCGGCTGCTCGGGCCACAGAGACGTAACCGTCAATCACATCCTCCAGCACCTCCTCGGCGGTGCGATCGAGCGGGTCACCGTACCCGCCGCCACCCGCTGAGGGCCGCACAAAGGCGTCGCCCGGCTGGATCGGGACGGAGGAGAAGTTGGACCCGAGAAAGCGCTCGTCCTCCGTGTCCCGGTTCAGCCAGACCCCGTGCGGGATCGAGGGCAGGCCCCCCTCGATGCCCCAGGTGATCGACCGCGCCCGGTCACAGCAGTAACTCATCACGGTGGACTCCGCATCGGTCAGGATGCCACCTTTTTCGATGCCGCATCCGCCGCGGAAGCGGCCGGGGCCGCCGGAATCGACCGCGATTTGGTGCACCGTGGTGAGCACGGGCGAGAGTCGCTCCTGCCCCTCAAGCGGTTGCACGGCCAGGCCGGGTCCGAACACGGGCGCGGTCGCCGAGGAGCCGTCCTTCGAGGCGCGGCCGCCCCAGCCGCCTGCCATCCAGTCGTACCACATGAAGTAGGGCTTCTCTTCGCGTCGTGCGTCGCGCCCGCCGACGAGGAGGTACTCCAGGTTGAAGGCGCAGGCCATCGCGCGCTCCGGCATGATCTGAGACCAGATCTCGAAGATGCCGTTCATGAGTTTCTCGTAGGGCCCGGAGCAGAATCCGGTGACGGCGTAGGGCCAGCCCGCGTTCACGACGGTGCCCTCCGGCCCAATGTCCGCGGTGACGGCTGCGTAGAACCCGGAGTTGAGGGGCACGTCAGGAAAGAAGGTCTTGGTGCCGGCATAGATCGCGGAGAAGGTGGTGCCGTATCCGGAGTTCAGGAAGGTCTCGACGACGGGAGCGGAGCCCGCGAGATCATAGTGAATGCCCTCCCCGTCCAGGGTGAGCCTGATCTTGATGGGCACCAGGCCCTCCCCCTTGCCCGGGTCCGCGTCGATGTAGTCGACCGTTTCCCAGGTGCCGCGCGGAAGTGTTTCCAGCCGGCGGCGCACCGTGCGCTCGACGTAGTCCTGAGTCTCCTGCAAGGCCGTCTTGACCGTTCCGGTGCCGTAGCGCTCGGCCAGGCGAAGCACCTCGCGCTCGCAGACCGCGGTGGCCTCGGACTGGGCGTGCAAATCGCCCATTGCCTGTTCGGGCGCGCGCGTGTTCGAGGTGAGAAGCTGGGCAACGTCCCGGAGAAAGACCCCGCGGGACCACACCCGGACCGGCGTGATCCGGAGCCCCTCGCCAAAGTGCTCCTTGGCGTTGACGTCGAAGGAACCGGGCACATTTCCGCCGATGTCCGCCCAGTGCCCCTTGTTCTGGGCAAAGGCGATGATTTCGCCGTCGGCGAAGATTGGCCGGATGAAGGAGACGTCGTTGAAGTGCGTGCCTCCCCGGTAGGGGTCATTGATCGCGAAGACGTCGCCGGGGTGGATGTCGTCGGGGAACTGCTCCAGCACCGCCTTGCACTGGAAGTGCAGGGTACCCACGTGCACGGCGATGTCACCGGAGCCCTGCATGACCGTGTTGCCCTGGGCATCGCAGAGCGCGGAGGAGAAGTCTCGCGAGTAGATCACGAAGGAATAGCAGGTACGGAGAATCTGTTCGCTCATCAGATCGACGCTGGTGGCGAAGGCGTTCTTCAATACCTCAAAGGTGACGGGGTCGAGCGTCGTCACCGGGTCGAGCGTCGTCGCGGGGGCGTCGACGTGGGCACGATCAAGCGTGCCCGGGGGAAGCGTGGGGGCCGTGGGGTTCACGGGGTAACCTCCTCGAGGTGGATGCGAATGTTGAGCCACTCGTCGATCTCGGCGCGGGTGTGCGGCGGAACGACCGTGGTGGAATCGAGCTGGTTGATGATGGCGGGGCCGGGGAAATTCGCCCCCGCCGGGAGGGCGTCCCGGTGGTAGACCGGGGTATCCACCCAGCCGCTCCCGCCGAAGTAGACGGGGCGGCGTTCGGCCGGTTCGCCCGGGCTCGTGGCATCGAGCGGACTCGGTCGGAAACTGGGCTTGGGAATCTTGCCGACGGCGGCGAGGTGCAGCTGGTAGATCTCCACCGGAGCGTCATCCTGGCGAAACGCGAACTCGCGCTCGTGCTGCTCGTGGAAAGTGCGCACGGCCTCCTCCAGCGCGCCCGGGCCGGATCCCATTGGCACCTGCATGGAACGCCACTGCCCGAGGTACCGCATGGACACCTGACGCTGGAGTAGCGCGTTCTCATCCGCGACGCCCTCGTGCCGGAGCCGATCGCTGGCCTCGGTCTCCAGCGCGGTAAAGCTCGACTCCAGGTCCTCGGCGTCGGCCGCGGAGGCGAGCCCCGTATACATTTGGGAGAGATCGTGCCGAATGTCGACGAGCAGACAGCCCATAGCACTCGTCACGCCCGGGCTCGGCGGCACCACAACGGTCGGGATGTTGAGCTCGCGGGCCACATCCGCGCCGTGCAACGCCCCAGCACCGCCGAAGGCGAGCAGGGCGAAATCACGGGGGTCGTACCCGCGTCGGATCGAGATCAACCGCACGGCGTCGGCCATGTTCGCGTTGGCCACCGAGACGATGGCCTGCGCCGCTTCGGCGAGCTCCATACCGAGCGGCTCGGCGATGACGCGGGTGATTGCTTCCTTGGAGAGCTCACCGTTGAGCTGTTTGACCCCGCCCGCGAGGGAGGTGCCCAGCCGACCGAGGACCACGTTCGCGTCGGTGTTCGTCGGCTGAGTGCCTCCGGTCTCGTAGCAGGCGGGGCCGGGGTCTGCGCCAGCGGACTGGGGCCCGTTGCGCAGGGAGCCCGCGATGTCGATGTGGGCGAGCGAGCCACCGCCTGCCCCAATCGTGAGCACCTCGATCGAGGGGAAAATGATGGGGTGGCCGTACTCGACCTGCCATTCTTTCGTGACACGCAGCTCGTTATCGGCCACGAGCGCGATATCGGTCGAGGTCCCGCCCATGTCCAGGCTGACCGCGTTCTCGTAGCCGCACTGCTGGGCGATATGCTTCGCAGAGATGGCGCCCGCGGCAATGCCGGACGCCGCCAGCCGCACCGGGTACTTCTCCACCATCCGAGGGGTCATCGAACCGCCGCCCGAGTGCAGAAGCAGCAGGTCCCCCGCGTAGCCGTCGTCCTTGAGCCGGCCCGCCAGACGGTTGACGTAGCCGGAGACGAGCGGGGCCAACACGGCGTTGGCCACCGCGGTATTAAAGCGGTCGTACTCGAAGATTTCGGGCAGGATCTCGGCAGAGGTGGACACCGTCGCCTCGGGAATCTCCTGCTCCAGGATCTCGCGCATCCGCGTTTCGTGGGCGGCGTTGGCGTAGGAGTTCAGAAAACACACCGCGATGGTCTTGACCCCACGGCGCTGCAACAGCCGGGCCAGGGTCCGCGCTTCCTCCTCGTCGAGCGGGGTGACGGTCCGCCCGGAGTAGTCGATACGCTCTGTCACCTCGAATCGATCGCGCCGTTTGATGTAGGGGCCGCTCACGTCGTTGTAGGCATCCCAAAGATCATCTTTGGTGCCGTCCCGGATCTCGATCACGTCGCGGAACCCCTTCGTGGTGACCAGGGCAGCCACCGGAAAGTTCCGGGTAATGAGCGCGTTCGTTGCCACGGTGGTGCCGTGCGAAAACAGGCTCACCTCACTCAGGTCGATCTCACCGCGCTCGACGCCGTTCATCACGGCAATCATGGGGTCGTGCGGCGTCGATGGCACCTTGGTGACGCGCATCTGCTTGGTGTCGTCATCAAAGATGCAGACGTCGGTGAACGTGCCACCCACGTCTACCGCTACTCGGACTCCGGTCATCGGGGGATCCTCCTGGTTCGTCATTGAAGTGTCGGATGGTGACTTACTCTCGCGGTCCCCACGGGCTTCGTCATTAGAAAAATGCACGATTTGCGACGGTCCCATTGTAAAATATACAAACGATTTCTCGGGGACCCGATTCTGGCTGACCCGATTCTGGCTGACCCGATGAAGGAGGTCTGATGAGCGCGGCTTTCCCTCGCGATTCAGGAATCGAGCAGGAGCTGCGATCCGCATTGGATCTCACGAACTCCCTGCTCGCCGCGGTCTCTCAAAACGATCCCGTTCGCGCCCTGGCGAGCAGAATCGCCGCGCTCAGCCACGGCACCTGCGTCATCTATGACACGCAGGGGCGGATCATCGCGAGCTCGGGAGAGGCGCCAACGCAGTTGATCTGGAATGAGATTGCGGCAACGAACGTGCCGAATCTCAGCTTTGAGATCGGCCGTTTCCGGGTCCGAACCCGAACGCTCGGGCTCTTCGACGGTGTGCACGTGCTCGCGGTCGCTACCCGAGAGCCGAGCGAGCTTCCCGTTCCCGCCGATCTCCTCCTGGACACCGCCGAGCGCATGCTGGATGCGGTCAGCGGCATCCAGCACGGGGCCACCCAGCGCAACCGCCGCGACAACGAGCAGCTCCTCGCCGAGTTGCAGGACGGCGTGCTCCCCTCGCGTGAACACCGGTATTGGAGCCGCCTCAACCAGTTCCATTTCTCCGGGTACACGCCACTGCGCGCCTTCGAGGCAGCATCGGAAGCCACTGAATTCGACGCGGAGGGCCACCTCCAACGGATCGCCGGGAACGCCCGAGGCAATGGGGTGCCGCTCCTCGTCACGCTCCGCCGCCCGGACCAGAATGCCCCGGCCACCGTGAACGGGCTCATTCCGAGCGGCCCCCGTTCCCAGGTCTGGCTCGAGCAGATCGCCGAGGACCTGCTCGTGGGATGCTCCGCTCCGTACGAGGCGCTCTCCGAGATCCCGGACGCGTTTCGCCAGGCGGAGA
>NZ_JAPFRB010000003.1:361207-365698 GCF_035726885.1 Leucobacter sp. M11 | reverse complement strand
CCACAGCCGGGCCAGGGCGTGATCCGCATGGACACGATCGACTTACTGACCTGGACCCGTTCGCAAGTCGCGCCGCAGCTCCTCGAGGCGCGCAGCCGGGCCCTGCTCGCCGGAGTCGAGGATGTGCCGCACCTCTTGGACACCCTGGTCACCTACCTGGCCGTTGATCAGCAGGTCGCCGCCGCCGCCGAGGCTCTGTTTGTCCACCCGAACACCGTCCGATATCGGCTGGGCCGGGTGGAAGAGCTCTGTGGGGAGCCCCTGGCCTCCGCAACCATGCTCGCAAATCTGACGCTCGCCCTGCACGATCTCATCCTCGGCAAACGCACCGAGCTTCGCTAGGCTGACGGCACGGGTTCGACGGCCGAGCCCGTGGAAGGGAACGGCAATGGCGCACGGCGAGGTTCAGATTGAGAACGACCGCTTTCGGGTCACGCGATGGACGATTGAGCCGGGCGGGGCGATTCCGATGCACCGCCACGACTACGACTACGTGGTCGTCCCGATGGTGACCGACCGAATGCACGTGACGATGGCCGACGGCACCGAGATCGTGACCGAGCTGGAGGCGGGCGTGAGCTACACCCGCGAGGCCGGCGGCGAGCACACCGTCGCCAACCGCGGCGCCGAGCACGACATCGTTTTCGTCGAGACCGAGCGCCTGGCCTAAGCCCGGTGCCGGCCCGGGGCGGGGCGGGGCCGCGCTCCCGCCCGACGCCCCGCGTCCGGGGGCGGATAGGCTGGGTCCATGATCACCCTCGCCGCCGTCCTCCTGCTCGTGAACGCCCTCTATAACGCAGTCGTTTGGCCGCAGTTCTTCAAGCGGGTCAAAGCCGACGAGCGCGCCTTCGACGAGAACGGCAAGGCAACCAGGTTCTTCACGGTGCACGCCTGGCTGATCGGCATCGCCCTCGTGATCGCGCTCGTCTCGCTCGTCGCCGGGATCTGGCTGCTCGTCGCCTAGCCCCCCGGCTCAGCCCCGGGGCACCACCGCGAAGCGGCGGTTGTCCAGCGAGGGGTTCTTCGCGCGGACGCTGCGGACACGCTCCGGGTCCAGCTCCGCGAGGAGCATCCCCGCCTGTTCGCCGAGGTCCCCCTGGGTCGCGCCCATCGGGTCCACGAGCCGCGTTCCCCCGGAGCCCGCGGGGTACAGCATCCCGGCGCCCGCAACGTAGGCCGTGTTCTCGATGGCCCTGGCCTGCAGCAACGCCGCCCAGTGCGCCTCCTTCATGGGTCCCGGGACCCAGGCCGCCGGGTACACGATGAGCTCGGCCCCGGCGTCGACGACCGAACGCGCGCCCTCGGGAAAGCGCAGGTCGTAGCAAATCTGCAAGCCGATCCGCAGGCCCGCGAGCTCAACCACGGTTCCCGCCGTGTCCGGCCCCGCGGTGAAGGAGTCATCCTCGCGGTACCCGAAGGCGTTATAGAGGTGCACCTTGCGGTACAGCCCGGCGATCTCCCCCGCCTCGTCGATGGCGACGAGCGTGTTGTAGGGCCGCCCCGTTGCCTCGTTGCGCTCGAAGAGGTTGATGATTACCGGCAGGCCGAGCCGGGCGGCCTCCGCCCGGAGGGCCGCGGTGTAGGGCCCGTCGAGGGGCTCGGCCGCCGCGATGATCCGGTCGCTGCCCCCCGCCTGCCACACCATCGAGTACTCGGGAAAGACCGCGAGCCGGGCTCCGGCCGCCGCGGCCTCGGCCATGCCCGCGAGCATCGCGGAGAGGTTCGCCGCGGGGTCACCCGAAGCCTGCATCTGCCAGAGTGCGATCTTCATGGTGCCCACTGTATCCAGTTCTCCCAGGGGGTTCACCCCGGGTTCTCCGGGCGTTCCCCTGCCCGGTGTAATACCCTGGGGTGGGCACTGTCCCTCCATCTGTCCCGGAACTGAACGGCAAGCCATGAAGCGCATCCTCACCTACGGCACCTTTGACCTCCTGCACTGGGGGCACATCCGGCTGCTCAAGCGAGCGCGGGCTCAGGGCGACTACCTGGCCGTGGCCCTGTCCACCGAGGAGTTCAACGAGTCGAAGGGCAAGAAGACCTATCACGACTTCGAGACCCGCAAGGCGATGCTGGAGGCCGTCCGCTACGTTGACCTCGTCATCCCGGAGGAGCACTGGGAGCAGAAGATCTCTGATGTGCAGAAGTACGAGATCGACGCCGTCGTGATGGGCGGCGACTGGGAGGGCGATCCCCGCTTCGAAATCCTGCGCGACCACTGCGAGGTCATCTACCTCGACCGGACCGAGGGCATCTCGACGACCAAGATCAAGAACGACCTCGGCGAGAACGCCTAAGCCGCGTTTCCGGGCCCCCGAGACGTCACGATTCGGCAACGCTCCCGCGCCGACTACCCCCGACCGGGGCCGCGGTGTCCCCGGCGCCCGGCCGCCCCGGCGACCCGGGCTGACGGGAAAGGCACGGGATTGCGCGCCGCACAGCCCCGACGCCGAGGGCCGGGGCGTCCTGCCGCGCCCGAGACCCCGAAGCTCTCTGGAACGACCTCCATATAGCATCTGCCGCGAGGCAGAGACCCTCGGTGCTCCACCCGTCCCCGAAACAACTACACTCTGGTCATCAGCACCTCCGGCCCCGGCCGGGGGTGCGCACCCTCCTTTCAGCTCAAAGAAGAACCGAAGGACGAACCAATGAAGATGCGCACCGTTCTCCCCGCGATCGCCGCAGCCGCGATCCTGACCCTCTCCGCGTGCTCAAACGCCCCCGCGGATCCGGCTCCCTCCGAGGGCACAGATACGTCCCCCTCTACGACCGTCGGCGCGATTGAGGCCGACCCGGCCGCCGTCGCGCTGCTCCCCGCCGCGGTGAAAGACTCCGGAACGCTGATCATCGGCACCGATGCGGCCTACCCGCCGAACGAGTACAAGGACAAGGACGGCAAGCCGATCGGCTGGGGCGTCGACCTCGCCAACGCGGTCAGCGCCAAGCTCGGCCTGGAGACGGACTGGCGGGTCGCCAAGTTCGAGAACATCATCCCGTCCATCACCGGCGGCAAGATGCAGATGGGCTCCTCCTCCTTCACCGACAACCTCGAGCGGCAGAAGGCCGTCGACTTCGTGAACTTCTACGACGCCGGGATTCTCTGGGCCACCGCCGCGGGCAACACCGTGGACCCCGACAACGCCTGCGGCCTCAAGGTCGCCGTGCAGACGGGCACCGTGCAGGATACGGAGGACGTCCCGGCCAAGAGCGATGCCTGCGTCGCCGCGGGCAAGGAGCCGATCGAGAAGCTCAAGTACGAGGCCCAGGAGGAGGCGACGAACGCGGTCGTCCTCGGCAAGGCCGACGCGATGAGCGCCGACTCCCCGATCACCCTGTACGCAATCGCCCAGCTCGACGGCAAGCTCGAGGTCGCCGGGAAGTCCTTCGACACCGCACCCTACGGCTTCGCCACGGAGAAGGACAGCGACATGACCAAGGCCATTCAGGCCGCGCTCCAGTCCATGATGGACGACGGCACCTACCTGGACATCCTCTCCGAGTGGGGCGTCGAGGACGGCGCGATCGACTCGGCCACGGTCAACGCGGGCAACAGCTAACCACGATGTCGACGCACCCCGAGCGGGGGCCGGGACCGAGTGTCCCGCCCCCCGCTGAACAGCAACCCTTCTACGAGTCCGAACCGCTCGTCGCGGTGCCGCTGCGCCGCCCCTGGCGGACCGTACTCGCCATCGTCATCGTCATCGCGGTCGGCCTGTTCATCTACGACGCGGCCACGAACCGACCCGCCTACGACTGGCCGACCGTCGGCAAGTACCTCTTCGACGACCGGATCATGTCCGCGCTCGTGAACACCCTGCTCCTGACCGTCTACTCGATGATCATCGCGGTCGTGCTCGGCGTGCTGCTGGCGGTCATGCGGCTCTCCCCGAACCCCGTCGTGAAGTCGGTGTCCTGGGTGTACCTGTGGATCTTCCGCGGCACCCCGGTCTACGTCCAGCTCACCTTCTGGGGCATGGTCGCCCTGATCTATCCGACGATCAGCCTCGGGGTGCCCTTCGGCGAGGCCTGGCTCACCCTGGAGACCGACGCGCTGCTCAGCACCTTCGCGCTCGCCGTGATCGGCCTCGCGCTGAACGAGTCCGCCTACATGGCGGAGATCGTCCGCGCCGGGCTGCTCGCCGTGGACAAGGGCCAGGAGGAGGCGGCCACCGCGCTCGGCCTCGGCTGGTGGCACACGATGAGCCGTGTCGTGCTCCCCCAGGCGATGCGCGTCATCATCCCCCCGACGGGCAACGAGGTCATCTCGATGCTGAAGACCACCTCGCTCGTCGTCGCGGTCCCCTACAGCTACGACCTGTACGCCCGGGCGCGGGACATCTCGGTGGAGACCTTCAACCCGATCCCCCTGTTGATCGTGGCCTCGCTCTGGTACCTGCTGTTCACCTCGGTGCTCATGGTCGGCCAGTACTACCTGGAGAAGCGCTTTGCGCGCGGGGTCGGCGACCGGCCCAGCGTGCAAAAGCCCACCCAGGA
>NZ_JAPFRB010000003.1:360337-361144 GCF_035726885.1 Leucobacter sp. M11 | reverse complement strand
GGAGGACCGCTCGTGAGGACGACCCCCACCCCCAGCCCCGCCCCCGGCACGCCGATGGTGCGCGCCGAGGGCGTCTCGAAGAGCTTCGGCTCAAACCTCGTGCTCCGCTCGATTTCGCTGGAGGTGCAGCACGGCGAGGTGCTCTGCCTCGTCGGCCCCTCCGGCTCGGGCAAGTCCACCTTCCTGCGCTGCATCAACCACCTCGAGGAGGTGAA
Source organism: Leucobacter sp. M11 (assembly GCF_035726885.1). NCBI lineage: Bacteria > Bacillati > Actinomycetota > Actinomycetes > Micrococcales > Microbacteriaceae > Leucobacter > Leucobacter sp. M11. The sequence continues at coordinate 360,929 of NZ_JAPFRB010000003.1, read as the reverse complement.
CGCGGGACGCCTCAGCGTGGACGGCGAGCTCGTCGGCTACCGCCAGCAGGGCACCAAGCTCTACGAGCTGCACCCGAAGGAGGCCGCGAAGCAGCGCCGCAAGATCGGCATGGTGTTCCAGCGCTTCAACCTGTTCCCGCACATGACCGCGCTGGAAAACGTGACAATCGCGCCGAGCCTGCTGACCAACAAGAAAAACGGTCCGCTCAAGGCGCAGGCGATGGACCTGCTCGACCGGGTGGGCCTCGCCGATAAGCACGATCACTACCCGGCGCACCTGTCCGGCGGCCAGCAGCAGCGCGTCGCCATCGCCCGGGCGCTCGCGATGGAGCCCAAGCTGATGCTCTTCGACGAACCAACGAGCGCGCTCGATCCGGAGCTGGTGGGCGAGGTGCTCGACGTGATGAAAAACCTCGCCAAGGAGGGCATGACCATGATCGTGGTCACGCACGAGATGGGCTTCGCCCGCGAGGTGGCCGACAAGCTCGTCTTCATGGACGGGGGCGTGGTGGTCGAGGCCGGGGACCCCACTCAGGTCCTCACGGACCCGCAGCGGGAGCGCACCAAGGCGTTCCTGTCGAAGGTGCTCTAG
>NZ_JAPFRB010000003.1:358428-360225 GCF_035726885.1 Leucobacter sp. M11 | reverse complement strand
GGACGCGGGGTGCCGGAGGTTTCGTGAGCGTCTCGATCTGTCCGCCCCGCAACGCGGGATCCTGGAAAGATGGGACTGCGAGACGGGACTGCGCCGCAGTCGCGCCGTGATCGAGATCGGAGCCAGCGTGACCCGGCCAGCAGACAGCACGCCCGCGGGGGATGCCAACGAATCCACCGACTGGTTCGTCGAGCGCTTCGCGGACTACTGGCAGCTCGGCGGTTCCTCGCGCATCGAGGGCCGCATCGCCGGGTATCTGCTGCTCAGCAACGCCCCCGGGGTGAGCGCGGAGGAACTGAGCCGGGAGCTGGGCGCGAGCCGAGGCTCCGTCTCGACGCACACGCGCCGCCTGATCGCCCGCGGTTTCGTGCGCCGAGTGCGGCTGACCGGCGACCGCGCGCACTACTACGTCATGGACCAGGACGTCTGGGGCGGCTTCCTCGAGGGCGAGCAGGCCTATCTGGAGCGCCAGCGCGGCCTCGCCGAGGACGCGCTCGCCCGGGTGGCCCCGGGCGGGCCCGCCTATGAGCGGGTGCGCAACATGCGCGATTACATGGGCTGGATTCTCGACAACCGGATGCTCCCGGAGGAGTGGGCACGCTTCAAACGGGACCGGGACGCCCCCGGCGCTCCCCCGCTGGGCTGAGCGGCTGCCGGGCCCGCGGCACGACCGTGGGGGTGCCGGACTCCGGGTCCCGCCCGATGACCGCGTCCAGCCCGAAGACCTCGCGGACGAGCCCCTCGGTGAGGACCTCGCTCGGCGCACCCTCGGCCACGATGCGCCCCCCGTGCAGAACCGCGAGCCGACTCGCGTAGCGCGCGGCCTGGTTCAGGTCGTGGAGCACCGCGACCACGGTGCGCCCCGCGTCACGCAGATCCTGGCAGAGGTGCAGCAGCTCGACCTGGTGCGCGATGTCGAGGAAGCTCGTTGGCTCATCCAGCAGCACGATCTCGGTCTCCTGCGCGAGGACCATCGCGAGCCACACCCGTTGCCGCTGGCCCCCGGACAGCTCGGCGACGCGGCGCTCCGCGAGCGCCGTCACGCCGGTCTCGGCCAGGACGCGGTCCACGATGGCGGAGTCGCCCGGCAGCCACTGCCGAAGCGCCGAGTGGTAGGGATGCCGCCCCCGTCCGACGAGGTCGCGGACGAGAATCGTGTCCGGCGCGATCGGGTCCTGCGGCAGGAGGGCCAGGCTCCGCGCGATCTGCTTCGAGCGGAGCCGCTGCAGCGGAACCCCGTCGAGCAGCACCCGCCCGGCGGCGGGCGTGAGCGTGCGGGACAGGGCGCGCAGCAGGGTGGACTTTCCGCAGCCGTTCGGGCCGACGATCGCCGTGAACTCCCCGGCAGGCACCGCAAAGTCAAGCCCGGTCGCGACCTCGTGCCGCTCGTACCGAAGGGTCAGCCCCTCGGCGCGGAGCCGGGAAGGGGCGGCCCGCGCGAGCTCGGGCGTGACGACCGGGGACTCCCCCGGGGTGGGCAGCGTCTGGGTCACAGGCGTCCTTTCGACCATTCCCGCAGGAGCAGGAAACCAAGATAGATCCCGCCGACGCCCGCCGTGAGGACGCCGACCGGTACGCCGGCCGCCGCGGGGAGCTGCTGCGCGGCGAGGTCGGCGGCCACCATGATGAGCGCGCCGATCAGGGCGGAAACGAGTAGGTTCGGCCCCGCCACGCGGGTGAGGCGGCGCGCGATCTGCGGGGCCGTGAGCGCGACGAAGGCGATCGGACCCGCCGCGGTCACCGCCCCGGCCGCGGCGACGACCGAGAGCAGGATGGCCAGGGCTCTCGTCCGCACGG
>NZ_JAPFRB010000003.1:356739-358360 GCF_035726885.1 Leucobacter sp. M11 | reverse complement strand
CCGGCCGCCGGGAGCACCACGGCGACCGTCACCCCGAGCAGGGCCGCGTCGGCCCAGTCCACCGCGTTCAGGCTGCCCGCGAGGTAACCGGCCAACTGGGAGGCGTGGTCGCGCAGACCAACGCTCACGACGTACTGCGTGACCGCGGCGGCCATCGCGGCCACCCCGATCCCCGCGATAATGATGCGCGCCGGGGAGGTAAAGCCGCGGCCGGTGGCGAGCACGACGAGGCCGATCGCGAGGGCCGCGCCGAGCAGCGCGCCAATCGGCGTTGGCACGACCCCGGGCCAGAGCAGCGCACAGACGGCGACCCCGGCCCCGGCGCCCGCCCCCAGGCCGATCACGTCCGGGCTGCCCAGGGGGTTTCGGGTCACGGTCTGAAACAGGGTTCCCGCGAGACCGAGCGCGGCCCCCACGCCAATCGCGGTCACGAGCCGCGGGCCGCGGAGGCGCTCCAGCACGAAGCCGGTCTTGCCGGTCGCGTCCCCGCTGAGCGCCGCGAGGAGCTCCGCCGGGGCGACGCCGAGCCGCCCCAGGGTCAGGGTGGCCCAGCCAACGCCGAGCACGAGCACCGCAACGACCAGCCCCACCGCGAGGGAGCGCGGATTGACGGGCACCGCGAGCACGGAGCCGATCCGGATGCGTCGGCCCCGGTCCCGGGCGGTTCGCGGGCGTCCCGCGTGCGCCGTCCTCATCGACTGACCCAGCCGCGCCGAACGGCGAACAGCAGCACGGGTGCGCCCACGAAGGCCGTGACGACGCCGACCATGAGCTCCTCCGGACGAGCGATGACGCGGCCCACCGTGTCCGCGGCGATGAGCAGGGTCGCCCCCGCGAGCAGCGCGACCGGGATCTGCCAGCGGTGGTCGCTGCCGACGAGCGCACGCACGAGGTGCGGCACGGCGAGCCCGACGAAGGCGACCGGGCCCACCGCGGCGGTGGCCGCGGCGCTGAGCAGGGCCGCCGCGAGAATCCCCCCGCCGCGGACGAGGGGAACCCGCACGCCGAGGGCCGTCGCAACATCGTCGCCGAGGGCGAGCGCGTTCAGCCCGGAGGCGAGCACGATGGCGAGCACGAGCCCGGCGAGGAGCACGGGGGCGACCGCGGCGGCGGTGTCCAGGCCGCGCCCGGACAGGGAACCGATCACCCAGTGCCGGTAGGAGTCGAAGACCTCGGGGCGGGTGAGGGTGAGGCCCTGGATCCAGGCCCCGAGCACCGCGCTCACGACCGCGCCCGTGAGGATCAGCGGCACCACGCTGCCGCCAGCGCCCCGGCCGCCGATCGCATAGACAAGCAGGACGACCCCGAGCGCACCGGGCAGCGCCACCCAGACCGTGGCCGAGCCCCCGGAGAACCCCAGAAAGGCCGTGGCCCCGGCAACCGCCGCGGAGGCCCCAATGGTGACGCCGAGCAGGCCGGGGTCGCCGAGGGGGTTGCGGGTGATGCCCTGAATGAGCACCCCGGCGAGCGCGAGCGCCGCCCCGACCAGGGCCCCGAGCACCGTGCGCGGGATCCGGCTGTCGATCACGGTGCGCAGGTACTCGTCGCCCCCGCCGCCGAGCGCGGCAAGGACCTGGCTGATCCCGGTTGCTTTGCTCCCGGCGACCAGGCTGATCGCGGC
>NZ_JAPFRB010000003.1:355962-356696 GCF_035726885.1 Leucobacter sp. M11 | reverse complement strand
GGTCGGCCCCAGCCGCGTGCGGGGGGCGTCGCGGCTTCGGGCGCGCGGACACCGCCGGGGCCGCCGATCTCGGCCTCGGGGCTACCCGCGCGCCCGTGGATCACCGGTCGAGCTTCGCGATTGCCGCGTCGATGAGCGGCTCGTAGCGCTCGATGACCCACGGCACCGTGAGCGGGTTGATCATGGAGGAGGCGGTCACGAAGGGCTGCTCCGTCGGGGCCACGACGGAGCCGCGCTCGACCGCGGGAATCGCGCGGTACAGGGGCTGCGCTTCCGTCTCGCTTCGGTTTGCCTCGTCCGAGTAGAAGGTGAACAGCAGGTCCGAGTCGCTGAGTGTATCCGCGTTCTCCAGCCCGATCACGGCGGAGTCGGTGCCCTCGGTTTCGGGCAGGGTCGCCACGATCGGGTCCACCGTGAGGCCGAGGCCGCTGGCCATCGCCACGCGCTGCTCCTCGGCGAAGAAGACGCCGAGCGTGCCCGGGCCCGTGTTGTAGACATAGGAGAAGGTCACCCCGGCGTACTCGGGGTGCGCCGCGGCGGCATCGGCGAAGCGGCCGTCGATCTCCTCGATCAGCTCCGTGGCCGCATCGGCCTTGCCGAGCGCCGTGCCGATGAGCGTCATCTGGTCCTGCCAGGTGATCGTCCAGGGCTTTTCCTCGTAGGCGACCGTCGGCGCGATGTCGGTCAGCACGTCGAACTGCTCCTGGGTGAGCCCGGACCAGGGTGCCAGAATC
>NZ_JAPFRB010000003.1:347556-355914 GCF_035726885.1 Leucobacter sp. M11 | reverse complement strand
CCGGTGAACTGCACGGGCAGCTCGGCCCCGCGCTCCTCGACCGCCTCGTGCACCCACGGCAGGTAGCCGGTGTCGTCGCTGCCCCACGGGTATTCCTCGACGCCGACGGGCACGGTCCCGAGCGCAATGGCGGTCTCCGCGGAGCCCATGCCCAGGGTCACCACCCGCTCGGGGGCCGCGGTGATCTCGGCGGTGCCGAGGGCGTGCTCGATCGTCACGGGAGCGAAGTCCGCCGAGGCGGGGGCTCCGCCGTCCGCCGGGGCGGTGCCAGCGGAGCAGGCGGTGAGCAGCAGGCTGGCCCCGGCGAGGGCCGCAAGCAGCGCGGTTCGGCGAGCGGAACGGGGGGAAACGGGCACGTGATGGCCTTTCTCGAGGGTGGGGTCGCGACATCGACGCCGGGGAGGGGGGGACGGTGACCGCGGTCGGGTGCGCGGCGCGGCGGGGAAACCGGGGCGGGGTCGCACCACCCAGATCGTCTGACTAAGCTTAGCCTTGCCTTCACCTAACTTTCAATATTTTTGACAGATACGTCGGGAGCGCCCCGGAAGGGGTCCCCAGGCGACGAACAGGAGCCCCGTGAGCCAGCCAACCGCAGCGCCGACAGCCGACTACCCCGCCTACCGGCCCTACCGGGTCCGCGTTGGGGAGATCACCCCGCTCAGCCCGAGCTTCGTCCGGGTGAGCTTCGTCGGGGACGCCCTGGAACACTTCGGCGTGGACGGCCTGGATCAGCGGATCAAGCTGGTCTTTCCGCTGCCCGGCATCGGCCTGAGCGACATCGGGGCTGACGAGGGTGACGGGGACTGGTACCAGCGCTGGCGCGAGCTGCCGCCCGAGCAGCAGAACCCCTTCCGGACCTACACCGTGCGGGCCATCGACCCGGTCGCGCGGCGGCTTGACGTGGACTTCGTGCGCCACGAGGCCGAGGCCGACGGCTCGCACGCCACTCAGGGGCCCGCGGCTCGCTGGCTCGACACGGCGGCCCCCGGGGACGAACTGCTCATCTCCGGCCCCGACTCCCGGAGCGCGAACTCGCACATCGGCATCGATTGGCGACCCGGCCGAGCCTCGGAGCTCCTGCTGCTCGGGGACGAGACCGCCGCCCCGGCGATCTGCGCGATCCTCGCGGCGCTCCCCCCGGAGAGCCGGGGCACCGCGCTGATCGAGGTGCCCGAGGCGGCGGACCAGCTGCCCGCGCCAGCGCCCGCGGGCCTGAGCGTGCACTGGCTGCCCCGCGGCGGCGCGCCGTGCGGGGCCCGGCTCGTCCCCGCGGTGCGCGACTGGCTCGCCGAGCACCCGGAGGTCGTTGCCGCGGCGGGAGCGCCCCTCCCCCAGCCGCTGGAGGACATCGACGTGGACACGGAGATCCTCTGGGACTCGCCGGACCCCGAGGCCAGCGCCCCGGGCGGGCTCTACGCCTGGCTCGCCGGGGAGTCCGGCGTCATCAAGGGCCTTCGGCGCACCCTGGTCACCGAGCACGGGGTGGATCGGGGCCGCGTCGCCTTCATGGGCTACTGGCGGCTCGGCAAGGCCGAGCGCCAGTAGCCCCGCACGCTCAGCGGGCGCTCACTCGGCCAAAGAGGGAGGCGAGCGGCGCGACCACGATGGGCCGGGCGGCAACCACCGTGCCGACCGTCACGGCAAGACCAGCCGCAAACCACCAGAACCCGACCCAGCTCACCTGATCGGTGCCCGCGAACATGTGGTTCAGGTTCCGCAGGGCTCCGGTCGCGAAGACCAAGAACACGTGCACGATGATGAACAGCACGAAAAAGAGCATGGTCGGGAAGTGCACGGCCCGGGCCAGCTTGGCCGGCAGGACCCGGCTGAGCGCGCGCGAGCGCTCGGGCCACCACCGGCTCATCCGCACGCCGGAAATTGCGGCGAGCGGGGCCGCGACAAACACCACCGCGAAGTACATGAGCTGCTGGAGGCTGTTGTAATTGACCCAGCCGTGCTCGGTTGGCCAGTCCAGGGTCAGGTACTGCAGGAGCGCGGAGAGCGCGTTCGGGAAGACCTCCCAGCTGCTCGGCACGATCCGGGCCCAGTGCCCGCTCACGAACAGCAGCACCACGAAAACGGCCCCGTTGAGCAGCCAGACGACGTCGATCGCCGTGTGCAGCCACAGGGACAGGCTGATTTTCGTGCCGCCCCGCTTCGGGGTCCAGAAGCCCGAGGGCTTGCGCTCGGTGCGGACCTGCAGCCCCGTACGGATGATGAGGGCCATCAGAAAGATGTTCAGAAAGTGCGTCCAGCGCGCCCAGGCGGGGAAGCCGGGCTGGGTGTCCTCGGGCAGGGGATACTCGCCGGGGTAGCGGGCCAGGAACTCGGGCACGCCGGGCAGGGTCGTCACGCCGCGCGCGGCGAGGACGATGATCCCGGCGGCGAGCACCGAGGCGACGCCGATGAGCACGCCGAGTCGCAGGCGGCTCCGGGGCCGCCGTGCGGGGTTGGCCGGATCGAGTGCCGGAGCGGAAACGGGCGCTGGGGACGGGGCCGGAGTCGGCGCTGGAGCCGGCTCCCCTGCCGCTGTCGGAGCCGCCGCCCGGGGCTGAGCCTGGGGCGGGGGCGGAGCCGGAGCCTCGGGCCGGGGCGGAGCCGGAGCCTGCGCCTGCGCCGGGGCGGACCCCGGGGCCGCGGGCAGCTCGGGCGGCGTCGGCGCGGCAACCGGCGCGGCAAGCGCTGGCTCCGGGGCGGGGGCGGGCTGCGCCGCCCGGCCCCCCGGCGGCGGCCAGGCGGCCCCGCCGGGGACGCGTGGCAGGCCGCGGCGCAGCGCCCCCGCGGCTGCCCCCGCCGCGACCGCGGCGGCGGCCACGGGCTCGCGGTGCCCGCTCCCCTCCGACCCGGAAACACCCGACACGCTGGCGCCGGGCTCGGGGCCGGGGCCGGGGGCTGAGACGGGGGCCGGGGAGCCTGCGACCACGGGGGCGGCGGGCACGGCCGCGTCGGCGGCGAGCCCCCCGACGCCGATCGCGCCGGGCGCGGGGCCGTCGGTCCGGGCCGGATCCGGCGCGGCGACGCCGGTGTCGGGCCAGGCCGGGCCCCCCGGCGCCCGCGGCAGGCCGCGCCGGATCGGGCCGCCCGGGGCGGTCACGGCGTCGCCCCGCGCGCCTCGAGCGCGGCGATCAGCTTCGGCACCACATCGAAGGCATCGCCGACCACGCCGACGTCCGCGATCTCAAAGAGGGGCGCGGCGGCGTCCGAGTTAATCACGACGATGGTCTTCGCGGTCTGCATCCCGGCCCGGTGTTGAATCGCGCCGGAGATGCCGAGGGCGACGTAGAGCCGCGGCGAGACCGAGACGCCCGTCTGCCCCACCTGGTGCTCGGCGGGCACGAAGCCCGCGTCCACCGCGGCGCGGGACGCCCCGACCGCCGCGCCGAGCGCGTCCGCGAGCTGTTCCGCCAGCGCGAAGCCCTCGGCGGAGCCCAGGCCCCGACCCCCGGACACGACCCGCTCCGCGCCGCGCAGCTCCGGTCGGGAGGATGCCCGCACGGACTCGGTGACCCGATCCACCCGCCCAGCCCGGTGCCCAGCGTCGGCCACGGCAAGCTCCCGGCGCAGGAGCGGCTGGGCGGCGGCGCGCTCCGTGACGGCCCCCTGGCGCAGGGTGATGACGGGCACCCCGTGCGTCGCCGCCGAGGTCACGAGGAAATCGCCACCGTACACCGAGTGCCGCACGGTCACCCCCTCCTCGTCGCGACCCACCCCGACGGCGTCCGCGGCGAGCGGGGAGCGCAGGCGCACCGCGGAGCGGGCCGCGAGGTCCCGGCCGTCGAGCGAGTGGGACAGCAGCACGGCGACCGGGGCCACGGCCTCGGTCGCGGCCGCAACGGCGGCCACGGCGGGCACCCCGAGGAACTGCGCGCCGGGGTCGGCGCTGAGCACCGCGCCCGCGCCCAGCTCGGCCGCCGCGGCGGCGTCGCCCTCGGCGCGCTCGCCTGGGCCGAGCACGAGCGCCACGACCGGGCCGATCGAAGCCCCCGCCGCGACGAGCCCGGCGGCGGCGGATTCGAGCCCGGCGGGGGCCGCGAGCACGACGAGCACACTGCCCTCGGTGAACTCAGACATGGTCATTCTCCCTCACGAGGCCGTGCTCAATCAGATAGTCGGCGAGCTGCTGGGCGACGTCATCGCCCGTCAGCAGGGTGACGCCGCCGGTGCGGGCGGCCCTTTCCGCGACGGAGAGCAGGATTGACCGGGGCGCGGCGAGCGGATCGGGGTTCACCCCGAGTTCCGTCAGGCCGAGGGTCTCCAGGGGCTTCTTCTTCGCGGACATGATGCCCTTGAAGCTCGGCAGGCGGGCGTCCGGCAGCGCCTCGGTCACGGAGATCACCGCGGGGTAGTCCGCCGAGACCTCCTGGGTGCCGCCGTCGCTCGCGCGAACGCCGCTGACCCCGTCCGCGCCCAGGCGGACCTCGCTGAGCCCGGTCAGGTGCGGCACGTCCAGGTGCTCGGCGAGCATCGCCGGGAGCATGCCCGTGGCCCCGTCGGTCGAGGCGTCCCCCGCGATCACGAGGTCGAAGCCCGCCCGCGTGATCGCGGCGGCGAGCGCTTCGGCCGTCAGCCCGAGGTCGGCGCCGAGCATGGCCTCGTCGCAGAGGTGCACGGCCGCGGTGGCCCCCATCGCGAGGGCGCGGCGGAGAGTCGTGGCAGCGGATTCCGGGCCCGCGAGCAGGGCGGTGATCGTGGGGTCCGGGCCGGTGCCCTCGGCCTGGCTGAGGGCGAGTTCGAGGGCGCGCTCGCTGATCTCGTCAAACACGCGATCCCCGTCCCGTTCGAGGAGCCCGGTCTCTGGGTTGAGCCTCCGTGGCGCGTAGGTATCGGGGACCTCTTTGACGAGCACGATGATCTTCATGGTTGCTTCCTTCCGTCCGGGTGGAGCGGGGGTGGGGGCGAGGTGTCGGGTGTGCCGTGCTTCGCCTTCTCGCGGGGAGCCGCTAGCGTGTGAGGCAGGGAAGGGAGCACGATGGCCAAACACAGACCGCTTCGTGTCGATCCGATCGCCGAGGCGAAGCGGCAGTGGTCCGAGCACGGCTGGGAGGACGCCGCCCTCGGCATGTCCGCGGTGACCTCGGTCATGCGCGCACAACAGCTGGTGCTGGCCCGGGTCGAGGCGGAGATGAAGGTGTTTGGGCTGTCCTTCGCGCGCTTCGAGCTCCTGCGCCTGCTCGCGTTTTCGCGGGAGGGGCGGATGCCCATGGCGAGCGTGATCTCGCGGTTACAGGTGCACGCGACGAGCGTGACGAGCGCGGTGGACCGGTTGTCGAGCGCCGGGTTGCTGCGCCGCGAGCCGCACCCGGGTGACGGCCGCTCGGCGCTGCTGGCTCTGACCGATGCGGGTCGGGAGCTCGTGGACCGGGCGACGGAGGCGCTGAACGAGCGCGTGTTCACCCAGCTGAGCATCTCGGAGGAGGACACGCGGGAGCTCGTGAGCATCCTCGCTCGCTTCCGAAAGAACTCCGGTGATTTCATCGATCCCACGCCCCTTCCCGATCCGCTCTGACCCTCGCTGTGCCCACGCCGCTTCGCCCGTCTCGCGGGCTCAGCGGTGCCGGAACTCGGGGGCGCGCTTCTCGATGAAGGCGCGCATCCCCTCGCTCTGGTCGTCCAGCGCGAAGGTCGCGGCGAAGGCCTGGCTCTCGTAGCGGAGCCCCTCGGCGAGGCTGGTCTCCTGCGCGGCGGCGAGCGCGGCCTTCGCCGCGTAGACGACGGGCAGGGAGTTGGCGGCGATGGTCTCGGCGGTGCGCTGTGCCTCGGCGAGGAGCTCCGCGGCGGGGACCACGCGGGAGACGAGTCCGGCGCGGTCGGCCTCCTCGGCGCCCATCGTGCGTCCGGTGAGCACCAGTTCGGCCGCTCGGTACGCGCCGATGGCGCGGGGCAGCCGCTGGGTGCCGCCGATGCCGGGAATCACGCCGATCTTAATCTCGGGCTGCCCGAAGGTCGCTGTGTCGGCGGCGAGGATGATGTCGCACATCATGGCCAGTTCGCAGCCGCCGCCCAGCGCGTACCCCGCGACCGCGGCGATGACGGGGGTGCGCAGGGCGGAAAAGTCGGCCCAGCCCGCGAAGGGGTCGTGCAAGAACATGTCCGCGTAACCGCGGTCGGCCATCTCGGTGATGTCGGCCCCGGCGGCGAAGGCCCGCTCGGAGCCGGTGAGAACGATGGCCCCGATCTCCGGGTCGTCGTCGAAGGCGCGGGCGGCGGTCACGATTTCCCGGACGAGCACGCCGTTGAGCGCGTTGAGCGCCTCGGGACGGTTCAGGGTGAGGGTGCCGACGCGGTTGCGTTCGCTCACGAGGAGGTGTTGGTACTCGGTCACAGCGGGGTCCGTTCTGTTGTGGCGCGTCGGCGCGGGGTGTCGGCGGTGTCCTCGGGGGCGCCGAGGGGCGCCGCGCCGCTCGCCTCGCGGATGGTCGTGATAATGCCCGAGAAGTCCCGGCCGGCCCCGGGTCCGTCGGCGAAGGCGCGGAACATGTCTCGGGCGAGGAGGCCGAGGCGGGCGTCCACCCCGGTCTGCTCGATGGCGTCCTGGGCGAGGCCGAGGTCCTTTGCCATGAGCGCGCCGGCAAAGCCGGGCGCGTAGTCCCGGTTCGCGGGGCTCGTGGGCACCGGGCCGGGCACGGGGCAGTTGGTGCTGAGCGCCCAGCACTGGCCGGAGGAGTTGCTCATCACGTCGTAGAGCGCCTGGTGGCTGAGCCCGAGCTGTTCGCCGAGCACGAAGGCCTCCCCCACGGCGATCTGCGAGATGCCGAGCACGAGGTTGTTGCAGATCTTTGCCGCCTGGCCGAGGCCGTGGGCCCCGCAGTGCACGATGCGGGCTCCCATCGCCTCGAGAACGGGCAGCGCCTCCGCGTAGTCCTCAGCCGCGCCGCCAACCATGAAGGCGAGCCCGGCGTTTTCGGCGCCCAGGACGCCGCCGGAGACGGGGGCGTCGAGCGCGCGGTGCCCCGCGGCGATGGCCTCCCGGGCGGCGAGCTGTTCCTCGGCGACCGAGATGGTGGAGCAGTCGATGAAGAGGGTGTTCGGGCGGGCCGCCGCGAGCAGGCCGGGCGCTGCGCCGTCGCCGCGGTAGGCCGCGAGTACGTGTTGCCCGGCGGGGAGCATCGTGATGACGATCTCGGCGTCGCTCGCGGCATCCGCCGCGGAGTCGGCGATCCGGACCCCGGCCGAGGCTGCCCGCTCCAGGGACGCGGGGTCCAGGTCGAACCCGGTCACGGGGAAGCCGCGGCGAACGAGGTTCTCGGCCATCGGACCCCCCATGTGGCCGAGCCCGATGAAGGCGATTGTGGTCATGGTGTCTCCCTTGCCATCGTGGGCGGGGCCTCGACGTCGAGGTCCCCGTGTGCTCCGGGGTGTTGCGGGGGCCGAATCGCCGCATCGGCGGGGTCCGGGTGCTGCGCCGGGTGCCAGGCTGGCCGCCGGTCCTTGTCGATGACCTGCGCCCGCACCCCCTCCGCGAAATCGGGGTGGCTCAGCTGCGTTGTGGAGATACGGTACTCGATTCGGAGCGCCGCTTCCAGGGTGTCGAGCGCCCGGGCGGCCCGGAGCGCGTTTCGGGTGATCGCGAGCGCCGTGGGCGAGTGCGCCTCGATGGCGGCGGCGCTGGCCGCGGCCGCTGGCTCTGGGCTGGCCCGCAGGGCGGCGAGGATCTCGGGGACGGAGTCGGCGGCGAAGGCCGCGTCCGTCCAGGCGCGCTGTCCGGCGAGGTGCCCGGGCGGCGGCTCCTCGGCCACGGCGGCGAGCGCCGCATCCGCCGTCCCGGTTTCGAGGGCGGTGAGCAATTCGGGCAGCCGCTCGGCCGGCACGAAGCGGTCGGCCAGGCCAACGAGGATCGCGTCGGCCGCGCCGAGGTGCTCCCCCGTGAGCGCGATCCGAGTGCCCAGCTCTCCCGGGCTCCGAGTGAGGAGCCAGGTCGCGCCGACGTCGGGCACGAAGCCAATGCCGACCTCGGGGAAGCCGAGGCGGGAGCGCTCCGTGACGACGCGGTGCGAGGCGTGCCCGGAGACCCCGATGCCGCCGCCGAGCACGAGCCCGTCCTGCAGGGCGACGATGGGCTTGGGGTAGCCCGCGATCTGCGCGTTCAGCCGGTACTCATCGGCCCAGAAGCGGGCTGACGCCGTGCCGTCGCCGGCGGTGGCGTCCCGGTACAGCGCCACGATGTCGCCGCCCGCGCAGAGGCCGCGTTCCCCCTCGCCGACGATCGCGACCGTGCGGATTTCGGGGTCGTCCCGCCACGCGTCGAGGGCGGCGGCGAGGAGCCGCACCATGTCGTGGGTGAGCGCGTTGATCGCGCGCGGCCGGTTCAGCCGGAGCAGGCCGAGCCCGCCGCGCACCTCCCGGAGTACGGGCGACTCC
>NZ_JAPFRB010000003.1:345675-347516 GCF_035726885.1 Leucobacter sp. M11 | reverse complement strand
TCATCGCCGGCTCCGGGTGAGGAGGTCCCGGCCGATGATGCTGCGCATCACCTCGTTGGCTCCCTCCAGGATCTGGTGGACGCGCAGGTCGCGCACGACGCGTTCGATGCCGTACTCGTGCAGGTAGCCGTAGCCGCCGTGCAGTTGCAGCGCGGTGTTCGCCGCGTCGAAGGCGGCGTCGGTCGCGAAGCGCTTCGCGAGGGCGCAGGCCACCGCGGCGTCCTCGGCGCCCGCGTCCATCTTCGCGGCGGCCCGCTCCAGCAGGGCCCGGGACGCCTGCAGCTGGGTCTCCATGTCGGCGAGCGCGAAGACGATCGACTGCATGTCGGCGAGCGGCGCCCCGAAGGCGTGCCGCTCTTGCACATACGCCGTGGCCCGCTCAAGCGCCCACTGGGCGCCGCCGAGCGAGCAGGCGCCCACGTTCACGCGGCCACCGTTCAGGCCACGCATGGCGATGCGGAACCCCTCGCCCTCGGCCCCGAGCCGGTTCCCGACCGGGATGCGGACGTTCTCGAAGAAGACCTGCTTCGTGGGCTGCGCGTTCCAGCCCATCTTTTTCTCGTCCGGGCCGAAGCTGAGGCCCGGCGTCCCCGCGGGCACCACCACCGCGCTGATGCCCCGAGCGCCGGGTTCCCCGGTGCGGACCATCACGAGGTAGACGGCGGACACCCCCGCCCCGGAGATGAACTGCTTGGTCCCGTTGATCACGTAGTCGTCCCCGTCGCGGGCGGCGCTCGTTTGGAGGGCGGCCGCGTCCGAGCCCGCCCCGGGCTCGGTGAGGCAGTAGCTGCCCAGGTCGGTCATGGCGGTGAGTCCGGGCAGCCACCTGGCCCGTTGTTCCTCGTTCCCGTAGGTGTCGACCATCCACGCCACCATGTTGTGGATGGAGATATAGGCGGCGAGCGTCGTATCGCCGCGCGCCAGCTCCTCAAAGATGGCCACCGCGTCGAGCCGGCTCAGCCCCGAGCCGTAGTCCTCCCGCACGTAGATGCCGCCGAGGCCCATCTCCCCGGCTGCCGCAAACGTGTCGAGCGGGAACAGCTTCTGCTCGTCTCGGTCACCGGCAAAGGGCGCCAGTGCGGCGTCCGAGAACTCTCGGACGGCTTCGATGAGCGCTTGGCGCTCCTCGGATGCTGTGTCTGTCATGGTCATTGCATCGTCGGGATGACGAAGCTTGCTCCTTCCCGGTTGCCAGAGGGCCACCGGCTCGTGACGGTCTTCGTCTTCGTGTAGAAGCGGAAGGCGTCCGGCCCGTGCTGGTTGAGGTCGCCGAAGCCGGAACGCTTCCATCCCCCAAAGGTGTGGTACGCAATCGGCACCGGGATCGGCACGTTGACGCCGACCATGCCGACGTTCACCCGCGCGGTGAAGTCGCGTGCGGTGTCACCGTCGCGCGTGAAGATGGCGACCCCGTTGCCGTACTCGTGGTCGGAGGCCAGCGCGAGGGCCTCCTCGTAGCTCTCGGCCCTGACAAGAATCAGCACGGGGCCGAAGATCTCCTCGCGGTAGATCGTCATCTCGGGGGTGACGTGGTCGAAGAGGGTCGGGCCAAGGTAGAAGCCCTCCTCGTGGCCGGGAACCGTGTAGCCGCGGCCGTCCGCGAGGAGGGTCGCGCCCTGCTCAACGCCGAGCCCGATGTAGTGCTCGACCCGGGCCTTGGCCTCGGCGGAGACGAGGGGGCCGTAGTCGACGCTCTCGTCGAGCGCCGGGCCGATGGTGAGCTCGGTGACTCGCTCCGCGAGCTTCGCGGAGAGCGCCTCCGCGGTTGCCTCGCCCACGGGCACGGCGACCGAGATCGCCATGCAGCGCTCCCCCGCGGAGCCGTACCCCGCGCCGATCAG
>NZ_JAPFRB010000003.1:339959-345643 GCF_035726885.1 Leucobacter sp. M11 | reverse complement strand
GCATCACGATCATGTGGTTCTTCGCCCCGCCGAAGCACTGCGCCCGCTTGCCGTTCGCGGCGGCGGTCTCGTAAATGTACTGGGCGATCGGCGTGGAGCCCACGAAGCCAATGGCGCGCACCCGCTCGTCGGTGAGCAGCGTGTCCACCGCCTGCTTGTCGCCGTTGACCACGTTGAAGATCCCGGGGGGCAGCCCCGCCTCGAGGAAGAGCTCCGCGAGGCGCAGCGGCACCGAGGGGTCCCGCTCGGAGGGCTTCAGGATGAAGGCGTTCCCCGCGGCGATGGCCGGGCCGGATTTCCAGAGCGGGATCATGGCCGGGAAGTTGAAGGGGGTGATCCCGGCGACTACCCCGAGGGGCTGCCGCATCGAGTAGACATCGATTCCGGCCCCGGCACCGGTCGAGTACTCGCCCTTCAGCAGGTGCGGGGCACCCACGGCGAATTCGACAACCTCGACGCCGCGCTGGATGTCGCCGACCGAGTCCGCGATGGTTTTGCCGTGCTCCCGGGACAGCATCCGGGCGAGGTTCGGGGTGTCCTTCGCGACGAGTTCGAGAAATTTCAGCAGGACGCGGGCGCGGCGCTGCGGGTTCGTCGCGCCCCAGGCGGGCTGGGCGGCCTCGGCGTTCGCGATCGCGGCCTCCACCTCGGCCACGCTGGCGAGCGGGACGAGGGCTTGACGCCGCCCGGTGCTGGGGTCGTACACGTCCCCGAAGCGGCCGGAGGTGCCCCGGACGCGCTCGCCTCCGATGAAGTGACTCAGTTCGTGCGGTCCTGCGCCCTCGTGGGGGGTCGACTCGGCTGCCATGATTCCGTCCTCTCTCAGCGGCCACGGTGCCGCGAGACCAGAATACTTGGCCCCCCGAATAATTACTAGGCCTTCCTAGTAATTCTTTGGAGACCAAAAAACGCCCGGTGACCCGAACAATCGGGGCACCGGGCGCGCGTCCGTCGCGACGGAGCCTAGCGGGGCTGCATGCGAATCGCGCCGTCGAGGCGGATCGTTTCCCCGTTCAGGTAGCCGTTTCGCACGATCGACTCGACGAGCTGCGCAAATTCCTCGGGGCGGCCCAGCCGAGACGGGTAGGGCACCTGGGTGCCGAGGGAGTCCTGCGCCGCCTGCGGCAGCCCGCTCAGCATCGGGGTCTCCAGGATGCCGGGCGCGATCGTGCACACCCGGATCGCGTGCCGGGCGAGCTCGCGCGCGATCGGCAGCGTCATCGCGTGCACGCCGCCCTTCGAGGCGGCGTAGCCCGGCTGCCCAATCTGCCCCTCGAAGGCGGCGACGCTCGCGGTGTTGATGATGACCCCGCGGTCCCCGCCCTCGGTGGGCTCGGTGCGCGCGATCGCCGCGGCCCCGTGCGCGGCCACGCGGTAGCTCCCGACGAGGTTGATCGCCACGATTCGGGCGAAGTCATCGACCGGGGTGGGCTGCCCCTCGCGGTCGAGGACCTTCGCGGGCGGCGCGATGCCGGCGCAGTTCACGATGATGCGCAGGGGCGCGGCCCGCTCGGCCTCGGCCACCGCGGCGGCGACCTCGTCCTCCCGAGTGACGTCGGTGGGCACAAAGCGCCCGCCGAGCTCCTCGGCGACCGCGGCGCCCGCCGAGTTCGGCAGGTCGACGATCGTGACGATCGCCCCCGCCGCGGCGAGGTGCCGCGCGGTGGCCAGGCCGAGGCCGCTCGCGCCGCCCGTGACCAGTGCGCCGTTTCCAGAAATTTCCATGATGTCTCCTGAGTCTTCGTGGGGTTGTGGTGCGGGCGCGGGGCTAGCCGTTCCAGCGTCGGAACAGGGCTGCGAGGGCCTGCCCGCCGCCGATGCACATGGACACGATCCCATACTCGTGGCCGCTGCGCTGCAGATCCATCGCGACCCGAAGCGACAGGATCGCGCCCGTCGCGCCGACGGGGTGCCCGAGCGCGATCGCCCCGCCGTAGGGGTTCGTGCGCTCCGGGTCCAGCCCGGAGTCGCGGATCACCGCGACCGCCTGCGCCGCGAAGGCCTCGTTCATCTCCGTGACGCCAATGTCGTCCGGGGTGAGCCCGGAGCGGTCGAAGAGCTTCTTGAGCGCCAGCACGGGGGCGTACCCCATGATCTCGGGGTCGACGCCCGCGGTCGTGACGAGCTCGAGCGTGGCGAGGCCGGTCAGCCCGCGGGCCCGGACCTCGGACGCGCGCATGAGCACGACCGCCGCGCCGCCGTCGTTGATGCCGGAGGAGTTTCCGGCCGTGACCGAACCGCCCTCCTGGAACGCGGGGCGCAGTCCGGCCAGCACCTCGGCGGTCGTGCCCGGCTTCGGGTGCTCGTCCTCGCTCACCGTGACGGGCGTGCGGCCGCCCGTGGTGACGGGGACGATTTCCTCGGCGAACGCGGCCCGCGCGGCCGGACTCGCGGCCCGCTCCTGGCTCCGCACCGCGAAGGCGTCCTGCTCTTCACGACTCACCGAGTAGCGCGCGGCGACGTTCTCCGCGGTCGTGCCCATGTGCTTTTCCGTGAAGGGGTCGCTGAGCATCTGCACGGTGCCGTCCACGAGGGTCCGGTTGCCGAGCCGGTCGTTGAAGCGGGCGTTGTAGTCGTAGAACGGCAGCCGGGTCATGTTTTCGTTGCCGCCCGCGACCACGATATCGGCGGCTCCCCAGGCAATCTGCTGCGCGCCGGACCAGATTGCCTGCAGCCCGGAGCCGCACAAGCGATTGACGTTGAAGGCGGGCACCGCGGTGGACAGGCCCGCACCCAGGGACACCCGACGGGCGTTGTAGGCGTCGGGCCCGATCTGGCCGATGCACCCCATCACCACCTCGTCCACGTCCGCGGCGGGCACCCCGGCACGGGCCAGGGCCTCCGTGACCGCTGCCGCCCCGAGCTCGTGCGCGGCCGTGCCCCGAAACGCCTTGCCGAAGCTGCCGATCGGGGTCCGCGCCCCGGCGACGAGAACAATTTTTTCACTCATGCGGACATCCGCCTTTCCTGATTGGCGGACCCTGCTTGCCGCCTCATCACGTGGGAGGGCCCGCGACGCCGAAGCAACGCGAGCCCGTGGTACGGGACAGCGTAACGGTGCTTTTCCGAAAGTGGGGCACCGGGACGAAGAATTCTTTGCTACGGTTACGTTCCACAAGCGGTCTTCCCATCACGGGGGCCTCAGCGCCGATTCCCCGTTGACCGCTCGCCCCGTTCCACCCATCGCTGCGAGCCACCACGTTGCCCCGTCACAACGCCGCAGCCACGCCCTGCTTCACGCCGGATTCCGCGCACCGCCCGGGACCGGCGCTCCCCCGCCGCGGCCAGCCTTCGGTCGCTGCGCAGGGAATCTCTCCGCACGCACCGCGTCCTCCGCTGAGGACCCGCACCCGATTGAGGATTTCTGATGATGAACACCCAGCCGCTTTCCGCCACCGTTTCCGGGGCCCGCGCCTCCTCCCTCGGCGATCTGCTCCGCCGCTCAGCGGCCAGACAGCCGGCAAAAACCGCCCTGATCGACGGGGCCACGGAGCTGAGCTACGCCGAATTCGATCTCGCCGTGAACCGGCTCGCGAACGCGCTCATCGCCTCCGGGGTCACGCCCGGCTCCCGAGTCGCGCTGATCAGCAGAAACTGCTGGCAGTTCGCGGTGACCGCCTTCGCCACGGCCCGCGCCGGGGCAATCCTCGTGCCGATCAACTTCATGCTGACCGCCGATGAGATCGCCTTCCTCCTCAGCGACGCGACGCCCGTGGCCGTGCTCGCCCAGACCCCGTTCGTGGCGACCGCAGATCGGGCGGTCGCGGCCGCCGGGCTGCCCGTGCCCGCCCGCATCGAGATCCCGGCACCCGGCGCAGCCGCCGCGGATCGGGACGGCTGGCGCGCCTTCGCCGAGGCCCTGGGCGAGGGGGCCGATGACGAACCGGGGGTCGTCGTCGCCGAGGACGACCCCGTGCGCATCATGTACACGAGCGGCACCGAATCCCGCCCGAAGGGGGTGGTGCACTCCAGCCGCTCGCTCACCTCTGAGTACCTGAGTTGCATCGTCGACGGCGGGATGACCGCCGACGACGTCGAGCTGCACACCCTGCCCTTCTACCACTGCGCCCAGCTCGACTGCTTCCTGGGCCCGGACATCGCGCTCGGGGTGACGAGCATCATCCTGCCGGGGCCCGACCCGGCGACCGTGCTGCGCACGATCGCCGAGCGGCGGGTGACCAAGTTCTTCGCCCCGCCCACGGTGTGGATCGCGCTCCTACGGCACCCGGACTTTGCCGAAACGGACCTGTCCAGCCTGAGCAAGGGCTACTACGGGGCCTCCGCGATGCCCGTCGAGATCCTCCGGGAGATCCAGGAGCGGCTCCCCCAGCTGCGGCTCTGGAACTTCTACGGGCAGACCGAGCTGGCCCCGGTCGCCACGATTCTCCCCCCGCACGAGCAGGTCTCACACGCGGGGTCCGCGGGGCGGCCGGTGCTCCACGTCGAGACCCGGCTCATGGATGACGACGGGAACTTCCTGGCCCCCGGCGAGGTCGGGGAGGTCGTGCATCGCGGCCCGCAGATCGCCCTGGGGTATTGGAACAACCCAGCGCAGACCGCCGAGGCGTTCCAGGGCGGCTGGTTCCACTCCGGCGACCTCGGGGTGTTCGACGCCGAGGGGCGGCTCAGCATCGTCGATCGGAAGAAAGACATGATTAAGACCGGCGGCGAGAACGTCGCCAGCCGGGAGGTCGAGGAGGTGCTCTACGAGCACCCAGCGATCGCCGAGGTCGCCGTGTTCGCGACCCCGCACCCCAAGTGGGTCGAGACTGTGACCGCAGCCGTCGTCCTCCGGGCGGGGGCGACCACCACGGTCGAGGAGCTGCGCTCGCACGCGCGCTCGTTCCTGGCCCCGTTCAAGGTGCCCACGCTCGTGCACATCCTGGAGAGCCTGCCCAAGAACCCGAGCGGGAAGATCCTGAAGCGTGAGCTCCGGGAACAGCTCGTGGCAACCGTGGTCTAGCGCCCGGCGGCCCCGGCGGCTCAGCCCGCGGCGCGGACCAGGGTGAGGGAGAACTCGATGAAGCCCTGGTCATCGACGCGGACAAAGCCGAGATCGGGCGCGGTCACGCCGTAGTCCGCGAAGGTGACCGGGATCTGCCCGGCCACGGTCACCCCGGCGTCGGTCAGGGCCGTGGTGAGCTCCGCCGTTATCTCCCGCGTCACGCCGTTCAGGGTCAGGCTCCCGGCGACGGGAAGATCGATCGTCTCCCCCGGCCCGGGCACCGGGTCCGGGGCGATGGTCCCGTCCAGCACGAAGGAGGCGGTCGGGTGCGTCGCGGTGTCCAGGGCCTGCTCGCGGAAGTAGCTGTCGCGGCTGCTCGAGTCCGTCGCGATCGACGCGACGTCCACCTCGATTGTCGCCGCCGTGACCGCGGTGTCGCTCGTGGTGACGCGACCGCTCACAGACTCCGTGCGGCCCGTCACGGTCACGTCGGTGCCGTTCAGGACCTCCGCCACCCGGTATCCGGCAAAGGAGCCCTCGCCGAGGACCCACTCGCCCGCGCCGAGCTCGAGGTCACCGCCCGCGCCGGGCCCGGCCTGCGCGCTCAGCTCCTCCTGCGGCGTGCTCGCGGCGGGCCCGACGATCAGGTCCCGGTAGAGGATCGGGCCGACCGTGAAGGCGAGCACCACCAGGAGGACGAGGCCGGCGCCCAGGGTGATGAGGAGACCGGTCCGCTTCC
>NZ_JAPFRB010000003.1:339801-339893 GCF_035726885.1 Leucobacter sp. M11 | reverse complement strand
TACTCATCTCGGTTCCTTCGGGAGGGGCGATCCGGGTCACTCTCACCCTATTGGCGCACCCTTTGCGCCAGCCGTGGAACTGCCCACAGCAT
>NZ_JAPFRB010000003.1:337028-339768 GCF_035726885.1 Leucobacter sp. M11 | reverse complement strand
CGGCTGGGGACGTGGCACGGCGGCGCGCGCTGCTGGGCAGCCGGTGTCGGCTCAGTCGGCGACGACCCGGTTCGCCCCGGTGCGCTCCCGGATCTCCGCCGCGACCCGTATCGCGTCGCCCTCCGGTGCGGTGGAGTTGCCGTCCGGCTTGGCGGCGAAGAGGTACACGAGGCCGGTGATCACGACGACGCCGAGGCCAACGTGCACCACGTAGTCCGTCAGGAAATCGCCCGTGTCGCCGGGGGTCGCCAGCAGGATGAACGCAAAGATCCCGTAGCCGAGGGCGACGATGTTGACGATCATGCCGAAAGCGCCGAGCGAGAACGGGCCGGCCGGCTTCCAGCCCTTGAACCGCTGGCGGAGTGCGGCCAAGACCACCATTTGGAAGGCAACGTAGATCCCCAGGATGGCGAAGGAGGTGATCGGCACGAGCAGGTTTTCGTTGAAAAAGATCAGCACGCAGAACAGCGCGGGCACCGTGCAGGCCACGATCAGCGCGTTGTTCGGCACCATGCTCGTCGGGTTCACCTTCGACAGCCAGCGGTGGCCCGGGAGCATTCCGTCGCGGGCGAAGGAGAAGATGAGCCGGCTGGCCGCGGCCTGCAGGCTGAGCACGCAGGACACGAAGGCGAGCAGGGCCACCACGAGGAAGATCTTCGCGCCCACGATGCCCAGGCTGTCCTCGAGAATCGCGGGGATCGGGTCGGCGACGTTTCCGTCGACGATGTCCTGCAGGTTCGGGGCGGCCAGCACGTAGCCGACGAAGGAGAACAGCGCCGAGACCCCGCCGACGAGGATCGTCAGCTGCATCGCCCGCGGGATGCGCCTCGCCGGGTTCGAGACCTCCTCGGCGACATCGCCGCAGGCCTCGAAGCCGTAGAAGAGGTAGAGGCCCGTGATCGCCGCGGCGAAGAACATCGGCGTGTAACTGCCCTCGCCCGCGACCCCCATCGAGTCAAAGAAGACGCCGAAGCTGTTCTTGCGCTCGAAGATGAGCAGGTAGAGGCCAACGCCGATCACGCCGACGAGCTCCGCGAGAAAACCGATCCGAGCGATGCGGGCGAGCCAGGCGGTGCCCGTGAAGTTAATCGCGAGCGCGACGAGCAGGAAGCCGAGCGCGATGGCCAGCGAGATGCCCGCGTTCAGCTCGATGTCGAACAGGCTCGCGAAGAAGCCGGTGCCGAACTCGGCGACCGAGGTGATCGTCACCATCATCGCCCAGATGTACGTCCAGGCGGCCATCCAGGCGTAGCGACGACCCCAGAGCCGTCGCGCCCACGGGTACACGCCGCCGTGGATGGGGTACTGGGACACGATCTCGCCGAACACGAGGGAGACGAGAAGCTGCCCGCAGGCCACGATGACGATCCACCAGACGGAGGGCGGCCCGCCCGTCGTGAGGGCAACCGCGAAGAGCGAGTAGACCCCGACGAGCGGGGACAGGTAGGTGAAGCCCAGGGCGAAGTTCGCCCAGAAGCTCATCGAGCGCTTGAAGGAGTCCTCGTAGCCGAGAACGGAGAGGTGAACGTCGTCCTCGAGGTGCTGCGCGTGGGGTTTGGGAGTCGACACGGTGTGATCCTTTGCGAATTCTTCATTGAATGTGCATCACGCGACCGCGTCAGCGCGGCCGCTTCCCGTCAGCATAACCTCGTCGCGCGCCCCCGGGCTCCAGACGCGGCCTCCTGCCCGACACAGGGGCTCTGTGGGCTCAGCGGGGCGGGGGGCCGCCCCCGCGTGGCACGAGGTAAGGCTATCCTTATCTTCATCATGTCTTCTCCCCGCCCCCGGACCCGTTTCACGAACAGCGATGCCCCGCCGGTGATCCATCGGGTGGGCAGCCGCACCACGATCTCCCCCGATCCCATCCCCGACCCCTTCCTCCTCACGACCTCGATCCGAGAGCAGCCCACGAGCGCGCGCTGGCTGGCACACGCCCACGACACCCCCGAGCTGATCTGGGTCACCTCCGGGGTCGTACACGTGACCGTCGGGGGAGGCTTGCACGTCCTCCGCCCCGCCCGGGGACTCATCATTCCCGCGCGCATGACGCACGCGTCGCAGGTGATGCACTCCGCGCGCATCGGCACCACCCACCTGCGCCAGGTCTCGGTGCCCCTGCCCACCCCCGTCCGGATGGGGCCGGTGCTCCCGCACCTGCTGCAGTATCTGAACGACACCCCCATGCCCGAGGCGGAGCGCCTGCGCGCCCAGCGCGTCTGCCTGGACCTGATCCGGAGTTCACACCGGCACCGCCCCGGGCTCCCCCTGCCGGACGACCCCCGGATCCGGGACATCACCCGGACCCTCCTCCGAGATCCGAGCGATGACCGCTCCCTCGACCAGTGGGCCGAACGCATCGGCACGAGTGTGAGCACCATCACCCGAACCTTCGCGGAGGCGACCGGGATGAGCTTCGTGCGCTGGCGCCGTCAGGTCCGGGTCAACGCGGCCATGTCCCTGCTCCTCGATGGCCTGCCCGTCGCCGCGGCGGGCCGGCGGGTCGGCTACCACTCCCCCAGCGCCTTCGTGACCGCGTTCCGCCTCGAGACCGGCACCACCCCCGGGGCCTTCCTGAAATCGCACGCGGCCGCGCGACCGAGTTGAGCACCGTTTCGCCCGAAACGAGACAGCCCCGCTTCCTAGGCTCGGGGTACCCGCGATCCGCGGAGACCACCCCCTGCCGAGGAGCATCATGACCCGTCCACCCCAGCCCGCACCGTTCCGAGGCCAGCGGCGAGCC
>NZ_JAPFRB010000003.1:333242-336971 GCF_035726885.1 Leucobacter sp. M11 | reverse complement strand
GCTCCCGGGGCGGACCCTGCCACCCCCGCGGACGATCGGGTCGTCACCGAGGCGGAGCCCGGCGCGTTCCCCGTGACGGTGTCGCACGCTCACGGCACCTTCGAGCTCGCAACGGCCCCGGAACGCATCGTGACAATCGGCTGGGCCAGCGATGACATCGCGGCCGCGCTCGGCGTCATCCCCATCGCCGTGCCCGAGAGCTGGGCCGGTGACGAGGACGGACTCGTGCCCTGGTTCCGGGAGCGGGTCGCGGCAACGGGCGTGCCGCACCCGGTCACGCTGACCGACCTCCCGGGCGGAGAGATCGATTTTGAGCAGATTTTGGCGCTCGAACCCGACGCGATCATCGCACCCTTTTCGGGCCTGACCCAGACCCAGCACCAACGGCTCCAGGAGATCGCACCCACCCTGGCGTACCCCGACGAGCCGTGGTCCCTGGGCTGGCAGGAGCACACCCGGATCGTCGGCGAGGCCCTCGGTCGGCCCGCGCTCGCCGAGCAACTCATCGCGGACACCAACGCCGACATCGCGGCGCACGGGGCCGAACACCCCGAGTTCCTCGACGCCACCTTCGTCTATTCAACCGCGCTGAGCGAGGGCTCCGCCGACGTGGGTTTCTACACCCCGCAGACCTCGCTGATCGGGATCATTGAGGACCTCGGTCTCACGCTCTCCCCGGACCTCGTCACCCTCGCGGAGCCGTTCCGCGACGAGCTCTACTTTGGGGTGAGCCAGGAACTCTTGAGCGAGGTGCAGGCGGATGTCTTCCTCGGGCTCGTCAACAGCCCAGACGAGATCGACCTCGCGATGCAACAGAGTCTCTTCCGGAGCTGGCAGCCCATCAGCGAGGGCCGCGCGGTCTGGCTCACCGATCGAGACGTCTCGATGGCGGTTGCCGCTCCCTCCGTGCTGAGCGTGCCGTGGGTCCTCGACGTCTTCGTCCCCGAGCTCGCGGACGCGCTCGCCCGCGAGTGCCCCCGGTCCGCCTGCGGCGCCGGAGCGCTAGCCCGTGACGGCCTCGCCGCAGTTTCCGCAGACGCCCGAGAGCGAGATGAGTAGGAAGCAGTTCATGCAGACCTCGTGCTGGCGCTCGGGCTGCGGCGGGGTCCGCGGGGTCGCGGGCGCGGCGGCCTTCTTCGGGGCGCTCGCGCGTTTCTTCGCCGCGGGGCGGCCGGGGGCGATCTCCTTGGAGGCAACCCGGACCGGGTGATCGACGGCCCAGCCGCCGCCGGGGCGGACGCTGGGGCGACGGATGGCCTCGCCGACCGAGTCGATGATCTCCTGCTCCGTCGCGAAGCCGTCGGTGTACCCGGGGTGGATCTGGATGTTCGGGCCGCCGTCCTCGCGCACCACGAGCACCCAATCGTCGCCGCGGAACAGGCCCTTGATCTTCACGCGGAACATCAGGCTCTTCAGGAACGCGCGATTCTCAATCGGGACGCGTCGCTCGGTGAAGGTCTCCTCCAGCGAACCGTATCGTCTCATGCCAGCCCCGGTCTCCGCCGCGTGCTCCGTCATTTGGGCCTCCACTCTCACCACTCGACGGAGGTCGCTCCGCCACCTACCAGTATCCCCCGGATGAGGGGCCCCGCGTGACACGGGACCCCCCGCGGCCCTAGGCGATGGGCGTCGGGGCGGGCGCGACCAACTCGCCCGCGGCGAGTCGGCCGATCACGCCGGTCAGGTGGTCAAGCCCGGAAAGCAGGTCCTCGTCCTTCGTGAACTCGTGCAGGTTGTGCGAAACCCCGTTCACGCTCGGCACGAAGAGCATGATGGTCGGCACCGAGTCCTTCATGTTCGTCGAGTCGTGGCCGGCGACGGTCATCACGCGGCCGTGGCTCAGGCCCAGCTGCTCGGCGACCTCGCGGGCGAGCTCCACCCCGGCCTCGGGGTAGGGGTTCTGGTCCCAGGCGTGCTCGGCGACGATCTCGATCGCGACCCGGTCCTCGCGGCTGACCCGCTCGACGACGGCCATCATCCGCTCGTAGGCGTCCCGGATGACCGCCTCGCTCGGGGAGCGCAGGTCGATGAGCAGCCGGACCTCGCTCGCCACGACCACCGGGGAGTTCGGGTAGACGCTGATCTCGCCGCAGGCGGTGTGCAGGGCACCCTCGTCGAAGGCGTCGACGAGCTCCCGCGCCGCGACAATCAGGCGGGAGGCCCCGAGAAGCGCGTCCCGGCGCTCGTTCATCAGGGTCGAACCGCTGTGTGCCTGCTCCCCCGTCACGCGGAACTCGAACTTGTGCGCGGCCCAGGTGGCATTCACGAGGCCGATCGTGACCCCGTCCTCCTCCATGCTCCGCCCCTGCTGGACGTGGATCTCGGCGTAGGAGGCCACCGGGAGCTCGCTGAGCTCCCCGCGCTCGCCCAGCGCGTCCAGGGCATGCTGCACGGTGACCCCGGCGGGGTCGGTCGTCGCGAGCGCCTCCTCCAGCGCCAGCTTCCCCGTGAACACGGAGCTGCCCATCATGGAGGGCTTGAAGCGGGAGCCCTCCTCGTTGAACCAGTTGACCACGGCCAGGTTGAAGCGCGCCCGCTCGGGGCTCGCCCGCAGCTCCTCGGCGATCCGGAAGCAGGCGTGCGCCGAGGCCATCACCCCGTACGCCCCGTCGAAGCGGCCCGCGGTGGGCTGGGAGTCCATGTGCGAGCCGGTCAGCACATAGGGAGCGCCCGGCACCAGCTCCAGGAGGCCGAACTGGTTCCCGATCGCATCACGGCGCACGGAGAAGCCGTGCGCCTCCAGCAGCTCGGCGAACCACCTGCGGTGTTGCCCGTCCGCCTCGCTGGCCGCCTGCCGCTCGACGCCCCCGGTGCCCTCGACCGCGCCGAAGCCGGAGCTCACGGCCCAGTCCGCCAGGAAGTCGGTGTCGTTCGTGTTCATGGTGCGTCCTTTCGAGGTGGTCAGAGACCGGGTGAAGCGAGGAAGAGGTGGGCTGGCTGCGTCGGGGCCGTCCGGGTCACGCGCGAGCGTCGTGGCTGAACTCGCCGCCCACGAGGGTGGCGACGATCTCGAGGTCGGGGAGGTGCGCCGCCGTGAGCGGCGACGCGGAGAACACCGTCAGGTCGGCGAGCTTGCCGCGGCTCAGCGTGCCCCGGTCGCCGATCAGCCCCGTCGCGGTGGCCGCCCACTCGGTGTGCGTGCGCAGGGCCTCCTCCGGGGTGATGGCCTCGGCGGCCGCGAGGACCCGCCCGCTGTCGGTGCGCCGGTCGATCGCGGCCTGCATGCCGCGGCGTAGGTTGTTGTCGGCGACGGGCAGATCGGACGAGCCCGCGAGGATGATGCCCGCGTCGATGACGGAGCTGCCGCGGTAGAGAAAACCCTCCCGATCCCGGCCAACCAGGGCGGCCATCTGGTCCCCCAACGGCCCGATAAACCCGGCCTGCGGGGTCACCGCGAGGCCGAGCCTCCCGGCGCGCTCCACCTGGTCCGGCCGCGAGATGCCGAAGTGTTCGATGCGGCAGGGCGCGACCGAGGGGCCGTACTCGCGCTGCGCCTCCTCGATGAGATCCAGGGCGAGGTCGATCGCCGCGTCCCCGATCGCGTGCAGCGCCAGCGGCCAGCCCGCGCGGTACGCGGCGAGGGTGCGCTCCCGATACGCGCCGGGCTCGTCCAACAGGTACCCGGTGTTGTGCTGGTGTCCGCAGTAGTCCTCGGTGACCGCGGCGGTCGCGCCGAGCAACGAGCCGTCCAGGAACACCTTGACGTGTCCGAAGCGGACGAGGTCGTCC
>NZ_JAPFRB010000003.1:332342-333191 GCF_035726885.1 Leucobacter sp. M11 | reverse complement strand
TGGAAGTCGTCCGCGTGCCCGGTCAGGGGGCGGAGCGCGTCCAGCGCGGGCATCAGTTGGGCGCGCGCGTGCAGCCGTCCCCGATCCGCGGCGGCCCGGTAGGCCGTGACCTCGACCGGGCTGTGGCCGATCCAGCCGCCGCCGACCCCCGCCTCGACAAAGGTCGTGATGCCCTGGCGGGCGTACCGGGCGGTGGCCGCCTCGATCGCGGTCACGAGCCGCTCGGTGGCGTAGGGCAGCAGCCGGGCCTGGACCAGCCCCTGCGCGGCCTCCTCGATAACGCCGGTCGGCGCTCCGGCGGCGTCCCGGACGACGACCCCGCCGACGGGATCGGCGAAGCCCGGGTCCAGGGCCCCGACGAGCCGCAGGGTGGCGGAGTTCGTGATCGAGGCATGGCCGGAGGTGTGCCGGAGATAGAGCGGGCGCTCCCCGGTAATCTCGTCCAGCCGGGCGAGCTCGGGGAAGGCCCCGCCGTGGTGGGCCTGGTTGAAGCCGGTCGCGTGGAGCCAGGCCCCCGGCTGGTCCGAGAGCCGCTCGCTCTCGGCCCGCAGCAGGGCATAGAGCTCGTCGAGCCCGCGCGCGCCGCTGAGGTCGACCGCCGCGAGGCCGAGGCCCCACCACGCGGTGTGGCAGTGCGCATCGATCAGGCCGGGGGTGACCGTGGCAGCCCCGAAGTCCTCGGTGCGCTCCGCGTCGAGGCCGTCCAGCTCCTCGTCGAAGCCGACGATGCGCCCGTGCAGCACGCCGAGGCGATTCGCCACGGGCCTGCCCGGGTTCAGCGTGAGGATCTCGCGCGCGCGGACAATCAGATCGAGTTTCATGGGCCCCCTCCGGTCGATGATGCAGCGA
>NZ_JAPFRB010000003.1:327046-332305 GCF_035726885.1 Leucobacter sp. M11 | reverse complement strand
CTCGCCTAGTGCTTGTAGTTCGCGTACTGCTGGCTGAGCTTCGGCGCGAGCAGCGCGCCAACGACGCTGAGCCCGGCGAAGATCACGAGCATGGTTGCGGCGGGCCACCAGGAGTCGCCCGACGCGGTCACCAGAGCGGTGGCGATGAGCGGCGTGAGCCCCGCGATCACGTTCGCGCCGTTGAAGCCGACGGCGACACCGGACAGCCGCACCCGCGCCGGGAACAGGCCGGTGAGCACCGGTCCGGCCGCGGCGAAGGAGTAGGTCAGGAGCGACACCGAGATCACGATGCCAATCGTGACGAGCACCGGGTTCGTGGTCTGAATCAGCATGAAGCAGGGGAAGGCGACGAGCGCGGTCAGGATCCCAGCGCCAACGATCACCTTGGTCGAGCCGTACTTCTGGCCCAAACGCCCGGCGTGCAGCACCGAGAGCAGCTGGAAGACCGAGCCGATCATCGTGGCCATCAGGATCATGTTTCGCTCAATGCCGAGCACGCGCGTGCCGTAGTTCATGACGAAGGTCGTGACGATGTAGAAGCCAGCGGTGCCGAGCATGACGGCGGCCACGCCGACGAGAAGCTGACGCCACGCGGTCGTGAACACCACCTTGAGCGGGGCCTTCTCGTTGTCACCGCTCTCCTTCATCTCGGTGAAGACGGGCGATTCCTGCATCTTGGCACGCATCCACAGCGCCACCAGCAGCAGCGGGATCGC
Organism: Leucobacter sp. M11; assembly: GCF_035726885.1. NCBI lineage: Bacteria > Bacillati > Actinomycetota > Actinomycetes > Micrococcales > Microbacteriaceae > Leucobacter > Leucobacter sp. M11. Next base: position 331,589 of record NZ_JAPFRB010000003.1, on the reverse strand, counting down.
GAGGATGAAGGGGATACGCCAGCCCCAGGAGTCGAAGCTGTCAGCGCTCAGGTAGTAGGTGAGCAGGAAGAAGCCACCGGAGGACATCATCGTGGCGATGGGCGAGCCCAGCTGCGGGATTGCGGCCATCCGGGCGCGCATCTTCAGCGGGGCGTTCTCGACCGCGAGGGTCATCGCGCCGGACCACTCACCGCCGATGAACAGGCCCTGCATGAGGCGCAGCACCACGAGGAAGAGCGGGGCCCAGACGCCGATGGAGGCGTAGTTGGGCAGCAGGCCGATGATGCCGGTGGCCACGCCGATGCCGACCACGGTGATCAGGAGCACCGATTTGCGACCGATACGGTCGCCGAGACGCCCGAAGAGCAGGCCGCCGAGGGGGCGGACGATGAAGCCGACCGCGAGCGTCGCGAAGGCGGCCATCGCGGCGACGGCCGGGTCCTCAGAGACGAAGTACTGCACGTTGAACACGAGGGCGGCCGCCGTGTTGAACAGGAAGAAGTCGTACCATTCCAGGACGTTGCCGACGAGCGCACCGATGGCGGCCTTTCGGGCCTCACGGGGCGTGATGACGTTGACGGTCGCGGTTTCACGCTCCGCCGAAGTTGTGTGTGACGTCGAACTCATGTCGGGCTCAGTCTCCTTCTCGGTGCTGTCGCTCGTCCTCGAGCGAAACAGGTCATGGACAGGTGCCGTTACCCGTCCTCATCGAGACTGCCAGCCCGGCCCCCTTCCGGCACTGGGCAAGTGTCGCCGACCTCCCACCCAACCGTGTGCACATGCCTAGCGGCTCCTGTGTCAGGCTTCCAGAGCAGGTATTGCCACAGCGTAAAGGAGCCGACATGGCCAAGATCACCATCACCGACCGGGGAGCCCTCGACCCCGCCGACGCCATTGCCTTCCTCGAGGGGCAGGGGCACGAGGTGACCCCCTTGGACACGATGGACCCGGCCGAGCTGCTGGCCCGCACCCCGGACGCGGACGGCATCATCGCGAGCTTCATCGAGCTCGACGCCGCCACCCTGCGCCAGCTCCCCCAGCTCAGGGTCATCGCCACCACCTCGGTCGGCTACAACAAGATCGACGTGGGCGTTGCTCGCGAGCTCGGCGTCGACGTCTGCAACATGCCCTCCGTCGCCAGCGAGGAGGTGGCAACGCATGCCGTCGCCGGAATGCTCTCGATGCTGCGCGAGCTGCGCGCCTCGGTGGAGCAGGTTGAGGCCGGCGCGTGGGACTACTCCGCGCTGCCGCTGCCGCCGCGCACGAGCGAGCTGACCCTCGGCCTGTTCAGCCTCGGGCGGATCGCCCGGAAGGTCGCCGAGCGCGCGCTGCCCTTCTTCGACCGCGTCGTGGCCTATGACCCCTTCGTCCCGGAGGACGGCTGGCAGGAGGGCGTCGAGCGGGTACACAGCGTCGACGAGCTCCTCGCCCAGTCGAACGTGATCAGCCTGCACGCGCTGCTGACGGACGAGACGCGGGGCTTCCTGAACGCCGAAAACCTCGCGAAGCTCCCCCGCGGGGCCTACGTCGTGAACGTCGCCCGCGGCGAACTCGTCGAGGACGCGGCGCTCGTGGCCGCCCTCGACAGCGGCCAGGTCCGCGGCGCGTTCTTTGACGTGCTCGACGAGGAGCCCCCCGGGGCCGAGCACCCGCTCGTCGCGCACCCGGCAGTACTCGTCACCCCGCACACCGCCTTCCGGAGCGCGGCAACCCTGCGGGAGTACTTCCAGATCCCAGCCGAGAACGTGACCCGCCTGCTCGCGGGCGAGGCCCCGCACACGCTCGTCAACTAGGGGCGAGCGCGAACACAGCGGGGCCCGGGGCGCGTGCGTCCCGGGCCCCGCGTCGCGTGTGCGGGCTCAGGCCCAGGCAAGCACCACGCGGGCGGCCTGAACGGGCACCGTCACGTCGATGCCGGTGAGGTCCGTGAAGCGGCGAAGCCGGTTCGTCATCGTGTTCCGGTGGCAAAACAGCTGGGCCGACGCGGCCTGCACGCTGCCGGTTTCCAGGAACACCCGCACGGAGGTTTCGATGCTCTCCCGCTCCGCGGGCCCGCACTCGGCGAGCCCGGCCTCGATCGTGAGGACCGGCTCCAGGAAGGTGCCAACGAGGCGCCCCCGCACGAGGTGGGGCCAGTCGTCAAAGGTCCGCCTCCGGCCCTCGCCCGGCAGCTTCGCGAGCTCGCCCGCGAGCCGGGTGCCGGACCAGACGTCGGCCAGGCCGGTGATGGTGATGAGCGCCCCCGCCTGGGATTCCCGCAGCGGACGCAGCTCCGCCCGGGTGCGCCAGGTGCTCTCTGGCGCGAGGACGAGGAGCATGCCGCCAAAGTAATACGAGGTGACCAGCGAGCGCAGCGCGTGGTCGCCGGTCAGCGCGTCCCGCAGCTTGGCGGCCTCGGAGCCAGCCGCCGCGATGAGCACGTAGGGCGACTCGAGCGGCAGGTCCAGGGCAGCCGCGATCTCGGCCACCCGGTCCGGCCGGGGCTCCTCGGCGTCCACGAGCTCCGAGACGAGCGCCCGCTGCGCCAGCTGCCGGGTGTCCGAGAGCAATTCCCGTTCGGCTATATATCCGTTGTGGGCCTGACGGGCGTAATCGTCCACCGTGCGCCAGACGAAGTCCGCGTGCCGGAGCAAGAGCTGGGCGTCGTTCGCGGAGGCGACCGCGACCAGGGCGTTCCAGAGCACCGCGTAGTCGATCCGGATCGCGGTCATCAGCGCGGCCCGGGAGACGCCGGCGCGCGCCCGCGAGGTGCCGACGTTGAAGGCGACCGTCTCGAGCTCCCGCCCGCTGCCCGCGCGCATCCGCTCGATGAGACCGAGGAAGGAGCCGTGCGCGGCCCGCGCGAGTTCCGCCTCGGAGACCTTGCCGTCCTGGTACTCCTCGACGTCGGCGATTCGACGGAGAAAGTCGAGGCTCAGCTCGTCCAGGTCGAGCATGCCGAGCAGTTCCAGCCAGCGGTCACGATCCTCGGGCTGCGGCGCGCTGGACAGCGGGGCGCTCCGGTCCTCGCCCGGGCGGGCGGCGCGCTGCGGCGCGTCCTCGGCTTCTGCGCTCACCACGGGAACCTCCGTCGGGGGACGATGTGCAAATACCCAGCATAGCTACGATTTTCAGCGGCGAATGCCCCGTGCATTGTGCAGACTGACCTGACAGGGTGGAGGATGAGGCGATGAGCAGTGCCCGCCCGCACCCCCGATCAACGAGGCTCCGCGGTCGGCTCCGCGCCGGGGCCACCCCCTCGGCGGCCCGCTCAGCCCGACCCGATCTGCCCCAGCCCCACCCCTGTTGAGAGGAACCCCCGATGTCTCAGTCGCGTTCAGTTGGCCACCTCATTGTCGATACGCTCGCCAATCACGGCGTGGAGCGGGTCTACTCGGTGCCCGGCGAGAGCTTCCTCGATGTGCTCGACGGCCTCTACGACTCCGACATCACGAACGTGGTGTGCCGCCAGGAGGGCGGGGTCGGCTTCATGGCGCTCGCCGAGGGACGCCTCACCGGCCGCCCCGGCGTCGCGATGGTGACCCGCGGGCCGGGTGCCGCGAACTTCTTCATCGCCGCCCACTGCGCCTACCAGGACGCCACCCCGCTCGTGTGCTTCATCGGGCTGGTGCCGATCGCGGACCGCCGCCGCGAGTCCTTCCAGGAGTTCAGCATCGATAGCTGGTTCGGTTCCACCGTGAAGCGCGTGCTCACGATCGAGTCCGCCGACCAGGCCGGGGACATCGTCGCCGAGGCCATGCACGTCGCCGCCTCTGGCCGGCCCGGCCCCGTCGTCGTCGGCCTCCCCGAGGATCTGCTCCGCGAGCTGACCGAGGCCCCGGCCCCCCGGGCCCGCGCGATTGCCGCACCCGCCCCCGGCGCCGCCGACCTGGACGCGCTCAAGCAGCGCCTGCTCGCGTCCGAGCGTCCCTTCCTCCTCGTGGGCGGCGACAACTTCTTTGGCGAGACGGGGCGCGAGCTGGCCGACTGGGCCCTCGCGAACCACATCCCGGTGGCCGCCGACTGGCGCAACTACGACGCCATCCCGAACGAGCACCCGGGCTACGTCGGCTGGCCGGGCTACGGCCGCCGCGACAGCATCGCCGAGGCGCTGCGCGCCGCCGACCTCTTCGTCGGCGTCGGCGCGGTCCGCTCGGACGTGATGAGCGAGGGTTACACGGCTGGTTTCGACGCCGAGACGGTGCTCGTCAGCACCGACGCCGAGCTCCTCCAGCACGCTGGACGGGTGGACCAGGTCATCACCGCCACCCCGGCCGGCTTCGTGGCCGCCCTCGCGGAGCTGGGCGACGTGACCGGTGCGCGCACGGGCGAGCGGGTCGCCGAGCTGCGCGCGAGCCAGGAGCGCTTCGCCGCCGAGATCGGCGGCGAGCGCCCCGCAACCGGCGCAGACCTGGAGCAGGTGTTCGCCGAGCTGGAGCGGCAGCTGAGCCCGGAGCGCGTGCTGACCTATGGCGCGGGCAACGCGACCATCTGGGGGCACCGCCAGATCACGCACCGCGTGCCGAACAGTCTCGTCGGCTCCCGCAACGGCGCGATGGGCATG
>NZ_JAPFRB010000003.1:313899-326987 GCF_035726885.1 Leucobacter sp. M11 | reverse complement strand
GTGCGGCGACGGGGACTTCCTCATGAACGGCCAGGAGGTCGCCACGCTCGTCGCGCAGGGCGGCCGCGCCCTGTTCGTCGTGGTCGACAACGGCAAGTACGCCACGATCGTCGAGCACCAGGAGAAGTGGTACCCGGGCCGCCCCTCCGGCACGAACATGGCCAACCCGGACTTCGCGGCCTGGATGCGCTCCTTCGGCGGCGTCGGCGCGCGCATCGACGGCCCCGAGAACGTGAGCGAGACGATCGCCGAGCTGCTGGCGCACGACGGCCCGGCGCTGCTGCACCTGGTCGTGGACCCCGACACCCCCTCCCCGAGCGGCGCGGGCTACTAACCCAACGCGCGCGCGGCCCGCCCGGGGAACCGGGCGGGCCGTTCGCCGTTTCCGGCCGCAGTTGCGTGGGCCGGTTCGGGCTTCGTGCGTAAGCGAACGACGTCGCTGAGAGCGCTCAACACGGGCGTTGCCACGGAACGCTGCGTGGCGTGGTCAACCAGCGCCCCGGCAATGCTGTCGATCTCGGTGCCCCGACCCGCTTCCAGGTCGACCAACATCGAGGTTCGATGGTCCCCGTGGTGTTGCAGCGCCGCCGTGACCGCGGAGCGGACCCTGGCCTCGTTCGTGTGCACCCCCTCAGCTCTCGCCACCGCGAGGGCCTCCGCGAGGACGGAGTCCACCAGACCTAGCCCGCTCGGATGCGTTGCGATCTGGCCGAGGGTCAGCCCGGTTGCCGCGCTGATCGTGTTCAGCGCCGCGTTGAAGATCACTTTCTCCCAGATCGATACCATCACGTCGGCCTCGAAGGCGGTGTCGAGCCCGGCCCCGGCGAAAAGACTCGCCCAGAGCCTGGCCCGATCCGCCGCGGCGGGAACCAGCCCCCCGAGGCGCACGGAACCGCTTGACTCGGTGGAAATCGTTCCGTCGCTCTCCCGATCGGCGGGGTAGTCCGTCATCCCGATGAGGGTGCGTTCCACCCCGAAGTGCGGCAGCAGTGGCTCTTCGTTGCCCAGTCCATTTTGGACCGAGATCCCGACAGTTTGCTCGGTCAGTACGTGACGCACCGACGCAATCGCGGCGGCCGAGTGCAGGGTTTTGGTGAGGAGCAACACACCGTCAACGGTCCCGGTCAGCTCCGTGGCGAGGCTGGTCGCGCAGGAAACGGTGGTACTGCTGCCCCCCTCGCGGAGCGTCATGCCTGTCTGGTCGATGGCGGCGAGCACCGCCGGGGAGGCGTCCACCATGACCACGTCGTGTCCCCCGTTGACGAGTTTCGTTCCGAAGAGCTGGCCCATGGCACCAGCTCCGATGACGGCGATACGCATGTGGTCTCCCTAGAAGGGATACGGGGCAATCTCGGAGCGTACCGTGAGCCACTGCGTCTCGGTGAACGCCTCGATGTTGGCTCCGTATCCACCGAAACGAGCGCCGTTGCCCGAGTGTCCGACCCCACCGAAAGGGGCGTTCGACTCATCGCCGACCGTCTGCTCGTTGATGTGGACTTTTCCGGAGCGCACCCGGTCGGCAAGGGTCATGGCCTCCCCGACGTTACCGAGAATCGAGACAGAGAGCCCGTACTCGCTCTCGTTCACGAGGGCCGCCGCCTCGTCCAGCGTCGCAAAAGACTGCACGGGTGCAACTGGGCCGAAGATCTCCTCAGCCCAGGCCGGATTCGCTGTATCCACCCCGGACAGGACGGTTGGCCGGTAGAACAGGCCCTCGTAGGTGCCCCCGGCTTCGACCGTGGCCCCGGCCGCCTGGGCAGAGCGGACGATGCGATCAATGTGATCGCGCTGTTTCTCGTCGATGATCGGCCCGATGGGGGCCCCGCTCGCCCAGGGGTCTCCGATCGGGAGGTTCGTCGCCTTTTCGGCGAGCGCCCGGACGTATTCGTCATGGATCGACTCGTGCACGAGGTGCCGCCCGGCCGTCATGCAGACCTGCCCCTGGTGGAGAAAGGAGCCGAAGGCACCCGCCGAGGCCGCCTTGGCGATGTCCGCACCCGGCAAGACGACGATCGCGTTGTTGCCCCCGAGCTCTAGGTGTGCGCGTTTCAGATTCCGCCCGCAGGCCTCGCCGACCCGTCGCCCGGCCGCGGTGGATCCGGTGAAGGAGACCACTCGAATTTCCGGGGCCTCGGTCATCGCGCTGCCCGCGTCGGCCCCGCCCGGAAGCAACTGCAGCACCCCCGACGGGAGCCCCGCTTCTTCGAAGGCACGCATGATCATGTAGCCGCCTGACACCGGGGTCCGGGGGTCCGGCTTCAGGATGACGCTGTTGCCGAGGGCGATCGCAGGGGCCACTGAGCGAATCGAGAGGATGAGAGGAAAGTTGAACGGGGAGATCACCGCGACCACTCCGGCGGGCTGCCGACGAGCAAATGACCAGTGGTCCTCGTCGGAGGTGAGCACGTCGCCGTGTGGGTGGTGCGGGAGCCCTGCGGCATCGAAGCACTCGTTTGCGGCAACGGTGATTTCCAAGCCAGCCTTCGCCGCAATCGCCCCGGTCTCGCGTTGCACCCACTCGGCCAGCTCCGTCGCGTTCGCGACAAAGAAATCGCCGGCCCTGCGGAGCACCGCAGCCCGCTCTGCCGGCTTCATTGCCGCCCAGGCGCTCTGGGCTTCGGCCGAACGCGTCGCTGCCGCAAAGACGTCCTCGCTCGTGGCCATCGCCGTCTTTCCGAGGACGGCGCCGGTTGCGGGTTCGAGGATCTCGATCGTTGCCGCGTTCCCGGGGACCCACCCATCGGTAAACAGCTTGCCGTCCCAGCGTTGCTGATCGAGGGCGCTCTTCGTCTCCTGAGCCTCACCGTTGATAGACATGTATTTCCTCCGTATCGTGCTCGTGATTTCTGGGGTTGTTGGTGGTCACGCCGCTGCCGGTTTCGCCGGGGCTTGGTGGTGCTCCGGTTCGCAGAGCGCCACCGCATCTATTTCGAAGCGCAAGCCGTGCGCCAGCCTGGCCTGAGTCGTGGTCCGAGCGGGGCGAAGATCGCCGAAGCGTGCCAGATATACCGCGTTGAACTCAGGCATCTGGTCGATGTTGGCGAGGTAGCAGTTCGTGCGCAGCACCGTTCCGCGGGTAGCTCCCACCGTTTCCAGGACCGCATCCAGGGCGTCCAGGGCGACCCCGACCTCATCCGCAAAGCCCGCCGGGGCGTGGTCCTCGCCCAGGGGGATGCCCACCTGCCCCGCAATGAACACCAGGTTTCCCACGCGCACCGCATGGCTATGGGTCGGGAGCGCGGGGACTCTGGGATCGTCGAGACGATCGATCATGGGATACACAGCGGTTGTCTCCTTTGGGGCGCTTGGGCGGCTGTCGGGGGTCACTGCACAACTGCCGGGAGCCAGAGAATGAGGTCCGGCAGTACGAAGAACAGCACGAGCAGACCGATCTCAATGAGGACGAAGGGCCAGATGCCCTTAAAGACCTCGGCGGTGGGGATCTTGGCGGTTCCGGCCACCACGAAACAATTAATGCCCACGGGCGGCGTCACCATCCCGATTTCGATCAGCTTGACGATCATGATGCCCAGCCAGATGCCGTCAAAACCGAGCTCCATGGCGACCGGGTAGATCAGTGGCACGGTGATCACCAGGATGGAGATCGACTCAAGCGCCATGCCGAGCGGGAGCAAGAGCGCCAGGAGGAGCGCCACGATGAGCCAGGGCGGCAGGGGCAACCCGGTCACCGAGTCGCTGATCATCTGCGGGACCCGCGCGACCACGAAAAAGAGGGAGAGGAGCGCTGACCCGATCATGATCGCGAAAACCATACTCGTCGTCTTCGCGGTCTCTTTCAGCGCTTCATTCAGCTGACGCGTGATCTCGCGGATGCCACGGTTCCGGTATTCGAGGATGAGCATGATCAACGCGGCGAGCGCACCAATGGCGGCTGATTCGGTGGGGGTGAAGAACCCCGTGTAGATGCCACCCATGATGATCACGAAGATGATGATCAGGCGGATCAGCCCGCGCCACGGGAGACGCAGCCGCTGCCCACGCGCCTGGCTGTCGGAAATCGCCTCGTTGAGTCCGACCTCCAACGTGGCGTCATCGGCGATCTGGGGCAGTTTCCGAGTTCGGAAGTAGACGTATATCGCGTAGGCGACAGCGGACAGGAAGCCGGGGACGATGCCCGCGATCAGCATCTTGCCAATCGATTCCGAAGAGAGGATCGCGTAGAGCACCAGGAACAGGCTGGGCGGGATCATCGCGCCCAGCGTCCCCGCCACCGCGACGAGAGCACCCGCCAGGCTGGTGGGATACCCCGCCTTTCGCATCTCGGTGACCGACAGCTTCGACATGGTGGCCGCCGTGCCGATGCTGGATCCGGAGACCGCCGCAAACCCGGCGCAGGCGGCGACCGTAGAGATGCCAAGACCACCGGGGATGTTTCGGAAGGCACGGCGGGCAATGGTGAAGACCTGCTCCGCAACCTTTGCGCGTACCGCGAACACCCCGAGCAGGATGAACATGGGGATGATCGTCAGGGTGAATGAGGATGCCTGCTCGAAGGAGGCGGTCGCGAGTGAGCTGGTGACAAATTTGGCGTCGCGCAGCGCGAGGAGCCCAGCGGCCCCCGAGATCGCCAGGGCGAGCCAGACGGGCATGCGGAGCAGCAGCAGGACCGCCATGACTCCGGCGACCAGGAGAACGGCAAAGCCAACGCTCATGATGTCTCTTCCGTTCCGTGAGGCGCAGCGCGAAACGCGGGCGCGGGGGTCGTGCTCGGCGGTGCTTCGCTGGGGCTCGGATGCTCCGAGTCGTCGTCTTCGTCGTCCTCACCGAGGAGCGGCTCTCCTCGCAGTCCCAGGAAACTATTGACGAGTGCGATCACCAGGAACGCGACGAAGCCGATGACGACGAGCCAGCGCGCAGGCCACAGCGGCCAGTCCACAAGGCCGGTGGCGATCTCACGCATCTGGAAGCTGGCGAGCGCGCGGACGGCGGTTGCGTAGATGAACCACACGGTCATCGCGGATCCGAGGAGCCACATCAGGCCGGCGAGCCGACGGGACACCGAAACCGGGAAGCGGCTCGTCACCAGGTCAACCGAGACGTGCGCGTTCGCGGCTCCGGCATAGGAGAGTCCGAGAAAGACGGTCGCGATGAGGAGCGTCCCACTCAGCTCGATGAGGCCGGGCACCGAACTGCCCGAGAGGTTTCTCGAGACGACATCGATCGTGGTGACGATCATCATCGCAACCGTCGAAATCGACCCCAGTGCGCCCAGGGGGGCGGCGAATGTCTGCGCCGCCCCGCGGAGAAACCGCGAGGAGGCGCTCGAAGCGTCAGTAGTCATGTGTTTGCTGCAATTCCCCGGCCGTGCGCCCGCGTGGCGGGTCGCACGGCCGGATTGTCGGCTGGCTCAGCGAGCTCGGTCAGTTGCGCTCAGCGCACGCGATCGTCGGGTCGAGATCGGAGGAGTCGGTGTACTCGGCGATCTTTTCCTTGTAGCTGGCGAGGTAGCCAGCCGCATCCTCAAGTCCGTCCCGCTCGGCCTCTTCAACCCAGAGCTGTTCGATGTCGACCGTGAAGACTTCCTGCCAACGGTCTTGCTCGGCCTGGTCCCACTGCGTGAGGTCGCCGACGGTGTCAAGCAGGCCGTCGCACTGCTCCTTCGAGACGTCGGTAAAGAAGGTGTAGGCCGCTTCCTCGTTGAACTCCGCGGTGACCTCATCGATAACCGCGCGAAGCTCGGGGTCGAGTCCCTCGTACACGTCGTTGTTGATCCACATCCCGATCGTCGTGTAGGTCCCAACGCCGGGGTCGGTCCAGTGCGCCAGCACGTCGCGAAGCTGGTACGCCGCGGTGCCCTCCAAGGGGAATCCGGCAACGTCGGCCACGCCGCGCTCCAGGGCCTCGTAGGTCTCCGGAGCGGGGATCGCGACGCTGGTCGCGCCCGCAGCTTCCACCGCGTGCTGGGCGAAGCGACCCGCCATCCGCATCCGGAGTCCCTTGAGGTCGTCAATGGAGGAGACCTCCTCGTGACTGCCGATCAGCATCCGCCCGGGAGGGAGATGGGACAGCGGCTTCAGGTTATTGCGCTCCCAGAGGGCTGCGGCGCCCTCGTGTTCGGTGCTCAGGTCATAGATGGCTTTGGACACGGCTTCGCTGCCGGGGCTCAGAAACGGAATGCTGGCGATCGAAGCCATGGGGAAGAGCTGGGAGGAATAGTCCGTGAGCGTCTGGCCGATATCCGCCCGCCCGTCACGGACGCACTCCGGAATTTCGGTCGCGCTGCACAGGGAGTCGGCGGCGGCCACGTTGAAGGTAATGCGCCCGTCACTGCGCGCTTCGACCTCCTCGTACCACCAGTTCCCCATCACCTCGCTCAAGCTGGCTGGGGTCGCCCAGGACACCACGTTCAGTTCGACCGTCGCGTCATTGCTCGAGTCTCCTGATTCCGTCGCCGAGCTTCCGTCGGCACAGGCGGTGAGGCCGAGGCCGAGAATTCCAACCGCGGCGGCGAGTTTCAGCGAAACTCCCCGGCGGCGTGTCAGTGGGTTCATCATTGAATTTCCTTTCCGGTACAGAACTGAGTCGACGAGCGCCCGGGGTCACGTCACTCGGGCATCGATGAGCACGGGGCCGACAGCGGACAGCGCAGCGGCGTAGGCTCGGGCGAACTCGTCGCGTGAGCTGACCCGGGATGCGGGTACCCCGTACCCCTCGGCGAGCGAGACGAAGTCGATCTCGCGAAGGGTGAGGCCGGGTACCTGCTCGGCGCCCATGCGGCTGGCAAAGCCAGCGAGCGCACCATATCCGCCGTTGTTGACGATCACGAAAATGGTGCGGGTCTGATGCTCGGCCGCGGTGTAGAGCGCGCTGATCCCGTAGTTCGCCGAGCCGTCACCGACCGTGGCGACGATGGTCTTCTCCGGCGCACCGAGTGCCAGTCCGACCGCGACCGGAAGGCCGAAACCGAGGCCGCCGCTGGCCGGAAAGTGGTACATCCCCGGTCGATCAATGGCGATACGCTCGAGATAATCGAGGTCGAGGGTGGTGGTTTCGTTCACGTATGCCACTGCGTCGGTGACCTGTTCGTTGAGCACCGCCAGGATTTGGCTCCCGGTCATCCCGTGTTCCGAGCGCAGCGGCTCGGGGAACACTCGGCTCCCCGGCTGACCCCGTCGCCGTCCCCGATCGGCGACAGCGTTTGCGAGTTGCCCGGTTACTACGCCGACATCCGCGATATAGGAGGACCCATAGGGCGCGCGTGCCGCCTCGCGGTGGTCCTGTGTGATCTGGATAACGCGCCCACCCTCGCTCAGGTATGGGCCTGGCTCCCACCGGTGATACCGGAACACGGCTGAGCCCAGGACAAGCACGGCGTCACTGTCTGCGAGCCGCTCCTGCACCGAACGGATTCCGGGAACGAGCACACCCGCGAAGTTCGGGTGCGTCGTGGGGAACGAGCACCGATCCGGCGAGGGCGCGATGAACACGGCGGCATCAAGCCGCTCGGCGAGTTCGACGACGGCATCAAACACCGAAGCATCAACGACGGCGGCCGCGTCCACCTGCGGGCCCACCACGATGGCGAGGCGCTTCGCCCCGTCGAGCTCGCTCGCGAGCGATCGCAGCGCTGCCTCATCGAGACCGGAAAAATCGGTGACGGTTCGGGCGCCGAGAAGTCGGTCGCTCTCCAACGCTGGCGTTGCCCAATCATCCAGGGGCACGGAAACGTACACTGGCCCGCGCGGATGGGTGTTGGCCTGAATGATCGCCTGCGAGAGCGTCCGCGGCACGTCCTCGGGAGCCAGTGGCTCGTGCGAGTACTTCACCAGGGGCTGCGGGAGCAGGGTTGCGTCCACGTTGCTGAGCATGACCTCCTGCCCCACCGTCCGGCGCACCTGCTGGCCCGCGAGCACCACGATGGGCACGTGCCCGTAGCGGGCATTCGTCAGCGCCCCCATTGCGTTTCCCGTTCCAGAGGCCGCGTGGAGGTTTACGAGGGCAGCCTGGCCGGTTGCCCGGGAGTAGCCCTCCGCGAGTCCGAGCACGACCTGTTCGTGCAAGCCGAGCACAAACTCGATGTCAGAGCCGAGCCCGGCAAGGAAGGGAATCTCATTCGAGCCGGGATTGCCAAAGATCTTGGTAATGCCCCGCTGAGAGAAAATCTCCAGGGTTGATTCGAGTACCGACTGCTCTGTCATTCTCCGATGTTCCTCACGGGCAGCGGAGCAGGGGATGAGCCGTTGCTCTGATCCGGGAGAACCTACATCCGCGTAGGACTCCGAATGTACCGACTCCAACCGCGAGAAACCAATATAGAATAAGGGGTCAACCGATTGACATTGCCTATGGATAAGCGATTGACAGAAAGCCCGGTGCGCTGATGGACCTGAACCTGCTTCGCGTGTTCGCGGCCGTCTATGAGACGGGAACGGTGACCGAGGCCGCGACGCGCCTGCACATGGCCCAGCCCTCGGTAACTCAGGCCCTCAACCGACTCCGACGGGAGGCCGGAGATCCACTGTTCGTGCGGCAGGGTCGCAGAATCACCCCAACCCGGGCCGCTCGTCAGCTCTATGCTGAGGTCGGCGACATGCCCGCGGCGGCCGAGGCGGCCGTGCGAGGGTTGACCGCGTTCGTGCCAGAGACCACCCAGGAAACCTTTCGGCTCGCCCTGACCGACCTGGGTCAGACCCTCTTCCTCCCGATGCTTGCCCCGGCGCTCATGCAGATCGCCCCCAAGTGCAAGCTGGACATCGTGAACCTCGAAGCGAGCACCGCGCCGGAGGAACTGCGCTCCGGCGCCATCGATCTGGCGGTGTCGTCCACCCTGCTCGCCGCTGACCTTCGTACCTCCGTCATCCGCGACGATGTCTATTGCTGCATCGCCCGCCGCGGCAGGTTCGCGGGCAGAACTCCGACGCTCGACGAGCTGACCTCGGTGCCACGCGTCGTCGTGAAGGGGTCCATCGGCCACACGCTCGTCGAGCAGGGGCTCCCCGCCCCGGTGGAGGGTTCCCTCTACCTGCCCGCGTTCTCCTCCATCCCGGCGTTGCTCGCCGCCTCGAACCTCATCGCGTTCGTGCCCCGGGGCGTCGTACACCTCTGGGCAGGGCCGTGGGACCTCGTCGACTGGCCCCTCCCGCCGGGCCGCTTCACGAGCTCGGTTCGTGCCCATCTCGCCCCGTTCCCACTTTCCTCTGCGAGTGCCTGGTTCACCGATTGGGCGATCAGCATGTTACGGCTGGTCCCAGAAGAGGCCCCCTAGCCCGCGGCTACGAGGGATCGACCAGCGCGAAACGACGCGCCCGCCGCGGCCGCAGACCGACCCGAAGCTCCCTCCCCTCCGAGTGAGTTATCCTGGCCGCAGGTCCCGGAGCAGGCACGCATCCGGGCGGGGAGACCGGAGCGCGCATGTCCACAGATTCAACCGACGGCGTCGCGAAAGGCGTGCCCGAGGTCGACAGCGCGCCCTTCCTGCAGGCGAATGCGGCGGCGAAGAGCCGCTACGGGCGCTTCAACCTGGCGATCATCGGCGGCACCGGGGTCGGCAAGTCCTCCCTCGTGAACGCGGTGTTTGGCCGCGAGCAGGCGCGGGTGGGCAAGGGCCTGCCCGTCACGAGCGGGATTCACTACTACCACGACGAGTCCCTGGGGATTTGGGACTTCGAGGGCTTTGAGATCGGGTCGAGCCGGAGCCCCGGGGAGACGCTTCGGGCGCACCTGGACACGATCTCGCGGCGACCACCCGAGGAACAGATCTCCGTGGTCTGGTACTGCGTGCTGTCCACCGCGGATCGGCTCACGCAGCCCGATGTGGACATGATTCGCGCGCTGGGCGCCGCCGGGCTCCCCGTCGTCCTCGTCCTCACGAAGGTCGCCTGGACGAAGAATCCGCTCACGGGCTCGTACCGCCCCCCGCACGATGTGGCGCTGTTCCGCGACTGGCTTGAGGCTCCCACGGACGCGAATGGCGCTCCCCTGCACCTCCCCCTGCACCGGGTCGTCCTGACCGCAGCGCAGGGCGCGAACGGAAAGGGCACGGGGCACGGGCTCGGTGAACTCGTGGCGGAGACCCTGGCGCTCTCCCCGGACAGCGAGAAGGATGCCTTTCGCATTGCCCAACGGCTCAACCTCCCCTGGAAGCGCGAGATGGCCCGCCCGGTTATCGCCGCGGCGGCAGCGTCCGCGGCCGCCACGGCCGCGATTCCGCTTCCCATCGCTGATGCGGCGGCGCTGGCCCCCATCCAAATGAGCATGATGGGGCGCATCGCCGCGATCTACGACCTGGAGTTCACCTCCGTGCTGCCGGCCTCCGCGCTCGCGCAGTTCGGGGCGCAGGTCGCGGGCCAGGCCCTCGCGCGCAGCTTTGTGAAGCTCATCCCCGGCGTCGGCAGCGCCGTGAACGCCACGGTCGCCTTCTCCCTGACCTCCGCCACGGGCGAGGGCTGGCTCCGCCTGTGCGAGCAGATCCACACGGGCAGGGTCAACGTCACGGAGATCCCCGGGGTCTGGGCCGAATTCAGCCCGTCCCTCGTGAGCGTCGTGAAGCACCTGGTGGAGCAGCGCGCCCGGAAGCGCTGAGCGGGTCAGCGTCGGCGGCCCCCCGGGGCATTGCCCGCGCGGGCGCGATCGACGAGCGCGAGCAGGCGGTCCGCGCCGTCCAGCGTGCCGAAGGCGGCCGCCTCCCGGCGCATCCGTTCCCGGCGCTCCGCGTCAGCCAGCAGGGGCAGGAGCCGTTCTGCGGCGACGGCCGGGGTGAACGAGGCATCGGGGATGAGCAGGGCCCCGCCCGCGGCGACGACACCCCGGGCATTGCGCGCCTGCTCGCCGTTGCCCACGGCGTAGGGCACGTAGACGGCGGGGATACCGAGCGCGCTCAACTCGCTCACCGTGGCTGACCCCGAGCGGCACACGGCGAGATCGGCGAGGGCGTAGGCCAGGTCCATCCGATCGATGTAGGGCACGACGACGCGGGAGTGCGCGCCGGAGGTCGCCACCTCGCCGAGTTTTCGATCGCCGGTGACGTGCAGGAGTTGCCAGCCCCGGGCCAGGATCTCTGGCCAGAGCTCGGCAAAGACCCCGTTGATCCTCCGCGCGCCCGCCGATCCCCCGAAGACCAGCAGCACGGGGGCCTCGGCGTCGAGCCCAAAGTGTTCGGCGGCCTCCGCTCGGCGGCCCGCGCGGTCAAGCTCGGCGATCTCCCGGCGCAGCGGCATGCCCACCGTCTCCGCTCCCCGCAACCGCGTGCCGGGAAACACCGTGCCGACGCCCGCGGCGTGCCGAGCGCCCCACACGTTCGCGAGCCCCGGGCGCGCATTTGCCTCGTGCACCACCACGGGCACCCCGGCCCCGCGCGCGGCCACGTAGGCCGGCGTCGCGGCGTACCCACCGAAGCCGATGACGACGCGCACGCCGCGCTCCTGCATCAGATCGCGCGTCCGGGTAACGGCGCGGCGAAAGTCCGCGGGAAAGCGGAGCGCCTGGCGGTTCGGGCGGCGGGGAAACGGCACCCGAGGGATCGTTTCGAGGGCGTATCCGCGCTCGGGAACCAGCCGGGCTTCGAGCCCTTCCGCCGTGCCGAGCACGGTGATTTCGGACTCTGGTTCTCGTTCGCGCAGGCGGTCGGCGACCGCGAGGAGGGGATTGACATGCCCCGCGGTGCCCCCTCCGGCCAGCAGATAACTCGTCATGCGACCACTCTGACAGCGCGGATGTGTGCTCCGTGTCACCCGTTTTCCTTACATCGACGCAACATCCCGTGCGCTGAACTGATGAGCATGCAATCACCCGTCTCCGAACTCCTCGTGCACGGCGATGCGATCCGCGACAACACCGCCCGATTTCTGGCGCTGACCCAGGGCCGCATCATGGCCGTGCTGAAGGCCGATGCCTTCGGGCACGGCTCCATCGCGCACTCGGTGCTGGACGCGGGGGCGAGCTCGATCGGCGTGACCTCGATCGCCGAGGCGCTCCGGCTGCGTGCGGAGGGCATCACCGCGCCGATCCTCAGCTGGCTCAACCCGCCCGACGCGGACTTCGCCGCGGCCGTTCGCGAGCGCATCGACCTCGCGGTGCCGAGCCTGGAGCTCCTGCACGCCATCGCGCGCGCGGCGCGGGACGTCGGCGCCCCAGCGCACGTGCACCTCTACGTCGATGTCGGCACGGGCCGCGACGGCTGCCCCACCCAACTCTGGTCCGCGCTGTGCGCGCTCGCCCGAGAGCACGAGCGGGCCGGGACGCTCCGGGTGGTCGGCGTGATGGGCCACCTCTCCTGCGCCGACGATCCCGGCAACCCCCAGAACACGCGCGAGCGGATGTGCTTCGAGAACGCGGTGCGCTCGGCCCGGCGGCGCGAGCTCGCGCCCGAGACCCTGCACCTCGCCGCGACCGCGGCGACCCTGACCGGGGTGGGCGCGGGGCTCGGCACGCACCGGATCGGCGCCGGTCTGTTCGGCATCGACCCCTCGCACACGACGCAGCTCCTCCGCCCCGCCCTGACGCTCGCCACGAGCGTGGTCTCCGCGCGCGAGGTCGCCGCGGGCACCGGCGTCGGCTACGGACACGAGTTCGTTGCCCCCGAGCGCACCCACCTGGCCCTGCTCCCGCTCGGGTACGGCGACGGCCTCCCCCGCGCCGCCTCGGGCCGGGCGGAGGTGTTCGCCCGCGGGCGCAGACGCCCGCTCGTCGGGCGCTTCTCGATGGACATGGTCGTCGTGGACACCGGCGACGATGCCCTGGAGCCCGGCGAGAGCGTGACCGTGTTCGGTCCGGGCGACGCCGGGGAACCCACCGTCGCCGAGTGGGCCGCGTGGTCGAACACGATCGAGCACGAGATCGTCACCCGCGTCGGGTGCCGCGTTGCCCGGGTGCACCGCTCCCTCGACGCCGAACGCGGCCCCGGTTCCGCCGGACCCGGGGCGCCTCCCCGCTCGCGCGTCATCCTCTCCCCCACCCCGTCCCCCGAATAAGGAGCTCAGGTATGCCCCAGAAACCCCGCCCCCGCGTCGCCATCATCGGCGGCGGCGTCAACGACGAGCACGACATCTCCCTGGCCTCGGCCGCCGCGGTCACGCGCGCGGTGCACGAGCTGGGCCTCGATGCCGTCTCCCTCACGATCGGCCGAGACG
>NZ_JAPFRB010000003.1:311853-313853 GCF_035726885.1 Leucobacter sp. M11 | reverse complement strand
CGTCGAAATCCTGACGGACTGCGACATCGCCTTCCCGATCCTGCACGGCGTCAACGGCGAGGACGGGGCCGCCGCGGGCTTCTTGGCGTTGAGCGGCGTGCCCTACGTCGGCTCCCCCGTTGGCGCGGGGGCCTTCGGTATGGACAAGCACGTGACCAAGCTGATCGCGGCCTCGCTCGGCATCCGCACCGCGAATGCGCTCCGGGTGTCAGCCGATCTCGACGCCGAACCCCTGCCGCAGCTGACGGGCCTGACGCCGCCCTTCGTCGTGAAGCCCACCAACGGGGGGTCGAGCAACGGCGTCACGGTCGTGGACGATGCGGCCGGGCTCGCCGCCGCCGTGCGCACCGCGCTCTCCTGCGGGCCGTCCGCGCTCATCGAGGAGTACGTGCGAGGCCGGGAGGTCGACGTGGCCGTGTTCCGCGACCGCGAGGGGGCGCTCCGCCTTGGCGCGACCCTGGAGATCGGGGTCGCCCCCGGGGGCGTCTTCGACCGGGCCGAAAAGTACGACGGCGGTGCCTCCTTCACGGTGCCCGCGCCACTGAGCCCCGCCGAAGCGGCCGAGATTCAGCGCACCGCGGCGCTCCTCTATGCGACCCTCGGCTGCGCCGGGGTGGCGCGCTTCGACTTCTTCGTCACCCCGGACGGGGTCGTCCTGAACGAGGTCAACACCGCGCCCGGAATGACGGAGCAGTCCCAGGTGCCGCGGATGTACGCCGCCCTGGGCCTCGAGTACCCGGCCCTGATCGCGGCGCTGCTCGAGGCCGCCGAGGGGGGCCGCGACGTGGCGCGTGTTGCCGCGGTGCGGGCTACCCCACCCGCATCACGCGCCACCCCACCGCGGCGGCTCCCCGCTTAGCCCGAGATCGGCTCGGGCCGCGGCGCGACCCAGCTGCCGTCGAGCACCTCGGGGCGCGGCCGGTACAGCCGAAGCACGTAGTTCCAGCCGGGCATGATCGGCAGCGCGTTCGCGACCCCGTCGAGCTGTTCCCCGAACCGGATCGTGACCCCGCCGTCCGCGTCCTTGGCCGCGGTCAGGCTGTTGATGCTGTTCACCCCGAGCGCGTTCTCCTCGAAATAGCCGGCCGCGTTGTACAGGGACACTGACCAGAAGGCCTCAACGGGCACATCCCGCAGGCGGAGGCGATACTCGGCCACCGGCAGGTTTTCGTCGACGCTGATGTAGGTCGCCTCGTACTCGGGGAGGCCGCCCCAGCCCGACGCCGTGCCGAGCAGGTGCATGATCGGGTCGACCCCGTCTCGGGTGCCGAACGAGTGGTCGTACTTGCTGACCCCGCGGGCCAGGGCGAGGATCGCGGTGCGGGTCTCCGTCTGGCTGGGCTCGTCGTAGTCCGGGAGCGGGAAGGTCCCCGAGCCGCCGCCTGCGATCGTGAGCGCGTCCTGGAGGCGGTTGACCTCGGCGACGTCCTCGGCGCGGTTCGGGTCCACCAGGATCCGCACGATGAGGGCCGCGTAGTCGGTGCCGACGAGCTCTCTGGTGAGCCGGTGCTCGCCCGCGTCCCGCAAGATCACGGGGCCGTAGTGGTCCTGATTGATGACCCACACGGAGATGTAGCGGTCTCCCGTGTCCGGCAGGGTGACCGTGACGCCCTCGCGCACGTCCACGATGCTGCTGCTGTAGAGCGTGTCTCGGTTCTGCCGGATGATGGGCTGATCGTCGAGCGGCTTCAGCTCGTAGGTGTGGTTCCACTCGCCGAGGGTGCGGCCGGTGCCGAGGCGGGAAAACATGAGATCGCTCTCGGCCCGGTTGAAGTTCTGGACGTTAACGGGGATGGGTGCCATGATTCGTTCCTTTCAGTGACGGTGCCAGGGGGTGCGGGGCGTCCCGCGGGATGGGGTGGCTTAGGACAGCGCCTTCGCCTTGATCGCGTGGTACTCGCTCTCCGTGATCGAGCCGCTGTCCAGGAGGGCCGCCGCGGCCGCGATCTCCGCGGCTGGGCTGTTCCCGGTCACCGAGCGAATGTAGGACGCCGTCTGCT
>NZ_JAPFRB010000003.1:307611-311797 GCF_035726885.1 Leucobacter sp. M11 | reverse complement strand
ATGAGGTAGACGAGCGCGGTCAGCAGCGGCAGGAAGATGAGGAAGACGATCCAGACCGCCTTCCACCAGCCGCTCAGCTTCCGGTCCCGGAACAGGTCGCTGATGATGGCGAACAGGGCGAAGAGATAGCCGATGAAGACGACGGCCCAGAGCATCCAGGTGATGATGTCCCAAAATTCCATGTGTTTTCCGTTTCTGGTGAGGGGGAGCCCCACGACCCGGTGGCCGCGAGGAAATCAGAGGGAGCCGATGGCCTTCCCGAGCATGAGCACGCCGACGACGAGCAGCAGCACGGCGGTGATCACCGTGTTCTCGCGGGCAAGCCAGCGGTGGATGGCGTCCAGGGGCTCGCGGAGCCGCTCGGCGGCGAGGAAGAAGGCGAGCACGGGGAGCAGCACGGTGGACGCGGCGCAGAGCACGAAGACGGCCATCGCGATGCCCTCGGCCCCCGCGGTGAGCCCCGATCCCCCGATCGCGACCGCGGCGCTCGCCGAGATCAGCAGGTTCTTCGGGCGGGGAATGGCCAGCAGGAGTCCGAGCCCCAGCGCGCGGCCGAAGGAGAAGGAGTCGATCGCGGACATCCACTTGGGCAGCGCGGGCTCGGCCCCGGCAGCAGGCTTTGCGCGCCACTGCGCCACCGCGAGGAGGATCAGCAGCGCCGCGAGCACGAACTGCACGATCGCGCGGACCACGTTGGGGCCCCCGGCGGCGTGGTGCGGTGGCAGAAACCCGGCGAAGAAGACAAAGAGGATGAGCGGCAATGCGAGCCCGAGCACCCAGCCGATCAGGAAGCCGGGGCCGGTGCGGCGCGCGTTCGGGGACAGCAGCATCAGGATCACGGAGATGATCGACAGCGGGCTGATCGCGATGGCTAGGCTCAGCGGCAGCAGTTCTCCTATGACGGAACCCATCATGATTCGTTCCTCTCGGGGGTTGGGGCGAGCGCGGTCATCGCCGCACGGTTGGTGGCGTAGACGGGGTCGCCGGTCCGGACGACGCCGAAGCGGTTCAGCCGGGGGCGCGCCGCGCGGCGCAGTCGGCTGAAGGAAAGCGAGATATCGGCCTCGCGCAGCCAGGCGCGGAGCCCCGCGAAGGCCTCGGCCCCCGTGACGTCCACGTCGGTCACCCCCTCCAGGTCGATGACGAGGTGCCGCACAGTCTTCGGGCCCCCGGCCTCCGCGACGGCCTCGCGCACGGCCTGGACGAAGACGGCCCCGTTCGCGAAGAACAGCGGCGCGGCCATGCGGATCACGAGCGGGCCGTGCTCGGAACGCGTTGCGGGGGGCGCGCCCTCCAGCGCCGAGGTGCTCGGGTCGCCGGACTCCCCCAGCACGTCGATCGCCGGGTGGGCGGCGCGGCGGGCAAGGTTGATCAGGGCGAGGACGAACGCGACGAGGATCCCCGCGAGCGCGCCGATGCAGAGGGTGACCGCGAAGCAGACCAGGCCGATCCAGAACTCGGCGCGGGACACGCGCCAGAGCCCGCGGAACCCGGAGACGCCCAGCAGCGGCAACACCGCGACGCCGACGATCGCGCCGATCGCGGGCGAGGGGATCTCCGCGAGGAGCCCCGTGCCGAAGAGCAACAGGAGCAGGGTGCCCGCGGCCAGGACGAGGGAGGGCAGCTGGGTGCGCGATCCGGCCTGGTCCATGGCCGCGGTGCGGCTCGTCGAGGCGCCGAGCACGAAGGAGCCGCTCGCCCCGGCGGCGACGTTCGCCATCCCGAAGGCGAGCAGGTCCCGGTTCGGTCGGGTGACATAGCCGCGCTGTTCCCCGTAGGAGCGGGAGACGAGCAGGCCCTCTGCGGCGGTGACCATCGTGAGCGCCAGCGCGGAGGGCACGAGCGCCAGCCAGTCCTGCCAGCCGAGCGTCGGCCAGGTCAGCGCGGGGAACCCCCCGGGCACCGCGCCGAGCACGGCCACCCCGGCGGCCGCGGCGTTCGTGAGCACCGCAACCACCGTCGCGAGCACCATCACCACGAGCGCCCAGGGCACCACGGGGGCGACGCGCTTCCCGAGGAGCAGGATCCCCACCCCGCCCGCCGCGATGAGCGCCGACCACGGGTTCGTGCCGCCCAGGCCGGCGAGGAGCCCGAGCGCCTTCGCGCCGAAGTCCAGCCCGGATTCGAGCCGCACGCCGAGCATCTTCGCGACCTGGGAGGCGAGGATGTCGAGGGCGAGACCCGCCACGAAGCCGATCAGGATTGGTTTCGAGAGGAAGTTCGCCAGAAAGCCAAGCTTGCAGACCGCCATGACCGCGAAGAGCACCCCGCAGATCACGGCCTGGGCCAGCGCCATGATCGCGTAGTGCTCCGAGCCCGCGACGGCCAGACCGCCGAGGGATGACGCCACGAGCGCGGCAGCGGCCGCGTCCGGCGAGGCGACGAGCTGCCGAGAGGACGTGGCCAGCGCCCAGACGAGCGTGGGCACGACGAGCGCGGCGAGGCCCGCCGCCGCGGGAAGCCCCGCGATCTGGGCGTAGCCGATGTTGAGCGGCACCGCGATCGCGAGCAGCGTCACCCCGGCGAGGAGTTCTCGCCCGAGGATTCGGCGGTTCAGCCCGGTCAGCAGCGTCGTCATCTTCGCATCGTCACAGAGAAGCGGGACGCGAAACCGCGCCCTCACCCTTTTCGGATGAGGTGAGACGCGGGCCACCCGTGCGGGCGGGCGGGACTAGTCTGTGAACCATGATCGCAGCCGCCCGCCTCGCCCTCGCTTCCGGGGAGCCCGAACGCGCGGCGGCCCTGCTCCGGCGGCACTGGCTGCGGCTCATCCTGGAATCGCACACGCACGAGCTTGAGCAGCTCTGCGTCGAGTTCCCCGATGCCCACGACCCACACCTGCTGCTCATCCGGGCCTGCTGCCGGGACCTCGCCGGGGACGCAAACGGGGCGACCTTCCTCCGCGGCCAGGGGCTCCGCCTCGCCCCCGACGACTTTGTGGTCTGCTTCACGACCCTGCTGCTCGCGCCGGACGCCCCCTCGAAGACGGAAATCGCCGACCGGGCCCGCCGCGCCCTCGCCGAGTGCGGGCCGGAGGACGATTATCCCTCCGCCCTGTTCCTCCTGGGCTGGACCGAGATTCGCCTGCGCCGCAACCTTCCCGAGGCGATCTCGCTGCTGCGCTCGGCGAGCGACGAGGCGCGGCTGCAGGCCCGCGCGGCCACCCTGCGCCTCGCCCAGGCGAACCTCGCCTTCGCGCTCACCCACGCCGGGGCGTTCACCGAGGCGGAAGCGATCCTCGATCGCCTCCCGGAGAGCGCGCAGCCGAGCGACTGGGATCTCTTCGAGGGCGGGCTCCCGGAGTCCACCCGCGGCACCATCGCGTTCTGGCGGGGGGACTTCGAGGCCGCGGTCGTGCACTGCGACGCCATTGTGAACCGGGCCAGCCCGGGCACCAACTTCGAGGCGCAGGCGCGGCTCTACCTCACGCTGAGCCTCATCGCACTGGGACGCCGGGACCGCTTCCGGGAGGCGGGCGAGCTGGTCCAGGGGGTCAGCACCGCCGATAAGCACGGCATCCCGTGGGGCGTGCTCCGGCGGGTCACCTCGGCCTGGCTCGCGTACGCGGAGGGACAGGATGAGCACGCGCTTCGCCTCGGGACGCCCGCGCTGACCCGCTCGGGAGCCCCGGTCGCCCACGCCCTGCTCGCCGAACTGTTCCAGCGGCTCGGGGCACACGAGCTTGCGCAGCAAGCGCTCCGGCTCGTGACCGTGGCCACGCCGCCCCGGTACGCCCGGGTCAGCGCGCTCGTCACCTCAGCCGGGCTGCGCTCCGCGGCCGGGCGCGGGGAGCTGGCCCACGAGACGCTCGCCAGCGCGCTCGAGGCGGCGGAACCGGAGCGCGTGCTCGCCCCCTTCCTCACCCCTGACGAGACGATCGGCGACCTGCTCAGCGCGCACGCGAAGCGCGGTTCCCCGCACGACGCCTTCCTCCGCACGATCTTCGCGCAGCGAGACCGCCGCTTCCCGGGGACGGCGGAGCTGCTCACGCACCGCGAGCGGGAGATCCTCGCCTGCCTGCGCACCACAATGACCGGCGAAGAGATCGCGGCCCACCTCGGCATCTCCTACCCCACGGTGAAGACGCACATCCGCTCGATCTACCGCAAACTCGGGGTGTCTTCGCGCCGGGCGGCGATCCACGCCCGCGACGCCCGCGGCCGCTGACGGGCGGCCCCGGTCACTC
>NZ_JAPFRB010000003.1:306339-307576 GCF_035726885.1 Leucobacter sp. M11 | reverse complement strand
GCTCCGCGTCCTCGCCAATCCAGTTCCGCGCGGCCACGACTCGGATGAGGCCGACCACCACCGAGAGGACCAGACCGAGGAGTACGGCGAGGAACACTGCGCTGACGCTCCAGCCCATCGCGGCGAAGACGGTGGCCGCGTAGATCAAAACGGTGGCGAGGGTGACCCAGACGAGCATGCGTTCCCCCTCCCGGTACACCGCAGCGGCGTTCGTCTCGGTGATCACGATGGGGTAGTTGAACAGCTGCGGGCGGCTGGAGAGCCACACGGCGCCGAAGATCACTCCGCACAGCAGCGCGGCGAGCGCGAGCAGGCTCCAGCGCGGACCCCAGGCGTCGGCCTCGCCGGTCAGGCCGAAGTGCGTCGGCACCGTCTCGGGAAGCGAGGCGTAGCGGACGAGGAGCAACACCGTGACCGCGATCGTCAGGATCACGCTGCCCCGACGCAGCCACACGGTGACCGGCCCGGTCTGGTAGTTCCGCGGCGGTCGGGTCTCTGCTGTCATCTGCGCAACTCCTCGATCCGATCGGTGACTCGTGCGCTCCACTCTGCCACACCGCGCCGGGCACGGATATTTCGGGCGGCTGTTGACCGCTCAACGGCGTCGCGAGCTTCCCGCTGTCGGGTCTGCTCCGGCTCGGCGCGTTTGCCGTCGATCCGCCGTTTGGTGTCACCCCCACCGAGCCGGGTGCCGCGAGAGGGCGAACACGCACCGGCGTCGCGCAGAACTCGGCTGGGCGCTCGTGCACACGCACCTCAACGAGCACCGCCATCTGACTCGGAACGATCACCTCTTCGCTTCCAAGATGACTCGGCGATCGGGCGCGCGGACGTACCTCGGAGCGTGATTTCGACGTCCGCGGTCATGGTGCGGAGATGACGATCGTGCGTGATCACGATGACAGTCCTTCCGGCAGTCGCAAGGCCGCTGATGAGCCTGCTGATCGTGTCGAGGTGGCGGGCGTCGACGCCAGTGCTGGGTTCGTCGAGGACGACGACAGGGCGATCGCTGAGGCGGGCGACGGCGATCGCGAGACGTTGCTGCTGGCCGCCCGACAAGGACAAGGGGTGCCGCTCTGCGAGGTGTTCCAGGTCAAGCTGCGCGAAGAGGTTCGCAACGCCAGGAGCATCGGGAGACCCCCGTGCCGCGAGGTCAAGTTCGCCCCGGACCGTGTCCGCGAAGAGTTGGCGCTGAACTTCTTGGGTGATGAGCATGCTTCCGCGGCGGCGTCCCCGT
>NZ_JAPFRB010000003.1:299321-306300 GCF_035726885.1 Leucobacter sp. M11 | reverse complement strand
TGCCGTTGAAGCCCAACGATGATGCGGGCGAGCGTGGTCTTGCCCGCGCCGTTCCCCCCGCGCAAAACCGTCACCCGACCGGGTGGGAAGTGCGCATGATCGAGGTCGAGAATGACGTGGCCGTCCTTGACGCAGAGGATGTTTTCGAGGGTCACGCCCTCACGTGCGTTCCGCAGGGCGGGGGTATCCGCGCGGTGTGCTGAGGTCTGCGGGCCGCTCGCCTCAATACTGCGCCCCGAGGCGACCCCCGGCACCGCCCGCTGCGGAGGGAGTGTTCGCGGGCGCAGGCCATGCGAGCTGCGTTCGTGCTCTGACAGTCGGGTGAATGCCTGTGGTCTCCAGGTGGTCTCGAGACGCCCGCCGCTGACGGAGACGATTCGGTCGGTGATGGGGAGGAACGGGGAGATTCGGTGTTCGGCGATGACGGTCGTGACGCCTTCGCCTCGGAGCCGAGCGAGGGATGCGACGAGCCGTGCGGTCGCGGACTCGGAGAGGTTGGCGCTGGGTTCATCAAGCAGCAAGAGCTGCGGGCGGTGGGCGATGGCGGCAAGGAGGGCGACGAGTTGTTGCTGGCCGCTGGAGAGCGTGCTGAGGAGCCGGTTTCGCACCTGGACGAGGTCGTGGGAGGTGAGCAGCTCATCGACGCGGTGCCGTATGCGTTCTGGAACGTCTCCGTGGTTCTCCAGAGCGAAGGCGATCTCGTCGGTAACGGTGCTGGCGAAGAACTGTCGAAACGGGTGTTGCCAGACAGAGCCGGTCTTGCGGCCAAACCCCGCGAGGTCAAGAGCAGTGGTGGAAGCACCAAGGAGCCGGACATCTCCGGTCAGCCTGCCCTCGTGCAGGTGAGGGATCAGGCCGTTCATCAGCCGCAGGATCGTGCTCTTGCCCGATCCGCTGGCACCAGCAAGGACGACCGTTTCCCCCCGGTCGATGGTCATGTCCAGTCCGTGGAGCGCGGGCGTCTCGACTCCCCGGTACGTCCAGGACACATCACCCAGTTGGATCGCGGGGGTGGCGGTCATCCGAAGAGCCACCAGGACAGGGCGGCAAGCACCCCGCTCATGGCAAGGAGGAGGACATCGGCAGGGCTGATACGCGTGGGGTGGATACTGGTGGGCCGACTCGTGCTGCCGAGTCCGCGCAGTAAGGCACTGGCGGTGAGGTCATCGCCGACGCGAAGCGTGGACGCGATCACGGGAACGGTGAGCCACTCGATGAGCCGGACCGGGTGGCGAAGCATATCGCCGGTGCTCGCCAGACCGCGCAACTGCATTGCCTCCCAGACGGCGCGAGTCTCGGTGGCGACGACGGGGAGGAACCGCATCGTCACCGCCGTAGGCACGACGATTGCGCGCGGCATCCCTGCCGCGCGGAACGCGGCGGTCAGGTGAGCCGCCGAGGTCGTAGCGATCACGTGGCTGGCGACCGCGGCAATGAGCACGAACCGCAGCAGGTACGCGGCGGTGTACCCGATGATCGCGGTCGAGGCATGCGGCACCAGTGCCGGCAGCAGGGAGGCGAGCGCCGCGAGCCCCGCTATCGCGATGAGGAACCCCGCCAGTCGCCGCCAGGCCCGTTCGATCCCGATGAGCATGATGACCAGCAGGACGGCTCCCGGGAAGAACGGTTCGGGCGCGGGCAGGCTCATCACCACGCCGGTGGCGATGACTAGGACCAGCGTGATCCGCGGATCTCGCACGGTCGGCGCAGGTGACACTCCGCGCCCTGCCGTGTGCCGCGCATTCCCGAGGTGCGCGCCCGCGGGTGCAGTCGGGGTCATGCGAGCCCGGCGCGAACGAAGTGCTTGCGCAGCACACGAGCGCCCAGGAGGCCACCGATGAGACCGCACACCGCGCAGCCGACTCCGACGGCGAGGATAACCGGCGTGGTGAACAGCGCATCAACGCCAGCGACGTACTCGGGACCGGCTGACGTGAGGCCGGGCATGCTCAGGTAGTCGTCGCGTGCGTACAGCAGGGGCAAGATCGGGCCAAAGAACCAGATCGAGAAGACCGTGTAGGCGAGAATGCCCGCCGTCGTCGAGCGGTACCGTCCGGCCCACACGATCAGCTCGGCGATCAGGGCCAGGCCGACCATCAAGATGAGACCGATGAGGAGCGTTCCGGTCAGGACGTAGAGTGCACCGCTGATGATCGCGAACAGCGTGATCATGCCGGGGTGCCTGACCCGGGTGAGGAAGAGCATGAACGGGATCGCCCCGATGATAATCGCGAGCCCGGTGGAAACGATCATCATCGGAGGGTTGATGATGCCGATCAGGGAGGCTGCGAGGCTGAGAACGAAGTACAGGGCAGCGAAGATGCCAATGGAGATCAGGTCGCGGGCGGACATGCGCAGGCTGAAGCTGCGGCTGGATGATTCAGTGCTTGTCATGGGGTGTTCCTTGGGAGGTCGGGAGTCGGAGGGGAGCTGAGGTGGTGAGTCGCCATCCGCTGGCACGTTCGCGGCTTCGCCAGTAGCGGGTGTAGGTGCCGCCCCGTGCCAGGAGTTCAGCGTGAGTGCCTTGCTCGGCGATACCGCCCCGGCCATCGAGCATGATGATGTGCTGAGCGGTCTGGATCGTCTGCATTCTGTGGGCCACCACGATGAGGGTGCGGTCGCGCAACGCCGTCATGGACCGTCCGATGGCTTCCTCATTCTCGGGATCCAGAGCGGCCGTGGCTTCGTCAAGGACCACAATGGGAGCGTCTTTGAGGAGCGCGCGGGCGATGGAAACACGCTGTCGTTCTCCGCCAGAGAGCAGGGTTCCGCCCTCGCCGACGCGAGTCTCCCAGCCCTCGGGGAGCCGTTCGACGATCCGATCTACGCGCGCCTGATGTGCCGCATTGCGCACGTCCGCGTCGGTCGCTTCCGGACTGCCGAGTCGGATGTTTTCGAGGATCGTCCCCTCGAAAAGATAGACGTCTTGAAAGACCGGGGCGATGAGGTCAGACACTCGGGTACTCCCGAGCTCGGGAAGGGGGATCCCGCCGATCGAGACGGTGCCGCTCTGCGGATCGTAGAAGCGCGCGAGCAGGCGCACAATGGTCGACTTGCCGGAACCGGAGGGCCCGACGATCGCGGTCATTGCGCCCGCTGGTGCGATGAACGAGAGCTCCGTCAGGACGGACTCTTCTCCGTAGGAGAAGGTCACCCGGTCGAACCGCACCCGATGGTGATCTGGCCGCCGAGGAGCCTCGGGCTCGTCGAGCACCGGTTCGGCGTCCAGCTCATCGAGATACTCGAGGGTGTTCAGCGCGGCCCCGATGCCTCCGCCCAGGGCACCGGAATTGATGATTGGTTCCGTGAACCGCACGGTGAGCACGAGCATCCCGATGAGGGTCGCCGTCGATAATTCGCCGCTCAGCGTCAGCGAGGTGCCCGCGATGAGCGCAGCAACGACGCACAGATGCACCACCCCGGCGAACACAGCGGTCGCTCCACCGGCGCTCATGTGCGAGCGTTGATCGGTGTCATGTTGCCGGTCGATAGCCTGGTTCAGCATGCCCCGCGCCACGGCCGTATTCGTCGCGGCACGGAGGGCGGGCTGGTTTCGTGCAAACTCGACGATTCGTGCCGAGGCATCAGCGACCGCAGCGCCATGCTCGCGGTCTGCCTGTTTCATCCGGGCTGAGATGACCCGATTGGTGGCCCAGACCAACGGAGCCGCCACCACGAGCACGAGCGCGATCCTCCAGTCGATGAGGGTTGCCCCGACGAGCACGGTGGCCGGCGTGACGAACGCGGTGATGATCGGACGGACGATTTGGTAGGTTGTCGCGGCAACGAACACCAGGCCGGAGGTTGCGGTGTCCGCTGCCTTGCCGGTCCGGTCTGCGGCAACGAACCACCCAATCGGTAGATGCACCAGGCGGTTGCCAAATCGTGCGAGCAGGGAGCGCAAGACCTCTGAAGCCGTGTCTTGTGCCATCCGGCTGGCAATGGTGGCCAGCACCACATAGCCCGCGGCGACCCCTGCGATCCACGCCAGCCATCTCGCGGTGTCGTCGGCGTCGCCAGCAAACACGGCGCTCAGGAACGGAACGAGCATGACGAAGGCCACGCCCTGGAGCACGGCGCAGGAGACAAACAGTGTGAGCAAGACGCGAATCTGGCGTTGTGCCCGAGGCGAGCTCAGGTGCGATAGCTTCCCGGCCAAGGTGCGCGGACGACGCGCAGCGTTCGACGTGGTCATTGGGTCGCGCTCCTCACGTCGGCTCCGGTGCGACCCCGCTCGTGCCGCTGCCAGAGCTCCTGGTACAGCCCGCCCTCGACGAGTAACTCGGCGTGGGTCCCTCGTTGCACAATGCGGCCTTCGTCAAGCACAAGAATCTGGTCAGCGCCGACGATTGTGTGCAGCCGGTGTGCGATGACCAGCAGGCTCCGACCGGCAGTGAGCGCGGAGATCGCGTCCTGCACCGCGGCTTCGGAGTCGGGGTCCATCGCAGCAGTCGCCTCATCGAGCACCAGGATCGGGGCGTCGGTGATGAGCGCTCTGGCAATCATCACCCGTTGCGCCTCACCCCCGGAGAGGTGCGCGTCCTCGCCGATTACCGAGTCGAAGCCGCGGGGGAGCCTCCCGATACGCTCACGAATCTGCGCGGCTGCTGCGGCCCGTTCAACCTCCTCGTCGGTGGACTCCGGGCGAGTGAGTCTGATGTTGTCACGGAGTGTCGTGCGCAGCAGGTAGGCGTCCTGGAAGACGAAACCGACGTTCTCGTACAGACTGCTGGGCGCGATCTGGCGCACGTCGACGCCCCCGACGGAGATTTCTCCCCCGGTGGTGTCATGGAACCTGGGGACCAGTCGCGCCAGCGTCGACTTGCCTGACCCCGACGGCCCCACGAGAGCCGTCACCGTGCCGGGTGCACACTCAGCAGTGATCTCGCGCAGCACCGTGCGCTGCCCGTCATAGCTGAAGGTCGCCCCGCGAAACAGCACCGCGGAGCCCTGCGGGGTCACGGGAACATCGGGTTGAGGCATCACGGGTTGGTTCAGGAAGCCGATAATCGATTTCCGAGCCTGCATCGCGTTCCGCACCGCCTGGCCGGTATACCCGAGTTGCAGGAGGGGCGCAGAGAGCGCCAGACCAAGCAGGAGCGCGGGAAGCAGGTCACGAGGGGCGATGCTCCCCGTCGACACCAGCCAGGTGCCGGCTCCGGCGACCCAGGCCAGCACGGCCACGGGGGCGGTGATGACCTCGATGATGGTCTGCAGCACCGCCGTCTCGCCCATCCAGCCCCGGTAGAAACGCAGGAAACGACCGGCCTCTTCCGAGTAGCGAGCGTGCTCGCGGGCCCCCTGCCCGAAGCTCTTCACGACGGCGATACCGTTGACAAACTCAATCGTGGCCGAGTTCAACCGCTCCACGGACTCGTCGTATTTCACCAGCTGATCCTTCACCCCGGCCATCATGACGCCATAGAGCGCCAGCGTGACCACCAGTGGCACGAGGCACACCAGCGCCATCCGCCATTCGGTGGCGAAGAGGTACATCATCGATAGCACCGGCACGACGATCGCGAGCACCAGGTCGTGGATCGCGTGGCCGGTCACGTGGTGCAATGCAGAAACATCGTTCGAGACGATCTTCTTGACGACGCCTGACGAGCGGTCACCGAACCAGCCCAGCGGCATTCGCCCCAGGTGCTCAACCAAGCGAGTTCGCACCCCGCGTTGCAGGCCCGAGTCGGCACGGTGCCCGACCACCAGCGATCCCCACGCCACAGCAAAGCTGGCGACCAGGGCGGCCGCGACGATCATGACGATCATCCAGACCCGGGCTGTGTCCACGGGTTGCTGGTCCAGCATGGGCCACAACGCCTGGGCCAACTCAACGATCGCCACGAGCGGCACCACCGTCATGACGGCGCTCCCTGCGCTGAGCACGAGAATCCACACAATGCTGCCGCGTACCGGGGCGAATAAGCCTGCGGTTGCGTTGGGGGCTGCTGCTCGCACGGAACCACCTCTCTGAAGCATCGGATGCCCGATCACCGACGCATCCGTACACTGTCCTAATGGGAGGTTAGCCGAACCTTACCCAGATAGGCAATGGTGGACCTGGTGCGGCAGACTGGGGACACCAAAGACAGCAGTGAATGGAGGCCGCAGCATGGCACGTCGACCGGGCGCGTCGTATCACGTCGGCCTCGTGCCCGAGCAGATCGTCGCCGAGGCCCTGTCACTCACCGAGGAGTCCCACCTCCTGGGTTGGTCGTTGCGTGATCTCGCGCAACGGTGTGGCGTGACGGTCTCGGTCATCACCCATCACGTCGGAGCGAAGGACAAGCTGTTGCGGAGCGTCGTCGCGGCGGCGCTCTCGGAGCTCACGCCTCCGCCGAGCAGCGCAGCCTGGGAAGACTGGTTCCGGGCCATGCTGCACGAGATTCAACCGCCTCTGCGCCGCTACCCAGGAACCGCCAAGTGGGTCTTACTGCACGGCCCATCCTTCCCCTCCATCCTGCCCATGATTGACGCCGGGGTCGCCACGCTTCAGCAAGCTGGGTTTGCGGACATGACCGGCCTCGCGTTCGCCACCCTGTTTAACAACGCAGTCATGACGATCGCGATTGCCGACGAACGCCTTCTTGACGACGGCGAGGGATCCCGTGATCACGGCCAGATGATGCGGCACTTCCTCGAGACGGGAGAAGGCAGCCCCGGAGTGGCGGTGCTTGACACGACGCTCATGGCCACCTTTGCCTCAGGCACCGCGGGCGCTGAAACCGCGCGCGAGGGCTACTATCGCTTCGTCATCGACACGACCATTGCGGGCCTTGCCCCCTACGCGCGAGCACGCCCCCGGGGCCGGTAGCGCAGCCTTGGCGCTCAGGGCCGAGGCGCACTGCCCCAGGCACCCCGTCCCCTTGCGGTCCAGAAACGCGCCAGCGTTTCCCGTGGCCCACGCCGCGGCCACCGCCGCGGTGAACCCCCGGGGTTCACGTCCCCGCGAGGCGCGAGGGGAAACAAGAAAGGC
>NZ_JAPFRB010000003.1:298543-299139 GCF_035726885.1 Leucobacter sp. M11 | reverse complement strand
GTGGCCCACGCCGCGGCCACCGCCGCGGTGAACCCCCGGGGTTCACGTCCCCGCGAGGCGCGAGGGGAAACAAGAAAGGCTCCCCCGGAGGAGAGCCTTTGTTGTTGATACTCGTGCGCGAGGGGGGACTTGAACCCCCACGCCCTTGCGGGCACTGGCACCTGAAGCCAGCGCGTCTGCCATTCCGCCACTCGCGCGAGTCGTTGGCCGCGAAACTTCCGTGGCAACTCTGCGAGCTTATCAGCCCGAGGGGCCACGGAGCAAAGTGAGGGGGTGCGCCCGGGCGAGTTGTGCGGCAAACTCACGGGGAAGGGGCGAAGAATGGGGCTGTTTCCGCGGCTTCACCGCGGGAATCGACGGGCTCTCCCGGGGAAAGAGCGGCGAATCGGCGCTGAAAACGCGCCACAGTGCCATCAAGAACGGCACGGAGGTGCCCGGACAAGTACCATGCTTAACAAACTGTGTTCCGTTTCCTGCGGGCCACACCAAACACGATGGAGCAAAACGAGTGGGAATCCTCGACAACGTTGAGCGCGGGCTGGAGCGCCTCGTGAACGGCGCCTTCGCGCGCACGTTCCGCTCCGGCGTGCAACCGG
>NZ_JAPFRB010000003.1:297805-298499 GCF_035726885.1 Leucobacter sp. M11 | reverse complement strand
GTGATCGTGGACCGCGACCGCGTCCTCACCCCGAACTCTTTCTCGGTCCGCGTCTCCTCGCAGGACTACGAACGCCTGAGCGGCCTCGGCCAGACCCTCCCCCAGGAGCTGCGCGCCGTCGTCCACAAGCACGCGAAGCGGCAGGGCTACCGTTTCCTTGGCCCCGTCGTCATCGACATCGTGGACGACCCCGGGATGACCCCGGGCGTGCTCCAGGTGGACGCCTCCCGGGTCTCGAACGAGGTGAACTGGCTGGCGGTGCTCGACGTGAACGGCGCCCGTCACCCCCTCCGCCGCGGCACCACGGTCATTGGGCGCGGCAGCGACGCCGACATCACTATCTCCGACAGCGGCGCGAGCCGCGCCCACCTCGAGATCACCTGGGACGGCGCCAAGGGAACCGCGCGCGATCTCGGCTCGACGAACGGCTCGAAGATCAACGGCCAGCGCTTCCGCGAGGCCGCCCTCATCCCCGACACCGTGCTCACGATCGGGAAGACCTCGCTTCGCTTCTCCCTCATCCCGGAGTCCCCCCGGCCGGAACGCCCGGCCCCCGCCGAACCCTCCGACCACACCGTGGTTCAGCCGGCGGTCGACCAAGATTTCTGGAGGGACCTGTGACCGAACTCACCCTCATCGTGTTCCGTTTCGGCTTCCTGCTCCTGCTGTGGCTGTTCGTGTTCGCGATTATGTA
>NZ_JAPFRB010000003.1:296413-297728 GCF_035726885.1 Leucobacter sp. M11 | reverse complement strand
AGGCCCCCGAAACCCACCCAACGATGCCAGCCCCAGCGGCCCCAGCGGCCCCCGTCGTCACCCCCGGCGCCGGCGCGATGCCGACCGCGGGCTCCCTCGGCCCCGCCCGCAAGCTCGTGATCGTCTCCGGCGCCGCCGCCGGGACGGAGCTCGCGCTGGATGACCAGATCGTCACGATCGGCCGCTCCCCCGATTCCACGCTCGTCATCATGGACGAGTACACCTCGACCTATCACGCGCGGCTCAACCGGGGGCCGGACGGCTGGACCCTGACGGACCTCGATTCCACGAACGGCACCCGGCTCGCCGGGGCCCGGGTCCGCGACAGCGTGCCCCTGCCGACCCACACCCCGGTCACGATCGGGAAGACCAGCTTTGAGTTGAGGCCCTAACCGTGACCTTCGGCTACTCCTCCGCCGCCGGATCCCACGTCGGCATGGTGCGGGTGAACAACCAGGACTCCGGCTTTGCCGGGGACCGCTTCTTCATGGTCGCCGACGGCATGGGCGGGCACGCCGGGGGCGACGTCGCCTCCGCCCTGGCCACGCAGGACCTGGCCGACCTCGACGACTCGCAGTTCGATACCCCGCAGATGGCCGCGCAGCGGCTCCGCTCGCGCCTCCTGAACGCGAACTCGCTGCTCTCCGAGACCGTCTATGACCACCCGGAACTCTCGGGGATGGGCACGACCTTCACGGGCTTTGTGACCCAGGGCGACAAGATCTCCGTCGCCCACATCGGCGACTCCCGGCTCTACCGCTTCCGGGACGGCCAGCTGACGCAGATCACGAAGGACCACACCTTCGTGCAGCGCCTCGTGGACTCCGGCCGGATCACCGAGGACGAGGCGAAGACCCACCCCCGGCGCTCTGTGCTCATGCGCGTGCTGGGCGACGTCGATTCCTCCCCCGAGATTGACACCGAGGTCATCAGCGTCCGCCCCGGCGACGTCTGGCTGCTCTGCTCCGACGGCCTCTGCGGCTACGTCGAGGACGAGGAGATGGCCCCCATCCTGCGCCGCCGGCACAGCCTGCAGGGAGCGGTTGACTCGCTCATCGACAAGAGCCTCGCGCACGGCGCCCCCGACAACGTCACCGTCGTCCTCGTCGAGGTCCACGAGGAGGAGCAGCCCGAGCAGGGCCCGCGCCTCGTCGGCTCGGCGGCGTCCCCGGTCGCCTACGCGCAGCCGGAGGAGCCCGTCGCGCCCCGCGCCTCCGGGTGGCGGCTCGGCGGCCGCCGCAACCAGCCCGTGGCGGAGAGCCACTTCGAGCCCCGCGTTGACGAGTACCTCGACGAGCTCATCGCCGAGTCCAAG
>NZ_JAPFRB010000003.1:292352-296389 GCF_035726885.1 Leucobacter sp. M11 | reverse complement strand
CTCTGGCTCGTCTCCCTCGCGATGCTCATCATCGTGCTCTTTAGCGGCGTGCTCATCGGCTACCAGTGGACGCAGACGCGCTACTTCGTCGGCACCGACGGCAACACGGTCATCATCTACCGCGGCATCCAGCAGGACCTCGGCCCCATCTCGCTCAGCTCCGAGGCGGAGAACACGGGGATCCCGATGAAGGAGCTCGGCGGCTACGAGCAGCGCCGGGTGGAAAACACCCTGAACGCGGGCTCCCTCGACGAGGCCCGCGAGATCGTCGTTCGACTCGGGGAGGCCAAACAGTGACTGACGCCCGCACCGAAATTCCGACCGGGGAGCAGGCCCTCGAGCGGATCGCCGCCCTGCGCGCGCCGCGACTGCTGCGGAACCTCGAACTGTCCCTGATGCTCTTCGCGATCGCCGTCGGCGTCGGGGCGGTCATCCTCGTTGACCTCGGCGTCCGCGACCGGGTCGGCTCCGAACTCGTGCCGAGCGGGGCAGCGCTCATCATCGCGCTCCTGCTCCTGCACGTCGTGATCCGGCGCACGGCCCCCGACGCGGACCCGCTCATCGTGCCCATCGCCACGGCGCTGAACGGCATCGGGATCGCGCAGATCCACCGGATCGATCTCTATTACGAGCTGACCGGCTGGGGTGCCACCGCGATCCGACAGATCGTGTGGACCCTGCTCGCGGTCGTGATCGCCACGGTCGTGCTCCTCGTGATCCGCAACCACCTCGTGCTGCTGCGCTACACCTACATCTTCGGCCTCGTCGCGGTCGTCCTCCTGCTCCTGCCCATGCTGCCCGGTATCGGCAAGGAGACCTTCGGCGCGCGCGTCTGGATCGAAATCGGCGCGTTCTCCTTCCAGCCCGGCGAGATCGCGAAGATCGCCCTGGCGATCTTCTTCGCCGGATACCTCATGCGCAACCGCGACTCGCTCAGCTTTGTCGGCAAAAAGTTCGCGGGGATCCGCTTCCCGCGTGGCCGCGACCTCGGCCCGCTGCTCGTGTTCTGGCTCGCCGCGATGAGCGTGCTCATCTTCCAGCGCGACCTCGGGACCTCGCTGCTGTACTTCGGCCTGTTCCTCGTGATGCTCTACCTCGCGACGGGGCGCACGGGCTGGGTCGTGCTCGGCGTCGGCCTGTTCCTCGCCGGAGGGCTCATCGCGAGCCAGGTCTTCGACTACGTCAACCGGCGCTTCCAGAACTGGCTCGATCCCTTCCACGACATGCACGGCGTGAGCTACCAGCTCGTCCAGGGCCTGTTTGGGCTCGCAAACGGCGGCATGACGGGCACGGGCCTCGGCCAGGGCTTCCCGCAGGAGACCCCGCTCGCGCAGAGCGACTACATCATCCCGAGCATCGGCGAGGAGCTCGGCATGATCGGGCTGTTCGTGGTGCTCGCCCTGTACCTCGTCCTCGTGGCCCGCGGCATGCGGATCGGCTTCGCGAGCACGGATGACTTCGGCAAGCTCCTCGCGGGCGGCCTCGCGTTCCTCCTCGCGTTCCAGGTCTTCATCGTCGTCGGCGGCGTCACCCGGGTCATCCCGCTCACGGGGCTCACCTCGCCCTTCCTCGCCGCCGGTGGCTCCTCCCTGATTTCGAACTGGATCATCGTGGCCCTGTTCCTGCGGATGTCCAACGCGGTGCGCAGCCGCCCGAAGATGGTGATCCGCTCATGAACAAGCAGTTGAAAGTCGTGACGCGGACCATCTTCCTGATGTTCATCGCGCTGTTTTTCGCGGTGACCATGATCCAGGTGGTCAACGCCGAGTCGCTCCGCGCGAACCCGTCGAATCAGCGGACGATCATGAACAGCTTCGACATCGAGCGCGGGGCGATCGTCGCGGGCGGCGAGCCCATCGCGGTGTCCGAGCCCAGCAATGACGCCTTCAAGTTCCAGCGCGTCTATTCCGGGGGCGACATGTACGCGCCTGTGACGGGATCCTTCTCCCGCAACCAGGGCGTGACGGGTCTCGAGCAGTCGATGAACCTGCCCCTGAGCGGCACCGGCAGCTCGCAGCTGCTCACCCGGCTGACGCGCATCGTGAGCGGCCAGCCCCCGCAGGGTTCCTCCGTCGAGCTCACGATCGACCCGGTCGTCCAGCAGGCCGCCTACGAGGCCATGAACGGCCTGGAGGGCGCGGTCGTCGCAATCGAGCCGAAGACCGGCAAGATCCTGGCGCTCGTCTCCACCCCGAGCTACGACCCGAATCTGCTCGCCTCGAACAACGAGGACGAGATCATCGCGAACTACAAGGCGCTGAACGAGGACCCGAACCGGCCGCTGCTGAACCGGGCCATCGCGGGCGACCTCTACCACCCGGGCTCGACGTACAAGCTGCTCTCCGCGGCCGCGGCGCTGGAGTCCGGCGACTACACGGCCGCCTCGACCTTCGCGAACCCGGACAAGCTGACCCTGCCCGGCACCTCCTCCGTGATGCAGAACGCGTCCCGGACCACCTGCGGCTCCGGCGACAAGGTGTCCCTGGAGACGGCCATCGTGCAGTCCTGCAACATCCCCTTCGCGGAGCTCGCGGCCGAGATGGAACTCTCCGCGATTCCCGAGATGGCCGCCGCCTTCGGCTTCGGCCAGGAGCTGGAGATCCCCACCGTGGTGACGCCCAGCGTGGCGCCGCTGCCCGAGGATAAGGCCCAGGCCGGCCTCAGCTCGATCGGCCAACTCGACGTGCGCAGCACCCCGCTGCAGATGGCGATGGTGGCCGCGGGGATCGCCAATCAGGG
Source organism: Leucobacter sp. M11 (assembly GCF_035726885.1). Classification (NCBI taxonomy): domain Bacteria; kingdom Bacillati; phylum Actinomycetota; class Actinomycetes; order Micrococcales; family Microbacteriaceae; genus Leucobacter; species Leucobacter sp. M11. Next base: position 293,650 of record NZ_JAPFRB010000003.1, on the reverse strand, counting down.
CCGCGTGATGACCCCGCAGCTCGTCGAGTCGGTGCTCGCGCCGAACCTCTCCACGGAGTCCGAGTTCTCCGCCAAGGAGTTCTCGCGGCCGATCTCCGAGAAGACGGCGGCCGCCCTGACGGACATGATGACCAAGACCGTTTCCGACCCCGCGGGCACCGCGCACCTCGCGCAGATCCCCGGGACCGCCGTCGCCGGAAAGACGGGCACCGCGGAAAACGGCACTGACGAGAACGGCAACGACCTGCCGTTCACCCTGTGGTTCACCGGCTTCGCCCCCGCGGACGACCCCCAGATCGCGGTCGCGGTCGCGGTCGCGGACGGCGGCGGAGCGGCCCACAATAACGAAGCCAGCTCTTACGAGCTCACAACGGCAATTGGAAAACGAGTGATGGAAGCGGTGTTCGGCCAATGAGACCAACGGCAGGGGTGACCTTCGGGGGACGGTACGAGCTCAGCTCACGGATAGCCGTGGGCGGAATGGGTGAGGTCTGGAAGGCGACGGACAGCGTCATCGGGCGCACCGTGGCCATCAAGATCCTGAAGGATGAGTACATGGGGGACCCCGGGTTCCTCGAGCGTTTCCGGGCCGAGGCCCGGCACGCCGCGCTCGTGAACCACGAGGGCATCGCGAACGTCTTCGACTACGGCGAGGAGCAGGGCTCCGCGTACATCGTCATGGAGCTCGTGCCCGGGGAACCGCTCTCCGCGATCATCGAGCGGGAGAACGTCCTCCCGGCCGACCGGGTCCTCGGCATCGTCGCCCAGACCGCGACCGCGCTGCAGGCCGCCCACGACGCCGGGCTCGTGCACCGCGATGTGAAGCCGGGCAACCTGCTCATCACGCCGGAGGGTCGCGTCAAGATCACGGACTTCGGCATCGCCCGGATCGCCGACCAGGTGCCGCTGACCGCGACCGGTCAGGTCATGGGCACCGTGCAGTACCTGGCCCCGGAGCAGGCGAGCGGCCACACCGCCACGCCCTCCACGGACATCTACTCACTCGGTGTCGTCGCCTACGAGTGCCTCGCGGGGAAACGGCCCTTCACGGGCGAGTCCCAGGTGGCAATCGCGATGGCGCAGATCAACGACACCCCGCCGGACCTGCCCGCAACCGTCGCCGAGCCCGTCCGGAACCTGGTCTACGCCTGCCTCGCGAAGGACGCCGCCGAGCGCCCCGCGACGGCGGCCAAGCTGGCTCAGGCCGCCGCCGCGCTGCACCGCGGCGACGTGCGCACGGCCGCCGCCTACGTGCCCTCGATCCTGCCGCCCGCGGTCGATGACGCAACCACCGCGCT
>NZ_JAPFRB010000003.1:292086-292237 GCF_035726885.1 Leucobacter sp. M11 | reverse complement strand
AAGAAAAAGCGCAGCCCCTGGCTGTGGCCGCTCATCACGCTGGGCGTGATCCTGGCCGTGGTCGCCGCCGGCACCGTGTTCGCGCTGAACCAGGACGGCGGGGGCGACGACAAGAAGCCCTCCGCGAGCAGCTCCAAGACCCCGTCGACGA
>NZ_JAPFRB010000003.1:285465-292028 GCF_035726885.1 Leucobacter sp. M11 | reverse complement strand
CACGAGCGCCACGATTCAGGCCGGGACGTACAAGGGCATGAACAAGGACGAGGCCTTCGCGATGCTGACGGACCTCGGTTTCGTGGACGTCCAGCTGGTGCCGGGCAGCCCGGTGCCGGACTCCGAGGTGGACCGCGTCACGCAGATTGGCCCCACCGGCAACGTGCCCTTCACCCAGACGATTCAGCTCACCTACGGGGTCAAGGCGAGCGACGCCGAGGCCCCCGGCGCGGCGCCGACCCCCTCGAAGCCGCAGATGGAGCAGAACTCGCAGCAGACGGTGTCCTGGCCCAACGGCTCCGGGCTCTGCCCCTCGAACACCGCCGTGCTGAACTACGAGGTGCAGGCCTCCGGCGGCGGCGCCTCCGTGGTCAATCAGCCCGGCACGGGACTCACCGCAACCGTGCAGGCCGGAACGACCGATTTCAGCGTCAGCTACCGGGTAGTCTGTGGTGGGCAGGGCATCGAAAACAGGGTCTCGGCGTGGTCTCCCGGAGCCACCATCACGGTCACGGCGCCGACCCCGCCTGCCGCCGATGGCTCCAGCGACGCCGGTGACAGCGATTCCAACAGCAACAACAACTAGGCCACCCCGAACCCGCAGGGGTGAACAGGGAGATTCGAAGCATGAGTGAGGGCACCGATGTGAGCGAGGACCAGAGGATTCTCGGAGGACGCTATCTCGTCGGTGAGTTCATCGGCCAGGGTGGCATGTCCACCGTGTACCGCGGCGTCGACCAGAAGCTCGGTCGCCAGGTGGCCATCAAGGTCATGAAGTCGAACCTCGCCGGGGACCCGCTGTTCCGCGACCGCTTCCGCCAGGAGGCCCAGTCGGCCTCCCGGATGGCGCACCCGACGATCGTGCGCGTCTTTGACGCCGGGGACGACCTGGTGCAGACCACGGACGGCCCGCAGACGCTGCCCTACATCGTGATGGAATACGTCGAGGGCAAGAACGTCCGGCAGATCCTGTCCGAGGGCGAGCTGTCCCAGACGGAGTCCTGCCGGATCATGGACAGCGTGCTCACGGCGCTGGAGTACTCGCACCGCGCCGGGATCGTGCACCGCGACATCAAGCCGGCGAACATCATGATCACGAAGACCGGCCAGGTGAAGGTCATGGACTTCGGCATCGCCCGAGCCGTTTCCGAGACCTCGTCGACCGTCGCGCAGACCACCGCGATCCTCGGCACCGCCGCGTACTTCTCCCCGGAGCAGGCCAAGGGCGAGACCGTTGACGCGCGGACCGATCTGTACTCCGCCGGGGTGGTCCTCTTCGAGATGCTGACGGGCGGGGTGCCCTTCCGGGGGGACAGCGCCGTCGCCGTCGCCTACCAGCACGTCAGCGAGCGCCCCGTGCCCCCCAGCGACCGCAACCCCGAGGTGAGCGCCGCCCTCGACCGCGTCGTGCTGCACTCCCTCGCGAAGGACCGCGCGAAGCGCTTCCAGTCGGCCGCCGAGTTCCGCTCCGCCGTCAAGGAGGCCGCGGCCGGGGGCATGCCCCGCCTCACGGATCATGGCGACCACGTCGCGATGATGTTCTCGGGCGGCGAGGAGGCCTCCGAGTCGGATCTCGCGATCCGCCAGCTCGCAGAAAACTCCAGCGCCGTGCGCACCCAGAATCGCCCCCCGGTCATGTGGACCTGGGCCGCGATCCTGAGCGTCGCGGTGGTGATCGTCGCGGTAATCTTCTGGCTCATGAACCTGGCCCCGCGCGACATCCAGCCGCAGAACACCCGCGAGATTCCGGACCTGGTCGGCACGAACGTCGAGGAGGCCACGGCCGCGCTGCGCGATCTCGACCTCATCGTGGTGCCCAAGCGCGAGCAGAACGCTGAGGTGCCCGCGAACGAGGTCATCTCGACCGATCCCGAGGCCGGGACGAGCGTGATGACCGACACCACGGTCACCCTGATCGTCTCGCAGGGCCCCGCCGAGGCCGCGGTGCCGGATCTCAGCCGGATGTCCCTCGAGGAGGCCACCGAGGCGATCGAGAAGCTCGGGCTGAAGATCGGGATGACCACGCCGAAGGACGACCCGGTCCTCGGCGAGAACACCGTCCTGGAGTTCACGCCAGAGGCGGGCACGACCCTGCCCGCGGGCGGCGTCGTCGACCTCGTGCTCTCCACCGGCCTGGTCACGGTCCCCGATGTGCAGGCCCAGAGCCTCGCGAGCGCCCAGGAGGCGCTGGAGCGCCTGAATCTGCTCGTCTCCCCCCAGCCGATCCCGGACTGCCCGCAGGCGCCGGACTCGCCCGTGCAGAACCAGTCGCCCGTCGGGCAGAGCCCGCAGGGGTCCACGGTCACGCTGAGCTACTGCTCGGGCTAAGCCACGCTCCGGGCTCAGTAACGATCTGGGCTCAGCCACGCCACACGCTCCGGTCGGAGCCGGAGCGCGGCGGGCGGCCTGGCGGTCCGCCCGCGACCCGGCTAGGCCCGGGGGCTCAGCGTGGCGGCCGTCTCCGCGGCGTTCTTCGCCCCGGTGACCACGAGCCAGTTCCCGAGCATCCGGTAGCCGCCCTCCGTGAGCACGGACTCCGGGTGGTACTGCACCCCGTAGATGGGCAGCTCCCGGTGCCGCAGGGCCATGATGACCCCGCCCGCCGTCTCGGCCGTGACCGTGAGCTCCTCGGGAACGGTCTCGCGGACCACCGCGAGCGAGTGGTAGCGGGTCGCGTCGAAGGTTCCCGGCACCCCGGCGAAGAAGCCCTCGTCGGTGTGGGTGACCCGGGAGACCTTGCCGTGGACGAGCTCCTCGGCGTGCGAGACGGTCGCCCCGAAGGCCTCCGCGATGGCCTGGTGACCCAGGCAGACGCCGAGCAGGGGCAGGCCCGTGTCCCGCGCGAGCTGGACGGCGCGAATCGAGGCTCCGGCGTCGCTCGGCGTGCCCGGCCCGGGCGAGACGAGCACCCCGTCGACCTCCGCGAAGCGCGCGGGCAGGTCATCGAGCGCGGGGTCGTCGTTGCGCAGCACGGTCGTCTCGGCGCCCAGCTGCTGGAGGTACCCGTTCAGCGTGTAGACGAAGCTGTCGTAGTTATCGATGACGAGGATGCGGGTCACTGGGTTACCGTCGATTCTTCTCCCGGCATCAGGGACGCAACCCAGGGATAGCCGTAGTAAGCGAGGGCGTAGACGGCGGCAGCCGCCACGCCGAGGAGCAGGATGGCCCGGAACCAGGCCGGGCCGGGCAGGAACCGCCACAGGATGGAAAACACTTATGCCCCCTTCGTGATGGACGGGTTGAGCTCGATGAGTTCCGCGGGTGGGCCGTCGGAGAGGGGCTGCCAGCCCTCGAGCACGGCGTAGGCGATCGCGCGTTCCTCGCTGCCCGCCCACTTCGGGTGGCAGGTCGTCATCGTCAGAATGCTGTCCGTGCCGGGGGTGCCCTCGATCACCGTGCCCTCCGCCCGCGGGAAGGCGTTCAGCACGTCCACCTCCTCGGGCAGCACGTACTCGATCGAGCGGAAGCGGTAGGTGTACCAGCCCTGCTGCGTTTCGACGAAGATCGGATCGCCGACCCGGAGGTTCATCACCTCGCGGAGGGAGTTAATGAGCGGGCCAGAGCGGTGCCCGGCGACCGCGAAGTTCCCGGGCTCGCCGGGGAGCTGGGTGGTCGTGTACCGGCCGAGGCCGCGGTCGTCGAGGTCGAGCACGCTCGCGCGCGAGACGCCCTCGGCGATGGTGTTCGCGAAGCGCTGCTGGAAGGCGGGCACGTGCAGCACCCCAAAGACCTCCCCGTCGGCGACGGGCTCCGTCACGGGCATGCCGTCCGTGCTGGGCGGTGCGGCGTTCGCTCGCCACTCCTCGCTGAAGCCGCTGGAGATCTCGGTCTGCGCCGAGGTGACGACGGTGCTCGTGTACCAGGGCTGCCAGAGGATGTAGCCGAGCACGAGCAGTCCAGCCGTGATGAGCAGTTCCCCCAGCACTCCGGCGAAGCTGAGCGGAGCGCGGCGCTTCTTCTGCCGGCGGGCTCGTCTCGGCGCGCCACCGGCGTCTGGGGTGACCGCATCAGAATGCTGAACCATTGTTGTATTCTAAGTCTTCCCACCCGCAAAGGTGCTGATTCCGCCGTTCATTCGCTAGGATCGAAGCATGGCAGCAGCGAAAGACGTGAGTAAGCGCAAGTCGGCGAAGACCCCGGTCCCCGACCGTGCCCGCGAGACCTCCGCGGAAGACGCACCGAACCCGGTGTGGTTCAAGCCGGTCATGTTCGGCTTCATGCTGCTCGGGCTCATCTGGCTCGTCGTGTTCTACATCACGAGCGGCTCGATGAACCTGCCGATCCCCGCGCTCGGCCAGAACAACATCTGGGTCGGCTTCGGCTTCGTCCTCATCGGCTTCCTGATGACGACGCGCTGGCGCTAAGCCCCACACACGCACGTGCGGCCCGTCCCCCGAGGGGACGGGCCGCACGTTTTTTTGTGCCCGCGGGCGGTGGGTTGCGTCCCGGACCCCGGCCCGAGCGGCCGGTCCGCCGAAGTTTTCCACCCCGTTATCCACAGGAATCGGGGTTTTCCCCGGCTTATCCCCAAGTTATCCACAATGTGCAAAACTACACGGGTGTAATTACTCCCAGGTGTGCACAGAATTGTGGATAACTTGTTGATTGCTTGTGGTGACTCTGTGGTGAGCGTGTGGAAAACGGCTCAGCCGAGGGGAAGCGCGGGCAGGACGAGGAAGAATGCGGCGCTCAGCGCTAGCAGAGCCGCCGCGAGCAGGGCGATTCCGGCGAGTTGTGCACCGCGCAACCGGGGGCCGCGATTGCGCATCACGATCGCGGCGTAGAGGGCTCCGGCGATGAGTCCGCCGAGGTGTGCCTGCCAGGAGACGCTGACGCCGGGCATGAAGCCGATCGCGAAGTTGATCCCGAGCATCACGACGAGGGAGGTCATGTTTCCCCCGAGCGCGCGGCCCACCACGAAGGTCGCGCCGAAGATGCCAAAGATCGCGCCAGAGGCCCCAACGACGGCCACGACCATGCTCGACGGCGAGGTGTACCCCCAGAGCATGACGGTCACGGAACCGGCAAAGCCAGCGATCAGGTACAGGCCGAGAAAGCGCCACCGTCCGAAGGCGAGTTCGATCTGCCGGCCGAAGGCCCACAGCGCGTACATATTAAAGAGGATGTGCGGGAGGAACCCCGTGGAGTGGGTGAACACCGAGGTCAGCATCCGCCAGGGCTCAAAGTTGCCGGGAAGCGAGTACACCGGGGCGTACCAGAGCGCCTGGGTCACCCCGGAGAAGATGAGCTGTGCCGCGAAGACCAGCCCCGACAGGATCAGGATCGTGTAGGTCACGACCGGGGTGTCCGAAGACACCCGGCTCGCGACCCCCGAGCGCACCCGAGAGGAGAGCGGGCGCTGCGCGCGCTTGCTCCCCTCTCGCATGCACTCCGGGCAGAGCACCCCGACGGAGGACTGCGTTTGGCACTCCTCGCAGATCGTGCGGCCGCACCGCTGGCAGAGAATGAAACTCTGCCGGTTTGGGTGCCGGTAGCAGGCGTCAGCTGCGCTGACCGGGACGCGCTCCCCGTATTGTGACATCTGGTTAGACGGCGGCGATCGTGACGCCGGTCATGACGACGTCCTCGACGGGCTTGTCCGCACCGGCGGTGCGCACGGCGGAGATCGCATCCACGACGGCCTTGGAGGCGTCATCGGCCACCTCACCGAAGATGGTGTGCTTGCCGTTGAGCCAGTCCGGGGCAATCGTGGTGATGAAGAACTGCGAGCCGTTGGTGCCGGAGAGCTTGCCGAAGGAGTCGACGCGCTTGCCCGCGTTGGCCATCGCCAGCTGGTAGGGCTTGTCGAAGACGAGCTCCGAGTGGATCTCGTCATCGAAGTTGTAGCCGGGGCCGCCGGTGCCGGTGCCCGTGGGGTCGCCGCCCTGGATCATGAAGTTCGGGATGATGCGGTGGAAGATGACCCCGTCGTAGAAGCCCTTCTCGGCCAGGTCGGTGAAGTTCTTGACGGTCTTGGGGGCGTGGTCACCGAAGAGGTTGATCACGATGTCGCCGTGGTTGGTGCTCACGGTCGCAACTGCTGTGTGAATAGTCATGCCTTCATTCTATGGGTGTCCAATCGCTGAGAATCCGGGGAGCTTCCGGACAGTCCGGTGGGAATCGGTGTACGTTGGGAACAGCCGAAACCGGTACCACGAGCGGAGGATTCCAATGAAGTTGTCTCGGAAGCGGAAGCGCGAACTGAAACAGCTCCGATCATTTGCCGAGAGCGTGCTCGATGAGCAGCGCGTCGTCCTCGGCCGAGCCGGGGATGTCCTCCAGCTGGCCGGATCCCAGGCAAAGCATCTGAGCGATGAGCACGTTGCCCCCCGGGTGAACGAGGCGGTGGACCAGGTCCGCCCCGTCGTCGATCGGAGCGTCAACGCGGCGCGCAACGCGGCGGACACCGTCAAGCGCGTGGCGACCCCCGTCGTTGCCTCCGCGCTCGTCAAGACCGCCCGGGCGCTCGACTCGATCGACGACCCCCGGGCCCGTCAGGCCTCGCAGAACATCACCAAACTGAGTGAACGGAGCGGACTCGTGCCCCAGAAGAAGAAGCGGAA
>NZ_JAPFRB010000003.1:282455-285410 GCF_035726885.1 Leucobacter sp. M11 | reverse complement strand
TATGCCCTCTGGCAGGCCTTCCGGGCCGATGACGAGCTGTGGGTGGCCTCGGACGAGGTCTAAGGCACCCGCGACCCCAGCGTCACCACGGGACCCGGCTTCGGCCGGGTCCCGTTCTCTTTTCCCCGAGCCGCGCACGCCAGCACGGCAGCGTCGCGCACCGCCAGAGTTCCACGCCGCCAGAGAGCGTCGGACACCGCCGCCGGCACGCACAGCCGTTGGCACACGGGGGCACGGGCGCACCCGGGGGCGGGGCAGCCCACCGGCTGCCCCGCCCCCGGGTTTCGACCCGCGCCTAGCCGAGCGGATCGCCGGGCGTCTCCTGCGGCTCCGCCGGGTTTCGGCCCGCGGCGCGGCGGCGGGCGAGCCAGATCAGGGCCGCCCCGGCAAGGAGGACCCCGGATCCGCCGAGCACCCAGGGCAGCGGGCTCGCGCCGCCGGTCTCACCCAGCGGAGGCTGCGTGACCCCGGGGGGCGTGGTGGGCGGGGTCACGGGGGGTGCGACCGGGTTCTGGGTGCAGCGCTCCGACTCCGGCTCACAGGTCGTCGGCGGCTTCTCCCCCGACTCCAGGAGCACGTTCGCCAGGAGTCCGTTCCCCTGCTCTGCCGCGTCGCGCACCGTCACCGAGTAGCGCACGGTCTCGACCGCGCCCCCGGCGAGCGTCCCCGAAATCCGGAGCTCGTTCTGCTCCGGTCCCTCGGCGCGCAGCGCCCCGGTGGCCACCGGGGCCGCGACCAGATCGGCGTCGTCAAGCACGTCCGTGAGGTCGTCCACGGCGCTGACGACCGCGGCCCCAGCCCCCACGTTCCGGAAGGTGAGCGTGTAGCGCAGGGTGTCCCCGGCCGAGACGGTCGTGCCGCTCGCGGGATCGACGGCCTTCGTTGCGACAATCTCGCCGACCGGGTTGACGGTGCACGTCCCGGTCTCCGGGTCACAGACCGTGGGCGGCTCCGTGCCGGGCTTCAGCACGACGTTCGCCAACACGTGATCGCCGCGCTCGGCCGCGGTCAGGACGCGAACCGTATAGGACACGGTGGCCTCCGCCCCGGCGTCCAGGCTGCCCCCGATGACGAGACGTTCGCCGTCCAGGGCGGCCGTCACCCCGCCCGAGGTCACGGTCGGACCCTCGGTGAGCACCGCATCATCAAGGACCCCGCTCAGCAGGTCCTCGTATGCGACGGTTCCCGAAGCGGTGCCCGTGTTCCGGAAGAGCAGGGAGTAGGTGACCGTCTGCCCCGGGGCGACCACGGAGCCGCTCTCCGGGTCAACCGACTTCTCCGCAGAAATCAGGGGCACGGGGTGCCAGGTGCACCCCGTGTCGCCGGGCTCGCAGACCGTCGGTGGCTCCGTGCCCTCGGCAACGAGCACGTTCGCCAGGAGGTTGTTGCCCCCCTGGGCACGCTCGGCGTCGGGCCGCACCCGAACCGTGTAGTCCACGCTCGCCTCTGCCCCGGCCGCGAGCTGACCGGCAATGACGATGTCATCGCCGACCAGGGTCGCGGTCACTCCCTCGCCCGATACCGTTGGGCCCGCGATGAGCTCGGCGTCGTCGAGGACATCGCTCAGCGAGTCCCGGTGGGCGACCGGCCCCGGCGCGGTGCCGGAGTTGCGGAAGCTCAGGGAGTAGGTGATCTCCTGCCCCTCGCTCACCGTCTCCCCGGAGGCGGGCGTCGCCCGCTTCTCGGCCTCGATATTCGGCACGGGGTGCACCGTGCAGTTCGGGGTCTCCGGGGCGCAGGTGATCGGCGGTTCCTCGCCGTCCGCGAGGATCGCGTTCGCCAGGGAGTGGTTGCCCTCCCGCTCGCGGTCCGCGTCAGGCTTCACCCGAACCGTGTAGCTCACGGTGACCTCCCCGTCGCTCTGGCGAAGCTCCCCGGTGAGGCGGAGTACCTCCGCGCCGGGGGCGTCCGTGTAGCTCAGGTGGAGCGGCGCACCGCTGACCGTCGGGGGCGTGACCATCTCCGCGTCGTCGAGGACATCGACGAGCGAATCGGAGTGCTTCACAAAGGCCGATGCCGGGCCGTAGTTCCGGAAGTGCAGCGTGTAGGTGACCTCCTGGCCCGCACTCACGGCCTCCCCGGAGGCCGGATCAGCGGTCTTCCAGACGTCCAGGTCCGGCATCACCGCCGGGTGATCGGTGCACCGCGGGTTCTCGGGCAGGCACACGCCGGGCAGGAGTCCCGCATCCCACTCGGCCCCGGTGAGCAGGAAGTTCTGCATCCGTTCCCCGTGGGGCAGCTCGGGATTGAGCCGGAAGGTGTAGGTCACCGTGACCTGCTGCCCGGCGGCCAGGTCCCCCGTGACCCGGAGCAGCTCCGGGTCGGCGGGATCGAGGGCCGCGGTGAGCGCGGGATCGGAGACCGTCACGTCGCCCTGTTGCGTCGCCTGATCAACGATCTTGGTGAGCACATCGACGAAGTCGACCGGCCCGGCCGCGTCGCCCGCGTTCGTGAAGGTCAGCGCGTAGGTGACCTCCTCGCCCGCGAGCAGCACGGTGCCGGGGGCCGGGTCCGAGGTCTTTGTCGCGGAGATATCCGGCTGGTGCACCGGGTGTTCGGTGCAGTGCTCGTCCTCAGGCAGGCACTCGCCCGGCGGGGTCGTGCCGGTCTCCACGACCACGTTGCCGAGCAGGTCGTCGCCCCGCTCGCCGTCCTTCTTGACGGTGACCTGGTAGCGAACGGTGACGGTGTCACCCGCGGCCAGGTCGCCCACGACTCGGATCTTCGCGCCGGTCCGCGTCGCGGTCAGCGCGCCGCTCGGGTCCGCGACCGGCTCCTTCGTGATTCCCGCATCGTCGAGGACCCCGCTCAGGTCGTCGGTCCAGTCCACCGCGCCGACCGCGCCCCCGCTGTTGGTGAAGGTGAGGGTGTAGTCCACCGCCTGCCCGGCGATCACCGGCTGGCCGTCCGCCGGGTTCGAGGTCTTCTGCACGGAGACATCGGCACCGAGCACAG
>NZ_JAPFRB010000003.1:276162-282391 GCF_035726885.1 Leucobacter sp. M11 | reverse complement strand
CAGGAAGTTGCCCAGCTGCTCGTCGCCGCGCTCCCAGTCGGCCTTGACGGTGACCGTGTAGCTCACGGTCGCCCGGGCGCCGGGCGCCAGGGTGCCCGTGATGGCGATCTCATCGCCGTCCCGAGCCGCGGTCAGCGCGCCGCTCGGTCGCACGGTCGGCCCCTCGCCGAAGTCCGCGTCGTCGAGAACGCCCGCGAGGTGGTCGGTGCGCGCGACGGAGACGGGGGCCGTGCCCGCGTTCTCGAAGCTGAGCTCGTAGCTCACGGTCTGCCCGGCGATGACGGCTTCCCCGCTCGCGGGAGAAGCCGTCTTGGCAACCACGAGCTCGGGCACCGGGTGTACGGTGCAGGCCTCATCCTCCGGGAGGCACACGGTGGGCGGTTCGACGCCGGTCTCCAGGAGGAAGTTCGCCAGCTGGTTGTCCCCGCGCTCCCCGTCCGCCTTCACCGTGACCGTGTACGTCACCTCGACGATCTTCAGGGGAGGCACGGAGCCGGTGATCGTGATCTCCTCGGCCGCCCCGTCAAAGACCGCCGTGACGACCTGTCCGCCCGCGCCGAGCACGGTCGGACCGCCCGTCAGCTCCGCGTCGTCAAGAACCCCGGCCAGGGAGTCCGTGAACGCGAGGGCGGCCGGGGCCGCGCCCGTGTTGGAGAAGCTCAGCGTGTACGTGAGCTCCTCGCCCGCGGCAACGGCCTCGCCGGAGGCCGGGTCGGAGGACTTGGTCACCGTGAGCTCCGGCACCGGGTTCACGGTGCAGGGATCTCCGGGTTCGCAGGTCGTGGGTGGCTCGGTGCCCGTCTCCACGAGGAAGTTGGCGAGCTCGCTGTCCCCGCGCTGCCCGTCGGCTTTCACCGTCACGGCATAGCGCACCGTGACGGAGCTGTTCGCGGGCACCGTGCCGGAGATGGCCAGCTCCGCGGCGGTTCGGGTTGCGGTGAGCGTGCCCTCCGGGTCAACGGTCGGCTCGCTCGTCACCTCCGCGTCGTCCAGCACGCCGCTCAGGTCGTCGAGGAAGTCGACGGGAGCCGCGCCATCGCCCTCGTTGGCAAAGGTCAGGGTGTAGCGCAGTTCCTGCCCGGCAGCGACTGCGGTGCCGCTCTCAGGATCCACCTGTTTGCTCACTCGCAGATCGGGGAGCCCGGTCACCGTGCACTCCGGGTCGGCGGGCAGGCACTCGCCGGGCGGTTCCGTGCCCGGCTCAGTGACGAGGAAGTTCGCCGCGCTGTGGTTGCCGCGGTCGGCAGCCGCCTTCACCGTCACGGCGTAGGTCACCGTCGCGGTCTCGCCGGCGGCGAGCTCGCCGCCGATCGTGAAGCGCTCGTCGACCACCTCGCTCACCGTCACGCTCGGGGTGTTCGAGTCTGGCTCCTCGGTCAGCTCGGCGTCGTCGAGCACATCCGTGAGCACGTCGGTGCGCTGCACCGCAGCGGTCGCGGTGCCCGTGTTGCGCATCTCAACCGTGTAGGTAAGGACGGTTCCAGCGGTGATGGGGTCCGCGGAGGCGTCAACGCGCTTCTCGTAGCTGATCGCCCCGATCGGGTTTCCCGTGCAGTCCGTGTCCTCCGGGTCACAGACCGGGGTGGTCGGCGGGTCCTGACCCGGATCAAGCAGGAAGTTCGCCAGGGTGTCATCGCCGCGCTCGCCATCCGGCTTCACGGTCACGACGTAGCTCACCGTCACGGTCTGACCGGGGGCAAGCTCCCCGGTTACGGCAATGGTCTGCGCCGCGGCGTCGAACACCGGCGTCAGCGCCGGGTCGCTCGCGGTCGGCGGGGTCGTCACCTCAGCGTCGTCGAGGACGTGCCGCAGGTCGTCGATCCGATTGACCGCCCCGGGTGCGCTGCCCGAGTTCGTGAAGCTCAGGGTGTAGGTCAGTTCCTGACCGGCGGTGACGCCGGTGCCGGACTCCGGGTCAACGGACTTCTCGTCCGTCACATTGGGCTTCTCGGCCGGATGCGTCGTGCAGTTGTCCATGCCCGGCTCGCAGACGGTGGGTGGCTGCGTCTCACCCTCCATGACGAAGTTCGCGAGCACATCGTCGCCGCGGTCGTCATCGGCCTTGACCGTGACCGTGTATGAGACGGTGACGCTCGCCCCGGCGGCGAGCTGCCCCGTGATCGCGATCGTCTGGGCGTCCTCGTCGAGGACCGCGCCAAGCGCGCCCTCCGGGGCCACCGTCGGCCCGGCGGTCAGCTCGGCGTCGTCCAGCACACCAGCGAGGTGGTCGACGTGGTCGACCGGACCGGCCGCCGCGCCCTGGTTCGTGAACGTCAGCTCGTACGTGAGTTCGTCGCCCGCGACCACGGCCGAACCGTTTTCCCGGTCCTTGACGCGCTTCGCCACCGAGATGTCGGAGGTGGCCACGGGGTGGGTCGTGCAGGTGTCGGATTCGGGGGCACACGTCGTGGGCGGGGTGCTCCCCGATTCCAGCAGGAAGTTCGCGAGCTCGTCGTCACCGCGCTCCCCGTCCTCCTTCACCTCCACCGTGTACCGGACCATTCCGATCTTGCCAGCGGGCACGGATCCGGTGATGGCGAGGGACTGCGATCCGTTCTGGAAGCTCGCGTCGAGCCCGCCGACGCCGTGCACCGTCTCCTCGAGCAGCGTCGCATCGTCCAGTACCCGGGTCAGATCATCCGTGTGCTCGATCGCGACGGGCTCGGGGCCCCAGTTCTCGAACAGGAGTTGGTAGGTGATGTGCTCCCCCGCTGTGACGGTCTCCCCGCTCACGGGGTCCGCGAGCTTCGTGACGTACAGCCCGGGCACCGCGATCGGGTGATCGGTGCAGCGCGGGTTTTCCGGCAGGCAGAGCCCCGGCGGGTCCTCGACGATCGTGCCGGAACCGTCCGAGAGGAGCAGATAGTTCGTGAGCCGCTCGCCGTGGGTCGCCTCAGCGGTCACCTCGACCGTGTACGTGACCCTCGCCTTCGCGTCCGGGGCGAGCCGTCCGACCACGTCGATCTGCGTTCCGGTGAGCAGGGCCGTCACCTCGGGCCCCCCGACCTCCATGGTTGGGCCCCCGACGAGTCGGGCGTTGTCGAGGACCTCGGTGAGCTGATCGCTGTAGGTGACGTCCCCGGGCACGGAGCTGTCGTTCCAGAAGTCGAGGGTGTACGTCACCTGCTCGCCCGGGTGCAGCGTGGTGCCCTCGGGTGGCGTCGCCGTCTTCGTCGCGAGGATCCGGGGGGACTCCAGGGAGTAGTCTTCCACCTCGCCGCTGTGCGCGAGCCCCGTCGGGGTCAGCTCCGCCTCGGTCTCCGCAATCCTGAGCCGGAGCATGGTGCGCGACTCCGCGGTGGACTGCCCTTCCACCTCCGGGACGGTCCAGGTGAGCGTCGCTGTGCCGTTCACGCAGGCGACCGTGTCCGAGCGGTCCTCGGGGTCGAAGACGCCGTTGTGCGCCCAGTCAATCCAGCCCGCGAGCAGCGCGGTCTCGCCCGGGGCAACCGTGCAGGACACCTCGATCTCGTTGTTCTGCCCGGCTGCGGTGTTCAGCGGGGGCAACATCTTCGGGTCGATGCCGTCCTCATCAGAGACGCCCGTCTCATCGTCGAGCAGGGCGTCGTGGCTGTGCAGCTGTTTCGTTTCCGGGTCAATTCGCTCCCCCAGCGTGCGCACGGGGCTGCCGCGGGTCGCGAGCTGGAAGCTCTCGTCCGAGAGGTTCACCAGCTCCGCGTTCGCCGGGATGATGTCGCCGGCCCAGGTCGGCTCGTAGAAGGCCCCGGCCTCGCCGTAGGACTCGGGGGCGTCCCCGAAGTCGGTGTCGAGCACCATCCCGATCGCCACGGCGGTGCTCCCGCCGCCGTTCACGGTGATGTCGGCGCTCGTCGCCCCCTCCATAAAGGCGACGGCGATGGGGCCGGGTCCGGCGTTGCCGACCTCGTTGGCCATGCACTCCGAGCCGTTCGTCTCCAGGTTGAGCATGCTCGTGTTCGGGAGCACCCGGGCCTCGGTGAAACTCGGGCAGTTCGCGGGCCGGTAGCGGTCCATGACCCGCCAGTTCACCCCGGGTGCCGCGGTGGCCGCGTCGCCGAAGCTCTGGTTCGCGATGGGACTCACCTGAATGTACTCGTGGGTGAGGCCGACCGTGTTGCTGGACTCCGCGTCGGCAACCACGAGCCCCTGCAGGGGCATTTCGGTGCTCACCTGGGTGTCGTTGTCGATGATGTCGGCCGAGCAGACGATGCGGAACTGGGCGAAGGTACTGGTCACGGTGTTCACAAAGCCCGTGATCATCTCGTTCTGGCTGCCCGGCCCACCGATGTTGTAGAGGGTCGGCAGCGCGTCTCCGACGTACCCGCCCGAGCGATAGGTGCTGAGCGGGTTCGCGGTCGTGCCCGTGATGTCGCCCACCGTGCAGGTGGTCCTCAGCGTGTGGTGCCCCGCCTCGCGCTCGTTCGTGTAGGTGATCGTCCCGTCGGGGCCGGGAATGACCGGGCCCTCCGCCTCGAAGCTAAACCAGTCAATGGAGTTGCGATGCTCGCCCTCGCCGCCCGTGGCAAAGAGGGCCTCGGCCGGGGCCGTCCCGACGCCCGGAGAGACCAGGGTGAGCCCGCTGATCGCGACCGCGGCGACCGCGGCCAGGGCCCCGAGCCGCCGCACGCTCGGCAGCACGCGCCGGAACCGTCGCCCCCCGGCTGATTTTTTCCGCGAGCGTGCCTGCTGAGCGACCAGTTCGGCCATGAATTCCCCCTACGTCCAAAGCGAAAACTGGCGGAGGCGTCCTCCGTCGGTTCCTGCTCCACAGACTAGCGGCAGAGTCGGGTTCGCAACAGGGCTGCCCGCACGGGTTCTGAGCCATGCGCGTTCTGGAATATGCCCGACGGCTCAGGCGCGCTCCGGGCTCCGGTCGTCCCGCTCCGCCATCGCCAGGGCCGCGTCCACGAGGGAGAGTTTGCGCAGCTCCGGCACCTCCGCGAGCGGGAACCAGGCGGCGTCGTCCGAGGAGCCGTCCAGCTCCGGCGTCAGGGTGCCGCCGGTCACGCTGCCCGCGTAGACGATGCGCACGGTGTGCAGCTGCGCGTCCTCCCCCGGCCGCGGCTCCTCCCGGACCAGAATCCGGGAGTCGACCCCCAGCACGCGCCCGAGAGCCGCGTGCAGGCCGGTTTCTTCGAAGACCTCACGGACGCAGGCGTCTGCCGGGTCCTCCCCCGGTTCGATGCCGCCCCCCGGCAGTGTCCAGCCGTGCATCGTGCCGCGCCGCCAGTGCGAGAGCAGAATCTCGTCGTCTCGGATAATCAGGGCGTACGCCGCAATGCGTGTGTGCATGCGCTCCAGCATAATCCGCCGGTCATCGCGGGCAGCGCCGCACCGCCGCCGCCGTGGCGGCCCGGCCGTTATTAACAACTCTATTAACAACTGTGGATAACTACACGCGTGTCATTCCTCGGGATGTTTCACGGGAAACGTCCGGGCCGAGCGCGAGGGCGATCGGCCGCGTTCCCGTTCCCGGGTGAGCGTGCTCAGGAAAGCTCGATGCGTTCGCCGTCCGCCTCGCCGAGCAGGCTGACCCGCAGCTCCGCCCCCATGCCGCTGACCCGCCCCAGCGCGTCGACCGTGATGGGGGCCTGGCCCGCCAGCCGCACGACCCCCGAGTCCACCCCGTCGAAGAGCCAGGGGTGCTCGGCCTCGAGCGCGGCCTCGTCCGCGAAGCCGCCCCGAGTCAGCGCAGCGGCGCGGAGCCGGGCATCATCGAGTGCGCCGGTGCGGGCGTCAACGTCAAAGGTCGAGCGCGCGTTCAAGGCCCCCAGAACCGGGTCCGGGTAGGCATCGAGAGAGGCCAGGCTCACCCGAATGTCGCGCAGGCGGGTCTCCCCCGTTCGGGGCAGGGGGACGCCGATCACGTCGGCGACGACGACCCCAGCGTAGACCTGGTCCTTCGGGGTCTTCGGATCGCGCACGGTGCCCAGGATGTTCACGCCGAAGCGATGCTCGTTCGCGAGCATCCACGCGGCGTCGGTGGCGACATCGGTGTCGAAAGCGTCCGAGTCGAGCGTCATCTCGACGAGGTACCCCGCTGCGCTCCGGTAGGCGGCCAGCAGGTGCTCATCGCTCAGGCCCAGCTCGGCGGCGGAGTCGTCGATGCGCTCGGGGTCGAGGACGAGGAAGGGGTGGTCCAGGTCGATCGTGAGCCGACGGTACTCGCCGTGCTCGTCACTGACCACGCCGCCCTCGACAATGCCCGCCCCGAGGCTCCCCCGGCTCAGCTCGCCCTCGTCCTGCGCCT
>NZ_JAPFRB010000003.1:271013-276100 GCF_035726885.1 Leucobacter sp. M11 | reverse complement strand
CACCCGCTCAGGGTCAGCAGCGCCGCGAGGGCGGCGAGCAACGCCGCGTTTCCCGGCCGGGCGGCGGTCTTCGAAGTCATGCGGGGCGTCCCTCTTTCGTCGTCACCCCACGCTACCAAGCGAGCCACATCTCAAGCTGGGCTCTGGCCCGCTGCGCGGGCACCACGAAAAACACCCCCTCAGTGAGGGGGTGTTCCTGGTGGAGCCTGGGAGAATCGAACTCCCGACATCCTGCTTGCAAAGCAGGCGCTCTACCAACTGAGCTAAGGCCCCGTTTCCGGGAGAGACGTGCGTCTCTGTGGGGCTACCAGGATTTGAACCTGGGACCTCTTCATTATCAGTGAAGCGCTCTAACCAACTGAGCTATAGCCCCCCGTGCCAAGATGCAACTTTACCGGAAAAGATGTCAAATCCGAAATCGAAGCCCCTGCGCGTACACGCCGGGCGTTTCGCGGCGGTCTCGTGGCCGCCGCGAAACACCCCGGTGCGTGCTTAGTTGCTGGTGAAACCGAGCTGGAAGCCACCCAGCACCCGGACCAGCAGGTTGTAAATCAGGGCCGCGACCGCGCCCAGCGCAGTGCCGACGATCGTGTTCAGGACCCCGACCACCACGGCAAAGCCCGCGACCTGGGGGAAGCCCAGGATCTTGCTCAGGTTAAAGTCATCGCCCGCGACGACGTCCATGAACAGCTCGTTGACCTTGTCGAGTACCCCGGTCTGCACGAGCACCGTGTAGATCAGGATCATGGCCACGGTGCCGACGATTGCCAGACACAGGGACACCAGGAAGGAGTACTTGACCGCCGACCAGAAGTCGACATAAACGAGCTTCAGGCGGACCTGCTTCGCGGGGGCCTTCTTGCGCGTCTTCCGCGCAAGTTTGTCGGCGACTGTGTTACTCATTCACGTCCTCTGGGTTTTCCGCTGCTTCGGCCTCGTCGGGGGTGTCGAGGTTTCGTTCCGAGTTCTGAGCGATTCCGATAATACGATCGGCGTCTGGGAATCGCGCGAAGACGACTCCCATGGTGTTGCGGCCCTTTGCGGGGACCTCGGCAACGTCCGAGCGTACCACCTTGCCGCTGGCAAGAACCACCAGGACCTCGTCGGTTTCCTCCACGATCAGGGCGCCGACCAGGTCGCCGCGCGTCTCGTCGAGCTTCGCGACCTTGATCCCGAAACCGCCGCGCTGCTGCACGCGGTACTCGTCGACCGCGGTGCGCTTGGCGTAGCCGCCCTCGGTCACGGCGAAGACAAAGCCCTCGCTTCCCTCGACGGTGGAGGCGTTCAGCAGGGCGTCGCCCTCGCGGAACTTCATCCCCCGGACACCGCTCGTGGAGCGGCCCATCGAGCGCAGCGCTGTCTCGTTCGCCGCGAAGCGCACGGACATGCCCTGGCGGGACACGAGGAGCACGTCGGAGTCGTCGTTGGTCAGCAACGCGGAGACGAGCTCGTCATCCTCGCGGAGCTTGATCGCGATGATCCCACCCGTTCGGTTCGTGTCGTACTCGTCGAGCTTCGTCTTCTTCACGAGGCCGTCGCGGGTCGCGAGCACCAGGTAGTCGGCGGTTTCAAAGTCGCGCACGTCGAGCACCTGGGTGATCGTCTCCCCCGGCGCAAGCGCGAGCAGGTTCGCGAGGTGCTGCCCCTTCGCGTCGCGGCCGCCCTCGGGCACCTCGTACGTCTTCGCCCGGTACATCCGCCCCGTGCTCGTGAAGAACAGCAGCCAGTGGTGGGTTGTCGTCACAAAGAAGTGCTCGACGATGTCGTCGGCGCGCAGCTGGGCACCCTTGACGCCCTTGCCGCCGCGGTGCTGCGAGCGGTAGTTATCGATCCGGGTCCGCTTGACGTAGCCGCCGCGGGTCACCGTGACCACCATCTCCTCTTCGGGGATGAGGTCCTCCATCGACATGTCACCGTCGTAGCCGTACTGAATGCTCGTGCGGCGCTCGTCACCGAAGCGGTCCACGATCTCGGCGAGCTCCTGGCTGATGATCGTGCGCTGCTGCTCGGGGCTGGCCAGGATCGCCTTGAACTCGGCGATCATGCGCTCAAGCTTCTCGGCGAGCTCCATGATCTTCTGCCGCTCCAGGGCGGCCAGGCGGCGCAGCTGCAGCGCGAGGATCGCGTCCGCCTGCAGCTGGTCAACGTCAAGCAGCTCCATCAGGCCGGAGCGGGCCTCGTCGACCGTGGGAGAGCGGCGGATGAGGGCGATGACGGCGTCGAGGGCGTCGAGGGCCTTCAGGTAGCCGCGCTGGATGTGGGCCTCGGCTTCGGCCTTCTTCAGGCGGAACTGGGTCCGGCGCACGATCACGTCGATCTGGTGCTTGACCCACGCGGTGATGAAGCCGTCGAGCGCGAGGGTGCGCGGCACCCCGTCCACGATCGCCAGCATGTTCGCGCCGAAGTTCTCCTGCAGCGAGGTGTGCTTGTAGAGGTTGTTCAGCACAACCTTCGCCACCGCGTCCCGCTTGAGCACGATCACGAGGCGCTGACCGGTCCGGCCGCTCGTCTCGTCGCGGATGTCGGCGATGCCGGCGACCTTGCCGTCGCGGACCAGGTCCGCGATCTTGATGGCGAGGTTGTCGGGGTTGACCTGGTACGGCAGCTCGGTGATCACGAGGCAGGTGCGGTTTTGCAGCTCCTCAATGGAGACCACGGCGCGCATCGTGATCGAGCCGCGCCCGGTCCGGTAGGCGTCCTGGATGCCCTTGGTGCCGAGGATCTGCGCCCCGGTCGGGAAGTCCGGTCCCTTGATGCGCTGCATGAGCGCCTCAAGCAGCTCCTCGCGGGTGGCCTCGGGGTGATCCAGGTACCACTGGGCGCCCTCGGCGACCTCCCGCAGGTTGTGCGGAGGAATGTTCGTGGCCATGCCAACGGCGATGCCGACGGACCCGTTCACCAACAGGTTCGGGAAGCGCGCGGGGAGCACGGTGGGCTCCTGGGTCCGCCCGTCGTAGTTGTCCTCAAAGTCGACGGTGTCCTCGTCGATGTCGCGGACCATCTCCGAGGCGAGCGGGGCCATCTTGGTTTCGGTGTACCGGGGAGCGGCCGCGCCGTCGTTTCCGGGTGAGCCGAAGTTTCCCTGGCCAAGCGCCAGCGGGTAGCGCAGGCTCCACGGCTGCACGAGGCGGACGAGCGCGTCGTAGATCGAGCTGTCACCATGCGGGTGGAACTGGCCCATGACGTCGCCGACGACTCGGGCACACTTCGAGAAGGCCTTGTCGGGGCGGTAGCCGCCGTCGTGCATCGCGTAGATCACGCGGCGGTGCACGGGCTTCAGGCCGTCGCGCACCTCGGGGAGGGCGCGGCCGACGATCACGCTCATGGCGTAGGCCAGGTAGGAGCTCTGCATCTCAAGCTGCAGATCGACCTGGTTCACGTGGTCGCGCTGGCCGTCGTGCGGGCTGCGCGCGTTGGCCACGGGGCCGGTGCTCTCGTCGTTCGTCACGTTGTTCGTCACGTCGTCATTAGATGTCAAGGAAACGCACGTCCTTCGCGTTCTGCTGGATGAAGTTGCGACGGCTCTCGACGTCCTCCCCCATCAGGGTTGAAAAAATCTCGTCCGCCGTGGCGGCGTCGTCCAGGGTGACCTGGAGCAGCGTCCGCGTCTCCGGGTCCATCGTGGTCTCCCACAGCTCGCGGTAGTCCATCTCGCCCAGACCCTTGTAACGCTGGATGCCGTTGTCCTTGGGGATCCGTCGCCCGGCGGCGAGGCCCTTCTCCAGGCGGTCGTCGCGCTCCTCGTCCGTGTAGACGTACTCGTGCTCGGCGTTGGACCACTTCAGGCGGTACAGCGGCGGCTGCGCGAGGTAGACGTAGCCCTGGTCAATCAGCGGGCGCATGAAGCGGAACAGCAGGGTCAGCAGCAGCGTCGTGATGTGCTGGCCGTCCACATCGGCGTCGGCCATGAGCACGATCTTGTGGTACCGGGCCTTCTCGGGGTCGAAGTCCTCCCCGATCCCCGCGCCGAAGGCGGTGATCATTGCCTGGACCTCGGCGTTTTGCAGCGCGCGGTCGAGGCGGGCCTTCTCCACGTTCAGGATCTTGCCCCGCAGCGGCAGGATCGCCTGCGTCTCGGGGTCCCGGCCCTGCACGGCCGAGCCGCCGGCCGAGTCACCCTCGACGATGAAGATCTCAGAACGCGAGGGGTCCTTGGAGGAGCAGTCCTTGAGCTTGCCGGGCATCCCGACCGACTCCAGCAGGCCCTTGCGGCGGGCGGTCTCGCGAGCCTTCCGGGCGGCGAGGCGCGCGGTCGAGGCCTGGATCGCCTTACGAATGATCTCCTTGGCCTGGTTCGGGTTGCGCCCGAACCAGTCGCCGAGCTGATCGCCCGTGACCTTCTGCACAAAGGCCTTGGCCTCCGTGTTGCCCAGCTTCGTCTTCGTCTGGCCCTCGAACTGCGGCTCGCCGAGCTTGACGGAGACGACGGCGGTGAGGCCCTCGCGGACGTCATCTCCCGAGAGGTTCTCGTCCTTCTCGCGCAGCAGCTTCTTCTCGCGGGCGTACTTGTTGACGAGGGTGGTGAGCGCCGCGCGGAAGCCCTCCTCGTGCGTGCCCCCCTCGTGCGTGTTGATCGTGTTCGCGTAGGTGTGCACGGACTCGGTGTACGCCGTGGTCCACTGCATCGCGACCTCGAGCGAGATCTTCTTCTCGGTGTCCTCAAGCTCGAAGGAGATGATCTCGTCGTGCACCAGCTCCGCGCGCTTGGCCGAGTTCAGGTACTGGACGTAGTCCTCCAGGCCGCGCTCGTAGTGGAACTCATCCGCCTGAACGGGCGCGGGGATCTGCTCGCCGTCCTCGTTCAGGATGGGCTCGCGCTCGCGCTCGTCCCGCATCGAGATCTTCAGGCCCTTGTTCAGGAAGGCCATCTGCTGGAAGCGCGCCTTGAGCGTGGCGTAGTCGAAGTCGATCGTCTCGAAAATATCGGGGCTCGGCCAGAACGTAATCGTCGTGCCGGTGAGCTCGGTGTCCTCGCCCTGAGCGAGCGGGGCGTCGGGGACGCCGATCGTGAAGCGCTGCCGCCAGACGGAGCCCTGACGGCGCACCTCGACCTCCATGTTGGAGGAGAGCGCGTTGACCACGGAGGA
>NZ_JAPFRB010000003.1:257710-270967 GCF_035726885.1 Leucobacter sp. M11 | reverse complement strand
AACTTACCGCCCGCGTGCAGGATCGTGAGCACGACCTCGACCGTGGACTTCCCCTCGGTGGGGTGCATATCCACGGGAATGCCGCGGCCGTTGTCGATGACGCGGAGGCCGCCGTCCGCGAGAATCGTCACCTGGATGTGGTCGCAGTAGCCGGCGAGGGCCTCGTCAACCGAGTTGTCCACGATCTCGTAGACCAGGTGGTGCAGACCGCGTGGCCCCGTGGAGCCGATGTACATGCCCGGGCGCTTGCGCACCGCATCCAGCCCCTCAAGAACCTGGATATTGCCGGCGCCGTACTCGTTTTCGGTGGACCCTGAACCCGTTTCGGAACTCATCAAGCCGTTATTCTCCTGCCATCGATCAAGGTCCCAGCCTACCAATTTCGCCTGTGGACTTCTCGGTTTTTCGCGTTCTGGCGCGTTTTTTTTGACAATCCGGACTGTTTTGCCCTGTTAGCCGTAAGTATCGCGCGGGCCACGCCCTGACACCGACCTGAAGCCATGTTTCCAGGACGGGGCGTTGGGTGCGATAAAGCGGATTTCCGTCACCCCGGCTTCCGGGTGCTTCTGGATCATTTTGGTAATCACCTCGGCCCGCAGGCGGCGGAGCTCGGTTGCCCAGGCGGTCGAGTCGCACTGCACGTGCAACACGCCGTCCCGAATCCCGACGACCTCGGCGTGCTCTGCGAGGCGCGGGCCGACGAGTTCCGGCCAGTCCACGATGAGCCGTGATTCCGCGAGCTGCTCGGACCAGCCCAGCTGCGCCGCGACCCCGGCCAGGGTATCGCCGAGCAGGAGCGGGTCCCGATCCTTGTCGAAGGGCTTCGATTCTCCCGTGCGGCGCTTCGCCGCGAGCTTCGGGTTCGAACGCACGCCGGTCCACACCCCGCGAACGCGCAGATAGCTGCGACTGGCGAAGGACATGCCCGCGGGCTCGCGCCTCATGCCGAGCGCTCCCCCACGAGCGCACCGTCCTCGACGAGGAGTGCGTGCCAGGGAATGTTCGCGGGCACGTCGCCCTCGACCGCAGCGGTGACGATGACCTGTTCGTAGTTCCCGACCGCGGCCATGAGCCGCCCGCGGCGGAGCTCGTCGAGCTCCGCGAAGACGTCATCCAGGATGAGCACCGGATCCCCGTCCGGGCTCTCGGCCTTGAGGACCGCGGCCATGCCCAGTCGCAACGCCAGCACGGTAGACCAGGATTCGCCGTGGCTCGCATAGCCCTTCACGGGGAGCCCGTTCAGCCCCAGGACGAGGTCGTCTCGGTGCGGTCCGATCAGGGTCATGCCGCGATCCCGCTCCTGATCAGCCACGGCCTCGAGCGCCATCCGGAACCGCTCCTCCGTCCCGGTTTCACGTGGAACGTTCGCGTCGGCCAGCGCCTGGGCCCAGGACGGTTGGATGCCCAGGGTCGGGCGGTGATCGCCGTCCACGAGCAAGCGATAGGCGTCCCGAACCGGGCCCTCCAGGTCCAGCACGAGCGCGAGCCGGGCGTTGATGATCTGGCTTCCCAGCTCCACGAGCCGTTCGTCCCACACGGAGAGGGTCGCCCGGACCGCCTCGTGGTTCCCAGTCAGCCGGGCCGTCTTGAGGAGCGCGGAACGCTGCCGGACGACCCGGTCATAATCCGCGAGGACTCCCCCGAGCACCGCGGACCTGGCCGCGACCGCCTCGTCGAGGAAACGTCGCCGCACCGAGGGCTCCCCGCGAACAATCGCCAGGTCCTCTGGCGCGAACAGCACCGCGGTGAAATAGTGCGTCAGCTCCCTCGGTTTCACCGCGTTCCGGTTGAGCTGGGCCCGGTTTGGTCCGGTGCGGTTGAGCTGCAGCTCCAGGAGTTGCTCCCGCTCGTTGCGGTGCACCCGCATCCGGATCACGCCCGACTCGGCCCCGGCGCGGATCAGGGGCTGATCGCTCGACACCCGGTGCGAGCTGAGCCCGCTCAGGTACGCGATCGCCTCAACCGCGTTGGTCTTGCCCTGGCCGTTCCGCCCGAGAATCAGGTTCGGCCCCGCACGGAACCGCATCTCGGCGCTGTGATAGTTGCGGAAGTCCGCGAGGCTCAGGTGCGTGACCCGCATCGGGAAGCGCTATCGCAGCAGCAGGTTGGGCTGCAGCAGGTACTTGAAGCTGTCGTCGCTCGCCTCGTCCTGGCTGCGCTGGCTGGTGATCAGCACGGGGCCCGGCTTGTTCGGGTTGTCCGTCTTGGTGAACGAGATCCGGGCGTACTCGGAGTGCGTCGCACGCAGGCCATCGAGCAGGAACTGCGGCTTCAGCGACACGACCGTCTCGTCGCCGACGAGGTGCACATCAATCGTCTCGGAGGCCTGAGCCGTCTCGGAGCCCGCGGCCTCCAGCGTGACGGTGCCCTCGCGGAAGCTGAAGCGCAGGGCCGCCTCGCGCTCGAGCACGAGGCCGACGCGGTTGGTGGCCTCGATCAGGTCGGCCGTGTTCACGACGGCGTAGTTGTCAACGCTTTCGGGGAACAGGCGACGCACGGGCGGGTAGTTGCCCTTGATCAGCAGCGAGGTCACGGTCTTGTTGCCGCCGGTGAAGGCGACCAGCTCGCGGTCATCGTTCTTGATGATGGAGACCTGCACCGTGCCGTTGTTCGAGAAGGTCTTCCCGACCTCGGTCACGATCTTGGCGGGCACGAGGGCGGTCATTTCCGGCTGGTTGGCCGTGTTCTCCCAGTCGATGCCGCGGACGGCGACGCGATAGCGGTCGGTTGCCGTGAGCGACAGCGCGTTCTCGTTCACCTCGAACTGCACCCCCGTAATGACCGGGGTGACATCGTCCTTGGACGCGGCGACGGAGACCTGGGCGATGGCCTCGGCAAAGGTGTCCGCGGGAACGAGTCCGGAAACAGAGTCGATCTGGGGCACGGTCGGGTACTCCTCAACCGGCATCGAGGGCAGGCTAAACGACGCGGAGCCGCAGCGCACCGCGATGCGGCCGTCCTCGATAGAGACCTGCACGGGCGCCTGCGGCAAGCGGTTCGCGATCTCGTTGAGCAGGCGACCGGAGACGAGTGCGCGCCCGGGCTCGTCGACCGATGCCGTCACGCTCGTCCGCGCGGAGACTTCGTAGTCGAAAGACGAGACGGTGATCTCGTTCTCTGCGGCCTCAATCAGCGCTCCACTCAGGAGCGGCTGGGTCGGACGCTGGGGCAACAGCTTGACCGCAAAGGAGACCGCCTCGCTGAATACATCTCGATCTACGGTAAATCGCATTTGTGACACCTCGCGTCGCCTCGGAGAAACAACACCAATCTTGGCACACTACGGAGCTTCCTACTCACAGAGAGTTGCTTTCCGCCCGATTCGCCAAGGGTTGTTGAATCTCAAATTTCTCTCTAAATATCGTTAACACTCTTAACGGTTGTGGATAGTGTGGATAACTCTGTTTCGCCCAATCGCTGACAGGGATCGCGGGCCATTCGGGCTGTCCATGGGGTGTGGAATCTTTTCCAGCCGCGGAAGGACGCGGAAAACCGCCCAGGCCGGTTATCCACAAGGCCCACTCGGATACCCACAGATTTCAGCCACTTCCCCCGAGTTATCCACAGGCCCTTGTGGGTTGTGAGTAATTCACGACACAAACGCCGAGCGGGCGCGACCGGCTAGAAGCGGTTGTTCTGCTTGATGCGGTTCGTGAGCTCGGTGACCTGGTTGTAGATCGAGCGGCGTTCGGTCATGAGCTGGCTGATCTTCTTGTAGGCGTACATCACCGTGGTGTGGTCACGCCCCCCGAAGAGCTGGCCGATCTTGGGCAGCGACAGCGCGGTGAGGTCGCGGCAGAGGTACATCGCGATCTGCCGGGCCGTCGCCAGCTGCTGCGAGCGGGACGAACCATAGAGGTCGTCGACGGAGAGTTTGAAGTACTCCGCGGTGTGCGTGATGATGTCCGTCGGCGAGATGACGTTGTCCTCGTCAAGCGTGATCAGGTCCTTCAGCACGGTCTGCACCAGGGGCATGTCGATGGGCTGCTGGTTCAGGCTGGCAAAGGCGGTGACCCGGATCAGGGTGCCTTCGAGCTCGCGGATATTTGAGGAGGCCTTTGACGCGATGAACTCGAGAATGTCGTCGGGCACCTGGAGGCGATCGCTCTGCGCCTTCTTCCGGAGAATCGCGATTCGCGTCTCCAGGTCGGGGACCTGGATGTCCGTGATCAGGCCCCATTCGAAGCGGGAGCGCATCCGGTCCTCGAAGCCGGTGAGGTTCTTCGGGTGCACATCTGAGGTGATCACGACCTGCTTGTTGTGATCGTGCAGTGTGTTGAAGGTGTGGAAGAAGGCTTCCTGGGTCTCCGCCTTGCCCTGCAGGAACTGAATGTCATCGATCAGCAGGATGTCGACGTTGCGGTAGCGCCCGTGGAACTGCGTGCCCTGGTTGTTCGCGATCGAGTTGATGAAGTCGTTCGTGAACTCCTCGGAGCTCACGTAGCGGACGCGGACCCCGGAGTAGAGCACCTGGGCGTAGTGGCCGATCGCGTGCAGCAGGTGGGTCTTGCCCAGGCCGGACTCGCCGTAGATGAACAGCGGGTTGTAGGCCTTCGCCGGAGCCTCGGCCACGGCGACCGCGGCGGCGTGCGCGAAGCGGTTGGACTGGCCGATCACGAAGCTGTCGAAGCTGTACTTGGGGTTCAGCCGGCTCTCGTCAATGGGCTGGGTCGTCATCGGCTCGGCGGCGGCGGGCGCGGGCTCCTCCTCGACCGGGCGCGGCGCGGCTTCCTCAGCGGGCGCGGGCTCGAATTCCGGCTCGATGTCCGGGTTGACGACCACGGCGAAGGTCTGGATGCTGCTGTCGTGATTGGTCGACGCGATCGCGTTCATGAGCGCCTGCCGGAGTCGGTGCTCCAGCATGGTGCGGGCGTAATCGTTCTGCACTTCGAGGTACAGGGTTCCCGCCATGACCCCACGGGGTTTTGCCAGGGAGACGAATCCTCCGAGCATGGGAGCCACGTTGCTGTCCTGCAGCAGGGCGGCGGAGATCGCGGCCCACGCGGCTTGAACCTGCTCCTCAGAATGCATGTATTCTCCACTTGTCAACAGTTTTCCACACAGTTATCCACCCTAACGTGCCCAGAATTCTGCGGAAGACTGAGATTCTCAGGCAAGGCTGTGGATAACGGTATCCACACGCTACCCAGAGGGAAAGCGATCCGGCAAGTCCCCTCTGGCGACTCGCCGCCGGGGGACGCGCCTTCCGCGCTTCGGGGAGAGGAAGCTCATAAAGTTTTCGCTCGGCTTTGACGCACCGGCATTTTCCGCGTAAACTTGACTCTTTGTATGGCCCTGTCGTGGGCCAGCGATCTTCCCGAGCGTTCACAGCTCGGGCTGCACACCCCCATTTACGGAGAATCCCATGAGCAAGAGAACGTTCCAGCCGAACAACCGTCGCCGCGCCAAGGTGCACGGTTTCCGTCTGCGGATGCGCACCCGTGCGGGCCGTGCGATCCTGTCTGCGCGTCGCAGCAAGGGCCGCTCGAAGCTCTCCGCCTAGATCGATCCAGACCCGATCGTGCTCGCCCGGGGTCAGCGCATCACACGGGGTGATGACTATCGGCGCATTGTCCGATCGGGCCAACGCGTGGGCGGTGCCGTGTGCATCACCCACGCGGTTTTGTGCTCCCCGGACACGCCAGCACGATTCGGGTTCATCATTACCAAGGCCATCGGTCACGCGCCCCAGCGGAATCTCATCCGCAGGCGCATGAAGGCCGTCGCTCACCAGCTCGTCTCCGAGGGTTTCTCCGGGGCCGAGCTGGTGATTCGCGCGCTTCCGGCCAGTGCCACAGCGAGTTTCTCTGCGATCCACGCCGACATGTCGCGTGCTGCCGCTCGTCTTCAAGCGAAACAGGGCGATCGGGCCGAAGCCGGGAGCCTCGAAGCGAGTGCGCAATGAAGCACCTCCTCCTCGGGCTGTGGCTCCTCCCCCGGAACGCCGCGATCGCCATGATGCGGGGCTACCGAGCCGCGATCTCTCCCCTCTACGGGCCGGTGTGCCGCTATCACCCGTCCTGTTCCCGGTACTCCCTCGAGGCCTATCAGGAGCGTGGCTTCCTCGTCGGCCTCGCGCTCACCATCTGGCGGCTGCTCCGCTGTAATCCCTTCTCCTCCGGCGGGATCGACGACGTTCCCGCGCGCACGAACCCTCTCTTCAGCACGAATCAGCACGGCTTTGTGATTGCCGTCGACCGAAAGGCAAGCTAACGCCGATGGACTTCTTCGAGACACTGCTCTGGCCCCTTCGCTGGGTCGTCGAGGTCCTCCTCGTGGTGTGGCACCAGGTGTTCACCTACCTGGGGGTACCGCCGGAATCCGGCGTGAACTGGATCCTCTCCATCATCGGCCTGGTGATCGTGGTGCGCTCCGCGCTCATCCCGGTCACGGTGAAGCAGATTAAGTCCCAGCGGCGCATGCTGGAGATGGCGCCCGAGCTGAAAAAGATTCAGGCGAAGTACAAGGGCAAGACGGACCAGTTCTCCCGCGAGGCGATGAGCCGCGAGTCGATGGCGCTGTACAAGAAGCACGGCACCAACCCCTTCAGCTCCTGCCTGCCGATTCTGCTGCAGATGCCGATCTTCTTCTCCCTGTTCTACACGCTGCGCACCGCGAGCGAGAACAAGCCCGGCGTCGGCATGATGACCCAGGAGCTCTCCTCGAACTTCTACCAGGCTGAGATCTTCGGCGCTCCGCTGAAGATGACCTTCATGCAGGCCTGGCAGGACGGCCCCTGGCAGGTGCTCCTGCTCGCGTCGATCCTCGTCATTCTCATGATCAGCTCGCAGTTCTTTACGCAGCTGCAGATCGTCTCGAAGAACATCTCCGAGGAGACGAAGAGCTCCCCGATGTACCGCCAGCAGAAGATCATGCTGTACATCATCCCGTTCATGTTCCTCTTCTCCGGCGTGGCCTTCCCGCTCGGCCTGAACTTCTACTGGTTCACCTCCAACCTGTGGACGATGGCGCAGCAGTTCATCGTGATCCGCAGCATGCCGACCCCCGGCAGCGAGGCCTTCCGCCAGCGCCAGGAGCGCCTGCAGAAGCGCGGTAAACTGACCTTCGAAGAGGTTGAGGCCGGCAAGGACCAGCCCACCAAGCCCGCCGGGCAGCGCCAGCAGCCCGTCTCCAAGAAACGCGCCAAGCAGCAGCCGAAGCCCGGCTCCGCTGGGAACCAGAAGAAATAGGATCCACCATGACCACGAGTTCCGTTTCCCCCGAGGGCGCCGAGGACCAGGCGAACCCGACCCTGGCTGACCTTGAAGCGGAGGGTGACTTCGCCGCCGATTACATCGAGGGCCTCCTGGACATCGCAGACCTGGACGGCGATATCGACATCGAGGTTCGGAACGGCCGGAGCTATCTCTCGATCACGGGCGGCGAGGGTGACCTCGATGTCCTTTCCCGTTCGGAGACCGTGAACGCACTCCAGGAGCTGACCCGCCTGGCCGCACAGGGCAAGAGCGGGAACTTCTCCCGTCTCATCCTGGACATTGGCGGCTCCCGCGAGACGCGATCTCGCGAGCTGCACGCCATGGTGGACGCTGCCGCCGTGGCGTTGGCCGCTGGCCAGGCCGAGGTTGAGCTGGAACCCATGTCGTCCTATGAGCGCAAGCTGGTGCACGACTACGTCGCCGAGAAGCAGCTCTTCTCCGAGTCTCGCGGGGAGGGCCGGGGACGCCGGCTCGTCATCCGCGAGAGCCTCTAGTTTCACGTGAAACGCCGATGAACGTCGACGTTGAGGCAGAGCCCGCAGCCGCCGCGGAACTCGCCGGAGATCGCATTGAGCTGCTGCGGAGATACACCGCAAACCTGGTGGCTCGGGGCGAAGAGCTCGGCCTGATCGGGCCGCTTGAGCTTCCCCGGATCTGGACCCGGCACGTGCTCAACAGTGCCGTGGTTGCCCCGCTGCTCGGACCGGGGCTCGTCGGCGACGTCGGCTCCGGCGCTGGCCTGCCGGGCATCGTGCTCGCGGCCCTCCGGCCGGACCTCGAGTTCGTCCTCATCGAGCCGATGGAACGCCGGGTGCTCTGGCTGGAGGAGCAGGTCGCAGACCTGGGGTTGGGCAACACGCGAGTCCTGCGCGCGCGCGCCGAGGAAGCTCGCGGCGAGGTGCTCCTGGATACCTGCACGGCGCGCGCCGTGAGCGCGCTCAAGAAGCTCGTCCCGATGACCGCTCCCCTGGTGCGCGCGGGCGGTGAGCTGATCTTCCTCAAGGGGAACAGCGTTGACGCCGAGATCGCCGCAGCCACTACCCAGCTCAAAAAGGCCAGAGTCGTCAATCCACGCGTCGAAATCTTGGGTGACGGCCTGCTGAGCGAGAGCACTCGAGTGTTTCGGGCTACAGTTGAGGGACGTCCCGGTCACGGGGCCCCATCCCCCCGTTTCACGTGAAACACCGTCCGCAGCGAAAAGGGATCAATGACTGAATTCGAGAGCTCCCCACTCGGGAATCAGCTTGCCGACAAGGTACGACGTCGGCGGCGCCTCGAAGCGCACACCTCGCCCTTGCCCGAGCAGACCCGGATCTTTACCGTCTCGAACCAAAAGGGCGGCGTCGGAAAGACCACGAGCACCGTGAACCTCGCGGCCGCCCTCTCCCGGCGCGGCGCGCGCGTCCTGGTGATCGACCTCGACCCGCAGGGTAACGCCTCAACGGCGCTCGGGGTCGAGCACCGTCCCGAGGTCAACAGCATCTACGAGGTGCTGCTCGGCGAGTCCTCCTTCGCGGACACCATTCAGCAGGCAACCGATAATGAACGGCTGTGGTGTATCCCCTCGACGATTAATCTCTCCGGAGCCGAAATTGAGCTTGTCTCGATGGTGGCCCGTGAGCAGCGCCTGAAAAGCGCGCTCGATGAGTATCTGAGCGAGCACCCCGAGGCCTTCCACTACGTCTTTATCGACTGCCCTCCGTCGCTGGGTCTGCTCACGGTCAACGCCTTCGTCGCGGCGACCGAGGTCCTCATCCCCATTCAGTGCGAGTACTACGCGCTGGAGGGCCTCAGCCAGCTCCTCAACAACATCAGCCTGATCGAGCGGCACCTCAACCCGAAGCTCGCCGTCAGCACGATCCTGCTGACAATGTACGATCCCCGGACGAATCTGGCCCAGGAAGTGGCCGCCGAGGTCCGCGAGCATTTCCCTGAGCAGACGCTGGAGACGAAGATCCCCCGCTCGGTTCGGATTTCTGAGGCACCGAGCTACGGTCAGACCGTGCTGGAGTATGACCCCGGATCGACCGGCGCACTCGCGTACCAGGAGGCCGCCGCCGAGGTTGCCGCCCGGTGGGCAGCTCGGGTTTCGCAAGAGGAAGGGCAGTAACGATGGCGACGAAAAAGCGCTCCGGTCTCGGGCGGGGAATAGGAGCACTCATTCCTCAGGCCCCCTCGGGCGAGGACCGTCCCGTGGACGTGTTCTTCCCCCAGTCGATCGATCCCGCCGCGGATCCCGTGTCGGAGCCCTCGGCTGCCAGCGAGGCGACGGACCTCGTTGAGGTCCCGGGGGCGCGGCTCGCACAGCTGTCCCCGGCGGACATCACCCCCAACCGCGTCCAGCCGAGAACCGAGTTTGACGAGGAAGCGCTCGCTGAACTGACGCACAGCGTCCGCGAGTTTGGCGTCCTGCAACCCATCGTGGTGCGAGAACTGGTCCCCGCTCCCCCGGCAGGCCAGCCCCAGTACGAACTGATTATGGGCGAGCGCCGGCTCCGAGCCAGCAAGCGGGCCAAGCTGAGCACGATCCCCGCGATCATCCGCTCCACCGCTGACGAGGACATGCTGCGCGATGCGCTGCTCGAAAACCTGCACCGTGCGCAGCTGAACCCACTGGAGGAAGCCTCCGCCTATCAGCAGTTACTTGCGGACTTTGGCATCACGCAGGAGGCGCTCGCGAAGCGGATTGGCCGCTCGCGACCCCAGATCAGCAACACGATTCGGCTGCTGCAGTTGCCCGAGCGCATCCAGTCCCGGGTGGCCGCAGGGGTGCTCTCTGCGGGGCACGCTCGTGCGGTGCTGGCGCTGAACGGCGATGAGATCGCCATGTCCGATCTCGCGGACAAGATCGTCAACGAGGGCCTGTCCGTCCGCGCCGCGGAGGCGGCAGCGACCAAGGTGCAGGGCGAGTCGAAGCCCGGCAAGGCCAAGGCCCGCCCCGGTGGGCGCATTGGGCAGATCGACGAGATTGCGGAGCGGCTCGGGGACCGCCTCGATACCCGGGTGAAGATCCAGCTCGGAGCGAAGCGGGGCCAGGTCACCATTGACTTTGCCACCATCGAGGACCTGAAGCGAATCCTGCACGAGCTCGGCGACCCCGGGTTCCAGTAACCGCTCCCCCACATCGAACCGCCAAAACCGGCCCGCTGTGTTCCACGTGAAACATAACGGGCCGTTTTTGCGTCTCCTGGCGCGATTCTGCCGAAAATGAGCTGCAAACCGTGGCCGGAAGTGCAGAAATGTTCGCTTAGGATCAATCTGGGAAAAAAGTCCTGATCAGGCGCATAAAAAAACGGCGATTTCTGGGTTATTTCGCCGAGGTGTGTCGGAAACGGGTGCCGAGCGCACAACAGCGCCGCCGAACACTCGGAGCGCGTCGGAGCTTTCCGGAGGAAACTCGTTCGCGGCGAGGGTTCGGCGGCGCTGGAGGAAACGCGAGGCGCGTGCGGTTGGGCTTAGATGATGCCCTGGGCCTGGAGCGCCCGCTCGATGCTCTGCTTGGGCTGGGCACCGATGATTTCGGTGACCTCGGCCCCGTTCTGGAACACCTTCATCGCGGGGATGGACGTGATCCGGTACTGAGCGGACAGCTGGGGGTTCTCATCGACGTTGACCTTCACGATGCGGAGCTTGCCCTGCTGCTCCTCGGCGATCTGGTCGAGGATCGGGCCGACGGCGCGGCACGGGCCGCACCACGCAGCCCAGAAGTCCACGAGGACGGGAACGTCGCTCTTCAGGACCTCGGCATCGAAGGTGCTCTCGGTTACTGCGGTGCTGGCGGACATAGATTCTCCTTTTGGGTCTGGAATCGATAACGAGGCAGGGGCGGAAGTTATTCCGCTGCGGCCCCGACCGTCTCCGGTGCGGCCACATCGTCGAGCGCGGCCAGGTAGTGCTCCGCGTCGAGCGCGGCGGCGGTTCCCGATCCCGCGGCGGTGATGGCCTGGCGGTAGCTCGGGTCAATCACGTCACCAGCGGCAAAGACACCGGGAAGGGACGTCTTCGAGGTGCGGCCGTCCACCCAGACGGTGCCGTCCGAGTTCAGGTCGAGGACGCCGTGGATGAGCTGGGTCCGCGGGTCGTTGCCGATCGCGATAAACAGGCCATCGATGTCGAGCGTGGAGGTTTCGCCGGTGACCGTGTCGGTCAGGGTCAGGCCCGTCACCGAGTCATCGCCGGAGATGCCGCTGACCGTGCTGTTCCAGACAAACTCAATCTTCTCGTTGTCGAACGCGCGCTGCTGCATGATCTTCGAGGCCTTCAGGCCCTCGCGGCGGTGAATCACGGTGACCTTCTTGGCGAAGCGGGTGAGGAAGGTGGCCTCCTCCATCGCGGAGTCGCCGCCGCCGATCACGGCAATGTTCTTGTCCTTGAAGAAGAAGCCGTCGCAGGTAGCGCACCAGGAGACGCCGTGGCCGGCCAGGCGATCCTCGTCGGGGAGGCCGAGCTTGCGGTACGCGGAGCCGGTCGCGAAGATCACGGCCCGGGCCTCGGTCACGGTTCCGTCGGCGGTCGTGACGCGCTTCACGTCGCCCGCGAGATCCAGCGCGGTCACGTCGTCATAGGCGACCTTGGTGCCGAAGCGCTCGGCCTGCGCCTGCATCTTTTCCATTAGCTCTGGACCCTGGATTCCCTCGGGGAAACCGGGGAAGTTCTCGACGTCGGTGGTGTTCATGAGCTCACCGCCGGGCTCAACGGAGCTGGCGAACAGCAGCGGTTCCAGACCGGCTCGCGCCGCGTAGATCGCCGCGGTAAACCCTGCGGGACCGGACCCGATGATGATGATTTGCTGCATCCGAAACTCCTCCGTGCGATAAGTGCCCTGCGTACAGGCTCAAACCAATCCTAGGCCGAGGTTATTCCGCCTGAGCTGAGGAATCGTCGAGGGCCGCCTCGGCTCGGGTGGCCCGGCGGGAGTGCCGGATGCTGCGCCAGATCCCGAAGCCGAAGAACGCGAGGACGAGCGAGCCGAAAACGATGAGGATGAGGGTCTCCCAGGTGCTGTGGATACTCATCGGGAAGACGGCCGAGACCACGGGGTCACCATCGGGGTTTTCGAGCGAGACATCGAGCGCGGATTCCCCGGAGGAGACGCGGGCGGAGACCGGGATGAGCACGTTCACGCTGGATTCAGCGGGGATCAGGGTCTCCTCGGAGCGTGGTTCGAGGACCAGCAGGCTCGGGTTGACCGCGCGGCTCTGGGCCGTGACGAGGGCATCAAAGGGGAGCGTGTTCCGCACCTGGACGGGCACGCGGGAACTCGTGCCAATGAGCTGCGTGGTGGCGGAAGAACCCGCGAGAGAGATGCCGTTGATGGTGTCGCGGTCCCGGTCGAAGTAGGCTTTGGCCGCCTCGGCGTACTCGGGGGCGAGGGGGTCGATTCCCGCGGAGAAGAAGCGCAGGACCCGGACGCGTTGCAGACCGACGAGGAGTTCCGGTTCGGCGAGCACGCGTGAGGTCTTGGCGATCGGGGTCTCGTGCTGCACGGCGAGCGCCAGATCGGCGAGGCGATCGCTGGGCACCGGCATCTCGGTGAGGGAGGCGGTGCCGTTCGGGCCGGAGGCGAGCGGGGCTGACGAGACCCAGGGCAGTGAGGACAGCGTGTTCAGCAGGAGGGTCGCGGCCTCGCTGTCCACCGCGGACCGGTCGAGGGCGAGGGTCTGCACGCCGGACGGCCCCTGTGCGGCTGAGAGGGCCAACGCGGCGGTCAGGGTGGCCTGCCCGCGCGCCTGCTCCGGGACGGAAGCGCCCAACACGGCCTGATCGGCGGCGGCTTGGAGTTCGGCGGTCACGGGCACGAGGGTGACGCCGTCCCGGCTCCCGGAGGCGCTGCCTGACGGGCTCAGCGAGGTGTTTGCGAAGGTGGTCAGGGCCGTCGTTAACCCGTTATTGCGCAGGAAGGTGAGCGTGTCGCTCGTGATCGTGTCCGCCCGGGGCCAGGCCACGTCCTCGCGGGTGTAGGTCCACTCGGTCAGGGTGGCGACCGAGGGCGCGGCCGGGTCCTCGGACGGCGCGCTCCCCTCCGCGCTATCGCTCAGGT
>NZ_JAPFRB010000003.1:254764-257606 GCF_035726885.1 Leucobacter sp. M11 | reverse complement strand
CCCTCCGATTGCTCGGACGGGGTCGGCTGCTCCGCCCCCGGCGACGTCGTGGACTCGGGATCCGGGGGCGTGACGGGGAAGGAGCTCTTCCGGGTCACGAAGGTCAGGTTCTCGGGCTGCAGCGGACGCGAATACCCGAGCTGGGCCTGCGCGGCGAGGTCCGCGTCCGCGAAGGGCAGGGGGAAGGTCTCGTTCGGGGCGGTGCGCAACCGCTCCAGCCACTCGACGGCGGCGGCGGGGGCGTCCGTGCCGCGGGCCCGAATCGCGGCGATCAGGCTGGGGTCGATCGCGAGGACCGCCCCGGAGGCGATGCCCGCGTCGAGCAGGCGCCCCAGGGGACCCCCGGGGCTGAAGAGTTCGTCGAGCACCGCGGCGCTCGGCATTGCGGCAACCTCGGCGGGGAAGCGGAGCGCGATCACGGTGCTCAGGGGCTGCACGGCGCTCGCCTGCGGGGCCCGCCACACGATGGGGGACGCGGTGTCGCTCAGCCCGGGCGCGCCGGTCACGCGGAAGAGGTACACCCCGGCGGGGTCGGCCTCCGTCAGGGGGAGCTGATCGCCCGACAGGGTGACCGTCACGCTCTCGCTCTCGCCCGGCTCCAGCGCAGGAAGGGGCACCGTCGCGATGAGGTTGCCGAGGGGCAGCGCCTGCCCGGCGGGGTCGGTGCGCACGGGAACGGGCTCGCCGACGGCTGGGCTGAGGGCCGTCAGCTCCTGCCCGGAGGTGAGCGGGGTGCGGTCCAGGAGAAGGTGGGCGTTTTCGGCCGGCCGGGGCTGCTCTCCCGCCGTGACGGTCACGGTGAGGCGCAGCTCCCCCGAGCGATCGGCGAGGTAGGGGGTCGAGGAGCTGAGGAGGCGAACCCCCGGGGGCGCGGCCGCCGGGGCGGGTGCGTCATCCTCGGGCGTTTTCGCGCCCGTGTGTGCGCCGAGGGGGGCCTGCGCCGCGACGGGCAGGGCCGGCGACCCGGTGGCGAGCGCGGCCTCCGGGGCCGGCGCGACGCCCAACAGGGTTCCCACGAGCAGCAGGGTCCCGAATTTTCGCAGTTTTCGGGAGATCGGACGCATAGGCAACAGTGTATTGAGTTTAGCTCTGCCTCCGGCCCGGTTACCCTGGAAACATGCTTTCAGTTGCCGAGTCCCTGGCCGCCCTCCGTGAGATCGCCGAGTCCCGCCCCGTGCGGGTGCTCGCCGAGGCCTTCGACGCCGCGGGGCACGAGTTTGCGCTCGTCGGCGGCCCCGTGCGAGACGCGATGCTGGGGCGTGCGGTGACGGACCTGGACTTCACCACCTCTGCCCGTCCCGACGAGATCGAGGCGGTGCTCGCCCCGATCGCCCAGAAGACCTGGGACGTGGGCCGGGCTTTCGGCACGGTGGCCGCGCGGGTCGCGGGAGAAACCGTCGAGATCACCACCTATCGCGCCGAGTCCTACGATCCGGAGTCTCGCAAGCCCGAGGTGAGCTTCGGCGACACCCTCGACGGGGACCTGATCCGGCGCGACTTCACCATGAACGCCCTGGCCCTCCGGCTGCCAGCGATGACCCTGGTTGACCCCGGCACGGGGGTGGAGGACATCCTCGCCGCCCGGATTGCCACCCCGGGCACGGCCGAGCAGTCCTTCACCGACGACCCCCTCCGGATGCTGCGGGCTGCGCGGTTCTCGGCGCAGCTGGGGTTCGCGGTGGACGAGGAGGTCCGGGCGGCGATGACCGCGCTCGCTGATCGGCTCGACATCGTTTCGGCCGAGCGGATTCGCGATGAACTCAGCAAGCTGCTCGGAGCGGACACGCCCGTGCCCGGGCTCCGGCTCCTCGTGGATACGGGGCTGCTCGAACGTTTCCTGCCCGAGGTCCCCGCGCTGAAGCTGGCCCAGGACGATCACGGTCGCCATAAAGACGTCTACGAGCACAGCCTGACCGTGCTGGAGCAGGCGATCGAGCTGGAGAGTGAGCGCCGCGGGGCCGAGGAGACCGAGCCCGACCTCGTGCTCCGCCTGGCCGCGCTGCTGCACGACATCGGCAAGCCGTCCACCCGACGCTTCGAGCCGGGCGGCGTCACCTTCCACCACCACGATGTGGTGGGGGCCAAGCTGGCCAGGAAGCGGCTGCGCGCCCTGCGCTTCGACAACGAGACGATCGCCGCGGTCGCTCGGCTGACCGAGCTGCATCTGCGTTTCTTTGGGTACAGCGACCAGGCCTGGACCGATTCCGCCGTGCGCCGCTACGTGCGGGACGCCGGGCCCCAGCTGGAGCGCCTGCACGTGCTGACGCGCGCCGATGTCACGACCCGCAACCAGCGCAAGGCGGACCGGTTGGCGTTCGCCTATGACGACATCGAGCAGCGCATCGCCGAGCTGCGCGAGCAGGAGGAGATGGACTCGGTGCGGCCCGGCCTCGACGGTGCGGCAATCATGGCGCTGCTCGGGATTCGTCCCGGGCCCGAGGTTGGCCGGGCCTACCAGTTCCTCCTGGAGGTGCGGCTGGACGAGGGCGATCGACCCGAGGAGGAACTGCGGGAGCGGCTCCTGGCCTGGGCCGCCGAGCAGGGCATTGGCGGGGCCGAGCCCGGCGGGACCGCGACGCCCGCACCGTAGCCCCCGCGCTCCCCCGTGCCCCACCCGCCCTTCTCTCCCACCGCATGCAGCACCCCGCCACGACGACAAACGAAGCGAGCACCGTGACCGATCAGCCCCAGCAACCCGCAGCCCCCGCCGACACGACCGCGGCCGAGCCGTGGACGACCCCGAGCGTCGTTGAGGTCCTCGGGAGCCCCGCC
The DNA here is from genome assembly GCF_035726885.1 of Leucobacter sp. M11. Classification (NCBI taxonomy): domain Bacteria; kingdom Bacillati; phylum Actinomycetota; class Actinomycetes; order Micrococcales; family Microbacteriaceae; genus Leucobacter; species Leucobacter sp. M11. The sequence goes on along the minus strand of NZ_JAPFRB010000003.1, from coordinate 254,834 downwards.
GACTGGTTCCGGGGCGCGCAGCGGGTGCTGTTCGTGCACGCCCACCCCGACGACGAAACGATCAGCACGG
>NZ_JAPFRB010000003.1:253830-254719 GCF_035726885.1 Leucobacter sp. M11 | reverse complement strand
TGCTGACCCTGACGCGGGGAGAACGGGGCGAGGTGGTGCCGGGCCCCCACGCGGACCTGGCGGGCACGCCGGAGCTCGCCGGACACCGCGAGGGTGAGCTGCGCGCGGCCCTGGCGGCCCTCGGCGTGACCCAGCACGCCTTCCTGGGCACGAGCCCGGCCCTCCGGGACTTCGCCGAGCCCCGCGCCTATCAGGACTCGGGGATGGTCTGGCAGGCGGACGGCTGGGCGGGGCCCGCCGAGGACGCCGGGGAGCAGGCCCTGACCGCCCGCCCCGCGCACGAGGCCATCGCGGACGCGATCGAGTACGTCATCGCCTCGGAGGCCACCTGCGTCGTCAGCTACGATGCCCGCGGCGGCTACGGCCACCCCGATCACGTCTACGCGCACCGGCTGGCCCGCGCGGTTGCGCACGGCCTCGACCTGCCCTTCTGGGAGATTGTGGCGGACGCCTCGCCTCGCGACGCCGAGGCCGAAATCGTCGCCCACGACATCACCCCGTGGCTGGATCGGAAGCGAGAGGCGCTCGGCGCGCACGCCACGCAGCTGACCGTGACGGGGCCAGAGGAGATCGTGCACTCCGGCGGGCAACCCCAGCAGATCGCCCGTACGGAATCTTTTCTCCGGGTGGGTCGTTAGACTAAACGGTCGTGACGGTTTGGGGAAACACCCCCTGATCGTTCTCACACAGGTGAATGCCCGCCCACGGGGTCGGCGATTCTCGAAACCGCGTCGAAGGAATGGATCAGGATGACCGTCAAGGTAGCTCTGGCAGGGATTGGAAACTGCGTCAGTTCGCTCGTGCAGGGGGTGGAATACTACCGCGATGCCGCCGATGACACCGCAATTCCCGGCCTGATGCACACCCGGCTCGCCGGGCACCACGTCTC
>NZ_JAPFRB010000003.1:250659-253775 GCF_035726885.1 Leucobacter sp. M11 | reverse complement strand
CTGAGCGAGGCGATCTGGGCCAGCCTGAACAACACCGTGAAGTTCTCGGACGTTCCGCACCTCGGGCTGACGGTGCTGCGCGCCCCGACCCTCGACGGCCTCGGCGAGTACTACCAGGACGTGGTCGAGGAGTCTGACGCCCCCGTGGTTGACGTTGCGCAGGCGCTGCGCGACTCGGGCGCCGAGGTGCTCGCCTGCTACCTCCCCGTCGGCTCTGAAGAGGCCGTGAAGTTCTACGCGCAGGCGGCGCTCGACGCGGGCATCGCCTTCGTGAACGCGGTCCCCGTCTTCGTGGCGAGCGACCCGGTCTGGGCGCAGAAGTTCATCGACGCCGGGCTGCCGATCGTCGGCGACGACATCAAGAGCCAGGTGGGCGCGACCATCACGCACCGCGTGCTGGCCCGGCTGATGGAGGAGCGCGGGATCGCGCTCGACCACACGTACCAGCTGAACGTCGGCGGCAACATGGACTTCAAGAACATGCTGGAACGCTCGCGGCTGGCCTCGAAGAAGATCTCGAAGACCCGCGCTGTGACGAGCAACATCTCGGCGAACCTCAGCGACGATGACGTGCACATCGGCCCGAGCGACCACGTCCCGTGGCTCGAGGACCGCAAGTTCGCCTTCGTGCGGCTGGAGGGGCGCGGTTTCGGCGACGTGCCGATGAGCCTCGAATACAAGCTCGAGGTCTGGGACTCCCCCAACTCCGCCGGCACCATGATCGACGCGATCCGCGCCGCGAAGGTGGCGCTCGACGCCGGGGTTGCCGGCCCCGTTGAGGCCGCGTCCGCGTACTTCATGAAGTCCCCGCCCGTGCAGAAGCCCGACGACGTGGCGCGCACGGAGCTGGAGGCCTTCCTCGCGGCCAACTCCCCCGCCTAACCGCTCACCCGGAAACACGACGTCGCACGCAGGGCGCTCCCGCAGTATGCCGGGGGCGCCCTGCGTCGCGTTCGGGGATGTTTCCCGTGAAACGCTTCGCTGTTCCCCGGCGGGCGAGGCTCAGCGCGTCGCGGAGGCGTAGCGCCCGAGGAGCGCATGTGCGCTGTCGAGCCAGCGGTGCCCCAGGGCGTGGGAGCGCGCGCTCCGGGACAGGTGAGCCAGGCCACTGGGGTCGCCGAGGAGCTCGGCGATGGCCGCTCCCCAGCGCACCGGGTCGCGGTCGGGCAGCAGCCGGCCCGAGACCCCGTCGGCGACGGACTCGCGGAACCCCGTGTGGGCCGGGGCCAACACCGGGGTTCCGGAGGCGGCCGACTCCAGCGCGACCAGGCCGAAGGTTTCGCTGTGCGAGGGCATGAGCGTGAGCCGTGCGCCCGCGAGGAGCGCGGCGGCCCCGGCCCGAGCCTGGCCCGGGAGGAAGCGGACGTGCTCGACGAGGTCCAGCTCGGCCACGAGATTCGCCAGGCCGCGCGCATACGCCGCGTGCTCCGGGGTGGCCTCCCCCGCGAGCACGAGGCCGAGGGGGTGCGCCTCACCCAGCAGGCGGCGGGCCTCGGCGAGCGCGCGGATAGCGAGGTCCTGCCCCTTGAGCGGCTGGACGCGGCCGAGCAGCGCGAGCCAGTCCCGCGTTGCGCCCGGCTCACCGAGCGTCGCGGCGAAGCCCGTGGCCGCCTCCGGCCGGAACCTCTCCGTGTCCACCCCGGGGGTGATGACGGCGATCCGGTCGCGGGGTACGTCGTAGCCCGCGCTGATCGCCGCTGCCTCGCTGGAACTCACCGCGATCGGTATGGCACGGTGCACGAGCTCACGCTCGGCGCGCAGCCGCGCCTCGGGCTCCGGGGTGTCCCCCGGGGCGAGGCGGGCGTTCTTCTGCGCGCCCACGGTGTGCAGGGTGATGGCGAGTGCGGCGCCGTGCGCCGCGGCTGCCGGAGCGGCGGCAAGGCCGCTCAGCCAGTAGTGGGCGTGAACCACGTCAAAGCGTGGCAGGGCGGCCACGGCACGGCCAAACTCCTGGGCTACGGACGGCAGCGCTGCCTTCGCCAGGTCCGGCTCCCCGGCGTCGATGACGCGCAGCAGGGCCCCGGAGTCCATGCGGCGCAGCGCGGCTTCGGCGGGGTGCGTGCGCCGGGTGAGGATGTCCACCTCGTGCCCGAGGGCGACGAGCGCCGCGGCGGTCTCCGCGACGACAACGTTCATCCCCCCGGCATCGCCGCTGCCGGGGGTGTGCACCGGTGAGGTGTGCAGGGAGACGAGGGCGATACGCACGACCTCAGCCTAGCGAGCCGGGCACGCGGGCGGTTTCTGAGGAGAATCGCTCGGCCGGCGGGGAAACGGATGCTAGAGTGTAGAGGTTGTCCTGGTACCCGTTACCGGGACACGATGCACAATTACCCTCCTGTCACAGAAATCCTGTGGCCGCGAAGTCCGAAGGAGGTGGGTTAGTGACGCATCAGTACGAACTTATGGTGATCCTGGATCCGGAGGTTGACGAGCGCACGGTTGCTCCCAGCCTGGAAAAGTTCCTCAACGTCATCCGCAACGGCGGTGGCACGGTGGAGAACACCGACATCTGGGGCAAGCGCCGTCTTGCTTACGAGATCAAGAAGAAGGCCGAGGGCATCTACGCCGTCGTCGACTTCACCGCGACCCCCGAGGTGACCGCTGAGCTTGACCGCCAGCTGAACCTGAGCGAGGCCGTGCTGCGCACGAAGGTGCTCCGCGCCGACGAGGGCATCGCCCAGCGCGCCGAGCAGGCGAAGCGTGACGCTGCCAAGGCAGCCCGCGCAGCGAACAAGCTGAGCGCTTAGCCATGGCCGGCGAGACCGTGATCACCGTGGTCGGCAACCTCACTGCCGACCCCGAGTTGCGCTTTACCAACAGTGGGGTCGCCCTGGCTACCTTCACGATCGCCTCGACTCCCCGCACGTTCGACCGTCAGGCGAACGAGTGGAAAGACGGCGAGGCACTGTTTATGCGTGCGAGTGTGTGGCGCGAGTTCGCTGAGCACGTGGCGAGCTCGCTGACGAAGGGGTCCCGCGTTGTCGCAACCGGGCGCCTGAAGCAGCGCTCCTACGAAACAAAAGAGGGCGAAAAGCGCAGCAGCATCGAGCTGGAGGTCGACGAGATCGGTCCCAGCCTGCGCTACGCAACCGCACAGGTCACCCGGGCGCAGTCCC
>NZ_JAPFRB010000003.1:244935-250582 GCF_035726885.1 Leucobacter sp. M11 | reverse complement strand
GCCGAGCCCTGGGGCCAGAGCCCCGCGGCAGGCGACGGCTGGGCAACGCCCGGCACGAGCTTCGACGACGCCGAGGCGCCCTTCTAATACCCGCTGTGCCCGCTCACGCGGGTCGGCACGACAGAGAGTTTGAGAATCATGGCTGGAAAGTCAAGCGGCGCGGCCCGCAAGCCGGGCCGGGGGAAGGGCGCGAAGGTCGTCGCCCCCGCAAAGTCCATCACCGTTGGCGTCATCGACTACAAGGATGTCGCGACGCTGCGCAAGTTCATTTCTGAGCGCGGGAAGATCCGCGCGCGTCGGATCACCGGCGTGTCGGTTCAGGAGCAGCGACTGATCGCGAAGGCCGTGAAGAACGCCCGCGAGATGGCACTGCTCCCCTACGCCGGTTCCGGACGATAGGGAGAAACCACATCATGGCAAAGGTTATTCTGACGAACGAGGTCTCCGGCCTCGGTGTTGCAGGCGACGTCCTCGAGGTCCGGAACGGTTACGCACGTAACTTCCTGGTCCCCCAGGGCTACGCCCTCCACTGGACTCGCGGTGGCGAGGCTCAGGTTGCGCAGATCAAGGCCGCTCGCGCGGCTCGTGAGCTCGCAACGATCGAAGAGGCACGCGACCTCAAGGCGAAGCTGGAGGCGGGCAAGATCCGTCTCACGGCGAAGACCGGCACCGGTGGCCGCCTCTTCGGTTCGATCAAGCCCGCCGACGTCGCGGCCGCGGTTGCGACCGCCGGCATCGGCCAGATCGACAAGCGCAAGGTCCAGCTCCCCTCGATTAAGTCGACGGGTGAGTACAAGGCCAGCGTTGGCATCTCCGACGAGGTCACCGCAACGGTGACCCTCCAGGTGATCGCACAGCGCTAGTCGCAAACGCGGATGCGGTGGGGTGCGAAAGCGCCCCACCGCATTTGTGTTTTCCGGGCCGGAAACGCCCGGGTTTTCGAATGGCTGGCCCGCAACAGGCGGACAGATGTTCGAAACTTCTCCACAGCGCACCGCGCGCGGGAAGCCTCAACCGCAACTTGAGCCGGGGGTTTTCCCACAGATGTGGAAACTCTAAAACCCAGGTCAGGTGGCAATATATCCTGTCGGGCAAAAACTTTCCCACAGGGTTACCCCCACAATGTGGATAACTCGCCGGAGTTTCCCCCGGTTCCTCCACAGAGTTATCCACAGGCACATTTGCCGCAGTGCCCATCGCGGCATAACGTTATGTCGGTGGTCCGTGTTTATCATCCAGCACAACGGATGTGACCGGTCCATCGCACGAAGGAGGCACCAGTGTCCATTGCCCATCTCGGGATGGCCGAACCCCCCGCGGACGAGCGCGGCGGCTACGGCTCTGAGCGCACCCCGCCGCACGATCTGCTCGCCGAGCAGAGCGTCCTGGGCGGCATGCTGCTGAGCAAGGACGCCACCGCGGATGTGACGGGCCTGCTGCGCGGACCAGACTTTTACGTGCCCAAGCACGAGGTCATCTATGAGGCGATCCTCTCGCTGTACTCGCAGGGTGAGCCCACGGACGTCATCACGGTCACGGACCAGCTGACGAAGACCGGCGACCTGCAGCGCGGGGGTGGCGCGGAGTACCTGCACACGATCACGAGCATCGTGCCCACCGCGGCCAACGCGGGTTTCTACGCCGAGATCGTCGCCGAGCGGGCGCTGCTCCGTCGCCTCGTGGAGGCGGGCACCCGAATCGTGCAGATGGGATACGCCGGCGAGGGCGAGGCGGTGGACCTCGTGAACAACGCCCAGGCGGAGATCTACGGCGTCACGGGCGCGAACACGACCGACGACTACGTCGCCCTCTCCGAGGCCGTTGACGCGGCCGTGGAAGAGATCCAGAAGGCCGAGGGGCTGGGCGACGGAATGCTCGGGGTGCCGACGGGCTTCAGCGAGCTCGACGCGCTCACCAACGGCTTTGGCGCCGGGCAGATGATCATCGTCGCCGCCCGACCGGCGATGGGAAAGTCGACGCTCGCGCTCGATATCGCCCGCGCGGCCTCGGTCGGGCACGGGCAGGCCACCGTCTTCTTCTCCCTGGAAATGGGGCGCGCCGAGATCGCGATGCGTCTGCTCTCGGCCGAGGCCTCGATCCCGCTGCAGAGCATGCGCAAGGGCACGCTGGACCAGCGGGACTGGGCCAAAATGGCCTCGACGACCGCCCGGGTCAACGACGCCCCCCTGTTCATCGACGACAGCCCCAACCTCACCCTGGTTGAGATCCGTGCGAAGTGCCGTCGGCTCAAGCAGCGCCACAACCTCAAGATGGTCGTCATCGACTACCTGCAACTGCTGTCGAGCGGAAAAAAGGTCGAGAGCCGTCAGCAGGAGGTCAGTGAGTTCTCGCGTGCGCTCAAGCTGCTGTCGAAGGAGCTCGAGGTTCCCGTGGTAGCGCTGTCGCAGCTGAACCGTGCCTCCGAGCAACGAGCCGACAAGATGCCCGCGATCAGCGACCTGCGCGAGTCCGGCTCGCTGGAGCAGGACGCCGATATGGTGATTCTGCTGCACCGCGAGAGCAGCTACGAGAAGGACAACCCCCGCGCGGGTGAGGCCGACTTTATTCTCGCGAAGCAGCGAAATGGCCCGACCGGCACCGTGACCGTGAGCTTCCAGGGCCACTTCAGCCGCTTCCAGGACATGCCCGCCGGGATGTAGCGCCGACGCCGCTGCCGAGGCCCGCCCGGGGCCTCACCGCCCGGAGCGGCCCCATCAGACGAAGCCCAGCAACCGCGGAAAACGGGGGTTAGACTGGGACAAGGACCCTGAAGAGAGAGTGGACACCGACATGGGAGTTGCCGAGTTCGGCACGGAACGCACTGCGACGACCGTCGACGGTCCCGGCCTCATTCGGGCGGGAATTCTCCTGGTCTTCGGCATCCTGATTACCTTCACCCCGCAGCTGCACACGATCGGCTTCGCGGCCGTCGTGTTTGGTGTCTTCGGCGTGCTGTGGGCGGTGGCCATCCTCGCCCTCTGGGCGCTGAGCCCCGCTGAGCGCCGGCTCCCCGGCAGCCGCCTGCTCGCGCTGCTCGGCGCCGTCGTGGGGGTGCTCGCCCTGAGCGGGGCCGTCACCCAGGTGCAACTGCTCAGCCTCGTCATCGGGATCTGGGCGGTGCTCAGCGCCGTCACGATCTTCTTCGCGAGCCGGACCGCTGCCGCTTCGCGCGGCCGCGACGCCACGCTGCAGGCTGCCATGCTGGCGCTGCTGGGCGTGCTGACGCTCTTCGTTCCCGGTGACGCCATCGGCGTCATCGGCTTCTTCGGCGGCTACTGCATGCTCGCCGGAGTCTTCCTCGCGATCGCATCCTTCGACCGCGCCACTCAGCCCACGAGCAGCAGAGGATCATCGTCATGACGTCTTCCCCCTCGAACACCCCGCAGAAGCCCAGCAAGCTCACCCCCAAGGAGCTGCTGACCGGATCCGCCCTGATGGCCGTCTTCGCCGGCATCGTGCTGATCATCAGCACGCGTGACTGGGTGCTGACCCTGATCGCCGTCGGCATCGTCTTCGTGGTCGGCCTGGCCCTCATGGCCTTCCTCAGCCGCAACATCATCCCGAACTCCCGCGACATCGGCGCCAGCGAGCACGTCCCGCACCGCTAAGCCACAACACACAGAAACGGCCCGCCCCCTCCCGGGGACGGGCCGTTTCTCGTGTGGTGGGTGGGCGGCTAGGCCTGGGCGACGCGGTCGAGCAGCTCGGGGGCCAGGCCGATGTAGGTGGCCGGGGTCAGCGCCAGCAGGCGGGCCTTCGCGGCGTCGCCGATCTCGAGCGCCTCGACGAACTCGATCAGCTCGGCCTGCCCAATGCGGCGGCCGCGGGTGAGCTCCTTGAGGGCCGCGTAGGGGTCGGTGATCGTGGAACGCCCGGCCGTGACCTCGGCGCGGATGACGGTCTGGATCGCCTCGCCGAGGACCTCCCAGTTGCCGTCGAGGTCCGCGGCCAGCACCTCCGGGGCGGCGTCAATCTGGCCGAGCCCCTTCAGGATGTTGTCGAGCGCGAGCTGAGAGTGACCGAAGCCCACGCCGATGTTGCGCTGGGCCGAGGAATCCGTGAGGTCGCGCTGCAGGCGGCTCGTGACCAGGGTCTGCGCGAGCGACTCGAGGATCGCGTTGGACAGCTCCAGGTTGGCCTCGGCGTTCTCGAAGCGGATCGGGTTGACCTTGTGCGGCATCGTGGAGGAGCCGGTCGCGCCGGGCACCGGGATCTGGCGGAAGTAGCCGATCGAGATGTAGGTCCAGATGTCGGTCGCCAGGTTGTGCAGGATCCGGTTCGTGTGCGCGACCCGGCTGTACAGCTCGGCCTGCCAGTCGTGCGACTCGATCTGCGTCGTGACGGGGTTGAAGTCCAGACCGAGCCCGGTGACGAAGCCCTCGGACACGGCGAGCCAGTCCACCTCGGGGTCGGCGGACAGGTGCGCGGCGAAGGTGCCGGTTGCTCCCGAGAACTTGCCGAGGTACTCGACGGCCTCAATCTGACGGACCTGGCGGTTCAGGCGGTGCACGAACACGGCGAGCTCCTTGCCCAGCGTGGTCGGGGTCGCGGGCTGGCCGTGGGTGCGCGAGAGCATCGGCAGGTCGCGGTAGCGCTCCGCCTGCTCGGCGATCGCGGCGATCACCGTGCGCAGCTTCGGCAGCCACACCTGCTGCACGGCGTCGCGGACCGTGATCGCGTAGGACAGGTTGTTGATGTCCTCGCTCGTGCAGCACACGTGCGTGAGCTCGGCGATCGCGTCCAGGTCGCGCGCCGCGAGCGCGTCGCGCACGAGGTACTCCACGGCCTTCACGTCGTGCAGGGTCACGGCCTCCTTCTCCGCGAGGGCATCCACCTCGGCCTGGCCGAAGTCGCGGGCGAAGGCGCGCAGGGAAACGGTCTGCTCGTCGGTGAGGGGGCTGGAACCGAGCAGCGACTGGCTCGTCAGGGCGATCAGCCACTCGATTTCGACGTGCACGCGGGCACGGTTCAGGCCGGCCTCGGAGAGGTGGTCCCCGAGCTCGGAAACGGCGGCGCGGTAGCGTCCGTCGAGGGGGCTGAGGGGCTGGACGGGCAAGTTGCTCATGAGCGGGGATCTCCGTGGGTGAGGACTGGGGTGAGGTGGTTCAGCAGGGCCGTGCACCCGCGGGTGACGGTGTCGAGCACGCGGGCGAAATCACTCGGTTCTCCGTAGTACGGGTCCGGCACGTCGAGGTCGGCGCCCGAGCCCGGCAAAAAGCCGAGAAGCATCTCAACTGTATCGCGCTCAGACTGCTCCACGGCGAGGGAGCGGAGCGAGCGCAGGTGCCCCTGGTCGAGGGCAACGATGAGGTCATTCGCGGCGAAGTCGGCGCGCTGGAACTGCGCGGCCCGGTGCTCCCGGCCGTCGAAGCCCGCGGCATCGAGTGCGGCCACGGTGCGGGGATCGGCGGGTTCGCCGACGTGCCAGTCGCCCGTGCCGCGCGAGGTGACGGTGACGAGGCTGCCGAAGCCGCGGCGGGTGGCCAGCTCGCGGAAGACGATCTCGGCCATCGGTGAGCGGCAGATGTTCCCCGTGCACACGAAGCAGACGCGGAAGGTCTGCGGCGGGGTCGCGGGGGTGCTCACCCGCCCATTGTCCCCCATCGGGGCGAACTCCGGGTGAGCGGGAGCCAACGAGCAGGCAACG
>NZ_JAPFRB010000003.1:243648-244888 GCF_035726885.1 Leucobacter sp. M11 | reverse complement strand
GCTCGGTTAGCGCCGCTTGCCGGGGCGGACCACGGCGGAGATCACCGCGGTGATGACGCTGAGCACGAGCGCGCCGAGCACGCCCCACCAGAAGCCGTCCACGCGCAGGCCGAAGCCCATCAGGTTCGAGATCCCCGCGGTCAGCAGCATCAGGGCGCCGTTAATGATCAGGCCGAACAGCCCCAGCGTGATGATGTAGAGCGGGATCGAGACGAAGCGCACGATCGGGCCGAGGATCGAGTTGATGATCCCGAAGACGAAGGCGACGATCAGCAGGGTGAAGACGTGCCCCTGGGTGGTCTCGGTCATCGGCTGGATCCAGACGCCGTGATCGCCGTTCCCACCCACGAGCAGGGTGGTGAACCAGAGCGCGACGGCGCCAATGAGAACGCGAACGAGGAAGTTCATGCTCCCAGTGTGCCACGCCCAGCCCGAAAAGCCGGGGAACTCCCGCGCGGGATGCCCCGTGGGGAATGGGGGCTCATTACACTTGGTGAGGTGAACAGTCCGATTGGTGCACCTGTCCGGATCCGTCCGGAAATCAGCGCAGTCCCGGCCTACCGGCAGGGACGAGCGCCCGCCGAAGGCGGATACAAGCTGTCGAGTAACGAGAACCCGTTCCCGACCCTTCCCGCGATCCGAGACCGCATCGCTGCCGCCCGGGAGGTGAACCGCTACGGTCAGGCCGCGCTGCTGGACCTGCGCGAGCGGCTTGCCGCAGATCACGGGCTCAGCGTGGAACAGGTGCACATCGGCGCCGGTTCCGTGGCCCTGCTGTACCAGCTCGTGCACGCGGTCGCCGGACCCGGCGACGAGTACCTCTCGGCCTGGCCGAGCTTCGAGGCCTATCCCCTGCTCGGGCTGGCCTCCGGGGCCCGCCACATCGGCGTCCCCGGCACTCCGGACGGGCGACACGACCTCGACGCGATCGCCGCCGCGGTGACCGAGCGGACCCGCGCCGTGCTGCTGTGCACCCCGAACAACCCCACGGGCCCCGTTCTCGGACGCGACGAGACCATCGCCTTCCTGGAGCGCCTTCCCGAGGACCTCCTCGTCGTTCTCGACGAGGCCTACGCCGAGTTCGTGCGCGACGCCGACGCGGTGCGCGGCTCGGATGTCCTCGCCCGCTTCCCGCAGGTGGTCGTCCTGCGCACCTTCTCCAAAGCCGCGGGGCTCGCGGATCTCCGGATCGGATACGCCCTGGGGCACGCGGACATCCTGAACGCCGCGCGCGTGATCG
>NZ_JAPFRB010000003.1:240772-243618 GCF_035726885.1 Leucobacter sp. M11 | reverse complement strand
AGGCGGGTGCGCTGGCCGCGCTCGACGAGGAGGAGGCGCTGGACGCGCGCATCGAGCAGATCGTCGAGCGCCGCGAGGCGCTGCGCGCCGGACTGCTCGGCCAGGGCTTTCCCATTCCCGAGGCACAGGGAAACTTTGTCTGGCTCCCGGTCGGCGAGGCGGCGGCGGAACTCGCCGAGCGCTTCCTCGATGCGGGAATCCTGATTCGTCCGTTCCCCGGTCTTGGGGTGCGGATCAGCGTTGGCGAGTCGGAGAGCGTTCCGGCCGTCCTGGCGGTGACCGCTGCCCTGGCAGCGGACCGCCCCGACCTGACGGAGGGCCGATGACCCTGAACGACCGCTTCAACGACCCGGAGCCGATCCGCTTCCTCGACGTCGATGGTCGCTTCGCGCCCAGCGCGTCCGCCGCGGAGTACGCCGAAGAGCTCGACGGGCTCCAGGAGGCGGACCTCGTTCGCTTCTACCGCGACATGGCGCTCACCCGCGCGATGGACACCGAGTGCACGAACCTCCAGCGCCAGGGGCAGCTCGCCCTGTGGGCGCCGAGCGTCGGCCAGGAGGCGGCCCAGGTCGGCACCGGCCGCGCCGCGGGGCCCAAGGACCACATCTTCCCGTCCTACCGCGAGCACTCCGTGGCCCGGCTGCGGGGGGTGACCGCCCTCGAGGTGATCGCCCAGTTCCGCGGGGTGAGCCACGGCGGCTGGGACCCCTTCGACCCGGCCAAGGGGAACTTCCACCTCTACACCCTCGTGATCGGCTCGCAGTCCCTGCACGCCACGGGCTACGCCCTCGGACAGCTCCTCGACGCGACCCGCGAGGCCGGGGTCACCGCGCTCGACCCGGGCAGCGACCCGACGCCCACGGGCCAGGGCAGCCTCGTCTACTTCGGTGACGGCGCGACCAGCCAGGGCGACGTGAGCGAGGCCCTCACCTTCGCCGCGAGTTACCAGACGCCGCAGGTGTTCGTGATGCAGAACAACCGCTGGGCGATCTCCGTGCCGGTGACCCGGCAGTCCCGCACGCCGATTTATCGCCGCGCGCTCGGCTTCGGCATCCCCGCGGTGCAGACCGACGGGAACGACGTGCTCGCCAACTACGCCGTGAGTCGACGGATGCTCGCGAACGCGACGTCCGGCGGCGGCCCCGGCTTCATCGAGGCGCTGACCTACCGCATCGGGGCGCACACGACGAGCGACGACCCCACCCGCTATCGCGAGAACGAGGAGCTGGAGGCCTGGCGGCTGAAGGACCCCATCGAGCGCTTCGCGCGTTACCTGCGCGCCGAGGGCGTGGCCGAGAGCGCCTTCGAGGCGATCGAGGACGAGAGCCGCGAGCTCGCCGCCGAGGTGCGCGCCGGGGTGCTCTCGATGCCCGAACCCGAGCCCGACGCGATGTTCCAGCACGTCTACGCCGCGGAGCACCCGCGGATCGAGGAACAGCGCACCTGGCTCGACCGATACGAATCATCCTTCGAGGAGGGCTCAGCATGACCGACGTTTCACGTGCAACGGCCGCCGAGCCCCAGCCGGCCCGCCCCCTGCCCATCGCCCGAGCGATCAACGCCGGGCTCCGGCGGGCGATGGCCGAAAACGACCGGGTCCTGCTCATGGGCGAGGACATCGGCCCGCTCGGCGGTGTCTTCCGGGTGACCGAGGGCCTGCAGGCCGAGTTCGGCTCCGCCCGGGTGCTCGACACCCCGCTCGCGGAGTCCGGGATCATTGGCTCCGCGGTCGGGCTTGCGATGCGGGGCTACCGCCCCGTCTGCGAGATCCAGTTCGACGGTTTCATCTTCCCCGGCTTCGACCAGATCACGACCCAGCTGGCCAAGATGCGCAACCGCTACGAGGGCCGCCTGGAGATGCCCGTCGTCATCCGGGTGCCCTACGGCGGGCACATCGGGGCCGTCGAGCACCACCAGGAGAGCCCGGAGGCGTACTTTGCGCACACCGCCGGCCTGCGCATCGTGAGCCCCTCGACCGCGAACGACGCCTACTGGATGATTCAGCAGGCCATCGCCTCGCCGGATCCGGTCCTGTTCTTCGAGCCGAAGGCGAAGTACTGGCTCAAGGGCGACGTGGACACCGAGGCCGAGCCCTTCCCCCTGCACGCGAGCCGCGTGGCCCGTGCGGGCACGGACGTCACCGTGGTGGGCTTTGGCGCGATGGTCACGACGCTGCTCCAGGCGGCGGAGATCGCCGAGGCCGAGGGGACGAGCGTTGAGGTCGTCGACCTGCGCACCGTCTCCCCCATCGACTACGGCCCCCTGCTGGAGTCGGTTCGCAAGACGGGTCGCCTCGTCGTCGCCCAGGAGGCCCCGCAGAACGCGAGCGTCGGCAGCGAGATCGCCGCGACGGTCGCCGAGCAGGCCTTCTACTCGCTGCAGGCCCCCGTCCTGCGGGTGTCCGGCTTCGACACCCCCTTCCCCGCCGCGAAGCTTGAGGGCCTCTACCTCCCGGACGCCGACCGCGTCCTCGAGGCCGTCGACCGCACGATGCACTACTGATCGGGGGCGGGCGCCGCCCGCTCCCACTGGACACTGCGCGTTGCGCTGTGAGACGCTGACCCCGGGCCTCATCCGCCCATACTTTTTCCTGGAGGCCCCGATGACCGAGCTGAACTTCCCCCTCCCCGACGTGGGCGAGGGACTGACCGAGGCTGAGATCGTTTCTTGGCAGGTGGCCCCCGGCGACCGCGTGGAGCTCAACCAGGTGGTCGTGGAGATCGAGACGGCGAAGTCCCTCGTGGAGTTGCCCTCGCCCTTCGCCGGCACCGTGACGGCGCTGCTGGCCGAGGTCGGGCAGACGGTTCCCGTTGGCACCGACATTCTCCGGGTCCAGCCCGAGGGCA
>NZ_JAPFRB010000003.1:234616-240672 GCF_035726885.1 Leucobacter sp. M11 | reverse complement strand
GACGGTCGCGGAGACCACGCCCGCCACCCCGGAGGCCCCAGCGGCCCCCGAGGAGGGCGGCGGAGCCGTGCTCGTGGGCTACGGCACGGGCGGCGCGGTCAAGAGCCGCCGCCGTCGCGGCGGCGAGCCCGTGCTCCCCGGGGCCGACCTGCCGGTCGCCTCCGCGAGCCCGATTCTCGCAAAGCCCCCCATCCGGAAGCTCGCCAAGGACCTCGGCGTCGACCTCGCCGAGGTGGACGGCAGCGGCATCGGCGGCGAGATCACCCGCGACGACGTCGTGCGCCAGGCCAGCCAGGCGAGCGTGTTCCGCAACATCCAGACCCCCGAGGTGCCGAGCGTCCGCGAGGAGCGCCACCCCGTCAAGGGCATGCGCAAGCAGATCGCGAACGCGATGGTCACGAGCGCCTTCCAGGCCCCGCACGTCAGCGTCTTCGTCGACGTAGATGCGACCCGCACGATGGAGTTCGTGAAGCGGCTGAAGTCCTCAACCGATTTCGCCGGGGTCAAGGTCTCTCCCCTGCTCATCATGGCGAAGGCCGTGCTCTGGGCGGTGCGCCGCAACCCCTGGGTGAACTCCACCTGGACGGACGAGGAGATCATCGTGCACAACTTCGTCAACCTCGGCATCGCCGCGGCGACGCCCCGCGGGCTGATCGTGCCGAACCTCAAGGACGCGCAGGACATGAGCCTGCTGGAGCTCGCGCAGGCGATCGAGCAGCTCACGATCACGGCCCGCGACGGCCGCACCCAGCCCGCGCAGATGGCCGATGGGACGATCACGATCACGAACATCGGCGTGTTCGGCATGGACACGGGCACCCCGATCCTGAACCCGGGCGAGGTCGCGATCGTCGCGCTCGGCACGATCAAGCAGAAGCCCTGGGTCGTGGACGGCCAGGTGATGCCCCGCTACGTCACGACGGTTGGTGCCTCCTTTGATCACCGCGTGGTCGACGGGGACGTCGTCAGCCGCTTCACGGCCGACGTCGCCTCGGTGCTCGAGGAGCCCGCGCTCCTCCTCGACTAGCCGAGGGCTGCGCGGGTCAGGCGGCGCGGGGAGCGAGCGTGCTCGCGACCGCGAGCAGGAGCCCCTCCGAGCCCGCAGGGCCGATGAGTTGCACGCCCATCGAGAGCCCCGCTGGGGTCGTCAGGGTCGGGATCGTGATCGCGGGGAGCCCCGTCACGTTGACCATCGACGAGTACGGGGTGTACTGGCACTGCATCCGGTAGTCGGTGTCCGCGTCCTGGCTGATGAGGCTGCCGACCGCGGGCGGGAGCTGGGCCATTGCCGGGGTGAGCACGAGGTCAAACTCGGCCCACTGCCGCCGCATGTCCTCCGCGACCTCGCTGAGCTCGCGGGCCGCCCGGTGATTGAGCTCCGGGTCGCGCGCGGTGGCGCGCACGGTGAAGTCCCGGGCCAGGGTGCCCATGCGCTCGAGCGCCCCCTCGGGGAGGTCGATCAGGCCGAGGGCGGAGGTCCAGAGGGTCGTGAAGCCGTCCGCGTAGCGGGGGTCGTAGCGGAACTCGGCCGGGAGCACCCGGTTGCCCGCCGCCTCCAGCGCGAGCCGACCCGCCGCCATCGCGGCCTCGGCCTCCGGGGCCAGCTCGATCGGGTACCAGGAGGCGAAGGGTGACGCCGTGCTGAAGCCGATGCGCAGGGCGGGGAGCTCCCCCGCGCGGTCCACCGCGGCGAGGCTCGCCTCGGCGGCGTCACCGCGCATGGCGTCGTAGAGCAAGGCGGCGTCCTCGGCGGTGTGGGCGAGGGGCCCGCTGACCGCGAATTTCGGGAAGCCATAGGCATCGCGGTCCCCGGCGGCCACGTCAGCGGGCACCGCGCCCAGGCCGGGCTTCAGGCCGATGAGCCCGCAGGCCGAGGCGGGGATGCGCACCGAGCCCCCGCCGTCGCTGCCGGGCGCGACCGGGAGCATGCCCGCGGCGACCGCGGCGGCGCTTCCCCCGCTCGATCCCCCGGCGCTGCGGCTCGGATCGAGGGGGTTGCGGGCGGGCGGATCGATCAGGTTCTCGGAGTAGCTGCTCAGGCCGAACTCGGGCACCTGGGTCTTGCCCAGCGTGACGCTGCCCGCGGCGCGCAGGGTGGCCACGAGGGGTGCGTCCTGCTCGGCCACGCTGGGTGCCAGCGCGGCGGTGCCGAGCTTGGTGGGCATCCCGGCGACGTCGCTCAGGTCCTTGAACGCGAGGGGAACGCCGTGCAGGCGGCCGAGAGGCGCACCGGCCGTGCGCTGCGCGTCGCGGGCGTCCGCCTCGGCGCGGGCGGCCGCGGCGTCGACCGTGACAAAGCTGCCGAGTTCCGGGTTGCGCTGCTCGATCTGGCCGAGGAAGTGCTCGGCGGACTCGCGAGCGCTCACGGCGCCACGGCCCAGGGCGTCACGCAGGGCGCGGGCGCTGCCGGCGAAGGGATCGGTCATGGCTGGCTCCTCTCGACCCGGACCTGGCGGACGGAATCCGGGGCCGGGGCTGTGCGGTCCCGCCAGCCTATCCGGTCGCCGCCACCATGTTGCGAATGATTCTCATTTGACTTAGAGTGAGACTCATTCTCATTTAGAAAGAACCCCATGTTCTCACCACGCACCACCGCACGGCCGTTTCGTGCCCGCACCCTTGCCCCCCTGCTCGCGGGAGCGGGCCTGACGCTGAGCCTTGCCCTGAGCGGCTGCGCCAGCGCCCCGGCCGACTCCGGCGACGGGTTCCGCGTCGTGGCCACGACGACCCAGCTCGCCGACTTTGTCGCCGAAATCGGCGGCGACCGGGTCGAGCTCACCGCGCTCATGGAGCCCGGCAGCAGCGCCCACCACTTCGACCCCACCCCGGCGGAACTCCTGGAGATCGGTCGGGCGGATGTCCTGGTCGTGAACGGGGCCGGGCTGGAGGGCTTCATCGACGACGCGATTGAGGCCTCCGGCTTCGACGGCGCGCTCGTGGACGCCAGCGACGGCCTGGACCTCGACGCCCTCGCACACGCGGGCGGCGAAGACGACGGGCACGAGCACGGCGGCGAGGAGGCCGGTCACGAGCACGCCGAGGAGGACGTCCACGACGAGCACGCGGGGCACGATCACGGCCCCGTGAACCCGCACCTCTGGACCGCCCCGAAGAACGCGGCCGGGATGGTCGCCGAGGTCGCCGAGGGCCTGGCCGCGGCCGATCCCGAGGGCGCCGAGACCTTCCGCGCACACGCCGCGGCCTACGAGGAGCAGTTGACGGCGCTCGACGCCTGGATCGCCGAGAACTTCGCCGCGGTGCCCGAGCAAACGCGCCAGTTTGTGAGCGGGCACAACTCGCTCGCGTACTACCTGCACGACTACGGCATCACCTTCGTCGGCTCGCTGCTGCCGAGCTTCGAGGACAACGCCGAGCCCAGCGCCGCCGAGATGGACCGCCTGATTGCCCAGATCACGGAACAGGGCGTCAGCGCGATCTTTGTGGAGTCCTCGATGAGCCCGAAGCTGGCCGAGGCCATCGGCCGGGATGCCGGGGTCACGGTCGTGACCGAGGGGGCCATCTACGCGGACTCGCTCGGGGCCGCCGGGTCGGGCGCCGACACCTACATCACCGCCACGATTGAGAACACCCGTCTGATCCTTGGGGCCTGGGGCGCAACCCCGACCCCGCTGCCGAAGGAGCTCTCATGAGCGCCGTGGCCGGGAACGCCCCCGACGATGCGACGCCCGTCGTCGAGCTTGACGACGCGGCCTTCGGCTACGCCGGCACCCCCTCAGTGCACGGCGTGACCGCCCGGATCCACGCGGGTGACTCGGTCGCCCTGATCGGCCCGAACGGTTCCGGAAAATCCACGCTGCTCGGCGGCGTGCTCGGGCTCACCGAACACCTGGGCGGCACCCTGCGCGTGCTCGGGGGCACCCCCCGTCAGGCGCTGTCCCGGATCGGCTACCTGCCGCAGGCGGACCGCCGCGACCGGGAGCTGCCGATCACCCTTCGCCAGGCCGTCACGATGGGGCTCTACCGGGAGCTCGGACCCCTGCGTCCCGTGGGCCGGGCCGGGCGCGCACGCGTCACCGAGGCCATCGAGGCGGTCGGCCTGGGCCAGCACGCGGGCGCGCAGTTCGGCGAGCTCTCCGGCGGTCAGCAGCAGCGGGGCATCCTGGCCCGCGCGCTGGTTGCCGACCCCGAGCTCGTGCTCCTCGATGAGCCCTTCAACGGGCTGGACCGCCCGAACCGAGACTCGCTGCTCGTGACCGTCAACCGGCTCCGCGCCGAGGGGCGCACGATCCTCGTCTCCACGCACGACCTGGAGCTCGCCCGCGAGGCCTGCAGCCACGTCATGCTCCTCAACGGCGAGATGCTCGCCTTCGGCACCGTTGCGGAGACGCTGGAGCCCGAGCTGGTCCGCGCGACCTTCCACGGCGCGCCCGCCGAGACCGGCCCGCACGGCGACGACGGCCACCACCACGGCGACGCGGCGCTCAGCCTGGGCGCGGTCTGACATGGACGCGGTGAGCCTGCTGGAGATCTTCCAGCTCCCCTTCATGGCCCGGGCCCTCGCCACGGTCGCAATCCTCGCGGTCGCCAGCGGCGTGGTCGGGCTGTTTATTAGCTTCCGCGACCTCGAGTTTGTCAGTGACGGGCTCGTGCACGCGGTGTTCCCCGGGCTGGTCGTGGGGAACCTGCTCGGCGGGGTCGCCGGGGTGCTACCCGGCGCGGTGGTTGCCGCGCTGGCGGCGGCGGTCCTGCTGACCGTGCTTGGCCGCCGCCCCCGACTCGGCTCCGACGCGGGTATCGCGGTGGTGCTCACGAGCGCCTTCAGCCTGGGCGTGGTGTTGGTGTCGCGGCAGGAGAACTACGTGAGCCAGCTCGAGGAGCTGCTCTTCGGGCGGCTCCTCACGGTCACGCCGGCTCAACTCGTGCAGATCGCGGTCGTCGCCGCCGTCGCCATTGCGCTCGTGCTCCTCACTGCGCGCTCGCAGCTGATTCGCGCCTTCGATCCGGACGGCTTCCGGGCGACGGGAGCGCGCCCCGCGCTCGTGGACCTCGTGCTGAATATCGCGGTCGCCCTGTTGATCGTGGCCGGGGTGCAGGCGCTCGGCAACCTGATGGTGCTGGCCTTGCTCACGGTGCCGATGGCGATTTCGCGCCTCGTCACCCGGCGCTTCGCCTGGCTCGTGCCGCTCGCGGTGCTCACCCCGCTCCTCGCGGGGGCGGCCGGGCTGTGGCTCACCTTCACCGCCTCGGTTGTCGGCGGGCACACGCCCTCGCCCGGCGCGGTTGTGGTGCTCCTCCTGGTCGGGCTCTACGGGCTCGCCGTGCTGTGGTCGCTTGCTCGCCGTCGCGGGGCCCGCTCCCGGGTCAGTTCGGGGGGTGCGCGATGAGCTACTTCGGAATGGCCCTCATCGAGATCACGCTGCTCGGGGTGCTCAGCGGGCTCGTCGGCGTGCTGATCGTGCTCCGCAAGCGTTCCTTCTTCGCGGTCGCGCTCAGCCACGCGACCTTCCCCGGCGGCGTCCTCGCCGCCATCGTTGGGGTGAACGTGCTGCTCGGGCAGGCCCTGTTCGCGGTGCTGCTCGTGTTTCTCATGGCGGCCCTCGGCCGCGTGCCGGGCCAGGGGCGGCAGGTCGCCTCCGGAGTCGTGCTCTCCTTCGGCTTCGCGCTGGGCACGCTCCTCAGCTCCCTGAACCGCGGGCTCGGGATCCCCGTCGAGGCGCTCCTGATCGGCTCGCCCTTCGGCGTGAGCGGCACGGACGTCGCGGCCACGGGGGCGGTGCTCGTCGTGTCGGTGCTCGCCCTGCTCTTCTTTGGGCGGCGGATCCTGTTTGACACCTTCGACCCCGTCGGTTCGCGTGCCGCGGGGTACCGGGCCTGGCCGGTCGAGTTGCTCGTCTCCGGGCTCACCGCGGCGGCGGTTGTCGTGGCGATGCCGGCCGTCGGAGCGATCCTCGGCGTCTCGATCCTGATCGGTCCCGCCGCAGCCGCGCGGGTGCTCGTGCGGGATATCCGATGGCTCCCGCCGGTCGCCGCGGGGCTCGGCGTGCTCGCGGGCATCGGCGGCCTGCTGGCCTCCCGGGCGTGGGACGTCGCCGCGG
>NZ_JAPFRB010000003.1:233521-234566 GCF_035726885.1 Leucobacter sp. M11 | reverse complement strand
ATTCGGAGCCTGGCTCGGTACGGTGGGGCAGGGCGAAAGGAAGTGGCGGCGTGACCGTGAAGCGGAACACCTGGCAGCGCGAGGCCGTGCGCGCGGCGCTCGTGTCGGCGCCGGGCTTCGTGAGCGCCCAGCAGCTCCACCACTCGCTCCGCGAGGGGGGCACGACGATCGGCCTGGCCACCGTGTATCGCGCGCTGGCGAGCCTGCACGAGGCGGGCGACGCGGACACGCTGCAGTCCCCCGAGGGGGAAAACCTGTTCCGCTCCTGTGCCCTGGAGGGGCACCATCATCACCTGATCTGCCGCTCCTGCGGGTACACCGAGGAGCTCAAGGCGAAGGCCGTCGAAGAGTGGTCGCAGCGCGTCGCCGCCGAGCACGGCTTTCGTGAGGTCACGCACGTCGTCGATATCTTCGGCACCTGCGGATCCTGCGCGACGCAGGGGGCCACGTCGGCCGCCGTCGCCGCTGAATAAGGGCTGTCCGCGCTGAGGACCGGGCTTCGCCGCGGGTCAGCGGGGCTCGATCACGGTCCACTCGCCGTACTTCGGCAACCGGCCGTCGCCCGAGGAACGGCCCGTCAGGCGGCGCTTGACCCAGGGCGCGACGTGCTCCCGCGCGAAGCGCGCGTTCTCCACGAAGGACGGCGCGCGGCCCGGCGCGGGTGCCTGCGTCTCCCAGCCCCCCGGCGCGGGCCGACCCAGCGCCGCCAACACGTTTGCGGCGACACGCTGGTGGCCGATCGGGTTCAGGTGTAAGCGATCCACGGACCAGTACTGGGGCCCCGCGAGCTCTGGGTCGGTCCAGTTATCGGCGAAGCGGATGCCGAGTCGGCTCGCGAGTTCGCCAGCCGCCCGCGCCAGCGCATCCCCCTTCCGCGCGACCCGCGAGCCGAGGGGCAGCCCGCCCGTCGGGTTCGCGCCCGCCACCAGTACGGTCTCCGCGCCCGAGGCCATGATGCGGCGGAGGGCCGCCTCGGTCCGGGCGATGATCTCCGGCAGGTCCGTGCCGGGGCGGAGCATGTCGTTGCCGCCGCCGTTGAAGGTTA
>NZ_JAPFRB010000003.1:228200-233486 GCF_035726885.1 Leucobacter sp. M11 | reverse complement strand
TGCTGGTCAATGATCGGGCCGAGCAACCGGCCCCGGATCGCGAGATTCGCGTACTCGATGGGCTGGCCCGCGGCGGCGGCCAGGCCCTCGGCAACGCGGTCGGCCCAGCCGCGGACGGCCCCGCCCGGCAGGTCGTCGCCGACCCCCTCGGTGAAGCTGTCCCCGAGCGCGGCGAAGCGGATCCGTGGCGGCTCGCCGCCGACCGGTCCGGCGCTGATCGTCTCGTCTGTCACCCTGTTAGCCTACGTCCGAGACGGGAAAACCGGCAGAGGCGCTGGCGAAAACGAGGAAACGGGGCGGGTATGCGGGCACACCGGATCGGGCTCATCCCCGGGGACGGCATCGGCCCCGCGATCACCGCGGCGGCGGTCACGGTGCTCGACGCGGCGGTTCAGGATCGGGCACGGCTCGACTGGCACCGCATCGACGGGGCGCTGACACCTTCCGGCGCACCGGCAGCGCCCTCTCCCCCGCCGACCTCGCGCGTATCCGCGGCGAATTCGCCGCGACGCTGAAGGGGCCGGTCGGGCTACCTGAGGTGCGCCACCCCGACGGCACCGAGGCCGGGGTCCTCGGCGGCATCCTGCGCACCGGGCTCGACGCCTACGCAAATGTCCGCCCCGTCGCGACGACCCCGGGCATCCCCGGCGCCCTCGCGGGCTCGCCCAGGATTGACTACGTCATCGTGCGGGAGAACACCGAGGGGCTCTACGCCTCGCGCGGTCGGGGCGTGGGCAACGAGCACGCGCACGTCGACCAGCTCCTCGTCACCCGGGCGGGCACGGAGCGGATCGTCCGCCGCGCCTTCGAGATCGCGGTGGGCCGCTCGGGTGCGCCCGCGGACGGCGTGCGCCGCGTGACCTGCGTGGACAAGGCCAATGTGCTGCCGAGCCTCGCCTTCTTCCGCCGCGTCTTCAACGAGGTGGCCGCCGAGTTCCGGCTCAGCCACCCGGACATCGTCGCCGAGCACCGCTACGTCGACGCCTGCGCGGCAGAGCTCATCACGAACCCGGGACGCTACGACGTGCTCGTGACCGAGAACCTGCTCGGCGATATCCTCTCCGACATTGGCGCGGCCACGGTCGGCGGGCTCGGCACCTGCCCGAGCGGCAATCTCGGCGACGGCGCCGCCTACTTCGAGCCGGTGCACGGCTCCGCCCCCGACCTTGCCGCGTCGGCGGCGGGACCCGACGCGGCGAACCCCAGCGCACAGATCCGCTCCGGCGCGATGCTCCTCGACCACCTCGGGGAACGGGCGGCAGCCGACCGCGTCCGGGCCGCGGTCGACGCGGTCGCCGCCGAGCTGATCGGCCACGGCGAGGGGTTCTCCTGCGCGGCCTTCGCGGGGCGGGCCGCGGAGCACCTCCGGGCCGGGTGAGGGGGCTCTGGCGCGGAGCCACCCCGCCGCACTTGCGAACCCGGGCGTGTTTCGCATAGAGTTGATCTTTGGCTGAACGGAATCCCTCGTTCAGATCGTACGCGTTCCTCGCCCCACCCCGGTGGCGGCGGAAATCGCGTGCCGACAAGAGATCTTGGGTAGGGCACTCGTCCTACGGTACTCAGGAGGAAACATCATGGCAGCAGTGTGCCAGGTGACCGGCGCCGTTCCCGGCTTCGGTCACAACATTTCGCACTCGCACCGTCGCACCAAGCGTCGGTTCGACCCGAACATCCAGAAGAAGACGTACTTCGTCCCGTCGCTCAAGCGCAACGTGACGCTGACGCTCTCGGTCAAGGGCATCAAGGTTATTGACGCTCGTGGCATCGAGGCAGTGGTCGCAGACCTGAAGAAGCGTGGGGTGAAGATCTAATGGCGAAGCAGCAGGACGTCCGTCCGATCATCAAGCTGAAGTCGACGGCAGGCACCGGGTTCACCTACGTGACCCGCAAGAACCGTCGCAACAACCCCGACCGTCTCGTGCTCAAGAAGTACGACCCGGTCGTCCGCAAGCACGTCGAATTCCGAGAGGAGCGCTAAACCATGGCCAAGAAGAGCATGATCGCCAAGAACAAGCAGCGTCAGGTCATCGTCGCGCGCTACGCCGAGAAGCGTGCCGAGCTGAAGAAGGCCCTCGTGGACCCGAACGGCACCGACGAGAGCCGCGAGGCCGCTCGCGTGGGCCTGCAGAAGCTGCCCCGCAACGCGTCGCCGGTGCGCGTGCGCAGCCGCGACGTCATCGACGGTCGCCCCCGAGGCATGCTGTCGAAGTACGGCATCTCGCGTGTCCGCTTCCGTGACATGGCCCACCGCGGCGAGCTGCCCGGTATCACCAAGTCGAGCTGGTAAGCAGCATCCGGCCCCTCGCGGGCTGAGATGACCCGAAGCGCGGGCGTCGATCCAATGGATCGGCGCCCGCGCTTCTGCGTTCCCGGGCTGGCCTAACCGAGCCCGGCGAGCGGATCCGCGGCGGCCTCCCGGATGGCGGACAGGCAGGCCCGCACCCCGGGGCGCAGCTCCGCGCCCCGCCGGGTCACGGCGTACACCGTCCGGTGCAAGTCCTCGGGCAGCCCGCGGGCGGCCAGCAGCGGCACGCCAGCCCCCTCGGCGAGGTGCACCGGCAGGAAGGCGGCCGCCAGTCCCGTCTCGACGAGGCGGCGGTGGACGTGCAGCTCGGGCGACTCGAAGCGAACCGTGGCCTCGAAGCCGAGCCCCCGGCAGACCGTCCTGGCCCACTGGAAGGCCTCGCTCGTTCGCGGCTCGGTCACCCAGGGCATCGCGGCCAGATCCTCGACGCTCACCTCGTGACCGGTGCCCGCGGGCGGATAGAGCCGGATGGCCTCCCGGGCGATGAGCGTGCGCACCAGGCCTCGGCCCGGGCGGAGCGGAAACCCCGGGTACTCATCGGCGAGCATCAGGTCCGCCCGCCGGGCGGCGAGCTCGTCCATTGCGGCCTCGGGGTCCAGCTGCACGAACTCGACCACGAGGGCGGGGTGCTGCTCCCTGAGGCGGGTAATGACCCGCGGCAGCAGGCCGGAGGCGAAGGTGCTGAACCCGGCGACGCGAATGGCCCCGCCCAACCCGTCTCGGCCGGTGAGGAGGGTGGCCTCGGCGGCCTCCAGCTCCTCCAGGACCCGCTCGGTGTGCTGGACGAGCTCGACCGCGATCGGGGTGAGTTGCACCCCGCGGCCGGCGGGCTCCAGGAGGGCGACCCCGATCTCCTGTTCGAGGCGGCTGAGCTGTTGGGAGACCGTCGGCGTGCTGAGCCCGAGGGACCGGGCCGCGGCCGTGATGCTGCCGGTCAGCGCGACCTCGCGCAGCAGAGACAGGCGCCGAACGTCGAGCATGCTGGCCCGCCCTTCCCGTGACACTTCGCTTTTTCCACACTATATCGTTCGGTGCGGGGGTCTGTTGTGGAACAGTCCGGGGCCGGTAGCGTTGCAGGACAGCCACACGAAGGAGTGCAACGATGCCACAGCTGGGAGACATGAGTGGGGAGCGTCGCGAACGCGTCGCCCGGGTGCAAGCGCGAATGCGCGGGCAGGATCTCGATGCCCTGCTGGTCTCGGACCCGGCCAACATCTTCTACCTGAGCGGCTACAACGCTTGGTCGTTCTACACGCCCCAGGTCCTCTTCGTCCCGGCGGACGGGGCGCCGCTGATCGTGATGCGCGAGATGGACGCGAACGGCGCCCATCGCACCGCGGATCTTTCGGGCGACGCGGTGCTGGGCTACCCGGAGACGCTCGTGCACCGGCCCGACGCTCACCCCTTCGACTGGATTGCCGCCGAGCTGCGAGACCGCGGCTTCGTGACGCCCGGGACCCGGCGGATCGGGTACGAGGGCGATGCGCACTTCTTCCCGGTCCGCGGGTTCCTCGCCCTGACCCGGGCCTGGCCGCACGTGGATTTCGTGGAGAGCCGGGAACTCGTGAACTGGGTCCGGCTCGTGAAGTCAGACACCGAGATCGAGCTCATGCGCCGCGCGGGGGCCGTGGCCAGTCACGCCATGCTGGCGGGCATCGCCGCGATCGAGGCGGGTGCCCCCCAGCACGAATTGGCCGCCGTCATTCAGGCCGCGCAGGCCCGCGGCGTGCCCGGCGCGGGCGGCGACTACCCCGCAATCGTGCCGATGTTCCCGACCGGCGCGGGGGCCGACACCCCGCACCTGACCTGGACCTCCGCCCCGCTCGTTGCGGGTGAGGCCGTGGCCATCGAACTCGCCGGGGTGCACCAGCGCTATCACGCACCGCTCGCCCGCACCGTGACGCTCGGACCCGCCTCCGCCGACCTGGACCGCGTCGCCGGGGTGACGGTCGACGGCCTGCACGCCGCGCTCGACGCCATTCGACCCGGCGTCACGCCCGCGGACGTGGTGGGAGCCTGGGACTGGGTGCTCGCCGCCAACGGCCTGGAAAAGCGCTCCCGGCTCGGCTATTCCATCGGGGTGGGCTACCCGCCGGACTGGGGCGAGCGGACCGTGAGCCTCCGCGCGGACGACCACACCGAGCTGCGGGAGAACATGACCTTCCACGTGATCGCCGGCATGTGGATGACCGGCTACGGCTTCGAGACCTCCGAGTCGGTCCGGGTGACCGCGAGCGGGGTCGAGCTGCTCACCGACGTGCCGCGGGAACTCATCGTGCGGAGCGGGCGATGACCGGCCTGGCCGCGCGACTCGCGCGCCGCAGCGACACCCTGCCCGGGTCGATCATCGACTCGTCCACCGCGCTGCTCGCGAAGCAGGAACACGACATCGTCCGCTTCGCGATGGGCGCGCCCAACGCCGACCTCATCCCCCAGGACGCCTTCGACGCCTGCTTCCAAGCCCCGGGCGCGGGCCGCTACGACTACGGGGCAACCGAGGGCGAGTCCCGGCTGATCGAGCAGGTGCTCGCCATCGCCGAGCGTTCGGGCGAGCCCAGCACCGCCGAGCGCATCCTCATCACCACCGGCGGGATGCAGGGCCTCGACCTCGCCTTCAAGATGCTGGTGACCCCCGGCGACCTCGTCATCGTCGAGGGACCGACGTACACCAACGGGAACAGCACCGCGCTCAGCTACGGGGCTGAGCTCCTCGAGGCCCCCACCGACGAACACGGCCTCGTCGTGGAGGCGCTCCCCGAGCTGGTGCGCCGTGCGGGCCGCACCCCCGCCGCGATCTACGTGATCCCGAACTTCCAAAACCCCACCGGGACGACCCTGAGCGCGGAACGCCGCAGGCACCTCCTGGAGCTCGCCGAGCAGTGGGACTGCGCGATCATCGACGACGACCCCTACGGCCTGCTGCGCTTCTCGGGTGACCACGAACCCTCGTTCGGGGAGCTCTCCCCCGCAAACCCGCGCGT
>NZ_JAPFRB010000003.1:223720-228147 GCF_035726885.1 Leucobacter sp. M11 | reverse complement strand
GGATCGACGTCGACCCGAGAATTCGCGCGCTCGCCATCAACGCCAAGCAGGCGATGGACACCTGCACGAGCGTCCCCGTCCAGCACGCGGTCGCGTCCTTCCTGGAGGCCGGACACCTCGGCCCGCACCTGGACCGGCTCCGCCCCATCTACCGGGAGCGCAAGGAGACCATGCGCCACGCCCTCGCCGAACGCTTCGGCGAGGAGGTCACGAGCACCAACCCCGACGGGGGCTTCTTCCTCTGGCTCACCCTCGGGGGGCGCTACGCGGGCATCGACACGGAGGCCATCTTCGCGGAGGCGCTCGCGGGCGGCGTCGCCTACATCCCCGGGCGGTCCTTCTCCGCCGCCGGGAACTTCGGCAACGCGCTCCGGCTCTGCTTCGCCACCTCGACCCCGGAGCGCATCGTGACCGGGGTGGACCGGCTGGGCGCAGTCCTCGACCGTGCGGCGGACGCGTCATGAGCGCGGCACGGGAACGCGTCGCCCTCGATCTGCTCGACCGGGACCAGATCGTCGAGCTGACGAGCGACCTGATTCGTGGGCGCGGGGAGAACCCCGGCGAAACCGAGGCGGAGACGGTGCGCCTCCTGGCCGCGCACTGCCTCAGCATCGGGGCCAGGGTCACCCTGCAGGAGGTGTCGCCCGGGCGGTCGAACCTGCGCGCCGAGCTCGGGGACCCCGAGGGGCCCGTGCTCCTGTTTCTCGGGCACAGCGACGTCGTCCCCGCGGGGGCTGGCTGGACCGGCGACCCCTTCGAGCCCCGACTCGAACACGGCGCTCTGATCGGACGCGGCGCCACAGACATGAAGGGCGGCCTGGCCGCGGCACTCGCCGCGATGAGCGCTCTGGCCGTCGCTCGGCCGGAGCTGCGCACCGAGTTGCTCTGCACGGTTGACGAGGAGGATCTCGCGACCGGCGTGCAGGCCTATATCGCAGAGACGGAGCCGCGCGACCTGCTCGCCTGCGTCGTGGCGGAGCCGACGGACCTGCGGGCCGTGATCGGCTGCCGCGGGGCGACGAACCTGGCGCTGTCCCTCACGGGCGCGTCCGCGCACGCCGGGCGGCCCGAGGACGGGGCGAGCGCGATCCTGGCCGCCGGGGTGGCCATCGACACGGTGCACCGCGAGCACGAGGCCGCGCAAGACACCCGCGACCCCCTCCTCGGGTCGCCCAGCTGGAACATCGGCACGATCAGCGGGGGCAGCGCCACCTCGATGGTGGCCCAGTCGTGCGCGCTGAGCCTCGATCGCCGGACGCTGCCCGGGGAGCGCGCCGAGGACATTCTTGCCGGGCTCCTGGAGCGGGTGCGCGCGGGAATCGCCGCCAGCGGGATCGCGGGGGCCGAGCGTATCCGCCTTGAGGGGCGGGTCGAGATGGTGATGCCCGGCTTTCGCACCGACCCCGACGCGCAGCTCGCCCGGGTCGCCTGCGCCGTGCTCGACGAGCTGGGGCGAGACGCCCGCCCGACCGGCTGGACTGCCGCCTGCGAGGGTGGTTTCATCGCCGCGCACCACGGGGTGCCGACCATCATTCTCGGGCCAGGTGACATCACCGGCCAGGCGCACCAGCCCGATGAGCAGGTGCTCATCTCAGACCTCCTGACCGCCGCTCAAACGTATGCCCTGATCGGTATGCGTCTGGGCGCCGGCGCGGAAACCCGCACCCACTCCCCCGCAACCCCGCCCGCCTGACCATTCCGCCACGCCATTTTTAGGACCAACGAGGGTCCCCGAAGAAAAGAGCGACACATGAATCAGCAGGACCAGCTTCCCCCGATTACCCGAGATATCGACCTGACGCCCCTCCAACGGCGCGACACCAGAAAGTCCGTTGCCGGATCCGCCATCGGCAACGCGATCGAGTGGTTCGACTACGGCGTCTACGGCTACCTGGTGGTGTTCATCTCGACGCTGTTTTTCGACTTCGGCGGCGACCAGGGCGATGCGATGCCCCGGATTCTTGCCTTCGCGACCTTCGCCATCTCCTTCCTCGTCCGCCCCCTGGGCGGGATCATCCTGGGCCCGCTGGGCGACCGGATCGGCCGGAGGAAGGTGCTCGTGTTCACCATCATCATGATCAGCCTCGCCACCGCCGCCATCGGCGTGCTGCCGACGTACCAGGACATCGGGTTTGCCGCGCCGCTGCTGCTCGTGTTTTTGCGCATGTTGCAGGGCTTCTCCGCGGGCGGCGAGTATGCGGGGGCGGCCATCTTCATGTCGGAGCACGCGCCGGACAACCGGCGTGGCTTCTACGGTTCCTTCCTGGAGTTCGGCACCCTCGCCGGATTCAGCGCGGCCGCCGTGCTCTGCACCTCGCTCACCCTCATCGTCGGCGAGGACGGGATGATGGCGGGCTGGTGGCGGCTGCCGTTCCTGCTGACGCTCCCCCTCGGCCTGCTGGCCCTGTGGATGCGGCGGCACCTGAGCGAGCCCGAGACGTTCACCGCGGACACCAAGGACCTGGGCGACCGCAAATCCGCGCTGACCGCGGTCAAGGACCTGCTGATTGGCTACCCGAAGCAGGTGCTGAAGCTTGTCGGTTTCGTCATCCTGATCAACGTCGCCTTCTACCTCGTGCTGACCTACATGCCCAGCTACCTGTCGAGCACGCTCGGCCACGGAGCTGCCGAGTCCAACTACGCCCTCGTGGTCATCCAGCTCATCATGATGGCGGTGATCGTCCCCTTCGGCGCCCTGTCCGACCGGGTCGGGCGCAAACCGCTGCTCATCATCGCGAGCCTCGGCTTCATGCTGCTGTCGGTGCCGGCGGTCATGCTGATCCAGGTGGGCACCGTCTGGTCGCAACTTGCCGGAATCGGGATCCTCGGGCTGTTCCTCGTCATGATCATCTCGAACATCTCGGCGACGCTTCCGGCCCTGTTCCCGACCGCCGTCCGCTACTCGGGCTTCGCGATCGGCTACAACGTGTCCACCGCGCTCTTTGGTGGCACCGCGGGCGTCGCGAACGAGTACCTGATCGACGTGACGGGGAACCCGCTTGTACCCGGGTTCTACCTCGCCGCCGCCGGGCTCATCGGCTTGCTCTCCGTCCTCACCTTCCGCGAGACCGCGGGGCGCTCCCTGCGCGGGAACATTATCCCCGGCACGGACGATCAGTTACGGCTTGCCGCGGGCGAGCAGCTCATCGGGGCCAAATAGCTCCGGCGGGCGGGCCCGGCCCGCCCGCCGGAGACCGATCCGGACCCCTTTGGGTCGGAAAACGCGGAATCTTCAGGCAACACACCGGGAAAGACAGCCACTTTCCGCGGAAAACCGCGCGACTACTGGTAGATTTACTGCCGATCGCTTGATCAGCCCCCGCACCGGGGAACACCAGAAACAATGTGGACTCACGCAGCAGCGCTGAGGGGTCCGAGGAGGACAAACAATGTCACTGAACAAGACTGAGCTTGTTGCCAAGATCGCTGCCGAGACCGGCCAGAGCCAGGCCACGGTCGGAAGCGTCGTTGACGGCTTCTTCGCTGCGGTGTCCGAGACCGTCGCCAAGGGCGACAAGGTCACCATCCCCGGCTGGATCGCGTTCGAGTCCGCTGACACCTCGGCTCGCACGGGCCGTAACCCGCAGACCGGCGAGACCATCAACATCCCCGCCGGCAAGCGCGTCAAGGTTTCCGTGGGCTCCAAGCTCAAGGCTGCTGTCAAGTAGTTTCTGCTGCTGAAATGATCAGCGCCTCCGGCCCTCGGGCCGGGGGCGCTGACGCATTCTGGCGCCCATGTTCTGCCCAGGGCGAACGCGTAAACTGGGACCGTGCCCCGTTTGCTTCGTGTCTATGCCCCTGCCCTCCTGCTGCTGTTCACCGCAGGAGGATTGATTGCCGGTCTGCTGATCGGCGGGGCGGGCGCCCCCCGGGAGCTGCTGGATCCGGGCACCTTCGTGCGCTTCGGGATGCCCTTCGCGCGCACCCTCGTGAACCTCTGCTGCGCGGGCCTGATCGGCTCGCTCGTCATGGCCGTCTGGGCCCTCTCCCCGAAGAAGCCCGAGTTCGGCGTCGCGATGGACACCGCGGCCGCTTTCGCCGCGGGGCTCGCGGTCGCCTCGGCGCTGACGCTGATCATGACCTTCGTCGACGTTTCCGGGCTGGCCTTCTCCCCCGATGAGCAGTTCGGCGCCGCGCTCGCCCAGTTCGTGACCGAGATCGAACTCGGCATGCTGTGGCTGTTCTCAGTCGCCCTGGCCGCCGTGCTCTCCGTGCTCTGCTTCGCCGTGCGGGACCGCCGCTGGCTGCTCCTCGTGCTCGTGCTGTCCCTCGTGACGCTCGTGCCCCTCGCGAGCCAGGGCCACGCCGCGGGCGCCTCCGGCCACTCCCAGGCCGTGAACTCGCTGCTCGTGCACCTCATCGGGGCCTCCGTCTGGCTGGGTGGTCTGATGGTCCTCGTGATGATCGGACGCACCGTGGACCGGGCC
>NZ_JAPFRB010000003.1:223065-223671 GCF_035726885.1 Leucobacter sp. M11 | reverse complement strand
TCTTCGGCGTCTCCGCCTCCGGCATCGTGAGCGCTGCGTTGCGCGTGGGATCGCTCGAGTCGCTCTTCGGCACGGGCTACGGGATGCTCATCATCGGCAAAACGCTCGCCCTGCTCGCCCTCGGGGTATTCGGCGCCCTGCAACGGCAGTGGCTCATCCCCCGGATCAATCGGCCCGGCAGCCTGGGGGCCCGGGCGTTCTGGTGGCTGGTGCTCGCCGAGGTCGCCATGATGGGCATCGCCTCCGGCCTCGCCGGAGCGCTCGGGCGCAGCGAGACCCCGGTGTCGCTCGAACCGCTGCGGGACGCCGGCTCCGGCGTGAGCCCCGCCGAGTGGCTGACCGGCGACCCGCTGCCCCCGGAGCTCAGCGCGAGCAGCTTCCTCACCGTCTGGAAGTTCGACCTCGCCTGGGTGCTCATCTGCCTGTTTGGCGCGGGTTTCTACCTGCTCGCCGTGATCCGACTGCGCCGCCGCGGCGACCGCTGGCCCGTGCAGCGCACCGTGTTCTGGATCCTCGGCCTCATCGTGCTCTTCTACACGACCAACGGCGCCCTGAACGCCTACGAGGCGTACCTGTTCAGCATCCACATGCTGGGCCACATGTTCC
>NZ_JAPFRB010000003.1:222508-223033 GCF_035726885.1 Leucobacter sp. M11 | reverse complement strand
GGCGCCCCGATGACGCTGCTCCTGCGCAGCGTCCGGAAGCGCAACGACGGTTCCTGGGGCGCGCGCGAGTGGGTCATGTGGGGCATCCAGACCCCGTGGTCGAAGCTCGTCACGAATCCGATCGTCGCGGCGATCATCTTCGCGGGATCGCTCTGGATCTTCTACTACACTCCCCTGTTCCGCTGGGCGGCCGAGGACCACCTGGGCCACCAGTGGATGATTATCCACTTCCTGATCTCGGGGTACCTGTTCTCGCTCTCCCTCATCGGGGTGGATCCGGTGCCCAAGCGCTTCCCCTACCCGATCCGGCTCGTGACCCTGCTGGCCACGATGGGCTTCCACGCCTTCTTCGGCGTCACCATCATGAGCAGCACGGGCCTCCTCCTCGCCGACTGGTACGGGGCGATGGGGCGTACCTGGGGCGCGCCACCCCTGGAGGACCAGATCACCGGCGGCGGCATCGCCTGGGGCATCGGCGAGCTGCCGACGCTCATGCTCGCGATCATCGTCGCCGTGATGTGGAGC
>NZ_JAPFRB010000003.1:221423-222456 GCF_035726885.1 Leucobacter sp. M11 | reverse complement strand
GGGAAGCCGAGCTGGAGGCCTACAACGAGATGCTGCAGCAGATGCGCAGCCGGGACCAGAAGATCGAGGACCGCCACGGGCGCTAGCGCTCCGCTGGGCGGGCGCGACTGGGGTTCGGTCGCCGCTCCCCCGCCGGTCTGCCCCGAGGGGCCAGAACGGCGGCTAGCCGCCGTTTGCGCCCGAGTCCGTGACGGTCACGTCGCTGCGGTGAAAGCTCAGGTGGGAGCGGGAGGCCGTCGGGCCGCGCTGGCCCAGGTAGCGGGAACCGTCCGCGCCGTGCCCGTAGGGCTTCTCTGCGGCTGAGGTGAGCTGGAAGAAGCAGAGCTGCCCGATCTTCATGCCGGGCCAGAGCTTGATCGGCAGGGTCGCCACGTTGCTGAGTTCCAGCGTGACGTGCCCCGAGAACCCGGGGTCGATGAAGCCGGCGGTGGAGTGCGTGAGCAGGCCGAGGCGGCCCAGGGAACTCTTGCCCTCCAGGCGGGCCGCAATGTCGTTCGGCAGGGTGACCTGTTCGAAGGTGCTCCCGAGCACGAACTCCCCGGGGTGCAGGATGAACCCCTCTTCGGGGTCCACCTCGATCAGCCGGGTCAGCTCGGGCTGGTCCTGCGAGGGGTCGATAATCGGGTACTTGTGGTTGTCGAAGAGCCGGAAGTAGCGATCGAGTCGGACGTCGATGCTTGAGGGCTGGACCATGCCGTCATCGGAGGGTTCCATCCGAATCCGGTCTGCGGCGAGCTGGGCACGTATGTCACGATCTGAGAGGAGCACGGTTCTCATCCTAATGCGGTTTTCCGGGCTCCGCCCGGAACCCGGGTGCCCGAGGGGGCGGCGAAATCTGATAGTGTTGGCGAGTCGAGATCCTTCGGGATCAACGCGCGGGGATGTAGTTCAATGGTAGAACTTCTGCTTCCCAAGCAGACAGCGCGGGTTCGATTCCCGTCATCCCCTCCACTGCGAGAGCCCCTGACCTTCGGTCGGGGGTTCTCTGCGTTTCCGGGGACGTCGGGCCCCTGGAGAACCCGTGACTGGCGTC
>NZ_JAPFRB010000003.1:217839-221303 GCF_035726885.1 Leucobacter sp. M11 | reverse complement strand
GGCCGCGAAACGCTGCGCGTTTCGTTGAGCGTCCGGCCGGGGTTCGATTCCCGTCATCCCCTCCACTGCGAGAGCCCCTGACCTTCGGTCGGGGGCTCTCTGCGTTTCCGGGGAGGTCGGGACTCCTGGAGAACCCGTGACTGGCGTCGCAGGCTCCGCCAGCGGCGTGGCCGCGAAACGCTGCGCGTTTCGTTGAGCGTCCGGCCGGGGTTCGATTCCCGTCATCCCCTCCACTACGAGAGCCCCTGACCTTCGGTCGGGGGTTCTCTGCGTTTCCGGGGAGGGAGCCCGCCGGCTCGCGTTGCGCGCGAGAGAAGGCCACCTGCGCGGGCTGAAGGGCAGGCCACGCTCGTTGCGGCCACGATCAGCGCTCCGCGGGAGAACTGGTGATCCGCGCCCAGAAACGCAGACGCCCAGAAACGCAGACGTCCAGAAACTCAGACGTCCAGAAACGCAGAAGGTCGGTGAGTCCTCGAAAGGACTCACCGACCTCATCTCGGTTCAGCGCGTGCGCGCTGAGGTGAGATTAGAGCGGGCGAATGTTCTCCGCCTGCGGACCCTTGGGTCCACGAGCGGGGTCATACTCGACCTTCTGGTTCTCGTCCAGCGTGCGGAAGCCGCTCGTGGCGATAGCAGAGTAGTGCGCGAAGACGTCATCGCTGCCGTCGTCGGGAGCGATGAAGCCGAAACCCTTTTCGGCGTTAAACCATTTGACAGTGCCGGTGGCCATACGTTTTCCTTCTCATGTGCGGATCGAACCCGACCTTCAGGCTCGGTCGTCGCTTGTGCAAACGCAGATGAGAAAAGCTTCTCCCACAAGGGGATTGGACTTGAAATACCGTGCGTTGGAACAGCA
This sequence comes from Leucobacter sp. M11, assembly GCF_035726885.1. Lineage (NCBI taxonomy): Bacteria > Bacillati > Actinomycetota > Actinomycetes > Micrococcales > Microbacteriaceae > Leucobacter > Leucobacter sp. M11. The sequence continues at coordinate 220,447 of NZ_JAPFRB010000003.1, read as the reverse complement.
ACTCCATGAGTCACACTAGTGCACCCGTGTTTGCGGTGGGTCACCGAATTGTCACGATTTGGTGAGGGAAAGGAAATACGGGGTGTCCGAGGGGGATTCCGGACCGGAATCGGAAGATATCCGGGAAAACCCCGCTGGGAGCAGGACTTAGCAGACCGCGGCAGCGGCGAGGGCCTCGGCGGTGGTCTCCACGGTCCAGGGGAGCTCGCCCACAGCATCCGGCTGAGCCTCGGAGACGATCGCGGCGAGCTGGAAGGCGAGCTGCTTGGCGAAGCCACCGCCTGCGGAGGAGTTATTCAGCGCGACCACGACGGTAAAGCCGGTGTTGGGGTCCTGGAACGCGGCGCTGATCGTGCCCGTGATGAGCCCGTCGCGGCCCTTGAGGGGACCCTCGTGCAGCAGACCGAAGCCCCAGGCCTGGCCGGATGCCTCGGCCTCCTTGGTGACCTCGCCCTCGGCGTTCCGCTCCGGGTTGAGCGTGGAGCGCTCCTCAGCGAGGACCTCGGCAGCCTGTGCGCCGCCGATCTTGCCGCTCAGGTAGGCGTCAAGGAAGGCCCGGTGGTCGCTGAGGGTGGTCACCGCGCCACCGGCGCCGGACAGCATCGACGGGGAAACCTCGGCAAGCTCAATCGCGGTGTCGCAGACGGCCTTGCCGTCGGCCACCGGGAAGACCAGGGGAGCGAGGGTGGGGTCCGGCAGCGTCGTGCCCGTGGGCAGTTCCGTGCGGGTCATCTGGGTCGGCTGGAAGATTTCATCGTCGAGCAGATCCGGCAGTTCGCGGTCGGCGACGATCTTCAAGGCGCGGCCCAGCACCACGGCGTTGGTGTCCGAGTAGTTGAAGTTCAGTCCGGCGTGGGGGAGCGGCGAGTTCACGAGGCCCTGGGAGATGAGCTCCCGATCCGGCCAGAAACGAGCCGGATTGTTGCGGTTGATCCCGCTGAACGCGGCCTTGTAATCAGCGAGGCCCGAGGTCTGCTCGCAGAGCTGACGGTAGGTGATGCCCTCGATGCCGTTCTGGCGCGGCAGGTCCTTGGACACCTCGCGGTCGAGGCTGACGACGCCCTGCGCCACCAGCTCGAGCAGGAGGGCGCAGGTGTATGGCTGCGTGGTCTGTGCGCCGCGGAAGGACGTGGTGACGGGCAGCTCGGAGTCGTCCGTGGTGAGTCCCTGGACGTACTCGCCCGAGTCGGCCGTCCACACCCCAATGAGGGCCTGGGTCGAACCGCTCTGCTGCATCGCAGTCTCGACCGCCTGCTGGATGCGGTCGTTCGCGTCGCCGGGCAGGCTTGCCACTGGGCTGTCTCCAGCCTGGCCTCCTGGGGAGGAGCAGCCGCTCACTACGAGGGCGATCGCGGCCAGCAGACCGACGGCGGCGCCGGTAGCGCGCCGTGCCAAGGAGTTCGTCACAGATTCACCTCATCCAAAACAGTCAAAAACAGCACGAGTCTAGCGTTGTTCAGCTGAGAGGGGACGAAGTGAGGGCAACCTAACCTATGCTGGGAGGGTGAAGACATTCGATGAAACCGTCGTTGCCGGGGTAACCGGCCACATGAACGGCGACCACACGGACGACAGCATGCTGATCGCGCGCGCGTTTGGCCACCCCGACGCGACGGCTTCGGTGATGACCGGGCTGGACGGAGAAGGCGGCATCTGGACCGTGACGACCCCCGCCGGAGTCACCGAGATGCGCGTTTCCTGGCCTGGCGGCCCCATCAGCGAGCGCCCCGAGATCCGTCGCGAGGTTGTCGTCCTCTACGAGATCGCCTGCGAGCGGCTCGGCATCACTCCTCGCCCCCACTAGACCACGGCTTCGAGACCCAGCAGCCACCCCCTCACTAGGAGCTTTTCGTGACCAAGACAGACATTTCCTTCTCCCAGGCCCTTCGCGAGGGCACCTGGTCGGACCACTCGGAGAGCGAGGGGGCCGGATTCATGGAGGACCTGATGAAGGGCCGTGGGACCCGCGAGGACTACATCGCCCTCGTCGCCCAGCACTTCTTCATGTACGAGGCCCTGGAGGGCGCGACCGAGGCCATGCGCGAGAACCCCGTTGCTGCGCCGTTCATCAGCGACGCGCTGATCCGGATGCCCGCGGTGCAGGCGGACCTCGAGTTCCTGCTCGGCGCTGACTGGCGCGACCGGATCGAAGCCGTCCCCGCGACCCGGGCCTACGCGGATCGCATCACCGAGGTTGCCGCGACCGACCCGGGGGCCTTCGTCGCTCACCACTACACGCGCTACCTCGGTGACCTGTCCGGTGGCCAGTTCATCAGCCGGCTGATGCAGCGCCACTTCGGTCTGGAGCGTCAGGGCGTTGAGTTTTACGCCTTCGATGAGCTGGGCCCGATCCCCGAGTTCAAGGATGCGTACCGCGCGAAGCTCGATGAGATTGGCCTCGACCAGGCTGGGCGTGAGGCGCTGATCGCCGAGGCCCGAGTCGCATACGGCTTCAACACCGAGGTCTTTGTCGATCTCGCACGGGCGAAGAAAGCCCAGTAACGCGGCCCCGCGGAGCGTCACCGCGCTTCGAAGCGGCGGAGGGGGAGTGCGCGAACCGTCCCCCTCCCGCCGAGGACGGCACGGGAACGCCGGGCCCCGCGCACCC
>NZ_JAPFRB010000003.1:215431-217744 GCF_035726885.1 Leucobacter sp. M11 | reverse complement strand
ATCCCGCGAGCCAGCCCCCGTTTCCCCCGCCTCCTCGATCGGACGGGCGGGCTGTCGCCCACGCATGAAGCGGCTCACATTCGGGTCCACGATGATGTCCGCGGGCGTGAGCGGCCGGGAGAGGAACAGCCCCTCCAGCGAGGTCACCCGGCTGAGCGCGACGTAGGTCTGCCCGGCGCTGAACGCCCGGGGCCCCAGGTCGATGATCGCCCGCTCATAGGTCTGCCCCTGCGACTTGTGGATCGTGACCGCCCAGGCGAGGCGGAGCGGGAACTGCTCGAACTCGGCCACGACGTCCTTCGAGAGCGTCTTCGTCTCGGCGTCGTAGCGGTACTTGAACCGCTCCCAGCTGGCGGGCTCCACCTCGAAGTGCTCGCCGTCAACGTCGACCCAGACCGTGCCGTCCACCTTCGCGACGGTCCCGATCGTCCCGTTGACCCAGCGGCCCTCTGGGTCATTGCGTAGGAACATCACCTGCGCGCCCACCTTGAGCTCCAGCATTTCATCGGCGGGGTAGCTGTTCTTGCGGAACTCCCCGGTGACGTCGGCGACGGCTCGCAACAGCTCGCCCGGCAGCGCCGCGATCCGGCTCGCGTTGATCCGGTTCACGATCGCGTTCGTCGTGGCCAGCGTGATCGTGCCGTCCGTCGGTGCAGGTCGGGCACCAGCCTCGTTCAGCTCTCCGGCCATCTCGGCGGTCACGACCCCGTAGCGCACCCCGTTCAGGAGCTGCTTGAAGCGGTCGTCGCGCTGGCGGTGAATCTCGGTGAGTTCGATGATGCCGAGGTCGGCCTCGGCCCAGACTCGGGCGTCGAAGAACCACGGTGAGCGGTAGGTGTCGGCGTAGTAGGCGCGCTCGTCCGGGTCGTGCGGGGGCACGGGCGGGAGCTGGTACGGATCGCCGAACATGATGACCTGCACCCCGCCGAAGGCGTCGTGCTTCTTCGCGCGCGCCTGGCGGAGCGAGCGGTCGATCGCGTCCATGAGGTCGGCGTTGACCATCGAGACCTCGTCGATCACGAGGGTGTCGATCGCGTTGAGCAGCTTTTTCAGTTCCTGGCTCTGCTCGATGGGGTGATCGGCGATCACGCCCGTGGGGAGCCGGAACAGCGAGTGGATGGTCTGCCCGCCGACGCCGAGCGCAGCGACCCCGGTGGGGGCGCACACGACGATCTGCTTGCTCGTGTGCCAGGACAGGTGCGTCAGCAGGGTCGACTTCCCGGTGCCCGCGCGCCCGGTCACGAAGACGTGTTCGCGCGTGTGCTCGATGCGGTCGAAGACCGCCTGTTGCTCGGGGCTGAGGGTGATCTGTGCCACTCGGGCGCCCCTTCCTGCGGTGCGGTGTGACCGGTTTGGCCGTCGCCCAGTCTACTGAAGGCGCGCGGTGCTCTGCGGTCGCACCCAGAGGAGCAGGCCGAGCCCCACCGCGATGACGAGCGCGATGCCGATGATCCCGGTGATCGTCTGCCCGCTCAGGTCCACGAACAGGGCGAAGGCCGCGGGCGCGAGGAAGGACACGGCGCGGCCGGTCGTGGCGTAGAGCCCGAAGATCTCGCTCTCCTGTCCCTTCGGGATCATCCGGGCCAGGTAGCTGCGGCTCGCGGACTGCACGGGGCCGACGAAGACGCAGAGCGCGAGCCCGAACACCCAGAACACCCAGGTGCCGAGCGGGGCGAGGAAGAACAGGAACGCCGCGACGACGAGCATCCCCGAGAGGGAGCTGATCATGAGGAACCGGGCGCCGAGCCGGTCGTCGACGAGGCCGAGCGCGACCGTCGCGATGCCGGCGACGACGTTCGCGGCGATCGCGAAGATGATCACGGTCGTGCTGTCGAAGCCGAAGGAGCGGGCCGCGATGATGCCGCCGAAGGTGAAGACCCCGGCGAGGCCGTCCCGGAACACCGCGCTGGCCACGAGGAAGCGCAGCGTATTCGGCGCGGTGCGCGCCAGCTGCGCGATCCGGCCAAACAGGGCCCGGTAGCTGCCGATGATGCCGAGCTTGGCCCCGCCGCCCGGTGCGCGGGGCACCTCGGGCACCGCGATGAGCACCGGGATCGCGGAGAGACCGAACCAGGCCGCGGCGACGAGCATCGCGACGCGGATGTTCAGGCCGTTGTCCGCGGTCACGCCGAACCAGCCGACCTCGGGGAAGACGAAGCCGACGAGGATGATGCCGAGGAGCACGATGCCGCCCAGGTACCCCATGCCCCAGCCGAAGCCGGAGACGCGGCCGATGGTTGCCGGGGTCGACACCTGGGTGAGCATCGCGTTGTAGTTCACGCTCGCGAACTCGAAGAAGATGTTGCCCGCCGC
>NZ_JAPFRB010000003.1:210879-215399 GCF_035726885.1 Leucobacter sp. M11 | reverse complement strand
GCTCGGGCTGCACGAAGAACAGGGCGGCGGAGATGAGCACGACGATCCCTGTGTGCACGCCGAGCCAGAACTTCCGTCGCCCGCCCCGGTCGGAGGCCTGCCCGGTCACGGGCGCGAGCACCGCGATGAGCGCGCCCGCGATGGCGAGGGCCCAGCCGAGCTGCGCGGCGACGACATCCTCGTCGCCGAAGCTGCTGCTCGTGAGGTAGACCGTGAACACGAAGGTCGTGATGACCGCGTTGAAGGAGGCGGAGCCCCAGTCCCACATGGCCCAGGCAAGGACCCGTCCCCGGGCCGGCGCGGTTTCGGCCTCGGGCATCGCGCCGGATTCGGCGGCCTCGGTGCTGCTCGCATCGCTCATGCCGTCAGAGTACCCGCCCGGCGCGGCCCGCGGGGCAGTGGTGCGCCCGACGCGCCGGACGCGGCCGCCCGGTCACCGGGGGGTTACTGAGCGTTTCCTTAAAGTTGAGCCAAGTAAGCTCAAGTTTGCCCGATCCGGCTTGACAGTCGACCCCCGCCCGGTAAACTTGAGCCATAACGACTCAACTCCGCGGCCCCGCGCCGCGGCCACACACTTCCGCCGATGAATCCGTCGGCGGTGAGCCACAACCACAAGGAGCTGTATATGTCACGTGCTGTCGGCATTGACCTCGGAACCACCAACTCGGTCGTCGCTGTTCTCGAGGGTGGCGAGCCCACCGTCATCGCGAACGCTGAGGGCCTCCGCACCACCCCCTCCATCGTCGCCTTCACGAAGGACGGCGAGGTGCTCGTCGGCGAGACCGCGAAGCGCCAGGCGGTCACCAACGTCGACCGCACCATCGCCTCCGTCAAGCGCCACATGGGCACCGACTGGACCACGCCCATCGACGACAAGAAGTACACCGCGCAGGAGATCAGCGCGCGCACGCTCATGAAGCTGAAGCGCGACGCGGAGTCCTACCTCGGCGACAAGGTCACGGACGCCGTGATCACCGTCCCCGCGTACTTCAACGACGCCGAGCGCCAGGCCACCAAGGAGGCCGGTGAGATCGCGGGCCTCAACGTGCTCCGCATCATCAACGAGCCCACCGCCGCGGCGCTGGCCTACGGCCTGGACAAGGGCAAGGAAGACGAGCTCATCCTGGTCTTCGACCTCGGCGGCGGAACCTTCGACGTCTCCCTCCTCGAGGTGGGCAAGGACGACGACTTCTCCACGATCCAGGTGCGCTCCACCGCCGGCGACAACCGCCTCGGCGGCGACGACTGGGACCAGCGCATCGTCGACTGGCTGATCACGCAGTTCAAGGCCGCCACCGGCGTTGACGTCAAGAACGACAAGATCGCCCTGCAGCGCCTCAAGGAGGCCGCTGAGCAGGCCAAGAAGGAGCTCTCCAGCTCCATGAGCGCCTCGATCCAGCTGCCCTACCTCTCCCTCACGGAGAACGGCCCGGCCAACCTGGAGGAGACCCTCACCCGCGCCAAGTTCGAGGAGCTCACCAAGGACCTGCTCGACCGGACCAAGAAGCCCTTCCAGGACGTCATCAAGGAGGCCGGGGTCAAGGTGTCCGAGATCGCGCACGTCGTGCTCGTCGGTGGCTCCACCCGGATGCCCGCCGTCACCGAGCTCGTCAAGCAGCTCACGGGCGGCCAGGAGCCGAACAAGACCGTGAACCCGGACGAGGTCGTCGCCGTCGGCGCCGCCCTGCAGGCCGGTGTGCTGAAGGGTGAGCGCAAGGACGTGCTGCTCATCGACGTCACCCCCCTGTCGCTCGGGATCGAGACCAAGGGCGGCATGATGACCAAGCTCATCGAGCGCAACACGGCCATCCCGACCAAGCGCAGCGAGACCTTCACCACGGCGGACGACAACCAGCCCTCCGTGTCCATCCAGGTCTTCCAGGGCGAGCGCGAGTTCACCCGCGACAACAAGAACCTGGGCACCTTCGAGCTGACCGGGATCGCCCCGGCGCCCCGCGGCGTGCCCCAGGTCGAGGTCACCTTCGACATCGACGCCAACGGCATCGTCCAGGTGTCCGCGAAGGACAAGGGCACCGGCACCGAGCAGACCATCACGATCTCCGGCGGCTCGACCCTGTCCAAGGACGACATCGAGCGCATGGTCCGCGAGGCCGAGGAGCACGCAGCCGAGGACAAGGAGCGCCGCGAGGCCGCCGAGCTGCGCAACTCCGCCGAGCAGCTCGCCTACTCGGTCGAGAAGCTCATCACGGACAACGAGGACAAGCTCCCCGAGGACGTGAAGGTGGAGGTGCAGACCGACCTGGACGCGCTGAAGCAGGCGCTCGCCGGTGAGGACGACGGCGCGATCAAGAGCGCCTTCGACACCCTCAACGAGAGCCAGGGCAAGCTGGGTCAGGCGATCTACGCCGCGAGCCAGGAGACCGCAGAGGCCCCGACCGAGGAGCCCGGCTCCGACGAGGACATCGTCGACGCCGAGATCATCGAGGACGACGAGTCCGAGGAGAAGAAGTAACCATGACGAACGAGAACCGAGACCCCCGCGAGCCGGGCGACGAGGTTCCCGAGTCTGCCGCAGGGCGGGGAGCCGGCGGCTGAAGACCTGACCGTCGAGGACATGCTCAACACCGAGCAGAACGCCGAGGCGCAGGCGGCCGACGCCGCCGAGGCCGAGGAGCCCGAGAACGAGTACCTCGAGGACCTGCGCCGCATCACGGCCGAGTACGCGAACTACCGCAAGCGCACCGAGGACAACCGCGAGCTGGACAAGCACCGGGTCACGGCGTCCGTCGTGTCCGGGCTGCTGCCCGTGCTCGACGACCTCGACCGCGCCGAGAAGCACGGCGACCTCGCCGAGGGCAGTGCCTTCGCGACAATCGCCCAGAAGATCCGCGGCACGATCGAGCGCCTCGGCGTCGTCGGCTTCGGCGAGGCTGGCGAGGCATTCGACCCGATGCACCACGAGGCGATCACCCAGGTGCCGAGCCCCGGGGTGACCGAGCCCACCGTGCTCGAGGTCTTCGAACGGGGCTACCGCCTCGGTGACGTGGAGCTGCGACCGGCAAAGGTCGTCGTTGCGGTGGGTGCCGATGGCTAGTCAGGACTGGTTCGAAAAAGACTTCTACGGCACCCTCGGGGTCTCGAAGGATGTCAGCGACGCCGAGCTCAAAAAAACCTACCGCAAGCTCGCTCGCACGTACCACCCTGACTCGAACCCCGGCGACGCGAAGGCCGAGGAGAAGTTCAAGGAGATCAGCGAGGCCTACGCGGTGCTCAGCGACGCCGAGCAGCGCCAGGAGTACGACCAGATCCGGGCCATGGGCTCCGGAGCGCGGTTTACCCCGGGTGGCAGCGGCGGCTTCGAGGACATCTTCGGCGGCCGCTTCGGCGGGGCCGGGCGCCCCGGCGCCGGCAGCTACAGCAGCCATCAGGGTGGCTTCGAGGACATCTTCGGCGGCATGTTTGGCCAGCAGCAGCCCCGTGGGCCGCAGCGCGGCCGGGACGTGAGCGCTTCGACCACGATCGACTTCGAGACCGCGGTCAAGGGCAAGGCGGTCACGCTGCAGCTCGGCGAGGGCCGCCAGGTCACCGTCAACATCCCGGCCGGGGTGTCCGACGGCCAGAAGATCAAGATCGCCGGGAAGGGGCAGCCCAGCCCGGACGGCGGCCCGGCCGGAAATATCGTGCTGACGGTCAACGTGCGCAAGCACCCGGTCTTCGAGCGCGACGGGCTCAACCTGCGGCTCACCCTTCCGGTCACCTTCTCGGAGGCCGCGCTCGGCGCGACCGTCGAGGTGCCGACCCTGGGCGGGCCGCCCGTGAAGCTGAAGGTCGCGGCGGGCACCCCCAGCGGGCGCGTGCTGCGGGTTCGCGGGCGCGGCGTGCAGACCAGCAAGGGCACCGGCGACATCCTCGCCGAAGTCCAGGTGGTCGTGCCGACGCACCTCAGCCCCGAGGCGCAGGAGGCCCTGGAGGCCTTCCGCGCCGTCGAGCCCCAGGAGAACCCGCGCGAGGACATCCTCGCCCGCTCCCGAGGCTAACCCCTCCCGGGCGACGCGCACCGCGCTTCGCCCGGGAGCCCCCAAACGCAGAAACCCCCCCCGAGACATCGCCGCACCGTCAGACGCAGCAGAGAGGCAGAAAGGCAATGAACCGCATGGACCAGTTCACGCCCGTTTTCGCCATCGCTCAGGCGGCGGAGCTTGCGGAGATGCACCCCCAGACGCTCCGGCAGTACGACCGGATCGGGCTCGTCAGCCCCCAGCGCACGCGCGGCAATACCCGCCGCTACTCCCTGGACGACGTCGCCCGGCTGCGCGAGATCGCCGCGCTGAGCGCCGAGGGCCTCAGCCTGGAGGGCATCCGCCGGGTGCTCGCGCTCGAGGACGAGGTCAGCACGCTCCGCGAGCGGGTGCGCTCGCTTGAGGCGGCGCTCAGCACCGAACTCCTGAACCGCTCGGACCGGCGCGTCTTCGCCGCGGGCACGGAGGGCGAGGTCGTGACGATGGCGCGCGGCTCCCGCGCGCATCGCCGCACCGAGGTCGTCGTGTGGCGGCCAGAGG
>NZ_JAPFRB010000003.1:205081-210847 GCF_035726885.1 Leucobacter sp. M11 | reverse complement strand
AAGCAGCCAAGCTTCCGGGCGTTACCCGCGCGCCCGAGCGGCCACGGCCGGACCGGGCTGCCCCGGTGACCGGCTTCTCTCTCGAGCTGCTGGAGCGCGCCCCCGACCTCGGCGGCCCCAATCTCTTCGCCGTCGACGCGAGCGACCGGCTCCTCCTGGACACCGCGGCCGCGGAGCTTCGCGCGGCCGCCCCCGGCAGCGTCACGGTCATCGGCGACCGCTACGGCGCCCTCACCCTGGGCGCGCTCGCGTTGCACGGCGCCGCCGGGGTGCGCACCCACCAGGACCCGCTGCTCGGGGAGCTGGCGCTCGCCCGCAACGCCGAGGCGCAGGGCATCACTGGCTTCCAGCACCACGATCTGAGCGAGGAGCTGCTCACCGGCGCGACCGTCGTCCTGCTGCAGCTGCCGCGGAGCCTCGACGCGCTCGACGAGATCGCCCGCGCGATCGCCCGCTGGGCCGACCCGGCGGCGCGGGTCTTCGCCGCGGGCCGCGTCAAGCACATGAGCCTCGGAATGAACGAGGTGCTGGCCCGCTCCTTCGCGAGCGTCACCCCGCAGCTGGCCCGGCAAAAATCCCGGGTGCTCATCGCCGAGGGCGCGCTGCCCCAGGCCGCCGATCCCTACCCGCTCCGCGGCGAGGACCCCGACCTGCCCTTCGCGCTGTTCGCGCACGGCGCCGCCTTCAACGGCCCGCGGCTCGATCACGGCACGCGCCTGCTGCTCGACGTGCTCGACGAGGCCGCGCCCGAGGCCCGCCGCATCCTCGATCTCGGCTGCGGCACGGGCTCCCTCGCAACGTCCCTCGCCCTCGCCCGCCCCGAAGCCGAGGTGATCGCGAGTGACCAGTCGGCAGCCGCCGTGCGATCGGCCCGGGCCACCGCGGATGCCGCGGGGGTCGGGGACCGGGTGCGCACCGTGCGCGCGGACGGCGTCGGCGCGCTCCCCGCGGGCTCCGTCGACCTGATCGTGCTCAACCCGCCGTTCCACAACGGGGCGACGGTCGACACGAGCCTCGCGCACCGCCTCATCCGGGGCTGCCGACGGGTGCTCGCCCCGGGCGGCGAGCTCTGGGTCGTCTACAACACCCCGCTCGGCTACGGGCCGCTCATCGAGCGCGAAATCGGGCCGAGCCGCACCGTGGCCGCCACGAAGACCTTCCTGGTCACGGCGGCCGTTCGCCGGGGCGGCGCTGGGAAGCCGCCCCGAGTTCCGAGGGCGCTCCCGGGGGAATCGCTAGACTGATCGGGTAGTGCACGCCCGACCGCGGGGCGCCCAGCGCGTCCTCGGCTCCGACAGCAGCAAGGAACCACCCCCTCTCGTGACCCCAGCCACCCGCGCCGCAGCCTCCTCGAACGATGAGCGACCGCTCCGCATCCTGATCGGCTGCGACACCTTCGCCCCCGACGTGAACGGCGCGGCGCGCTTCGCCGAACGCCTCGCCGCGGGGCTCGTGCAGCACGGCCACGACGTGCACGTGGTGGCCCCCTCGGCGAGCCGGAAGCGGATCGGCACCTTCGTCGAGACGATCGAGGGCGAGCCCATGACCCTGCACCGCTGGGCGAGCTGGCGCTGGTACCCCCACGACTGGCTCCGCTTCGTGCTGCCCTGGACCGCGCGCCGCCGCGCGGCCACGCTGCTCGACGCGATTCACCCCGACGTCGTCCACATTCAGTCGCACATCGTGATCGGCCGCGGCCTCGCCCTCGAGGCCGAGAAGCGCGGCATCCGGATCATCGCGACGAACCACGTGATGCCCGAGAACGTCCTCGACTTCACGATGCTGCCCCAGCGGCTCGAGAAGACCTTCTTCCGGTGGGCGTGGCAGGCCGCCGACCGGATCCTCCGCCTCGCCGACCGGGTCACGACTCCCACGCGCCGGGCGGCGGATTTCCTGGAACGGAACACGACCCGCACCGGGGTGCTCCCCGTGAGCTGCGGCATCGAGGCCGGCAACTACACCGCCGACCTCACGCCCCGCTCCGAGAACCGGGTCGTGTTTGTCGGCCGGATGACCGGCGAGAAGCAGATCGACGTGATCCTGCGGGCGATCGCCCGGCTCGACCCCGCGCTCGACACGAAGCTCGACCTCGTTGGCGGCGGTGACCAGAAAAAGAGCCTGGAGCACCTGACCCGCGAGCTGGGCCTCGAGGACCGCGTCGTCTTCCACGGCCGGGTCGACGACGAGCAGCTGCGCTCCGTGCTCACGAGCGCGAGCGTCTTCACGATCGCCTCGATCGCGGAGCTGCAGTCGATCGCGACGATGGAGGCGATGGCCTCCGGCCTGCCGATCCTCGCGGCGGACGCGATGGCCCTGCCGCACCTCGTGCAGCCGGGCGTCAACGGCTTCCTCTTCCAGCCGGGCAACGACGCGGAGCTCGCGGAGCACCTGAGCACCGTCCTCACGGCGGACGCGGCGCAGCGCGAGGCCTGGCAGCGCGGCTCGCTCGAGGCCGTCAAGGTGCACGACATCCAGCGCACCCTGCGCACCTTCGAGGCCCTGTACCGGGGCGAAACCCCCGCGGCCTAGCCCCGGAGGAGGGCCGGGCTCAGCGGCGCGGGACCAGCAGTTCGACCAGGGTGGCCGCGTGCGCGTCGCCCGAGGCCGCCTCGCTGAAGGCCCGCGCGCCCGCCGCCGCCGCGTCGAGCCGTCCCGGCTCCCGGCTGAGCGCCATGAGCGTCTCGGCCAGTCCGGCAGCCTCCGGGGTGACGGCGCCGATGGCCGCGGCGCCGAACTCGGTCGCGAGCACGGGGTCAGACACGACGACCGGGCGGCCGAGCCGGAAGGCCTCGATGGCCACCATCGGCTGATTGTCGAAGCCGTGCGAGGTGATGAGCGCGGCGTGCGCGGCGGCGAAACGCTCCGAGAGCTGCGCGGGGGTGAGCCGGCCCAGGAAGCGCACGCTCGCCGGGGCGGCGTCGCGCAGGGAGCGGGGCGGCTCGCCCCCCGCGACCTCCAGCACCACGGCATCGGGGCCGAGCTCTGCCTCGGCCAGCCGAATCGCGTCGAGCGCGACCTCGATGCGCTTCTCGGGGGCGAACCTGCCCGCCCAGACGAGCCGGAGCGGCCGGGGGGCCACCGGCTCCGCGAACTCCGTCGCGAGCGCCGAGGTGTTGGAGAGCACCTCCACGCGGGGCAGCCCGGCGGCGCGCAGCGCCTCAGCCTGGTGCGCGGAGGGGGAGAGCACGGTGTCCGCGGTTCGGGCGCAGGCGAGCGTCATCTCGCGGAGGGCGCTGTCGAGGGCTCGGGGGGCGAGCCGCACCCCCGGCGCGGGCAGCCCCGTGAGCGCGCGGTGGAAGCCGCGCACGAGCGGCGCGGCGATGCCCGCGGCTGCCGGGCCCCGCCAAAAGAAGGTGTGCACGGTGTGCGCGGAGGGGATCCCCAGCTCGCGGGCCACGGCGAGCACCGCCGTGGCCAAGCCGAACTCGGAGTGCACGACGACCCCGCTCGGCCGGTGCGTCGTCATCTCCCGGCGCAGGCTCGCGCGCAGGCGCTTCGTATGGGGCACGACGGGAAGGTCCATGCCGGGAACGGTGCCGCGGGAGCGCGCCTCGACGAGCCGCACCCCGGCCTCGCGCAGGCGAGCGCTGCCGCCCGCGTCGGGGGCGAGGACGGTCACCGCGTGGCCCGCGGCCCGCAGGGCGAGCGCCTGCTGCTCGAAGGCGGTCTGGGCCCCGCCGAGGAAGCTGAGCTTGTAGTCGATGGCGAGCAGGAACCGCAGTTGAGGCATACCCGAATCCTAGCGGCGCGAGCCGAGCGGGAGCCGGGTGCCGGCCGGGTGTCCGCCGCCGGTTCGCCTAGGACGCGTCGGGCGCGGAGACGGCGGGGAACGGGATCGGGGCCGGGGTGGCGAGCGCCTGGCAGACCTGGGCCGCCGCGTCCTCGATGCGGATCTCGGCGGTGCGGAGCAGCTCCTCGAGCGGGTCGGGGCCCGTCGCGAGCGAGCGAGCGTGCGCGATGCCCGCGGCGCGGCACTCCGCGGCGCTCAGCCGGACGCTCCCGGCGATCACGGCGACGGGCACCCCGGCGGGCGCGGTGCCCAGCACCAGGTCCACGACCTTGCCGCCGAGGGACTGCGAGTCGAGCTGGCCCTCGCCGGTGAGCACGAGCGCGGCGTCGCGGAGGATGTCCGGGAGGCCGACGGCCGCGGAGACGAGTTCGCCGCCGGGGAGCGTCTCAGCGTCGAGCAGCGCGACGCAGGCCAGGGCGATGCCGCCGGCCGCGCCGAAGCCCGGGCGGTCCAGGTAGGCCTCGGGCTCGATGCCCCGGTGCGCGGCGAGCACGCGGGCGAGCTGACCCAGCCCGGCGTCGATCACGCGCACGTCCTCCGGGCTCGCCCCCTTCTGCGGGCCGAAGACCTCGGCCGCGCCGCGCGCGCCCACCAGAGGGTTGTCCACGTCCAGGGCGATCCGCCAGCGGGCGGCGCGGGCGGCGGGGTCGATGCCGCTCGCGTCGACGCTGGTGATCCGGGCGAGACCCGCGGCCCCGGGCGCGACGGGCTCGCCGTCGGCGTCCAGGAAACGGGCGCCCAGGGCGCTGAGCAGCCCCGTGCCCCCGTCGCTCGTGGCCGAGCCGCCGAGGCAGAGCAGGAGTTCCTCGGCGCCGTCCCGGAGCGCGGCCGAGACGAGCGCGCCCACCCCGCGGGTGTCCGCGTCGAGCGGGCGCAGGGCCACGTCGGCGACCCAGGGCAGGCCGTTCGCCTCGGCGGACTCGATGAGCGCGGTGCGCCCGTCGACGCTCAGCGCGTATCGGCCGCTGCGCGGGCGACCCAGCGCGTCGCGCACCTCGACGCTGCGCTCGGGGGTGCCCCAGACCGCCAGGAGCGCGTCCAGGGTGCCCTCGCCGCCATCGGCCAGCGGCGCGCTCCGGTATTCCGCCCGCTCGCCGAAGACCTGCCGGGCGCCGCGAAGCATCGCCTCGGCGGCCTCCTCGGCGGAGCAGCTCCCCTTAAAGGAGTCGGGGGCGGCGACGATCAGGGGGAGGGCGCGGGAATCCATGCCTCTACCGTAGCGCCGTCGGCGGGCCTCGACGCGCGGATCCGGCCCGAGTCCGGCGACGACGGGCCGCGCGATCTGCTCCGCCGATTCGCCCCGCGGGCCTCCTCTGCGAAGCCGATCGGGGGACCCCGGGGAGCCGCGGAGGCGCGCGCGGGGCCACTTCCGCGATGCGAAACTTCTTTTCCAGTTGTGTTCGCGCCGGTGATACCGTGCTCGTACTTTCCCAGCATGAAAGGACCGACGATGACTGAATCCGGCGCGCAGGCGGTGCGCGAACTCGAGACGCAATTGCCCGCGGGGCGGGTGCTCACCGACCCGGTGAGCACCGAGGCCTACCGCCGGGACCGAGCCAACGATCCCAACGCGGGTCGGCCCCTCGCGGTGGTCTTCGCGGAGACGACCGAGGAGGTGCAGCTGGCCGTGCGCTGCGCCGCCGCGCACGCCATCCCCATCGTGCCCCGGGGCGCGGGCTCTGGCCTGTCCGGGGGGAGCACCGCGGTGGACGGGGGGATCGTGATCTCGCTCGAGCGCATGACCGACATCCACATCGACGCGGTGACCCGGACCGCCGTCGCGGGACCGGGGGCGATGAACGCCCGGGTGAAGGCGGCTGCCGCAGCGCACGGGCTCTGGTACCCGCCGGACCCGTCCTCGTTCGAGATCTGCTCGATCGGCGGCAACGTCGCGACCAACGCTGGGGGACTGTGCTGCGTCAAGTACGGCGTGACGACGGACTACGTCCTCGGCATGACCGTGGTCCTCGCCGACG
>NZ_JAPFRB010000003.1:204199-205051 GCF_035726885.1 Leucobacter sp. M11 | reverse complement strand
TGAAGGACGTCGCGGGGCTCTCGCTCACGAAGCTCTTCGTGGGCAGCGAGGGGACCCTCGGCATCATCACGGAGGTGCTGCTGCGCCTGATCCCCGCGCAGCGCCGCCCGACCACGCTCGTGGCGACCTTTCCGCGGCTGAACGACGCGACCGAGGCGGTGCTCCGCATCACCCAGGCGATCCGGCCCTCGATGCTGGAGTTCATGGACCGGGTCTCGATCAACGCGGTCGAGGACGACACCCGGATGGGGCTGGACCGGGATGCCGAGGCCATGCTGATCGCGCAGTCGGACGAGTCCGCGCCCCAGGCGGCCGAGGAGATTCGGATCATCGAGCAGATCTGCGAGGAGCTGGGGGCGAGCGAGTGCTTCTGGACTGACGACCCGGAGGAGGGCGAGCAGTTCATCCAGGCACGGCGGTCGGCGATCCCGGCGGTGGAAAAGCGCGGGGCGCTGCTCCTCGAGGACGTGGGCGTCCCGCTGCCGCGGCTCGGGGAACTGGTCGAGGGCATCGCTGGGATCTCGGCCGCCCGGGACGTGGTGATCGCCCTGATCGCCCACGCGGGCGACGGCAACACGCACCCCCTCATCATTCTCGATCCGATGGATGCCGCGCAGCAGGCCCGGGCGCAGCAGGCCTACGGCGAGGTCATGGACCTGGCCGTCGCGCTCGGCGGCACGATCACGGGCGAGCACGGCGTCGGGCGGCTCAAGCAGCCCTGGCTGGCCGGGTATCTCGGGCCGGACGTGCTCGAACTGAACCAGCGCATCAAGGACGCGCTGGACCCCGAGGGGATCCTCAACCCCGGGGCGGTCCTGGCGCGGTCCGGGGGCGGCTCATGACCGGCTACCG
>NZ_JAPFRB010000003.1:203990-204152 GCF_035726885.1 Leucobacter sp. M11 | reverse complement strand
TCGCCCTCGACGAGGGCGCGAAGCGAAACCTCGCCCTCGTCGCCGCCGTTGTCGATCCGGCGACGGGCCTCGTGGCCTTCGGGCGGGCGGACGGGGCGCCCCCGCACAGCGAGCTGACCAGCCGGCGCAAGGCGATCACCGCGGCCTCGATGCGGCAGGTCA
>NZ_JAPFRB010000003.1:197209-203949 GCF_035726885.1 Leucobacter sp. M11 | reverse complement strand
GCAACGGACGGGATGCTCACCGGGATCCCCGGGGGCGTGCCGATCGCGTTCGCCGGGGTGCACGCCGGCGGCCTCGGGGTCGCCGGGGGGCCGCCGGACGTGGACGAGGCCGTTGCGCTGGCCGTGCTCGCGGCGCTCGGCGCTGACCCACAGCCGCGCTGACCTCGCGCCGCGAGCCCTCGGGGTGGCCCGGGGCTCGCGGCGGCGCGTCGGGCTTAGACGCCCTGGCGGAGCTTCTGCTCGCGCCGGATGCGGTGCAGGATGGGCTCGGTGTAGCCGTTGGGCTGCTCGGCCCCGGCCACGATGAGCTCACGGGCGGCCTGGGCCGCGAGGCCGGGACCGTCCTGGCCGATCAGGGCCACGTACTGCGTGTCTCCGGCGTTCTGCCCGTCAACGACCGGGGCGAGGCGCTCCAGGGCGGCGTCCACCTCGGCCTCGGTGATGATCGCGTGCCGGAGCCAGTTCGCGAGGAGCTGGCTGGAAATGCGCAGGGTCGCGCGATCCTCCATCAGCCCGACGCCGTGAATGTCCGGCACCTTCGAGCAGCCGACGCCCTGGTCCACCCAGCGCACGACGTAGCCGAGAATGGACTGCACGCAGTTGTCGACCTCGGCGGCGATCACCTCGGGGCTGAGCGGCTCGGTGAGCAGCGGCAGGGTCAGGATGGGGGCGAGGTCCTGCCGGGGCCGCGAGCGAAGCTCCGCCTGGCGGCCGGCAACGTCGACCCGGTGGTAGTGCAGCGCGTGCAGGGTTGCGGCGACGGGCGAGGGGACCCAGGCGGTCGTCGCCCCGGCCTCGGGGTGGCCGATCTTCTGCTCCAGCATGGCGGCCATGAGATCGGGCATGGCCCACATCCCCTTGCCGATCTGCGCGTGCCCGGGGAGGCCCGCGGCCAGCCCCGCGTCCACGTTCGCGTTCTCGTAGGCGGGCAGGAAGGGCTGCTCGCGCATCTGCGCCTTGGGGACCATCGGTCCGGCCTGCAGCGACGTGTGGATCTCGTCGCCCGTGCGGTCGAGGAAACCCGTGTTGATGAAGAACACCCGCTCCTGAGCCGCGCTGATGCAGGCGTCGAGGTTCACGGTCGTGCGCCGCTCCTCGTCCATGATGCCGATCTTGAGGGTGAGCGGCGCCAGCCCGAAAAGCTCCTCCACGCGCGCGAAGAGCCGGACGGCGAAGGCGACCTCGGCCGGGCCGTGCATCTTCGGCTTCACGATGTACATCGAGCCGGTGCGCGAGTTCACGCCGCCGCCCCCGCGTAGCTCGCTCAGGGTGCCGAGCGTGGTCATCACGGCGTCGAGGAGGCCCTCGAAGACCTCGTCCCCGGCGGCGTCGAGCACGGCGTCCGTGGTCATCAGATGGCCGACGTTGCGCACGAGCAGCATGGAGCGGCCGGGCAGCGTGAAGGTCGCCCCCGCCGGGTCCCGGTACTCGCGGTCCGGGTTCATCGTGCGCAGGAAGCTTCCGCCGCCCTTGTGCACGGTCTCGGAGAGCGTGCCGAGCATGAGCTCCCGCCAGTTCCGGTAGCCGAGCGCCTTGTCCTCGGCGTCGACCGCGGCCACGGAGTCCTCCAGGTCCATGATCGTGCTGACCGCGGACTCGAGGACGATGTCCTGGATCCCGGCCGCGTCCGTGGCGCCGATGGCCCCGGCTCGGTCGAAGAGCAGGTCCAGGTGCAGGCCGTGGTGCCGCAGCAGCACCGAGGCGGGGCTCGCGGGGTCGCCCGTGTAGCCCGCGAAGCCCGCGGGGTCGGCGAGCGCGGTCTCGGCGCCGTCGGCCAGGACGACCGTGAGCCCGCCGTCCGCGACCCGGTACGCGGTCGCGTCGCGGTGGGATCCGGTGGCCAGCGGGGCTGCCTCGTCGAGCAGCTCGCGGCCGCGGGCGATCGCGAGCGCGCCGCGGACCGGGTTGTAGCTCGCGCCGCGCTCGGCGCCTGGGGCCTCCGGGAGCGCGTCGGTGCCGTAGAGGGCGTCGTAGAGCGAGCCCCAGCGGGCGTTGGCGGCGTTCACGGCGAAGCGCGCGTTCAGCAGGGGAACGACGAGCTGCGGCCCGGCCTGCTCCGCGATCTCGGTGTCCACGTTCGCGGTGCTCGCGCGGAACGGCCCCGGCGGGGGCACGAGGTAGCCGATCTCGGTGAGGAAGGCGCGGTAGTGCGCGGGGTCCGGCTGGCCCGGGTGCTCCCGGTGGTAGCCGTCGATGCGGGCCTGCATCTCATCGCGCGTCGCCAGCAGGGCCCGGTTTTCGGGGGTGAACTCGGCGATCAGCTCGCTGACCCCGGCCCAGAACGCGTCGGCCTCGATGCCGGTGCCGGGCAGCGCCTCGGTTTCGACGAACTCGATCAGCTGCGGGGCGACCCGGAGGCCGGCTCGTGTCGAGTGGGTCTGTGCGGTCATCAGCTTCTCCTATGTGCGGGGCGCTGGTCCTGTCCCGGCCGGGTCTGTACGGGCTTCCGGGCAGGCCAGAGGGCATGCGGTCGTCGTGCTTGGACGCTATCACCGGAGCATAAGAAATGGAAGCAAGTTTCCGCATCGTGGAAGTTGATCGTTTTTGCCGGTCCCGAACCGCCCGCCGGAACGAGGATCAGATCATCGGGGTGCAGAAAATCAGCTCAGCAGGGTGACGTGCGTGGCCTCTGCGGAGATCTCCGACGCGGCTTGGCGCAGCAGCGGAATCGCCCGCTCCGCGAACCCGTCGTCGATCCGGGCCACGGGCCCCGAGACGGAGATCGCGGTGGGGATGGGCATGTTCGGAACGTGCACGGCGACACAGCGGACCCCGAGCTCCTGCTCCCCGTCATCGATCGCGTATCCGCGGCCCCGAATCAGGTCGAGCTCGCGGGCGAGGGCCTCGGCCGTGCCGATGGTCTGTGGCGTCGCGACGGGCAGCCCCGCCTGGGCCACGATGCCCTGCACGTGCTCCTCGTCGAGGAAGGCGAGCAGGGCCTTGCCGACCCCGGAGCTGTGCGTGTGCACCCGGCGGCCGATCTCGGTGAACATCCGCATGGAATGGGTCGAGGGAACCTGCGCCACATAGGTCGCCCGGTCGCCGTCCAGGATCGCCATGTTCGCGGTCTCGCCCAACTGCTCGACGACCGCGGCCAGGTGCGGGCGGGCCCAGGCCCCCATCTGCAGGCTCGCCACCTCGCCGACGTGAATCAGCTTCGGGCCCAGCGCATAGCGGCGGTTCGGGAGCTGCCGGACGTAGCCGAGCGACACCAGGGTGCGCAGGAGCCGGTGGATCGTCGGGAGGGGCAGTTCCGTCGCCTCGGCCAGGGCGGAGAGCGTGATTTCCTCACGGCTCCTCGCGATGAACTCGATGAGATGGAACGCCCGCGCAACAGACTGCACCGTGCCCAGCTCCGGTTCCATTCCTGACCGCCCTCCTGTGCCCGTTCCCGTACCGAAATCCTACTCAGGTGCCGCGCCCGCGTGGGGCTCGGGTTTCGCGTCGGAGCAGCGTCCGCGGGTGCGATTCGGCATGGCCAACGGCGCGGACCTGGTATTCAATACTGAAAAACCTTCGGGGGGTGTGGCGGCCCAGACGTTTCCCCTCAAGCGAAGGAGCCCCGTGGAACCGTTCACTCAGATCCTCGACCCGATGGTGGGGTCGCTCGCCCTCTCGGCGCTCTGCGCCGCAATCCCGCTGATCGTCATGTTCGTCATGCTCGGCGTGTTTCGCACCTCGGCGCCGGTCTCCGCGCTGACCGGGCTGGCCCTGTCCATCCTGCTCGCCATCCTCGTCTGGCAGATGCCACTCGGCCAGGCCCTCAGCAGCACCGCCGCGGGGGCCGTCTACGGCTTCTTCCCGATCCTCTGGATCCTGATCAACGCGCTGTGGGTATACAAACTCACCGTCGCCACCGCGTGGTTCGAGGTGCTGGGACGCACCATCCGGTCCATTTCCAACGACCTACGCATCCTCGCCGTGCTCATCGGTTTCTGCTTCGGCGCCCTCCTCGAAGGCCTGGCCGGCTTCGGGGCCCCGGTGGCGATTACCGCCGCCATGCTGCTCGCGGCGGGGATGAAGCCCATCAAATCCGCGATGGTCGCCCTCCTCGCGAACACTGCCCCGGTGGCCTTCGGTGCGATGGGCGCGCCCATCATCGCGTTGCAGGGTGTCACCGGCCTGGAACTGAGCGACCTCAGCGCCATGGTCGGGCGGCAGACCCCCCTGATCGCGCTGATTGTGCCCCTCGTGCTCGTCCTCCTGGTGGACGGGCGGCGGGGCGTCCGGCAGACCTGGCCCGTGGCGATCGTTGCCGGGGTGGCCTTCGCGGTCAGCCAGTTCCTCATCTCAAACTATGTGACGGTGGAACTCACCGACGTCGTCGCCGCGCTCGCCACCGTTCTCGTGGTCCTGCTGTTCCTGCGGGTCTGGCAGCCCCGAGAGGTCATCGGCATCGAGACTGACGGCGCGACGCCCGCGGACGCGGCAGCCGCGGGCAGCCCCGGGGACGCGATGCCCGCGGGCGCGACGTCCGCCGCCGCTGGCGGGTCCGATCCCGCGGCCTCGGGGCCCGGGGGTGCGACGTCCGAGCCGGAGCCCGGGGTCACCGCGGGATCCGTCACGGCGGCCGTCTCCGCCGCCGGAGCCGAGGGCGCGCAGCTCCCGCAGAAAACGGGCCGCCCCTCCGGCCGGGAAATCTGGCTCTCGGTCGCGCCCTACCTCGTGATCATGGCCGTGTTCAGCGTCGCCCAGCTTCCCGGAATCAAGGACTGGCTCCTCCGCTCCGGCGGCGTGAGCTTTCGCTGGCCCGGGGTGGACGTCTACACCGCCGACGGGGAGCCGCTGGCCGCGCAGAACTTCCGCATCGATCACATCCGCGCGACCGGGAGCCTGCTCCTGGTCTCGGGGCTCATCACGCTGGGCATCTACCGGATTTCCCTCTGGACGGGCATCAAGGTCTACGGCGACACCCTCAAGCAACTGCGCTGGACCCTGCTCACGGTGTCGTCCGTGCTCGCGCTCGCCTTCGTGATGAACTTCTCCGGCATGACGACCAGCCTCGGCGTCGCGCTTGCCGCCACGGGTGGCTTCTTCGCGGTGCTCTCCCCGGTGATCGGATGGATCGGGGTCGCGCTGACGGGCTCCGACACCTCCTCGAACTCCCTGTTTGGGCAACTGCAGGTGACGGCGGCCGCGGAGACCGGGCTCTCGCCCGTGCTGATGGCCGCTTCGAACTCCGCGGCGGGGGTGATGGGCAAGATGCTGTCCCTGCAGAACCTCGCCGTTGGCGCCGCCGCGGTGAGCCTGGAGAAGGGGGAGAGCACCCTGTTCCGCAGGTTACTGGGCTGGAGCGTCGCCCTGCTCGCGGTGATCACCGTGCTGATCGTGCTGCAGTCCACGCCGGTGCTGTCCTGGATGGTGCCCTAGGCGGGCTGGCGGCCCCCGGCCCGGCGGGAACTCGCCGGGTCGGAGGCCGCGCGCCGCAGTCGGCTAGAACGCAGGGGCCAGGACGCGGGTCTGGACCCGTTCGCGGCGCACCGCGAAGCCGAGCAACCCGGCCCCGATGATCGCCCAGAGGACGAGCGCGCCCGCGGCGCTGCCCGCCCCGCTCGCGCCAGAGGCGATGGCCTGGAAACCGTCGATCGCCGGCGCGAGTGGCGTGGCGCCGGCCAGGGTGCTGAGCACCCCGGGCGCGGTCGAGACGATGCCAGCGGCGAAGGCCAGCACGAGCATGACGAGCGACAGGAAGCGCCCCCAGCCGCGGAGCAGGGCGACGAAGCCCTGATTCACGAGGGCGAAGACGATCCCGGCGAGCACGCTGAGCCCGGCAAACCCGAGGACGGCCGAGGCGTCGAGGCTCAGCGCGATGGGCATCGCGATGCCCACCACGAGCCCCTGCGCGGCGCCCGTGACCAGCGCGGGCAGTGCGCTGCGCGCGGTGATCCAGCCCACCCCGCGGGCGGCGTCGCGGGTGCGGTGCCAGACGGGGGCCAGCAGGAGGAAGGAGGCGAGCGCCCCGGCCCAGAGCGCGATGGCCGCGAACAGGGGGACGCCGGAGGCGTTGAAGATCTCGTCGCTGTCGCCCTCGGCGACCACGGGGGTCACGGCGACCTCGGCGAGGTTGATGCGCTCGTCCTCGGTGGTCGTCGGGATGCTCTCCACGGCGGTGCCGAGCCCCGTGGCCAGCTCCCGCTGTCCGTCGTGCGCGGCTCGCGCGCCCGTGGCGAGTGCCTCGGAGCCCTCGTGCAGCTGCACCGTGCCGTCGACGAGCATCGGGATGTTGCTCGTGAGCTGGCCGACGCCCGCGTTCAGCTCCTGCGCGCCAGAGGCGAGTGCCCCGGTGCCCTGAGCGAGCTGGCCCGCGCCCTGGCTGACGAGTCCGGCGCCCCCCGCGAGGTCCTGCGCGCCGACCGCGAGCTCGTCGATGCCCCCGGCGAGGCCGCGGGTGCCCGCCGCGAGGCCGTCGGCCCCGGCGAGCAATCGTGCGCCGCCCGCGGGCAACGCGCCGAGCTGTCCGTTGAGCTTCTCGACGTTCGTGACGAGGCCGTCGATGTCCGTCCGCGCCTGCCGAAGGTAGGTGATGACATCCGCAACCGAGGGGATCTGCAGCTCGGCGCTGGGGGCCGCGGCGGGCGCTTGGGCGGCGAGGGCCGTGAGGGCGTTCGATTCCGGGGCCTGCGCCGAGAGGGACTGGCTCGCCCCCGCGAGGCGGGCGCAGAAGTCCGCCGCGGCGGGGTCGTCACCGGTGGCCTGGGCGCACTCGGCGGCCAGCCCGGAGATCTCGGCGGCGTTGCCGT
>NZ_JAPFRB010000003.1:188471-197129 GCF_035726885.1 Leucobacter sp. M11 | reverse complement strand
GGAAGCTGCTCCAGCTCGGCGATGGCCTGGTCGATCAGCCCCTGGAGCTCGCGGAGCGCGGGCACAGCGGGCACGGTGATCTCCTGGAGGCCCCCGGCCAGCTGGTCGACGCCGCCGACGTAGCTGCGGAGCCCGGCGGCGAGCTCCGCGGCGCCGTCCGCGGTGAGCACCGCGCCCCCGGCGAGGTCGGTGCCGCCGTCCGCGAGCTCCGCGACGCCGCCCCGGATGCCCTCGGCGCCCGCGGCGAGTCCGTTCGCGCCCGCGTTGGTCTGGTTCGCCCCGTCGGCGAGCTGGGCGGTTCCGGCTCCGAGGGCGTCCGCGCCGTCGGCGAGCTGGGCGGTTCCGTCCGCGAGCGCGCCGGAGCCGTCCGCGAGACCCTTGGCGCCGTCCGCGAGCGCGCGTCCGCCGTCGGCGAGCTGCTGTGCGCCCTTCGCCGCGGTGCCCAGCTCCGTGCCGAGGGTGTTAAACCCGACAAAGACGTTTTCGACGAAGGTCGTCGCGAGTTGCTCGTTGAGCACGCTCGCCGTGGTGCTCGTGACGACCTGGGACAGTGCCTGATCGATGAGCTTGCCGCGGTCGCTCGTCGCGATATCGATCGTTGCCTGCGTGGCGTCTGCCGGTTCGCCCGCCGCCGAGGTGGCCGCAGCGGAGAAGCTCTTCGGGATGGTCACGACGGTGGCGTAGCGCCCGTCGTCAAGCCCGGCGGCCGCGTCCTCCTCGTCGGTCAGGGTCCAGGTGAAATTGTGTGCGTCGTCGTTGCCGATGAGCTGCCCGGCGACGACGCGGCCCAGCGGGGTGAGCTGGCCCTCGATCGTGACGGGCTCGTCGAGATTCACGACGGCGGCGTGCACGTCGTTCATCCGCTCGGTGGGGCTCCAGAGCCCCCAAATGAACAGTCCCGCGATCACGATCGGCACCAGGATGATCCCGGCGAGGGTTCGCCAGGTGACCCGGCGGCTGGCGTCGGCTCGGGTGAACAGGGTCCGGGTCACGGGGTGACCTCCTTCGCGAGGGCGGGCGCGGGGGCCGCGCCGGGGAGCACGGGCTGCGTGCCGAGGGGGAGCACGGTTGCGGCGTCCGCCGCCGAGCCGAGCACGATCAGGGTCAGGGGGGCCTCGTCGCGGCTGATCGCGCGGCCCTCCAGCGCGGAGCGGGCGGAGGCCCGAGCGGCCGTGCTCGCGCGGGCATCGAGCCCGGAGAGGACGAGCAGCGCGGGGCGCTCGACGAGCCGCTCGCGAAGGGCACGGGGGCCATCGGGCGCGGCGAGGTCGACGACGGCGCTGCGGCGGCGCAGGTGGCTCGCTCGCTCCGGCAGAAGCAGGCCAGCGACCTTTGCGGTGCCGGAGCGGACCGGGGCGCGCCCCGTGAGCGTCTCGGCGAGGCGGAGGGAGCCGGGGTCTGCGGGGTCCAGCACGAGCGCCTCGCCCGGGCCGACGCGCAGGTCCGCCAGCGTCTGGGGTGCGTCGAGGGCGCCGAAGCGGAGCGACTCGGTCGCGATGACCGCGTCCGGCCGGTCGGCGGGCCAGTCCCGGTGCGCGAGCTCGCGGGCCAGGCCCTCGCCCTCCACATCGAAGGAGGGCAGGAGCCGGTCGAGCCACGCGGGCATCCGCCACGCGCGCTCCCCGAGCAGCGCGAGCACCGCCGGGACGAGGGTCATGCGGACGATGAAGGCGTCGACGAACACCCCGACGGCCAGACCGAGGGCGATCGGTTTGATGCTCACGTCCCCGGCGGGGATGAAGGCGGCGAACACGGCGATCATGATGATTGCCGCGGAGGTGACCACCTTTCCGGTGCCGACGAAGCCCGTCCGGATCGCCCGTTGCGCGTCGCCGCCGTGCACGTACTCCTCCCGAATTCGGGCCACGAGGAAGACCTCGTAGTCCATGGCGAGTCCGAAGAGCACGCCCATCAGGATGATCGGCATGAAGCTGAGGACGGGGCCGAGCGTTGCGACGTTGAGCTCGTCCGCGAGCCAGCCGTGCTCGAACACGAGGGCGACCGCGCCGAAGGCGACGAGCACCGAGAGGAGGTAGCCGAGGGTGGCCTTGATGGGCACCCAGACCGAGCGGAACACCATCGCGAGCAGCACGAGGGAGAGCCCGACCACGAGGATGCCGAAGGGGAGCAGGGCCTCGCCGAGCAGGGCTGAGATGTCGATGCCGGCCGCGGTGAAACCCGTGACGGACAGGGTGACCCCGTACTGCTCGTCCCACGTGTCCTGCATGTCGCGGAGTCGATCCACGAGCGCCGTGGTCTCGGGGTCGTGCGGCCCGGTCTCGGGGATGACGTGAATGATGCCGGTGTCCGCGCTCGGGTTGGGGGTGGCCAGCGGGACCTCGGCGACGCCGGGCACGGCGCGGATCTCCTCGGCAAGATCCTCCATCAGGCCGAGCGGGTCGGTGCTCGTGATGATGGAGCCGGTCAGGAGCAGGGGGCCGTTGTGGCCGGGGCCGAAGTGCTCCCCGATCTGCTCGTAGGCGATGCGGGCGGGGGCCTCGGTGCTCAGGCTGCTCGCGTCGGGGAGGGCGAGGCGCAGGTCTTTCGCGGGGATCGCGGCGGCCCCGAGGCCGAGCAGCACGATCACGATCGTGACGACGGGCCACTTGGTTGCGGCCGTGACCCAGCCACCGAAGAAGCGGTCCGAAGCGGTCCGGGCGCGCTTCGCCGGGGCGTGGGGGTCGCGAGCCGCCCCCGCCGCACGGGCCAGGCGCTGCTTCTTGGGCAGAATGCGCAGCCCGGCCATGCCGAGCACGGCGGGGGTCAGGGTGAGGGCCATCAGCACCGCGACAAAGACGGCGAAGGCGGCGGCAAGGCCGAGCGCGGTCAGGAAAGGAATCCCGGCGACCGCGAGGCCGGCGAGCGCGATGATGACCGTGAGCCCCGCGAAGATCACCGCGGAGCCGCTCGTTGCGGTGGCTCGGGCCGCGGATTCTTCGGGGTCCATGCCGTCCCGGAGCTGTTCCTGGTGCCGGGCGACGATGAAGAGCGTGTAGTCGATGCCGACCGCGAGGCCGAGCATGAGCGCCAGCATCGGGGTGATCGAGGTGATGGGGCCGAGCGCGGTGTAGAGGAAGATGCCCGCGATCGAGGTGCCGACCCCGAGGAGCGCGATCAGGAGCGGCATCCCCGCGGCGATCAGGGTGCCGAGGGTGAAGATGAGGACGAAGAACGCGACGATCACGCCGACCGCCTCGGTCGGGCTCACGGAGGGGATTTCGAGGGAGAAGACGCTGCCGCCCTCGGTCGCGGTGGCCCCCTCGGGGAGTGCGGCCTCCAGCCGGTCCACCTCGGCCACGATGCCGTCCAGGGTCTCGTCGCTCGGCTCCCCGCCGCCGTTGTGCTCGAGCTGCACGGTGAGGAGCGCGGCCTGGCCGTCGGGGGAGACGGCGCGGGAGATCTCGTCGAAGGGGTTCATGACGGCGGCTACCCCGGGGACGGCCTCCAGGCGGTCGCCCGCCTCGGCGACGGCGTCCCGGTACCGCTGGACGTCGATTTCGGAGCCGTCCGCGCTCACGACGACGACCTGCGCCGAGGAGCCAGAGACCTCGGGGAAGGTGCGGCTCAGCGTGTCGAGCGCCTCCTGGGACTCCGTGCCGGGAATCGTGATCGGGGCGTTGGCCCCCTGGTTGAACAGCAGCGCTCCGCCGCCGACCGCCGCGAGGACGGCGAGCCAGATACCGAGGACGAGGAACTTGGCTCGAAAGGCCCGGCGGCCCAGGGAGTACAGCAGGGAGGACACGGGGCTCCTTCGGAAAAATGGGGGCTTCGATACACAAGTGTATCCATTTGTCCCCGGGGAATCGCTGGGACTTTTCCGGGTGCGGGGCGGGAGCAGGTGGCGCCGCTTCGCCCAGTCCGTGTCATGATGAACGGATGACGAAGCCCGTGACCCCTCGGCGGATGGAGACCCGCGAGCGGCTCTTCGAAGCCGCCGCCGCGGTGTTCGTCGAACTCGGGCTCGGCGGCACCTCGGTTGAGGCGATCTGCGCTCGGGCCGGCTTTAGCCGCGGCGCGTTCTACTCGAACTTCTCCTCGCGGGAGGAGCTGTTCTTGGCCCTCTTGGGCCGCGAGTATCAGATGCGCACGGACCTCTTGATCGCCACGATGGATCGCTTCCGCGAGCACCGCTCGCTCGAGACGGAGCCCATGACCCGCGACGAGGTCGCGCGCTTCATTGTCGACTTCTTCCGCTCGGACAACTTCGATCGCTCCTGGTTCGTCTTGGAGACCGAGTTCCTGCTCGTGGCGATCCGGGAGCGCGAGCTCGCCGAGTCCTATCTCCGCTTCGCGAGCGAGTACCTCGGGCGACTGTCCCGCGTGATTACCGAGATCGTCGCGGTGGCGGGCTGGCGCTTCCTGCTGCCAGCCGAGGAGTCCGTGGAACTGCTCGTCGGGGTCTACACCCGGGCGCTGCGCACCCAGGCCCTGCTGGGCCTGGAGCCGGGCCGCGTGCCGGACGGCGTCGCCGAGGAAATCACCCGCGTGCTCTTCGCCATTACCGAGGTCATCCCCGCGAGCGGTGAGGCAGCGCCCGGGTCCGCATCGTTCCCGCCTGAGGGTGGGGCGATCGAGTCGTCGCCGGATGGTCAGCGGGGCTGACTCGGGGCCTCGAGCGCCCGGGCGCGGGGGAGGAGCCGCTCCCGCGATGCGGCAAGATGCGCCCGCATGGCCGCAGCGGCCGCCTCGGGCTCCCGTGCGGTGATTGCCTCGACGACGGCAACGTGCTCGAGGAGGGTCGGATCTCCGGCGGCTTTCTCGTAGGACAGCCGGAAGGCGTGCAGGTGGAAATGGGTCTGCTCCAGGGCGCGCTGAATCGCGAGGTTGCCGGAGGCCTGGGCGATCAGCAGGTGTAGGCGCCCGTCGTGCTCACTAAAGCGGGCCATCGTCTGCGCGTCCCCGGTTTCCGGGGCATCCGTGTACGAATTGAGCTCTGCGGTGAGGGCGTTCAGCTCCGCTGGGGTTGCGTGTTCGGCGGCGAGGGCGGCCGATGTGGGCTCAAGGAGGAGGCGCAGCACGAAGAGGTCGGCAAGTTCTTTCTCGGACAGCACCGAGGTCGTGCGGAATCCCTTGAGGTGTGTTTTTGTGACCAGCCCGGCAACCTCAAGGCGGGTGAGCGCCTCTCGGATCGGCGTGGGAGACACGTCGAGCTGCTTCGCGATCCGGTTGATGTTGACGCGCGAATCCGCGGGGAGTTCGTTGCTGAGGACGAAGGCGAGCAGCTGCTTGAAGACATCCTCGCCGAGGGTCGCTTCCGCCCCGGGGTCGGTGTCGTCGCTGGCAATGTTCACCCTTTCATCCTAGGCGACGAGGGGTTTTCTGGATCTGAGCGGCGTCGACGGCGTGGCCGAGGCAATCGCAGCCACGCCGCCCCGGTTGTTCCTGGGCGCAGCTCGGGGTCGCGCTATCGGATGCGCTGTGCCAGAATCAAATACAATACGATTTAACCGAGTAGGAAAGCAGCGTTGCTATGACCGTCATTACCCGAGCCACCGCCCGCCTCGTCGATATCGAGGTGGAAACCGTGCGCACCGACGCGATGCAGTCCTTCCTCAAGCAGGAGACCATCGTGGTGGATCTCGAAAGTAGTGACGGCGCGACCGGGCGCGGCTATTCCTACACGATCGGCACGGGGGGACGGGCGAGCCTCTCGATGCTGAACGAGCACCTGCTCCGGCTCCTGCCCGGCGAGGACCCCTCGAATATCGAACGCCTCTGGCGAAAGCTCTACGACTCCACCCGGGCCACGAGTGTCGGGGTGCTGACCGCCCTCGCGCTCGCCGCCGTGGACACCGCGCTCTGGGATCTGAAAGCCAAGCGTGCGAATCTCCCGCTCTGGCAACTCGCTGGAGGATCGCGGCAAGACGTGCCGCTGTACGACACTGAGGGCGGCTGGCTCCACCTCAGCGAGGGGGAACTCGTCGCTGGGGCCCAGGAATCGATGTCGCGCGGGTGGCGTGGAATCAAAATCAAGGTTGGCAAGGAATCGCTCGCCGAGGACGTGTCCCGCATTGCGGCGGTGCGCCAGGCGATCGGTGCCGATGCCGCGTTGATGGTGGACGCAAACCAGAGCATGACCGCCGCCGAAGCGATCCGCCGGGCGGCCGCGTTTGAGCCCTACCGGCTCGCGTGGTTCGAGGAGCCCCTGCCCGCGGAGGACGTGGCGGGCCATGAGCGGCTCGCGCAGGCGTCCCGAATTCCCATTGCCGTGGGGGAGTCGATCTATTCGATCGGCGCGTTTCGTGAGTATTTGCAGCGTGGGGCGGCAGGCATCGTTCAGGTCGATGTCGCCCGAATCGGTGGGATCACGCCCTGGCTCAAGGTCGCGCACCTCGCCGAGGCCTTCAACGTGGATGTCTGCCCGCACTTCCTGATGGAGTTGCACGTGAGCCTGGTCGCCGCGATTCCAAACGGAACGTTCGTCGAGCACATCCCCCAGCTCCGGGCCGTGACCACGGAAGAGATCGAGATTTCCGAGGGCCGGGCCGTGGCCCCGAGCGCCGTCGGCCTCGGTATTTCGTGGGACGAGGACGAACTCGAGAACCGGGTCGTCGCCTAAGCGGCACGCCCCCGCACGCCACGCCCTCCGCCGGGGCCGGTGCCCCGTCCCGGCCGAATCCCCCTGCACCTCAGAAAGGACAATGATGTCACCCATGCCAGAGGCCCCGCCTCAGTCAGCGCAACACCCCGAGAAGCAGCACCGCGAGACCCGGAAGGTCGCCGCGGCGACCCTGATCGGTTCCGCGCTTGAGTGGTACGACTTTTACCTCTACGGCACGGCCGCGGCGCTCGTGTTCAACCGAATCATCTTCGTGAACGAGGACCCCTTGGTCGGGACGATGGCCGCCTTTGCCGCGTTCGCTCTCGGCTACGTCATCCGCCCGCTCGGTGGGCTCATCTTTGGGCGCCTGGGCGACCGCCTGGGGCGCAAATACGTCCTCGTGTTGACGCTCATGATCATGGGTATCTCGACCGTGCTCATGGCCTTCCTGCCCACCTACGCGCAGGTCGGCATTTGGGCACCGATTCTGTTGCTGGTGCTTCGCCTGGTGCAGGGCATCGGTGCCGGAGCGGAGTTCGGCGGGGCGGCGATCTTCTCGGTGGAACACGCGCCGCCGCGCAAGCGCGGGCTGCAGGGCTCCTGGCCAGCCGTCGGCGTGTACCTGGGCCTCCTGATGGCCTCCGGCGCCTTCGCGATCATCACCCAGCTCCCCGAGGAGGACTTCCTGAACTGGGGATGGCGGATCCCGTTTGCGTCCAGCATTATCGTGGTCATTGTTGCCCTGGTCATCCGGCTCAAAATCAGCGAGACCCCGGCCTTTACCGAGGCAAGCAAGGAGCAGCACGCTCCGGTCGTCCCCCTCAGGGACGTGTTCAAGCGGGAGTGGCGAGGCATTCTTGTGTTGATTGGCACGCAGACTCCCCAGAACGTCGTGGCCTACGTGAATCTCACCTTCATCGCCGCGTACATCACCGGCACGCTGCACCTGGCCACGAGTATCGGCCCCATCGCCGTGACCATCGCCACCGCCACCACGATGGTGACGCTGCCGCTGTTCGGGGCGCTGTCGGACAAGATTGGCCGGAAGCCGGTTGTGTTGACCGGGATTGGTTTCTCAGCGCTGTTCGCGTTCCCGTATTTCCTCATTATCGATAACTCGGAAACGGCCTTCGGGATCGCCGTCGCGGTGACGATCAGCCTGGGCATCGGCGTGGGAGCGATGTTTGGCCCCCAGGGCGCATACTTCTCCGAGCTCTTTTCGAGTCGGGCCCGCTTCACCGGCCTCGCCTTCAGCCGCGAGGTCGCCGGTGCCATCTCTGGCGGCTTTACCCCGCTGATCGCGGTCGCGCTGGTCGCAGCGGCCGGGGGGCAGTCGTGGCTCGTCGCGCTGTTCATGGTGGTGGCCTGCGCCATCGGCTTTGTGGCAACGCTGCTCGGCCCGGAGACGCGCGGGCGGAGCCTCAGCGTAAGCACGCCGGAGGCCCTGCGGGCCTCGACCGGCAGCTTCGTCGACTAGTTCCATGGGTTCGGGCCGCGATCACCCCGGAACGTCGGGGGGATCGCGGCCCGTTTCCCTGCGCGGGATGAATTGTCGGTGAACGGGGGCCGCGGCGCTGGCCACCGGTCGGGCGGGAGCGTAGGCTGATCTCGATAGCGCCTAGGGTTCCGAGGGTCTCCCTGTCTGGTCCGAGCGGCGCCACGCGAGGCCCCGTGGCCGCGCGTCATCTGACAGGACAAAAGCCCGGAGGAACCACGAACGCCGTGCCCGAAATCGGCGCTCGAAAGGTTCCCCGTGTCCACGACCGCTTTGCTCCTCGTCCTCGCCGCCGCCGTGGCCCACGCGCTGTGGAACGTGATCGCGCACGGCTCGAGCAAGTCCGGGCTCCCGTTTCTCTGGTGGGGCGCGGTCGCGAGCGCGACCATCTGGTCCGTCGCGATCCCGATGACCGGCGGCCTGGGCACCGGCACGGTTCGGAGCTTCCTCGTTGGCGCCGGGGTCTCCGCGCTGATGCACGTGGGGTACATGCTC
Source organism: Leucobacter sp. M11 (assembly GCF_035726885.1). Classification (NCBI taxonomy): domain Bacteria; kingdom Bacillati; phylum Actinomycetota; class Actinomycetes; order Micrococcales; family Microbacteriaceae; genus Leucobacter; species Leucobacter sp. M11. The sequence goes on along the minus strand of NZ_JAPFRB010000003.1, from coordinate 188,598 downwards.
CTGTTGCAGCGGGGCTACGCCCGCGGTGACCTCTCGACGGTCTACGCCACCGCGCGCGGCACCGGGCCGATCCTGACCGTCGTCATCGCGGTGCTCCTGCTCGGGGAGCGCCCCGGCTCGCTCGCGC
>NZ_JAPFRB010000003.1:186483-188429 GCF_035726885.1 Leucobacter sp. M11 | reverse complement strand
GCCTGATTGGCCGCCCCCCGCGCGCGCTGCGCACCGTGGGGGCCCGCCGGATCGACCCCGGCATCGTCTACGGGCTGCTGACGGGCGTCGCGATCGCCACCTACACGATCTGGGACGGCTTCGTCGTGCGAGAGTGGGGCCTGTCCCCGGTGGCCTTCATGGTGGGCTGCGTGGTGCTGGAAATCCCGGTCTACACGGCCCTGGTCTGGCGCTCGCGTGCCCAGCTCCTCCCCACGGTCCGGGCGAACTGGGCCCGGCTGATCGCCTTCGGCGTGCTCTCGCCCCTGTCGTACATCCTCGTCCTTACCGCGATGACGATGGCGCCCGTCTCACTCGTCGCCCCGGTGCGCGAGGTGAGCGTGGTGCTCGTGAGCCTGATCGGCGCGTTCGCGTTCCGGGAGCACCGCCCGGCCCTCCGGGTGCTCGCCTCGGTCGTCGTGGTCGGCGGGATCGCGCTCGTCAGCCTCTAGCCCCGGCGGCACGGCTCCGGCCGCCCCCTTCGCCCAGCTCTGCGGCGGTGAAAGTGATTGCTACCTGGGATTCTTTCGGAATGGGGTGGACTTTCCGACGCGCCTTGGTAAACTTGAGTCACCTCCACTCAAGTTCAGGTGGAGCCCATCAATGCCAAGGAGAAAAGAGACGAACGTGCAACCAGGAATGCAGCCTCAGCAGGACGAACAGGCAAGCGCCCTCGAGCAGTACGGTGTGAACCTCACGGAGGTTGCACGCTCGGGGAAGTTCGATCCCGTCATCGGCCGGGACGCCGAAATCCGCCGCGTCAGCCAGGTGCTGACCCGGCGCACCAAGAACAACCCCGTGCTCATCGGTGAGCCCGGCGTCGGCAAGACCGCCGTCGTGGAGGGGCTCGCCCAGCGCATCGTCGCGGGCGACGTCGCCGACTCCCTCAAGGACAAAGAGCTCATTTCGCTCGACCTGTCTGCCCTGATCGCCGGAGCAAAGTACCGCGGCGAGTTCGAAGAGCGCATGCAGGCCGTGCTCAAGGAAATCAAGGAGTCCGACGGCCAGATCATCACCTTCATCGACGAGCTGCACACGCTCATGGGCGCGGGCGGGGGCGAGTCCTCCGTGGCCGCCTCGCAGATGCTCAAGCCCATGCTCGCCCGAGGCGAGCTGCGCCTGATCGGCGCCACGACCCTCGACGAGTACCGCGAGTACATCGAGAAGGACGCCGCGCTGGAGCGCCGCTTCCAGCAGGTCTACGTCGGCGAGCCGAGCGTCGAGGACACGGTCGCGATCCTCCGCGGGCTCAAGGAACGCTACGAGGCGCACCACAAGGTGACGATCGCCGACTCGGCGCTCGTGGCCGCGGCGGCCCTGTCCAACCGCTACATCACCGCCCGGCAGCTGCCCGACAAGGCGATCGACCTGATCGACGAGGCCGCGAGCCGCCTGCGCATGGAAATCGACTCCGCGCCGATGGAGATCGACGAGCTGCGCCGCGCGGTCGACCGGCTGAGGTTGGAGGAGCTCGCCCTCAAGAAGGAGAAAGACGACGCCTCGAAGGATCGCCTCGCGAAGCTGCGCGAGGATCTCGCCGAGAAGCAGGCCGAGCTCACGGTGCTCGAGGAGCGCTGGGAGCGCGAGCGCAGCAGCCTTAACCGTGTCGGCGAGCTCCGCGAGAAGCTGGACGACGCTCGGATCCGGGCCGACCGGGCGCAGCGCGAGGGCAAGCTGGAGCAGGCCTCCAAGCTGCTCTACGGCGAGATCCCCGTGATCGAAAAGCAGCTCGCCGAGGCCGAAAGCGCCGAGCACTCCGACGAGCCGCGGATGGTGAACGAGCAGGTCTCGGACGAAGACATCGCCGGGGTGGTCGCGGCCTGGACGGGCATCCCCGTCGGGCGGCTCCTGCAGGGCGAGACCGAGAAGCTGCTCGCCCTCGAAGCCGAGCTGGGCAAGCGCCTGATCGGGCAGGGCGAGGCCGTCTC
>NZ_JAPFRB010000003.1:182269-186428 GCF_035726885.1 Leucobacter sp. M11 | reverse complement strand
CCCACCGGATCCTTCCTCTTTCTCGGCCCCACCGGGGTCGGCAAGACGGAGCTGGCCAAGGCGCTCGCCGATTTCCTGTTCGACGACGAGAAGGCGATGGTGCGCATCGACATGTCCGAGTACGGGGAGAAGCACTCCGTCTCGCGGCTCGTCGGCGCCCCGCCCGGCTACGTCGGCTACGAGCAGGGCGGGCAGCTGACCGAGGCGGTGCGCCGCCGCCCCTACTCCGTCGTGCTCCTGGACGAGGTCGAGAAGGCGCACCCCGAGGTCTTTGACGTGCTCCTGCAGGTGCTCGACGACGGGCGGCTCACGGACGGCCAAGGGCGCACGGTGGACTTCCGAAACGTGATCCTGATCCTCACCTCGAACCTCGGCAGCCAGTACCTGATCGACCCCGAGCTGAGCTGGCCCGACAAGGAGACCGCCGTCCGGGAGACCGTGCGCCGCGCCTTCAAGCCGGAGTTCGTGAACCGCCTCGACGAGATGGTGATCTTCCACCCGCTCTCCGAGACGGATCTCGCGCAGATCGTGGAGCTCTACATCGATCGGATGCAGCTGCGCCTCGCCGAGCGCCGGCTCACCCTCGCGGTGACCCCGGACGCGCGCGGCTGGCTCGCCGCTCGCGGCTACGACCCCGCCTACGGGGCGCGCCCGCTGCGCCGGCTCATGCAACGGGAGATCGATGACCGGCTGGCCCGGGCCATCCTCTCCGGTCAGGTGCGCGACGGGGACACGGTTCGCGTGGACGTCGACCCGTCCGGCGAGGCCCTGACGCTCACGGCCTAGGGGAAGGCCCCGCTGGGCCCGCGGGCGCGGGGCGGCCGACCGAGATCTGCGCGGTGTGCCGGGTCGCGTTCTCGATCGCGAACGTGGCCATCCCGGGCACGTAGCGGTCATCGGCCGCCTCGACGACCCGGTCGTCTGCTCCGCGTGCGGTGCGCCGCACGCGGAGCAGGGGCGAACCCGGATCGACCGCGAGCCAGGTTGCGTCGAGCGGCTCCGCCGCGATCGCGTCGATGAGGTGCCGCGCGCGGACGGGGGCGTCGCCCTGCTCGCGCATGTGCTGGTAGATACTGCCCGAGTCGAGGTCCGCGGCGAGGAGCCCCGCGCCCACCCGCAGGGGGAACCGTGAGCGCTCCAGCATCGCGGGGGCCCCGTTCAGGGTGCGCAGGCGCACGATTTCCACCACCGGCTCGTCCGGGGCGAGCTCCAGCTCGGCCACCGCCTCCGGGCCGGCGAGGCGACGCGACGCCTCGATGACCCGCTGCCCGGGGGTCTGGCCGAGCGAGCGCGCCCACTCGGAGAAGGACATGAAGGTGTCGAAGGACTGCGGCGGGGCGCTGCGCTGGACCCGGGGCGGGGCGCCCCGGCCGCCGACGATCATCCCCTCGGCGCGCAGGGCCGCGAGGGCCTGGCGGACGGGGCCTCGGGACACCCCGAACTCCTCCGAGAGGGACTTCTCGCTGGGCACGCGCTCGCCAGCGGCCCACACCCCGGACTGGATTCGGGCGGAGATCTCGGCGTAGAGCTGCGAGTGCAGCGGCGTGGGCTCAGGCATCGCTTCAGAGTGTATCGCCCGATGAAGACAACTCCCCGCCTCGGGCGCGCCGTCGGAGTGAACACCTCGTGTCTTCCCGCGACGCGACGTGAACCCTGGGGGAACGTTGCCCCGAAAAGTTGTCAATACACCTTCCGGTTCTTCATGCTCGAACGGGGCCCCGCGGACGGATGACCGCCCGGTCGCCCCCGCAAGAACCCCGTTGCCTCGAGTGAAGGAGCCCTGTCCCACCATGAATCATCGCCCCCCAACGACGCGCGCCCCGCATCGCACCCGCCTGGCCGCGGGCGGCCTGCTGCTCGCCCTCGGCGGCAGCCTCATCGCCGCCCCCGCCCAGGCGGCCCCGCCGTCCGTCACCCAGGACTTCTCCGAGGCGCCCGGCCCCCTGGCGGCCCCGGCCGAGTGGTCAATCGAGAACGAGAACGTCGCGGGCATGCGCGACGGCTGGCAGGGCTGGAGCTTCCACGACAGCGCCGAGGTGGTCCGCGAGTTCGGGGCCGGAGGGAGCCGCAACGGCTTCGCCCGCGGCTCCGGCCTGCACGCCGTGGTGCAGTCCGATAGCAACCGGCCGAGCTCCGGCGCGTTCTCCTCGACGCTCTGGTCCGCGCCGCTCACCCTCGCGGAGGACGCGGAGGCGGTGCGGGTCGCCTTCGACAGCCACTACCGGCAGGGACAGGCCCCGCAGAACGCCCAGCTCATGGTCCAGTTTGATGACCAAGCGCCCGTCGAGGTCGAGCGCTTCGCCGCGGACCGGCTGAACCAGGCGGTCACGGCCTCGGCCGACGTCCCGGAGCACGCCGAGACGGCCCGATTCGGCTGGGCGTATCGGCAGAGCTCGAACAACTGGTACTGGATGGTCGACAACGTGGAGATCACGGAGGCCGCGGCCCAGGACCGGCAGCCGACCGTGCTCAGCGCGGCCAAGCCCGTCGCGGAGCCCGGTCAAGATCTCACCGTGCGCCTCGGCGGCCTGAGACCCGGCCAGCAGGCCGTGGTGACGCTCGGCTCCGGCGCGGAGGCGGCGAACGTGCCGGGCATCCCGGTGGCGGGGTCCGACGGCACCGTGAGCTTCCTCGTCCGGGTGCCCGCCGCGCAGCCCGCCGGGCAGCTACTCCTCTCGGTGGCGGGCGCGGGCATCGTGCCGATCACCGTGCCGGTGACCGTGATGCTCGCCGGACCGGGAGACCGCAGCACGACCGAACCGCAGCTCTGGTTTGACGGCTTCGAGGGCTATCGCGCGGGCTGGGAACGGGGCGGCGACTCCGAGTGGGCCTTCGGCTCGCTCGACGAGCAGATCGCGGCCCACGGCACCGACCGCCGCCAGGCCTTCACCCGAGCCTCGGGAACCATCGCGGTCGCCGAGGCCGCGGGGGCCGCCTTCGCCGGGACCCTCACCTCCCCGTCGATTCCGGTGACCGGGGGAGAGGCGCTGGAGCTCCGGATGGATCACCACTTCCGCGCCCGCGGGGGTGCGGAACGGGCCACCGTGACGGCAACCTTCGACTCCGGCGAGCGCGTCGAGCTGCTGGCCCTCGCCGGGGAGACCGTCGAGAGCGCCCAGGGGCGGCTCGCCCTGACGGTGCCCGCGGGGGCCGCCGCGGTCCGTTTTGAGTTCGCGTTCGCCGCCCCCGCCGGATCCGGCTCCTGGATGCTGGACGACGCACAGCTCGTGCGCCCGCTCGCGCCGCTCGCCGCCGGGGCCGAGGCCCGGGCGGTCGTGGACATCTTCAGCGACGTGCAGGGCGCAAACGCGAGACTGCGCGATCAGGTGCTCCCCGGCTTCGCGGGCCTGCCCCAGCGCGCCGACACCATCGTCTCGAACGGCGACCTCGTCAGCCAGGGGTACGCGGATCAGTACCGGGCCTACCGGGACGCCTTCGCCGCGGGCGGCGGCAACGACTACGGCACCGTCGTCTCCACCATCGGGAACCACGAGTACTACGGGACGGGCACGGGAGCGGCCTTCCGGGAGCGCTTCCTCGACACGATGGAGATGCGCGACACCGGCGGCGAGGGCGGTCTCTGGGGCGAGGTGCTCGTGGATGACGCGCTGCCCCTGCTCTGGCTGGGCAGCGAGGGCTACGAGTACAGCGAGAAGACGGGCTCCGGCCCCTTCGTGTCGATGAGCGACCGGCAGTTCACCTGGTTGCAGGGCCGCCTCGCGCACTGGTCGGCGCAGAACACGCCCGTGCTGCTCATGAGCCACCAGGTGTTCGCCAACTCGGTCTCCGGTACCTACATCAACTTCTACAAGAACGACTTCGACCAGGACACCTCGCGCATCCAGCGGCTGCTCCAGGACAACCCCAACGTCATCGTCATGACGAGCCACACCCACTGGGCCCCGCAGTTGAACGACTGGAGCGTCGAGCAGCGCTTTGACCCCGCGCGGGCGCAGGCACCGACGATCGTCAACACGGCGGCCGTGACGAGCCAGTACGGCCCGAGCGGCGACTGGGGCGAGACCGCGGTGGGCGGGGCCGAGCCCGTGGGGCTCCAGGCCGCACTCTACGAGGACCGGGTGCGGGTCACGGCCTACGCCTTTGCCCCGAGCGGCGGCGCCGAGATCAAGCACATCGACGTCCCGCTCCCGGCCGAGGC
>NZ_JAPFRB010000003.1:178360-182140 GCF_035726885.1 Leucobacter sp. M11 | reverse complement strand
CGGCACCGCCGAGCCCAAGCCGTCCGAGCCCGCGCCGAACGAGCCCGGCCCCACGACCGCGCCGGAGGCGGGTGCGGCCGCCGATCCGACACGGGGCGCGCTCGCCGAGACGGGAAGCACCGCGCCCGGAGCGGCCGCGCTCGGAGCGATCCTCGCCCTGCTCGGGGCCGGGCTGCTGCTCGCCCGCGCTCGCCGCCGGGCATAGCCCGGCTCAGCGCAAGACCCGAGGGCATCGGCCAAACGGCCGGTGCCCTCGGGGGTCCGTGGACCGCTAGGGTTTTCAGGTGCGCACACGGAACAGAACCGACCGGATCCTTCCTCGATGAGCGCATCGCTCTGGCTGGCGCTCGTCGGGGCCGCGCTCATGATCAGCCTGACCCCCGGCGCGGGTGCGATCTACACGATGAACAACGCGATGTCGGCGGGCTGGCGGCGGGCACTCTGGGGGATCATCGGGCTGCAGCTCGCCCTGATCGTGCACATCCTCGTGGTGGGGGCCGGGATCGGCCTCCTCGTGGCGAAGTCCCCCCTGGCCTTCGACGTGATCCGCTACGCCGGGGCGGCCTACCTCGTGTTCCTCGGGGCGCAAAAGATCGTGCTGAGCACCCGGGACGCCCCGGAGGGCCCCGAGATTCCGGCCGCGGCGACGCGGATGCGGATGCTGACCCGCGGCTTCTGGGTCAACCTGCTGAACCCGAAGTCGCTCCTGTTTTTCCTCGCGTTCCTGCCGCAGTTCCTCCGAGCCGATCAGCCCCTGCCGACGCAGTACCTCGTGCTCATCGGCACGGTCATCGTGATCGACGTGCTCGTGATGTGGTTCGTCTTCGCCGCCGCGGCGCGCCAGTTCGCCCGGCTCGTGCGCTCGGCGGGGGGTCGGCGGATCATGGACCGCGCCTTCGGCGGTGTCTTCATCGCCCTCGGCGTCGTCCTCGCCGTGGTCTGAACCGCCCGGCGGTCACCGGCTGGACTCGCGCGTCGGCTACTGTGGCCCTGTGGAAGACATACGAGGACAGCGCTGGGCCGTCACCGGGGCGGCGGGCACCATCGGCCGCGCCCTTCGCGAGCACCTGGATGCCCGGGGAATTGCGCTGGTGTCGATCGATATCGCCGAGACCACCCCGATGTCGGACGCGGATCGGGTCTGGCCAGCCGATGTGCGCGACCTCGCCGCCCTGGAAGCCGCCTTCGCGGGCTGCGCGGGCGTCATTCACCTGGGCGGCATCCCGGACGAGGCCGATTTCCACGACCTCGCGGAGGTCAACATCGTCGGCACCTACCACGTGCTCGAAGCAGCCCGGCGCGCCGGCGTCGGCCGCGTCGTGTTTGCCAGTAGTAACCGGCTGACGGGCTATTACCCCGCGGGCACCCTCGTTGACGAGGCGATGCCGCCGCGGCCCGACGGCTTCTACGGGGCCTCGAAAGTCGCCGGGGAGGCGCTCTGTCGGCTCTACGTCGATAAGTTCGCTCTCAGCACGATCGTCATCCGGATCGGCAGCTACGAGGCCGCCCCCGGCTCACCGCGCGAGATGAGCACCTGGCTCAGCCCGGCCGATGCCCTCCGCGCCTTCGACGCCGCGATGCACACGCCTCGGCAGCACGCCGTCTTCTACGGGGTGTCCCACAACTCCGCGCGCTGGTGGAGCCTCGACGAGGCCAACAAGACGGGCTTCGTGCCACGCGATGACGCCGCAGCGCACGGCGAGGCCGCGGCGTATCCCGCGGAGCAGCCCCAGGGCGGCCCCTACGCGGCCGCCGAGTACTCAACCCAGCGGATGCGCGCCGTCTGAGGCCCCGCTCCGCCCGGCCCGATCCCGGCGCACCGCCCAAGCGGAGCCGGTGAGACCGCTGATGTCTCGCCAGAGGGGCGGCACGCTGATCCCCGCGGCGCGGCAGTGCCGACGGAACTCCAGGACGCGCCGGACCGTCATGGCCCCGGCGAAGAGGAGGGCCAGGGCGGCGATCAGCGCGGCAATCCCGAGCCAGAGACCGACGCCCGGCAGCGTCGCGGTGCCCCGGATGGCGCGGCTGATGTTCCCGGCGGCGTAGATCAGGAGCAGGACGGACGCCGCGAGCATCAGGAGGGCGCTGAGCCACGAGCCGTGTGAGCGCTTGATGCGCTCCGAGTACCCGGCGATGGCGACCCGGGTCTGCGCCTTGAGATCGATGACGCGCTCGCGGTGTTCGCGGCCCCGCTCCGGTTCGTGCTCGCCGTCCGCGTTCTCCGGCGGCCCGATCTGCTCCAGGGTGCGCGCGAGCTCGGCCAGCCGCTTGGCCTGCTCGGCCAGGCGCGACGAGGACGATTGCCACCAGCTGTAGACCACCGCGGTGATGCCCAGCACGGCAACCAGGATCTGGATCAGCTCCGGTGTGCTCACGGTCCCCCCGTCCGCGCCCCCGGCGGGGCCCTGGCGTTATCCTAGCGAGTGCGGCGCGGGCCGCCAAGGGGCGGCCTGGGCTGGTTGACCGGGGCTAGCGATGGGCCGGTTCCTCCGCCTGCGGCTCCGGGAGGTCGCTCGCGAGCATCCCAAAGATGACCGTGTCGGTCCACTCGCCCTTGCTCCACCAGTCCTGGCGCAGGTGCGCCTCGCGGGTCATCCCCAGGCGCTCGGCGAGCCGCGCAGAGGCGGTGTTTCGTGCGTCCATCTGGGCGGCGATGCGGTGCAGGCCGTGCTCGACGAAGCCCAGCGCGAGCAGGTGCGCGGCTGCCTCGCCGGCGAAGCCCTTGCCGCCGAACGCGGGGTCGAGGACCCAGCCGATCTCGGCGACGCCGCGCTCGCGGTCGGTCAGCCAGAGTTGGGCATCGCCGATGACCCGGCCCTCGTGCTCGATGACCACCGCGAGCGCCCCGGCGGGGCCGCTCAGGGAGGTCTTCGGGAGCCGTTCGGCGACCTGCGTGGCGGCGAACTCCTCGGTCCAGGGCTCGTCAAGGAGGAAGCGGGCCACCTCGGGGCGACCGCAGATCGCGGCCAGCGCAGGCGCATCCTCGCTCCGGTGCGGGCGAAGGATGAGCCGGGGCGTCTCTCGGGCGGGCGCGGCGTCGGCGGGGTTCGGGGCGTCGGGGGAACTCGGGTCGGCTGGGGTGCTCGTGGCTCGTTCGGTCACCACCCCAGCGTGTCAGCGTTGGCTGGGTGTTTCGTGTTGCTCAGCGGCGACGGGGGCCGCTGCCTGGTCGAGCCGTGCCCGCAGCTGGCGGGCGCCGAGCAGCGTCGCGAACAGCACGAGCCAGCCGAGGGCGACGGTCGTGGCGGCGAGCTCGAGCCAGCCGCCGAGCGCGGGGGCGAGGCTGAGTAGAGAGAGGATGCCCCCGGTCGCCGCGGGAAGCGCGACGCCGGCGAGCACCGGCGGCACCAGGCGGGAGAAGGGGCGGCCGAAGCGGATCGAGAGGAACATGGCGAGCAGGGCGAGTCCGAAGCCGAGGCAGGCGAGCGCCACGTGCACCGCGTCCTGCCAGGCCGCGCCCGGGGTGAACGGGATCGGGCAGCCGAGGGAGCACGTGATTCGCGAGGCCGCGACGAAGCTCAGGGAGGCCCCCGTCAGGCTCGCGAAGAAGCCCGCGGCCAGCGCCGGGCTCGCCGGGAGGGCACGAGCCGCGAGGGCGATCAGAAACCCCCCGAGGCCGATCCCCGCGAGGGCGGTATTGAACGCGAGTGCCGAGTTCATCCCGGTCGCCCCGAAGCCGCTGACGTAGATCGCCTGATCGGTGGCCAGCCGAAGCCGCCAGATCGCCGCCAGCCCGCCGACGATGAACAGGATGCCCGGCGCCCACAGCCAGTCCAGGAC
>NZ_JAPFRB010000003.1:177719-178305 GCF_035726885.1 Leucobacter sp. M11 | reverse complement strand
ATGCCCTCACGCTAGCAAGCCGGAGCCCGCGCCGGAAGACAGCGCGCACCGGTGTGCGGAACGCACTGTGGCCATCCGAGGCCGGGGCCGCTAGGTTCGGGGCCCACTGACAGAGGAGGTTTGATCATGACTGAATCCGCACCGGGGGCCGGTTCCGCGCCGCGGGGGGCTCCCGAGGGCACCGACTGCGACGTGCTCGTCGTCGGCTTCGGGTGCGCCGGGGTCGCGGCCGCGCTCGCGGCCGAGGAGCGTGGCGCACGGGTGATTCTGCTGGAAGCCGCGAGCGGCGGCGGCGGCTCGGCGGCGCTCTCCGGCGGCGAGCTGTACCTGGGCGGGGGGACGGCGCTCCAGCGCGCCGCGGGGATAGACGACACCCCGGAGGCAATGGCGGCGTTTCTGACGGCGGCGCTCGGCCCGGCCGCTGACGAGGAGCGGATCGGCGAATACGCGCGCGGGAGCGTGGAGCACTTCGAGTGGCTGACCGGGCACGGCGTGCCCTTTCGCCCCGGGGTGTACAACGATGTGGCCTGGGTGCCGTCCACCCCGGACGGACTGATGTGGATGGGTGAGGCCGCGTATCCCTTTG
>NZ_JAPFRB010000003.1:169658-177683 GCF_035726885.1 Leucobacter sp. M11 | reverse complement strand
TGGCCTCGGACGGCTTCGGGGGCAAGGTCCTGATGGAGCGGCTCTCCGCGGCGCTGACCGCGCGGGGGATCACCGTGCACACGGACACGCGCGCGCAGGAATTACTGGTCGCGGGGGGCCGGGTGCTCGGTGTGCGCGCTCGGCACGCCGAGGAGCGCGTGGAATACCGGGCAAGGAGCGGGGTGATTCTCACGACCGGGGGCTTCGCGGACAACGCGCCGATGCTTCGGCAACACGCCCCCCGGCTGATCGACTGCGGCGTGAACTCCGACGGCGGCGATGACGGCAGCGGCATCCTCATGGCTCAGCGGATCGGCGCGGCCGTCCGGAACATGGCGTCGGGGCAGGTCGGCATCGCTGCCGTGCCTCAGCTGATGGTGCGGGGCATGGTGGTGGACCGACTGGGGCGGCGGTTCATCAACGAGGACGTGTATCCCGGGCTCATCGGCATCAGGGCGCTGATGCAGCACAATTTGCGCGTGTGGATCATCCTCGATCAGGAGGCGTTCGAGGAGGTGTCCGAGCTGGACCGTTGGGGGACCGAGCCCGCCTTCGTGACGGAGACGGTCGCCGAGCTGGAAACCGAACTCGGGATGCCGGAGGGGGCCTTGCAGCACCAGGTGGCGGACTACAACCGCTGGGCGGAGCAGGGCACCGACCCCTATTTCCACAAGGCCGCGCGCTGGCTGCGACCGCTTCGCTCCCCCTTTGCCGCCGTGGACGTGAGCCAGGGGATCGCGCCGCCGGAGTACGGGAAGCGCCGCGGAGGGGTCTCCGCGGAGATCTTCACGCTGGGCGGGCTGAACGCCCGGGTGGACGGGGCGGTGCTCGACCTCGCGGGGGAGCCGATCCCGGGGCTGTTCGCGGCCGGCCGGGCGGTGTCGAGCATGCACGGCGGCGGCTATATCAGCGGGACCTCGCTCGGCGATGGGACGTTCTTCGGGCGACGGGCGGGGGCCGCAGCCGCAGGCTGAGCGCACGAGGCGTCCCCGGCACGGCCGTGCCGGGGACGGGGGCCGCGTTAGTCGTTGACGATAATGATGTCGTCGAGGCCCAGGCGCTCGCGGGGGGCGACCTCGCGCTCCTGGAGGGGCTCCGGGAGCTGTTCCGGGGAGCCGATCGTGCCGAGGGCGGTCACCGAGACGGGCACCTGGCGCTCCTCCAGGCCGAAGGCCGCGCTGATGGCGTCGCGGTCGAAGCCGCCCATCTGGTGGGTGTGCAGGCCCTCGCTCCGTGCCTGCAGGACGAGGTTTGCGACGGCCTGGCCGAGGTCGTACTGGGCCCAGGGCTGGGGGTTGCCGTCCGTGTCGGTGACCTCGGCGACGTTGACGATGAGCGCGGAGGCGCTGCCCGCCCACATCTGATTGAAGCCCGCGAGGGCAGCGGTCAGCTTCTGGAAGCTGTCGGAGCCGCGGCGGGCGATGATGAAGCGCCAGGGCTGGGAGTTGTTCGCGCTGGCGGCCCAGCGGGCGGCCTCGACCACGCCGGTGAGCGCCCCGGCGGGCAGGGCGGTTTCGGTGTCGAAGGCTCGCGGGCTCCACCGGGTCTTGACGGGCTCGATGACGGGGGCGCTGGTAACGGCGTGACGCTCGGACACGGGGGAACTCCTCAGGGTGATGACAACAGCTGGTGTGGGTACGAAGGGGAAAACGCGCCGGAGGCGAAATCCATTCCGTGAAGTTTCAACTATATCGACTTTCCCGGCTGGATTCTCGGAGCCGTCGCGCGCCTCCGGGGTGAGCGGACGGCGTCGGGGAGCGCTTCGGGCTCGACCAGGCCGCGCAGGCCCGCGATCATGACGCTCAGGCCGAACTCGAAGACCTCGTTGGTCAGGGTGCGCCCCTCGTCGTTCGCGAAGGCGCGCGCGAGTCGCTCCACGCGGTCCAGTTCCGGCGCGAGCTCCGCGTTTTTCCCGGGGCTCAGGTTTGATTCGGGGGCCAGGGCGTCGAGCGCGGAGCCGATGATGAAGGACTCAAGCGCGATGAGCGCCGGGACGATCCGGTGCTCGGGGACGCGTCCGCGCCGCATGCTCGCGGCGATGCGCTCGTAGTTCGCGATCGAGTCGGGCTCCTCGTCGACCGGCAGCGTGGCGAGCGCCGCGATGGTGCCGGGGTGGCCGCCCAGGCACTCGATGTAGCTCCGGGCCCAGGGCAGGATCGCCTCGTGCCAGGGAATCTCGTCGAAGGCGGAGGAGTCCACGCGGTGGGCGAGCTGCCCGCGCATCGCGGAGATGAGCTCCGCCTTGTTGCGGAAGTAGTTGTAGATCGCGGGGGCCTGCACGCCGAGCTTCTTCGCGAGGGCGGCGAGGGTGAAGTCCGTGTCGGCGGCTCCCGCGTCGTCCGCGAGGGCAAAGGCCTCGTCGAGGATGAGCTGGCGGGAGAGCAGGCCGACGGCGGGGCGCCCCGCGCGGCGCTGGCCAGCGTCCTGCTGGTCCGGGGGAGTTCGGGTCATGGGGGATCTCCTTCCGAGGTAACTGTAGGGCATGCGGGCGGGGCGGTTTTCCGGGCGAAGCTCGGGCGCACGGCGATCCTCCGCGGGCGCGACCCTGTCGGAATCGGAGAATTATGCCCCACGCGTTGCAAAAGATATTTAATCAACGTAAATTACAGGCTGGGCTGCCCACTCGGGAGCCGATCCCGAGGAGGAGGACCCGTGTCCGCGCAGACCGCAGACGTCATTATTTCCGGTGGCCGCGTGCTCACGATGGACGATTCCCCGCGTCAGGACGGCCCGCGCTCGATCGCGATCGCCGGGGGACGCATCCTCGCCGTCGGCGAGGCCGACGCGGTGCTCGCCGCGCACCTGGGGCCCAACACCGAACTGCACGACGCCGCCGGGCAGACCGTCACCCCGGGCCTCATTGATGCGCACCTGCACCCGATCCAGGGCGTCGAGATCGTTCGCGGCGTCGACCTGGGCGGCGTGAACACCCTCGACGGGCTCCTGTCGCGCCTGCGCGCCGAGGCCGCCCGCGTGCGGGCCGGGCAGGGGGACGGCTGGGTCCGCGCCTGGAACCTCGACTACGCGGCCTTCCAGGGCCGCCCCTACGCCGCCGCGACGATCGACGCGGCCGTTGCCGGGCTCCCCGCGCTCATCCTCTTCTTCGATGTCCACACCGCCGTCGCCAGCTCCGAAGCGCTCCGAATCGCGGGCATCGACGGGGCCCGTTCCTTCGCCGACACCTCCGAGATCGTGGTGGACGCCGCGGGCCGCCCGACCGGCGAGCTGCGCGAGGAGAGCGCTTTCAACCTCGTGCTCCACGCCCAGCCGCAGCCGAGCCAGGAGGAGGTTGCGCGCGAGGCGCGCGCAATCCTGCTGCGGCTGCGCCGGTCCGGGGTGACCGGCGGGGTCATCATGGACGGCAGCCCCGACTCCCTCGACCTGCTCGACGCGATCGACGCCGGGCCCGGCGGGCTGCCCGTTCGCCTGCAGAGCGCGATGATTCACAACCCCGGCACGACCGAGGCCGAGCACGAGGCGATCCTCGCCCAGCGCGATCGCGCGGGCCAGCGGTGGCGCGGCGGCCTCATCAAGCTGTTCATCGACGGTGTGATCGACAACGGCACGGGCTGGCTCTACGAGCCCGACACCGCGGGCGAGGGGCTCACGAGCTTCTGGGGCGACGTCGACGCGTTCCGCGAGACCGTGCGCCGGTACACCGCGGCCGGCTTCCAGATCGCCACGCACGCGATCGGCGACCGCGCGATCGGCGAGACGATCACCGCCTATCTCGCCTCCGGCGTCGCCGCCGCGGGGCGGCCCCCGCACCGCATCGAGCACGTGGAGTGCCTCGCCGACCCGGATCTCGCCCGGATGGCCGAGCACGGCATCACCGCCTCCCTCCAGATGCTGCACATGCAGTGGCGGCTGCCCGAGGGCGCGGATGCCTGGGCGACCCGGCTGGGTCCCGAGCGTGCGGCGAAGGCCTGGCCCGCGGGTTCCATCGTCGGCGCGCGGGTGCCGCTCGCGCTCGGCTCCGACTGGCCCGTCGCCGACCTCGATGCCCGCCTCGGGCTCGCCTGGGCCGTGCTGCGCCGCACGCCCGGCGACCCGGACGCCCCCGTTTTCGAGCCCCACGAACGGCTCACCCCCGAGCAGGCCCTCATGGGATACACCCGTGCGGCCGCCCTCGCGCAGGGCGACGACGACCTCGGTCTCATCGCCCCCGGAGCCCGCGCCGATCTGGCGATCTGGGCCAGCGACCCGAGCCGCGCCACCGGCGACGAGCTCATCTCCATCCCCGTCACCGCCACCTACCTCGATGGTGAGCGACTGGAGAACACCCCCCACCGGCTCAAGGAAGAAGCCTCATGATCGAATTCGGCGCGTTTGCGCTCCTCCCCATCCTCGCCGTCCTCGTGACGGCCGTCCTGACGAGACGCACCCTGCTCGCCCTGTTCATCGGCACGCTCGTCGGCGCCGTGATGATGGGCGGCTGGGACATCATCGGGAGCTGGGTGGGCACCTTTGGTGCCTCGATGGCGAACGAGACCCTGCAGTGGCTCGTCCTCATCGTCGCGCTGTTTGGCATCCTGATCGCCCTGTTCAACGCCTCGGGGGCCGTCAGCGACTTCGCCGCCTGGACCGAGCGCTTCGTCACGAGTCGCCGTCGCTCCCTCGTGCTGACCTGGCTGCTCACGATCGTGCTGTTCATCGACGACTACCTGAACGCGCTGACGGTCGGCACGTCGA
The DNA here is from genome assembly GCF_035726885.1 of Leucobacter sp. M11. Lineage (NCBI taxonomy): Bacteria > Bacillati > Actinomycetota > Actinomycetes > Micrococcales > Microbacteriaceae > Leucobacter > Leucobacter sp. M11. The sequence goes on along the minus strand of NZ_JAPFRB010000003.1, from coordinate 172,991 downwards.
TGAAGGCGGTCACGGACCGCTACCGGGTGCCGCGCACCCAGCTCGGGACGATCATCAAGATGACGAGCGCCCCGATCGCCGTCATCATCCCGTTCTCGACCTGGGCCGTCTTCTTTGGCGCCCTCCTCGAGGCCGAGGGGGTCACGGTCAACGGCTCCGGGTTCGGCGCCTACGTCGCGGGCATCCCCTATGTCTTCTTCGGCTGGATCGCCCTCGCGATGGGCCTGCTCATGGCCCTCGGCCTCCTGCCGCTCGTGGGCACGCTGAAGCGCGACCGGATCCGCGCCGAGGAAACCGGCGACACCCTGCCCCGCAACACCACCGACGAGGAGCGCGCCTTCGAGCTCGCCCCGGCCCGCGTCGACACGGGCCGCCGCCCCCTGCCCTTTAACTTCCTCGTGCCGATCGTCACGCTCATCGCGGTGACGATCCTCACCGAGGTGGACATCGTCAAGGGCACCGCCGCGGCGCTCGTCGTCGCGATCGTGATGACCGTCGCCCAACGCCTGGTCACGCTCAAGCAGCTCCTCGACGTGGCCTTCGAGGGCATCTCCAGCATGGCCTTCGTGATGGTGCTGTCCGTGCTCGCCTTCATGGTCCAGCACATCAACACCGAGCTGAAGCTTGCCGACTGGGTCATCGACACCACGACACCGCTCATGACCGGCGCGCTGCTTCCGGCGGTCGTGTTCCTCGTCTGCGGCGTCTACGCGTACGCGACCGGGTCCTTCTGGGACCTGGCCGCCGTGATCACCCCGATCGTGATTCCGCTGGCCATTGCGATGGGCGTGGACCCCATCCTCGCTGGGGCCGCCGTGTTCTCCGGAGCTGCCTTCGGTTCGACCACCTGCCTCTACGGAGATGGCCTGATCCTGGCATCAAAATCGGTTGGTGTGAAGCCGGTCAATTTGATGACGGCGATTCTGCCCTACGCGGGGGTGGCCGGTGCCCTGAGCCTGATTTTGTACGTTATCATGGGATACGTCATGCAGTAGCGCGGGGGGCGCCAGGGCTGGCTTTTCTCCCCCATACTGCGGCACGCGTCTCGTGCGCCGCTCGACGGAGCTTCGGCCCGTCCTTCGTTCCGCTGCCCGTACCGTGTCGTCATCCCCCCATCCCCCTCGATGCGGTGCGGGCAGTGTTCTCTTCGGCCGGTGGTCGCCTCGTGCGGTCACCGGCCGTTCTCGTCGCTGCGCCCGTGCCGGGCGCTGCCCGGGGTCAGGCGGGCGCGGGCAGCTGATCCCGGGCGGCGGCCGCGATGATCTCGCTCAACCGGCCAAGGATCGGCGAGTCCAGGTCCCAGCGCTGCCAGTACACGGGCAGCTCGATCGGCCGCCCGCCCGGCAACGGCACCAGGGTCCCCGCGGCGAGGGCCGCGGTCGCCTGCGCCTCCGGGACCATCCCCCAGCCCAGGCCGAGCTCCGCCGCCCGGACAAAGCCGGTCGAGGAGGGCACGGTGTGCCGCGGCGGGGAGACCGGCACGCGGGTCGCCGCGCGCAGAAAGCGGCTCTGGTACGTATCCGCGCGGTCGTAGTCCAGCAGCGGGGCCGCGCCCAGGGCGCGCGCGTCGAGGCCCGTGGGAAACCAGCGCGCCACGAAGGCGGGGCTCGCGAGCGCGCGATAGCGCTCCGCGCCCAGCCGACTCACCGTGCAGCCGGGCACCGCCTCGGCCACCGAGGTCAGCGCGGCCATGACGGAGCCGTCCCGGAGCAGGCTCGTGGTCTCGGCCTCGTCGGCCCGGCGCAGATCGAGGGAGATCCCGAGCTCCTCCGCGGCCCGGGCCAGCGGCGGCATGAGCCAGGTCGCGAGCGCGTCCGCGTTCACCGCGAGGGGCACCACGGTGCGCGCACCCCCGTCGATGCCGAGCTCCCGGCCCGCGTCGTTGGCGAGCCGTCCGAGTTGCCGGGCCACCCGGAGCACGGTCGCCCCCGCCGGGGTGACCGCGATGGGCTTCTTCCGGGTAAGCAGCACCAGGCCGACGCGCTGCTCCATCGCCCGCACGCGCTGGCTGACGGCGGACGGAGACACGTGCAGCCGGCGCGCGGCCCCCTCGAAGCTGCCCTCGTCCACGATGGCGGCGAAGGTGCTGAGGTACTCGACGGGCAGGTCCATTCGGTCAGGCTATGCCATCGGGTCAACAAATGAAGAAATTCTTCACCGGCTTCAGAATGTTGAGGGTGACTTCATTCGCCGAAGCGCCCCATCACCCTCTAGCGTCGGAGGGTGATCATTTCCCTCCTCGTCGGCTTCGGCAGCAGCATCTCCCTCATCGCGGCCATTGGCGCGCAGAACGCCTTTGTGCTGCGGCAGGGCATCCGCGGGGAGCACGTGCTCCCGCTGGTGCTGCTCAGCGCGCTGACCGACGCGGCGCTCATCCTGCTCGGCGTCGTCGGGCTCGGGGTACTCATCGAGCGGGCCCCGCTCGCGCTCGACATCGTGCGCTGGGCCGGGATCGTCTTCCTCGTCGGCTACGGGCTCATGGCGCTCTGGCGCTCCCGGACGCCGCAGGCCCTCGACGCCGCGGGGGAGGGCGGCGGCCGATCGCTGGCGGCCGTGCTCGGGGCCTGGGCCGCGATCACCTTCCTCAACCCGCACGTGTACCTCGACACGGTGCTCCTGCTCGGGTCCATCGGCACAGCGCAGGGCGAGCCCGGCAAGTGGTGGTTCGCCGCGGGGGCCGCGCTCGCGAGCCTCGTCTGGTTCACCGCGCTCGGCTTCGGGGCGCGGTACCTCCGGCGCTTCTTCGCGAGCCCACGCTCCTGGCAGTTCCTCGACCTCGGCGTGGCCGTGATTATGTTCGCGCTCGCCGCCCGGCTCGCGTTCACGGGGTAGGCGCGGCCGCCCGGAGCATGGGCAGGTGCGGGATGCCATCCTCCAGGAACTCGGGCCCCGTCACGGCGAAGCCAAAGCCCTCGTACCAGGCCCGCAGGTAACTCTGCGCCTCGATGACAACGGGCAGGCCCGCGCAGCGGTCGAGGGCATCGCTGAGCAACGCCGCCATGAGCCCCTGGCCGCGGTGCTCCACGGCGGTGGCGACTCGGCCGATCCGCCGCGTCTCGGCCCCCGAGCCGTCGCGCTCGCTCAGGAGACGGAGCGTGGCGAGGACGGGTCCTGGCCCGCCCTCGCCTGCCGCGGGGCCCGGCAGCCACAGGTGCAGCGAGCCGGGTTCCCCGTCCCGCTCGTCCAAATCCGGGTAGGGGCAGTCCTGCTCGACCACGAAGACGTCCTGGCGAAGCTTCGCGATGCCGTGCCAGGTGCGGGCGTCGAGGTCGTCGAGGGTCGCGGCACGGATTCGGGGGGCGGGGGAGGGCGCGATCATGCTTCGACGCTACA
>NZ_JAPFRB010000003.1:160383-169602 GCF_035726885.1 Leucobacter sp. M11 | reverse complement strand
GAGCAAAGCGTCGACGTCCTCCTCGCGGGTGTCAAAGGCGCACATCAGCCGGACCGCGCCGGGGACGCCGGGCCAGTCGTAGAAGTGGAACTCGCGGTGCAGCGCCGCGGTCATGGCCTCGGGCAGGCGAGCGAAGACCGCGTTGGCCTCCGTCGGTGCGAGGAACTCGATCCCGGCGGCACCGTCCCCGGCCAGCTCCGCCAGCCCGGCGCGCAGCCGGGTCGCCATCGCGTTCGCGTGCGCAGCGGACTCGCGCCAGAGCTCCGTCCCGTACAGGGCGTTGAGCTGCGCGGAGAGGAAGCGCATCTTCGAGCCGAGCTGGAGATTGATCTTGCGCAGGTACTCGATGCCCGGCGCGACCCCCGGGGTCAGCACGACGACGGCCTCGCCGTAGAGGATGCCGTTCTTCGTGCCGCCGAGGCTCAGGAGGTCGACGCCCAGCTCGGTCGTCAGCTCGCCGAGCTCCGCGCCCAGGTGCGCTGCCGCGTTGCTCAGCCGGGAGCCGTCCATGTGCAACACCATGCCGTGCCGGTGCGCCGCGTCGGCGATGGCACGGATCTCCTCGGCGGCGTAGGCCGTGCCGAACTCGGTGCTCTGCGAGATGGAGACGGCGAGGGCCTGCGCCCGGTGCTGATCTCCCCAGCCCCAGGCGTGGCGCTCGATGAGCTCCGGGGTGATCTTGCCGTCCACGCCGGGCACGGTCAGGAGCTTCATGCCCCCCACCCGCTCCGGGGCGGCGTTTTCGTCGGTGTTGATGTGCGCGGTGTCGGCGCAGATCACGCCGCCCCAGCGCGGCAGCGCGGCCTGGAGCGCGAGGACGTTCGCCCCGGTTCCGTTAAACACCGGGAAGGCCTGGGCGTCCGGGCCGAAGTGCCCGCGCACGATCTCGGCGAAGCGCGCGGTGTGGGAGTCGTCGCCGTACGCGGGCTCGGGCCCGGCATTCGCGGCGAGCATCGCGTCGAAGACCGCGGGGTGGGCACCGGAGTAGTTATCGGAGGCAAATGAGGGGAGGGGCGTCGTTGCGTTCACCCGACCAGGTTACTGCGTGCGGCGCAGCCGAATGATGCCCACCACGATGACCCCGAGGAGCGCGGCGACGGTCGCGGAAACCAGGACTGCCGGGAGCACGCCGGTCACCTCGAACCAGGCGAGCAGCGTGATGAGGGCGAACAACACGGCCGTGAGCAGCGCCAGGCGGTGGCTGAACCAGATCAGGGCGTCCTGGGGTACCGAGCCGACCGGTTCCCGGAGCGTGAGCAGTGTGCGCTCCGCCTGCGCGGCGTCCGCAGGCGGACGCGCGGCGTCCTGGAGTCGCCCGAGCAGGGGTATCGTCCAGAACAGGCCAACGGTCAGGACGCCGACGCCCAGTGGGGCAAGGAACGCGACGAGGGATTTTGCTCCCCAGGCGTCCGGCTCCATCCGGAAATTCCAGTGCGTCGGCATCGGATCGGGAACCGCGGGGAAGCGCAGCAGCCCGATCAGGAGGACCGCGAGGAGCAGCCCGACGGCGAGGGCCAGCGGCCAGCGGGCGGACGACGTGCGCTGCGTGGCAGCCGGGACCGGGGCGTTCATCCGTCCACCGTATCCGACCGGCCGGCGGTTGCGCGCCCTCCGGATTCGGCCGCGGCGGAAACGATGCCGGCCACGGCCAGCACGACCGCGATCAGCCCGAGCCCAATCCCGAGCGCCCGAGACAACAGGGGCGACGCGACCAGGCGATCAGCGTGGCCAGCGCCGTCACGAGGGCGGTCCGGAACCGCTCGGACACGGGCAGGTCCCGAATGATGAGCGCCCCGAGCCAGTTAGGGGTTGCTTATTGTGTGCATATTCTGGAATCGTTTGCGAAGCACGTTGCCCCCGCACTTGGCTGGAAGCCAAATACGGAGGGCCCGGTACAGGGGCATGCTTTATAGAAGGCAGAAACACCGCCTCACTTCAATGTATGTCGCTACATGCTGCCCGGGCAGGGAGCCTACCCTTTACCCCAAGCGAATCCGCAACGCTCTTGACCCCTAGAGTGGGTAGGAATATATAAGCGAATGGAGTGATGTTGCGCGAGAGCTTTAGGGCTTACTACAAGCCGTCCGATAGCGAACTATCTGAGATTTGGGCAGAGGGTCACATAATCCTCGACACCAACGCCCTCCTCAACTTCTTTCGATACACCCCAGGGACCCGCGACGAGTTTCTGACTGTACTAAAGAAACTCAGCAGCTCATTGTGGCTACCGCATCACGTAGGACTCGAGTTTCAGCGACGGAGACTCACGGTAATCAGTTCCACCGCAGATGCATTCAACAAGGTAACTGAGGCGCTCACCAAAGCCGAGTCAGACATCGCATCCACTCTGAATGGTTATAAACATCACCCCTCGCTCAATCGGTCAGAACTCAATGAAAAGCTGAGTAGCTTCTTTGGAAGTCTTACAACTGAGCTAAAAGAACAGCAAGACGCGCACAAAGATCTAGTGATCGGCAAAAGAGAAGCCGAACAAACTTTTGATCAAATCAGCGATCTTTTTACGGGCAAAGTCGGCCCCTCTTTCGCCGAAGACGAACTCGAATCAATCTGCGTTGAAGGCAAAACCCGCTACGAGAAGCAGATTCCTCCAGGCTTTAAGGATAAGAATGACAAGGATCCAAACCAGTACGGTGATTTGATCATTTGGAAGGAGATTCTGCGCTTCGGCGCGGAGTCCAAGAAGCCAGTTATTTTTGTGACGGACGATGCCAAAGAAGACTGGTGGTGGAGGTCAGAAGGCAAGACTCAAGGCCCCCGTGTGGAACTCGTGAATGAGTTCTGGGAGGCGGCCGCGCAGCGCATCCATTTTTATGAGCCGTTGAGATTCCTGGAATACGCGAAGGTGCGCACGAAAACTTCCATCAGTACCACTTCACTCGAGGAAGTTGAAGAAGTTTCAAGCGCCAACAGCCGTGCGCAGCGCATACTACGCGAACGTCAGCAAGCTATGGAGTTGCAGCAGAAGCATCTCGTTCGAAGGCTTGAACAACGAAGCAAACAAGAAGAGCTGGGCAACTTCGCTTCCCACGGGATGAATGAGGATCTTCATAAGCTGGATATGGAAAAGAATGAACTCGAGAACGAAATCGCCCTGCTTCAGTTAAAGCGTCATTATTTTGAGAGCGAGCTCGAGACAGTAGATGACCAAGAAGCTAGGCATGCGTTCTTCAATAAGGTCAAAAACAATGAACAAAACATAGTGACTCTCGAGCACAAGCTCCGTTCGCTCATACATAGCCGGGATCTCATCATGCACCGAATCAGCGATCCCGGCCCATCAGGTGGAATGTCCAGGGCAACCCTGGAGCGGCAACTACATCATCTGCAACACAAACTCGCAGAAGTAAACCTCGCACTCGAAGAACTGAACGAATGAAAAACTTGAGATAGGCGGATTCGCGCGCCACCCGGCATGCCTTCGGTGAGAATCGTACAGGCTTAATCCTCCCTCTCTAAGTTTCATTGCCTATGAAAGTCCGGGTACTCGATTTGTTTCGAGTACCCGGACTTCTTGTTTCCTCTGGAAGTTATGGATTATCTAAGTTTTGATCGGCGCAGTAGTAGTGTCGCACTTGGCTAGAAGGTTGGAGTCTTCAATGCTGTTCAGAATCTAAAGTTTCGACACTCTCAGCTCTGCTCGCAATTTGGGCGCGGAAAGCGCGCATTTTCGCCTTCTAAAACGGGTCAAGAGTGGCTGGCAACAGCCTCCGATCTTGGGGCGTTTCAACAACTTCTCGTTGGCACGAATTAAAGGACTACATGAAATGAGAACTGGTAACGTCGGGCAGCAGTGGGGCGGTGATAAAACCATCAACCGGGGTAACCGCTACGGATAGGGCTGCAACGAGAGCCCAGGGCAGGAACTGAACACGGCTGGAAGCCGCTTGTCTCGGCATCTTGCTTTGCCCTATCGCTTTGAGCACGCCTTAGGATGCTGCGATCGCTCATCCTGGGCATATGCATCACGGAATAGGAAACACAAACCTTGGCCCGCGGCTCTTTTCGGGCCGGGGCCTTTTTAACCCACTAAACAATGAAAGAACTATGAAAAACGGATGCGTGTGTCTTTAGGTTTCTCCAAGAGGTAGACGTATCCGGGCGGGGGCGCCCTCCCGATTCGGCCGCGGCGGAAACGATGCCGGCCACGGCGCCCGCTTCGGTGTGCGTGGTGGGTGCCCTCGTCACCCGGAGCGCCCCCGAGTCAGGTGGGTGTGCCTGGGTGATCCATCGTCTGGGACCGTTCGCGGCGCCGGTCGCGCCCGAGCTGGGCTCGATGTGGAACCGCGACGTGCCGGTTTACGGGGATGCGATCGAGCCGCCCCGAGGCTCAGTCTGGGAAACGATTCGCGCGTGCAGCTGTCTCACGAGATCCTCGCTGTGCTCCGTGCTGACCACGAAGGTGGCCACCTTGGGAAAGGTGGTGTGGAACACGACGGCACCGGGGCCGGTGCGATAGCACCACCAACTGCGCTTCCCGTTGTTCTGGAAATACCCGGCAAGAAATGCCAGAACATCGAGGCCTGCGATTCGGAGTCCAGTGGGAAATTCACGGAGCGGGCGCTCGGAGAGCTGCACGCCAGTGAGGGATGCAAATGGAATCTCTTGGCCCCTGCTGAAGCTCCACAGCTTCCAGATGCCTCGCGGAATGATCCTTACTGCTTCATCGCCGACGACCACTCTGGCCAGTGCTTTCTTCCCGATTTCGATCCACTCCTGGGTCGTATGATTGGCCTGGCCAAGCCAGGGTGTGCTGCCACATCAGGATGACAGGGCCCGCGAGGTCACCGCAACGCTGATCGCATCCGAACCGGGTGGGGGTGGCCCCGATGACGGCGAAGCGGGCCGGGTGCTCATCACGCGAACCCGGGACCGGGGCGGTTATCCGTCCACCGTATCCGGCCGGGCGGGGGTTGCGCGCCCTGCCGACCGGGCCGCGGCGGAAACGATGCCGGCCACGGCCAGCACGACCGCGATCAGCCCGAGCCCGAGCGTGATGACCACCTGGATATTGCCGCTCATCGTGACCGTGTTCCAGGTGGTGAGATCCACGTGCCGGAGCCGCTGTTCGGGGGTCTCTCCGAGCGCCAGGGACACGAGGGGCGACGCCAGCCATGCGGTCAGCGCGGCCAGCGCCGCCACGAGGGCGGCCCGGAACAGGTCGGACACGGGCAGGTACCGAATGAGGAGCGCCCCGAGCCAGACGGGGGTTGTGCCGATCGCGACGAGGAGGAGCGTCGGGCGCACAAAGAGTTCGGGGCGGCCGATCGTGCTGAGGACGACGAACAGGAACGCGATGAGGGCCAGCGTGCCGATGCCGAGGCTGAGGAGCGTCCCGTGCCGGCGGGTTCCCGTCGGCACGGCGACCGAGCGCAGGGCGAACGGGGTGCCCACCAGGACGACGGCGAGCAGCACCGAGGCCAGGGCGAGCGGGAGCCAGGGGCCGGGGCCCGTCAGCAGCGCGATCACCACGAGCAGCGCACAGAGGCTGAGGAGGGCGCAGCCGAAGACGATCCAGCCGCGCCGGGCTCCCGTCAGCCAGGGGCCCCGGAGCGCGGGGAGCGTCGTGAGGCTGAACGCGAGCGCGACGGCCGACAGCACGATCCAGAACCAGCTCAGGGTGTGCTGCACCGAGAGGTTCACGATGAACGCGGTCAGGACCGCGAGCGAGTAGCCGATCCCCGTCGTCCACAGCAGCCCCGCGCGCCAGCGCCGATAGACCCGGGCGTCGCGTTTCGCGTGCCGCTCCGCCAGGTTTTCGCTCGCGCCGATGAGCTCGTCGCTGCTCGTGCCCAGCTCGTGTGCGAGCACGGGCACGACGGTGATGTCCGGGTAGGAGAGCCCCCGCTCCCACTTCGACACCGCGGACTCGGTGACGTGCAGGCGAGCGGCGAGCTCGCGCTGGGTGAGCCCGGCGGCCCGGCGGCGCTCCGAGACGAAGCGGCCGAAATCGTGTTTGGTGCTGGCAGAAGACATGCCACCATCTCAGCAGGCGGCGGCGGTCCGGGACGAATTTTCGCGGAAAACGGGGACCCGACCGTTCGGCCAGGCCGGGTTTCGGGCAGAACGCGGCGACGATCCGTGCCGCGCTCGGGCCGAAGACGCAGCCGGAGCGGGGGCGCCGTCCACCGATCGGTGGAGGGAAAGCTCCGTGAATGGGTGGCTGTTCCCGCGGCCCGGAATCCGGGAACCTGGAACCATGTCCCCCCACGCGAATCCGACCCCCGCCCGCCCCGGTGCCCGCGGCGTGCTTTGCGCCGACGGCCTCGGCAAACGCTACGGTAACCACACCGTCCTCGACGGGCTCAGCCTCGAGATCTCCCGGGGGGAGACCTTCGCCCTGCTCGGCCCGAACGGCGCCGGGAAATCCACGACCGTGGGCCTGCTCACCGGCGCCCTGCCACCGAGCTCCGGCTCCACGACCGTGCTCGGCGCAGACCCGCTCACGGCCGACCGCGCCTGGCGGGCGCGGATCGGCATCGTCCCCCAGCAACCCGGAGAGGTGGGCCCGGCCTCCGCGCGCGAGCTCATCCGGCACCTCGCTGGCGTCTACCCCGCCCCGCGCGATCCCGAGGAGGTCATCGAGGCCGTCGGCCTCGCCGAGCACGCGGATATCCGGATCGGCAAGCTCTCGGGCGGCCAACGCCGCCGCGTCGACGTGGCCCTCGGCATCGTCGGAAAGCCCGAGATCCTGTTTCTCGACGAGCCGACCACGGGCTTCGACCCCGAGGCGCGGCACCGGTTCTGGGCCCTCATTGAGACCCTGAAAGCTGACGGCACCACGATCCTGCTCACGACGCACTATCTGGAGGAGGCCGCCCGCCTGGCGGATCGAGCGGGCGTCATCGTCGGGGGCCGCCTCGTCGCTGTGGACTCGATCGAGAACCTGGGTGGTCCGGACGCCCGGGTCCCCCTGGTCCGCTGGCGGGAGCCGGGGGGTGCGCACCGGGAGGAGCGCACCGAAACCCCCGGCGCCCTCGTGGCCCGGCTGGTGGCCGAGGCCGGCCACGAACCCGCCGAGCTCAGCGTGCTCCGGCCCTCGCTGGAGGACGTCTACCTGGACCTGATCGGCGCCGACCGCGCCGCCGCCCTCGCCCCGAGCCTCGAGGAGGCCCCCGCATGAGTCCCGCAGCCGTCGTCCGCCCGTCCACCGGAGCGGCCCGGACTCCCGCCCTCCCCGGGGTCGGCGCCGTCGGCCTGCGCCGGATCGGCTATGAGACCCGCGCCCACTTCCGCGTCGTCGACCACGTGTTTTTCAGCTTTCTGTTCCCCGTGATGATGTTTCTGCTCTTTGCCGCGATCTTTGGGCAGCAGGGCGAGCTCGGTGCGGCCCCGGACGGCACGGGAGGGATCTCGTTCGCGTCCTACTACCTGACCTCGATGCTGGCCGCGGGGTTGCTCCTCAGCGGCACGCAGACCCTCGCGATCGATATCGCGATTGAGAAGCACGAGGGCACCCTCGCCCGGCTGGGGAACACCCCCATGTCGCCGATCAGCTTCTTCATCGGAAAGCTGGGGCAGGTCTTCGTCACGGGAACGGCGCAGGCCGCGGTCCTGGTCCTCGTCGCCGTGCTGGGCTTTGGGGTGCAGCTCCCCACCGAGCCGGGGCGCTGGCTCACCTTCGCCTGGCTGTTCCTCCTCGGGACCGCGGTGTTCGGCGTCCTCGGAATCGCCCTGTCCGCGCTGCCCCGGTCCGGAAAAAGCGCCACCGCGGTCGTGCTGCCGCCCGTGCTCATCCTGCAGTTCATCTCGGGTGTGTACCTCCCCTTCTCCCAGCTTCCCGACTGGCTGCAACAGCTTGCCGCGCTGTTCCCGCTGAAGTGGCTGGCCGAGGGGATGCGCGGGGTCTTCCTCCCCGAGCACTTCGCCGCGGCCGAGCCGTCCGGGGTCTGGGACTGTGGCCTGATCGCGCTCGTGCTGGGCGGCTGGCTGGTCCTGGGGCTCGTGGTGTGCCTGCTCACCTTCCGCTGGCAACGGCGGGGCTGATCGTGACGGCGCACCCCAGCGTGGCGCGCGCCGTGCAAAGCTGGTGACATGATCAAGCAAAGCGGGTGGGACCTCGCGATCGGGCTCATGGCGCTCGCCATGAGCGTGATTATCGCGCTCTCGCAGGTGCCACCCGGGAACGCCATCGTTGCGGGCAGCGTGATCGCCGGGATCGTCCTCAGCTACGCGTTCTGGGGGCGACGCCTGCTCGCCCTCGCGGAGACTCCGGCGGAGCGAGCTCTGCCGGGGCTGGCGTTTAACGTCCTGCTCATCCTGCTGGTCGCGGTTGGGGTGGCCGCCGAAACCAACATGGCCACCCTGCAGGTGATCATGTATCCGCTGATCTGGTCCCTGACCCCCAGCTATCGGCGTTCGATCCGGCTCAGCGCGGTCGCGGCGATCGTGATCGGGGTCGGCTTCTGGTTCAGTCTGTCGCAGGTCTCCAGCGGGGCGCTCACCTCGGCCATCCTCACCCAGTCGCTGTCCTTCGCCTTCGCGGTGGGCATTGGCAGCTGGTTCGTGCACGTCTACCGGCAGACGGCCGAGGCCCAGGCGCTCATCACGGAACTGATCGCCGCCCAGGACGAGATCGCAACGCTCAGCTCGGCCACGGGGGCCGCCGCCGAACGGGAACGGCTGTCCCGGGAGCTCCACGACACGCTCACGCAGACACTCACCGGCCTCGTCATGCTCGCGGAACGCGCGAGGGGGCAACTCGCCCCAGAGGAGGCGGTCGCCGGGGCACTCGGTCAGATCGAGCGCACCGCCCGCGACGCCCTCGCCGAGGCCAGATCCCTCGTCGCCCGCACGCACCCGGTCGGGGAACACGGGCTCGTCGAATCCCTGCGCCGCGTCGGGGCGAGCCACGCGGCAGAAACCGGGGTCCTCGTCAGCGTGGACGGGGCCGAGCCGGAGTTGCCACGCGACCGCCAGGTCGTGCTCCTCCGGGCCGCGCAGGAGGGGCTCGCGAACGTTCGGAAACACGCTCGGGCGGACACGGTCCGGGTGGCCCTCACGAGCGGGCCCGAGCACGTGCTGCTCACGGTGCTCGACGACGGCGTCGGCCCGGCGGGCACCCCCGGCGATCCGGGCAGCGGCTTCGGCCTCGCCGGGCTGCGCGAGCGGGCGAGTCACGTGGGCGGCACGGTCGTCTTCGGGGCGGCCCCCGGGGGCGGAAGCCTGCTCCGGGTCACGGTGCCTCGGCGGGAACACCCA
>NZ_JAPFRB010000003.1:158713-160311 GCF_035726885.1 Leucobacter sp. M11 | reverse complement strand
ACGCAGGAGCCCACATGATCCGCGTCCTCGTCGTTGACGATCACCCCGTCGTGCGCGCCGGGGTCGTCGCGCTCCTCACCGCCGCAGCCGACATCGAGGTGGTCGGCGAGGCGGTGGACGGGCGCGAGGCCGTGGCGCTCGCCGCCGAGCGGCGCGCCGAGGTCGTGCTCATGGACCTGAGAATGCCGGTTCTGGACGGGGTGGCGGCGACCGCTCGCATCGTTGCGGGCGGCGGCGTGCGCGTGCTCGTGCTCACCACCTACGAGGAGGACGACCAGATCCTCGCGGCCATCGAGGCCGGGGCGAGCGGGTACCTGCTGAAGGCGGCTCCGGCGGCGGAGATCCTGGCCGGGGTGCGGGCCGTGGCCGCGGGGCAGGCCGTACTTGCCCCCTCAATCGTGGCGCAGCTCGTGAGCCGGGCCCGCACCGAGGCGGTGCCGCGGCCCGCGCTCACCCCGCGCGAGGGCGAGGTGCTGGCGCTTGTGGCCGCCGGATTGTCGAACCCGGACATCGCGGCCCGATTGTTCATCGGGGAGGCCACCGTGAAGACGCACCTGCTGCACGTCTTCGAGAAGCTTGAGGTGCGTGACCGCACCCGGGCGGTGACCCGGGCGATGGAGCTCGGCCTGCTCTGAGGCCGCCCCGCCGCCCGGGTCGCCCCGCACTTAGGGCTGCGTGACCGGGACGTCGATGATCGCGGTCTGGTCCACGATGCGCTTGCCGGCGTCGTCCATCACGTTGAGCGTGACGCTCGCCGTGAGGTCTCCGGGGGTCGCCCACGTGCTCAGGGTCGCGCCGAAGGACTCGCCGGGGGCGACCGGGTAGCCGCGCTCGTCGCCGTACTTGGGCAGCTGGTCGAGGTTCGCGACGTCGTAGGCGGTACGGCTGAGCCCGAGGCCCTCAAAAATGCCATCCTCCCGGGAGCCGAGCACCGCCTTGTAGTCCTCGACCCCACCGTGCTTGATCATGGCCGCTTCGGTGCCGTCGAGCACGAGCGTCTTGTCGCTCGTGTTCGTGATCACGAAGTTGTACACGGTCATCTCGGAGCCGGTGGGCATCACGGGTGCCTTGGTGTCGGGCATCGCCCAGGTGCCATCGGTTTCGGTCTTGGCGTTGCCGACGCGGAAGATCTCGACGGACCAGGTGTCGGAGGACCCCGTGCCGACGGACTCGCCGACGTCGATCGGGTTCTTCGCCCAGGCGGGGCGAGCCCCGGCGTCCGCGGCGGGCGCCTCGGGGGACTCGGTCTCTTCGGCGGGGGCCTCGCTCTTCTCGGGGGCGGCGGAGGAGGGGGCGGAGGACGTCTCGGGGGCCGGAGTCTCGGGAGCCGAGGAGCATGCGGTCAGGGCGAGCGCGCAGGCGAGTGCGACGGCGCTCAGCGCGGCGGGGGTGTGCTTCATGGGGGTGGTTTCCTGTTCCCTGGGTGGTGCCGGTGTGTGGCGTGGTCGTGAATTAACTTACGGAGTCTCGGGATACCAGATCGCCCAAACGGGCCTCAGCGGCACAATCGTCACCGAAGTGTGAACAAATACCGCCGGTCTGAACGCGTGCGGAGTCGCTGCCGCATCGCCCCGGGAGCCCCGGCCGGAGCGCTCCCC
>NZ_JAPFRB010000003.1:155910-158680 GCF_035726885.1 Leucobacter sp. M11 | reverse complement strand
TTGACAGCCGGGGCCCAGGTGCGTAGGTTCATTAGTGAAGTAACTAACCAACGAAGGAGGCTGGATGTTTGACGACGCCAAGCCGATCTTTCTCCAGCTGGCGGAGAAGATCGCGGACGACATCCTGCGCGGCACCTACGCGGAGGACGCTCAGGTGCCCTCGACGAACGAGTTTGCCGCGTTCTACCGCATCAACCCGGCGACGGCCGGAAAGGGCGTGAACCTCCTCGTCGATCGCGGCGTGCTCTACAAGAAGCGCGGCATCGGCATGTTTGTCGCCCCCGGGGCGCGAGCGATGGTCACCGCGGAACGCGACCGCGGCCTCATCGCCGACTTCATTACCCCGCTGATCCGCGAGGCCCGTGCGCTCGGGATCAGCACCTCAGAACTTCTCGCCATGATTCAGAAAGAGGCAGCGCAATGAGCATCGCCATCTCCACCCGGGGTCTCACCCGACGATACGGGGCCGTCGTCGCCCTGGACGATGTCACCATCGACATTCGAGAACACACCATCACGGGGCTACTCGGCCGCAACGGAGCCGGCAAGACCACCCTGATGTCCCTCATCACCGCCCAGGACCGCGAGAGCGAGGGCACGGTCCGGGTCCTCGGCCACGCCCCCTTTGAGCACGAGGGCACGCTCGAGCAGATGTGCTTCCTGCGCGACAACCAGCGCTACCCCGACGACTACAAGCTGCACCACGCGATCCGCGCGGCGAGCATCTTCTACCCGAACTGGGACCAGGCCTTCGCAGATGAGCTCATCGAGCTCTTTCGGATTCCCACGAAGCCCGTGATTAAGAAGCTCTCCCGCGGGCAGTTCTCCGCCGTTGGCATCGTGATCGGGCTCGCCTCGCGGGCGCCGGTCACGTTCTTCGACGAGCCCTACCTGGGCCTCGACGCCACGGCCCGGGGCCACTTCTACGATGCGTTGTTGCGCGATTACGCGGCGCACCCGCGCACCGTCATCCTCTCCACGCACCTGATCGACGAGATGGACCGGCTCCTGGAGCGGGTCATCATCCTCGACCGGGGGCGCGTGGTGCAGGACGCCGAGGTCGACGAGCTCCGGGGCCTGGCCTTCCAGGCAGCCGGGGCCGCGGCCGCGCTGGATCGCTTCACCGCGAACCTCAGCGTGCTCAGCCGACACGCGATCGGCGGGCTCGGCTCCGCCGTGATCGAGGGGACGGTGACCCGGGAGCTCCGGGAGCGCGCCGAGGCCGACGGCCTCGAGCTGAGCCCCGTCTCCCTCCAGTCTCTCGTTGCCGCCTACGGCTTCAACGGATCCGAAACCGCCGACGCCGACCGCGCACAGGCCACGCAGACCCCGACGGGAGCCTGATCATGAAAAACATCACCAACGCGGTGCGGCTGCACCTCAACAAGCGCGAAAGCTTCTTCGGGGTACCGCTCTACATCCTCGGAATGGGGGCCGTGATCAGCGTGGTCATCGCGCTCACCTTCCAGCGCTTCGGCTCGGAGCCCGGCACCCCCGACTACATCGAGGGCGCGCAAGCCAACGGCGGGCTGGTGTGGGCGGTGACCGGGTACCTCGGCTACTACGGGGTGCAGTCGGTGGCCACGACCTTCCCCTTCGCCCTGGCGCTCGGGACGACCCGGCGCGCCTACGTGGCGGGCACCGCGATCGCGAACGCACTGCTCGCGGGCTACATCACCGCCGTGCTCGCCGTGCTCCTCGGCCTGGAGCTGCTCACGGATCACTGGTTCTTCGGCCTCTACCTCACGGATGTGATGTGGCTGGGCTACGGAAACGTGGGCTGGCTCATCACGATCGCCTTCCTCGGTCTCTTCTCGGTGCTCAGCCTGGGCGGGCTCTTCGCGGCAGCCTGGGTGCGCTTCGGCTCGAAAGGGTCCATCGCGCTCGCGCTGATCCTCGGCCTGTTGCTCGCCGTCGCGCTGCTCGTCTTCGCCCCCAACCTGATCGACATCATCGCCGGGTTCCGCCCCTGGATGGGGGTGCTGGCCGCGGTGCTCGCCGCTGGCTTGTCGGTCACGGGCACCTGGCTCCTGATGCGCCGCGCCGCCGTGCGGTAGGCAACGCACGGGCGGTTGCTGTGGGTCCCAGGACGCGGGCACCCACAACAACCGCCCGCGCTGTGCGCCGAGGGCGGCGGTCTGTTGCGGTGCGCACGCGTGGGTTAGGGTGTTGCACAGGGCGCGGGGATGCGCCCAAATTCCAGGGGGGAATATGATGCGATCCACACGACGCGTGACCGCGGGGGCCGGCCTGGCCGGGCTCCTGCTCGTGGCCGGAGCAACCACCGGGGTCACGGCTGCCGGGGCCGAAGAAGCCTTTGACGGGTGTGTGCCCGCCACCATTACCGTGCATCACGTTGACGAAACGGGCTCCGACCTCCGCGATCCGCTGCCGGTCCCCGGGGTGATCGACGGGAGCTATTACTTCGCGAACGAGAGTTTTTCCGGATATTACTTCGACTCAGTGGTGCCGAAGAACACCGGAAGCGTCAGCGGGGACCTGGACGTCACCTTCACGTATCTGCCGATTCCTGAGGGGCGCGACGGATCGATTGATCCGCCACCCCCCAGCACGTTCTTCGCCTGCTACGTGGATGAGAGCGGGACGCCGATTGCCGAGCGCTTCGAAGACTTCGGGATGATCGGCATGACCTGGGAGACCTCCGCGCTGGAGATCCCCGGGTATCGTTTGGTCAGCTCCCCCGAACAGGAGACGGGCACCTTTACCGGGGTCACCGGCTTTGTGACCTATGTCTACGCGCCGGAAGAGA
>NZ_JAPFRB010000003.1:147989-155696 GCF_035726885.1 Leucobacter sp. M11 | reverse complement strand
GAACGCCGACGCCGACGCTGGGCCGCGGCCCGCGGCCCCGAGTGGTCCGAAACCGCAGCTTGCGGACACCGGAGTTGCCGACTCAGCGAGCGTGCTGAGCGCTGCCGGGGTGCTGACCCTGGCCGGCGCAGCCGTGCTGCTGGCTAGGCGTCGGCAGGCCCTCCAGGGCTGAGTTCTGCGTCGAATCGCCCCGGCCGCGCGTCATTGCGGCCGGGGCGATTCGTGCTGTGCCGCGGGGTCAGCCCCGCGGCACGCCCCGGAAACGTGCTCCGGGGTCGACGCCGGCCGGGTGCACCCCTACCGCTTCTCCCGGGAAGGAGCCCACCGGTGTCACCGCGCTCTCGACGCGATTGTTTGGCAACTTGGGTGTTTTATACGGATGTCACCGCGGTCATTTCCCGGGAAAATAGGCGGGCGGACCGTGCTGGCCGCGGCTGTGCACACAGCGATCCCGTCGAGAGAGAGGCCCATCATGGCTCCCGGTTCCCACAGCGCTCCTCGGCACCGCGCCGCGGCGATTCTTGTCGGCATCCTCGTGGTGATCCTCGCCGGAGTGGCCTCGCCGGCGGCCGCGGAGGAGCCGGGAGCAGGGCCCGAACTGCTGGGCGCGGACCCCGCAATCACCGTTGAATCGGAAGCCGCGCACCCTGCGGCGGATGGAGATACCCAGGCAGCGCCGGTAGCGGACGAGGCGAACCCGGTCGGGGAGCCCGGCACCGCACCGGCGATCGACGAATCGGGCCCGATCAGCACTGAGCAGCCCGCCCCGGCGTCGGAACCCGCCTCGGTGCCGGAACCTGTGGACACCGCGCCCGAAGCGGACCTGGCACCCGCGCCTGATTCGGCGTCGGCCCGCCTCGCGGAGCGCGCGGCGCTCCCCGCGGCCCTCGACGAGCCCGTGCTCGGGGCGGAGGCCCCGGAGCTCGTCCTGTCAGGCACGGCCGCGGTCGGCCAGCGGCTCACCGTCGGTCCGGCGGACACCCTCGGGGACTGGACGATCGAGTCGGTGTCCTGGATGTTCCGCCACAACGTCTATCAGGTGCAGCCGGTACCGAACTCGAGGCTCGAGGTCGTCGTCCCGGCGCACGACGGCCCCGGGCTTGGCGAGGGGGCCCTCGGGAAACAGATCAGCGCCACCGTGCTGTTGGCGCGCAAGATTCCCGGGCAGATGCGCCCCGAGACCAAACAGGTCACGCTGTTTTCTGCGCCGATCGAGCGGGGCAAGTTTACCGGGCTCACGGTATCCCTGGATGAAGCCCCTTGGCGCGTGGGCAACACCGTGAAGGTGACTGATTACCAGACCGTGCCGAGCGTCATTCCGCAGATCATCTGGAAGCGAGATGGAGCGCAGGTGGCGACGGGAACAACGTCGTACTCCCTGACCGGAGAAGACCTCGGCAGCGATATCAGCCTCCACATGGTGTGGAGCGCCGCGGGCTATCATGAGCTTTCCGTTCCCGTTACCAACGGTGTCGTCCAACAGGGCAGTTTTGAGCCGGCGGCGGTGACCCTCAGCGGCACCGGCGAGACCGGGCTTCCCCTCCGCGCCCGGTTCGACCGAGATTGGTCGCCCGCCCCGGACCGGACCGAGTTTGTCTGGTGGGCCGGCGCGGCCCGCATCCCCGGGGCCACGGGGCCGGAGTACACCCCGACCGCCGCGGACGCGGGCAAGGCGATCCGCGTCTCGGCGACGGCGGCTCAGGAGTTCTACGTCGACGCGGAAACCGCCAAGAGCGCCCCGATTGAGGTGTGGGAGCGCGCAGACCCGACGGGCGAGCTCGCCGTGATCGGGGACCCGGTGATGAACGGGACGCTGGAGCTGAACCTCAAGAATTGGAGCGGCTCGGGCGAGATCTCTGAGATTCGCTGGTTCTCCGGCACGACGGAGCTGACGGGGCGGACCGGGCCGACGCTCCCCCTCACCGCGGATCTCGTCGGCACCGCCGTGCACGCCACGGCCACGATTACCACCGAGCGATTCCACACCGTGCGGCTTTCGACCGTGCCGGTCACCGTTGCTCCCGCAGCGATGCCGTCGTCGTTTGCTGAGGTCAGAGGAGAGCTCAGGTACGGCAACGAGGTCAGTCTCGAGGTGAAGTTCCTCCAGGCAATCGCGTTGGGCGAAGCAGTCACCGTGGTGTGGAACGTCAATGGTATTCAGCACGGTACGGCGACCTATCGCCCGCGAATCGAGGACATCGGTTCTGTCGTGACGGCAACGTATACTCTTTCGGCTCCAGGCTACTCCACCAGCCGGCGCACACTGCATGTCGGGCGAGTGGAGCAGGGCAGCCAGCAGGTTCCCGACCTCCGCATCATCGGTGACGCCGTTGTTGGTGGTTCGCTTGCTGTGCGGCAGGAGGACACGCTTCCCGAGGACGCCACGATCACCGTCGAGAGCTGGACGCGGGACGGGCAGGCCATCGACGACTCAGCGGGGACAATGAGGTGGGTCCCCCGCCCCGAGGACCTGGGCAGCTCCCTCGGCGCTCAAGTCGTGGTTGAACGGCCGGGCTACGAAGCGAGACGCGTCTGGGCGACGGGCCCGACAATTCTGCCCGGCACGTTGGCCCGCGGGACCGTTGGCGTCCTGGGGGCAGACGGGAACCGGGTCGAGCCCGGCGGCGTGCTGCGCGCGACGCACACCGGGTGGGACACCCCGGGAACCGCGCTCAGCTGGGAGTGGCAAACCGCGAACGGAACGGTGCTCGGCACCGAAGAGACCCTGCCCGTGACCGAGGCCATGCTCGGCGAGCGGATCACGCTGCGCGCGAGCGCCAGTGCCGCCGGGTACACCAGCGTCACGAGCGAGGCCCCGGTCTCCGGCCGACCCCTGGTATTCGCCCCGCGCGCCTACGCGATCGAGTCGCAGCCGCGGGCCGGCGAGGACCTCGTCATCACGGGCGCTCACCTCACCCCGGGCGAGCCGGTGCGCGTGCGGCTCACCCCGGGTCACGCGGCCCCGTGGCTCCGGGCGAGCGCCGCCGACCCGATCATCGCGACCGCGGTCGCTGGACCGGCGGGGACCGCCCAGGTGACGCTGCGGCTCCCGCGCACGTTTTCCGGGGCCGCCACGCTCACGATCGAGCCCGGCGGGTTCCGACAGGAGCTGACCGTGCTCGAAGCCCTTCCCCTCGTGATGACGCCGGGAACCGTCTCGGTGGAGACCGACGCGGGCGCGCTCGGTGACCGGCTCGAGGTGGGCCAGCGCGTGAGCGCCCTGGCCGCCGGGTGGGACGCCCCGGGGAGTGACCTGGCGTACTCCTGGCGGACCGAGGCGGGCCGCGAACTCGGGACGGGCCGCGAACTGATCCTGACGGAGGAGGTCCTCGGCGAGCGGCTCTCGGTGCGGGTCACCGGTTCCGCCCCGGAATACATCCCGGCAAGCGTCACCTCGCCGCTCACCCCGGCGGTGAGCCTGCCGCGCGCCTTCCGGGTGCTCGGCGAGGCCCGCGCCGGCACCGAGCTTCGCCTTGCCGGCGAGCACCTCACCGCCGGAGAGAGCGTGCGCGCGCTCCTGACCCTGCGGGCCTCCGGGGCGACGGTCGAAGCGAGCGGCACCGCCGACGCTGACGGCACCGTTCGGCTCGCGCTGCCGGTGCCCGCCGCAGCCGTCGGGGCGGCGACGCTCACCGTGGAACCGGGCGCCTTCGCGCAGGAGCTCACCGTGCTCGCCGCCACGCCGGTGACGCCGGATCCCGAGCGCCCTCCCGTGACCGAGGTGACGCCGGATCCCGAGCGCCCGACCATTGTGAAGACACCACCGGTGCCAAGCCGCATCCCCGCGGGGCTGCCGGAGCCGGCGGCGACTCACCCCGCGCCACGCCTCGCGGACACCGGAACTTCCGAGAGCGCTTCGGGACTGCTGGCGATGCTCCTGCTGCTGGCCGGGGGCCTGCTCCTGGGCGTCACGGGATGCGCGAGCCTGCGCGGAGGACGCCTGCGGTCCACTGAGGGCCGATGGGCCAGGGGGCGCGGTTAGCCGAGCGGCGGGGTCGACCCGGCCCGCAGATGCGCGGAGACCCGTCGCTCCAGGCCGAGGCGCACCCCGGCCCACTCGGAAGCGATGATCGAGTACACGGCGGTGTCGCGGACGTAACCGTTATCGGTGCGGTGTGAGCGGAGCACGCCGTCCTGCTTCGCGCCGAGGCGCTCGATCGCGGCGCGGGACTGCCGATTCAGGAAGTCTGTTCGGAACTCGACGGCGGGGCACCCCCAGACATCGAAGGCGTGGCCGAGCAGCAGGAGCTTGGACTCCGGGTTGGTGCCGGTGGCGTGCGCGCTCGCCGCGTTCCACGTGGAACCGATTTCGACCCGGGGCGTGCTCGCGTCCACGTTCATGTAGGTGGTCATCCCGATGATCTCGCCCGTGTCATTCCGGCGCGCGGTGAAGGGCAGCATCGAGCCCTGATCCTGGAGCGTCAGTCGGCGCTGGATCTCCGCGTCCATGCCGTCCGGCGTCGGAATCGCCGTGTACCAGAGCCGCCAGAGCTCGCCGTCCTGCACGGCGGCAACGAGCCCGTCGCGGTGTTCGTGGGCGAGCGGTTCGAGGGTGACAAGGGAACCCGCGAGGGTCCCGGGGTGGTCGAGCGGCATGAGGACTCCTCGGACGGTGGGTGGCGTGGGCGTGCGGGCACCGGGGGCGTCCCTCGGGAGATCCGGCGCTGCTTGTAGCGTAGGGGCCGATCGACGCCCGCGAAAGGGGCGGGCCGGGATCCGAGCCGGAGCTCGACTCCCGGCCCGCCGCTCTTCGGTTACCGGCGGCGCAGTCGCGCGCGGGCCGTCAGCAGGACACCGGCCGCGCCGAGCAGCGCCGAGGCCAGGCCCGCGAGGAGCCAGGTCTGCGCCGCGTTGTCGCCGGTCGCCGCGAGCTGGTCCCCGGGTACCGGGGTCTGCTCGACGCTCGCCGCCCCGGAGCCGCTTCCGGCCGGGGTCCCCGCGCCGGTCCCGGGCTGTTCACCCGGCGTCTTGCCGCCGTTTCCGGGGGTCGTGCCGCCGTCTCCCGGCGTTGTGCCCCCGTCCCCGGGGGTGGTGCCGCCGTCTCCCGGGCCGCCGTCCACAACGGCGGCGAAGGTCACCGCTGCGGAGACCCGCCCCTGCACCCCGCGGAGCACCAGCTCCTCGCCCTCGATCGCGAAGGCCTCGGCACCCGAGACCTCCACAACCGAGTCGGCGATGCGGAACCCGCTCGCCGGGGTCAGGGCGAAGCGGATCTCCCCGGCCAGGTCAGCCACGCCCTCCGCGGGGCTGATCGCGCCGTTGTTCGCCGACGCGGCGTAGGAGAAGCGCACGGGCTGCTCCTCGGCCGCGGTGACGGCGGACCGGAGCGTGTCGTAGCCCGCGCGGAGCGCCGCCTTCGCCGGAGCGGGCTCGGCCAGCACGGCGCGCGTGCTCGCCACCGCGGCGACGAGGGACTCGGTGAGCGCCGCGTCGAGGACCCGACCGTTCCCCGCCTCGCTCTCCTGGGCAGCCACGAGCTCGTCGGCGTACTCGACGGCCCGGGTCAGCGCTTCGGTCTCGGCCGTGGCGTCGTCGGCGGCAAACAGCGCGGCCACCTCGGCCTCGGTGAGCGCGCTGTCCCACATCCGCAGGTCGTCGAGGTCGAGCGCGACGCCGTAGCTCTTGCCCCCGTCGACGCCGATGAGCATGTTGAGCCCGCTGGTCAGGCTGCCCACCTCGGCGAGGCTCGCCTCTCCGGCGAGCACGCCGTCCTGGTAGGTGCGTGCCGTGTTGCTCGCCCGATCCACCGTGAGTGTCATCTGGTGCCAGGAATTCCGGAAGTCCGGGACCGCGCCGGTCGCGTAGACGCCGTTTTTGCCGTCGCCGAGGGTGAACTCAAGCTTGCCCGTGTCCGAGCCCTGCGGGGCCACGTTCAGCCCCGACCGGTAGAAGTTCGACCAGTTCTTGTTGCTGAGGATCGCGCCGTACCCGCTGACCCCGGTGACCTTCGTCCAGAAGCTCACGGTCAGGTTCTTCTCGGTGCCCAGGTCGAACTCCGGCCGGGAGCCGAGATCGACGTAGTTCTTGTTGCCGCCGCCGATGCGCACCGCTTGGCCCGTCGCGCCGGGTCGGTCGTTGTCGACGAAGGAGACGGCGCCGACGGCCGCGGCCGCGGGTGCGGTGTCCGCGGCGGTGCCCGAGTCGCTGAGGTCGCCCTCGAAGGGCAGATTCAGGAATGCGCCGGCGTGCGCGGGGGCCGGGGACTCCGGGTACTCGGGGAACACGAGCGTGCCCGCGGTGCGGAAGGAGCCGGTCAGCGCCTCGGAGACGTTCTGGAAGTCATCAACCGCGCGTACCTCGACCCGGTAGGTCTTCGCGGGTTTCAGCCCCGCGATGTCGAAACCCATCGTGTTCGGGGTCATGTAGAAGCGCGAGTATGCCTTGACGCTCCCGGTGACGGACTTCGGCGGGTTCTTGCCGTAGTCCGGGACCTGATTGGCCGTGAACGGGACGGGGTTTCCGTCCTGGTCGGTGATCGCGATCTCGTAGTAGTTCACGAGCTCGTCATCCTTGGCCTGGTCAAAGCCGAGCGTGACCGAGGTCTCGGTGACCGCGCGCGCGGTGACCGCGGCGGCCTCCCACCAGGGCGCGATCGTGCTGCGCTGGTCGTCGGTGTACGTGAACCCCGCCGTGCCCGCCGGGGTGTTCACGACCCAGGGCATGCCCATCCAGCGCTGATGCGTCACGTCGAAGCGGCGGATGACCGTCTCGCCGCTGTCGAGAACCGTGATGAAGTTTGCGCTCTTCTGCGAGACCCCGGCCTCGGGGTCGCCCTGGTTGCCCTCGAAGTAGCCGCCCCCGAGGAAGTCGCCAGGGACATCCTGGTAGATGTAGTTCATCGAGGCGTTCTCGTAGACCGTGAAGTCCTTCTGGTAGATGCTCGTCTCGGGATTCGAGGAGAAGTGCGTGTGCGCGGAGCCCAGCACGGCCTGCGGGTACTCGGCGAGGATGCGCTGCAGATCGGGTCCGGCCATGTCGTACTCAGCGTGGAACGGTCCGCCCAGGGACGTGCCAGCGTAGCCGCTGTGGATCGAGACGAAGATCGGCTTGCCCGCGTCGTAGTCCGGCTGGGCCGCGATGGCGGCCAGCGTCTTCCGAAGGTACTCCTGGTACCCCGTGCGCTGCCCGGCGTAGCCGAAGGTTTCCTTGCCGTTGTAATCGAGGCCGATGAAGTCGATACCGTTGACCGTGGTGTGGAAGTTGCCGACGTAGTCGCTCTCGGCGCTCGGGTAGAACCACTCGGGGGCGTCCGCCGGGGCATTCGCGGCGCGGGCCTGGTCGAAGGTCTTGCCCATCAGATCGGCGATGTCGTGGTTGCCCTGGGTGAGCAGGACCTGGGCCTCTGGGAAGCTCTCCCGCATGACCCGCTCCACCGCACGATACCACCCGGCGGTCTTCTCGCTGTTGCCCGCGAGATGGTCCGAGTACTCGGGATCGTTCGCCCCGACCACGTCGCCGTTATCGACGATCACGCCGGGCTCGAAGCCCTTCGCCGTGGCCCAGGCGCTCAGCGTGTCGAAGTGCGGTTTCGCGCTCTCGTAGGCGACCTGCTCGGAGGTCTTCTCCGCGGTGGGGCTGCCCGACAGCTCGGTGTCGGACATCGTGATGAACTCGAGGGTCGCGTCCGCGTTGTTATAGGCGTCGTTCGCGGCGTTGATGCGGTCCTGGGTCATCGCCTGAGCGGTGTCCGCTCCGGATGCCGACCCT
>NZ_JAPFRB010000003.1:147147-147929 GCF_035726885.1 Leucobacter sp. M11 | reverse complement strand
ACCGCGCCTCCTCGCAGGGAGCGTCGCGTGGCCGTTCCGGAGCCGGGGCGTTCCCGGAGCGGACGGTGGGGGTTCTGCATGAAAATCCTTTCGAGTGCTGTGGCTGAACAGCGGTACCCGCTCATTCATCCATACCCGGGGGGTGGCCCGGTTGCCGCTGGGTAAACGACGCGGGAACAGCGGTGCCGGGCCGCCCGCGCACCGCCGCAGCCGAGTCGGCCGCACGCGGCCCCACTACGCTGGGACCATGCGAGACGAGTGGGTGCGGCCGAAGCCGGGAGCCGAAGGCACCCGGCGGGACGCGATGGGCGCGGCCCTGATCCTGCTCGGCGCCTTCATCAGTTTCCTGCTCTACACCCGGGTTGGCATGTTCCCGGAGCCGGCCCCGCTCTGGCTGAGCCTGCTCAGCATCGCGCTCGTCACCCTGCCGCTCAGCCTGCGCCGCCGCTTCCCGAGCGCGGTGGCGGTCGTCGTCGCCGCCGGGTTCTTCCTCGCCGGGCAGACCGCCGTGCCCGAGGCGCTCTTCGTGAGCATCGGCCTCTTCATCGCGCTCTACTCGGTGGGTGCCTGGGAGCAGGACCGTCGCCTCGCGATGCTGACGCGGGTGGGCATCACCCTCGCGATGTTCGCCTGGATCACGGTCAACCTGATCCGGCTCACGAACGAACCCGAGAACATGCCGGGGCTGTCCCGCTCCGGGCTGTTCTCCGAGCTGGCCTCCTGGTCGGCGATCCAGGTGTTCACGAACCTGCTGTACTTCGGTGCGGCCTTTTACTTCGGCA
>NZ_JAPFRB010000003.1:146583-147114 GCF_035726885.1 Leucobacter sp. M11 | reverse complement strand
ACCTGCACGCCCAGTCCACCCTGCTCGAGGAGGAGCGGATGACGAGCGCCGCGCAGGCGGTCGCCCTGGACCGGCTCGAGATTGCGCGCGAGCTCCACGACGTCGTCGCGCACCACGTCTCCGTCATGGGCATCCACGCGGGGGCCGCCCGTCGGGTGCTCGACCGCGATCCGGACCTGGCCCGCGAATCCCTCGAGCTCGTTGAGGACAGTGCCCAGCAGGCCGTCGGTGAGCTGCGCGGGCTCCTCCAGACCCTGCGTTCGGTCAGCGACGACGAGGACCCCGATGCGAACGTGATCAGCCTCGCGCAGCTGCCGAGCCTGATCAACCAGGCGAACGCCGTGGGCGGCTCCGCCGAGCTGCTCGTCGTCGGCGAGACCCGGCCCCTGCCCCAACTCGTCGACGTCGCACTGTTCCGCATCGCCCAGGAGGGGCTCACCAACGTGCGCAAGCACGCGGGAGCGGGCGCCGTGGCCACCGTTCGGCTTCGCTTCAACGCCGACTCCGTCGAACTGGAAATCGCCGACGACG
>NZ_JAPFRB010000003.1:144481-146544 GCF_035726885.1 Leucobacter sp. M11 | reverse complement strand
TTGGCCTGCGCGGGATGCGCGAACGCGTCGGCGCCGTCGGCGGCAGCCTCACCGCGCACCGACGCGAGCAGGGGGGCTTCCTCGTGCGCGCCTCCGTGCCGCTCAGCCCCACGCGCCCGCGAACCCCGCCCCCCGAAACCCCGCCCCCCACCGCAGAGGTCGTCCCCCAATGATTCGAGTCGTCCTCGTCGATGATCAGGCCTTGGTCCGATCCGGCTTCCGCATCATCCTGCAGTCCGAACCCGACATCGAGGTGGTCGGCGAGGCCGAGCACGGGGAGGACGCGCTCCGCCTCGTCGCCGAGCTCGCCCCCGACGTGGTCTGCATGGACGTGCAAATGCCCGTCATGGACGGGCTCGAAGCGGCCAGGCGGCTGCGCGACGGCGGCCCGCCGCGCCCCTCCGTGCTCATGCTGACGACCTTCGACCGCGACGAGGTGGTGCTGGAGGCGCTCGCCGCCGGGGCGAGCGGCTTCCTGCTGAAAACGGCCAGGGCCGAGCACCTGATTGACGCGGTGCGCGTGCTCGCGGCGGGGGAGGCGATGCTCTCACCCGACATCACCCGCACCGTGCTCGCGCAGCTGTCCGCCCAGGGCCTGCCGCCCCAGGGGGGAGGCCCGGGGGACGCCTCGCGGACCACAGCCGAGGCGGCCTCGGCTCGGATCGCGACCGAGGCGGGGCTCACGGAACGGGAGCGCGAGGTGCTGGGGCTTGCGGCGCAGGGCCTGTCGAACGCCGAGATCGCGGCTCGGCTCTTTGTCGGCGAGGCCACCGTGAAGAGCCACATGTCCGGGGTGTTGCAGAAGCTCGGGGTGCGCGACCGGATTCAGGCCGTCGTGTGGGCGTTCAACCGGGGGCTCGTGCGCCCGGCTCCCCCGCAGGGGGGAGCCGAGATCTAGCCCTCGGGGGGAGGCGTCCCCGGGTCGTGTTTCCTAGTCTGGAGTCAGACGACAACAGGAGGTACGCGATGCTCGAAGTGCGCGCGATCAATCGAAGCTTCGGAAGCCGGCAGGTGCTCCGCGAGGTGAGCTTCGCCGTCGGCGGGGGCCGGATGACCGGCTTCGTCGGCGGAAACGGGGCCGGGAAGACCACGACCATGCGGATCATCCTCGGGGTGCTCTCCTCGGACTCCGGGGAGGTGTTGCTGCACGGGAAGCCGATCACGCAGCGCGATCGCGCGGGCTTCGGGTACATGCCCGAGGAGCGCGGGCTCTACCCGAAGATGCGGGTGGGCGAGCAGTTGCAATACCTCGGCCGGCTGCACGGGATGACCGCCGCGGCGGCGAAGGCCAGCGCGGATGCCCTCATCGAGCGCCTCGGGCTGACCGAGCGGGCAAACGACACGGTGGAGAGCCTCTCGCTCGGCAATCAGCAGCGCGCGCAGATCGCCGCGGCGCTCGTGCACGACCCCGTGGCGCTCGTGCTCGATGAGCCCTTCTCCGGGCTGGATCCCCTCGCGGTCGAGGTGGTGCTCGGCGTGCTCAAGGACTTCGCCGCGAAGGGCGCTCCCGTCCTGTTCTCCTCGCACCAGCTCGACATCGTCGAGCGGCTCTGCGACGACGTCATCGTGATCGCGGACGGCTCGATTCGCGCCTCGGGCACCCGGGAGCAGTTGCGCGAGCAGCACTCCGGACTCACCTTCGAGCTGGAGGTCACCGGGGACGCGGGGTGGGTGCGCGACGTCCCCGGCATCGAGGTCACCCAGTTCGACGGCCCCTTCGTGCGCTTCGACGCGGCCGCCCCCGAGACGGCGCAGACCGTGCTCGCTCGCGCGGTCGCGGACGGTCCCGTCCGCCGCTTCGCCCCCGTCCAGCCCTCGCTCGCCCAGATCTTCAAGGAGGTCATCCAGTGACCACGCCAACCCCGCCCAGCACCGGATCCGCCGTCTGGCTCGTCGCCGAGCGCGAGATCAGCTCGAAGCTGCGCAGCAAGGCCTTCGTGGTCTCCGCGCTCATCCTGTTCGCGATGGTGCTCGCCGGAGTGCTCTTCAGCGGCTTCAGCGCCTCGAACGCCTCGAACGATCGGACCGAGGTCGCCGCGACCCCCGAGGTCGCCGCCCAGCTG
>NZ_JAPFRB010000003.1:140145-144410 GCF_035726885.1 Leucobacter sp. M11 | reverse complement strand
GGTCGCGGGGGCCGTGCTCTCGGGCGGCGACACCCAGATCGGGCTCACCGTGCTCGGCCTGGAGGACGCCCCGAGCGATGTGATCGGGGCGCTGTCCGTGCAGCCCACCGTGGAGCTGCTCCAGGTCGCCGAGCTGAACCCCTTCCTCGTGTACCTCGTCGGGATCGGCTTTGGCATCGTGTTCATGATGAGCGCGGTCACCTTCGGCGCAACGATCGCCCAGTCGGTCGTCGAGGAGAAGCAGACCCGGATCGTGGAGATCCTGATGGCGGCGGTGCCCGTCCGGCAGCTGCTCGCGGGCAAGATCCTCGGCAACAGCATCCTCGCCATCGGCCAGGTAATCATCATTCTGGTGATCGCCGCGGTCGGGCTGCTCGCCACCGGACAGGACCTCGTGCTGGGTGAGCTCGGCGAATCCCTCGTCTGGTTCGGGGTGTTCTTCGCCCTCGGCTTTGTGCTGCTGGCCTCGCTGTTCGCCACGGCGGCCTCGCTGGTCAGCCGCCAGGAGGACGTCGGCTCGGTCACGAGCCCGCTCATGATGCTGATCATGGTGCCCTATGTGCTGGTGATCGCCTTCAACGACAACGACCTCGTCATGACGATCATGTCGTATGTGCCCTTCTCGGCCCCGGTCGGGATGCCGATGCGGCTGTTCATGGGCACGGCCGACTGGTGGGAGCCGCTGGTGTCGCTCGTGATCCTGGTCGTCTCGACGGTGCTCGTGATCCTGCTCGGCGCAAAGATCTACAGCAACTCGATCCTGCGCACGGGGGCTCGCGTCTCGCTCAAGGAGGCGCTGGCCGGCTGACCCCGGAACGCACGCACCCCCGGTCCCCGCGCAGGCGCGCGGGGACCGGGGGTGCGCTCAGCCCGCTCAGCGGGTGCTTGGGTCTACCAGGGTGCTCGCCTCGAGCTCGGGGAGCACGAGGACCTTGATCTCGGCGATCTCGCCCGAGGCGGGGCGGAGCGCTTCGAAGGCGGCCTGCGCGCCGGCAAGGCCGGTCACCGCGGTCACCATGAGCGCCGGATCGTAGCGGCCCTCGACCAGGTGTTCCAGGGCGCGGTCGAGCGCCACGTAGCGCTGCGTGCCCCAGGGGGCACCCATCGCGAACAGAAGCGAGATGTTCTTCGACACCGCGGTCATCGTGCGCAGCTGCTCGTGGTGGGTGCCGGAGCCGACGATCGAGAACACCGCGTAGTCGGGTGCGGACTGGATCATTGCCGGAAGCAAGCCGGGCGCGGCCGAGGCCTCCACGACGTACAGGCGACTGCCCGCCGCAGCGTGCTCCCGCCAGGTGTCGATCGGGTCCGTCTCGGCGGGGTCAACGGCGTGCGTCGCGCCGTAGGCCAGCGCGACCTCGCGCCGCCGCGCCGAGGGGTCGGACGCCACGATGGGGAACGCGCCGCGGGCGGCGAGCTCCACGACCGCGCCGAGCCCCACGGGGCCGAGCCCGGTCACGATGGCGCCCTCGCCCGCCTGGATGCCGGTGCGCTGCGCGCCGTTCGTGCCGGTGGCGATGGGCTCAAGCGTTGCGGCGAGCACCGGATCGACGCCCGCGGGGAGTGGCAGGTGCCCGCCCGCGTTCACGATGGTCTCGGTGCTCATCCCGCCCGGGTACTCGGAGGAGTACCCGCTCGTCCGCGGCTCCCCGGAGGACTCGATGACCCAGGGCAGCACAAAGACCGTGTCGCCGACGGCCTGATCGGTCACCGCGGCGCCAACCTCGGTCACCTCGGCGGTGTACTCGTGGCCGAAGACGATCGGTCGCTCGGTATCGAAGCGCGACAGCCGGATCCCGGCCTCGTCGTTCGCGGCCATGAAGTCCTCGGTGTGCGCCCAGGCGGACAGGTCGCTCCCGCAGACTCCGTTCGCGATGGGTCGGACCCGGATCTGGTCCTCGCGAAGCGCGGGGAGCGGCAGCTCCCCGACTCGAAACGATCCGTTTTCATAGATTGCGGCGCGCATTGGCAGCCCCTTTCCCTTCCCCCCCCGGGGTGACGCGTCCCTCGCGTCTCGACTCTCATTCTCTCTAATGAATATGAGTATCAGATGAGTGTCCTGGGTCAAGAATATCACCCTGAATAGGTCGCTGACCAGCCCCTCCTGCCGTTTTGTGCCGGCGGTGAGGGCGTGCGGAGGGCGGCCGGGGGCTAGCCGAAGATCATCGGGCGGTCGAGGTCGTCCTCGTCGTAGCCGGCGTCGAGGAGGGACGGGTCCACATCCACGACGACGGGGACGTGGTCGCTCGGGCTGTCGCCCTTGCGCTCCTCGCGGTGAATCGACGCGCCGGTCACGGTGTCGGCGAAGGCTGGGGAGCCCATGATGAAGTCGATGCGCATGCCCTCGTCGCGGGGGAAGCGCAGCTGCGTGTAGTCCCAGAAGGTGAAGCCCTCGGGGGCGTACGGGCGCACGACGTCGTCAACGGTCGGGATGAAGGAGGCGAACATGCTGCGCTCATCGGGGGAAATGTGCGTGGAGCGGCCGTGCTGGAAGCTCGGGTCGCCCATGTCGGCGTCGGTCGGGGCGATGTTGAAGTCGCCCATGAGCGCGAGCGGCAGCTGCGGCTCGGCCGCCAGCCAGCCCTCGGCGTTGCGGCGCAGCGCCGCGAGCCACTCCAGCTTGTAGGCGTAGTGCGGGTCGTCGAGCCCGCGGCCGTTGGGCACGTACAGGCTCCAGAGGCGCAGGTCCCCGACCGTAACGCCGAGCGCGCGGGCCTCCTGGGGCAGGTCGTTGGGCCCCATGAGCTGGCGGTCCTCCGCTCCCTTGATGGCTTTTCCAAAGCCGGGCATTCCGTCAAAGGCGGTGGCCACGTCGGTCATCTCGTGGCGGCTCGCGAAGGCGACGCCGTTCCACTGGTTCAGGCCGTGGATCTCCAGCTGGTATCCGGCGCGCTCAAAGGCCTCGACGGGGAACTGCTCGGGCTTGCACTTGATCTCCTGCATGGCGAGCACGTCGATGTCCTCGCGGACCATCCAATCGACCACCCGGCCGACTCGGGTGCGGATGGAGTTCACGTTCCAGGTGGCAATGCGCATGGCTCTCAGCGTAGCCGGGACCGGTGGCAGCGGGCCAGCCGGACCCGGGCGCTGATCAGTCCCGGAAGCCCTCGGCGATCGCTTCGAGGCGGCGGCGCTGCTCGGCGAGCTGCTCGGGGCTCAGCTCGGGGAGGTTGCTGTTGCCCGCCTGCATCCCGGCCGAGCCGTCGATCAGCTCGCGCAGAATATCGGCCTGGCCCGCGTGCCGGGCGGTCTCGGCGATCATGTGCACCAGGATCTGGTGCAGGGTGACCCGGCCGCGTTCGGCGGTCCACCAGGGCACGATCCCGATGGCCTCGAGTTCGAGCTCGTCGATCGTGAGGTTGCTGTGCGCCTCGGCGTCGGCGGACAGCCGCAGGATCTGTTCTTTCGATTCCGCGGGCGTGGCCCACAGGTCGGCGTTCGGCTCGGCCGAGCCGCCGATCCACGGGGTCGGGATGCCGGAAGGGCGCCCGAAGACCTCGCCGAAGTAGCCGAGTTCGATCGTGGCGACGTGCTTGACCAGGCCGAGCAGGTTGGTGCCGGTCGGGGTCATCGGCCAGCGCAGCTCACGCTCACTGAGCCCCTCAAGCTTCCAGCGGAGCGCAGCGCGTTGCTCGTTCAGCGTGTGTCGGAGGATCTCTTTGGGGGGAGTCATGCCCTCAGGCTAAGCCCAACGGCTGACATTCACGAGGGAAAGCCGCCGCCCCTGCCGGGCCTTGGACAGCGCGGGGGCTCCGTCGTACCCTGAACCGGAGGGTGCGTTCGCACCCGCTGACCGTACCGAGCACCGTCGGGGCACGAGGTCGTGGGCTGGGGAGGAGCCGCTGACAAAGGAGTCACGATGATCGGGAGCCCCGTTCCCCGCAATCGCCCCGGAGCCTCGGAGCGCGCCTCCGCCGGGCTGAGCCGGGTCCAGTCACCCATCGAGGTCAACCGCGGATCGGGGGAGCCCCTGTACCGCCAGCTTCGGCGCGCGCTCGAACATCAAATCCTCTCCGGGCACCGCCCCGTCGAGCTGCCGCTGCCGTCCACCCGGGCGCTCGCCCAGGAGCTGGGCCTGTCGCGGAACACGGTCAGCGGAGCCTACGAGGAACTGCTCGCGAGCGGACTCATCGAGGGGCGGTCCCGCCTGGGCTTCTTCATTAACGAGTCGATGGTGCGCTCGATCCGGGCGGACGCCGGGCCGACGCCGGCGCCCGCGGCGTCCCGTCCGGGGACAGGGCACCCGGCTGCCGGGGAGGAGCGAC
>NZ_JAPFRB010000003.1:131605-140022 GCF_035726885.1 Leucobacter sp. M11 | reverse complement strand
AACCCGTCTGGCGGCGACACCTCCACAACACCCGGGGGGAGCAGCCCCCCGAGATCACGAAGCCGCTCGGCTGGGAGACGCAGCCGTACCCCTTTGTCGCCGGGCAAATCGACGAGCGGGAGTTCCCCCGGCTGCCCTGGGCGCGCGCGCTCCGGGAGGCGCTCGAACCGCCGCACCTGTTCTACAGCGTCCGGGACGCGATCGACGCGGACGACCCCGAACTGGTCCGGGCGATCGTCCGGCACGTGCTGCCCGCGCGCGGGGTGCAGGCCGAGCCCGAAAACGTGCTCGTGACCACGGGCTCCCAGCAGGGCCTCGACCTGCTCGCGCACGCCCTGAGCGGCCCCGGGAGCACGGTCGGCGTCGAGGACCCCGGCTACGTGGACGCCCGGCACACCTTCCTCCGGGCCGGGGCCCGGTTGCGCCCGTTTCCCGTGGACGGGGAGGGGATCGTCCTGCCCCCGTCGGGCCTGGGGGTCGACCTGCTCTACCTGACGCCGAGCCATCAGAGCCCGACGAACGTCACGCTGTCCCGGCCCCGCCGCCTCGACATTCTGGAGCGGGCCCGCGCCTCGGGGACCGTCGTGATTGAGGACGACTACGACAGCGAGTTCCGCTACCAGGGACAACCGAGCCCCGCCCTGCGGGCGCACCCGGGCGCGGAGCACGTCATCTACCTGGGGTCCTTCACCAAGTTCCTCGCGCCCGGGCTGCGGCTCGGCTACCTGATCGCCGACGCGGCGCTGATCCGCGAGCTGCGGCGGCTGCGCCGCTACCGGGTGCGCCACCTGCCGGGGCACAGTCAGCGCGCGATGGCGCTCCTGATCTCCTCCGGGCACTACCAGCGCACGATCACCCGCCGCCGCGGCGCGCTCGGGCAGAAGTGGGAGATGCTCCGGACCGTGCTCGGCGAGGAACTGCCCTGGAGCTTCCCCGTGCCGCCGGGCGGGGTGAGCGTGTGGGTGAGCGGCCCGCCGGGGTTCGACGGGGTCGCCCTCACCGAGCGCGCCCGGGCGCACGGCATCGTGATCGAGCGGGGCGACGTGTTCTTCACTCGGCCGGAGGAAAACCGCAATCACATCCGGCTCGGCTTCGCCGCGATCGATCTGGCCCGGATCCGGCCAGGGGTCCGGCGGCTCGCGAGCCTGATCCGCTGATCGGCTGAGCCGCTGAGCCGCTGGCCCCAGAAAAGTGGGCTCCGCTGGGCCTGGGCTGTTTCGCGCGGTGCCCGCAGAGTGGAAGTGCCCCCTCGGGGACCGTCCGGCGACGAAGCCGGATGCGGAAACGACCGAAAGGACGTGATCGTGCCCCATTCACAGCTGCGCGAGAATGCCCAACGCCACCTGTTCCCCCACTTCACGCCCGGGCGGGTGTGGAACGACGAGCGACTGCCCATCCTGGTTCGCGGGCGGGGGGCGTTCCTCTATGACGAGCGGGGCGACGAGTACCTGGACGGCCTGTCGGGCCTGTTCTGCGTGAACATCGGGCACGGGCGCGACGACATCGCCGAGGCCGCGGTGACGCAGATGCGCGAGCTGGCCTACTGGACCAACTGGGGCTCGGCGCACCCGGCGGCGATCGAAGCGGCCTCGCTCATCGCCGAGCTGGCCCCCGGCGATCTGGAGACGACGTTTTTCGTCAACTCCGGCTCCGAGGCCGTCGAGTCCGCGGTGAAGTTCGCTCGCCAGTACCACCGCAGCCGCGGTGAGGGGCAGCGCACGAAGATCATCGCGCGGGAAATGGCCTATCACGGCACCACGCTCGGCGCGCTTGCCGTGACGGGGATTCCCGCCTACAAGGCACCCTTCGGCCCGCTCATGCCCGGGGTGTTCCACGTGCCGAACACGCTCGGCGAGGCGGTGCCCGAGGGCGGCACCGCCGCGGACCTGCCCTCGATTCGCGCGATCCGGGAGCTGCTGGAGCGCGAGGGCGGCGACACCTTCGCGGCGCTCTTCGCGGAGCCCGTGCAGAACTCGCGCGGCTCCCTGGTCCCCCCGCCCGGTTACTGGCAGGAGCTGCGCAGCATCTGCGACGAGCACGGCATTCTCCTCGTCGCGGACGAGGTGATCACCGGCTTCGGGCGGCTCGGCGAGTGGTTCGGAAGCACCGCGCAGGGCGTGGTGCCGGATCTGCTCACCTTCGCGAAGGGCTCGACCTCCGGGTATGCCCCCCTCGGCGGGGTCATCATCCGCGAGCCGCTCGCGCGGGCGCTCTGGGACTCCCCCGAGGGCGGCACCTTCGCTCACGGGGCCACCTGGGGCGGGCACCCCGTGGCCACCGCGGTCGCGGCGGCCAATCTACGGGCCCTCCGCGATGAGGACGTGCCCGGGAACGTGCGTGCGCTGGCTCCGGACTACCGGGCCGGGCTCGACGCCATCCGTGCGGAGCACCCGAGCATCCGAGAGGTGCGCGGCACCGGGTTCTTCCACACGATCGAGTTCACGGGGAACCGCGACACCGGGCGGGAACTGACGCCGGAGGAGTCCGCGGACATCCTGACCCGCGTGATCCCGGAGGCGATGCGGGGCACGCGTTTGATCACCCGGCCCGACAACCGCGGGGCGACGATGCTCGTGCTCGCCCCGCCCCTGGTTTCCGACACGGCCGTCCTCGGGCGGCTCCTCGACAGCGTTGACCTCGTGTGCGGCGCTGTGGACGCACGGCTGGGCTAAGCCCACCGGCGCCAACGGCGGCGCGCGGGGCATCGCGCGCCGCCCCCTTCCCCCAAACGGTGACAACGACGTCGCCGGAGAGGACCGCAATGTCCCAACGAACACCACGCGAGGCGGCCGCCTCGGTGACCCCCGAACGACTGAACCGAACCATGAAGCAGCGCTGGGTCTGGGCGATCGCCCTGGGCTCCGCGGTGGGCTGGGGCGCCTTCATCCTGCCGACCGACTGGCTGGCGACCGGGGGCCCGGTCGGCGTGATCCTGGGCTTCCTCATCGGGGGCGCCCTGATGATCCTCATCGCCGTCAGCTACGGCTTCCTGATCCGGTCCTTCCCGGTGTCCGGGGGTGAGCTCGCCTTCGCCCTGGTCGGATTCGGGAGAACGCACGCGTTCTTCTGCGGCTGGTTCCTGACGCTCGGGTACGCCTGCATCGTCGCGCTGAACGCCTCGGCAACCGCCCTCCTGTTCCGCAACCTCATCCCCGAGGTCGTCCAGCAGGGCTACCTGTACTCGGTCGCCGGGTGGGACGTGTATCTCGTCGAGGTGCTGATCTCGATGACCGCGCTCGTGGTCTTCGGGCTGCTGAATATCCGCGGGGCCGCGCTGTCCGGCCGCATCCAGTTCATTGCCTGCGTGATCATGCTCATCGCCGTCGCCTGCATCTTCGTCGGGGTCATCATGAACGAGGGCGTGACGATTGAGAACGCGACGCCCGCGTTCCCCACCGGGGTGAACCCGATGGCGGCGATCATCGCGATCGTCGCGATCGCACCGTGGGCCTACATCGGCTTCGACAACGTGCCGCAGGCCGCCGAGGAATTCGATTTCCCCCCGGCCCGCGCGCTGCGCCTGATCGTCTTCGCGATTCTCGCGGCGGCCCTGCTGTACTCCGCGATGGTGGCCGCGGTCGCGCTCACCGAGCCCTGGGAGCGCCTCGTCAGCGGGCAGTCGAGCTGGGGAAGCGCCGACGCCATCACCGGCGTCCTCGGCGGCGGTGGGATGATCCTGCTCGCAACCGCGGTTGCGATGGGCGTCAGCACCGGGCTGAACGGATTCTATGTGGCCTCCAGCCGCCTCCTGCTCAGCATGGGCCGGGCGGAGATGATTCCGCGCACCTTCAGCCGCCTGCACTCCCGGTTCAAGACCCCGTACGTCGGCGTGATCTTCGTCGGCGCGATCTGCCTGGTCAGCCCCTGGTTCGGCCGGGCGGCGCTGCTCTGGATCGTGGACATGTCCGCGGTCGGGGTCACCGTCGCCTACCTCTACACCTGCCTGTGCGCCTTCAAACTGTTCCGATCCCGGAACGCACCCGTGGTTCCCGGCGAGCTTGAGGGCTCCCGCTCGACCGCGAAGAAGGTGCTGAGCGCGCTCGGCGCGGTCACCGCGGTGGTGTTCCTCGGGCTCCTGCTCATCCCCGGTTCCCCGGGCGCGCTCGGCCCCGAGTCCTACGTGGCGCTGCTCGCCTGGATCGTGCTCGGGGTCTGCTTCTTCCTGTACCGGCGCGGGCACAGCCGCACGCTGAGCGACGAGGAGGTCGACATTCGGGTGCTGGGCGGTCCCCGCCCGGAGTCCACTCGGATCGCCCGGACCCGGGAAACCGCCTCGGCGCAGCCGTGATCCTCCGGCGCCGCGCGCGCCGGAACCCGTGAAGAACCCAGTTTCAACCCAGAAAAGAGGACGGAATGACCAAGCTGACGCAGACCCGGGAAGCGGTGACGGGCCCGCAGAAGATGACGCCATCGGAGGCGTTCGTGGAGACGCTCGTCGCCAACGACGTGGAGACCGTGTTCGGGATCATGGGATCCGCGTTCATGGATGCGATGGACATCTTTGAGCCGGCGGGGATCCGGCTGATCTCGGTGGTGCACGAGCAGGGTGCCGCGCACATGGCCGATGGCTTTGCCCGCGCCTCGGGGCGACACGGGGTCGTGATCGGCCAGAACGGGCCGGGGATCTCGAACTGCGTGACCGGGATCGCGGCCGCGTTCTGGGCGCACAGCCCGGTGGTGATCGTGACCCCGGAGGCCGGGACGACCGGCATCGGGCTGGGCGGCTTCCAGGAGGCCAACCAGCTGCCGATGTTCCAGGAGTTCACGAAGTACCAGGGGCACGTGACGCACCCCTCCCGCATGGCGGAGTTCACCGGTCGCTGCTTTGACCGGGCCATGAGCGAGAGCGGCCCGACCCAGTTGAACATCCCCCGGGACTACTTCTACGGGGAGATCGTGGCCGAGATCCCGCAGCCGCGCCGCATCGACCGCGGCGCGGGCGGCGCCGACGCGCTGGAGGAGGCGGTCGCGCTGATCCGCCAGGCGACCGCCCCGGTGATCGTCTCCGGCGGGGGCGTCGTGATGGCGGACGGGGTGGACGCCTGCGTCGCCCTCGCCGAGCGGCTCACCTCCCCGGTCGTCAACAGCTACCAGCACAACGATTCCTTCCCCGCGAGCCACCCGCTCTGGGCGGGGCCGCTGGGCTACCAGGGGTCGAAGGCCGGGATGGAGCTGCTCTCGCAGGCCGATGTGGTCATCGCGCTCGGCACGCGGCTCGGCCCCTTCGGAACGCTGCCTCAGTACGGGCAGGAGTACTGGCCGGTGAACGCGAAGGTCATCCAGATCGACTCCGACCACCGCCAGCTCGGGCTGGTGAAGAAGATTTCGGTCGGGATCTGCGGCGATGCCCGGGCCGTCGCGGAGGAGCTGCTGCGGCGGCTCGGGGACACCGAGCTGGCCGGGGACGCGGGCGCGGCGGAGCGCGGCGAGCGGATCAAGACGGTCAAGGCGGACTGGGAGCGGGAGCTCAGCGAATGGACGCACGAGCGCGACGACTACTCGCTGGACGTGATCGAGGAGGCCGAGGCCCAGGGCGGCCTGCTGCACCCGCGGCAGGTGCTCCGCGAGCTGGAGCTGGCCCTGCCCGAGGGCGTGATGCTGTCGACCGACATCGGCAACATCAACGCGATCGCGCACAGCTACCTGCGCTTCGAGCAGCCCCGCTCGTTCTTCGCGCCGATGAGCTTTGGCAACTGCGGGTACGCCCTGCCCACCATCATCGGGGCCAAGGCGGCCGCCCCGGAGCGGCCCGCCGTGGCCTACGCGGGGGACGGCGCCTGGGCGATGAGCATGGGTGAGGTGCTGACCGCGGTCCGGCACGAGCTGCCGGTCACGGCGGTGGTGTTCCGGAACCGCCAGTGGGGTGCGGAGAAGAAGAACCAGGTCGACTTCTACGGGCGGCGCTTCGTCGCCGGGGAGCTCGACGGCGACGAGTCCTTCGCGGAGATCGCCCGGAGCATGGGCGCCGCTGGCGTGGTGGTCGACCGGCTCGAGGACGTTGGCCCGGCCCTCACCGCGGCGATCGAGGAGCAGATGGCGCACGGCGTGACAACCGTGATCGAGGTCATGTGCACGCAGGAACTCGGCGACCCGTTCCGGCGGGACGCGCTCTCGAAGCCCGTCCGTTTCCTGGAGAAGTACCGGGACTACGTGTAACCCCGGGCCGAGGCGGCCGCGCGCGGGGAATTCCCGGAGAGACGGGTCACGTCCCCGCCCGCGGTCGCCTAAACTGGGCCTATGACCGATGCGCGCGCCCAGCTGATCCAGTACATCTCCGAGGACGCCGTGTTCCACGGCGACTTCACCCTCACGAGCGGCAAAAAGGCCAGCTACTACATCGACATGCGCAAGCTGAGCCTCGACCACCGTGCGGCTCCGCTGATCGGGCAGGTCATGCTGGACCTGATCGACGGCATCGACGGCGTCGTCGCCGTCGGCGGCCTCACGATGGGCGCGGACCCCATCGCCTCCGCGATCCTGCACCAGGGCGTCGCCCGCGGCAAGACCTACGACGCCTTTGTCGTCCGCAAGGAGCCGAAGGATCACGGTCGCGGCCGGCAGGTGGAGGGCCCGGACCTGAACGGGAAGCGGGTCATCGTCGTCGAGGACACCTCAACGACGGGCGGCTCCCCGCTCAAGGCGATCGAGGCACTGGAGAAGGTCGGCGCGATCATCGCCGGCGTCGCCGTGGTCGTGGACCGCGCCACCGAGGCCCAGGCCAAGATCGAGGCCGCCGGCTACGACTACTTCTACGCGATTGGCCTCGACGACCTCGGCCTCGCCGAGTAGGTCCCCGACCGCACGATTCCGTTCCGCGCCGCGACCCGAGCAGGGTCGCGGCGCGTTCGCGTTTCCGGGTACACCGCTCCGGGCGCCCTGCCCCGGGTTGTCATTGGTAGGACCAACTGACAAACTGGGTACCGTGCTCGCGCGCCGCCCATCCGCCGCCGCGAATCCAACGGCCGCCCGGGCACACCCCAACACCGGCGAACAGGGAGAGCACGTGGACTGGAGCACGCTCAGCACGACTGAGGGGCTCTCCGTCCCCGATCGTCTCTCGATCGACCTCGAGCGGCTGATTCTCGACGGCTCACTCGCCGCCGGGGAGCGCCTGCCCGCGGAGCGAGAGCTCGCCGAACTGCTCGCCGTGTCCCGGGTCTCCGTCCGGCAGGCGCTGCGCGAGCTGGAGAGCCGGGGGCTCATCAGCCGCAAGCCCGGCCGGGGCACCGTCGTGCTCGCCCCGGGGGAGTCCCCGACCGGGGAGGCGACCCTCATCGCCGGGGTCCTCGCGCACGCGGCCCGGGCGGATGACCCCATCAGCCAGATCATGGAACTGCGCGCGATCCTGGAGCCCCCCATCGCCGGGATGACCGCCCGTCGGGCGACCTCGCGGGACATCGGCCAGCTCCGGGAGCTGCTCCGCGACATGGATCGGGCGCCGTCGAGCGCGGCCTACGCCGAACTCGACCGGGCCTTCCACCAGGCCATCGCGCAGTACACCCACAATCCGATGCTTGCCCTGCTCAACGAGCAGATCGCGGCCACGATTTCCCCCAGCCGGCACGACTCCGTCCTCTCCGAGGAGCGGCGCGACGCCTCGACCGCGGCCCACCGCAGAATCTACGAGGCGATTCGAGACGGCGACGCGTCCCGCGCCGAACACGAGGCTCGCGAGCACGTGCGCTCCGTGCACCTGGCCATCGAGCGGAACCGAGCGGATGCGGACGGGCGGGGGCGCGCGGCGGGGCCGAACCGTCCGGCAGCGCGAGAAACGAGTGCGCAATGACGACTCGACGTCCCCGCACGCCCGGCGCCATCGCGACCCCGCACGCCCGCGCCACCCGCGCGGGGGAGCAGGCGCTCCGCGCGGGTGGCAACGCCATCGACGCGGCGCTCGCCGCCGCGGCCACCCTTTGCGTCACCTACCCGAATAATGTCGCCCTCGGCGGGGACCTCGTCGCTCTGGTGCGTGACCCCGCGGGGCGGACCTCGGTCGTGAACGCGACCGGCGCCGCTCCCGCGGCTCAGAGCCGTGCCCGGCTCCGCAGCGCGCACGGGGAACGCCTGCCGCTCCGCGGCATCGACACGGTCACGGTGCCGGGCGGCGTGCGCGGCTGGGAGGCGCTTCACGGGCTCGGGGCACGCCTGAGCTGGTCCGAGCAGCTCGCCCCCGCCGTGGCCTGCGCGGAGCAGGGGGTGCCGGTGCCCCGCTCCGTGGCGGGGGCGATCCTGTCGCTTCGAACGGAGCTTCGCGCCGATCCCGGCTGCGCCGCCCTGTTCCTGCCGGGCGGAACGCCCCTGGCCGAGGGCGAGCTCCTCCGGCAGCCCGCCCTCGCCGAAACCCTGCGCGGGCTCCAGCGTGGCGGCGCCGACGCCTTCTACCGCGGCGCGATCGCCGAACGCTGGGTCGCGGGGCT
>NZ_JAPFRB010000003.1:130696-131554 GCF_035726885.1 Leucobacter sp. M11 | reverse complement strand
GGAGCTCACCGAGCCGATCGAGGCTCCGTTTGGGCCGTACCGGGTGCTCACCAGCCCGCCGAACACGCAGGGTTTCTCCCTGCTGCGCACACTCCTGGCCCTGGAACGAACTCCGCTCCGCGACCCCCTCGGGGCGGACGCGGCGGCCCTCGCGGCCCTCTTCGCGGGTAACAACGCCGTGCGGGACACGTACCTGGCCGACCCACGCTCCGGCGGGGCCTCGGCGGAGGCGCTCCTGGACCTGCCGGTGCCGGGCCCCGCACGGCTCGACGCCGCTCCGCGAGCCACCGGGGACACGGTCGGCGTCAGCGCGATCAGCGCGGACGGCTGGGCCGTGTCCCTCATCCAGTCGATCTACCACGGCTTCGGGGCCGCGATCCTGGAGCCCGACACGGGGGTGCTCTTTCACAATCGGGGCACCTCGTTCTCGCTCGACCCGGCAGCCGCGAACGTGTTCGCCCCCGGGAAGCGCCCGCGGCACACCCTCATGCCCGTGCTGGTGCTCCGCGGCTCGGAGGTGGCCTGGGTCTCCTCGACGATGGGCGGGCAGGGCCAACCGCAGGTGCACGCGCAGCTGCTCCTGCGCTCCTGGGCCGGGGCGAGCCCCGCGGAGGCGACGAGCGCCCCGCGGTTTTGCGTTGACGTGCAGCGCAGCGGTGCCCCCGTGCCCACGATCGTCTTTGAGGAGGACCTGCCGGAGGACGCGCGGCGGGCCCTGCTGAGCACGGGGCTCCTGCCGGTGCCCCTGCCCCCGCACAGCGAAAAGCTCGGCCACGCCAACCTGATCCGGGTGGAGCCGGATGGCAGCTTTTCCGCGGCCAGCGACCCCAGATCGGATGGCTCCGCCGCGATCGTCCT
>NZ_JAPFRB010000003.1:127642-130656 GCF_035726885.1 Leucobacter sp. M11 | reverse complement strand
GATGCGCCGCGACCGTCCGCATCGCATCATCACACCCCAGACCACCCCGTCCAGAACCACAGCGTCGGAGCACGGCCAGGCTTCGACACCTCGAACGGCCAGAACGAAACATGACAGAACAGAAGCGCTACGCCATCCTCCCGCTCATCGCGATCGGCCTGGTCGGAGGCCTCCTCTCGGGGCTCTTCGGCATCGGGGGCGGGGTGATCATCGTGCCGGCGCTCGTGCTCCTGCTCGTGATGCCGCAGCGCCTGGCCGCGGGCACCTCGGTCGCCGCGATCCTGCCCGCCGCGGTCGTTGGCGCGATCAGCTACGCGGTGCAGGGCAATGTGGATTGGACGGCGGGTATTCTGCTCGCGGTCGGCATCGTGATCGGCTCCCAG
The DNA here is from genome assembly GCF_035726885.1 of Leucobacter sp. M11. Taxonomy (NCBI): domain Bacteria; kingdom Bacillati; phylum Actinomycetota; class Actinomycetes; order Micrococcales; family Microbacteriaceae; genus Leucobacter; species Leucobacter sp. M11. The sequence continues at coordinate 130,273 of NZ_JAPFRB010000003.1, read as the reverse complement.
GTGGGTGCCCTGCTGCTGTCGAAGCTGCCCGTCGGCTTCCTGCAGTGGCTCTTCTTGGGCTTCCTGCTCGTTGTGATCGTGAGCCTGTGGTTCGTGGTGCCGCAGCGCGACAGCGAGATCTCGATCACCGTGCTCACGGGCGCGATGCTCGCGGTGACCGGATTCCTCACCGGGATCCTCTCCGGCCTGATCGGGGTCGGCGGGGGCATCATCGTCGTGCCCGTGCTCATGTTCTTCTTCGGCGCGAACGACCTCGTCGCGAAGGGCACCTCGCTCGTCATGATGATCCCCGGCTCGCTCTCCGGCACGCTCGCGAACTGGCGGCGGAAGAACGTCGACCTGCGCGCCGCCGCCGCGGTGGGCCTGGCGGCCAGCGCGGCCTCCCCGCTCGGCACGATCATCGCGGGCACGCTCGCCCCGTCGATGTCGAACATCCTATTCTCGATCTTCCTCGTGCTGATCTTCACGCAGATGCTGGTCCGCCTGATCCGCGCGAAGAAGAACTAGGCCTCGTCAGCAGACCGGAACCAGCGGGTGCGTCCCCGGCCCGTGACAGCGGCCGGGACGCCCCCCAGTTGTATGTGGCCTCGATGTGCTCGATCATGAAGCTTCGAGCGGCGTCCGCGTGGCCAGCGATGAGTGCAGCGATCAACTCATCGTGTCCGGTGCCGATGGCCTGATTGGCCTCGCTCAGTTCCGGCATGATCGAGATCATCCGGGTGAGCTGTTCCTGGATTTCTCGCTCCGCCTCTGCGATCCGGGGCGATCCGGAGGCCTCTGCGATTCGGATGTGCATTCTCGCGTCAGAGAATCGACGTTCGACCTTCGACGAGGCGACGCGGCGATACGACTCTGCGAGTTCGAGAATGTCGAAGCGCTCGGCCTCGGTTGCCCGATTAGCCGCAAGGGCGCAGGCCTCTCCCGAGATGGCGCGCCGCCAGTCACTGAGCTCCCGGAGCTCCGGGATGGAGACCGGGTAATTCTCAGCCGCCGCCGCCAGCCGATCCGCGATGTCGAGGCGCACGAAGGTGCCCCCCTTCCGGCCTCGACGGGTCTCGACGTACTCGAGCTCGCGGAGTTGCGCGAGCGCCTGTCGGAGGGTCATCGGCGCAACCTGAAAGCGGCTGGAGAGCTGATCCTCTGTGGGCAGCCGCTCCCCGGCGAGGAGCTGTCCTGTCGAGATTGCCTCGGTGAGTCGGCGCAGAATCTGGTCCGCGGTGCCACGCCCCGGCACCCGACTGTATAGGGGATCGCCCTCGGATTGCATCATGACCTCCAGATACTATAGGTATTGATGGCAGCCCGTCGAACGCTCGTCGTGTTGTCCCAGCGATCCGGGAGGGGGCGCGGGCAGCGAGGCTCCCGCCCCCCTCTCGGGGGTCAGTCGCGGGCGGCGACCCGGATGAGTTTCTTGTTTGCAAACTCATTCATGCCGTTGGGCCCGAGCTCTCGGCCGAAGCCGCTGCGCTTCACGCCGCCGAACGGGAGATCGGGTTCGCTGTCGGAGTTCCCGCCGATCGTCACCATCCCCACCTCGAGCTGACGGGCAACGCGCTGCGCCAGGTCCGCGTCCCCCGCGAACACGGAGGCGCCCAATCCGTAGGGGGACTCGTTTGACAGGGCAACGGCGGCTGCGGCATCGGCGACGCGGTGCACCATGGCGACCGGACCGAACAGCTCTTCGGAATAGGCTCGCATCTCCGGGGTGAGGTCCGTCAGGAGGGTCGGGTCGAGTGTTGCCCCCGCCCCGGCCGTGCCACCCGCGTGCAGGGTGGCTCCGTGCTCGACCGCATCGCGGACCTGCTCAAGAATCTCGTCCCGCGCGGCCACGGTGGACATCGGACCGATTCGTGTGCCCGGGGTGAGGGGGTCGCCAGGCGCGAAGGCCCCCAGCCGCGCAGCGAAGCCGGCCACAAAGCGGTCGTACACCTCGTCGACGACGATGAAGCGCTTCGGGGAGGTGCACGCCTGTCCCGCGTTCGAGAAGCGGCCAGACACCGCCTGGTCTATCGTTCGTTCGAGGTCCGCGTCGTCGAGCACAATGAACGGGTCGCTTCCGCCGAGTTCCAACACCACCTTTTTCAGGTGTCGTCCGGCCTGCTCGGCGACGATGGCCCCGGCCCGCTCGCTCCCGGTAAGCGAGATGCCGCGGACCCGGTCGTCCGCAATCAGTGTGGATACCTGCGCGTGGGTTGCGAAGAGGTTCGTGTAGCCGCCCTCGGGGAGCCCCGCGTCGCGGAAGAGTGTCTCGATCGCCTGCGCGGACTGGGGGCAGTTCGCGGCGTGTTTGATGATGACGGGGTTGCCGAGCATGATGTTCGGGCCGGCGAAGCGAGCGACCTGGTAGTGCGGGTAGTTCCAGGGCATAATGCCGAGCAGTACGCCGATGGCCTCGGTGCGAATGAGTGCGCTGCCGCCGCTGGCGACGGGGATGGCTTCCTCCGCGGTGAAGCGCTCGCCGTGGGTGGCGTAGTACCGGTAGATCTCGGCGGAGAGCCACAGCTCGCCTCCCGCCTGGTTGACGGGCTTGCCCATCTCGGTGGCGATCAGCGCCGCGAGTGCGTCGCGGCGCTCGTCCATGAGATCGGCCACGCGGAGCAACACGGCGGCGCGCTCGCTCATGGGGGCCTC
>NZ_JAPFRB010000003.1:106933-127603 GCF_035726885.1 Leucobacter sp. M11 | reverse complement strand
TGACTCGACCTCCGTGTCGGTTGCGTCGTCGAAGCGCTGCAGAACCGCGCCGGTGAGGGGGTTCAGTGTCTGATAGGCCATGTTTTCCTCTTATTTCATGCACCAGTGAATGAATTAACAAGCTTCAGTATATCCCGGAGAAGAATTTCCTTGCTGTTGGGTAAAGGCAAACGGCGCTTTGCGAAGGGGTTGCTTTATAAATCATCTACATATAGTTTGTATTTTCATGCCCACCCTTTCGGGGGCACCCGTGATCAACGATGACTGCGGAGACGCAACAAAGGAGTGCGAGAACCGATGGAATCCACACGCGAACCCGCGGCGCCAATCGCCGAGCTCGACGAGGATGCAGCGCAGCTCGCTGCCCTTGGCTACGACTATGACACCACGTTCAAGCGCGACATGACCTTCTGGGGCAACGTCGCGCTGGGTTTTACGTACTTGTCTCCCGTCGTCGCCGTCTACACGATGTTTTCCGTGTCGCTCGGCCAAGCGGGACCCCCGATGTTTTGGTCGTTGGCGATTGCCGGGCTCGGCCAGTTCTTCGTGGCGCTCGTGTTCGGGGAAATCGTCTCGAATTACCCCGTCGCCGGCGGGGTATACCCCTGGTCCCGGCGGCTGTGGGGACGGAAATGGGCCTGGATGAACGGCTGGGTGTACATCGTGGCCATGTTCGCAACCATCGCCTCCGTCTCCTACGGGGCTGGACCCTTCCTCGGGACCCTGTTCGATGCTGAGGCCGGGGTCAACACCACGGTCGTCTGCGCCCTGGTCATGCTCGCCCTCGCTCTGTTCTTTAATCTGTCCGGCACGCGAATTCTGAACACCGCGGCCATGGTCGGCCTCATCTGCGAGCTCGGCGGAGCCGTTGTCGTCGGCGCGTGGCTCCTGATCACCGCCCGGCAGCACGATGTCTCGGTCCTGTTTGACGCGTTCGGCGCCGGGGACGGCAAGAGCTACTTCATCGCGTTTTCCGCGGCCGCACTCATCGGGATCTTCCAGTACTACGGCTTCGAGGCCTGCGGTGATGTGGCCGAGGAGATCAAGAACCCGGGCCGTCAGATCCCCAAGGCCATGCGCTGGACCATTTACATCGGTGGCTTCGCGGCAATGTTCATCGCGTTCGCGCTCATCCTTGCCGTGCCGAACTACGAGGCGGTGGTGGCCGACTTCAACGCCGGTTCCACGAACGACCCGCTGACGATGGTGCTCATCTCTGCGTTTGGCCCCATCGGGTACAAATTCGTTGTCGCGATCGTGTTGATCTCCTTCCTCTCCTGCCTGATTAGTCTGCAGGCCGCGGTGAGCCGTCTCACCTACTCGATGTCGAGAGACGGCATCTTGCCGTTCAGCAAGAAACTGGTCCGGGTCAACGAGCGGACGGGCGTCCCCTCCACGGCGCTGATTCTGGCCGCGGTGGTCCCCGCGTCGATTATTCTCCTGTCATTGCTGCTTCCTGACGCCCTGGTCACGATCATCTCCTTTAGCTCTGTCGGGATTTACATTGCCTTCCAGATGGTCGTGCTGGCGGCGCTGCGCGCTCGGATTCTCGGGTGGAAGCCCGCCGGCTCCTTCCGGCTGCGGGGCTGGGCCTTCCCCGTGAACATCCTCGCGCTTGCCTGGGGGATTATCGGCATCACCGCAATCGCCTGGCCGCGGACGCCTGAGGCGCCCTGGTACGTGAACTACATCGTGCTGCTGACCGCCCTGGGGGTACTCGGGGTTGGGGCGCTGTACATGTGGCTCAAGAAGCCCTACCTGGTCGGCTCCGCGCCCTCCGGGGACGCAACCAGCCAGATCAACACCATCGCTGCACGGCCCCGTGAGCAGGTCTCACGATAGCCCTGAGCAGCATCAAGTGGTGGGGTGACCTGGTGGTCACCCCACCACCGTGTGAGGCGGAATTCCGCCTCAGAAAGGGGTCATGATGACCGAGTACGCCGTAGATCCCCGCGCGTTTGCCGCTGAGGACGATGCGAGGCTCCCCGATGATGCGCCACGGATTGGCGTGGTCGTTTCGCTGTGCTTTCCGGGGATGGACGAGGAGAGTCTCGAGCTGATGACGCGGTTCACCGCGACAGCCTTTGCGGAAATTCGCGCGGCAGGAGGTCGCCCAGTGCTCATCGACTCAGCTGCCGCTGAGAAGCCGAATCCCCGCGGGATTGCCGCCTCATATGACGCCCTGCTGTTTTTGGGCGGCGGAGACGTCGATGGTGAGCTCTACGGAAAGCCAAGCCTCGCTGAGAACGCATACGGGGTTGACCGGGCGGCGGATGATTTTTGCTTGGCGGTGATGCGAGAATCGCTCGAATCTGACCAAACGCTCCTGGCCGTGTGCCGGGGCTCGCAACTGCTCAATGTGGCCTGCGGCGGAACCCTGGTGCCGGACCTGGTCCCCTCCGATCTGCACCGTGGTGGTCCCGGGCAGCCGATGTTTCTCGACGAGGAAGTGCTGTTGGAGCCCGGGACCCGGATCGCAGAGATATACGATGGCCGGCGACAGCTTCTTGTCCGTTCCGGGCACCACCAAGCCGTCGACCAGGTCGGCGCGGGGCTCCGAGTGACCGCCCGGGCCCTGGACGGGGTCATTGAAGGGACGGAGCACACGGAGAAGCGCTGGGTGGTCGGCGTGCAATGGCACCCGGAGGACGACGCTGGGAACGCGGAAAGCCGGGCGGCCCTCTTCCGTGCCTTTGTCGCGGAGGTCTCCTCCCGAGTGGCTCTGGTGTAGCCGCAGGGGGCCCGAGCCCCGAGCCTCGGGCCCCCTGCGGCTCAGCTCAGTTCAGTTCGGGCCCCGGTTCCCGAGTTCACGTGGCCTGCCGGTGCAGGAGAGCGAGCCCGGCCTCCGCGGGCTCAAGCGGGGAGGTCGTGTAGCCCTCCGGGAGTTGCGTCAAGCGGTCACCCGGAAGAAAACGGCCGGAGCTGCCAATGAGCACGCTTCCGTGGTCGTTCAGGATCGCGACATCATGCTCGCTCTGTCGCAGGATGGGCACGAGCGAGGACTCGATATCCGTCATCTGGATGTCTAACCCGGCGACACCCGCACGAACCTGACCGACCTGGATTGGTGTGGTCAGGGTCACGATGTAATCCTCGACGCCGAGATAATCGATATAGGGGCCGGCGAGTGAAAGCTCACCCGTTTGGTAGGCCTTGGTAAACCACTCCAATTGTTCGTAGTCGTAATAGCGGTCTCCTGCCGGGTTCACCCCGAAGGTGTACCGCGCAAAGCGTTCGTCGCCAGCGCGAACCCACCACTCGAGCTGGCCCTGGCCGGTGCCGAGGGCTTCGCGGGAGAAAATAAGGCCGCATCCGTCAACCACGGCGTGCTCCTCCAGGAACGTGGTGGACCGCGCGCGCATGCGCTGTTTTCCGGTTTCGCTCAGGAGCAAGTGGTCAGTGGCGTCGCGGGTAACCTCAACGCTGAGGTCCTGGGCGAGGTCCTGCAGGCTGGTGAATCGACGCTGAAACCAGGCTGACAGTGTGGACGTGACCTCCCCGACGGGGGTGACCAGTGGGGTCATAAGAGAGGATCCTTCCCGGTTGGGCCGATGAGGCCGAGGGTGAGTTTTGCATTGATCAGGTGAGCAATGTTGTTGCGGATGTGCGCCTCGCTGAGCTGCTGGGCCTGCTCGGCCCGATCCTGTTCGATGGCGGAGACGATCGCGAGGTGGTCGTCGAGCACCGTCTGGCCGTTGATCTCGGGGGTCACCTCCGACCAGAGCACGGGGCTGATTTCGTTTTGGAGTCGCAGTTCTGCGCTCAGGAGCCTGGGGGACTGCGCCAGCACGGCGATCTCAATGTGAAAACGGCTGTCTGCGGTGGCACGCTCGACCGGGGTTCTGGCATCGAAGATTCGTGCCGCGAGATCGGAGAGTCGACCGGTGGAACCCGCATAGATGCGGTTCGCGGCCAGCCGCGCGATCATGCTGGCAACCGCGACGTGTTCGTCACCGAGATCTCGGAGCTCGACAATGCTGGTGTTTGTGAGGTATTCCCGGACAGAGCGGTCCGTCGGGAACGGGGCACGCACGACGAAGGTGCCCCCGGCGCGACCCCGTCGGGTCTCCACAATGCCCTCCTCGCGCAGGGCCGCAAGCGCCTTGCGGAGGGTCGCAACGGCGACCCCGAACTGTTGGGCAAGCTCGAGCTCCGGGGGCAAGCGCTCCCCGACGGAAAGCATGCCGAGGGAGATCGACGAAGCGATTTTTTCGGCGATATTCCGGCCATTGAGCTGTGGGGACTGCCCATCCTGAAACACCTGGGGCAACGCTGCTGGTTTCCTCACACCTGATCCTTCCACGGTCGGCTCACACGCCCTCAGACTACTGGACAGCCCCGATCGCGTTCGAGGGGCGGGAGCGGCGGGCCCCCAGGCGGGGGCCCGGTGCGTGGCTTCGGGCATCCTGGGCCGGCTGGTGCTGCGCTTCGGGCGCATGGGCCTAGCTGACGACCGCCGCTTCGAAGGCCTCGATCACGCCCGGAAGCCACTCGAGCGCGACATCGCTGCCGAGATCCCAGGAGGAGGCATCGTGGCGACCGTACTCACCGATGCGGGTGCCCCCGAGCTCCGTGAAGCGGCGGTCCAGGAGCTCGCTGCCCTGGCTGTAGGTCTCCTCGTAGAAGGTGTCGCCGAGGCCGAACATGGCATAGCGCAACCCCGAAAGGTCGGGCTGGAGGGCGTCCAGCGCCTCGGCAAACGGGATTGCCGTGTTCGGCAGCTCACCCTCACCGTGGGTGGAACAGACGATCAGGGTGAGGGCATTTCCGGCAAGCTGCGCCGGGTCGTAGTCCTGGAGGTCGGAGACGGTGACCTCGTGGTCGGCGGCCAGGGCCTGGCCCAGGTCCTCCGCAATCAGCTCGGAGTTGCCGGATTCGGTGCCGTAAAGAACGGTGATGTGCATGGGTGCTCGTTTCTGTCTGGTCTGGGTGTGGACTAGCGCGCTGGGGCGTCGGCCAGATGGCCGGAGCGCGCAAGGCGAAGCATGTGATCGTGGTCGGCCCGTTTGCGGCGGACGCGGTCCGGGCCAGCCTCGGCGATCTCCGCCAGGTCCAGGCGCTGCCAGTCCGCGAAGGAAACCGCACGTTCCTGCACGGCCGCCGGGAGCCCGGCGAATCCGCGTTTTCGCGGGTCGAGGACGATCCTGCCCGAAGCGAGGTCGGCCTGGATCTCGTCGGCCACCTGCTTGGCGTCACTGCGGTTTTCTGGGATGGTTCCGGTTGGCCCGCGCTTCACCCAGCCGGTGCGGTACAGACCGTCACGCACGAAGCCGGAGTCGCTCCGGTGTTCCAGGAGTTCCGCGGGGACGAGCCCGGCGAGGCCGGAGCCGAGTTCGAAGCCCACGGCGCGGATGACGGCGCTCGCCGCCAGGGGTTCGCGGTCACCTGCGGCATTCGTGAGTGCGACGGTGGCGGCGCGGCCGGTGGTGGGGTCCGCCAGGATTTCTCCGGGAGCCCAGCCAAAGCGCAGCACAACCTCGACGGCAGACGAGTGTGCCCGGGCCGGATCGGTGAGCGTTGCCAACGCTTCAGCGCGGGCGATCGCGGCCCGATCCGCGTCGGCCGGAACGCTGAGATCGTCCGGGCTCGTGAAGCGGACGTGCTCCAGCTTGCCGAGTTCGCGGAGCATGAGCGGGTCTCCCTTCGCGGTGGCGACGGGCGAACGGCTCACGACCGTGATGCGTTCGGCGGGGCGGGCGGCGTAGTCGGCCAGGGCGTCGTCGTGAATGTCGCTGCCAGCGAAGTGTTCCGGCCGCTTCGCGAGGAACCGAACGAGGTCGATGGCGACGTTGCCGGCGCCGAGGATGACGGGAGCGGGGCCCAGCTCAGGGAAAGGCCCGGTGGAATCCGGGTGCGCGTTGAGCAGGCGGGTCAGAACGCCGGCGCTGTGGACGCCGGGGAGATGCTCCCCGGGGACGGTGAGGCCGCGGTCCTGGGACAATCCGGTCGCGAGCGCCACGAGATCGTAGTGTTCTTGCAGTTCGTCGAGGCCAAGGTCTCGCCCGAGTCGAATGTTCCCCGCGAAGGTCACGCCGTCGCGGGTAAAGAGCCGCTCGAACTGGCGCGTGATGGCCTTGGTGCTCTGATGGTCCGCGGCGACTCCGTAGCGAATCAGGCCGAAGGGGCAGGCCAGCTGATCAAAGACGGTAATGATCGCCTCCGGCAACGCACGGCGGAGGGACTGGGCGAGGTAACAGCCGCTGGGCCCGCTGCCCACGATGGCGATGCGAGGCGTCGACGGTGACGACATAAAAGCTCCTTTACTTCGGACGACCGGGGCGGCATAGACGCTTATATGGTGTCGGTGGAGCTATTGTAGCGTCAAATCTTTCGTTTTGTGGAGGATTAATATTCCGCGTGTTTTCAACGAATATTTCGATTTTGCCTTCCTGTTTGCGTTTCTAATCATTCATATGTAGATTCTTTCTAAGTTCATCAGGAATGGCGAAGAGGCCGCAGACCGCACCGCGGGGTGGCCCCGAACATTTCTACAAAGGAGTAAAAATGACCACGACCCCGGCGATCGCCGACGCCCCCTATTTCGACATCTCGGATCCGTCCTTCTCCATGCAGTCCGAGGCTGTCCGTGACGCCCGCGAGCAGAGCTGGTATGCCCGCACCAACTACGGCATCGGCGTGCTGCGCTACGCCGAGGTCGCCGAGCTCTTGAAGAGCCCCAGCCTGAACCAGGGCAGCGCCAAGTGGCCCGACCACCACGGCGTCCACAGCGGTCTTTTCTACGATTGGTGGGTCAAGAACCTGCTCGTCCTCGAGGGCGAAGAGCACCACCGGATCCGCCGGCTCCTGAACCCCGCGTTCTCCCCGACGATGGCCCGACGCTTGGAGCCCGAGTTTGCGGTTCTCGCCGAGGAGCTGCTCGCCGACCTTGGCGAGCGCACCGAGATCGAGTTCGTCCGGGACTTCGCTGAGCCCTTCGCGACCCGCGCCCTGTGCATTATGCTCGGCATCCCCCAGGAGGACTGGCCCTTCATCGCGGAGCACGCAAACACCATCGGCTTCGCCCTCAGCGTCAGCATCAAGGAGGACATCGAGCGCATCGACGACGCCGTGCACAAGCTGTACGAATACGTCGAGACGCTCATCCAGGAGCGCCGGGGCGCCCCGGGCCAGGACGTCGTTTCCCGGCTGGTGCAGTTCTCTGAGTCCGGAGACAAACTCTCCGACGAGGAGCTACGCAACGCCCTCGTGCTGATGCTGTTCGGCGGCATGGACACCACCCGGAACCAGCTCGGCCTGCTCATCCAGACCTTCATGCGCAATCCGGAGCAGTGGGAGCTGCTCGCGGAGCAGCCGGAGCTCGCCCGCCAGGCGCTCGACGAGGGCATGCGCGTGAACCCCACGACGACCTGGGTCACCCGGGAAGCGAACGAGGACTTTACCTACCAGGGCCTCGCTATTGAAAAGGGCACCACGGTGCACCTGTTCACCCAGACCAGCGGCACCGACCCGCTGGCCTACCCGGACGGGACCATCGACATCGAGGCCACCGATCGAGCACCGCACCACACCCTGGGTGGGGGCGTGCACCACTGCCTGGGCCACTACATTGCCCGCGCAGACATGAGCGTTGCGCTGCCCATTCTTGCCCGGCACATGACCGACATTCGCAGCGCCGGCGGAGACGAGTGGCTGCCGGACTCCGGCAACACCGGGCCGATCCGCTTCCCCATCACCTTCACTCGACGCAACTAGCGTCACCGACTCACCTCAACGCTGAGAGAGGACCCACCTCATGAACACCACACCCGCCCTGCTCGACCTCGTCGAACGTCCCGCTCCGGCCGCAACGCGTCCCGGGAGTAACTTCGGGAATGCCATCCGAGACATCCTTGCCGACGACGGTGCCTTTGCTCGGCACCAGGAGGCCAACCTCCAGCCGGAGGTCATCCAGGAGCTGCGCCGCAAGATCACCGAGGCCGGCGTCAAATACATCTATTACATGATCCCCACCGTCGGCGGGCGAACCGTCGCGAAGGTGGTCCCGGCCGTGCACCTCGAGCGCAACCTGAAGAAGGGCATCGCGTTCCACCGCACCGCCCTCACCGACCTGCAGACCAGCCGCGAGGGCAAGCTCATCGGCGGTGGCGTCGCCGCGCGCGAGTTCTGGGCTCTGCCCGAGCCCGAGACCTTTGACGTGTTGCCGTGGGACACCGAGGTCGCCCGGATGTTCTGCACCGCCTACGAGCCTCCCCACCTTGACGAGGTCGGGGGGCGGCTCATGCAGTACGACGTGCGCGCCCTGTTCAATCGTGCCCACGCATCGTTCACCGAGCGCACGGGTCTCGAAATGCGCACCGGCCTGGAGCCCGAGATGACCTGGTCTGGGCCCGGCACCGAGGTGAACTCGAAGGAAGATCAGAGCCCCGCCTATCAGGTCGAGAATCTCGAACGGATGCGCCCCGTCTATAAGAAGGTCATCACCTACGCCCAGTCCATGGGTTTCGACATGATCGAGGGTGACTACGAGGACGACGGCCAGGTCGAGCTGAACTGGAACTACGACAACGCGAATCTCTCGACGCAGCGGCTCACGGTCTACCGCCAGATCTGCAAGCAGGTGGCCCGCGAGCTGGGCATGGAAGCCAGCTTCATGCCCAAGCCCTACAACGGCAAGATGGGCAACGGTTGCCACCACAACATCAGCCTGTGGCGAGGGGACGAGAACGTCATCGAGGACGGTCGCGTGCAGCTACACGTGACCGAAACCGCAAAGCACGCGATCGCGGGGATGCTCCTGCACTCGCCGGGCTCCATGCTCATCATGGGTTCCACGGTGAACTCCTACAAGCGGTTCTGGGACATCGGCCAGTTCGCACCGGACTCCTGCAACTGGGGGCTGGACACCCGCGGGGTCGCCGTGCGCATCTCCTCCAACGGTCGGATGGAGTACCGCCTCCCCGACGCCAGCGTGAACCCCTACCTCTCGCACCTCTACCTGCTGGCCTCGATCGAGGACGGACTGGAACGCCAGCTCGACGCGGGCGAGCCCGAGGTGCAGACGGGCGACCTCGCCGGAGTGCAGCTGCCGCGCACCCTCGGCGAAGCGATTGAGGCCTTCCGCGCAGACGAATACCTCATGAGCGCCATGCCCGAGCAGCTCACCGCCCTGTACCTGGAACTCAAGGAGGACGAGTGGGCTCGCTACTGCGGCACCATCTCGCAGTGGGAGTTCGACCAGTACTGGGAGGCGATCCCGTGAGCCGCGTCATCCGACTCGCCTGCATCGACTCCGAGGCGCCGCCGCTGTTCCACCAGAGTCCGGACGGGATCACCCGCACCGGGTATGAGCCCGACGCGGCCAAGCTCGTCTTCGATCAGCTCGGCTACGAGATCCAGTGGGTCATGCTTTCCTGGGAAGACATGCTGCCCGCGGTCCGCCGCGGAGACGCAGACGCCGTCTGGTGCGGGCAGGGCATGACCGCGGAGCGCGCCGCTCAGGTGGACTTCACCCGCCCATACGCGATCTTCCACGAGACGCTCATCGTGCGCGCTGGCGATCCGGCGCGCACTCCCGGCGATCTTGCCGGGTACCGGATCGGCGCGATCGCTTACTCGACGAACATGAAGCTCGCCGAAACCTTCCCCGGGGTGGAACTCGTCTCCTTCGGGGCCAGCGACGACGTTTTCGGCGACATGATCGAGGCCACCCGCGACGGCTCCATCGACGGCTTCGTCGATGACGACGTCGTGATGCTGCCCCTGGCGGAGCAGGATCCCGCGTTCCTCGCGGCGTTCACCATCGAAACCGGGAACCGCTGGGGGATCGGCGTCGCCCCGGGCAACGATGCGCTCCGCACCGGCATCAACGACGCGCTGAACCGAGCCATCGAGAACGGGTCGCTGCGCGCGGCCTGGGAACGCTGGATGCCGACGCTGCCCTTCCCCCTCACCGCGGAGCAGCTCGCCGAGGCCCCCCGATGAGCACGCCCCGCATCGGCGTCACCGGGATGTGGTCGAACCGGGTGCACGGACTCCGCCTGGACGGCAATGCCGTCGCCACGCAGGTCCTGTCCTCGGTCGTCGCCGCGGGCGGCGAGCCGCTCACGCTGTTCGCGGAGAGCCGCCTCAGCCCCGCCGAGCGCCTGCGCGGGCTCGATGGGCTGCTCATCCCTGGCGGGGCTGACGTGCAGCCCGCCCGGTACGGGGAGGCGCCCGCGCCAGAGACCCAGGTCGCCGATTTCGCCGGGCAGGATGACTTCGAAGCCGAGATGATCGAGGCGGCGCTCGCCGCCGGACTGCCGGTGCTGGCGATCTGCCGGGGCTTCCAGCTCCTGAATGTTCTGCACGGGGGCTCGCTCGACCAGCACCTCGGCGACGAGTCGAATCCGCACCGCAACAGCGTGCACCCGGTCAGCATCGCCCCGGGCTCCGCGCTCGCCGGGGTGCTGGGGGCGGAACAGATCGAGGTCTCCTCCTACCACCACCAGGCCGTTGCCCGGGTGGGCGAGGGGCTCACCGTGGCCGCGACCGCGCCGGACGGCATCGTCGAGGCGCTCGAAAAGCCGGGCGCGGAGCTGCTCGCGATGCAGTGGCACCCCGAGGACACCGCCGCAGAAAACCCGCAGCAGGCCGCGCTCTTTGGGTGGCTGATCGAACGCGCCGAGGCGTATTCGGCCGCCGGTGAACTCGCCGTGGTCTGAGCGAATTCCACGGGGAGCGCCCCGCTCCGGACCCGGACGGGCCCTGGCACCTGCCGTGGCCCGTCCGGCGTCGAGGCCGGCTAGGGGAGCAGGCCCGCGACCGAGGCCAGGATCTCCTCGGGGCGGAAAGGATAGCGCTCGATCTCGGCCTCGTCCGAGATACCGGTGAGGACGAGGACCGTGTGCAGGCCCGCCTCCATGCCCGCGACGATGTCGGTGTCCATCCGGTCGCCGATCATCGCGGTGTTGTGCGAGTGCGCGCCAATCTTGTTCAGGGCGGAGCGGAACATCATCGGGTTGGGCTTGCCCACGATGTAGGGCAGCTTCCCGGTGGCCGTGGTGATGAGCGCGTTGATCGCGCCGGTCGCGGGAAGCACGCCCTCGGGGCTCGGGCCTGTGGCATCGGGGTTCGTGGAGATGAAGCGGGCGCCGCCGTTGATGAGCCGGATCGCCTTGGTGATCGCGTCGAAGGAATAGTTGCGGGTCTCGCCGACCACGACGAAGTCGGGTTGCGTCTCGGTCATCACGAAGCCCGCGTCGTGCAGGGCCGTGAGGATGCCGGCCTCGCCGAGCACGAAGGCGGTGCCGCCCGGCTTCTGCTGCTTCAGGAAGGCCGCGGTCGCGAGCGCGCTCGTCCAGATCTTGTCCTCGGGGACGTCCAGCCCGGAGGCGGCCAGCCGGGCGCTGAGGTCGCGGGCCGTGAACGTGGAGTTGTTCGTGAGGACGAGGAAGGGCTGTTCGGTGTCCCGCCAGTGCGCCAGCAACTCGGCGGCCCCGGGAATCGCCCGGTTCTCGTGGACGAGCACGCCGTCCATGTCGGTGAGCCAGCATTCGATGTGGTCCCGGTTCACGGGCGCCTCCCCTGGGGTCGTGGTGGTCCCCTCAGCCTACTGCGGGCGAGTGAACGCCCGGGGCTCTGGCTCCGCCTCGAGGGCCGCCGCGACGAGCGCGCGAGCCGCGGCCTGCACCTCGGCCAGGTGCTCGGGGCCGCGGAAGGACTCGGCGTAGATCTTGTAGACGTCCTCGGTGCCCGAGGGGCGCGCGGCGAACCAGGCGCTCTCGGTTTCGACCTTCACCCCGCCGATGGCCGCCCCGTTCCCCGCCGCGTGCGTGAGGACCGCGGTGATTGCTTCTCCGGCGAGCTCGGTCTGCGAGACGTCGGCCGCGGAGAGCGCACCCAGCCGGGCCTTCTCCGCGGGGGTGGCCGCCGCATCGACCCGGGCGTAGGCCGGGGCGCCGTGCGCCGCCTCGAGCGTCGCGTAGTACTGCGAGGGGGTCTGCCCCGTGACCGCGATGATCTCGGCGGCGAGGAGCGCGAGCAGGATGCCGTCCTTATCGGTGCTCCAGGTCGAGCCGTCCCGGCGGAGGAAGGACGCGCCAGCGCTCTCCTCGCCGCCGAAGGCAACCGAACCATCGGCGAGGCCGGGCACGAACCACTTGAAGCCGACGGGCACCTCGATGAGGGCGCGGCCGAGGGCGGCGGCAACCCGGTCGATCATGCCGGAGGAGACGAGGGTCTTGCCGATCGCGGCCTCCGCGGACCACCCATCCCGGTGCCGGAAAAGGTAGTCGATCGCCACGGCGAGGAAGTGATTGGGGTTCATCAGCCCGCCGTCGGGGGTCACGATGCCGTGCCGGTCCGCGTCGGCGTCGTTGCCCGTGACGAGATCGAAGTTGGCCCGCTCCGCGGTCACCGCGGCCATCGCCGAGGGAGAGGACGGGTCCATGCGGATCTTGCCGTCCCAGTCCAGCGACATGAAGCCCCACTGCGGGTCGACGCCCGGGCCGAGCACCGTGAGGTCGAGGCCGTGCCGGTCGCGGATCGCGGCCCAGTAGGCCACGCTCGCCCCGCCCAGGGGGTGCGCGCCGATCCGGACCCCGGCGTCCCGAATCGCGTCGAGGTCGATCACCTCGCCAAGGGCGTCCACGTACTGATCCAGGAAGGCGTGCCGGGCCAGGTCCGGGTCGGGGTCCAGGGGCACCGACCAGACCCCGTCCGTGAGGAGTTCGTTGGCTCGGGCGGCGATCCAGCCGGTCGCATCGGTGTCGGCGGGGCCGCCGTGGGGCGGGTTGTACTTGAAGCCGCCGTCACCCGGCGGGTTGTGGCTCGGGGTGACCACGATCCCATCGGCGAGGGGCAGTCCCGGCTCCGCGCCCCGGTTGTGCTCCAGGATGGCAAGGCTCAGGGCCGGGGTCGGGACGTATTCGTCGCCGGCGCTCACCCGGACGTCCACTCCGGCGGCGGCGAGCACGGCGCGAGCGGTGCGCTCGGCGGGCGCGGAGAGGGGGTGGGTGTCGGCGCCGAGAAAGAGGGGGCCCGTGATGCCCTGCTCGGCGCGGTACTCGACGATCGCCCGGGTCATCGCGATGATGTGCGCCTCGTTGAAGGAACCGTTCAGGGATGTGCCCCGGTGCCCGGAGGTGCCAAAGACGACCCGCTGGGCGGGAACGGCTGCGTCGGGGACAATGCCCGAGTAGGCGGCCAACAGGGCCGCAACGTCGATCAGATCCGCTGGGGTGGCCGGGGTGCCTGCGCGTTCGTTCATCCCCCTAGCTTGTCAGGCGGAGCCGAGGAACCCGAATGAAAGCGTGATCTGTGCGGAAACTCTCCGCTTGGCCGGTGGTGCGGGACGGCCACCGGGGCGCGCCCCTGGCGGCTTCCCCGCCGAGAGTCCATCGCCGGTACCCGGCTCGGATAGCATGGGACCCATGTCCGAGACTCCCGCCGCCGCCCCCAGAAGCTACAGCTATCTTGGCCCGGCGGGAACCTTTACCGAGCAGGCCCTCAAGCAGGTGCCCGAGGCGGCCGGACAGGAGTGGCGCCCGGTCTCCAACCTCGGCGAGGCCCTGGGGGACGTCGTCTCCGGGCGCAGCGACGCCGCGATGATCGCAATCGAGAACTCCGTTGACGGCGGCGTGACCGTCGCCCAAGACGCCCTCGCCACGATCCCCGGCCTGCGCATCATCGGCGAGTACCTCGTCCCCGTGAGCTTTGTGCTCGTCGCCCGTCCGGGGACCCGGCTCGAGGACGTCCGCGTGATCAACGCGCACCCTGTCGCCTACGGGCAGACGCGGAAGTGGCTCGACGCGAACCGGCCCGGTCACGAGCACATTCCCGCCTCCTCGAACGTGCAAGCCGCGGCGAGCCTCTTCGCGGACGACACCGCGGACGCCGCGATCGCGCCCCCCGGCATCGAGGAACACTACGACGTGGACGTGCTCGCCGCTGACATCGGTGAGAACCGTCACGCGGTTACGCGCTTCGTCCTCGTCAGCCGCACCGTGCCGGTGGGGCCGCGCACGGGCGCCGACAAGACCAGCCTGATCGTGGAACTCGCCCGGGACCACTCCGGCGCCCTGCTCGAACTGCTCGAACAGTTCTCCACGCGCGGGGTGAACCTCACGCTGCTGGCCTCGCGTCCCATCGGCGACCGCCTCGGCAGGTACCGCTTCGTGATCGACGCCGAGGGACACCTCACGGATCAGCGCGTGGCCGACGCGCTCCTGGGGGTGAAACGCTCCAGCCCCAACGTGGTCTTCCTCGGGTCGTACCCCCGCGCCGACCGGGAAGCCGCGGCGTGTGAGCCAGCGCACTCGGACGAGGTCTTCCTGGAAGCGCAGGACTGGCTTCGCGGGATTCTCGGCGACGACGCGCGCTGAGCGCGCGGCTCGCGCACTCCGATCCTGGGACCCCCCGTCGGGTCGGCTGGGCAGTTCCCGGGGATTTCCCGCGCGCCCGGTGAGCGCCCCGAAACGGGCTGTTCCCCTGCGGACCCCCGCGCTCTACACTGAGATCGAGACCCGGAAACAGCATGTGTTTCCGGAACCGAGGGCAGGGGGGCCGATGAGTCGGATCGCAACGGGGCTGGGAATCGCGAGCGCGGCGGCGGTGCTCTGGCTCGCGCCCGCGGCGGCGCTGGCCACCGAGCCCCCCGGGCTCGACGGGAAGTACGTGATCGACCTCACCAGCGAACAGGTGATCGGCTCGGGGACCGCCGCGCTGGAGGCCGAGGTCCGCGACTTCGCCGAGGAGACCAAGCTTCAGCTCTTCGTCGTGTACGTCGACGAGTTCACGAACCCGAGCGACCCCGAGGCCTGGAGCAGCCAGACCCTGCAGGCAAACCACCTGGGTGATGACTCGGTGTTGCTCAGTGTCGCGACCGAGACCCGACACTACAACCTCAGAGCCGACCGGGACCGTGTCACCGACGCCGACCGCGACACGATCTCCGAGAGCTTCCTTCGCCCCGCGCTGGCCAAGGGAGACTGGACGGGGGCCGTCACCGCCACCCTGGACGGGCTCGACCAGGTGGTCGTGAACCCGAACGCGGGGGCCGGCAAGGCCGCGCTCGTCGTCACCGGCGGCGTCGTGGTCGTCGGCGGCGTCGCGACCGGCGTCGTCATCTCCCGCAAACGCAAGAAGCAGCGCGAGGAAACCGACCGCGCCAGGATGAACCTCGATCAGCTGGACCGCGAGGCGAGCGCGCTCCTCGTCCGCATGGACGACGACCTGCGCAGCAGCGCCCAGGAGCTCGGTTTCGCCGAGGCTCAGTTCGGCGCGGAGGCCGCGAAACCCTTCGCCGCCGCCATCCAGCACGCCACCGAGCAACTCAGCGCGGGCTTCGCGCTTCGGCAGAAGCTCGACGACGACATCCCCGACACGGACGAGGAACGTCGCGCCTGGCTCACCGAAATCATCGAGCGCTGCACGGAGGCGCGCGCGGATCTCGATGAGCACACGACGGCTTTCACGAGGCTGCGCGAGATGGAGCAGCAGGCCCCCGAGATCGCCGCGCGGCTGCGCGCCGGGCTCCCCTCGGTCAACCAGGAACTCGGGCAGGCCGACGCCGTCGCCGCCCAGCTCGACGGGCGCTACGCGCCCCGGCTCGTGGACGAGCTGACCGCGAACCTCGCGCAGGGCCGCACCCGGCTTGCCCTCGCCGAATCCTCCATCGCCGACGCGGAAGCGAAGCTCGCCGCGGCCGATGCCTCGGCCGCGGTCGTTGCCCTGCAGGCCGCAGAGGCCTCCCTCGACCAGGCCCGGCAGCTCGCGGCGGGAGCCCCGGCGCTTGCCGCGCAGCTCAGCGAGGCTGAGGGGGCGCTCGGCGCCGCACAGGCGGACCTGCGCGGCGATCTGAACACGGTCGCCGAGCTGCTGCCCACGGTGACCGCGGGCGAGCGCGCCGCCCTGGAGCGCTCTGGCACCCGCGTGAGCGAGCTGCTCCGTCGCGGCGATCAGGGCGACCCCATCGGGACGCTCACCGAGCTCGCCGAGGCGAACGTCGAGATCGACGCGGCGATCGGCGCCGCGCGCGAGGTGCAGGAGCGCCGCCGCCGCGCCGAGGACGCCCGGGACAGCGCGCTCGTGCCCGCCCGGGCCGAGGTCGCCGGGGCGGAACAGTTCATCGAGACCCGCCGCGGCGCGATCGGCGCGCAGGCCCGCACGCGCCTCGAAGAGGCAAAGCGGTTGTTGCTGGCCGCCGAGCAGAGCGCGCAGACGGACCCGGCCCGCTCCTATCAGTACGCCCAACAGGCCACCCAGTACGCCCGAGAGGCCTACCGGCTCGCCAACGCGGACGTCTCGGGCTGGGGTGGCCCCGGTTCCGGGGGCGGCTACGGGGGCGGCCCGGGACGGGGCTCCTCGAACGACAGCTTCGGCGGCGCCGTCCTTGGCGGCATCCTTGGCGGCTTGCTCTCCGGAGGCGGCGGAGGCGGCGGCTTCCGCGGCGGCTGGGGCGGCGGCGGCTCCTGGGGCGGCGGAGGCGGTGGCGGCGGCTTTGGCGGCGGTGGCGGTGGCGGGGGCAGCGGCTCCAGCGGCGGCCGCTTCTAGCCCCACCCGCAACACCCCACGCCGGACCCACTCAGCACAGCAGACCCAACACACCACCCGCGAAAGCCGCGGCGAGACACACAGGAAAAGGGAACATCATGGCAAAGCAGTCAATTCTCGGTCGGATCGCGCAGCTCGCGAAGGCCAACATCAACGCGCTCCTCGACTCCGCAGAAGACCCGGAGAAGATGCTCAACCAGATGGAGCGCGACTTCAAGAACAGCATCTCCGACGCGGAGAGCTCCATCGCCCAGACCATCGGCAACCTCCGCCTCATGGAGGCCGACCTCGACGAGGACAAGAAGGCCGTCGCCGAGTGGGGCAACAAGGCGCTCGCCGCCTCGCAGAAGGCCGAGTCCCTGCGCGGCTCCGGGGACACCGCCGACGCCGAGCGCTTCGACAACCTTGCCCGCGTCGCGCTCTCGAAGCAGATCGCCTTCGAGAAGGAGGTCGCCGCGACCGAGCCCAGCGTGTCCGCGCAGCAGAAGGTCGTCGATCAGCTCAAGAGCGGCCTGCAGGTGATGCGGGACAAGCTGGTTGAGCTGCAGGGCAAGCGCGACGAGCTCGTCGCCCGGAGCAAGACCGCGGACGCACAGGCGCAGGTCCAGGACGCCGTGCAGAGCCTCGACGTGCTCGACCCGACCAGCGAGCTCGGCCGCTTTGAGGACAAGATTAAGCGTCAGGAGGCGATGGTGCTCGGCAAGGCGGAGCTCGCCGCCTCCACGCTGGACGCGCAGTTCAACGAGCTGGACGATCTGGGCGAGCTCAGCGAGGTCGACGCGCGCCTGCAGGCCCTGAAGTCCGGTGGTGCCTCCGGCGCGCTCGAGTCCTAGCCCGCATCACGACGACGCAACCCAGCGCTGAGGGTGAGAGCAGCAAGGATGAGGCCGGTGGCTGCCGCGTAAGTGAGCTGCATCGCTGAGGTCGCAGACTGCGCCGTGGTCGTTTCTGCGTGCTCCTGGGCGAGCGCGTAGAGCCCGCCCAAGAGCGAGGCACCCGCGAGAAAACCGAGGTTCCGGGACAGGCTGAGGGCTCCCGACAGGTATCCGCGCTGTGCGGATCCCGCCGCAGCCATGACCCCCGTATTGTTTGCGGCGAGAAAGAGCTGATATCCCGGCGTGAGGACGATGAGCGCGAGCGCGTAGCCGCCGACGCCGAACCAGACCGGTGCCGTTGCCAGCAACACGATTCCCGCGAGCATGATGGTGAGGCCCTGGCGGGTGCTCCGAGCGGTGCCGGAGCGATCGACGAGCCGGCCCGCGAGCCATCCAGAGGCCGCTGCGGCGAGCGGGCCGATGGCGAGGGTCAGGCCGACCGTCGCCGGGGTCATCCCGAGGCCAGAGGTGAGATAAAAGGGCCCGACAACGAGCGTGCTCATCATCACGGCTGATACCAGGAGATTCATGCTGAGGCCACGCCGGAGTGGCCCCGCGCTCAGCGGGGAACGGCGGTCGTGCGTGTTCCGAGGCGTCGAAGGCAGCCGGGCCGCAACGGTTTCGGGTGCGGGTCGTTCCCGCCAGAGCAGAGCCAGCGCGAGGAGCCCGATTGGGAGCATCGCGACAAACAGGGCTGGCCAGCCGAAGGCGGACAGGAGCAGCCCTCCGCCCGCGGGGCCGAGCGCGGTGCCGATTGCCGCCGAGCTGCCGAGCGCGCCCATAGCTGCCCCGGTGCGGCCCGCGGCCGTTCGGTCCCGCACAATCGCAATCGGCAATGACACGAGCGCGGCGCCGGCGATGCCTTGCACGGCTCGAGCGGCGACGAGCCACCCGAGGGATGGAGAGCACGCGGCGGCGAGTGTGGCGACGAGGAAGAGGCCCAGCCCGGCAACTAAGACGCGGTACCGCCCGAGCCGATCGCCGAGACGCCCGACGAGCAGCGCTGAGAGCGTCATGGCAAGCAGGTAGGCCAGCACGACCCACTGGACCAGATGCTCTGGCGCGGCGAAGGCCGTCGCCAGCGTGGGCAGGGCGACGTTTGCGACGCTCGTCCCCAGGGCGGCGAGCAGCGTCGTCGCGGCGAGCCCGAAGACGGAGGTGCCGCGGGGCGTCGGCCTCCGGGGAGGGTCGGGGGTGTGGGCGCGCAGTGAGGTCATAGGTGCATTCTGCGGTGCTCACTGCTGAAAGGGCAACGCTTGTTGCTGATTCTGGGAAAGCGTGCTTCACTGGGCCCATGCACCCAGACCCCTCGGAGGTTCCCCGCGCGGGCCAACGCAGCACGGACCATGACGCCGATCTGGCTCGGGTTGCGCCCAGACTGCGCGCCCTGCGCGACCGCCGCGGGCTGACCCTGCGCGAACTCAGCGACGGAACCGGGATCTCGACCAGCACGCTCTCCCGCTTGGAAACCGGGCAGCGTCGACCCAGCTTGGAGCTCTTGCTCCCCCTGGCCCGGGTGTACCGTGTCCCCCTGGACGAACTGGTCGGAGCGCCCCAGACCGGAGATCCCCGGGTCCGCCTGCAACCACGCCGCGCAAACGGGCGCGTGGTCGTCCCGCTCACGCGACACCCCGCCGAACAGCAGGCGTGGAAGGTGGTGATCCCACGTGTCCCGAGCGAACCCGAGCTCCGCAGCCACGCCGGCTACGAGTGGATGTACGTCCTGAGTGGCCGCGTGCGACTGATTCTCGGCACCCGGGACCTGATTCTGGAAGCGGGCGAGGTTGCCGAGTTTGAGACGACGGAACCGCACTGGTTCGGGAGCACCGGCGCGGAGGAGGCCGAGATCCTGAGCCTGTTTGGTGCA
This sequence comes from Leucobacter sp. M11, assembly GCF_035726885.1. Classification (NCBI taxonomy): domain Bacteria; kingdom Bacillati; phylum Actinomycetota; class Actinomycetes; order Micrococcales; family Microbacteriaceae; genus Leucobacter; species Leucobacter sp. M11. The sequence continues at coordinate 108,370 of NZ_JAPFRB010000003.1, read as the reverse complement.
CAGGGGGCCCGAATGCACGCCGGGGTGGGATCGCCGGAACCGGAGGAGCCAGCGCCGGGCGAGTAACCGGCGGCTGTCTTCGCGGCAGGATCGTATCGACCCGTACGGCGCAGGCGTACCCGGCGACGGTGCCGCGCACCCGGACTCCCCGGACGTCATCGTCCCCGGCGGGCTCCTCCGGCGCAGAGTCTTCGCCGCAGATGACGGCTCAGCGCCGAAACGTCCACGCTGGCCCGGAACTGTGCCCGTACGTCGAACGCTGCCGCGGTGATCCGGTTCAGCCGAGCGGCACCCGGGACGCCCAGGACGGGTCAACCCGGACGGTGAAGGCGTGTTTGGCGACCGTGCCGCGCACGCGGACCACCTCGCCGAAGTCGTCGCCGTCCAGTTGCACGGGCTCGGGGGACTCCACCGAGAGCTCGTAATCGGTGCCGGTCACGTAGGTGACGTGCTTGGTGTCGTTCACGAGGTCGATGATCTTGCGCCCCGTCTTCGTTTTGCGGAGCACCCCGTTCTCGAAGCCGATTCGCTGCCAGATTCGGAACCACGAGAACGCGCCGATGGGTCGCAGCGCCACCACATCGAGCTTGCCGTCATCCAGCTTCGCGTCCGGGATCAACAGCAGCCCACCCGGGAGGAGCCCGCAGTTGCCGATCATGACCGTGTAGACCGTCATGGGTTTCCGGGGGGAACCGTCGATGGAATAGCGCACCCGGAGCGGTGACTCCCGAACCATCGTGCGCAGCCCGGCATCGACGTAGGCGAGCCAGCCCACGGCCTTTTTGAGGCCGGAACGCGTCGCGTTGATGGCGCGCGCGTCGAGCCCCATCCCGGCGAGCACGAGGAAACCGTGCTCGTCCCGGGAGCCATCGGGGCGATACAGGGTCATGAGGCCGAGGTCGACGGGGCGGTCGTCGTCCCGGAAGATCGGCACCATCGCGGCCTCCACATCGGCCAGCGGGATGCCGAGGTTCCGGGCGAGCAGGTTGCCGGTGCCCTGGGGGATGATGCCGAGCGGCACCCCGGAACCGTTGAGCGCCTCGGCGACGGCCCGCACGGTGCCGTCCCCGCCCGCGGCGACGACGACGTCGACCCCGGCCTCAACCGCGCGGCGGGCCAGCACATCGCCCCCCTCCTCGACGGTGGTCGCGAACCAGGCAGACACCGCCCACCCCTCGGCCTGCTCCCGGTGCCGGGCGGCGATGCGCAGGGCGTCGAGGTCGGTCTTGAGCGGGTGGTACACGAAGGCGGCTCTCCGCGGTTTGCCCGGGCGTGCATTGGTCATACGCACTACGGTAACGGCTGATCCCCGACCCGTGGCCAATCCGCATAGACTGGTGGGGTGATTGATCCTCAGCTTCTCCGCCAAGACCCCGACCTCGTCAAGCGCTCGCAGCGGGCCCGGGGAGGGTCCGAGCAGGTCGTCGACGAGGCCAT
>NZ_JAPFRB010000003.1:104179-106904 GCF_035726885.1 Leucobacter sp. M11 | reverse complement strand
TCACCGAGTACGAGACCCTGCGCGCCGAGCAGAACGCCTTCGGCAAGCGGGTCAAGCAGGCCAGCCCCGACGAGCGCAAGGTGCTCGTCGCCCGCGCCTCCGAGCTCGCCCAGAGCGTCAAGGCCGCGAACGCGCGCGCGAACGAGGCCGAGGAGGCCTTCCGGGCCCTGGCGCTCCAGATCGAGAACGTCGTGGTGGCGGGCGTGCCCTCGGGCGGCGAGGAAAACTTCGTCACCCTCCGCGAGGTCGGTGCGATCCCCACCTTCGATTTCGAGCCAAAGGATCACCTCGCCCTCGGCGAGGCCCTGGGCGCGATCGACATGGAGCGCGGCGCGAAGGTCTCCGGCGCGCGTTTCTACTTCCTCCGCGGCGTCGGCGCCCGCCTGGAGCTGGCCCTCATGAACCTGGCGCTCGATCGCGCCCTGCAGCACGGCTTCGTGCCGCTGATCACCCCGACGCTCGTCAAGCCCGAGATCATGCGCGGCACGGGTTTCCTGGGCGAGCACGCCGACGAGGTGTACCACCTGCCCGCCGACGACCTCTTCCTCACGGGCACGAGCGAGGTCGCCCTCGCGGGCTACCACGCGGACGAGATCCTCGACGTGAGCGACGGCCCCGTCCGCTACGCGGGCTGGTCCACCTGCTACCGGCGCGAGGCTGGCTCGCACGGCAAGGACACCCGGGGCATCCTGCGGGTGCACCAGTTCAACAAGCTCGAGATGTTCGTCTACACGGACCCGGCCGACGCCGAGGCCGAGCACGACCGACTCGTCAGCTACCAGGAGGAGATGCTGCAGGCACTCGGCCTGAGCTACCGCGTCATCGACGTGGCGGCGGGCGATTTGGGCTCGAGCGCCGCGCGCAAGTTCGACATCGAGGCCTGGGTGCCCACCCAGGAGGCGTTCCGGGAACTGACCTCCACGAGCAACTGCACCACCTTCCAGGCCCGCCGCCTGGGGACTCGGCACCGCACCGAGAGCGGCAAGACCGCTCCCGTGGCCACGCTGAACGGCACCCTCGCGACGACCCGCTGGATCGTCGCGATCCTGGAGACCCACCAGCAGGCCGATGGCAGCGTCACCGTCCCCGAGGCGCTGCGCCCGTACCTCGGCGGCCTTGCGGTGCTGACCCCGGAGCCCGCCAAGAAATGACGCGCTCACTCGTGGCCCTCGACCTCGACGGCACCGTCCTGCACCACGACGGCGCCATCGATGAGCGTCTCGCCGGGCACATCCGTGCCCTCTTTGCCGCGGGCCACGAGATCATCGTCTCCACCGGGAGATCCGCCGGCAGCACCCTCCCCGTGATTGAGCGGCTCGGCATCCGCCCCGCCTGGGTCGTCTGCGCGAACGGCGCGGTCGTCCTGAAGCGGGACGCGCTCGCCGAGCGCGCCTACCGGCGCGAGTACGTGGAGACCTTCGACACGACCGACGTGCTCTCGCGCATCAGCACGCACCTCGTCACCGCCCGCTACGCGGTCGAGGACGGTGACGGCCTGTTCCGGTACACGGACGAGATCCCGGACACCACGCTGCTCGGGGCCAAGAAGCAGGTGCCCTTCGGCGAACTGCTCGGCGTGCAGGCCACCCGCGTGGTCGTCTTCTCCCCGGACCACCGCCTGGAGGACTTCCTCGACATCGTCGAGGAGATGGGCCTGCACCACGTGTCCTACTCGATCGGCTGGACTGCCTGGCTCGACATCGCCCCAGAGGGCGTCACGAAGGCCTCCGCGCTGGAGCGCCTGCGCGGAATGCTCGGCATTGATCGCTCGCGGGTGATCGCTGCGGGCGACGGGCGCAACGACATCGAAATGCTGACCTGGGCGGGCCGCCACGGCCACGCCATCGCAATGGGGCAGGGCCCCGCCGAGGTACAGGCCGCGGCGACCGAGGTGACGGGCACGGTCGAGGAGGGCGGCCTGACGGCGGCCCTTGAGGCACGCTTCCCCGAGCTGCTCGCGCGCTGATCGCCACGGGGCTTCCGCGCGGCCCGGTGATGCTCTGGCCCCGGCTGAGGCGCTAGACTGAAATCCTGCGTGCGTGCGCGCAGGGAGGGCTGTCCGAGCGGCCGAAGGAGCTTGTCTTGAAAACAAGTAGGCAGCAATGTCTCGTGGGTTCGAATCCCACGCCCTCCGCCAGATCCAAGCGCCTGTTGCCCCCGTCCTGAGGGGAACGGGCGCGGTGTCGTTCCCGCTGGAGCCCACGTGCGAGCCGACGCCCGGGAAACCGGGGTGGACCCCCGTCAGACGCCGCGGCCCGCACCGCGACGCCCGACGGCGGCCTCCTAGGCAGCCTGGGCGGGAGCCGTCGGCTGCCCCGATCCCGTGCGCCGCATGCCCGGTTCGCGGCGCGTCACGCAGGCGAGCGCGAGGCCGATGATCGCCCAGATACTGAGCGTCCACCACGGCCCGGCCGCCCCCGCCTCCGGGAAGTAGCCGACGAGGCGGGTGAGCGTCGCCGTTGCGCCCGGAATCATGCCCTGGCCCATGGCGCCGAGTCCCCCCGGAAGGAACTCGAAGGGCACCGCGAAGGCGGCCCAGGGCATCGCCGCGAACAGGGTGAGGAGGGCGGCGAGACCGAGGCCCGGCCGGCCCAGCACGGAGTGTAGGCCGACGAAGAGCCCGCTCGTCGCGGTCAGGGAGAGACCAAGGGCGAGCCACAGCGCCCCGAAGGACGCCGGGAACACGCCAAGCCAGGTCTGCAGCACGAGCGCCAGCAGCAGTCCT
>NZ_JAPFRB010000003.1:103905-104116 GCF_035726885.1 Leucobacter sp. M11 | reverse complement strand
ATCAGGACCCCGCTGAGCAGCGCGCCCACCGTGAGCGGGATGCCCGCGGTGGTCGCCCCGACGCCGTTGGGATCGTCCTCGGAGGTCGGCACGACATCGCTCAGGGTGACGCGGGGCAGCTCCTGGGGGAGCTGGGCGAGGATCTCGGCGGGGCCGCCCTCGGGCGGACCCGACGGCGGTCCGCCCTCCGTGGGGGCGCTGCCGGGCGGGC
>NZ_JAPFRB010000003.1:99557-103849 GCF_035726885.1 Leucobacter sp. M11 | reverse complement strand
TAGATCTGCTCGTCCAGGTTTGCCTGCAGCTGCGCGGCCACCTCGGACATGAACGCGGCGGGCACCTGGCCGTTCGCCGTGGCCGTGAGGACCTCGGGGTCGCCCTGGGCGAGCACGAGTGCGCCGATGATCTCCCGGCGCTCAATGCCCGACACCGCGGCCGCGCGATCCGAGACCTCGACGAGCTCGACGACCTCGCCGAGGCCGTCCTCCGAGGCGGTGAGGAAGGCGTCAACCAGTTGCTCATCTCCCGTCACGCCGATACTGAGCCCGTCGGCATCGCTGCTGGCACCGGGCCAGACGAAGGACAGCACAAGCAGTGACAGCATGATCGCCACCCCCGTGACGATCCCCGTGGTTCTGCCCCAGCCGCTGGGCGCGGCCTGCTGGGCGGTTTCAGTCTTGGTCATCATTCCTCCAAATTGGTGTGTCTGGGTGTGCTGCGGGGGGACCCCGGCTCGGGGCGGGGGACCGCCGAGCCGGGGACGACAGGGGCTGGAACAGCCGGGGGTGGGGCGCGGCGCGGTCCGCCCCCGGCCTCGCCGTGCGAGGGGAGCAGGACCTTGCCGAGTTCCGCCGCCAAAAAGACCACAAGGCCGAGGCCCAGGGCGAGGAGCCAGTCGAGCGGCCCGATGGGCGCGGAGCCGAAGACCCCGTGCAGGGGCGGCGTGTAGGTGTAGGCCACCTGCAACAGGACGAGCGCCAGCGCGGACCACCAGATGACGGGGTTGCCGCGGAACACCGCCGGGGTCAGGCTCGAGGCGGTCAGGCTGCGGCAGCTCAGCAGATAGCCGAGCTGCGCGAGCGCGAGCACCGTCACGGCGACGGTCTGGGCGCGGTCCTGCGGGACTCCGGAGTCGCTCAGGCCGTAGAAGGCACCGAGGGTGACCGCCCCGATGACCGCGGAGACGAGGCCGATCCTCGCCCACAGCGCCGCCCCGAGCAGGCCGGAGGCGGCCGGCCGCGGGGGGTGGCGCATCCCGTGTGGCTCCGCGGGCTCGTACGCCAGCGCGAAGGACAGCGTGATCGAGGTGACCATGTTGATCCACAGCACCTGGGCGGGTTCGAGCGGCAGCGGCAGCCCGATGAGCACGGCGACGAGCACAACGAGGGCCTGACCGCCGTTTGCCGGGAGCAGGAAGAGCACCGCCTTGCGGATATTCGCGGTGATCCGACGGCCCTCGGCGACCGCGTGCTCGATCGTGGCGAAGTTGTCGTCGGCGAGCACGATATCCGCCGCCTCCTTCGTGGCCTCGGTGCCCTTGACCCCCATCGCGACCCCGACGTCGGCCCGGGCGAGCGCGGGCGCGTCATTGACGCCGTCCCCGGTCATCGCCACGACCTCGCCGCGGCGCTGGAGGGCGGTCACGATGCGCATCTTGTGCTCGGGGCTCGTCCGGGCGAACACCCGGGTGTGGGGGAGCCGTTCATCAAGTCCCGCGTCGTCCAGGGCATCGAGGTCCGCGCCCGAGAGTACCTGCTCTGGGCGCGGCCCTCCGGCGCCGGGGGCGCTCACGTGGGGCTCCAAGATGCCGACCTCGGCCGCGATCGCCTCGGCGGTGCCGGGGTGATCGCCCGTGATCATCGTCACCCGGATGCCGGCCCGGCGGCACTGCTCGATCGAGCGGGTAGCCTCGGGGCGCGCGGGGTCGACGATGCCGACCAGGCCGCACATCGTGAGCCCGGCGTTGAGATCCCGATCGTCGAGCGCGTCCCGGGACCGGGGGACGCGCTGCCGGGCCACGGCGAGCACCCGAAGCCCCGCGGCCCCCAGGTCCTGGGCCTGGCGCTCCCAGTACAGCCGGTCGAGCGGCTCCCGCACTCCGCCGGGGTCGAGCTGATGCGCGCAGCGATCGAGCAGGCGGTCCGGGGCGCCCTTCACGTGGACGGCCCGGGCACCGTCCGGGTGCTGGTCCAGGGTCGCCATGAGCTTCCGCTCCGAAGAGAACGGCACCGTGCCGAGCCGGGACCAGCCGTGCGCGGGAAGCCCCGCCTTGAGGGTGAGCGAGCGGAGGGCGCCCTCCGTCGGCTCGCCGACGAGCGCCCAGCGCGCGCCATCGTCCCCCCGATCGCTCGGCGGGGTGAGGTGGGCGTCGTTGCAGAGATCGAGGGCCAGGATCGTTGCGTCGAGGGCCGGGGCGTCCCGGATCGGACCGGGGCGGGTCCCCCGGCGCAGCGTGATCTCCCCGGAGGGGTCGTAGCCGGTCCCGCTGACCTCGTAGACGGCGGCGGCGGTGACGAGCATGCGTGCGGTCATCTCGTTCTGGGTGAGCGTGCCCGTTTTGTCTGAGCAGATGGTCGTGACCGAGCCGAGGGTCTCGACCGCGGGCAACGTCCGGACGATGGCCCGGCGACGTGCCATCTGCTGCACGCCGAGGGCCAGGGTGATCGTGACCATCGCGGGCAAGCCCTCTGGGACCGCCGCAACCGACACCGCGATGGCCGCGGAGAGGAGCTCCGGCATGGCCCGGGTGGTGAGGAAGGCGCCGATGAGGACCATCACGAGGGCCAGCGCGAGCACCGCGACGGCGATGACCCGACCAAAGCGGGCGAGCTGGGTGGTGAGCGGGGTGGCCAGCGCGCTCACGGAGGCGACCAGGGTTTGGATCCGGCCGAGTTCCGTCGCGGCCCCGGTGGCAATCACGACCCCCTGGCCCTGCCCCGCGGTCACGAGGGTGCCCGAAAAGAGCAGGCAGCGGCGGTCCCCGAGCGTGGCCTCGGCGGGCACCGGATCCGGAGTCTTCTCCACAGGCGCGGACTCGCCCGTGAGCGCGGCCTCCTCGGCGCGCAGCCCGGTCGCCTCCAGGACGCGCAGGTCCGCGGGGACCCGGTCGCCGGCGCGGAGGCGCACCACGTCCCCCGGCACGAGCTGCGCCGCGTCGATGCCCCGCCATCCGGTATCCCGGCGGACCTCGGCGGAGGCGACGAGCATCGCCCGAATCCCGGCGAGGGCCTGCTCCGCCCGCCCCTCCTGCACGAAGCCGATCACCGCGTTCGCGACGGCCACGAGCAGGATGACCCCGAAGTCCGTCCAGTGGCCGAGCGCGGCCTTGAGCACCGCGGCGACCAGCAGGATATAGATCAGCACGTCATGAAAGTGGGCGAGCACGCGCAGCCAGAGCGGTTTTGCGCGTGGTGGTTCGAGCCGATTTGGTCCCACCGCGCGCAGTCGTTCGGCGGCGGCGTCCTCGCTGAGCCCGCCCGTGGTGCTGCCCAGCCCGGCGAGGACGCGGGGGGCGGGGAGGTGCCAGAGCGGCGGGTGTTCGATCGCGTCCTGCCCCGGAGCGACCCGCCCCCGCTCCCCGGGCCGCTGCTCCGGGGGGCGGGGGCCGCGCCGAGGGGGCCGGGCCCGTGCCTCACTCAACGAACTTTCCCTCCAGCGGGATGTCGGTCCGCATCTGGCGCGCGATGTCCTCGGGCACCGGGGGCACGGGCTCCCGCTCCACGGTGCGGTTGCCCGTGATCGGGTCCATCGACCAGACGAGGTTCGCGAGCGGGCCCTCATCGAGTTCGGGGAAGTCGCTCCGGTTATGGCACCCGCGGGTTTCTCGCCGTTCCAGCGCGCAGTCGAGCGTGGCCCTGGCCGACAGGATCATCCCGAACAGGTCGAAGGCGTGCACCGCGTCCTGGTGCCCGGCGAGGTCGGGGTGCACCCCGAGGTCACCCACCCGGCCCTGGATGGCGTCGAGCTCCTCGAGGCCCGCGCGCAGCCCGGCCTCGTCTCGGACGACGCCGGCGGCGCGGGACATGACGTTGCGCACCGCGCGCTGCAGGGCCCGGACGTTTTCGTGTCCCTGCAGGGAGAGGACGCGGTCGATCTCCGCTGAGGCGATCCGCTCGGCCTCGTGGGCGCGCGGCTGGGCCTCGAGGGAGTCCGCGTAGGCGGCGGCGGCCTGCGCCGTGATCCGCCCGTACACGAGCAGCTCGATCAGGGAGTTGCCCCCCAGCCGGTTCGCGCCGTGCAGGCCGCTCGCGGCCTCGCCGATCGCGTAGAGCCCCGCGACGTCGGTGCTGTGGTCCTCGGGTCGCACCCACACCCCGCCCATCGAGTAGTGCGCCGTCGGGGCGACCTCGATGGGGTCCCGGGTGATGTCGCGCATCTGGAGTTCGAGCAGCAGGTGATAGACCCGCGGCAGGCGTTCGAGGATCTGCTCCTCCGGCAGGTGGGAGACGTCGAGCCAGACCCCGCCGTTCGGGGTGCCCCGCCCGGAGCGGATCTCGGTCTCCGCGGCCAGGGCCACCCGGTCCCGGGTCGACAGCTCGGCCCGCTCGGGGTCGTAGCGGGGCATGAA
>NZ_JAPFRB010000003.1:95572-99517 GCF_035726885.1 Leucobacter sp. M11 | reverse complement strand
CGGGCGGCCTCGGACACGAGGGTGCCCGCGTCGCTCGCGGGCTCCAGCAGCCCGCTCGGATGGAACTGGACGAGCTCGGGGTCCCGGATCCGGGCCCCGGCCAGGGCGGCCAGGCGAAAGGCGTCGCCCGTGTTCTCGTCGCGTCGGGAGGAGCTGCGCCGCCAGATGCGGGTGTGCCCGCCCGCGGCGAGGATGACGGCGTCGGAGCGCACGAGCACGGGGGTGCCCGTCACCGAGTCGAAGCCGTAGGCCCCGCAGGCCCGCCCGTCCTCGGCGAGGATTCGGGTGACGCAGACGGTGTCGAGGATGGGCACGCCGAGCTGTTCCGCGCGGCGGACCAGGGTGCGCTGGATCTCCAGGCCCGTGTAGTCCCCGCTGAAGGCCGTGCGCCGGAAGGTGTGCGCGCCGAAGAAGCGCTGGGAGATCCGGCCGTCGGCCTCGCGGGCGAAGCGCATCCCGTAGTGCTCCAGGTCGGCGATGCCCCGCGCCGCGTTCGAGGTCACGATCTCCACGATGCGTGGATCGGAGAGGCCGTAGCCCTCGGTGATGGTGTCGGCGGCGTGCTGCCGCCAGCTGTCCTCGGGGTCGACGGTGCCGAGCGCGGCGTTGACCCCGCCGGCGGCGAGGGTCGTGTGCGCGTCGTGCCTCGGTCGCTTGCTAAGGACGAGCACGTCTACGCCGAGCTCTCGCAGCTCGATCGCCGCGCGGAGTCCGGCGCCGCCGGCGCCGATCACGAGCACGGAGGTGGTCCGGCGATGGGTGAACCGTTCTTCGGTCATTGCTGATGTCTCCCTCATGTAAAACGAATAATCGTTCTGTTATGTAAGACCAGGTCCCCGTCTCTCGCAAGGACCATTTCGGGCCGGCCCCTCCGCCCCGGCAGTCTGCCGGTGCCCCCGAGGGGACGCGCTGATACATTGGAGAGTCCCCCGTCCCGCGTTGCGGGCCGGTTCCGACAGGAGGCGGTCAGTGCCCAGAATCACTCCAGCGCACCGACTGGCCAGGCGTGAGCAGATTGCCCGAGCCGCGGTCGAGCAATTCGCTCAGCACGGCATCCACTCCACCTCGATGGCGAACATTATTCGGGCCTCCGGGCTGTCCTCCGGAGCGATCTACACGCACTTCGAGAGCAAGGCCGAGATCATCGCGTTCGTGGCCCAGGGCACCTTCGATGCCATGTTTTCCGGGGTTGAGGTGGCCTCCCAGCTCTCGCCGCCCCCGGCCCCGGACGAGCTGCTCTCGATGATCACCGCCCGCATTCGCGGGGCGCCGTTTCCGGTCGGTCTCCTGGTGCAGGTGTGGGCAGAGGCCGTCACGAACCCCGTGGTCCGGGAGACCGTGAACGCGGTCTATCACCGGGCCTTCGAGGTCCTCGAGGGCTACGCCGAGCGCTGGCTCCGGGACGCGCATGGGCCGGGTGCTGGGGTCGCGCCCGAGGCCGCGGCGGGCTTGGCCGGTCGGATGATCAGCCAGTTTTACGCGCGGATCCTGCAGCTGTCCCTGATCGATAATTACGATCCCGATTCCCTGGGTATCGCGGAGGAACTGATCGAGGGCGACGCGACCCCCTAATCGGGGTGCCGCCGCGGCGCGGTAGCATTGAGCCATCGGGTGGCCCGGGCCCCCGATGCCCGGTGCCCGCGTGAGCGGACGCACACGGAACGCGCACGGAGCGTCCAGTGGTTCTCCAGAGACCCGCAGTAGCTTCGACTGGGTGCGACCCGCGATCAGGCTTCGGGCGCAGAACAAATTGGGAGAGGCATGGCGAAAGCACCGAAGGGCACGAGCGAGCGACGCTCGAACGTGCGGCACGGAAAGCAGCGTCGTTCCAGCGCCGTTCGGAACGTGGCGAAGGGCATCCTGACGAGCGCCCTCGTGCTCGGCATCAGCGCGGTCTCCATCGGGGCGTACGCGGCCTGGGACATCTCCACGCGGCTGAAGCCCACCGTGAACCTCGGCAACGACGTGCCAGACGGGGCGCAGATCAGCGCCAAGGAGGGCGAGCTGAACATCCTGCTCGCCGGCACGGACTCCCGCGAGGGTCAGAGCATTGACGACGGCGAGGAGGGCGAGCTCACCGATGTGCTCCTGCTCCTGCACGTCTCGGCGGACCACAAAAACGCCACCGTGATCAGCTTTCCGCGCGACCTGATGGTGCCCATCCCCAACTGTCCCATCGAGGACACCGAGGACGAGTACTACGACTCCATGAGCGAGCAGCAGATCAACTCCGCGATTTCCTACGGCGGGCTGCCCTGCACCGTGCGCACGGTCGAGGAGCTGACGGGGATCGACATCCCCTACGCCGGGCTGATCTCCTTCGACGGCGTGATCGCGATGTCGAACGCGGTCGGTGGCGTGGATGTCTGCCTGACGCAGCCCATCGTCGACCCAAACACGGACCTCGATCTGCCCGCGGGTGACATCACCCTGAAGGGCGTTGAGGCGCTCCAGTTCCTGCGCACTCGCTACGGCGTCGGCAACGGCGGCGATACGAGTCGCATCTCGAACCAACAGGTCTTCATGTCCGCGATGGTGCGCAAGATTAAGGACGCCGACACCCTCTCGAACCCGATGAAGGTGTACCAGCTCGCGAAGGCCACGGCCGAGAACGTGACCCTCACCGAGGGCCTGAACTCCGTGCCGGTGCTCCAGCAGATCGCGGGTGCGATCAAGGACATCGACCTCGACCGGATCAACTTCGTGCAGTACCCGAGCGGCACGCACCCGTACCAGAGCGGCCGCCTCACCCCCGATTACGCCTCCGCCCAAATCATGCTTGATGTGATCAAGGCCGGCGAGCGCTTCGAGGTCGGCGGCACGGGGGCCGCGGCCGAACTCAAGGACGGCGAGACGATCGAGGCGACCGCCCCCGAGGGCGAGGAGGCCCCGCCCGTGGAGGGTGAGGTCCCGGCCGAGGACGTGCCGAGCGAGACCCCGGAGGGCACGACGCCCGCCCCGGGCGCGGAGACCCCGAAGCCCGGACCAACGCAGCTCTCCGACAACGTGACGGGGCAGTCCGCGGCGACCGTGACCTGCTCCGCGGGGCGAACCCAGTACTAGGACCGCGGGGCGGTCCCGGAAAAACGGGCGAACCGCGGTCTCGATTTCCGGTGTCCGACACTCTCCCCTATGATTGAACACGTGCCATTGCGCACATGGAGTCGTCGCATAGTCAGGCCTAGTGCACCACCCTGCTAAGGTGGAGTCCTCGAAAGGGGACCGAGGGTTCAAATCCCTCCGACTCCGCCACGGACGCCCTCGGAACCACACGGTTCCGGGGGCGTTTTCGAGTGCAGCCGGACGGATCCGGGGCGGCCCCGAGTCCGGTGCCCGGGGTGACGGGGGCCGGAACGCGTCGTTCGGTGATTGAACTGTGATTCGGCTGAGGGCCAGGTGTGTGTCATCCTATTGAGGTTTTGTTTGTCACTCAGTCAGGAGCCACATTGAAGAACCTCACTCGCACGCTCGCCCCCGGAGCGCTGCTGCTTGCGGCCTCTCTCACCCTCTTCGGGTGCTCCGCACCCCAGACCCAGGGCGTCCCCTCGGACGTCGAGCAGTCCCAGAGCGCGCCCGCCGAGACGAACGCGGACCTGGACCGGATCATCGACGAGATCAACAGCCAGAAAGACATGATCATGGACAGCGCTCCTGGCATGTACACGGACGTTCGCGGGGTCGCCGAGTACCCGAGCACCGTGATCTACGAGTACGTCTACGCGGAGGCCGTTGACCCCAGCGCCGCGGAGGCCGGCTTTGAGCAGCTCTCCTCGACGCTCCAGGAGCTCAGCGACAGCACCCTGCTCCCCGAGATGGAGAAGGCCGGGATCACGGACAACCCCCAGGTGACCTACCGGTACCTGAACCCGAACGGCGACCTGGTGTGGGAAAAGACCTACAGCGCGACCCGCTAGGACTGCTCAGGAACACCCGACCGAGGGTGCT
>NZ_JAPFRB010000003.1:92506-95518 GCF_035726885.1 Leucobacter sp. M11 | reverse complement strand
ACAGGTCGTCGTGCAGGCGGCGGGCCGCCGGGGTGAGCTCGGCCAGGCCCGTGGCGAGCCCGATGCTGCGCCGCGCGTCCGGGCCGTCCAGCGGGATCTCCACGAGCTCGGGGTGCGGGAGCTCCGCCGGGGGCATCAGCGCGATCCCGAGCCCGCGGGCGACGAGCGCCCGCAGGGTCTCGAACTCGGTAATCTCGAAGGCCACCTCGGGCTCGAAGCCGGCCGCCCGGCACCACCGCTCCAGCAGACCGCGGAGATGGTAGCTGCCCGGGTTCGCCACGAACCGTTCCCCGGCCAGCTCCGCGAGGTCAACTCGCTCTCGGTCCGCGAGCGGGTGCGCTCGGGACACGAGCAGCCGGACCGGCTGGAACCCGAGCAGCCGCGAGGGCAGCTCGCGGGGCTCCGGGATCACGATGGCCAGGTCGAGCTCGCCGTCGGCCAGCATCCGGGTGAGCGCCTCCCCGTGGGCCTGGACCAGCGCGAGCCGGATGCCCGGGGCGCGGCGGTGGAAGTCGGCGAGCAGGGCGGGCACGCTGACCGGTCCCAGCGTGAGCGGAAAGCCGAAGCGGACGATCCCGCTCTCCGCGTCCGCATCCTGGGCCGCCGCCTGGACGGCGCCCTCCAGCGCGCGCAGCGGGCCCCGGACGCCCGAGAGGAAGTCCTGCCCGCGGGCGGTGAGGCGGAGCCCGCGGCCCTCCGGCAGGAACAGCGCGATGCCGAGGTGCTCCTCCAGCGCGCGGAGCCTGCGGCTCAGCGTGGACTGCGGCACGCCGATTGCCTCCGCGGCCCGGGTGACCGTGCCCTCCGTTGCCGTCGCGACGAAGGCCTCCAGCAGCGGCGCAAGGGACGGCGTCGGCCCCGTGAATGACTGATCCATATTTGGATGATACCGCCCAGAAATCTCATTGGACGGAACGGTGCTGCGGAGAGACGATGGAGGTACCGTCATCAGGAGGAATCGTGTCCGATCAGTCCCGCCCCGCTCCCCGCCCCGCAGCCGAGGAAATCCTCGACGTCGTCCTCATCGGCGGGGGCATCATGTCCGCAACCCTGGGTGCGATGCTCGCCGAGCTCCAGCCCGACTGGTCCATGCGCCTCTACGAGCGCCGGGACGGCCTGGCCGAGGAAAGCTCCGACCCCTGGAACAACGCGGGGACGGGGCACGCCGGATACTGCGAACTGAACTACATGCCCGACCCCGCCGACGGGGCGAAGGCCGCCGACATCTCCCGCCAGTTCCTGCTCTCGCGCCAGTTCTGGGCCAGCCTCGTCGCCGAGGGGGCCCTGCCGGAGGCGGGCGACTTCGTGAACCCGACCCCGCACATGGACCTCGTGTTCGGGGCCAAGGACGTTGCCGCGCTCCGGCAGCGGGTGGAGACTCTGCGCCGCTCGCCCCTGTTCGCCACGATGGAGTACAGCGAGGACCCGGCCGTGATTGAGCGCTGGGCCCCGCTCACGATGCGCGGGCGCACGGGGGATGAGCCCGTCGCCGCCTCCCGCATCGCGACGGGGACGGACGTGGACTTTGGCGCCCTGAGCCGGGGGCTCATCGCCCGCAGCGAGCGCTCTGGCGCCGAGGTGCGCACGGGGCACGAGGTCACCCGGCTCCGCCGCCAGGCGAACGGCCTCTGGTCCCTGCGGGTCAGGGACCTGGCCACGGGGCGCAGCCACACGGCCCGGTCCCGCTTCGTGTTCGTTGGCGCGGGCGGCTATGCGCTGCGGATGCTCCAGCGCGCGAAGCTCCCCGAGGTGCGCGGCTACGCGGTGTTCCCGCTCGGGGCGCAGTTTCTGCGCTGCGACACCCCGGAGATCGTCGCGCAGCACGAGGCCAAGGTCTACAGTCAAGCCGCGGTCGGGGCCCCGCCGATGTCCGTGCCGCACCTCGACAAGCGGGTCGTGGACGGCGAGGGGGCCCTGCTCTTTGGCCCCTACGCGACCTTCAGCACCAAGCTCCTGAAGCACGGCCGCCTGAGCGACCTGTTCACCACGATCCGGGCCCGGAACCTGCCCTCCCTCGTGGGGGTTGGGGTCCAGAACCTGCCGCTCGTCGGCTACCTCGTGCGGGAGCTCCTCGCCTCCCGGAAGCGCAAGCTCGCCGAGCTCCGACGCTTCTACCCCGAGGCCCGCGACGCGGACTGGACGCTGATTGACGCCGGGCAGCGCGCCCAGCTCATCAAGCCGCACCCGAAGAAATGGGGGGTGCTCACCTTCGGGACGGAGCTGGTGACGGGCGGCGGCGGCAGCGTCGCGGGCCTCCTCGGGGCCTCGCCGGGAGCGTCCACCGCGGTGCCGATCATGCTCGAGCTGCTTGAGACCTGCTTCCCGGAGCAGTGGCCGGACTGGCGCGAGCGGCTCGTGACGCGCATCCCCGGGATCGACGCCCCCGTCGACGCCGACCGTGGGACGGTGGATGCCGTGATCGAGGCCACCGCGGCAGCCCTCGGGCTCCGGCAGCGCTCTGCGGCGATCGGCTGAGGCGGGTGAGCGGGCCGACGAAAAAAACGCTCGGGGCTCTTGACCGCCCGGCCCGCGAGGGCGCACACTGAGCGCAACGGTGGCCGCCCCGGCCGCCCGAGAGCTGGGAGCGAACCATGACCGCCAGACTGAATCCCTACCTGTCCTTCCGCGGGAACGCGGGCGAGGCGATGGAGTTCTACCGTTCGGTGCTGGGCGGCACGCTTGAGGTGATGCGCTACGACGCGATCCCCGGCATGATGGGCGATGCCGCGGACCCCGCCGAGGCGGCGAAGGTGATGCACAGCCAGCTGGAGACCCCCGACGGGCTCACGCTCATGGCGGCGGATATCCCCGCCGCGATGGCGGACTCCGAGGATTCGTCCACCGGCGGCACCTCGGTGTGCGTGTCGGGTGACGACGAGGCCCGGCTGCGCGGCATCTGGGACGCCCTGTCCGAGGGCGCTGAGATCCGGTTGCCCTTTGCGCAGGCGCCCTGGGGCGACTTCTTCGGCGACCTCAAGGACCGCTACGGCGTCGCCTGGATGATCAGCCTGT
>NZ_JAPFRB010000003.1:91038-92466 GCF_035726885.1 Leucobacter sp. M11 | reverse complement strand
GGTGTCCGGGCCGGGCGGCGCGAGCGCGAAGAAAAATACGAAAAGGTCTTGACGGTTTCCCCGCGGCTCCATAGGCTGACAAACACGGGAAGGATTCCGCGGCAACGACGCCAGGACGGTCTCCCGGAGCAGCCTCTCGGGGGAGAGGCGAAGAACCAGGGGAGGCCGCAGTGGCGAAGGACATCCGGGTCTGTTTCGGCGTCGATATCGACGCCGTGGCTGGCTGGCTGGGGTCCTACGGCGGCCAGGATTCCCCGAACGACATCCAGCGCGGCGTCTACGCCGGGAAGACCGGCACGCCCCGGCTCCTCAAGCTGTTCGAACGCGCCGAGATCCGCGCGAGCTGGTTCATCCCCGGGCACTCCCTGGAGACGTTCCCCGACGAGTGCCGCATGGTCTTCGACCACGGCCACGAGATCGGCGCGCACGGCTACGCCCACGAGAACCCCATCGCGATGACGCCCGCCCAGGAGGACGTCATCATGGAAAAGTCCGTTGAGCTCATCGAGAAGCTCACGGGCCAGGCCCCGCGCGGCTACGTCGCGCCGTGGTGGGAGCTGAGCGAATACACGCCGACCCTGCTGCAGAAGTTCGGCTTCCAGTACGACCACAGCCAGAGCCACCAGGACTTCGTGCCGTTCTACGCCCGCGTCGGTGACGCGTGGACGAAGATCGACTACGAGCAGCACCCCGAGACCTGGATGCGGCCGATGACCCACGGCTCCGAGATCGACCTCGTCGAGATCGGCGCGAACTGGTACCTCGACGACCTGCCGCCGATGATGTTCATGAAGGCCTCGCCCAACAGTCACGGCTTCATGAACCCTCGCGACATCGAGGACATGTGGTTCCAACAGTTTGAGTGGGTGCACCGCGAGTTGGACTACGCGGTGTTCCCCATCACCATCCACCCGGATGTCTCCGGGAGGCCCCAGGTGCTCATGATGCTTGAGCGCCTGATCGAAAAAATGCGTGGCTACGAGGGTGTCACCTTCGTCACCATGGAGGAGGCGGTTGCCGAGTATCGGAGCCGCTTCCCATTCGCCGGGACGGAGCGTCCCCGCGACTACTGATTCACGTGCCGGTCGGCCGTCGGGGGGTGGCCGACCGGTACGTGCTTGTCCCTGCGTCGCGTCAGGGGTGGCCGCCGCCCGTGATCACGACGCCGCGTGACGCGGACGAATCGCCCATCCCCGGTGAATCAGGCAGGATGGTCACATGAGAATGCTGATCTTGCCGATGTCGCAGCGCGACGCCGAGGAGATCTCTGAGTGGCGCTATGAGGGCGCCTACGCCTTCTACAACCCCGGCGCCGCGACGAACGATCTCAGCGAGCTGCTGGATCCGGAGCGGCGCGGGGAACACTACTGCTCGGTCCGGGAGGATTTCAGCGACGACCTGATCGGCTTCTTCGCGGCCAGGGTGCAG
>NZ_JAPFRB010000003.1:90769-90996 GCF_035726885.1 Leucobacter sp. M11 | reverse complement strand
ACGGGGCGGGGCTTCGGCGAAAGCTTCGTGCGCGAGGGTCTGCACCATCTCAGGAGCCGGCACCCCGACGCGGATGTCACCCTCGGGGTTGCCGAGTTCCACGTGCGGGCGATCCGGCTGTACCGGCGGATCGGCTTCGTCACCGAACGCCGGGTCCTGCTGGAGCGTGGCGGCGCGGTCACCCCCTTCGTCCGGATGCGGCTGAGCGCGGACACCGCGCTGTAGAC
>NZ_JAPFRB010000003.1:89991-90737 GCF_035726885.1 Leucobacter sp. M11 | reverse complement strand
ACTACGCTCGGAACGTGACCGAGAAACGACGCCGCCCCGCGGGAGGCACCCACCGTCGGGCGACGCTGGCGCTCGCCCTCGCGGCGGCGCTCCTCGCCGGGTGCGCGACGCCGTCCGGTCCGCCGGAGCCCGTGCCCCCGATTCCGCCCGCTGGCGGCCCGCGCCTCCCGCTGGAGCTGCCCGCGCCCGGGGAGGCGCTGCTCCGGGAGCGGCCCGCGTGGGGGCTGCCCGAGCGGGCCCGGCCCGCGGCCAACGCCGGTCTGTTCTCCGAGGAGGCGAGTCCGGAGGCGGGCATCGACACCCGCTCGCTCGACCTGAGCTGGCGGCAGATTCGGCCAGCTCGGGACGGCGGCCTGGCCCTCGATGCCCCGGGGGAGGCGCAGGGGATGACCCTGGCCCCGCTCAGCGAGCAGCTCGCGGACCCCGCCCCCTTCTGGGTGCGGCTCTTTGCGAGCGGGACGGACTGGGCCCCCGAGTGGGTGATCGCCGAGTGCGGCGTCCCGAGCTACGGTCCGGACAGCGACGGGCAGCGGCACCTGCCGCTCTGGGACGACTGCCTGTGGGGGCACCTGCTCGACACCTACCGAATGCTCCTCGCGGGCCCGGACGGCCTCGCGGCGGATTCCCGATACCGCTTCGCGTATGTGCCGGGGGGCTTTGGCTGGGCCGAGTTCGACCTCGATATCGTGGGTGAGGCGGTTGCCGCCGGGGACCTGGACCTCGACGGGTACCGAGCCTGGCATGAC
>NZ_JAPFRB010000003.1:84935-89946 GCF_035726885.1 Leucobacter sp. M11 | reverse complement strand
ACGCTCGTGTACACGGGCGAGGACTTTCCCTTTGGCCCCTTCGGGGCGGCGGACGACGGCTTCGCCGCCGATGCGGTTGCCGCCGGGCTCGGGATCCGCACGGGCATCACCGAGCTGACGAACTTTCACCTGAGCGAGGTCCCCGCCTACGCGGGGCGCATCGAGACGAACGGGCACCTCAGGATCGACGACGAGGCCCCGGTACACGCGGGGAACCGGGTCGTCGCCGCGGAGAACGAGTGCTTCACCGACTGCGGCTACGCCACCGATGACCCGGAACTGGCGGTCACGCTCGCCAACCTCAAGGCCCTGCAGCTCCGGGTGAACTGGCTGTACGCGGTGCCGCGGGACTCGCGGTTTGCGGAGCTGCCGGAGCAGTGGGACTGGGTGCGGCTGTCCCTCGGGCAGACCGCGGCGACAAGCCAGGACGCCTGGGCGGCGCTGCGGGAGGCCGAGGACACGGCCTGGGCCGACGAACCCGCGTGGGACGGGGTGGCCGGGACGCGCTTCGCGGAGCCGGGTGCCTGGCCGGGACGGCCCGTGGTGCGGAACCTGGAGCGCTTCCTCACCCAGGTCGATCGCCCGGGCGCGGTCGCCCACCGGAGCGAGGCCGCCGTGAGCGAGGGCCTACTGGCCCCGGAGAACGGCGTAGCCGCCGAGGGCCTGCGCACGGACCGCGCTGGCGGGGACGAGGCCCTGCTCTTCGTGCTCGACCCCCGCTTTACCGCCGCCGCTGCGTCCGCCGGGGATCGGCTGGCGGTCGAGGTGACCCTCCTGGATGACGCCTCGGATCCGGTGCGGGTGCGCGGCGCTGACGCGGGCGGCGCCGTGACGGCGCAGGGCGAGGCCGCCCCAATCCCGGGGACGGGTGATGGGCGTTGGCGAACGGCGACCGTGGTGCTCCCGGGCGCGGTGCCCGCGGAACTGCGCCTGGAGCGCACGGGCGACGCCGATCTGACGGTCCGCTTCGTCCGGGTCATTCGGGTGCCGGACGAGGGCTGAGCGCGGCGGGCACCCGGCTCGCCAGGCGATCGCGGCTCACGATGGAGTCGGTGCGCACGATCCTGCTTAGCGATGGTCGGCGGCCAATGCGCCGCCGCCGGGGTCGCGCACGGGCAAAGCCCATCGGATCCGCAGGGCACGCCCAGGCTTCCTCTTTAGCCTTGCCCCATGAGTACGCAGCTGCAGGCCGAGATCGAACTCGGGCAACGCCCCGACCGACCCCTCCGCCGGTGGCTTCGACGCATCCGGGCGGCGATCGGCGCGCGCCCCATGCTGCTCCTCGCCTACCGCATCGGGCTGGCCGCGCTCGGGGGGCTCATCATCGTGATCGGGCTGATCATGGTGCCGCTGCCGGGCCCCGGGTGGTTGGTCGTCTTCCTTGGCCTGGCCGTGCTCGGCACCGAATTCTCGTGGGCAAACCGGCTCGCGGCCGTGGTGAAGCGCGCACTGGCCCGGTTCTGGGCCCTGTGGCAGGCCGCCCGCGCCCGCCGTGCGGCCCGTCGCGACGCCGCTTCGGCCCCCGCCCAGCGAGCAGATCGGGGCCGTGCGACGCCCGCCCGCCGCGAACTCGCGACGAGCGGGCGCGCCACCGCACCCGTCGCGTGACCGCGCGGGCATCGGCCGGGGGCTAGTCCTCCTCGACAGCCCGGGAGACCGCGAGGGCGACCTGCTGTGCGACCCGGGGGTCGAGCGGGGAGGGCACCACGAACGTCGCGGCGAGTTCCTCGGGGCTGACGAGCTCGGCGATCGCGGTCGCCGCCGCGATCTTCATGGCCGGGGTGATTCGGCGCGCGCCCGCGTCGAGCGCGCCGCGGAAGATCCCGGGGAAGGCGAGGACGTTGTTGATCTGGTTCGGGAAATCGGAGCGGCCGGTCGCGATGACCTCCGCGTACCGCGCGGCGTCCTCGGGGGAGACCTCGGGCGTCGGGTTCGAGAGGGCGAACACGATCGCGCGCTCGTTCATGCCGGCCAGGTGTTCGGCCGGGACGCGAGCGGAGGACACCCCGACGAAGACATCGGCCCCGCGGAGGGCGTCCTCGACCCCGCCGATGCGCGCCTCGCGGTTCGTCCGTTCCGCGTAGTCGCGCTTGACGCCCGTGAGGCCCTCGCGCTCGCGGGAAATGATGCCCTGGGAATCAACCAGGATCACGTCCCCAGCGCCCGCCCCGAGCAGGATCTCGGTGACGGCGATACCGGCGGCCCCGGCCCCGGAGACGACCACGCGGGTGTCCGCGATGTCGCGCTCGGTCAGAGTGAGCGCGTTCATGAGCGCCGCGAGCACCACGACCGCGGTGCCGTGTTGGTCGTCGTGCATGACGGGGCAGTCGAGCGCCTCGATGAGGCGGCGCTCCAGCTCGAAGCAGCGCGGCGCGGACACGTCCTCGAGGTTCACGGCGCCGAAGCTCGGGCGGAGCCGGACGAGGGTTTCGACGATCTCGTCGACGTCGGTCGTCTCGAGCACCAGGGGGATGGAGTTGAGGCCGCCGAACTGGCGGAACAGGGCGCTCTTGCCCTCCATGACCGGCAGGGAGGCAGCGGCGCCAATGTCACCGAGTCCGAGGACCGCGGTGCCGTCGGAGACGACGGCCACGAGCCGCGAGGCCCAGGTGTGGCTCGCGGCGAGCTCGGGCTGGGCGTTGATCGCCCGTGACACCTCGGCGACGCCGGGGGTGTAGGCGATGGACATGTCGCGCTTCGAGGCGAGGGGGATCGTGCACTCGACGCTGAGCTTGCCGCCCAGGTGGGAGTCGAAGATCTCCTGCGAGCTGATCTGCTCGATGACGGATGCGGTGTTCGTGGTGCTCTGGCGGGGGTTGGGGGCGTTCATACGCTTCTCCTGATGGCGGGACACGGGCAGCCGTGTCTGGTCTGCTGTGGGTCGGAGCCGCGGGTGCGCTTCGGAGCTCGCATCAACGGTGTGACGTCTCTCGCGCGAGCGTGATTCTGCGTGTGGGGTCCCGGATGGGGGGCCGAATGACACTCATCATATGTGCCCAGAAACCAAGGGAGCCGAGTCTTATGGCCGAAAAGAACGCGCGGCTCTGCCGAATCAGCAAAAAGTCGCGTTTTTGCCGATCCGTCGGTGGGCGCTCCGCTCCGGGCCGGAGCGCCCACCGGCCGGGGACGGCTCGGCTACTTCACCAGGGGGATATTGACGGGGAACCGATACGTCTGCCCCTGGCGCATCGCCTCCGGACCCTTGACCGCGGCGATGAGGTGAATGATGAACAGGGCGAGCGAGACGGCCCAGAACAGGAGCGGGCCGAGGAACGGGATCAGGAGGAAAATCGAGGTGACCAACGCCACGATCACCCGGAGCAGCGAAAAGTTGAGGTTCGCGGTGTGGTGGCGATCTGCCAGGGGGTTCTTGCCGCGCTCGACGACAAAGAAGATGAGCGCGGGGATCCAGCTGAAGAACGCGGACAGCCAGTAGTTGATCTGTACGGCGCTGAGGGCGGCGGCCTGTGCGTTCGCGTCCTGCCCGGAGCCGGGGGCCTGCTGCGCTCCCGGGGCGTACGAGTAGCCGGGCGCTTGCGAATAGCCGGGCGCTTGCGGGGAGCCGGGCGCGTGCGGGTACGCGCTGGCCTCCGGGAAACCAGGCGTGGGCGATGCGCCGGGTGCCTGACCGGTGCTCGGCGGCGGCGAAAACGCGGGGATGTCCGTGGCCTCCGGGGCCGCGAAAGCATCCGGGGCCGCGAAAGCATCCGGGACCGCTGAAGCACCTGGGACCGCTGAAGCACCCGGAACCGCTGACACACCCGGAACCGCCGAGGGATCGGGCACGCCTCCGCTGTCGGGCTGCGCCGGAAACTCGGGATGCGCCGGGGACTCGGGGAGCGCCGGGGACTCCGGCAGCGTCGGGGACTCTGGGAGCGACGGGGCGTCCGGGAGCGGCGGGGACTCGGGGTGCGACGGGGCAGCCGGCGGCTCGGGGTCGTTCGCGGCCGCCGAGAGATCCGCGGCCGCCGCGGTCTTCGGGGCGTCGGGCCCCCCGTGCGCCCAGGGCGGCGTCTCCGCGCCCGGCACGGGCTCGGGCAGGGAGGAACCGGGCAGCGCGGGCTCGGGCAGCGCCGACTCGGGCAGTTCCGGGGCCGGCGGAGGCGTGGGCGGCTGAGGCGTGCCCGGGGGCATCGGCGGCTGCGGTTCGCCCGGGACTGTCGGATCGCTCACCTCATTCGGCGGGCCGGGCACCTCCGGTGCGCCGGGCGCTTCGGGCACGGCGGGCTCGCTCTGCGGCTGGTTCTCGTTGGGAAACGGTGGCACATCGGTCACGGTGACTCCTCACGCTCAGGTGGCAGGAAAAACGCTACCGCACCCGACCCCGAGGGGCGCGAAACTCCCAGGAACGCCCGGGGCCGCAGGCGGGCTCGCGGAGCCTAGAAGAGGTCCGGGCTGGGCGTGGCCGAGTGCAGGATGCGCACGTCCGCGTGCCGGTCGAAGCGGTAGCCGATCCCCCGAACCGTGCGGATGATGTCCTGGTAGTGGGCGAGCTTCACGCGCAGTCGACGGACGTGGACGTCGATCGTGCGCTCGCTCGGCACTTCCTCCTCGGCGGCGTCCTGCCACAGGGTCGTGATGATCTCCTGGCGGTCCACGGTCCGGCCCTCGCGAAGCACGAAGTACTGCAGGAGCTCGAACTCGCGGTAGGTGAGGGTCACGGGGTGGTTGTCGAGCAGGAGGCGCTTCCGGGACAGGTCGACCACGACGCCCGAGCGGGCGAGGTCCTGCTCCTCCTCGTCGGGGGTGGGCGCCTGCTGCTCGCGCAGCTTGGCCTGCGCGGCGGGGTCGCCGAGGGCGAGCCGCACCACGTCAACGTTTCGGCCGCCCGCGCCCTCGGGGGCGAGCGCCACGGACGCGTAGGTTTCCGCCGTCGGCGCGAGCTGACCGACGAGCGCCTTGATCTGGGAGACGATGTGCGCGAGCGCGGGGTTGCTCGCGTCCTCCTCGGTCAGGCCGACGTAGAGGGCGAAGCCGCGTACCTCGCTGCCCTGGGGGAGGCCGCCGCGCT
>NZ_JAPFRB010000003.1:84543-84881 GCF_035726885.1 Leucobacter sp. M11 | reverse complement strand
TGTGCAGTGCGATGCTCATGAGCTGGGGTCCTTAGCGCTGTGCGACCGGCGTCGGTCGCGGATGTCGAGAGGGGAAGCGGGCGTGGCCCGAGAACTTCCGAGAGTGCTTCCCGCGGGGCGGGAGGGAATATCCGATGCGGGGCAACCGCGGACGGGGATTAGCCGCACATTCGACAGCGCATGACTCGCGACCCGAGCATCATGCCGGGGGTCCCGTTCACCACGAGGGCGGTCGGGGCAGTCGCGAAATCAGTCATAGCGGTAGTCAATACCGAGTTGCGCTTCGTGTCAAGTCATGACGAAGTGTGACAGCGGCTCCGCGGGCGTTCTCTCGCGTT
>NZ_JAPFRB010000003.1:78187-84497 GCF_035726885.1 Leucobacter sp. M11 | reverse complement strand
GACGAACCGTCACCCGGCGTTCACCCGGGCCCCGACCCGCGCGGCGCGCCCCGGTGGCCCGCCTCTTCCCGCGACGTTTCCCCCGCGTTCACCCGGGGTTCGGGACCCGTTCCCGCGAGGCGCTTAGCGTTTCCCGTGTGGCCAACGATTCCGGCCGCTCCCACATCGAAAGGTTCGTTACCCCCATGCGACAGCCCCGCGGCTCAGCTCTCCTCGCCCTCTCCGCCGCCGCCATCCTGGCAGGTGTTCTCACCGGTTGCTCCGCCGGCGCCCCCGCCGGTGACGCCGCGTCCGGTGACGCCGCGTCCTCCTCGACGGGCTTCGCCGCCGACGAGAACACCCTCGTCTTCGGCGTGGTCCCCGACTCGGTGGACACCGAGACGAACTACCAGCCCCTCATGGACTACCTCGCGCAGGAGACCGGCAAGGAGGTCGAGTACCACGAGTCGACCGACTACGCCGCGCTCATCGAGGCGTCTATCGCGGGCAAGATCGACGTCGCCTCCTTCTCCGGCTTCACCTACGTGACCGCGAAGAACCAGGGCGCCGAGATCACCCCGATCTCGTCCATCACCACGAGCGAGGGCGCCGAGCCCGGCTACTTCTCGCAGGCCATCGTGCCCAAGGGCAGCGACATCAAGACGGTCGCGGACATGAAGGGCAAGAAGGTCTGCTTCGTTGACCCGTCGAGCACCTCCGGGTACCTCTTCCCGAGCTACAACCTCCTGAAGAACGACATCGACCCGGAGACGGGCGTCACCCCGGTCTTCGCGGGCAAGCACGACGTCAGCGTCCAGAAGGTCGGCGAGGGCGTCGAGTGCGAGGCCGGCTTCGCCGAGGACAGCGAGGTGCTGAAGAGCGACAAGGTCGAGGTCATCGACGAGACGATGGTGCCCGGCGCGCCGATCGTCGTCTCCGACGCCCTGCCGAAGGAGCTCGTCTCCCAGATCACCGATCTGCTCAGCGAGGTCACGGCCGATCAGATGGTCGAGGCCGGGGTCGAGTCCGCCGCCTCCGAGTCCTTCCGCGCGGTGTTCTACGAGACGACCCCGGTCGACGACGCCTACTACGACACGGTTCGCGACATCTGCGAGACCACCAACGCCAGCCAGTGCCAGGGCTAACGAGCCCCTCACCACCGACTGACGAGCGAAAGACACACACACCATGACGACTTCCCCGATCCCCACCGTCACCGTCACCGGCCTGACGAAGCGATACGACCAGACCACCGCGCTCGACGGCGCAAGCCTCGAGGTGAACCGCGGCGAGCTCGTGGTGCTTCTCGGCCGATCCGGATCGGGGAAGTCGACCCTGCTCCGGCACCTGAACGGCCTCGAGACCCCGTCCGAGGGCAGCATTCGGGTGCTGGGCGAGGAGGTGTCGTCCCTCCGGGGGCGGCGCCTCCGCACCCTCCGCAGCCGCGTTGGCTTCATCTTCCAGCAGTTCGAACTCGTGCCGTCGCTCACGGTGCTCGAGAACGTCCTGACCGGGTCGCTCGCGGGCATCACCGGGCCCCGCCTCGGGCTCATTGGCTACGGCCGCGCCCGCCGCGAGGCGGCCCTCGGCCACCTGGACCGGGTCGGCCTGCTCGCCACGGCCTACCAGCGCGCCGACACCCTCTCGGGCGGTCAACAGCAGCGCGTGGCCATCGCCCGCGCGCTCATGCAGGAACCCGAAATCCTCCTTGCGGACGAGCCCGTCGCCTCCCTGGATCCCGAGTCCAGCGAGCAGGTCATGACGCTCATCCGGGACATCGCCGTTGACCGCGGACTCACCGTGATCTGCAGCCTGCACCAGGTCGATCTCGCCCTGTCCTGGGCCGACCGCATCATCGGCCTGCGCGCCGGGGCGGTCGTGCAGGACACCCAGACGGCGCACCTCACCCGCGCCGAGGTCATGGAGATCTACGGCCGGGTGTCCACCACCACCGCAGAATTCGAGGCGCTCACGAGCGAGCTGGAGACCCCGGGCCACCTGGCCCGCGTCGCCAAGGACCTCGCCGAGGCGGAGGCGGTCCGGCTGTGAGCCTGACCACCCCCGTCGCCGCGGCCGGCGTCGAGCCCGACGCACCGGCCCACGAGCGCGCCCCGAAGCGGCGCATCTCCCCGGAGAAGGTCGCCGCGGCGCTCACCCTCGTCGCCCTGTTCATCGCCTCCGGCGTCGCCCTGGCGGGCATCGACCTGTCCCTGCCCAAGATGCTCGAGAGCTGGGGCAACGCCGAACGCTTCTTCGCCCGCATCGGCGGGCTCACCTTCCCCCCGCTCGGCGAGCTCCTCGCCCTGACCGGGCTCACCGTCGGGCTCGTCCTCTGCGGCACCCTGCTCGCCGCGGCCCTCTCCGTGCCCGTCGCGATCATCTCCGCCGCGAACACCACCCCCGGCCGCGGCTGGCGCGTCTTCGGCCGCTTCCTCGGGGTCTTCACCCGGGCCGTGCCCGATGTGGTGCTCGCGATGGTGTTCGTGCTGATGTTCTCCCTCGGCTCCCTGCCCGGCATCCTCGCGATCGGCATCCACTCCATCGGCATGATCTCGAAGATGTTCGCCGACGCGATCGAACAGATCGATGAGGGGCCGCGCCTCGCCATCCGCGCCGCGGGCGGCAGCCGCTGGCAGGAGTTTGTCTCCGGGATCCTCCCGCAGGTGTTGCCGTCCTGGGTCGCCACGATCCTGCACCGCAACGACATCAACCTCCGCGGCTCCGTCATCCTCGGCTACGTCGGCATCGTCGGCCTCGGCCGCGAGATGAGCTTCGCCTTCAAGTCCATGAACTACTCCCTCGGCATGGGCTACGCCCTCGTCATCTTCGCACTCTGCATCCTCATGGAGATCGTCTCCAGCGCGGTGCGCGCGAGCATGCTCGGCCAGCGCCCCACCGGCCGCGGCATCGGCGACCGCCTCGTCCGGCGCTTCGGCCCGACGCGTCCGGGCCGCGCCGCTCACGCGCTGCCCGTGGTTGCCCCCGCGGGTCCCCGCACCGTGGCCGAGGCCATGCGTCGTCCCTGGGACGCGGCCCGTCGCCGCAACACCGCCTGGCTCACCCTCGGCGTGCTCGTCGTGCTCGCGAGCGTCCTCGTCACCGACATCCAGTGGCGCGACCTGATCACCTTCTGGGCCAAGATCCCCGCCGTCGCGGTGCAGTTCTGGCCGCCCGGCTTCGGCAACTACGAGGCCAGCACCATGGTCGGGGCCATGGGCGAGACCATCGCCATCGCGCTCGCCGCGACCGTGCTGACCCTGGGCGCCTCTGTCGTGATCGGTTCCTTCGCCGCGCGGAACGTCGCCCCCAACGGCGCGATCCGGGGGTTCAGCCGCTTCCTCCTGGTCGTGATCCGCGGCATCCCCGAGGTCATCCTCGCGATCGTCCTGATCGTGGTGACCGGGCTCGGCGCCCAGGCGGGCACCCTCGCCCTCGCCGTCGGCGGCATCGGCCTGCTCGGCAAGCTCATCGCGGACTCCTTCGAGGAGGTGAACCCCGGACCCGAGCGCGCGCTCGCCGCCACGGGGGCCACCCGAACCCAGGTCTACGCCTCGGCCACGGTGCCGCAGGGCACCCGCGCCCTCATCGGCCACACCTTCTACCTCCTCGACACCAACATCCGCGCGGCAACGATCCTCGGCATCGTCGGAGGCGGTGGCATCGGCTACTACCTGCTGAATGCCGGACAGGGCTCGAACTACGGCGTGGTCACCGCGATCGTGGCCATGATCCTCGTCACCGTGCTCGCGGTCGAGGGGCTTGCGATGTGGATGCGGCGCGTGTTCCGCTAGCCCCCACCGCGTTCCCCTGCCCACCGCTCCCCAGTTGAAAAGAAACACCTCATGAGTTCATCCAGCACGGTCGCCCCCGGCGGCTATGACGTCATCGTGATCGGGGCCGGCATCGTCGGCCTCGGCGCGGCCCTTGCCGCCCGGGACCGGGGCCAGCGCGTCCTCGTTCTTGAGCGCGGCGCCGAGGCCTCCGGGGCCTCGATCCGGAACTTCGGCCACCTCTGCCTCACCCCTCAGGAGGGCGAGGCCCGCGCGTACGGCGTGCTCGCCCGGGAGCTGTGGCTGCGCCTCGCCCGGGACGCCGGGGTCTGGCTCCGGGAGTCCGGGACGGCGGTCGTCGCCCGGCACGAGGACGAGCTTGCCCTGCTCGCCGAGGTCGGCGAGAGTCGTTCCGAGCGGGTGCTCGGGGACCGGGCCGAGCTGGAACTGCTTGACCGGGACGGCATCGAGCGTCTTGCGCCCCTCGGGGCGGGCGTCGCCGTCGGCGGGGCGTTCCTGCCCTACGACCTGCACGCGAACCCGCGGCAGGCGCTCGGCGCGGTGACCGCGCACCTCCAGCGCCTCGGCGTGGAGTTCCGCTTCCGCACCGCGGCGACCCGGGTGGAGACGGGCCGCGTGCGCACCCCCGCGGGCTGGGTGAGCGCCGGGCTCGTCATCGTCGCCGTGAACCACGACATCGACGGCCTCCTCCCGGAGGTGGCCGCCGAGCGCGATGTCCAGCGGTGCGCGCTGGACATGTTGCGCGTGGACGCGGGGCTTCGCGCCCCGCTCGCGGCCCCGCTGCTCACGGGCTGGTCGCTGATTCGCTACCGCGCCTTCGCCTCCTCGCCCGCCGCGGCTCGGGTGCGCGAGCGCCTGCACGGGGAACGGCCCGAGCTCGCGGCGATCGACCTGAACCAGATGTACACCCAGCTGCCCGACGGCTCACTCATCGTGGGTGACACGCACTGGCGGGGCGAGACCGCCAGCCCCTTCCAGCCCGAGCACGCCTTCGAGCTGCTCCTCGGCGAGGCTGAGACCCTCTTCGGCGTCCCGCGCCCCCGGGTGATCGAACGCTGGCAGGGCGTGTACGCCTCCGGCCGGGACGAGTTCGTGCTCGACTCCCCGCTCCCCGGTGTCTGCGTCGCTCTCGCCACGACCGGCATCGGCATGACGACCGGCCTCGGCCTCGCCGAGGCCGCGGTCAGCGCCCACCTCGGGGGCCGCGCCGGGCACCCCACACCGTCACCCTCCACAGCCTCCCCAGCGGCCCTGCCGCCCCTCGAAAGGATTCACCCGTGACCCAGATCACCCCCAGCCCCGCACCCGCAGAGCTCGCCCACATTCAGACCGTCATCCTCGACCTCGCGGGCACCACGGTGCAGGACGAGGGCCTCGTGGAGCGCGCCTTCGCCCTGACCGCAGAGCGCACCGGCATCGCCCAGGGCGAGGCGGCGCGCGAGCAGGCCCTGCAGATCGTCCGCGACACGATGGGCCAGTCGAAGATCGAGGTCTTCCGGATGATCGCCGACTCGGAGGAGGACGCCCAGCGCGGCAACCTGGCCTTCGAGGACTCCTACGCGGAGCTCGCGGGCCAGGTCGGCCTCGCGGAGATCCCCGGGGCCGAAGCGGCCATCCGCTCGATCCGCGGGGCGGGCCGCTTCGTCGTGCTCACCACGGGCTTCTCCCCGGTCACCCGCGACGCGATCCTCACCGCCCTCGGCTGGACCGAGCTGGCCGACGCGGTCCTCAGCCCCGCCGACGCGGGCCGCGGCCGCCCCTTCCCCGACATGCCGCTCACGGGGCTGCTCCGCACGGGAGCCAGCTCCGTAACAAACCTCGCCGTGCTCGGCGATACCACGAGCGACATCGGCGCCGGCCTCGCCGCGGGCGCGGGCTTCGTCGCCGGGGTGCTCACGGGGGCCCACGGCCGCGACGCGCTGCTCGGCGCTGGCGCGCACCGCGTCCTGGACAGCGTCGCGGAACTGCCCGCCCTGCTCGGAATCGACGCGACCCGTGTTGGCTGAGGCCCCGCGCTCCGCGGTGCGCGCGGGCCGGTGCGCCATCATCGGCGCGGACGGCACCCGAACGGAGCTCGCCTCCGCCCCCACCGCGATGGTCTGGATGAAGCCCGGCGCCCCGCACGAGGCGATGGCCGTGCTGGAGGTCCCCCTCCGCGCCGGCGACGCCCTCGTCGAGATCGAGTACGCGACGGTCTGCGGCTCCGACCTGCACACGATTGCCGGACGCCGCACCGCCCCCGTGCCGCTCGTGCTCGGCCACGAACAGGTCGGCCGCGTCGTGGCCGTTGGCCCCGGCACCGTCCGCTCCGACTCCCGGCCCCTCGCGGTCGGCGACCGTGTGGTGTGGTCGCTCACCGTGAGCTGCGGCGACTGCGACCGCTGTCTGCGCGGCCTCACCCAGAAGTGCCGCGCCCTCGCGAAGTACGGGCACGAGCAGATCCGGCACGGTTGGGAGCTGAGCGGCGGGTTCGCCACGCACATCCACCTGCTCGCCGGGACGACCGTCGTCGCAATCCCGGACGAGCTGCCGGCGGAGGT
>NZ_JAPFRB010000003.1:77577-78128 GCF_035726885.1 Leucobacter sp. M11 | reverse complement strand
AGATCACCGAGCTCGACGGTGCGACCGTGCTCGTCACGGGCGCCGGACTCGTCGGCCTGACCGCAATTGCGATCGCGAACGACCGCGGGGCGACCGTGATCGCGGCTGACCCGGACGAGGGCCGCCGCCGCCTTGCCGAGCGCTTCGGGGCGCGGCGGGTCGTTGACCCCACCGCGGCGGAGGACGCCCCCGAATCCCTGCGCAGTGCGCTGGCCGAGCTGGGGGCCGCCGAGGGCGCGCAGGTGACGATCGAGGCCTCGGGCTCCGCGGCCGCGGTCACCCAGGCGATCAACGCGCTCGACATCGGCGGAGTCGCGGTGCTCGTCGGCAGTGTGCACCCGGTGGGCGCGGTGCCGCTCGACCCGGAATCGATGGTGCGGGGCCTGCGCACGGTGCGCGGCCTGCACAACTACACGCCGCGGCACCTCGTCGAGGCCGTCGGCTACCTGAGCGAGCGGTACGACGCCTACCCGTTCCGTGAGCTCGTCGGCGCGGAGTTCCCGCTCGCCGAGCTCGACGAGGCGGTCGCGCTCGCCGCCGCGGGTGGCTCG
>NZ_JAPFRB010000003.1:75425-77505 GCF_035726885.1 Leucobacter sp. M11 | reverse complement strand
TCGGAACCCAGCGTTCCGGCGCGTCCGGCGTGTGCCGTCAGGACGCCTCGGGCCGGGGATCTCCGGCGGCGCGGCTTATGTGTTCGTGCCGTAGAGGCGGTCGCCCGCGTCGCCGAGGCCGGGCACGATGAAGGCGTGCTCGTCGAGGCCCTCATCCAGCGCGCCGAGGAACAGGGTGACGTTGCGGTCGCCCACGGCGTTCCGGATCGTGTCGACGCCCTCTGGGGTGCCGAGGATGCAGATCGCGGTCACGTCCTCTGCCCCGCGGGCGAAGAGGAAATCGATGGCCGCGGCCAGTGAGCCGCCCGTGGCAAGCATCGGGTCCAGGACGAAGCACTGCCGACCCTCGAGCCGCTCGGGCAGCCGCTCGGCGTAGGTCGTGGGGAGCAGCGTCTCCTCGTCGCGGGCCATGCCCAGGAAGCCAACCTCGGCGGTCGGGATCATCTTGACCATGCCCTCGAGCATGCCGAGACCGGCGCGCAGGATCGGCACCACGAGGGGCGCCGGGGTGCTGAGGCGCACGCCGGTGGTCCGGGCGACCGGGGTCTCGATCTCGATGGGGGTGACGCTGACGTCGCGGGTGGCCTCGTAGGCCAGGAGGGTCATCAGCTCCTCGGTGAGGGAACGGAACGTCGGCTGGGCCGTGTTCTTGTCGCGCAACACCGTGAGCTTGTGGGTGATCAACGGGTGGTCGGCAACAAAGACTCGCATACGCTTAGTCTACGGGCAACACTCACCAGAAGGAGACGGCTGTGCGGCCAATTCACGGGATCGCGGTCCCTCCCGCGCACGAGCGCGCCATGCGGCTTGCGCTGACCGAGGCCGAGCGCGCAGCCACGCTCGGCGAGATCCCGGTCGGCGCGGTCGTGCTGGGCCCAGACGGGGCCGTGCTCGCGACCGGTCGCAACGAGCGCGAAGAGAGCGGCGACCCCACCGCGCACGCCGAGGTCCTCGCCATTCGCCGGGCCGCGACCGCGCTCGGCGATCGGATCCTCGACGGCTGCACGCTCGTGGTCACCCTGGAGCCCTGCGTGATGTGCGCGGGCACGATCCAGGCCGCCCGGATTCCGGTCGTGGTCTTCGGGGCCTGGGACGAGAAGGCCGGGGCGGCCGGCAGCCTCTACGACGTGCTCCGCGACCGGCGACTCCCGCACCGCTGCGAGGTCACGAGCGGCGTGCTTGCCGAGGAATCGGTCGCGCTCCTGGAGGCCTTTTTCGCCGCGAAGCGCTGAGGCGCGTGCGCGCAGCACCACCGCGGGGGAGCCGGGGGCGAGAAGCGCCCCCCGGCTCCCCCGCGGTCTCGGGGCCGTGCGCGGGCTACGCGGAGGTCTTCCGCCCGGTGATCGCTCCCCAGATCAGGAGCACGACGATCGAGCCGCCGATCGCCAGGGCCCAGGTCTGCAGGGAGAAGAACTCCTGCAGATTGGCGTTGAAGAGGATGCCGCCGAGCCAGCCGCCGACCATCGCCCCGACGACGCCGAGCAGGAGGGTCATGAACCACCCGCCGCCCCGGTCGCCGGGGAGGATCATCTTGGCGAGGGAACCGGCGATGAGGCCGAGCAGGAGGAAACTGAGGAAGCCCATGAGGTGCTCCGATCTAGGTGATGGGACGGGTGGTGTGGTCAAACGTGTGCTGCGGTGAAACGGATGCTGCGGTGTGCCCGGGGGCTCGGGCGGCGGAACCCGCGGGGCTCGGCCGGGAATCGTTGCCCCCCGGCCGGTCGAGTGCCGCCCGGGGATCGGCCGAGCCGTGCCCGATTCGGATGAGCGTCGGATGCTCCGCGCCCAGCAGGTCCTGCCAGCGCGTGAGCGCGCGTTCGGCGACGTCCGCGATGCGAGCGGGGGACGCCCCCCGTCGGGCGGTAATCGAGAGCACCAGGCCGGCCCCCGCGCGAAGCTGAGGACCCGAGACGCGGATCGACTGGATATCCGGGTCGTCGCTGAGCGCCCGGCGGAGCGAGTCCGAGGCGACCGCCGGGGTGATCCGCACCGCGCCAGCCAGCCCGGGGCCACCCTCAGCGCGCCCGGACCGCTCGGTCTCCCGTGCCGGGCCGAGGCTCGCGGCCGGCCGGGTTCGCTG
>NZ_JAPFRB010000003.1:72199-75393 GCF_035726885.1 Leucobacter sp. M11 | reverse complement strand
GGAGGAGACAGCCGGCGAGGGCCAGCAGCCACAGCCAGGAGTGCCCGAGGGGCTCCCAGCGGGTGCGGGCGCCGAGGTCGGCGAGCCACGCCTGCGCCAGCCGGGCGGGCTCGGTGACCGCCGCGGCGCGTTCGGGCACGCTCAGCAGGAGGGCGACGGCCCCGCCAAGGAGCAGGCCAAGCCCGCCGAGAAACAACAACACTCGATTCAGGAGTCGGGGTTCGGTGCTCATGTTCCCACCTTTCCTGAGGGGTTGACCGCGACCGTGAGCCGGAGCCGCGGGCTGAGCCGGGCCAGTTCGGGCTCGGCGCTGATCGCCTCGCGAACGCGCTCCGGGTCCACGGGAACTCCGCTGCGCGGCGTAATCAGGACCCGGGCCGCGCTGCGGGACAGCTGGACAGAGACCTGCTGGGCGGGAACGCCCGCGGCGAGCTGGGCGCTCCGCGCGAGGCGCGCGGCGAGCGCGCGGTCCTCGACCACCACCGCGGCGGCGTCGAGGGCCTCGCTCCGGGCGCGGCTGCGGCCGGGGAGGAGGGCCGCGAGAATCGCGATGACCCCGAGGATGAGGACGCCGACGGCGACCGCGGTCGCCCAGGCGGGCAGCTCCGTTCCGCTGGGCTCGGCGAGGAGCGCGACGGGTGTGCCGGGGGCCAGGAGGAGCGCTTCTCGGCCCAGCAGGTGCAGCACGGTTTCCGTGCCGAGCCAGGCCGCGACGCCGAGCGCGAGGAGCGCCACCAGGATCGCGCCGAGGCTGCGCCCGCTGTGCGTTTCGCGACGGATGATCCGCTGGGCGGCGTGGGCGCTCATCAGCGCACCCGCCGCTCGGGCGGGAACTGCGCGCCCGTCACCGTCAGCTCGCAGCGGCCGACCAGATGGCCCGTCAGCTGTTCCACGCGCGACGCGATGGAGCGGCGCGATCCCTCCAAGCGCTCGGCGAGGGGGAGCCGTTCCCCGCGCTGGCCAAGCGCCTCCAGCGCGGTGGGGGCGGCGACGCTGAGCGAGAGCCGCCCCTGCGCGTCCCCGATGCTCGCCCGGACCTCCCGGGCGGGCACGCGAAGTTCGGCGGCCGCGGTCGCCTCCGTGACCCGGTTCAGCGCCTTCGCGCTGAGCACCGTGCGCCCGGGGACGAGCGGCCCGGGAACGGCCGCTGAACCGGCGCCGGTCACGGGTATCGCCGCCCTCGGAGGGCGTCGCTGAGGGCCCGCACGTCGAGCTTGCCCTCGACGAAGCGCCCGATTCCCGCGCCGAGCGCGATCGCGAGGCCCACGAAGAAGCACGCCCAGAACCCGAGGATAATCCAGGTCAGGGCCAGAACGGCCCCGATCGCCATCCCGGTGGCCGTCGGGCTCATCGGACCCTCGCCTCGCCGTCCTGGCTCTCCCGAGCGCGGTCGCCCCCCGCGGTGCGGGGCGCTGCCCCGTGCTCGTCTTCCTCGCTCGGGACGTGGACGTCGCTGATGGTCACGTTCACCTCGGCGACCTCCATCCCCACCAGATCGGTGATCGCGGTGGCAACGGCGGCTCGAACCTGGTCCGCGAGCGCCTGCAGGGGGACCGGGTACTCCGCGACGAGGGAGATATCGGCGGCGACCTGACGCTCGCCCACCTCGACGGACACCCCCTGGGTGAGGTCCGTGTTGCCCACGGCCTCGCGCACCGCGCCGACCATGCGGGCCATCCCGCCGCCCAGGGCGTAGACGCCGGGGACGTCGCGAATCGCGATGCCCGCGACCTTGGCGACGACGGCGTCATCGATGACGGTGGTGCCCGCGGTGTGCGTGCCGTCGGCCGCGCTGGCGGCCGCGGCGGCGCGGGCGGGGGTGGCGCCCGGTGCGGCCGGGCGGGGAGTAGCGTTCGTCTGCGTGTTCTGCGAGGGGACCATGCTGTTCACTCCTTGTTACCGATTTGTTTACCCCGCGCTCTGTTGCAACGGGGCCAGCTGGGTTAGCTTCGGGAATAGGACGGGGCCGCACCGAGAAACGTCACAAAGTTTTTTCCGACGTGACGCGGGTCTGGCTCCGAAAGGGGGAGGCGATGCGTGGACCCCTCTGGCTGCTCGACGCCGAGGATGCGCTGCTCGCCGAGCGCGCCGCGGACGGCGATGCCTGGGCCTTCGAGTGCCTCATCCGCCGCCACCTGGGCATGATGAGGGCCATCGCCGGGCAGCTCACCCGCTCCGCGCACGACGCCGACGACGCCGCGCAGGAGGCCTGCCTCACCGCCTGGCAGACGATCGACAGCCTCCGGGAACCCGCGAAGGTGCGCTCCTGGCTCCTCCGGATCACGTCCCGAAAAGCGATCGACCGAATTCGCGCGCGCCGCGGCGAGCTCGACCTCGACGCGGTCGCCCCGGCCTCGGATCCCGGCGCGGGGCCTGAGCAGCGCACAGAAGTCAGCGTTCAAATGACGGAACTGTCCCGTATCCTGAGTGCGTTACCCGACCTGCAACGCACCGTGTGGATCCTGAGGGAGGAGGGCGGAATGTCCTACCGAGAGATTGCCGAAGCACTCGATCAGCCGGAGAGCACCGTCCGCGGCGCCCTCTCCCGCGCCCGGCGGGCGCTCCTGGTGGGACTGGAGGGCTGGGCATGAACCACGCCGACGACCTCCAGGAGGGCCCGGAACTGCTGGCCGAGGAGCCGCGCTACGGCGGCTTCACCCTCGACGAGCTCGCGGAGTATCTCGACCGGGGGCGGACCCCCAGAAACCCCGAGATCGAGGCCAACGAGGAGTGTCGCTCGGTGCTCACCTCCCTCGCGCGCGTGCGCACCCTGACGGGGGATGCGCTCGCCGCCGAGGCCACCGTGCACGGGCACCTCGATCAGCCCTGGGTGGAGCGGGTGTTCAGCATGATCCGCGCGGACGCTCGGGAGGGCCGCGCGATTCCGGTGCGGCATCCGCACCCGGCGGTGCGACTGTCGATCTCGGAGCGTGCGCTCCGCGCACTCATCCGAGCGTGCGGCGATCAGGTGGCCGGGGCGGTCATTGGCCGGGTGCTCTTCCACGGCGACATCGACGTGGCCGGCGCCCCCGTGGCGGTCGAGGTGCGGATCGCGCTGTTTATGTTCACCGCGGTGTCCGCGGTGGCTCAGCCGCTGCGCGATCGGATCGGGCGGGTGATCCGCACGCACACCGACCTGGCGCTGACCGAGGTGAACCTCGTGTTCACGAACGTGATCCCGGCCCCGGTTCCGC
>NZ_JAPFRB010000003.1:68465-72141 GCF_035726885.1 Leucobacter sp. M11 | reverse complement strand
AGCTCCCGAGGGCGCGCCGCGATGACGGCCCGTGAGGAGGCGGCGGCGCTCGGGGAGGCGCTGGAGATCCGGCTTCGTGGGGTGCCCGGCATCCTCGAGGTGTTTCCCGCCGCGGGGCAGCGCGCCGGAGCCGTGCGGGTGGCCGAGACCCCGGAGGGGCTCGACCTGCGCGCGCGGCTCGCGGTGTCGGCCGAGCCGGTCGCGGATACCCTCCGGGCCGCGGCCGACGCCCTCCTCGACGAGCTGGGCGCGCTCCGGCCCGGGGTCTCGCTCGCACAGCTCGAGCTGCGTGCCACGGAGATCCGCGGCGTCGAGGAGCGCTGAGGCCCCCGGCTCCCGGGCCTCAGCCCGCGCGGAGCAGCGCGAGCCGGCTGAGCATCCGCGCGGAGCCGCTCGGCAGCTCCGGGGCGCGGGCCAGCGCACTGCGCGGGGTTGCCGCGTGCGCGACGAGCCGCACGTCCCGGTCCACGAGCACATCGATCACATTGGCAAAGCGCTTCGCCGCCGAGGGGCGCATCTCGGCCGCGTCCGGGATCCCCGTCAGTTCCCAGCTCGGGAAGCGCTCGGCGAGCACGGCGTAGTCGATGGGGGCCGTCGGGCCCTCGCACAGCTCGGCGAAGCCGACCCGGAGCGCGCCACGGGGGCTGTCCGGATCCGTTGCGGCCAAGACGAGGAGGGGGCGGCCGTTCACGGTCAGCTCGTGCGTCGGGGGCGCGGCGGTCACGCTGCCCGCGCCGGGCTCAATCACCCAGGCCCCCGAGGCGAAACCCGAGCGACCGCGGGCCGCGTCGGGGTTCGAGCGGCGGTAGTCGTGGTCGCCGCCCATCGCGACCACCGTGAGCTCGGCCCGGATCCGCTCGATACTCGGCCGGAACAGCTCGTGGAACTGGGGGCTCGGCAGGAGGCCCTCCGGGGCATCGTTCGAGGTGATCAGCAGGCTCAGCGGCCGACTGAGCAGCGCGTCGAGGGCGCGGGCGAGCAGGGTCGCATCCCCGACGTCGTTCGCGTGGAACTCGTCGAAGTGCACGAGATCGACCTCGCCGAGGAGCTCGTCGAGCGCGGCGGCGGCGTCGAAGCCGTGCCGGAAGATTGCGGCGTTGAGCTCCGCCAGAAAACCGTGGAAGTGCACGCGCAGGACGCGGGTGTCCGCGGTCTGACCGGCGACGATGGCATCGGCGAGCCAGGTCTTCCCGCGGCCGACGGGCCCGTGCAGATAGACGCCCCGCCCGGTCGCGCCGAGCACCTGCTCGATGGCGCGCTCCTGCTCCGGGTCCAGCGCGAAACCGGCGCGCTCGGCGGCCGCCGCGACGGCGGCCGGGCTCAGCCCAAACACCGGGCGGTCTAGTCTTCGCTCAGGAACACGATGGACTCCGTGGAGGGCTTCTTCTCGTTCGGATCCACGTAGACGTCCGGCTCGATGTAGATTACGCGCGCCGCGGGCACGGCGGCCCGGATCCGCTCCTCGGCACGGTTCACGTACATCGCGAGTTCGCGCACCGTGGCCTGCGGGGCGACGCTGACCTTCGCGCCGATCATGAACTCATCGGGGCCCAGGTACAGGGTCTTCATGTGGATGATCCGCTCGATCTGGCCCTCGTGCACCATCGCGGCCTCGATCTTCGCGACGTCCTCGTCGGTGGCGCCCTCGCCGACGAGGAGGCTCTTGACCTCCAGGCCGATGATGACCGCGACGGCGAGCAGCAGGACGCCGATGAACAGGGTGGCGATGCCGTCGAAGAGGCCGTTCCCGGTCAGCACGGACAGGCCGACGCCGAAGAAGGCGAAGACGAGGCCGAGGAGCGCCGCAAGGTCCTCCAACAGCACCACGGGCAGCTCGGGGGCCTTCGAACGGCGGATGAACTCGACCCAGGACGCGTCCCCGCGCAGCGGGTTGGACTCCTTGATGGCCGTGCGGAGGGAGAAGCTCTCCAGGACGATCGCGATCACGAGGACGAGCAACGGCAGCCACCACACCTCGATGGGGTGGGGCTCGCGGATCTTCTTGATGCCCTCATAGATGGAGAAGATGCCACCGATCGAGAACAGGATGATGGCCACGACGAAGGCGTAGACGAAGCGCACACGGCCGTAGCCGAAGGGGTGCTCCTTGTCCGCGGCCTGCTTGGCGCGCTTGCCCCCGAGGAGCAGCAGGAGCTGGTTGCCCGCGTCGGCGACCGAGTGGACGCTCTCGGCGAGCATCGAGGAAGACCCGGAGAAGATCCACGCGATGAACTTGGTGAGCGCGATTCCCGCGTTCGCGAGAAACGCAGCGATGATCGCTTTATTGCCGCCGGTCGCACTCATCGGTGCCTCCCCTGTTTCCTGTAATCCTTCCATCCTAGGATGGGAGCGTGAACGAATCGACCGTAGACGTCCCCCTTCCCCCCATTGCGATCCTCGGCCTTGGCTCGATGGGGCGCTCGATCCTCTCCGGGCTCCGCGGCCCCGGGGTCCGCGTGGACGGAGAAATCCGGGTCACGAACCGCTCCGTGGCCAGCGCTGAGGAGTACACGGGGGTCGAGGGGGTCATCTCGCTCGCCACCGAGATCAACCCCGAAGCGAACCGTGAGGCGGTTCGCGGTGCCCGAGTGATCCTCCTCGCGGTCAAGCCCTGGCAGATCGTGGAGGTGCTCACCGAGGTCGCCGACGTCCTCGACTCGAACGCCGTGATCGTCAGCGTCGCGGCGGGCGTCACCACGAAGACGATGGAGGCGGCCGTGCCGGAGGGCGTCGCCGTCCTCCGCGCGATGCCGAACACCCCCTCGCTGATCGGCCGCGGGGTCACGGGTATCGCCCGGGGGCTGAGCGCCTCCGAGGAGGATCTCGACCAGGTGCGCCGGGTCTTCGAAACCGTCGGCCAGGTCGTCAGCGTGCCCGAGGACAAGATCGACGCGCTCAGCGCCATTTCGGGCTCCGGCCCCGCCTACGTGTTCCTGCTCATCGAGGAGTGGACCGCGGCCGCCGAGCGCCTCGGCTTCTCCCGGGAGGAGGCCGAGATCATGGTGCGCGGCACCGTCTCCGGCGCCGCCGAGCTCGTGATGCGCACGGGTGAGGACCCCGCCGAGCTGCGCCGCCGGGTCACGAGCCCGAACGGCACGACCGAGCAGGCCGTCACGGTGCTGCAGGCCGCGCAGCTGGGCGCCACCCTCGACGAGGCGATGGCCGCCGCGGTCCGTCGCGCCGGGGAACTCGCCGCCGAGTAATCCCTCCGGGGGTGACCCGCGTGCGCCTCTCCCCGCGCACGGGCGCACCCCGGGTCCCCCGTATCGGGGAACCCGGGGCTAGAGGCCCCGCATCCAGGCCTCGATGCCCGCCGCGTCGATCGGGAGCGCGTCCGAGAGAACCTCGCTGCCCGTGTCCGTCACGAGCAGGTCGTCCTCCAGGCGCACCCCGATGCCGCGCAACTCCGGCGGCACGGTCTCGTCGAAGGCATGGAAGTACAGGCCCGGCTCGACCGTGAGCACCATGCCCGCGGCCATCTCGGCACCCTGATAGGCGGCGTAGCTGGACGAGGCGCAGTCGTGCACGTCGAGCCCCAGGTGATGCCCCACCCCGCAGACGATGTAGCGGCGGTGCTGCTGGCCATCCGGCGACAGCGCCTCGTCCACCGACACGGGGAGCAGCCCCCAGTCGTGCAAGCCGTTCGCGAGCACCTCCATGCTCGCCACGTGGAAGT
>NZ_JAPFRB010000003.1:61420-68421 GCF_035726885.1 Leucobacter sp. M11 | reverse complement strand
TGCGAGGCCTCCACGAGGTCGTGCACCTGCCGCTGCGCCGGGGTGAAGGTCCCCGTCGAGGGCAGCGTCCGCGTCACGTCGGCCGTGTAGAAGGAAAGGTTCTCCACCCCCATGTCGAGCAACAGCGCCTCGGACTCGCGCACGGGCCCGTCGCAGCGCACCCAGTGCAGGATCGGCGCGTGCGCGCCCGAGCCCACGATGGTGGAGTAGCCGGGGCCGTTCCCGAGCGTGCGCGCCACGCGATCGAAGGTGCCCTGCAGCCAGCGCTCGCCGCCGAACTCGATCGCGTTCGGGATCTCGCGCGCGACCGCCTCGAAGCCCGTGACGGAGTGGTCCACGGCGAGGCGCAGCTCGGCGATCTCCCACTCGTCCTTGATCATGCGCAGCTCGGAGAGCACGCGGCCCAGCTCGGCGTCGCGGGGGAGCTGCGCCAGGGGCGCGCCCGGGCCGCTCTGCGGGACCGTGCCCCAGACACGGGTGTCCCGGGCGAACTCGGGCGCGGGCAGCAGGCGAGTCTCGATGTCGAGGACCCCGGCCCAGTCCGAGGCGTCCGGGGCGGCGCCCACCCACAGCTCGCCGTGCACCGGGTCCGCGTGGAAGCCGGTCTCCCCGGGGTAGGCGGGGCGGGGCACGTAGAGCACCGCGTCGTGGCCGGAGCCCGCTGGCTCCAGCACAACGATGGCGTCCTCGGCGTCGCAGCCGGTCAGCCAGAAAAAGTCGCTGTCGGGGCGGAACAGGTAGTAGGTGTCGTTCGCGCGCACCGGGGCGCGGCCCGCCGCGACCACCAGGCGCTGCCCCGGGAAAGCGCGGCTGAGCCTGGCGCGGTGCGCGGCCGCGGCCTGGGCGATACCGGGGGCGGCAAACGGGGTCCGGTCGGGGGCCGACCAGCCGTGCTTCATGTGCTCGACGAACCCCGGGGACTGCGCGAGCCGCGGCATCCGGGGATCGCGCTCCGCGGGCCGCGGCATCGACGGCGTGGCCGGGGCGGCGTGCTGGTGGGTGGCGGATGACTCGGTCACGGCGGTTCCTCCTGGGGTGGCTGTGCGGACGGGGCTGAGGGGCTGACGGGCTGAGGGGCTGGCTGGGCTCCGCCGGGGCTGACCGGGGCAGCGCGGCGCGCAGCCCGGGGAGCGCGCGGGCGGGGGAGAGGCGCGGGGGCGCGGGGCTCAGGCCCGGTCGGCCGGCGCGGGCACGCGGGCCGCCAGGGCATCGAAGAGGCGGCCGGCGACCCGGCCCGAGTGCAGGCCGTCGTGCTCGAACTCGTTCGTGACCCAGGCGTTGAGCCCGCCGACCCGTGCGG
Organism: Leucobacter sp. M11; assembly: GCF_035726885.1. Classification (NCBI taxonomy): domain Bacteria; kingdom Bacillati; phylum Actinomycetota; class Actinomycetes; order Micrococcales; family Microbacteriaceae; genus Leucobacter; species Leucobacter sp. M11. The sequence continues at coordinate 67,121 of NZ_JAPFRB010000003.1, read as the reverse complement.
CGGTGTCGAGGGAGAGGCCCGCGTCCACGTACATGTCGTCGAAGTACACGGCGGCTTCGACGGGGACCTCGTTCGCGGCGAGGCGGGCGTGGTCGTAGAGCGCAATCGGGCGCTCCTGCGCGGCCAGCGCCTCGACGCCGTCCCGGAAGTCGCGCAGGGCGCGGATTTCTTCGAACATCCACGGGAACACCATCTCGCCGGTCAGCAGGAGCGGGCGCGCATCCGGCGCGAACTCCGGGTGGCGCGCGCGGATGCGCTCGGCGGCCCAGGCGCTCGGGCCCGGCCCGTAAATGCTCTCCTGGAGGGCCGCGTAGAGCGGGTTGCGCGCGAAGCCGGTCTCGGCGGCGATTGCGGCCAGGAACGACTCGCTCAGCCTGGTGCGGGCGGCGTCGGCCCAGGCCTCGTCGAGCAGCCAGTGGGTGCGTTCGAAGCCGGGCTTCATCCCGAAGTCGAAGCCCAGGGTCTGCAGGCGGCGCGTGGTCAGTCGGTCGCCGTCGGGCAAGCGGATGTCCTCCGCGTCGAGCAGGTCCGCGATCCGAGCGAGCTGCTCGGCGTCCTGCGGGAACTGGGCGGCGAAGCGGCGGTTTTTCTCCGCGGTGCGCGGGAAGGTGCGCTCGTAGACCACGGCGGGGTCGGGGTCGATACTGGGCAGCCCGCCCGTGATCGCGGAGCCGATGATCGCCGCCGGGGCAACCGAGAGATAGTGCAGGGTGAGGAAGCCCCCGTAGCTCTGACCGAGGGTCCACCAGCGGCGGCCCGCGTACTCGGAGCGACGCAGTTCCTCGAGGTCGTGGATGATCGAGTCGGCGCGGTGCAGGGCCAGGAGCTCCGCGGCGGCCTCGGCGTCCAGCCCGGCCAGTGACTGGCCGGTCAGGGGCGTCGAGCGCCCGGTGCCGCGCTGATCGGGCAGCACCACCCGGAAGCGGCTGAGGGCCTCGCCGAGGAAGGATTCGCGCCCGGTGGGGCGTGGGGACTTCCCGCCGGGGCCGCCCTGGAGGAAGACGAGCAGCGGCAGATCCTCGTGCTGGCGGCGAGCATCCACCAGCTCGCGGGCAAAGACGGAGATCGTGCGCCCATCGTCGGGGTTCGCCCAGTCCAGGGGAACCGTGGTGACGATGTCGCGGACCGCGATGCCGTCGGCGATGGTGTACTCAGCAGTGATCACGGGTGTGCCGCCGTTCTGGGACTCGGGAGGCCCGGGATGAGCGGGCGGGTTCGGGGCGGCCCGGACCGTGGGTCCGCCCCTGCCATGCTATCGGGCCAGCCGCGTCGCGTCCCGGGCCGCCCAGCCCGCGCGATTACCCCATTGAGGCGAAGCGCTCCACGTTCGCGCTCGTGCCCGAAACGATGATCAGGTCGTGATTCGAGACCACGGTGTCCGGGGTCGCGTAGGTGAAGGGCCCGCCGGGCGTCTTCACGCCGACGACGGTCACGCGGTGCCTGGTGCGTACCCCGCTCTCCGCGAGCTTGAGCCCGCGGATCGAGCGCGGCGGGTACATCTTGACGAGCACGAAGTCGTCGTCGAACTGAATGAAGTCGAGCATCTGCCCGCTGACGAGGTGGGCGACCCGTTCGCCCGCCTCGCGCTCGGGGTAAATGACGTGGTTCACGCCGATGCGCTCCAGGATCTTTCCGTGCGACTGCGAGATCGCCTTCGCCCAGATCTGCGGGATGCCGAGGTCCACGAGGTTCGCGGCGACGAGCACGCTCGCCTCGATCGAGCTGCCGACCGCGACGACGGCGATCTTGAACTCCTCTGCGCCGATCTGGCGGAGGGCGTCGATGTTCCGCGCGTCCACCTGCACCGTGTGCGTGACGCGGTCGGACCACTTCTGCACGAGCGCCTGGTCCGTGTCGACCGCGAGCACCTCGCGGTCCAGTCGGTCGAGCTGACCGGCGGTTGCGGCGCCGAAGCGGCCCAGGCCAATCACCAGCACGGGGGAGTCGTTGCGGATGAGATCAACCAACGATCGGCCTTTCCTCGGGAAGCTTGAACAGCTGCGGGCGGTTCGTCGCGGCGACCGCCGCGGCGAGAGTCACTGTACCAACGCGACCGGCCCACATGGTCGCAGCCATCACGTACTTGCCCGCATCGGGCAGGTTCTCCGTGAGCCCCGTCGACAGCCCGCAGGTACCGAAGGCGCTGATGACGTCGAAGAGGACGTAGTCGAGCCGCTCCCCGGTCATGTGCAACAGGATGATGGTCGAGGTGGCGACGATGGTCGCGCCCCAGATCCCGACGCTCACCGCGACGCGAAGCACCTCGGTCGGGATACGACGCTGGAAGGCCTGGATGTCCTGGTAGCCGCGCGCCTCGGCAAAGGCGGCGAGGAACAGCACCGCGAGGGTGGTGACCTTGATCCCGCCCGCGGTGGAGGCGGAGCCACCGCCCACGAACATGAGCATGTCGATGAACAGCAACGTCGAGCCGTTCATCTCGGCGATGTCGAGGGTGCCGAGTCCGCCGGAGCGCGTCATCACGGAGGTGTAGCCCGAGGACAGCAGGCGCTGCCAGAAGCTCTGCTCGCCGAGGGTTGCGGGGTTGCCCCACTCGAGGCCACCGATCGCGAGGGTGCCGACGAGGATCAGCAGCGCGGTCGTGGTCAGGGTGAGTTTCGTGTGCAGCGGGAGCCGCTTGTGCGCGCGCCAGCCGCCCCCGGTCACGTAGCGCCACAGCGCGAAGATGACGGGGAAGCCGATGCTGCCGAGGAAGACCCCGATGGCGAGCACGGTGAGCATGTACGGGTCGACCGCGAACTGCGTCATCCCGTCGGCGAGCGGCACGAAGCCCGTGTTCGTGAAGGAGGAGGCCGCGAAGTAGAAGCCGCGCCACAGTGCGAGCAGCGGGTCGTAGCCCGCGACCATGAGCCGCGGCCAGATGAGCAGGGTCAGCACGGCCTCGATCACGAGCACGCTGATCGCCACGGCACCCAGCAGGCCCTTGATGTCGCCGAGGCCGACCGCCTGGCTCTCGCTCGCGCCCTTCGACGTGCGCAGCGGGTTCGTGTCGGTGGCGGCCATGAGGCGCTGGCGCAGACCCAGCCGGCCCATCACCATGAGCCCGAGGATGCTCGCGAGGGTCAGCACGCCGATCCCGCCGATCTGGATGCCCGCGAGGATCACCAGGTCGCCGAAGAGCGACCAGTGCTCGGACATGTTGACCGTGCTCAGCCCGGTCACGCAGATCGCGGACACCGCGGTGAAGAGCGCGTCCACGAGCGGGGTCGCGGTGCGGCTGGCCGCCGAAATTGGCAGCATGAGCAGCGCGGTCCAGAACAGGATCAGCGCCGTGAAGATCATGAGCGCGAACCGCGACGGTGAGGAGTGGATAAGCGCGGCAAATCGCCCGCGGGGCTGCGAAACCCCCAGCGGCTGTTTCACCGCAAAACGCTGGACCACGTGCTCTTCTTTCGGCCGGTTCGGTACCGGGCCGGCAGTCGCCGCAAACCGGTGGTTGTCATGCTACACACGAAGCGGGTTACGCTGGTGGGTATGCCAGACATTTTCAGTGTCATCGCGGATCCGACCCGACGCGATATCCTCCAGATTCTTCTCGAGCGATTTCAACAGGGGCAGGAAATTAGCGTGTCCGACATTGTGGCCCAGCTCGAGACGAGCCAGCCCACCGTTTCGAAGCACCTGAAGGTGCTTCGAGAAGCCGAGCTGGTCAGCGTCCGCGAGGAAGGCCAGCATCGATTCTACGGCCTCACGCCGGAGCCGCTGGAAATGGTGGAGGACTACGTCATTCCCTTCCTCAGCGTCGGGATGAACGCCGAGGTCACCGTGGAGTACGTGACCGAGGAGGCCGAGGGGGAGCCCGTACTCAGCGAGGACGTGCTCGAAACCGCCGAGGGCCTGGGCCGCGCTGTCGCGCGCGCCGAGAACCAGGTCAAGGAGCTCGTCGCCCGGTTCCGACTCCGCGGCTGAGCTGAGCGTTTCCCGGGTACGCCCGGACGCTCCGCCGCGGGGGCGCGCCCGGCGTGAGGTAGACTCTCTGTGAGCCGTACTTTCGTCTTTCAGACATCTTCGGTTTAGAATAGTTCTGTTGTGGGCTTCGAATCACCGTAGTCCCGTTGACTTTGTGAGGTACTCGTGGGTTCAGTTATCAAGAAGCGCCGCAAGCGTATGTCCAAGAAGAAGCACCGCAAGCTGCTTCGGAAGACCCGCCACCAGCGTCGCAACAAAAAGTAGGTCCCTCCCCAGCGGAGAGAGCTGTTGCACGGAAAAGCGTCGACCCTCGGGTTGGCGCTTTTTTGCTGCCCGGGCGCCCGGTGCCCGGCTCCCGTGCCCGTGGCCCGGACCCGGTTGCTCGCCCGGCCAGAGGGCTCGCCCGGCGCGGCGCTACGATAGGGGTATGTCCCCCGTCACGCTCACCCTGATCGGCAAGCCCGGTTGCCACCTCTGCGACGACGCGAGAGCGGCCATCGAGGCCGTCATCGCCTCCCCCCGGATCGCGGGCGCCGGGGTCACCGTGACCGTCGAGGAGCGCAGCATCCTCGAGGATGCCGAGCTGCACGCGAAGCACGTCGAGGAGATCCCGGTCGTGCTCGTGGACGGCCGGATGCACACCTACTGGCGGGTCGACTCCGACCGCCTGACCACAGCCATTCTGAAAGCGAGCGCCGCATGACCCTCCGCCACATTGTCTCCTGGAAGCTGAGCGGCGAGACGCTCGCCGAGCGCGACGCGCAGGCCGCCGAGATCCGCGCGGCCCTGGAGCCCTTGACCGAGCTCGTGCCGAGCGTGCGGGCGCTCTCGGTGCACCGGAATGAGCTCTTTGACGGCGACAACTTCGACGTCACCCTGATCGCCGACTTTGATGACGCCGAGGGCCTGTCCGCCTACGCCACGCACCCCGACCACCTCGCCGCCGGGGCGATCATCGCCTCCCACGCCGCTGGCCGCGTCGCCACCGACTTCACCCGCTAAGCGCGTCCCGGCTTCGCCAGCGCGTGGCCGGGTGGCGGCCCGCGAGCCCCTGGCCGGGCGCCGGACCGCGCTGATCAGGGCGCAGCTGCGTGCAAGCGGGGCTGCGGTCCGTGTGTGTCAGGGCACCGGTCCGTGCCGCTCAGGGCACAGAGCAGCGCCCGTCGGGGAGGCCCCAGCGACCTAGGCGTCCCAGAGGGCGGGGACGAGCACCCAGAGCACGGTGGCCCCGCCCTCGCCGATCACGTCCCAGCTGTGCGGCTCGCGGCCGCTGAAGGTGAGGGTGTCACCGGGGCCGAGCTCCCACTGCCCGCCCGCGAAGCGGATCCGGACCTGCCCCTCGATGACGTGCGCGACGTCCACGTCCGCGGCGACCGCGTAGAGCTCGTCGCCGCCGTGCCCGCCCGGCTCGATCGTGGAGCGCAGCACCTGGACGCGGGACTCCTCTCGCGGCGACAGCAGCTCCTCGATGACGTCCACGCCGCCGAGGTTCACCCGGGGGCCGGTGCCCGCGCGCACGAGCTGCACGGGGGCCTCCTCGAAGAGGGAGCCGACCGAGATCGAGAGCACGTCGCAGATCGCCACGAGCGAGGAGACGCTCGGCGAGGTGATGTCGCGCTCGACGCGGGACAGGAAGCCCTTGGTGAGGCCCGTCACGGTGGCGACCTCGTCGATCGTGAGCTGCAGGGCCTGCCGGGCGGCGCGCAGCCGCGGGCCGATCGCGATCTCCCGGTTGCTGGGGTCGAGGGGCATGGCACGCATACGTGTCAGCGTA
>NZ_JAPFRB010000003.1:60899-61374 GCF_035726885.1 Leucobacter sp. M11 | reverse complement strand
GCCGGGCCTCAGCCGATGCGCGCGGCGATCTGCTGGTCCAGCTCGCGCAGGCTCTGCGCGGTCTGGGAGAGAAAGCGGACGATCTCGTCGAGGTGCGCGATGGTCTGGCTCGCGTCCTGGGTGAAGCGGGCGTAGGACGCCCCGAAGCGCTCCGAGGCGCGCTCGGTGACGAAGCCAGAGGAGACGAGCTGTTCGATCTGCGCCCGGAGTTGGCCGAGCCGCTCGGTGATCTCGGCCCGCCCCGCGCTCAGCCGCTGCGTCGCGGTCTCGATGTCCCCGTAGGACACGCGGATATTGGTCACGGTTACTCCCTTCCTGCGCCCCAGCGGGGCGGGTGGCTCCGGGCGCGGATCACCCGGAGGAGGAAGCCTAGGCGGGGGCTGGCCTCCCCGGGGGCGCCGGAGCCGGGGCTGGGGAGTGGGCGCGGGATTCGTTCGCGGTGCGGAAAAGACCGCGGCCCGGCACCCCGAACGGG
>NZ_JAPFRB010000003.1:52980-60860 GCF_035726885.1 Leucobacter sp. M11 | reverse complement strand
TAGGGCTGGAGGCGGGTCGGGCCGCGGAACAGGTAGGTGACCTCACGGATCGAGGACTGCTGGAGCAGCAGCATCAGGACGCGGGCGAGGCCCATGCCGAAGCCGCCGTGCGAGGGCACGCCGTAGCGGAAGAAGTCCAGGTAGAAGTCCAGCTCCTCCGGGACCATGCCCTTTTCCTTGGCCTGCTCGATCAGGACCTCGACGCGGTGCTCGCGCTGCGCGCCCGTGGAGATCTCGACCCCGTTGTAGATGAGGTCGTAGCTGTTGGTCAGCTCCGGGTTCTCGGGGTTGCGCATGTGGTAGAACGGGCGGATGCTCTTGTCGTAGTCCGTGAGGAAGACGAAATCGTGGCCGAGCTCCTCCTTGACGTACGCCGAGATCTGGCGCTCGCCCTCGGGGTCCATGTCGGCGTCGTCGCGCGGCACCTCGTAGCCGCGGCGCTTGACGATGTCCTTGGCCTCGGCCAGCGGAATGCGCGGGAACGGGCGGCTGGGCACCTCGACCGTGATGCCGAAGAGGCGCTCAATGTCCTCGCCGTGCTTCTCCTTGACCGCGGTGAGGGCGGTCACGAGCAGCTCCTCGTGTACGTCGGCGACGTCGAGGTGCGAGTCAATCCAGCTCATCTCCATGTCGACGGAGGTGAACTCGGTCGCGTGGCGCGAGGTGAAGGAGTGGTCGGCGCGGAAAGCGGGGCCGACCTCAAAGACGCCGCCGAAGCCGGCGGCCTGGGCCATCTGCTTGAAGAACTGCGGGCTCTGAGCGAGGTACGCCTTGCCCTCGAAGTACTCCAGCTCGAAGAGCTCGGCGCGAGACTCGGACGCGGAGGCCATCAGCTTCGGGGTCTGGATCTCGATGAAGCCCTTGTCGATCCACACGGTGCGGAAGGCGTGCAGCATCGTGGTCTGGATCCGGAAGATGAGCTGCTGCTCGGGGCGGCGCAGGTCGAGGAAGCGCCAGTCGAGCCGCTTGTCGAGGCCAGAGTCGTCGGCGATGGGGGTCTCGGGGTTGGCGTGGGTGATGACCGAGAGCGCCTCGATCTTCACCTCCAGGCCGCCGAGCTTCACGCGCTCGTTGTGGATGAGCTCGCCCGTGACCGTGATGAAGCTGCCGTGGGACAGCTCGGAGATGGCCTCGGTCACGGCCAGGCGCGCCTCGCCGTTCTCGACGGGCGCCTCGGGATCGAGCTCGCGCACCGCGCTGTTGACGAGCTGGGCCGCGCCAGACTCGTCGCGCAGCACGATGAACTGCACCCGCTTCTGGTCGCGGACGGTTTCGACCCAGCCGGACACCGTTACGGGGCCGTCGGGGTGCTCCTGCAGATTCTTGATCAAGACGCGTTCACTCACCCCCTCAGTCTACCGGCGTGTCAACCCGTCCGGGTGACCGTCGCTGGGAACCCCTCGGCGGGCGCGGTTCCGCGGCGCGGCGGGCCCGGGTGAGCCCCGGCTCAGGATCCGGGCGAACTCTCAGAGGACTCGAACGTAGAATGGGGTCGTGACTGAGAAACAGCTGCATTTGGTGCGCCACGGCGAGGTTCATAACCCCGATGGCGTCCTCTATGGACGGATCCCCGGATTCCGTCTCTCCGAGCGTGGTCACGAGATGGCCGAGGCCGCCGCGCTTGAGCTGGCCGGAAGCGACCGCAAGGTTGCCCGGCTCTTTGCTTCCCCCCTGGAGCGGGCCCAGCAGTCCGCGCGCCCGATCGCGAGCGCGCTCGGGCTCGAGATCCACACGGAGCCGCGGATCATCGAGCCGACCAACTGGTTCGAGGGCAAGGTGAACAGCGGCCCGGAGGCCGCCTTCAAGAAACCGAAGAACTGGCACAAGTTCTGGAACCCCTTCCGGCCGAGCTGGGGCGAGCCCTACCGCCAGGTCGCGCTCCGGGTGCGCGCCGCGATGGACGCCGCCTGGGACAGCGTCGAGGGCGGGGACATCGTCATGGTGAGCCACCAGTCGCCGATCTGGATGGCGCACCTGGATGTCGCCGGGAAACCGCTGTTCCACGATCCCCGCAGCCGCCGCTGCGATCTCTCCAGCATCACCTCATTCGAGCGCCGCGCCGGGCGCTGGGTCGAGGTCGACTACCGCAACCCGGCCGAGGCACTGCTCGAGGGAGCGAAGGACGTGGGCGCCGTATGATCCGCAGGACCCGAGGGCGCCGTGTCGCCCTCATCGCAGCCGTGCTCGGCGCTGGCCTCGTGCTCAGCGCCTGCAGCTCCAATGACACCCTGGCCCAGCAGTGGAATTCCGCGAGCGACAAGGGCTACATCGCCGGTGACGGCTCCACCACGAGCATCGAAGCCGAGGCGCGGACCGAGGCGGTCGCGTTCTCCGGCGTGGACGAGACGGGCGCCGAGATCGACTCCGCAGACTACGCGGGCTCCGTCACGGTCGTGAACTTCTGGTACGCGGGCTGCCCGCCGTGCCGCGCCGAGGCCCCCGACCTCCAGGAGGTCTCCGACGAGATGATGCCAGAGGGCGTCAAGTTCCTCGGCGTGAACACGCGCGACCAGGAGGCGCAGGCCATCCAGTTCGCGAAGGAGTTCAGCATCGGCTTCCCCTCGATTATGGACGCGAAGGACAACCGGGCGACCCAGCGCGCCTTCGCCGGACAGGTGCCGCTGAACGCGGTGCCGACGACCCTCGTCCTCGACACGGAGGGGCGCGTGGCCCACCGGGTCCTCGGTCAGCTCGCGGGAGCCTCGCAGCTCCGCACGCTGATCAAGGAGACCCAGGCCGAGGCCGAGTAAGCGATGGGCATCGGCGAAATCATCACGGACGGGCAGCTGCTCATCGCAGTGCTCCTCTCCCTCGCCGCGGGGCTCGTCTCCTTCGCGTCCCCCTGCGTCCTCCCGCTCGTTCCCGGCTACCTCGCCTATGTGGGCGGCGTGGCCACCGCCGATGACGGGGGGAAGGGCACCCGCGGCCGTCTCCTGGCCGGCGTCGGGCTCTTCATCGCCGGATTTAGCGCAATTTTCGTGGCGATCACGGGCCTCGGCGCCTCGGTCGGCGTCTGGTTCCTGGAGTGGGAAAACGTCTTGACCCGGGTCATGGGCGCGCTCGTGATCCTGATGGGGCTCGTGTTCATGGGGCAGATGCGCTTCATGCAGACGACCAAGAAGATGCGCTTCAAGCCGAAGGTCGGGCTCATGGGTGCGCCCGTGCTCGGCGCCGTGTTCGCGATCGGCTGGACCCCCTGCATGGGGCCGACCCTCACGATGATCATGGCCCTGAGCATGCAGAGCGGCTCCGTCGGGCGCGGCGTGATCCTCGGGCTGTTCTACTGCCTCGGGCTCGGCATTCCCTTCCTCCTGGTCGCCCTCGGCTTCGGCTGGGTCGCCCAGACCACGACGTTCCTGCGTCGCCACATTCGTGTGATCAACCTGATCGGAGGTGGGCTGCTCATCGTGATCGGCCTCCTCATGGTCTCCGGAATCTGGAGCAAGATGATGTTCGCCCTGCAGGCGGTGATCGGCGGTTATGTCACGCCCATCTGATTTTTATGACGGCTCGCAGCCGGCCTCGAAGAACACCGAGGCCCGCGTCGAGTCCCCCGACCTCGGCATCATCGGGTGGGGACGCTGGTTCTGGCGTCAGCTGACCAGTATGCGCGTCGCGCTGATCCTGCTGCTCCTGCTCGCGGTCGCCGCGATCCCGGGCTCCGTGCTGCCGCAGCGCAGCGCCGACCCCAACGGCGTGGTCGCCTTCGAGCGGAACAACCCCGAGCTGTTCAAAATCCTGGACGCCTTCCCCATCCAGGGCTTCGACGTGTACTCCTCCGCCTGGTTCGGCGCGATCTACATTCTGCTCTTTGTCTCCCTGATCGGCTGCGTTCTGCCCCGTATCAAGCACCACTGGGTCGCGATGCGGAACGAGCCGCCGAAGACGCCCGCGCGGCTCAACCGGATGGCCGGCTTCACCGAGACCCGCCTGGAGAAGGCGGGCGCGACGGCCGAGGAGGCCGACGCGGTCGCCGAGCAGGCCATCGCCGTGGCCCGGGACATGCTGGACAAGAAGCGGTACCGCACGGTCGTGCGCCGCACCAAGCGGGACATCTCGGTGTCCGCGGAGCGCGGCTACCTGCGCGAGACGGGAAACCTCGTCTTCCACTCGGCGCTCGTCGGCGTGCTCATCGCGATGGGCATCGGCGGCGGGCTGAGCTTCCACGGCCAGCGCGTGCTCGTCGAGGGCGAGGCACTCACGAACGCGATTCTCGACTTCGACACCGTGAACCCGGGCGCGTTCTTCGACGACGCCTCCCTCGACAACTTCGGGATGCGCTTCGAGAGTCTCGACGTGCAGTACGTGTCCCCGGACGACGAGAACGCGGCGGCCGCGGGCATGCCCCTCGACTTCACCGCGAACGTGCGGTTGTTCAAGACGGACGGCACCGAGAAGGACGGCCAGATCCGCGTCAACCATCCGCTGCGCGAGTACGGCTCCCAGATCTACCTGCTCGGCAACGGCTACGCGCCCACCGTCACGGTGAAGAACGCCGAGGGGGAGACCGTCTTCAGCGAGTCCACCCCGTTCCTGCCGCAGGACGCCAACCTGACCTCCCTGGGCGTGCTCAAGGTGCCCTTCGGCCTCGGCGAGCAGGTCGGCCTGCGCGGGTTCTTCTACCCGACGGCGAAGCAGCTGGACTCGGGTGCCTGGGCCTCAAGTTTCTCGGACCTCACGGACCCCCTGCTCACCCTGGACGTCTTCGTGGGTGACCTCGGGATCAACGAGGGCATCCCGCAGTCGGTGTACACCCTGGACACCGAGAACATGGAGCGGCTCACGGGCGGGGACACCGGCACGAAGTCGCTGCGCGTGAAGATGGGCGAGACCGTGGACCTGCCGAACGGGATGGGCACCATCTCGCTCGACGCGGCCCCCCGCTTTGCCTCCTTCGACGTGATGCGCAACCCCGCCCAGGTGTGGGTGCTCGTGTTCGCGCTGCTGGCCACCGCCGGGCTGCTGTCCTCGCTCTTCGTGCCGCGTCGCCGGCTGTGGGTGAAGGCGATCCCGGGTGACGGCGGCGTGACCCTCCAGTACGCCGGCCTCGCGCGCGGCGACGACCCGACCCTTGACCGTTCCGTCGCCGACCTCAGCGAAGAACACCGGACCCGCCTGTGATGACCATCATGAGCGCCCGCCCGGGGCAGGGTACCCTAGCTGAGGGGAATCGTCTGACGATGAGAAGTGAGAATTGTGCTTGAGACGCTAGAAACATACTCGACGCTCGCGCTGTACAGCGCGGTCGTCATCTACTCGATCGCGTTCGTGTTCTTCGCGGTCGACCTCGCGAACCGCTCCAGCGACACGGCGGTCGCCGCGGGGACCTCGCGTCGCTCGCGCTCGCTGCGGATCGGCTTCTCGCTGACCGTGCTGGGCTGGTTCGCGCACCTCGCGGCGACCGTCCTGCGCGGCGTCGCCGCCGAGCGGGTGCCCTGGGCCAACATGTACGAGTTCGCGCTCACGGCGATGCTCGGCATCGTGCTGCTGTTCATCGTCGCGCAGTTCTTCGTCGACATCCGGTTCCTCGGCGTGCTCATCACGGGCATGACCGTGCTCTTCCTGCTCATCGCGAAGATCAACTACTACGTCGAGATCATTCCGCTGCCGCCGGCACTCGACTCGTACTGGATCGTCATCCACATCCTCGTCGCGGTGCTCGCCATCGGGTTCTTCGCGCTGTCGTTCGGGCTCTCCATCCTGCAGCTCATGCAGTCGCGCCGTGAGGTGCGCGCGAAGGACCCCGAGTCCGGCCCCTCGAAGATGCGCTTCCTTGCGACCTTCCCGAACTCGGACCGCCTGGAGGACATCTCCTATCGGACGGCGATCCTCGGCTTCGTGTTCTGGACGTTCACCCTCATCGCCGGGTCGATCTGGGCTGAGCAGGCCTGGGGGCGCTACTGGGGGTGGGACACCAAGGAGGTCTGGACCTTCATTATCTGGGTGCTCTACGCCGGGTACATTCACGCCCGCGCGACCCGCGGCTGGCGCGGGAACCGTTCCGCTTGGTTGTCCATCATCGCCTTCGGCGCGATCGTCTTCAACTACACGATTGTGAACGTGTACTTCGAGGGCCTGCACGCGTACTCGGGCCTCTAACCCCGACCGAGCGCTCGCCGAACGCCCCGCCCCGTTTCCCGGGGCGGGGCGTTCGCCGTTTCCCGGGGTCGGGCACCCCCTCCGAAGAATGTGCCGAGGGTCTTGAACCCGGGTACCCGAGGGGGTATCTTCGAGCTACACGCACCGGCACCGTCGTCGGTTGATTTGGGGGGATACCATGTCACAGCTCAGTTCAGACACCGCTCCGTCCGCGCAGGAACCGGCCACGGGGTTCCGCTCGCGCCGGGTTCGAGCGCTCCTCGCGGGGGGACTCGTCCTCGGCCTCGGGGCCGCGGTCACGCTCGCCGCCTGGAACGGCTCCGAGTTCGCCAAGGCCCAGTTCGCGGCAGGGAGCTTCGCGTTCACCGGAAGCACCGACGGGGTCACCTTCGCGTCCCACCCCAGCGCGGGAGCCGCCGCCTCGCTGACGGTGACCGGGGACGTCTTAAACCTCGCGCCTGGGGACGAAACGTACCTGCCCTACGCGGTCAAGCTGGAGGGCTCGAACGACGCCACGGTGACCGCGGTCGACCCCGTCGTGGACGGCACCTTCGCCGCGGGGGAGCTGAGCTTCTCCTCCGCCGTGGTCCCGGCCTGGGGGTGTGACGGGAGCGCTGACTTCGCCGCTGGCTCCGCCGAGAGCTTCACGATGAGCCCGGACGACGTGGTCAACCTGTGTCTCCGCGTGACCGCGGCCGAGCAGAGTAGCTTCTCCCAGGGGGCCACCGGCACGGTCACCTGGCAGTTCGACGCCGTCACCTCCTAAGGGTCGTCATGCGGCACGCTGCCCCGCCGAGGCGAGGGCCTCGGCGCGGGAGATTCGGGGGCACGCGCCTCCGCGCCCTGCTCGCGGGAGGCCTGGTGCTCGGCGTGGGCTCCACACTCACGCTCGCGGCCTGGACGGGCACCGAGACCGGCCGAGCGACGTTCACCGCGGGCACCTTCACGCTCGCCTCGCGGACGGCGCTCGCCGACCCCTTCGTGAGCCACGGGCCGGGTTCCCCCGCGACGGTGCAGGTGCCCACCGGCGCCATGGTGCCCGGGGAGACCCGGGTCGGCTGGGCGCAGGTGCAGGCGACAGGCACGGTCGGGGGCACGCTCACGCTGAGCGGGGTCACCCTGGCTGGCGCCCCACTCGCCGGGGCGAACCTGGCCTTCGGCAACGCGCTCACGGTGACCGCCTCCGTCGCCGTGCAGCCGGGGGCGGGCCAGGCGAACTGCACGGCGACGACCCCCGGGGTGACCGTCACCGGGATCGGGAGCCTGCCGAGTGTGCCGGCGGTCGCCCTGCTCCCCAACGCGCAGAACACGGCGACCGTCTGCTTCGTCGTGACGCTGCCGAAGACGGCGCCGAACACGGCCCAGGGCGGTCAGGTGCAACCCACCTGGTCGCTGCTCGGCTCAACGGGGTAGCGCCGTGACGGGGCGGGCGCTCGTGCTCCTCCGGGAGGGCCTGCTCACGCTGGCGGCGATCGGCGGGGTGATCTGCATCGTGCTCGTGCTCGCGGCGCAGCTGTTTCACGTGTCGATCATCATGTTCACCACCGGATCCATGGCCCCGACCATCCCCGCCGGGTCCGCAGCGCTGGTCCGGGAGATTCCCGCGACGCAGATTCGGGTCGGCGACGTGCTCACGGTCGACCGGCCCGGCGCGCTGCCCATCACCCACCGGGTGGTTGGCGTTGCGCCGGGTCCGGACCCGGCGCAGCGCTCGGTCACCATGCGGGGCGACGCGAACGACGCGGACGACCCCGAGCCCTATCTGATCGACCGGGGCCGGA
>NZ_JAPFRB010000003.1:52181-52940 GCF_035726885.1 Leucobacter sp. M11 | reverse complement strand
CTGGTTCGGGCATCCCGCGGTGCTCGCCGCCATCACGCTGAGCGCGGCAACCCTGGTCACCTGGTCCTTCTGGCCGCGCCGGGAGCGCCCGGCCCGTCGCGCCGTGAGCGCCCCGGGGCCCGCCCGCCGTGCCACGAATCGGGCGCGGCACGCGGCCGCGCCGGGTCGCGTTGGCGCAGTCGGCCTCGCGCTGTTTCTCGGGCTGGGGCTCGCCCTCTCGCCCGGGTCCCGGCCGGCTCTCGCGAGCGCGGCCGAGCCGGAGGCGGGCGGGGCGATCCGGATCAGCTCCGTCGCGAGTCCGCGGATCGCGCAGCTGTCCCCGGGGGACTCCGGGGACTGGGACCTGACCGTGGACACGAGTCGGGCCCCCGCGGGGACGCTGACGGTCTCCCTGCAGGCGAGCGGGGACGCCGGGCTGGGGCTCACCCTCGCCGTTCGCGCCTGCGCCGAGGGCTGGACCGCGACAGGATGCGGTCGCGGCGAGCGCACGGTCGCCGAGCGCCGTGTCGCGGACCTCAGCGGGGCGGAGCGCCGGGTCACCGACGCGCGCACCCGGGGCACGCTCTGGCTGCGCGTCACGGGCTCGGTCCCCGAGGACGCGCGGCCGGAGCCGGGCGAGCGGGTTCAGCTGACCGCCGTGGTTCGCGCCGGGGAGGAGACCGTGCGGCACGATCTCCCGGCCGACGGCTGGCCCGCGGGCGGGCTGCCCGTCCCGGGGGTGTCCGGACTGGCGAACACCGGCCAGGTCACGGACGCCTG
>NZ_JAPFRB010000003.1:43364-52098 GCF_035726885.1 Leucobacter sp. M11 | reverse complement strand
GGGAATCGTGCTGAGGCGCGGTGACCGGGACGCGGACCGGGCGTTTGCGCCGTTCGTGCCCCTGGAGGCTGGCCGCCGGGGCCGCGGCCGGGCGGCGCTCATCGCGTTCGCCCTGGTGGCTCCGCTCGCGCTGCTCCCCGGCTCGACGGCGGCGACCTGGACGTCCTCGCAGGTCGTCACCGCGCCCCTGGCGGCGGCGACGTTGAAGCAGCCGGTGATCACCGACTGTACGTATTCCCATGGGCTGGTGGGCATCGGCGCGTCAATGAGCGTGTCCTGGACCTTTCAGGGCGCGGTGTACACCCCAACGGCTACGGTGCGCCAGGACGGGGACACGAGCGTCACGACCGAGCTTCCGAGCAGCACGATTACCCAGAACGGGGGCGTGTACACCCTGAAGGTAACCAAGGGACTGCTCACCGGGCTGCTGGAGTTTTTGGGCGGGGTGCTCTTCGGGAACAAGCCCTTCACGGTGACGGTGACGGGACGGCTCCCGGACACCAGCTGGGTGACCGAGCCCGCGCAGGTGTTCTATGATGCGAGCAAGAACTGCTCGTAGCTCACCCGGCGGGCTGCGCGGCCAGGAGGGCGTGGCACCGGCTGATGCGGGCTCGCCACCAGGCGACGCGTTCGGGGGCCGCGGCGAAGCGCTCCAGCGCCGCCGGGTCGAGCGTGGCTCGGGCGCTCGGGATGCGGCCGCGCACGGGAAGCCGGGGCTCCGTCACGATGTCCCCGGCGAGGAGCGCGACCGTGCCGAGGCCGGCGGCGGCGGGTTCGGGAAGGCACGCGGCGAGCCGGGCCCCCATGGAGATCCCCACGGAGGTGTCGAGGGCGCTGGAGACCACGGCGGGGAGGCCGGCCGCGGCAAGGATCGCGAGCGCCTGACGGATGCCGCCGAGGGGTTGCGCCTTTACGATGAGCAGGTCCGCCGCCCCGGCGCGGGCAACGGCGAGGGGATCCTCGGCCCGGCGCACGCTCTCGTCGGCGGCGATTCGCACGGCTCCGGCGAGCTCGGCGCGCAGCTGCGCCAGCTCGGGCACCGTCGCGCACGGCTGCTCAGCGTAGTCCAGGTCGAGCGGGGCGAGCCGGTCGAGGGCGACGCGCGCCTCGTCGAGGGACCAGCCGCCGTTCGCGTCCACCCGGATCCGGGCATCCGATCCGGCGTGGGCGCGCACGGCGCGCACCCGGGCAAGATCGTCGTCCAGGCTCTCGCCGCGCTCGGCGACCTTGACCTTGACCGTGCGGCAGCCGGGGAAGCGCGCCAGGATCTCGGGCACCCGGTCCGGGCCGACCGCGGGCACTGTGGCGTTCACCTCGACCGTGTCGCGCAGCGGCTCGGGGGCGGGCTGCCAGCCGTACTCGATCGCCGCGGCCAGCCAGGCCGCGGCCTCAGCGTCGGCGTACTCCGGGAACGGGGAGAACTCGGTGGCCCCCTCCGGGCCGGAGAAGATTGCGGCCTCGCGCACGGTGACGCCGCGGAAACGGGTCCGGGTGGGAATCGCGACGACCCGCACCGTGTCCAGCAACCAGGCGAGCTCGGGCAGTGACGCGGCGGGGCGGGAAGCGGGGCGCATGCCCCCATTCTGCCAGGGGTGCGCCCGGCGCCGGGCGCTGTCGCCGTTCGTCTCCCGGCGTCACCGGGCGACACACGGGCGCACCCGAGCGGCGGGGCTCCTACGCTGGCGGAGAGACGCGGCCCGGCCTCGTGCCGCCCGAGCGGACTGACCCCCGCTCCGTGTCCCCCGTTCCCAGCCCCGACATCCGAAGAGAGTGACCGCCATGTCCCTGCCGAAGCGCATTGAAACCTCGCACGCCGGAAGCCTGCCCCGCACCCCGGAACTCATCGCCGCCAACGAGGCCCGCGCGATCGCGGCCGACGGGTTCACGAAGGAGAGCACGCCCGAGTTCGAGGCCAAGCTCAGCGCGGCCGTCGCGGACCTCGTCCGCCGCCAGGTCGACCTCGGGATTACCGTCGTGGGCGACGGCGAGTACGGCAAGGCGATGACGAGCGCGGTGGACTACGGCGCCTGGTGGTCCTACTCCTTTCAGCGCGTCTCCGGGCTGTCCCTGACGGGGGCGGACATCTTCACGCAGGAGCCGGTGCGCTCATCGCCCGGCAACGTGCGGCTCACGAGCTTCCCGGATCGCCGCGATTGGGTGCGCTTCCGCGAGGCCTACTCGGACCCGACCTCGGGGATCTCCACGGGGAACCAGTCCTCCGCCTTCCCCGCGACGACCGGCCCCCTGGCCTACACGGGTCAGGAGGCCATCGCCTCCGACATCGCGAACCTGCGCGCGGGGCTGGACGGCAGCGGCGCGAGCGCTGGCTTCATCACCGCGCTGTCCCCGGGGAGCGGCGCCCGGATCGCGAACGAGTATTACGCGAGCGAGGAGGAGCACATCTGGGCCTGGGCCGAGGTGCTCCGCGAGGAGTACCGGGCCGTGACCGACGCCGGGCTGATCGTGCAGATCGACGACCCCTCCATCGCGGAAAACTGGGACCAGATCAACCCGGAGCCGAGCGTCGAGGACTACCTCGCCTTCACCCGGATCCGCGTCGAGGCCCTGAATTACGCCCTGCGGGGCCTGCCGGAGGAGCAGATCCGTTTCCACCTGTGTTGGGGCAGCTGGCACGGCCCGCACACGACGGACCTCGAGTTCCGGCACCTCGTGGAGCTGATGCTCGAGATCAACGCGAGCCAGTACTCCTTCGAGGCCGCGAACGTGCGGCACGAGCACGAGTGGAAGGTGTGGCAGGACGTGGCGCTCCCCGAGGGCAAGAAGATCGTGCCCGGTGTCGTGAGCCACGCGACGAACGTGGTGGAGCACCCGGAACTCGTCGCGGACCGGATCGAGCGCTTCGCCTCGGTCGTCGGCGCGGAGAACGTGATCGCGGCGACCGACTGCGGCCTCGGCGGGCGCATCCACCCGCAGATCGCGGAGGCCAAGCTCGCGAGCCTGGGCGAGGGCGCGCGCCTCGCCTCCGCCCGCCTCTTCCGCTGAGCCCCCCTCGTTCACCTGAACAACAGCGGCAATACCGTACCAAAAATGGTACAGTATTGCCCCTGGAGGTGCGAGCATGAGCTATCGAGAGGACCTGTGGGCTGTCGCGGCGTCCCAGAACGGGGTGGTGACGATCGCTGAGGCCGAGGATGCGGGCGTTCCCGCGGTCGAGGTTCGCAAGCTCGCGGCCCGCGGCGCTCTTCGCTCACACGGGCTGGGTGTCTACACCCATCGGGGTGTCCCGAGCACGCCGCTGACGGAGCCCGCGGTGGCGGTGGCGCTTGCCGGGGATGGAGCCTTCCTGCATCGGGAAGCGGTGTTCAGCCTGCTCGGTATGGGTCAGTTCAATCCCAAGCGAATCCGGGTCGGCACCCGTCGGCGAGTCCGTCGAGCGCTGCCGGAATGGGTCGAGCTGGAACATCGCCCGGGACTCCCGGAGACGGACCTGATCCGGTACGAGGGGGTCCCCTCGACCACGGCGCAACGGGCCCTGCTCGACCTGCGTGGCCGGATGCCACGTGAGCGTTGGGAGGCGCTGTCGCGCGAGGCAGTGCTGTACGGCTGGCTCACCGAGGCCGATGCCGAGTCGAGCGAGTGGGCGGACCGGCCAGCGTGAATCGGAACGGGCCGCCCCTGAACCTGCCCCAGCTCAATGATCGAGTCGCTCGGGCCGCAGCGCACTTGGGGATTCCGGAGGCTCGTGCCCGCGGATTGCTGTGCACCCTGGTCGTCTCGCAGCTGCTCCCCGATGCGGTCGTCATCAAGGGCGGGATGGGGATCAAGCTCCGGTTGGGTGAGCGGGGTACCCGCGCTACGTCGGACCTCGACGTGTCCACCACTGCCCGGGGGGAAGCCTTCTCGCGAGACCTGGCCGTCCGGCTCGCGAGGGGCTGGGGCAGCGTGCCAGCGTCCCGGGGTGCTCGCCGACGGGATCCCGGCGCACCGGAACGGGTCGCCTTCACCGCCACCGTCCGCGCCGGGAAGGCCCACGACCCGGGGTTGGGCCGGCCGGAGTACGTGATGCACCCCTATCGTGTGTCGATCGCGTTTCTCGGCCGCCCGTGGGGTGCCCTGGACCTCGAGGTCTCGGACCCCGAGGCCGACGCTGGGTCCAGTGGGCCATTCCAGACCATTGACGCTGGGCTCCTGCGCTTTGCCGAGACATTCGGGTTCGGCGAGCTCGGGCCGGTGCGCCTCGTCTCCCTCGAATCACAGATCGCGCAAAAGATCCACGCCGTGACCGATCCCGCCACCGAACGGGCACACGACCTCGTGGACCTGCAGGTGTTGTGGGCAGCCAGCCCCGATCTCCCGAGCCTGCGGCAACGGTGTGTGCGGACGTTCGCTTGGCGGCGCCAGCAGCCGTGGCCGCCCCTGCCGTTGCGGCCGATGCACGACTGGGCGCTCGCCTACCGAGACGCTCGAGAGGAGACCGTCACCAGCGGGCACAGCGCAGTCCTCGCAGAGATTGCTGACGCCCGGAGCTGGCTGACGAATCTGATCGGAGCCATCGACGCCGCGGAAGAACCGCCCGCCTCTTCCACTGAGCCGCCCCTCGGCCGCCGCCCCAGCGGCCCGAGCGGGCCGCTGGGGCGCTAGCCCTCCCCGGGTTCCGGCGGGGCGACGAGGACGCGGAAGCCCGCCTCCGGGTCGTAGCCGTGGATCTCGCGGGTGTCGAGCGCGCCCATGAAGGCGAGGATCTCCGTCGTGATGACCTGACCGGGCACGAGCACCGGGAAGCCGGGCGGGTACGGGGTGACGAACCCGGCTGAGACGAGCTCCTCGCCCGCGAGCACCCGCGCGAGCAGGGGCTCGAGGTGCAGGTACTCGGTGCTCCCCGCCCGGTAGGTGGCGAAGTAGGCATCCCGGATCGTGCCGTCCGGGGTGTCCGGGTGCGCGCGGAAGCGGTCCGCGAAGGCGCTGAAGTCCGGCAGCGGCGGGTTGTGCACCGCAACCGAGTCCTTGCGGCTCTTCCGCGTGCGCTGCTCGAAGGGACCGAGCTCCTCCTCCTCGTCCTCGAAGGCCTCGGCGAGCTTCACCAGCACCTCGATGAGGTAGGCGACCGAGCCCCGGCTCGTGCCGATGTTCGTCATGAACAGCACCGTGTTCCGCGAGGTCTTGTTGACCTGGATGCCGTGCCGGTCCATCAGGTAATCGTGCTTGAAGGTGTCCCCGTCCACCCCGGTGAGGGAGATGTCCACGGTGACCCGGCTCGGGTCCACCACGAACTCGTCGCGCGCCCAGGCCTCGTCGAAGCTCGCGAGCCCGTCCCGGAGCGGCATCGGCCGGTCGGTCTCCCGGTAGGCCTCCGGCACTAGGTCACGCGTGGTCAGCACCCGGAAGTACTTCTTGAGCAGCGGGTGCCGGGCCACGGTCTGCGCGATGCTCGTCGCGAGGTCCATCTGCCGTTGCACGAGCTCGTAGCCTTCGAACTCCACCTGGCGGCGACCGATATCGAGCGAGGCCAGGATCTGGTAGTTCGGCGAGGTCGAGGTGTGCGTCATGTACGCCTCGTCGAAGGCCTCGCGGTTCAACCGCTGGAAGTCCTGGTCATAGACGTGGATCATCGAACCCTGGCGCAGGCTCGTCAGCGTCTTGTGCGTGGACTGGGTCGCGTAGACCCGCACCCGGCTCGTCTCCGGGTCGGGAATCAGCCGGGCATCGAGCCAGGCCTCGTCGGGGGCGAACGCGCCGGTGTCGGGGTCAACGAGCTCCGCGCGCTGGGCCCGGAACTCCTCCGCGCGCTCCCCGGAGCGGAACTGCGCCTCCAGGCGGGCCGCGGTCGCCATCCCCGTGCGGCGGCGGAACACCGGGTGGAAGGCGGCGAAGGCGAACCAGGCCTCGTCCCACAGGAACACGAGGTCGGGTTTGATCGCGAGGCACTCGCTCATGACCCGCTCCACGTCGTAGACGATGCCGTCGAAGGTGCAGTTGGTGAGCGCGATCATCTTGACCTCGTCCAGCCGCCCCGCCGCCCGGTAGTCAAGCAGGGTCTGCTTGATGCTGCGCACCGGCACCGCGCCGTAGAACGAGTACTCGTTGAGCGGGTACGCCTCCAGGTACGCGACCCGAGCGCCCGCGAGCATGAGCGCGTGGTGGTGCGACTTGTGGCAGTTGCGGTCCACGAGCACCACGTCGCCGGGCGCGACGATCGACTGGTGCACGATCTTGTTCGCGGTCGAGGTGCCGCCCGTGACAAACACGGTCTTCTTCGCGCCGAAGGCCCGGGTGGCCCGGGTCTGCGCATCCTTGATCGAGCCGACGGGGCTCAGCAGGGAGTCGAGCCCGCCCGAGGTCGCACTCGTCTCCGCGAGCAGCAGGTTCTTGCCGTAGAAGTCCCCCATGTCGCCGATCCACTTCGAGCCGCTCACCGAGCCGCCCCGCGAGATCGGCAGCGCGTGGAACACCCCGGCGGGCATCCGCGCGTACTCCTGGAGGGCGCTGAAGAACGGGGTCGCGTACCGCTCTCGGACGCCGCGCAGGAGCGACAGGTGCAACTCCATCCGGTCCTCGCGGCGGAACACCCGGCGGAACCGGCGGTTCAGGGTGCCCGCCAGATCCTCGATGTGCACCCCGGCGACGAGGAAGAGGTCCAGCTCGGGGCGCAGCTCGCCGAGCGCCTCCGCGAGGCGGAGCACCCGTTGCAGGGCGTGCAGGGCATCGGGTCGCTCGCCGATGATCCGGTCCAGGTAGCCGCGCAGGTCCCGGCCCAGCTTCTGCTTGCTGTTCGCGGTGAACCCGGGCCGCAGGACGCAGGCCTGGATGTTCGGGTTCGTGATCACGGCGACGAGCGCGTCCTCGAAGCTCGGCACGATCACGAGCTCGTAGACGAACTCGTCCGCGCCCTGGCGCATCCGGAGCATCTCGGCCTTGAGCGCGTCGCGGTCCGTCGGGGCCATCTCGTCCACGATGAGCACCTCGAAGCGCGGACGGCGCTCCGGGACGGTCGGCTCGCCGTCCTCGTCGGCGCTCTCCCCGGTGGGGCGCTCCTCGTCGAGGGAGCCCGCGCCGCGCATCCCGAGCATGACCCGCTCGATCAGCTCCAGCGCCCCGGGGTACTCGCCCCCGTCGATCAGGTCGCGGATGCCGCTCACGTAGCGCTGGCCGAAGCCCGCCCAGTACAGCTCGACGGCCTCCAGGGTGCGCAGCGAGCGGTGGATCTCCGCCCGGTTCGTGTCGGTCCACGACGCGCCCTGATCCAGGGTGAGGAGCTTGACCGCGTAGCGCAGGTACTCCCAGGCATCGCTGCGCAGCCGCCAGACACTGGCGGGGATCCCGGGATCCGCGCCGCGATGATTCAATTCTGATGTGGCTCTCATCGTCACCGAGGAAAGACCTTTCCACTTTTTGCCCAGCGGATAAAACGCCCGACGCATCGCTGCGCGGGTTGAGAACGAGTGTACCGAGCCGAGCGGTCACCCTCCGGCATATCCCCGCCTCAGTCGCCCGACGCCCCCGTGCGGGGACCGCCGCCGCGCGAAATCCCCGGGATTTCGCGCCGAAGGTGTTCCCGTGCGGCGGGGCTCGCGGGGGGAAGCGGCGTAGGCTGGGGGCATGAGCGCACAGGTATCCGAGATCTTTGACCCGAGCGAGTGGGTCGTCGCCCCCGGCCACGAGGCCTTCACCGACATCACCTCGCACCTCAGCCGGGACGGGCGGATCGCCCGGATCGCGTTCAACCGGCCCGAGACGCGCAACGCCTTCCGCCCGCACACCGTGGACGAACTCTTCACCGCGCTCGAGGACGCCCGCATCAACCCGAGCATCGGCGTCGTCTTACTCACCGGAAACGGCCCGAGCCCCAAGGACGGCGGCTGGGCCTTCTGCTCCGGCGGCGACCAGCGCATCCGCGGCCGCGACGGCTACAAGTACTCCGAGACCGAGCAGGCCGCGGGCATCAACCCGGCCCGCGCCGGCCGCCTCCACATCCTCGAGGTACAGCGCCTCATCCGCTTCATGCCCAAGGTCGTCATCGCCCTCGTCCCCGGCTGGGCCGCGGGTGGCGGGCACTCCCTGAACGTCGTGTGCGACCTGAGCATCGCGAGCGCTGAGTACGCGCGATTCAAGCAGACCGACGCCGACGTCGGCTCCTTCGACGCGGGCTACGGCAGCGCCTACTTCGCCCGCCAGATCGGCCAGAAGAACGCCCGCGAGATCTTCTTCCTCGCCCGCGAGTACTCCGCCCAGCGCGCGTACGAGATGGGCGCGATCAACGCCGTCGTCCCGCACGCGGAGCTTGAGGCAACGGGCATCGAATGGGCCCGCGAGATTCTCGGGAAGTCGCCCACCGCGATCCGGATGCTCAAGTTCGCCTTCAACGCGGTCGACGACGGTCTCGTCGGCCAGCAGATCTTCGCCGGGGAGGCCACCCGCCTCGCCTACGGCACGGACGAGGCTGTTGAGGGGCGCGACTCCTTCCTGGAGAAGCGTGACCCCGACTGGGCCCCCTACCCGTACCACTTCTAATCGGCGGACCCGGCACCCCGAACGCGCACCCCTGAGGACCCCCGGATGACCACACCCCTGCTCCCCGTATCGGCGGCCGACCCGGCCGCGCTGACCGCGGCGCTCGCCGCAGCCCTGCGCGGCGGACCCGCCGTGCTCCCGGTCGCGCCGGGCGCTGCCGCTGCCGCGGAGGCGACGCTCGCCGAGCACCCCGCCGTTGCCGCGGGCACCGCCCTCGTGATCCGTACCTCGGGCTCCACCGGGGTGCCGAAGCTCGTGCAGCTCT
>NZ_JAPFRB010000003.1:41349-43329 GCF_035726885.1 Leucobacter sp. M11 | reverse complement strand
AACGAGCGCCTCGGCGGGCCGGGCCAGTGGCTCGTCACCCTGCCCCTGCACCTCGTCTCGGGCGTGCAGATGCTCAGTCGCTCGATCCTCGCGGGCACCGAGCCCGTGTTCCTCGGTCAGCCCGCGGACGATGACCGCTTCCTCGCCGCCGCGGCGAGCCTCAGCGCCGAGCGGCGCTACGTCTCCCTCGTGCCGGTGCAGTTCGCCCGGCTCCTGGAACGGGCCGAAGGGGACGGCGCGGCCGCGGCGGCCCTGCGCCGTTTTGACGCGATCCTCGTCGGGGGGCAGGCCGTGCCCCGCACCCTCCGCCAGCGGGCCCACGAGCTCGACCTGCGGCTGTTTCGCAGCTACGGCATGACCGAGACCGCGGGCGGCTGCGTCTACGACGGGGTCGAGATCGGCGACACCCTGGTTCGGATCCGCGGCGGTGAGATTCAGCTCGCGGGCCCGAGCCTCGCGAGTGGCTACCTCGGTGATCCCGAGCAGACCGCCGCGCGCTTCTTCGTTGAGGACGATACCCGCTGGTACCGCACCGGCGACGCGGGGGAGCTCCTCGGCGGGATGCTGACCGTCCTCGGCCGCCTCGACAACGTCATCGTCTCGGGCGGGGTGAACGTCTCCCTCGACGAGGTCGAGCGCGTCGTGCACGAGCTGCCCGGCTGGGGCGAGGCCGTCGCCGTTGGCGTCCCCGATGACACCTGGGGCGAACGGGTCGCGCTGGTCCGGGCCGCCGAGCCCGCGGCGGCCGAACCCGAGGATCCCTCGGCCCGCATCCGAGCCGAGCTCGGGGTCGCCGCGATCCCGGCCCGCTTCGAGGCGCTGGCGGAGCTGCCCCGGCTCCCGGGTGGTAAGGCCGATCGGGTCGCGATCCGCGCCCGGCTCACCGGGGCTCCCGCACCCCGGTGACCCCCGGGGGCCACCTGCCGAGCCGGACCGAGTCCGGACGGGCCCTGCCGGTGCGCCCCGCTGCCGGGCCCTCCCGCGCCGCGCACCGTGCGCGGGCCTAAGATTGAGGGGACCGAGTGGGACGCAGGATGAGGAGAATCATGGCCGGCCAGCAGGGCACTGATCGCGCGGGCAACGCGCACCGTTCCGGGAACCCCGCCAAGCGGGCCGCCGCCGACCGATACGCCGCCCAGACCGGGCGCTCCGGTGCCGTGACCTGGCGCGACTGGGTGGGCGGGGCGCGGCTGCGCACCCTGCCGCTCGCGGTCGCCCCGATCGCCGCGGCCACGGGCGTCGCCCAGATGATGCAGGCGCTGTCCTGGCCGCTCACCCTGCTCGCGCTCGCGGTCGCGGTGTTCCTCCAGATCGGCGTCAACTACGCGAACGACTACTCCGACGGCATCCGCGGCACCGACGAGTTCCGCGTCGGCCCCGCCCGGCTGACCGGCTCCGGCCAGGTCAACCCGAAGGCGGTGCTGCGCGTCGCCCTGTGCTTCTTTGCGCTCGCCGCCGTCGCGGGCGTCGTCGCCGTGGTCCTCAGCGAGCGCTGGTGGTTCCTCGCGATCGGCGCGGTGGCCATCGTCGCCGCCTGGTTCTACACGGGCGGCAAGCGCCCCTACGGCTACATGGCCCTCGGCGAGGTCTTCGTCTTCCTCTTCTTCGGTCTGGTCGCGACGCTTGGCACCGTCTGGCTCCAAGCGGATGAGCTGCCCCAGGAGGCCTGGCTCGCCGCGGTCGGCGTCGGTCTGTTCGCCGTGGCGACGCTGATCTCGAACAACATTCGAGACATCGACACGGACCGGCTCGCGGGCAAGCGCACGCTCTCGGTGCTCGTCGGCAAGCGCGTCTCGCAGATCCTCTACACGGTCTGCGTGCTGGCCCCCTTCGTCATCGTGTTCTTCCTGAGCCTGCCCTACGTCAAGGTGATCTACGCGTGGTTCGTGCTCGCGCTCGTCATCCCGGCGATCCTGATCCTCTTCACCGGGCGGCGTCCGCAGGAGCAGATCCTCGTGCTCAAGCTCACGAGCTTCGCGG
>NZ_JAPFRB010000003.1:40481-41310 GCF_035726885.1 Leucobacter sp. M11 | reverse complement strand
GGTAGCCGCCGCACCCTCGGCTCAGCCCCGGCGCTCTCCTGAGGAAGCCTCGGGGAGCTGGGCGGCCAGCCCGTCGAGGAGGAGGCCCAGCACAGTCTCGAAGGGATCGGCGCGCACCGCCCCGGGCAGGTGCTCGGCGACCCGGTTGAGCGCGGGGAGCGTCTCGGGCGCGGCCCCGGCGGCGTCCCGAAGCCGGAGGAGTTCCTCGCTTCCGTCGCCGCCCTGGTCCGCCGCGGCCGCGTCGTAGGCGCTCAGGGCGAGCGCGGCGTTCGCGAGCGCGCGGTACGTGTCCGCGGCCCGCTGCGCCGAGCACCCCGCCGCGAGGAGGGCGGCGACGATGATCTCGGCGGCCTCGACTTCGGCGGGCCGAAACGACGCCCGCGCGCTCGAAAATCGGGCCACCCCGGGGTGCCGGCGATAGGCCGCGCGGAAGCGGCGGGCGAGGTCTTCCAGGGTGGGCCGCCAGTGCGCGCTCGGGCGGAAGCCCGCGAGGGCCTCCTCCAGCAGCCGGTTCACCATCGCGAGTTCCAGCTCGTCCTTCCCGGAGAAGTGCCGAAGCACCGCGGTGTGGTCGGCCCCGAGGGCGACCCCCAGCCTGCGCAGCGTGAGCGCACCGGGGCCGTCCCGCTCGACGAGCTCAATGGCCGCCGCGATGATGACGGGCTGACTGAGCTGCGGCCGGGGCCGCTTCTCGCCGGACGCGGCGCGGGTGACGGGGCTCATGCCCCCAGTGTAGATCCGTGGCCGCTCGTGGCGCCCCGCCAGACCGACGCCGACGCCCGCATCAGCGCTCGCCGAGCTGCGCGGCGATCTGGCGCATCGCGCTCAG
>NZ_JAPFRB010000003.1:39132-40434 GCF_035726885.1 Leucobacter sp. M11 | reverse complement strand
TTTTCGCGATCACCACCTCGCTCACCGGGTCGATGAAGAGGTACTGGCCGTGCACGCCGATGCCGCTGAAGCTGCCGTGCGTATCGCCGAGCGTCCACCAGAGATTCGAGTACCCGAAGGCATCGGACGCGGTCGGCCCGAGCGCGCCCGGTTGCAGGAAGGGCACGTCGTTGCCCGCGCTCCGCTCCACCCAGTCCCGGGGGACGATCTGCTGCCCGTTCAGCTCGCCGCCGCGGCTCATGAGCAGGCCGACCCGGGCGAGGTCGCGCGCGGAGAGGTTCAGCGAACCGCCGCCGAGCGAGGTGCCCGGCTGCTTTCGCGTCTGGAAGTAATAGCCGTCCTGCTCCGCCCCGATTCGGCTCCACAGGTGCTCGCTCGCGTAGTCGTTGAGCGGGGTGCCCGTCGCGCCCTCCAGCGCCCAGCCGAGCACCTGGGTGTCGAGCGTCGAGTAGTTGAACTGCTGCCCGGGCGGGGTCGCCCGAGGCGCGCCCGCGATGAGCGACCTGATGTCGCCGCCCGAGGTCACCGCCTCCTCGAATCGATTGATCAGCGCATCGGGGTCCGTCCAGTCCTCCGGGCCGCCGACCCCCGTGGTCATCGTCAGCAGCTGCTCCAGCGTGACGGGCGCGTAGGCGCTCCCCGCGAGCTCGGGGACGAGCTCGGCCACGGTCTGGTCCAGGCTCTCGATCTCGCCGCGGTCCAGCGCGATCCCCACGAGCATGCTCGTGACGGATTTGGTGATGCTGAACAGCTGAAAGCGGCTGTTCTCCTTCGCGAAGACGCCGGGGTAGGCCTCCGCAACGATTTCGCCGCGGTGCAGCACGACGAAGGAGGTGCTGTTCGTGTTCGCGTGCAGGTCATCCAGGGAGCGCGTCTCGCCGTCGAACTTGTAGGTCAGGCTCGGCACGGTGGCCGGGTCGGCCGTCGGCAGCGGGAAGACGGGCCCGGCGCGGGTGACGGGCACCGTGGGCATGATCGTGCTCATGTGCGTGAAGGTCCACTCGTTGGCGGGCCGGGTCATCCCGATCTTGCCCTGGTAGTGCCAGAGGAGGCCGCCGCCGACGGCGAGAATGCCCGCCGTGGCGCTGAGCCCGATGAGGAATCCGCGACGGCTGCGTCGCTGTCGTTTCGGCATGGCGTTCCTCGTTCCTCGGGTGGCTCCCCATTGTCACCACTGGTGACAATGTACCCCAGCGCGGGCCAGAGCGCCAGGGGGATCCGGCCCGAACACGACAGCGCCGCCGCCCGGTCGAAACCGGGCGGCGGCGCTGGGCGTGCGGGGGACTAGCCCCGACCGTTGGG
>NZ_JAPFRB010000003.1:38308-39077 GCF_035726885.1 Leucobacter sp. M11 | reverse complement strand
CCACGATCGAGCTGCTCGACGGCTTCGTCCTCGACGATGTCATCGGCCGTGCGCTTCTTCTGCTGCCAGGCCACGATGCTCGCGGAGGCCTCACTGCGCTGCTTGCTCAGGAAGAGCACCGAGAGGGCCAGCCCGATGGCGGCGGCGAGCAGCGCGGCGATCGACCCGGCGATCACCGGCATCAGCCCCATCGACAGGGTCAGCCACAGGATCAGCCCAAAGGGGACCAAGAAGAACAGCACCCGAAGGATCGAATAGACGGCCCAATTTTTCCCTGCACTCATAGCGATCAGTCTACTGAGCCGATGCTGAGCCTTGCCCGGTAGCATGGGGTCATGGCGCGCTTAATTATTATCGGGGTTGTTGTTGGCGTGGCGTTCACGCTCTATTCGCTCGTGGACGCGGCGATGAGCGACCCGCGGCGAGCCCGCGGCGTGGCCAAGCCGATCTGGGTCGTCATCATCGTGGTGCTCCCGGTGATCGGTGGGATCCTCTGGTTCCTGATCGGCCGGGGTCAGCCCCAGCCGGAGGGTGCGCAGCTCGCCCCGGACGATGACCCCCGCTTCACGGGCAACACGCTGTCCCAGCGCGACGTCGATCGCACCCTCCGCGACCTGGAGCAGCAGCTCGCCGCCCTCGACGAGGAGACCTTCCCTGGCGAGCCCCAGCGCGCGGCCACCGACGCCCCCAGCGCCCCCGAGGCCCCGCGCGCGGAGACCGGCGGCGGGCCCGCGGACGCCGCGGCCCCCGAGGCCTCGACCGAGGCCCC
>NZ_JAPFRB010000003.1:37671-38246 GCF_035726885.1 Leucobacter sp. M11 | reverse complement strand
ACGGCGGGCGCACCGGCGCATGAGCGTGACCGACCCCCAGGCCGAGCCCGCACCGCGCCCCGAGCGAGCGACGAGCCCGGCCAGCCCCGCGAGCGAGCTCGCCGACAGCCTGCTCGCCGCCCTGGCCGCCCTCGGCCTCCGGCACCTGATCGTCAGCCCCGGCTCCCGCTCGCAGGCCCTCGCGCTCGCCGCCGCGGACCTGGGCCAGACGGGCCGCGTCCGCGTACACGTGCGCCACGACGAGCGCCAGGCCGGGTTTCTCGCCCTCGGCCTCGCCCGGGAGACCGGCGTGCCCGCGGCGGTCATCGTCACGAGCGGCTCCGCCGTCGGCAACCTGCTTCCCGCCGTCATGGAGGCGAGCCACAGCGCCGTCCCCCTCATCGTGCTGAGCGCGGACCGCCCCGAGGAACTGCACGGAATTCGCAGCAACCAGACGACCCAGCAGGCGGGCCTCTTCGGCCCCTTCGCGCGGCTCAGCCACGACGAGCCCGCGCCCGTGCCCGGCGGAGCGCACGAGGCGGATGCCGTCCGACTCGCCGCAGCGGCCTGGCGCTCGGCGCTCGGGCGGGCGGACG
>NZ_JAPFRB010000003.1:37283-37623 GCF_035726885.1 Leucobacter sp. M11 | reverse complement strand
TCAATCTTGCCTTTCGGGAACCCCTCTCGGGCCCGGTGCCCGCGGACCCCGAGCGCGCCGAGCGCCTCGGCGCGGCGCTCGCCGCCCTTCCCGAGCCCGACGGCCGGGACGCTCAGGCGCTGCCGCCCTACCGGCACGCCGACGCCCTGCCCACCGTCGTCATCGCCGGGGCGGGCGCCGGGGCGGCCGCGGAGGAGTTCGCCTACCGGGCCGGACTGCCCCTGCTCGCCGAGGCCGTGAGCGGCGCGCGCTACGGGCGCCAGGCCATCTCCCGCTACGCGGAGCTGCTCGCCGACCCCGAGTTCGGTGGTCGGATCGAGCGCGCCGTGGTCTTCGGGGT
>NZ_JAPFRB010000003.1:31166-37237 GCF_035726885.1 Leucobacter sp. M11 | reverse complement strand
GTCGAGACGATCGTCGTGCACCCCGGCCCGGGGGAGCGCTGGAACCCTGGCCACGCGGTCAGCCGCTTCGTCAGCGCGGCCCAGGTCAGCGAGGACGTCCCCGTCCGGGAGACCCGGCCCTGGCTCGGCGCGTGGGTGCGTCGGGATCGGGAACTCGCCGAGGCCCTCAGCACGCGGCACGAGCCCGATCTCGCCGCCGCCCGCGAAACCGGCTACAAGGAGCGCAGCAGCTACGCGCGCGCCGAGGTGCGCGCGATGCGCGAGGCGATCACGCGCGAGATGCTCTGCGAGACGCTCTGGCAGGCCACCTGGCCCCACGACCGGCTCGTGCTCGGGGCCTCGCGCCTGATCCGGGTGCTGGACCGGGTCGCGCCGTCCCGCAAGCTCACGGTGCACAGCAACCGTGGCCTCGCGGGGATCGACGGCACGGTCGCGACGGCGCTCGGCGTCGCGCTCGCGAGCCAGGACGGGGACGAGCCCCGGCATGCCGCCGGGGTCACCCGGGTCCTGCTCGGCGATGTGACCCTGCTGCACGACCTCGGCTCCCTCGTGCTCGGCGCGGGTGAGGAGCGCCCCCGGATTCAGCTGATCGTCGGGAACGACGGCGGCGGCACGATCTTCGACGACCTCGAGGTGGCGCGCTCCGCGGAGCCCGCCGCCTTCGACCGGGTGATGTTGACCCCGCACGCCGCGGACCTCGGGGCCTTCGCCGAGGCCGCGGGATGGCATTTCCAACGCGTGAGCACGCGAGTAGAGTTGGAGCGCGCGTTCACCGCCCCCGTGGCGGGACCGAGCATCATCGAGGTTCCGCTGCCCCGCGGGGAGTGAACCGCAACACCGGGAGGCACCGTGGCCAAAGAGTTCTGGACCGAGAGCGTATCCGAGCTGCTGCGCGTGCGCCCCGGCTTCCGGCTCGCCGAGGTGGACCCGTCGAGCACCCCGGGGACCGTGGCGGATCAGAAGCGCGGCGAGAAGCACCTGGCGGCGGAGTCCGGCCGGCTGAAGGAGCTCCAGGAGCGGCTGTACGCCGAGAGCGCGATGGGGGGCACCGACCGCGTGCTCCTGATCCT
Organism: Leucobacter sp. M11; assembly: GCF_035726885.1. Lineage (NCBI taxonomy): Bacteria > Bacillati > Actinomycetota > Actinomycetes > Micrococcales > Microbacteriaceae > Leucobacter > Leucobacter sp. M11. The sequence continues at coordinate 36,167 of NZ_JAPFRB010000003.1, read as the reverse complement.
GCAGGCGATGGACGCGGCGGGCAAGGGCGGCATCGTGAATCACGTGCTCGGTCAGATCGATCCGCACGGTCTGCACCTGTCGGCCTTCAAAAAGCCCACCGCTGAGGAGCGGGAGCACGACTTCCTGTGGCGGATCGCTCAGCGGGTGCCCGAGGCCGGGGTGATCGGGGTCTTCGACCGCTCGCACTACGAGGATGTCCTCATCCAGCGGGTCCGCCAGATGGCCCCGCCCGAGGAGATCGAGCGCCGCTATGGCGCGATCAACGACTTTGAGGCCGGGCTCGTCGGGGCGCACACCCGGATCGTGAAGGTGATGCTGCACATCAGCCCCGAGCAGCAGGCCAAGCGACTCCTCGACCGGCTGGCCCGCCCCGAGAAGCAGTGGAAGTACAACCCGGGCGACGCGGATGAGCGCTTGCTCTGGGCGGAGTACCAGGAGGCCTTCCAGGTGATGCTCGACCGAACCTGCCGCGACGACGCGCCCTGGTACGTCGTCCCCGCCGACAACAAGTGGTACGCCCGGGTTGCCGTGCAGCGGATCCTCACCGAGGTGCTGGAGGGCATCGATCCTGACTGGCCCGCCCCCGATTACGACGTCGCCGCCGAGCGGGAGCGGATCGAGGCGAGCCGGGGCACGCTCTAACCTCGCTGCGTCGCCTTCGGGGCCGGGACGCCGTCCGGGGCCGGCCGGGCCCCCCGACGCGAGGCGAACAGCGGGATCGTGATCTGGCAGAGCGGCCCGATGGTGAGGACGAAGAGCAGGGTGCCGGGCCCGACATTGCCGCCGAGCAGCCAGCCCGCCGTCACCACCGCGGCCTCGATGGCCGTCCGCACGATCCAGATGGGTCGCCCGGTCACCCGGTGCAGGCCGGTCATGAGGCCGTCGCGGGGGCCGGGGCCGAAGCGTGCGCCGATGTAAATGCCCGTCGCGCTCGCCAGGAGGACGACCCCGGAGGCGAAGCAGAGCAGCCGCAGCCACAGGGGCAGGTCCGCGGGGATCAGCGCCAGGCCCAGGTCGGCCGACGGGCCAACGAGGAGCGCATTCAGGACGGTGCCCGCGCCGGGTCGTTGCCGGATCGGGATCCAGGCGAGGAGCACGACGACGCTCGTGAGGATCGTGATCGTGCCGAAGCTCAGCGAGGTCTGCTGGGCGAGGCCCTGGCTCAGCACGTCCCAGGGCGCGGCGCCGATCTGGCCGCGGGAGATGAGCGCGATGCCGAGGCCGTAGAGAACGAGGCCGCCGAGGAGCTGCGCGCTCCGCTGGGGGATCCGGCGAGGAAGCGGGGCACCGGCGCGGGCCGGGAAAGACGTCATCATGGTGCCAGGAAATCGTATTTTGGCCTCAAAAAACAGAGCCAATTGGGATACGCTGGCCTCGTGTCTTCGCCAACGCTCAGCCCGTCCGCACTCGAATCCCTGCTCGGCCCGTGGCGCGAGCGCGCCGCCGGGCCCGCGTATCGGAGCCTCGCCGACCGGATCCGGCTCCTGGCGCTCGACGGGCGAATCGCGATCGAGAGCCGGCTGCCCGCGGAACGGGAGCTTGCGGCGCGGATCGGCCTGAGCCGCACCACGGTCACGGCCGCCTATCGCGTGCTCCGGGAGCAGGGCTACGCCGAGAGCCTGCGCGGCTCGGGCACGCGGGTGCTGCTGCCGGGAACGCAGGAGGGCGGTGGCCTGCTCCCCGACGAGGGCCTGCTCGACCTCAGCCGGGCGACCCTCCCCGCGACGCACCGAATCGCGGACGCCGCGCAGCACGCCGCCGCCGAGCTGCCCGCGCACCTCGGGGACCCCGGCTATCAGCTGCGCGGCCTCCCCGGCCTGCGGGCCGCGGTCGCCGAGTACTACCGCGGCCGCGGGATCGCGACCGTGCCGGAGCAGATTCTGATCACGAACGGGGCGCAGCACGCGATCAGCCTGCTGGCCCGGACGCTGCTCCGGCGCGGGGACACGGCGCTGATCGAGCAGCCGAGCTACCCGAATGCGATCACGGCGCTGCGCGCGACGGGGGCCAAGCTCCTGCCCGTGAACGTGACCACGGAGGACGGCTGGGACGAGGAGGAACTCCTGCGGCTGCTCCGCGCGGATCGCCCGAGCCTCGGGTACCTCATGCCCGACTTCCAGAACCCGACGGGACGGACCATGAGCGATCCGTTTCGCGAGCGCCTGACCGCCGCCGCCCGGGCGAGCGGCACCGTGCTCATCGCGGACGAGACCACCGCGGAGCTGAACATCGACCGCGTGATCGCGCCGCACTCGCTCGCCGCGCACGGGTCTGCCGTGCTCATCGGCTCCGTGAGCAAGGCGGCCTGGGGCGGGCTGCGCGTCGGCTGGATCCGGGCCGGACAGGCGCTGATCCGCCAGTTGGCCGAGGCCCGCCCCGCGAGCGATCTGGGCACCCCGATCCTCGAACAGCTCACCGTGACCCGGCTCCTGGACGAGTGGCCGGAGGTGCTTGCCGCCCGCCGCGATCAGCTCGCGGCGGGGCGCTCGGCGCTCACTCGGGGCGTCACCGAGCGCTTCCCCGCGTGGCGGGTGCCCGAGATCGAGGGCGGGCTTGCCGCGTGGATTGGGCTCGGTGCCCCGCGCAGCTCAGCCCTCACCCTGGCCGCGCGCCAGGAGGGGCTGCTCCTGGCAGCCGGGCCCCGCTTTGGACTGGCGGGAGCCCTGGAGAGATACCTCCGATTACCCCTCGGGCTGCCGGAGGCCGAGCTCGGCTCGGCCCTCGACGCGCTCGCCCGAGCCTGGGCGACGCTCGACGGCTCCGGATCGCCCGCGCGCGGGCGGGACGCGGCCGCGCGCTACCCCGTGCTCTGAGCCGCGGCGCACGAACCGCGCCGCGCGTGCCCGGCCGATCCGGAGGGCCCAGCGAAACGGCGCGGCGGAGCCGCTCGGCGGGTTTGGGCTTTCCCGACGACCCTGGCAGGGTGGGCACCAGCGCCCACGATCCCACCACCCCGCTTTCCCGAATGCTTCGGAGAGGACCACCCGTGACCACGCACTCCCTCGACGCGCTTGCCCGCGAGCTGATTGCCGACGCCGCGACGCGGCCAGAACGCCGGAGCATCGGGGCGCTCGCCAAGGCGGGGCGGCTCACGCAGCTCGGCCTGGGCTTCACCGCGGGGGGCATCCTCCCCGATCACGAGAACCCGGGCGATGCCACCCTCCTCGTGCTGCGGGGCGAGGTTCGCCTGAGCTGGGGCGACGAGCACTGGGACGGCGGCCCGGGCGATCTCTGCGTTATCCCGCAGGAGCGGCACGAGCTGCTCGCCCGCACGGACGCCTTCTGTTTGCTCAGCTTCGTCCGCCGCGAGCGGGAACCGGGCTCTTAGGCGGAGCCGCGCCGTCCGGCGGGCCTGGCCGCCGAGTCCGGCTCGGCGGCGCGCACTCGGATGGCTCCGGGCTGGACCGAGAGGACGATGCGGCTGGCCTCGCCCAGGGCGTCGCCGTCCACCTCGACCTGGCGGGGCTCGCCCAGGTCCACGGTGAGGGTGCGCACCCGGCTGTGGCTTGCGCTCTCGCTGCTGGCCGCGGTGGCGTCCGCCGAGCCCGCGAAGAGCCGCTTGAGCCCGTTGTCCCAGAGCAGGTTGCGCACGGTGTCCGCCCAGCCGCCGATGCCCTCCGCGTTCAGCACGAGCAGATCGAGCTCGCCGTCCCGGGGGTCGGCGTCCGGGAGCAGGGTCAGGCCGCCCTGGAGGGTGCCGCAGTTGCCGACGAGGAGCGTGTGCGCCGGCTCGGTCACGGGCTCCCCGCCGTCGGCGCTGAGCGTGACGGGGATGAGTTCGCTCGCGGAGACCGCGCGGCCCAGGGACTCGACGTAGGCGAGCCAGCCCGCCCGATCCTTGAGGTCGTCGTCGGTCTCAGTGATCATGTGCGCGTCGATGCCGAAGCCCGCCATGACCGCGAAGGCGTGCCGTTCCACGCCGCCGTCGAGGGTCAGCTCGGCCCAGCCGATGTCGAGGGGGGTGCCCGCGTGGCCCAGGGCGTGCGCGATGGCCGCCGCCGGGTCGTTCAGGGGGACGCCAAGGTTCCGGGCGAGGAGGTTGCCGGTGCCCAGGGGCACGATGCCGAGGTCGGCGGAGCCGCCCGTGTCCGCGAGGTGCTCGGCGACGGCCCGAACCGTGCCGTCGCCCCCCGCGGCGAGGATCAGGGTCGCGCCCGCGTCGAGGGCCTGCTGCGTCGCCGCCCGGCCGGGGTCGTCGGCGCTCGTCTCGAACCAGGAGAACCGGAGGCCCGGAGTTGCCGGAATGGCGGCCTCCAAATCCCCCTGGCTGGTCTTTGACGGATTCCAGACGAGACCGATGATCGAATCGTCCGGTTCGAGGGCGTCGTGCATGGCGGTGTTCCTCCCCAGCGGCCCCGAGGGAGGAACCTGCCTCACCCCAGTATGCGGCCCCGGCACCGCGCGCGGGGGGATTCCCAGGCAGTGCCCGGCGAGGGGGCCCAGCCGGGCGGGTGCTGCGCCGCCGCGTCGCGCGGGATGATCGACCCGGACAGCCGTGCGCCGCTAGCCGCCGAAGGCGTCGAGTACCGGACGGAACTTCGAGTGTGTCTCGGCGAGCTCGGTGGCCGGGTCCGACCCGGCCACGATGCCGCCGCCCGCGTAGGCGGTGATCTGCCGGGGGGCGGAGCCATCCACGCCGTCGACCTGGGCGCAGCGCAGGGCGATCGCCCACTCCCCGTCGCCCGTGCCGCCGATCCAGCCCACCGCACCCGAGTAGCGGCCGCGGTCGAAGGGCTCCTGGTCGGCGATCTGCGCGACCGCAACGGGCGTGGGCGTGCCCGCGATGGCCGCCGTGGGGTGCAGCGCCCCCGCGAGGTCGAGAGCGGTGGCGCCCCCCGTGAGGCGAGCGTTCAGATCGGTGCTCAGGTGCCACACGTTCGGCAGCTTCAGGGCAAAGGGTGCCGCGCTCAGCGCGAGGTCAGCGATGAAGGGGGCCAGCGCCTCCGTCACGCTGCGCACCGCGAACGCGTGCTCCTGCTGGTTTTTGTCGCTGCCGACGA
>NZ_JAPFRB010000003.1:29195-31112 GCF_035726885.1 Leucobacter sp. M11 | reverse complement strand
CCGCGAGCACCCGGGCCGAAACCGCCCCGGAGGTGGAGCGGATCAGGGTCTCGGGGCTCGCCCCGAGGATGCCGTCCACCGCGAAGGTCCAGCAGTCCACGTAGCCGCGGGCAAGCTGGCCGAGCGGCACGCGCAGGTCGCTGCCCGCGGGCAGCTCGCCCACGAGGTCCCGGGCGAGGACGACCTTCTCAACCACGCCGTCTGCGATGCGCCGGGTGGTGCGCGCCACCGCCTCCCGATACCCCGCCTCGTCGAAGGCTCCCGGGCGAAAACCCGGCGCGTCGGGCAGCACGCCGAGGGGGCGCGGTTCGGCCAGCGCGGCCGCGGGCTGCTCGGTCACGGGTCCCTCAGCCGCGGTGTCGTCCCCGGCGAGGGCGAAGTCGGTGACCCAGGACTGGTCGCCATCGCGCGCCACCAGGCGGCGGGGGATGATGAGCACGCTCTCGGCGGCGCTCGCATCGGAGAAGGCAAAGGCCCCGAGGGCAATGAGCCCGGAGCCGGGGCGGCCGACCGGGTCCGTGACCCGGGCCGCGGCGGCCAGCTCGCGCCAGGCGGCTCCCGCGTCGGCGAAGCGGGAGGGGCCCCGGAAGCTCAGTCGGAGCAGCTCGCCGAGCCCCACGCACCCTCGATCGCCGCGCACCCAGAGCAGGGGGTTCGCGGGGTCGGCAAGGGCGACCAGGTCGGGGCGCGAATCGAGCGCGCGGGTCACGACCCGGAGAACGGGGTGGGGTGCGGTGGGACTCACCCCTCTAATCTACCGCCGTCGCCGGAGCGGGGTGTGTGCGTGCTCACAGGAGAGCGGGAGTGTTCGGGCAAGTGTCACGGGCTAACATGGAGGAGTGACCCGTCCAGAGACCGCTTCCAAGTCGTCCAGCCTCGTTTCCGCCATGTTTGACGAGGTGTCGCCTCGCTATGACCTCGCGAACGACGTGCTGTCGGTCGGCAACTCCCGACTGTGGCGGATCGCCGCGACCCGTGCCGTCGCCCCCCGGAAGGGCATGAAGGTCCTCGACATCGCCGCCGGCACCGGCACCTCATCTGCGGCGTTCGCCGCCGCGGGGGCGCGGGTGACCGCCGCGGACTTCTCGCACGGGATGCTGGCCCAGGGCCGGATCCGGCAGGCGGGGAACGAGCGGATCGAGTTCATCTGGGCTGACGCCACCGACCTGCCCTTCCCCGACAACAGCTTTGACGCGACCACGATCTCCTTTGGCCTGCGCAACGTCGACCGCCCGCAGGTCGCGATCGCCGAGATGTTCCGGGTCACGAAGCCGGGTGGGCGCGTCGTGATCTGCGAGTTTTCCCGGCCCCCGGCCGCGCTGATCCGCGAGCCCTACTTCGCGTACACCAAGCACGTGCTGCCCCGGATCGCCGGACTCATCAACGGCTCGAGCGAGGCCTACAGCTACCTGAACGACTCAATCCAGGACTGGCCGAACCAGGAACAGCTGGCCGCCTGGTTGCGCGAGGCGGGCTTCGAGCGGGTCGCGTACCGGAACCTGACCCTCGGTATCGTGGCCCTGCACCGCGGCTTCGTCCCCGCGGAGCAGCCGGTCGCCGAGGCGGCCCCGGAGCAGCACCCGCCTGCGGCGAAGGCCCCGGCCGCGAAGCGCGCCGAGCCGAAGCAGGCCGAGCCGAAGAAAGCCGAGCCGAAGCAGACCGAGCCGAAGCAGGCCGAGCCGAAGAAAGCCCAGCCCAAGAGCGCTGCGCCGCAGGGCGCGGACTCGAAGGCTGCCGAGGCGAAGCCCGCAACGGCCAAGCCCGCTTCCGCAAAGCCGGCCGCCGCCAAGGCCGCCGCGGCCAAGCCCGCCGCGAAGCCAGCGTCTGCGGCGAAGCCCGCCGCGACGAAGACCCCAGCGGCAAAGGCCCCTGCGGCGAAGGCCCCCGCGGCGAAGACCCCCGCGACCAAGCCGCGGG
>NZ_JAPFRB010000003.1:25664-29135 GCF_035726885.1 Leucobacter sp. M11 | reverse complement strand
AACCGGAGGCCCCCCCGAGCACCCCGAAGGACCAGCAGTGATCCGACCGATCGCGGAGGACACCGCGACCCAGGCGCTGCCCATGCGCCTCTTCCAGGGCGTCGCCGATAAGCGACGCGCCGACCGCGTTCAGCGTGAGCTGGAGACCGTCGAGGCCGGCCTGCTCGGCCACCTCGGCTTTGCCTCTCCCATCGCGGACGCCCCCGCGCGCTACCTGCTCGAAGCGGGCGGCAAACGCATCCGGCCCGTGCTGACCCTCGTCGTGAGTGAGCTCGGCGACGGCCCGAACGACCTGGTCCGCGCGGCCGCGATGTCGGTCGAGCTGACCCACCTCGCCTCCCTGTACCACGACGACGTCATGGACGAGGCGACCGTGCGCCGCGGGGTGCCCGCCGCCCACACCGTCTGGAATAACCAGGTCGCGATCCTCGCGGGCGACCTCCTCTTCGCCCGCGCCTCTTCACTCGTCTCCGGCATGGGCGAGCGCGCCATCCTGCTCCAGGCAAAGACCTTCGAACGGCTCTGCCTCGGGCAACTCCACGAGACCGTTGGCCCCCAGCCGGGCGACGATCCGATCAAGCACTACATCCAGGTGCTCGCCGACAAGACCGGCGCGCTCATCGCCACCGCGGCCCGGATGGGCGTGATGTTCTCGAACGCGCCCAAAGAGTACGAGGACCCGGTCACCGAGTACGGCGAGATGATCGGCGTCGCCTTCCAGCTCATCGACGATGTCATCGACCTGTCCCCGAAGGCCGAGGCCACGGGGAAGCTCGCGGGCACGGATCTGCGCGCGGGCGTGGCCACCCTGCCGATGCTGCTGCTGCGCCGTCGGGCCGAGCAGAACCCCGAGGACGCGGCCCTGTTGGAGCGCCTGGACCGTGGCGTGGCCGAGACCGCGGACGGGGCAAACAGCCCGGATCTCGACGCGGCGATTGCCGAGCTGCGCGCCCACGACGTCACCGCGGAGACCGAGCGCGAGGCCCGTCGCTGGGCCCAGGGCGCGGTCGAAGCGCTGAGCGTTCTCCCCAAGTCCTCCGTGCGCTCCGCGCTGGCTCGCTTCGCCGAGTCCATCGTGGACCGCAACGGCTAACCCCTTTTCTTTCCGGCAGGCGGGATCCCGCCCCGGTCGAGCACACAGGAGCACCACTATGAGTAAACTGCGGATCGCGATCGTTGGGGCTGGTCCCGCCGGGATTTACGCGGCGGACCTGCTCCTGAAGGCGGAGCGGGACTTCGAGGTGTCCATCGACCTCTTCGACCGCCTCCCCGCGCCCTACGGGCTGGTCCGCTACGGGGTTTCCCCGGACCACCCCCGGATCAAGGGCATCATCAACGCCCTGCGCGAGGTGCTCGACCGCGGCGACATCCGCTTCTTCGGCAACGTGGACTTCGGCACCGACCTCACGATCGACGACCTGCGCCGCCACTACCACGCGGTGATCTTCGCCACGGGCGCGATCAGCGACGCCCCGCTCGCGATCCCCGGGATCGACGCCAAGGGCTCCTACGGCGCGGCGGACTTCGTGAGCTGGTTCGACGGCCACCCGGACGTGCCGCGCACCTGGCCGCTCGAGGCCCGCGAGGTCGCCGTAATCGGCAACGGGAACGTCGCCCTCGACGTGTCCCGCATGCTCATCAAGCACGCGGATGACCTGCTGCCCACCGAGATCCCCGACAACGTGTACGCGGGGCTCAAGGAGAACCCGATCACGGACCTGCACCTCTTTGGGCGTCGCGGTCCCGCCTATGTGAAGTTCACGCCGCTGGAGCTGCGCGAGCTCGGCGAGGTGCGCGATGTGGACATGGTGCTGAACCCTGCCGACTTCGAGCACGCGGACCCGCACGCCGAGGCCCTCGTGGCCGGGAACAAGCAAGCCCTCGTGATCAGCCGCGTGATGAACAAGTGGCTCACCGAGCAGGCCGAGCGCGACGCGGCGGACGGCCCGGGTGCCTCCCGCCGGCTGCACATGCACTTCTGGTCCAAGCCCGTCGCCGTGGTGACGGAGCCGGACGCCGAGGGGACCCCCCGCGTGACCGCGATCCGCGTCGAGCGCACCGCGCCGGACGGCCTGGGCGGCATCGTCGACACGGGCGAGATCCGCGACATTCCCGTGCAGTCGCTGTACCGCGCCGTGGGCTACTTCGGCTCCGCCCTCGACGAGGTGCCCTTCGACGGGGACCGCGGAGTCATCCCGAACGACGGCGGTCGCGTCCGCGACGCCGAGGGCACGCAGGTGCCCGGCGTCTACGCGACCGGCTGGATCAAGCGCGGCCCGGTCGGCCTGATCGGCCACACGAAGTCCGACGCGATGGAGACGATCGAGGGGCTGCTCGCCGACCGCGGCCAGCTCTGGACCCCCGGAGCCCCGGAGGAGGACGCGATCACCGCCCTGCTCGACGAGCGCGGCGTGCCCGTGACCACGGTGGAGGGCTGGCACCGGCTCGACGCGCACGAGATCGCCCTGGGCGAGGCCGTCGGCCGCCCCCGCATCAAGGTCGTGCCCCGCGAGGACATGACCGCGGTCTCCCGCGGCGAGGAGCCCCGCGCCTAGCGGACGCTCGGCGCGCCACCCCGGGTCGTCACGCGCGAGGTGCGCGCCGCGGCCTCAGCGCCCCGCTGCGCGGCGCACGAGCGCGTCCACGAGCGCGGAGAACACCTCGCTCGTGCCGCCCTCGACCCGGACGAGCGCGCGCGCGTCCGCCTTCGTCGGCCCCCGGTTGATGATCACGAGCGGCTTGCCCGCGCGGGCGGCGCGCTCCACGAGCCGGATCCCCGAGTTCACGGCGAGCGAGGAGCCGGCGACAATCAGGCTCGCGGCCTCGTCAACGATCGCGGCGGCGTCGGCGAAGGTCGCCGTCGGCACGAACTCGCCAAAGAACACCACGTCCGGGCGGAGCGTGCCGCCGCAGTCCGGGCACTCGGGGAGCGTCAGCTCGCGGTAGTTGGCGGTCTCGGCGTCACCGTCGGGGTTGATCGTCACGGACTCGTCCGTCGCCAGCCAGGGATTGTCGCGGTCGATCCAGCCCAGCACCTCGGCGCGGGAAAAGCGGTGCCCGCAGTCGAGGCATCGAATCGAGGCGCCGTTGCCGTGGAGCTCCACCACGCGGCTGGCCCCGCCCGCGCGGTGCAGTCCGTCGACGTTCTGGGTGACGACCCCGGTCAGGAAGCCGGTGCGCTCCAGCCGGGCGACCTCGCGATGGCCCGGGTTCGGGCCGAGCCGGTCGAAGCTCCCCGCCCCGAGGCGTGCGCCCGCCCAGTAGCGTCGGCGGTAGTCGGGGTCGGCCAGGAAGTCCTGGAAACGCATGGGGCTGCGCACGGGGGCCCCGGCCCCGCGATAGTCGGGGATGCCGGAGTCCGTGCTGATCCCGGCCCCGGTCAGCAGGGCCGCGGGTGCGGCCGTGAGGAGCCCGGCGATGTGCTCGATCTGCGCGAGAGCCTCGGGCTGATCGAGCGGCTCCGGGTGCTCC
>NZ_JAPFRB010000003.1:24201-25611 GCF_035726885.1 Leucobacter sp. M11 | reverse complement strand
CTCAGCGGACGTGCGCCACCCGGCGGGTAACTGTTGCGGCATCTGTGGTTCTCCCCTCAGCCTCACCGTACAACGCGGACGTGCGCGCCGGGATTCCCCCTCGGGCGCGTCGCCCGCGGAAACGCCGAGGGCCGCCCCGGCGGGACGGCCCTCGGCGGAAGCAGTGCTGCCTAGCGGAAGTTGACGAACTGCAGCGCGGTCTCGACGTCGGCGCCCTTCAGGAGCTGCATGGTCTCCTGCAGGTCGTCGCGGCTCTTCGAGGAGACGCGGAGCTCGTCGCCCTGGATCTGGCTCTTGACGGACTTCGGGGCCTCGTCGCGGATGAGCTTGTTCAGCTTCTTCGCGGTGGCCTGGTCGATGCCGTCCTTGAGCTTGACCTCGATGCGGAACTCCTTGCCGCTGGGGTAGGGGTCCCCCGCGTCCAGGCTCTTCAGGGAGATGCCGCGCTTGATGAACTTGGACTGCACCACGTCGAGCACCGCCGCGATGCGCTCCTCGGAGACGGCCTTGATCAGGATCATCTCCCCGCTCCACTCGGCGGAGGCGCCCACGCCCTTGAAATCGTAGCGCTGCTCGATTTCCTTGCGTGCCTGGTTGAGGGCGTTGTCCGCCTCCATCTTGTCGACCTTGCTCACGACATCAAACGTTGAATCTGCCATACGCCCCATGTTAGCCGGGAACCCCGCCGGAGGGGAGTTTCCGCGGTCAGCCCCGAACGGCGAAGGAGGTCAGCACCCGCTTGAGCGTCTCGTACTCGTCCGTCAGCATGAACGCCTCGGCCTCGGCCATCGACGCGAAGCTGCGGGTGTTTCCCTCGGCCGCGGAGAACTCGCTCACCTGCAGGCTGTCGGCGAAGGAGATACCCCCCGCGGGGAAGCGCAGCTCGTTGTAAAAGAAGGAGGTGGTGCCGTCGAGGCTGGGCGCGCTGCTGGACAGGGCGAGGCTCGCGGTGACCCCGCTCGGATACTCCACGGCGCGGTAGACGAACTGGGGATCGGTGTCGAGGTCGCTCTCGCGGATAGTGCCCGGCACCGCGACCGGCGCGGAGTCCAGCACGCGGAAGGGGACGGGATCCCCGCCAGCCCCGCCGAGCCCGTAGAGCGCGTCGAGGAGCGTGAGCTGGACGCGTCCGGCTCGGTCCACCACGGAGACCGCGTGCAGCGGCGGCACGGAGGGATCGATCTCCTGGGGGGTGACCCGCGTGCTCCACCCGGTGGGGACCTCGAAGGTGTAGGCCACGTCCGGGTGCTCGAAGCGGTCCCACTCCGGGCGCGGGGCTTCCGTGGGGGACGGGGAGCTGCTCGGGGTGGGGGAGGCCGAGGGCTCGGCGGTTGCGCTCGGCTTCGGGGTCGAACCGGGTGCCCCGGGTTCCGGGGCGCACGCGGCGACAGACAGGAGCAGCGCCCCCGA
>NZ_JAPFRB010000003.1:21754-24170 GCF_035726885.1 Leucobacter sp. M11 | reverse complement strand
GTCATTTATCCAGGATAGAGGCTCGGCGTCGCGTCGATTTCCGTTCGGGGGAGTCAATGCAGTATCGTTGTCTTCTGGTTGTCCTGCGTGATAATCATGGCGAGTTACCCAAGCGGCCAAAGGGATCTGACTGTAAATCAGCTGTCATCGACTTCGGGGGTTCGAATCCCTCACTCGCCACCACCACGTGAAACGCCCCGGAACACTCCGGGGCGTTTTCGCGTTCGGGAACACGCGCTCACCGCCCGTGCTGACCGGCTGCGCCGGTCTTGCCTGCGCGAGCCCGGCGCGTGCTTGAATGGAGACCATGAGCGTTCGCATCCTGGCCGTGGGCAAGAAGCACGAGAGCTGGGTCGCCGACGGCATCGCCCGCTACGAGAAGCGGCTGAAGAAGCCGATGGACCTCGCCTGGCAGCTCCTGCCGCACTCGGCGCGCGAGGGCGAGCACGCGCGGGCGGAGGAATCCGAGCGGATCCTCGCCAAGCTCGATCGCGGCGCGTTCGTTGTGCTGCTGGACGAGCGCGGCACGAACGTGGACTCGCCCGGCCTGGCCGCGACCCTGCGCGGGGCGCAGGACGCGGGACGCGCGGTCACGATCGTGATCGGCGGTGCCTACGGGGTCGACGCGCGGGTGCACGAGCGGGCCGACTTCGTGTGGAGCCTGTCGAAGCTGGTGTTCCCGCACCAGATGGTCCGGCTCATCCTGGCCGAGCAGCTCTACCGGGCACAGGAGATCCTCGCCGGACGTCCCTATCACCACGTGTGATGCGCGCGGGGCGTGCCGGGCCAGGCCGTCCCTCCCGAGCTAGCCCTCCATCGGGGGCAGCAGCTCCCACACGTGGCCGTCGGGATCGGCGATCGCGGCGCTGAACATGCCGTGCTGTTCGACGCCCGGCCGGTAGACCGTGCCGCCGTAGCTGACCGCGAGGACGCACCAGCGCTCGACCTCGGCGCGGCTCTTCAGCTCCAACGCGTTCAGCACCTCTTTGCCGTGGGAGCGCAGGTGCGCGGTGTCGCCCTCAACCAGGAAGCCCTCGAAGAAGGGGGTGGCGAGCAGCATCACGGAGATCGAGTCCGTGAGCTGGAGCGCCGTGGCGTCCCGAGAGGAAAACCGTTCGTTTTTCTTGAGGCCGAGTCCGACGTAGAACCGTTCGGACTCGCTCAGGCTTCGGACGGGGAGGTTCACAAACAGCTTCTGGGACATCAGGTCCCCCTTTCAGCGGGCGCAACCCTCGTGCGCGGAGTACGAGGTTCCCACCTGGGCTGCCCCGAAGCAAGGGGCCGCGGTCGATTCTGCGCGATGTCTCAGCCCCGCAGCGCGCGAGCCGCGGTGTCGGTGCCCGCACATACACTCCCCGCATGAACCTCATCAGACTCTCCTCCTTCGTCTCCCCGGGCTCCCCACGGTCCGGACACCAGCAGCCGAGCCAGCTCGCCTACCGGGTGCCCTGGGCGGTCCTCCAGCGCGACCCCGACGGGACCGTCGAGGTGCTGAACATCGGCACGGAGCGGCTGCGCTTCGTGCGCTTCGCCGTGATCGGGGCCGGGCTGCTCGGCATGAGCCTGCCCGGCCCCGTCGACGTCAACGAGCGCCTGAGCGTGCGGGTGCGCGGCCTGGCCGCCGAGCCGGCGAGCCTGCTCCTGCTGCGCTGGTTTCGCCCGCACGGCGGGGAATACCTCTGGCCGATCGCTTTTTAGGCGGGCGCGCGCTCACCGCGGCTCCGCCTCGGGCGGGGGCACGGGTGCGCCGCTGGCCCGCGGGGGGTGCCCCTGCGGCGGGTCCGGGGCGCTCGCCGGTGCGTGGTCAGCCGGAGGCGGTTCGGCGTCGGCGTTGATGTCGCCGTCGCCCGGAGCCGGGTCCGGGGGCGCATCCGCCGTTGGGGCCGGCGTCGGCTCCGCGTCTCCCGGTTCGGCGTCGCGGGCGAGCTGTTCCTCGCGTGCGCGGAGGAGGTCCCGCACCGTCACCTGGCGGTCGCGGGCGGGGACGTGCACGGCGGTGACCCCGCTCGTCAGCTCGGCGACGGTCGTGTCGAGGGCGGTGGCAATCCGAGCGAGGGTGCTGAGGCTCGGATTCGCCTGGCCGCGTTCGATCTTGCCGATGTTCGAGAAATGCATGGTGGCGAGTTCGGCCAGGTCCATCTGGCTGATCCCGGTCGCGCGTCGTATCTCACGGACGCGGGCGCCGACTTCGTGGGCGGCATCTTGACGTTTCATCACACCCCCCATGTTGACCATGCGGGGGAAGCCTGGGCTATAGCTTTTCGACCAGCGCGTCTCGGCGTGACGTTCAGAAGACTGAGGCGCACGATCTAGATGCGGGGTTCGGCGCTGCGGAGGAGGGCTCCTCGCTTGCGCAGGCTCTGGTCGGTGACCGTGGGCGGCTTGGGCGTGGACTCACCCTCCCAGGGGTGCGCCT
>NZ_JAPFRB010000003.1:7582-21663 GCF_035726885.1 Leucobacter sp. M11 | reverse complement strand
TGTGTGGGACGGAACTCGGGACATCTGTGTCCTCCGAACGTGAGAAGCGGACACCCAGCCGGGACCAGATTGCCAGGCTCCGGGGTGGTTATCAAGTCGCCCCCGTGCGTTGTGCGGGCGCGATCAGGGCGGCTCCGCACCGGCTCCGAGGACGGAGCGGCGACACGCCGAGCCGAGTTATCCACAAGAAAGAAATATTTGTGCACAACAGCCCGCAAGCTTGTGGATAAGTGTCGAGGTTTCGGCGGAATCTCGGCATAAGTTTTCCCCAAGCAGCGTTGTTAATGGTGGACAGTTCGGTGGAAAACTACATTGCTGTAACTACAGCATGTTGTGGTCGTGCCCCGTATGGTTCACTATATGTAGTGCCTCGGCCGAGGCGCGGACGTTTTCAGCGAAGGGGATCTTGACGTGGCAATCACCGTTTACACCAAGCCGTCTTGCGTGCAGTGCACTGCGACCTACCGGGCTCTCGACAGCAAGGGCATCGAGTACAACGTGCTCGACCTTTCGGAGGACGCCGCGGCGCTCGAAGCCGTCAAGGAGCTCGGCTACCTGCAGGCCCCCGTCGTGGTCGCCGATGACGAGCACTGGTCCGGGTTCCGCCCCGACAAGATCGCCGAGCTCGCCAGCCGCCTCGGCGACTAGGCACCGGCCTCCCCAGAGCAACCGAAACCACCGAGAGCGAGAGGAACGCGGGAAGGAGCGACCAGTGACTGATCTGGTGTACTTCTCCAGCGCTTCCGGAAACACGCACCGGTTCGTTGAGAAGCTCGGGATCCCCGCGCTGAGGATCCCACTGCTCCCGAAAGAGGAGCCGCTGGTCGTCACCGAGCCCTTCGTGCTCGTGGTCCCCACCTACGGGGGCGGACCGGAAACCAAGGCCGTGCCGAAGCAGGTCATCAGGTTTCTGAACGACGAGCGCAATCGCCGACACATCCGCGGCGTGATCGCGGCAGGCAACACCAACTTCGGCGACGCGTACGGGATCGCGGGCGACATCATCGCCCGGAAGCTCAACATCCCGCACCTGTACCGCTTTGAGCTTTTTGGCACACCGGACGATGTGCGCATCGTTCACGAGGGATTGGAACAGTTTTGGACACAGCAGTAATGGAATCCTCAAAGGTCAGCGAGATGGACTACCACTCGCTGAACGCGATGCTGAACCTGTACGACGCCGATGGCAACATCCAGTTCGATAAGGACCGCGAGGCCGCGCGCCAGTACTTCCTGCAGCACGTCAACCAGAACACGGTCTACTTCCACTCCCTCGAGGAGCGCATGCGCTACCTCGTCGACAACGAGTACTACGAGCAGGCCACGCTCGACATGTACGACTTCTCCTTCGTCGAGAGCCTGACGGATCAGGCCTACAAGATGAAGTTCCGCTTCCAGACCTTCCTGGGCGCCTTCAAGTTCTACACCTCCTACGCGCTGAAGACCTTCGACGGCAAGCGGTACCTGGAGCGCTTCGAGGACCGCGTCGTGATGGCCGCCCTCGGCCTCGCCCAGGGCGAGGAGCAGCTTGCCCGTGACCTCGTCACCGAGATGCTCTCTGGCCGCTTCCAGCCCGCCACCCCGACCTTCCTCAACACGGGCAAGGCGCAGCGCGGCGAACTCGTCTCCTGCTTCCTGCTGCGCATCGAGGACAACATGGAGTCGATCTCGCGCTCCATCAACTCCTCCCTGCAGCTCTCCAAGCGCGGCGGCGGCGTCGCCCTGCTGTTGTCGAACATTCGCGAGGCGGGTGCCCCGATCAAGAAGATCGAGAACCAGTCCTCCGGCATCATCCCCGTGATGAAGCTCCTCGAAGACAGCTTCAGCTACGCGAACCAGCTCGGCGCGCGCCAGGGCGCGGGCGCGGTGTACCTCTCGGCGCACCACCCCGACATCATGAGCTTCCTCGACACCAAGCGCGAAAACGCCGACGAGAAGATCCGCATCAAGACCCTCTCCCTCGGCGTCGTGATCCCGGACATCACCTTCGAGCTCGCGAAGAAGGGCGAGGACATGTACCTGTTCTCCCCCTACGACGTGGAGAAGGTCTACGGCGTGCCCTTTGGCGACATCTCCGTCACCGAGAAGTACTACGAGATGCTTGACGACGCCCGGATCACGAAGACTAAGATCAACGCGCGCCAGTTCTTCCAGACGGTCGCCGAGCTCCAGTTTGAGTCCGGCTACCCCTACATCATGTTCGAGGACACGGTGAACCGGGAGAACCCGATCGCCGGCCGCATCAACATGTCGAACCTCTGCTCCGAGATCCTCCAGGTGAACACCCCCACCACCTACAACGAGGACCTCAGCTACGACGAGATCGGCAAGGACATCTCGTGCAACCTCGGCTCCCTGAACATCGCGAAGGTGATGGACGGCGAGGACTTCGGCAAGAGCATCAACACCGCGATCCGCGGGCTCACCGCCGTCAGCAACATGAGCCACATCGGCTCCGTGCGCTCGATCGAGGACGGAAACGACCAGTCCCACGCGATCGGCCTCGGCCAGATGAACCTGCACGGCTACCTCGCCCGCGAGCACATCTTCTACGGCAGCGAAGAGGGCATCGACTTCACGAACATCTACTTCTACACGGTGTTGTTCCACGCGCTCAAGGCCTCGAACCAGATCGCCATCGAGCGCGGCGAGACCTTCGGCGGCTTCGAGAACTCGACCTACGCCTCCGGCGTCTTCTTCGACAAGTACACCGACCAGGAGTGGCTGCCCGCCACGGAGAAGGTGCGCGGCCTGTTCGCGGACTCGAACGTCGCGATCCCCACCCAGGCCGACTGGGCTGAGCTCAAGGCCAGCGTCATGGAGCACGGCATCTACAACCAGAACCTGCAGGCGGTTCCGCCCACCGGCTCCATCTCCTACATCAACAACTCGACCTCCTCGATCCACCCGATCGCCTCCCGCGTGGAGATCCGCAAGGAGGGCAAGCTCGGGCGCGTGTACTACCCGGCGCCGTTCATGACGAACGACAACCTCGAGTACTACCAGGACGCCTACGAGATCGGCGCCGAGAAGATCATCGACACCTACGCCGCGGCGACGCAGCACGTCGACCAGGGCCTGTCGCTGACGCTGTTCTTCAAGGACACCGCCACGACCCGCGACATCAACAAGGCGCAGATCTACGCGTGGAAGAAGGGGATCAAGACGATCTACTACATCCGCCTGCGCCAGATGGCTCTCGAGGGCACCGAGATCGAGGGCTGCGTCAGCTGCATGCTGTAACCGGGGTGGGCTGCGCGGTGCTCTCCGCGCGGCCCCTCCCCGCACCGGGTGCCACCGCACCCGACACCAGGAACACACCAGAGGTAACGAATGCTCGGCTGCGCCGGGCGAAGAAGGAAACAGGGCAATGGTCGAGAAGCTGAAGCTGGTCCAGGCGGTCCACGCGATCAACTGGAACAAGATTGAGGACGAGAAGGACGTCGAGGTGTGGCACCGCCTCGCGAACAACTTCTGGCTGCCCGAGAAGGTGCCGCTGTCCAACGACGTCCAGTCCTGGGCGACGCTCACCGAGGACGAGAAGACCATGACGATGCGGGTCTTCACGGGCCTGACGCTGCTGGACACGATCCAGGGCACCGTTGGCGCGGTCTCGCTGATCCCGGACGCGGCCACGCCCCACGAGGAGGCCGTGCTCACGAACATCGCGTTCATGGAGTCCGTGCACGCGAAGAGCTACTCCTCGATCTTCTCGACGCTCTGCTCGACGCCCGACATCGACGAGGCCTTCCGCTGGTCGGAGGAGAACCAGAACCTGCAGCGCAAGGCGCAGATTATCCTCTCCTACTACCACGGTGATGACCCGCTGAAGCGCAAGGTGGCCTCGACCCTGCTCGAGTCCTTCCTATTCTACTCGGGCTTCTACCTGCCGATGTACTGGTCCAGCCGCGCCAAGCTCACCAACACGGCCGACCTCATCCGCCTCATCATCCGCGACGAGGCCGTGCACGGCTACTACATCGGCTACAAGTTCCAGCGCGCGGTCGAGAAGGAGAGCGCCGAGCGCCAGGCCGAGCTGAAGGACTACACCTTCAACCTGCTCTACGAGCTCTACGAGAACGAGGTGCAGTACACGCAGGACCTCTACGACGGCGTTGGCCTGACCGAGGACGTCAAGAAGTTCCTGCACTACAACGCGAACAAGGCGCTCATGAACCTCGGCTACGAGCCGATGTTCCCGAACACGGTCACGGACGTGAACCCCGCGATCCTGTCGGCGCTGTCCCCGAACGCGGACGAGAACCACGACTTCTTCTCCGGCTCGGGCTCCTCCTACGTGATCGGCAAGGCCGAGAGCACGGAGGACGAGGACTGGGACTTCTAGTCCACCCCGACGCCCCGAGCGGGCGTCACCCCTGAGGGGCGGTGTCGCGGGCAGAAACCCGCGGCGCCGGCCCCGCACCGCACCGGTCTGGTGCGGTGATGCCTCGAGAGCCGCGCTCCGAGACGAGCCCATCCCCCCGATGCCGGACCCCGCCGCGATGCGCGGGAGTCGGCCAGGCGCCCGCGCGCCCGGCGGGGATTTGCCGTACCCGGGCGCTGCTGGAAAGCGCAAGAGATGATCTACGACGTGTATCAGGACGGCGACGACTGGGTGGCGAAGCGCGCCGGGTCCTCGCTCGTGTCCATCGTGGCCGCGAGCCGCGAAGACGCCATCGCGCGGGCCGAGGCCTTCCTCGCCCGCTCCGGGGGTGGCCAGGTTCGCGTGCTCGCCGCGGATGCGGCGACCGAGCCGACGAGAATCCCCGGAAACCCGCTGGCGAGTTGACGTTTTCTGCGAGGATCCGCCCCGAATGGCCGCAGAAATTGTCACCTCACGACGGGGCTTCCCTCGGCTTTGGCGCGCTCGATAGGGTGGGCGCATGAGTGAAGCCACTGCCTACTATCGTGACCTCGGCGACGGACGATTCGCCTCCACCCAGCACGCGCAGGGCGCCTGGCGGGAGGACGAACAGCACATGGGGCCCGCGACCGGGGTGCTCGTGCACGCGATTGCGGCGCACGAGCCGCGCGCGGGAATGCGGATCGGCCGCGTCAGCCTCGACATCCACGGCGTGATCTTCGGCGGGGACTTCGAGATCCGGGTGCGCACGGTGCGCCCGGGGCGCACGATCGAGCTCGTTGAGGCCGAGATGATCTGCCGGGATCGCACCGCGATTGTGGCCCGGGCCTGGCGGCTCGCCACGGGCGACACCGCGGCGGTCGCCGGCAGCGAGCTCACCCCGATCGCGGGCCCGGAGGGCCTGCCCGTCTGGTCGCACATGGCCGACGCCTGGGGCGGCGGCTACATCGACAGCGTCGAGTTCCGGCCCCTCCCCGGCCACCGCGAGGGCAAAGCGACGGCTTGGCTGCGCAACGGTCTCGACATGGTCGAGGGCGTGCCCACGAGCCCCCTCGTACGCCTGCTCGGCATGGCCGACACGGCCAACGGTATCGCGACCCGGGTCCAGCCCGGCCCGGGCTCCTGGATGTTCCCCAATGTTGACCTGCAGCTACACCTGCTCCGCGAGCCCGTGGGGGAGTGGCTCGGCCTCGACACGGAGCAGAGCTTCGGCGCGGACGGCATCGGCCTGACCAGCTCCGTGCTGCACGACATCGAGGGCCCCTTCGGCCGCGCGGAGCAGCTGCTCACCGTGCGCCCGCTGCCCGCCGGATAGCGTTCTCGCCCGGGGCGAACTCCCATCCGAATCCCGTGCCCAGCTCCTAAGCTGGGGGTATGGTCCTGCCCAGAAGAGCGGGGCCGGGACAGTGCCGGGGGCTGCGCATCCGTGGTCACCGGACACGCGAGTGGAAGGTTGGGCCGCGATGCGCGCCGTCACGTTTGCGAAGCCGGGAACGGTTGAGGTCACCGAGAAGCCGGTGCCCGAGATTGCCCCGGATGAGGTTCTGGTCAAGATCGGCGGGGCGGGTCTCTGCCACTCCGATCTGCACATTCTGCACATGCCCGCGGACTCCCCGCTCATCGGGCGCACCCTCGGCCACGAGAGCGCCGGGTGGGTAGAGCGGCTCGGCGAGCAGGTCACCGGATTCGCCGTGGGCGACGCCGTCCTCGTCAGCCTGATCTGGGGGTGCGGGCAGTGCGCGAAGTGCCTCGCGGGCCAGGACAACCTCTGCGAGGCGACCGGGGACCGCACCCGGATGCCGAAGTCGCCCGGAATTGGGCCGGAGGGCGGCATGGCCGAGTACCTCGCGGTCAAGGCGAGGCACCTCGACCCCATCGGGACGCTTGACCCGGTGGCGGCCGCCCCGCTCGCGGACGCAGCGCTGACCCCGATGCACGCGATTAACAGCGTCCGGCACGCCCTCACGAGCGACGCGACCGTGGTCACGATCGGCCTGGGCGGGCTCGGCCACCTGGGCCTGCAGATCCTCGCGGCCACGACCGGCGCTCGCATCATCGCGCTCGACACCGACGAGGCCAAGCTCGCCGCCGCCCCGGGCCACGGGGCCGATATTGCGCTGAAGAGCGATGGCGAGGCCGCCGCGAAGATCCTGGAGCTCACGAACGGGCTCGGCGCCGATGTCGTGCTGGACTTCGTCGGCGTGCAGCCCACGGTCGACCTGGCCACCGCCGTGATCGGCGCGGGCGGCTCGCTCCGCTTTGTCGGCCTGGGCGGGGGATCCTTCCCCTACGTTGCCGGCACCGGCTCGCTTCCCTGGGGCGTGAACATCGAGCGCTCCTTCGGCGGCACCCGCTCCGAGCAGCGCGAGGTCATCGCCCTCGCGCAGGCGGGCAAGATCGGCGCGGACATCGTGCGTTACCCGCTCGACGAGGCCCCGCAGGCCTTCGCCGATCTGGAGGCCGGCAAGGTCCCCGGCCGCGCGGTGCTCATCCCGTAGCCCGGCGCGACACGCGACACGCCGCCCTCGCCGGTGCCCAGAGGCACCCGGGGGCGGCGTTTTGCGTCCCGCAGAGGCTCGACCGGGTCGCGGCTCAGGCCCAGCCGACCACGATTCGCGCGGCTTGCTCTGGCACCGTGACATCGACCCCGGTCAGCTCCGCGAAACGCCGCAGCCGGTTCGCGAGGGTGTTGCGGTGACAGAACAGCTGCTCGGCCGAGTCGTTGATGCTCCCGGTGCGCAGGAAGGCGGCCGCCGCCTCGACGAGGCGCACCCGCTCGGCCGGGCGGCAGCGGTCTAGCGCACGCTGGACCTCGCCGGTGAGATCGAGCCCCGAGGCTCCGAGGCGACGCTTCGCGAGCCTGGCCCAGCCTCGACCCAGATCCAGCGCGGTGGTTTCTTCGGGAGCGAGCAGGCTCGCGAGTTCCAGGGCGGTGGCGGCGCTTGACCGTAGATCACGCAGACCGCCCGGCGCTGTCGCGAGCCCGATCCGTGCCTCGGCGGCCAGCTCGGAGAGCGTCGCGCCCGGGCTTCCGGGACGCTCGTCGCTCGGCCAGAACGCGATGAGTCCGTCGCTGAGGTGATGGCTGTGGGCGGTCGCTCCCAGTTGGGCCGCGGTCGCCACGAGCAGCCGAAGCCCGGGTAGATCTTCGTTGCTGGCGGCAGCCACCGAGTAGGGAGCTTCCGGCTCGAGGTCGAGTTCCGTCGCGATGAGCGCGAGCCGCGACGGGGTGGGCGCGCTGTCCTGGAACAGGCTTGCGAGGAAGCCCTGGTGAATCGACCGCGTCTCGTCGTGCATCCGCCGCTGCTCGGCGCTGTAGGCCACCCGAGTCTGGCTGGCGTACCGGTCGACCGCATGCCAGACCCGGAAAGCCCGCCGCACGAGGAGGGAATCGTCACCGGGTTCGGCGATCTCGGTGAGCGCACTCCAGAGGATGGAGAAATCGAGTCGGATTGCTGTCATCAGAGACTCGATGGGGATACCGGCCCGTGCCCGGGTCACCCCGACATCGGTGGCGACCTCGAGGCGGGTGTGCGGCTGGTCCTCCTCGCTGCGCAGCCCCTCGGTGATGACCTCGAAGGAGAGGGTGCCGGTGCGGCGAATCTCAGACAGGGGGATCGGGGGCGGATCGTAGCCGGGGACTTTCTGGATCTGCTCGACAAAGGCATCGGTGAGATCGTCGATGTCGAGCTGATCGAGCAGCTTCGACCACCGTCGGTCATCAGCGCCGGAGATCATGTTTTCGATGTGTGGGGCGCTCAACGGAGCATCATTGGTCACCATGCGCGCAGTTTATGTGCATTTGCACCGTTTGTCACCGAAAGCTCGTCCTGATCCCGTCTGCTCCGCGACGGCGAAGTTTGAGAGCCTGGAGGAGCTGACCCCCGAGCCTCAGGGGGAACATTCTCAACGAGGAGAACTAACATGAGCGATCCCGCAATGTCCCCGAACCTCGAAGCGTCTGCGGTCCGGGAATTGACGGTCAAGGACGCGAACAAGGTAGCGCTCGGGGCCCTGATCGGCACCGCGATGGAGTGGTACGACTTCTTCCTGTTCAGCGCCGCCGCAGCGCTGGTCTTCAACGTGCAGTATTTCTCGACAGAGAACGCGACTGCCGCCGCGATGGCCTCTTTTGCCACCTTTGGGGTCGGCCTCCTGGCCCGCCCCCTCGGCGGGATGATCTTCGGGGCGATGGGGGACCGAATCGGTCGCCGCCGAGTGCTGATGGTCACGATCGTCGGCATCGGTATTGTGACCGGGCTGATCGGCATGCTGCCGACCTACGCCTCGATCGGCATCGCCGCCCCGATCCTGCTCGTCCTGTTGCGCGTCCTCCAGGGCCTGTTCGTCGGAGGCGAGTGGTCCGGCGCGATGACGATCGTCGTCGAGAACGCCCCGCTCGAAAAGCGTGCGCGATACGCGGCGATCCCGCAGATCGGCTCCCCGATCGGCACGATCCTCTCCTCGGGCGGCTTCTTCCTCATGACGCTCTTCTTCTCCCAGGAGAACTTTGACGCGTTCGGTTGGCGTATCCCGTTCCTCGTGGCGATCCCGATGCTGTTCATCGCGCTCTACATTCGGAGCAAGCTGGAGGAGTCCCCCGTCTTTACCGAGCTTCTGGAACAGGGAGCCACGTCGAAGAGTCCCATTCGGACGACGCTCCGGGAATCCTGGAAACAAATCCTGATTGGGATGGCCGCCGGGTTGCTCGGGATCGGGGGCTTCTACCTCGTGACCGCCTTCGTCGTTTGGTACGGCGTGAACGTGCTTGGATACTCCTCGCGACTCATGCTCCTCGGCAGCATTATCGCCGCAGTGGTGGAAATTCCCGTGTTGATCTTCGGCGGCAGGCTTGGTGAACGGTTTGGGGCCAGCAAGGTGATCACCTACGGCGGGATCCTCTCCGCGATCGTCGCGGTGCCCTGCTTCTTCCTGATTGAAAGCGGCAGCGACCTCCTCGTGATCACCGGCATGACCATTGCGGTTGCGGCGCTGTCGCTGCCCTACGCCGCCTCTGGCACGGTGATGACCGGTCTGTTCCCGGCGAAGACGCGGTACACCGGGGTTGGCTTTGCCCAGAACGTCGCCGGGATGATCTCGGGCTTTATCCCGCTGGGGGCGACCGCGCTGGTCGCGGCTGCGGCGGATCACTGGTGGCCCGCCGCGGCGATGCTGGTCTTCCTCTCGTTGTTCACGGCGGCCGCGGGCATCCTGACCCCTCGGATGAGCGTGGATCTGCCCGGATTCAAACACTGAATGAGCGCCGTAGGCTGCGCGGTCGCACACCCAGCACAGAAGGAGCAACGCACATGAGTACCCCAAGCGAGAACGTGAGCCGGGTCCCGGAGTCATCCCGGTCCCGGCATCGGGTGGCCGGTTCCGGACCGGTGGGAGGAAACGCATGAAGCTCGATCTGATCGTCCGGGCGCGTGACATCGTCACAATGGCGGAGGAGCGGCCGAGC
Source organism: Leucobacter sp. M11 (assembly GCF_035726885.1). Lineage (NCBI taxonomy): Bacteria > Bacillati > Actinomycetota > Actinomycetes > Micrococcales > Microbacteriaceae > Leucobacter > Leucobacter sp. M11. Next base: position 11,836 of record NZ_JAPFRB010000003.1, on the reverse strand, counting down.
GCCGCCGCGATGGGGGTGTTCCACGGCCGGATCGTGGGCTTCGACGAGGAGTTGGACGGCTGCTCCGCGACCCGAGAGATCGACTACGGCCCCGCGGCCATCGTGCCCGGCTTCATCGACGCCCACTGCCACACCACCTGGTGGGGGCTCGGGCTCGCCTCGGTCGACCTCAGCCCCGCGCGCGGGCTGGAGGAGCTGTACGCGACGCTGGCCGCGGAGGCGGCGCGCCTCGCGGGGGATCCGGCGGGCGCGGGGGCCTGGCTCAACGGCACGGGCTTCAACCACAAGCACCACGGCGGCGAGTACCCGGACATCGAGCGGCTGGACGAGATCACCGGGGACCGCCCGCTGTACCTGCGGCACGTGTCCGGTCATCTCTCGATCACGAACACGGCGACCCTCCGCCTGGCCGGGGCGCTCGAGCCCGGCTTCGCGGATCCCGTCGGCGGCAAGGTGGTCCGGGACGCCGCGGGGCGGCCAACCGGGGTCGTGGAGGAGGCCGCGCAGGGGCTGATCCAGGGGATGCTCCTGCCCTACTCGGTGCCCCAGATCGTGGGCGCGCTCGACGCGGCGACGAGCCGCTACGCCCGCGAGGGCATCACGAGCTTCACGGAGGCGGGCATCGGGGGCGGCTGGATCGGGCACAGCCCCATCGAGGTCGAGGCCTACCGGCAGGCCCGGGAGAGCGGACGCCTGCACGCCCGGGCCCAGCTGATGCCCGCCCTCGACGTGCTGGGCGAGATCACCGCGCACGCGAGCGACCTCGCCGGGACGGGGCGGGGGCGCGGCCTCGACCTGGGCATCGGCGCTGGCTTCGGCGACGAGTGGGTGCAGCTTGGCCCGGTGAAGGTGTTTCTGGACGGCTCGCTGCTCGGGGTGACCGCCGCGGTCACCGAGGACTACTGCGGGCACCCGCACGCCTCGGGATACCTGCTCGACGAGCCGGAGGCCTACCGGGAGCGGGTCCGGTCCGCGTACCGGGCGGGCTGGCCGCTCGCGCTCCACGCGATCGGGGACGCCGCGATCGACCTGGCGTTGGACCTGATCGAGGAGTGCCGCGAGCGCTATGGCATGAACCGGCTCCCGAATCGCATCGAGCACTTCGGCATTGCCCGGCCGGAGCAGGTGCGCCGCGCGGCCGCCCTGGAGGTCGCGGTGACCCCGCAGGCGGGGTTCATCGGCCCGCTCGGCGATCAGTTCGCGGCGCTCGTCGGACCGGAGCGGGAGGGCTGGCTCTACCGGGGCCGCTCGCTGGTCGACGCCGGGGTGCTCATCGCCGGGTCCTCGGACCTGCCGGTCGCCGACAACAACATCCGCCGCGGGATGCAGTCCGCGGTTGACCGGCGCACGGAGCTGGGCCGCGTCCTCGGCGGGGCCGGGGAAGGGCTCACCGCCGAGGAGGCGCTCCGCACCCACACCGAGTGGGCGGCCCGGGCTACGGGCACGCTCGCCGAGCGAGGCACCCTGGAACGCGGCAAGCTCGCGGACTTCGTGGTGCTCTCGGGGTCCCCGCTCACCGCCCCGGACATCGCCGCGCTGGAAGTGCTCGCGACCGTCGTCGGCGGGTCTCACAGCTACGAGGCGGATCCCCGCCCGGCCTGAGTTGCCGAGCTGCGCACCCGCGCTGAGCGAGCGGCCGCGCGCCGCGGCTCAGGCCCCGCCTCCGCCGGAGGCCCCATCGCTGTCCCGAATATTCCCTGACGGACCCACCGTCCAGATCGACCCTGAGGAGACCTCATGACCACGCAACAGCCCACCGAGCCCACCGCCCGCAGCAGCGCCCACCCGGAGCAAGACGCCGAGTTCCTGAACCATTTCCGCTCCATGAGCCAGATCGGGGCGACCGCGGGCGGCGGCGTCGACCGCCAGGCGGCGACGCTGGCCGACGGGCAGACCCGGCACTGGTTCCGTGGCATCGTGGAGAGCCTCGGCATGACCGTGCACTACGACCGGGTGGGCAACCAGTTCGCCCTCCTTGAACTGGTCCCGGGCGCCCCCTTCATCGCTCTCGGCTCGCACCTCGACTCGCAGCCCCTCGGTGGGCGCTTCGACGGAGCCTACGGCGTGCTCGCCGGGGCCCACGCCGTGATTCGCGCCTCGCGCGCCGCCGACGCTCAGGGCGCGCCCGCCTTCAACCTCTGCGTGGTCAACTGGTTTAACGAGGAGGGCTGTCGCTTCAAGCCCTCGATGATGGGCAGCGCCGTCTTCACCGGGAAGCTCGACGCGGACGCCGCCCTCGACACCGCTGATCCGGCCGGGGTCACGGTGCGCGAGGCGCTCGAAGCGATCGGCACGGTCGGGGACTTCCGCGTTGACCTCGCCGCCTACCTGGAGATCCACATTGAGCAGGGCCGCGTGCTGGAAGACTCCGGGATGACGATCGGCCTCGTCGAGTCGACCTGGGGCGCGAACAAGTACGAGTTCGTGGTGCACGGGGAGCAGGCGCACACCGGCGCCACCGTCATCGCAGACCGGCAGGACGCGCTCCTCGGGGCCTCGGCGATGGTGGTTGCCGCCCGCGCGGTCGCGAACGACTTTTCCACCCCCGACGCCGAGGTCATCACCTCCTGCGGCGAGTTCACGGTGTTCCCGAACTCCCCGGTCGTCGTCGCCAGCCGGGTCAGCCTGCTCATGGACCTGCGCAGCACCGACCCCGAGGCCCTCGCGCGCGCCGACGCCGCGCTCTTCGCGCGGATCCGGGAGATCGAGGTCGAGGCGAACGTCCGGATTGAGCGCGGGGCCGAGCACATCTGGGGGGCGAAGGCCTACGACGAGCGGGGTATGGAGCTCGCCGCCGCCTGCGCTGAGGAGCTCGGGCTGAGCCACCGCGTGGTGCGCACCCTGGCGGGGCACGACTCCACCAACCTGAAGGACCTCGTGCCCACCATCATGCTCTTCATCCCGAGCGCGGAGGGCATCAGCCACAACGAGAGGGAGTTCACCTCGGACGCGGACATGCTCGCGGGCGTTGACCTGCTCACCGCGGTCACCTCGCGGGTCCTGCGCGGGGAGTTCGTCCCGGCCCCCTAGTGCGGTACGGGGCGTCCGGGCGCCGCCGGGGCAGCGCGCGTCAGCGCTGCGCTGCCCCGGCCTGCCACTCGGGGGCGAGGATGGCGTACATCGCGAGGTCCGCCCACTCCGAGCGCTCCGGCGTCGGCCGGTGCCACTGCTGGGCACGCAACAGCGCCTCCCGGCGCATCCCCAGCCGCGCACACAGCGCCGCTGAGGCGGTGTTGCGGGTGTCGAGTCGGGCCACGAGCCGGTGCGCGCCCAGGTCCTCGAAGGCGAGGCGGAACAGCGCCCGCGCGGCCTCCCCGGCGTAGCCGCGGCCGCGGAACGCGGAGGAGAACACCCAGCCGACCTCGAAGGACGGGGCCTCCGGGTCGAGGAGCTGGAGCCGGAGCTGGCCAATGACGCGCCCGGCGTCGGGCCCCGCCGTGAGCTCGGCGACGAAGGTGCGCAGATCGCGCGGCTCGCGAAGCCGGGTGAGCCCGGCGCGCCGCCGCGTCTCGGCGGCGCCCTCCGCCTCGGTGCGCGCCGGCCAGGTGAGGAAACGCCGCACCTCGGGGTCCCGCTGGAGGTGCCAGAGGTCCGCCGCGTCCGCGGGCCGCAGCGGCCGAAGCCGGAGCCGTTCGGAGAGGCTCCCGCGGTCCAGCCGCGCCTCCGCATCCGCGGGGAGCCCGGGGCGTCCGCGGGGGTCCGGACCCAGGGTCGCGTCCGCAGCCGGCTCGGGCAGCGCGACGGGGGACAGTCCGCGGTCCGCGGCCACCATGCCCCAGAGGCTCAGATCGGTCCACTCGCCGCGGACGTCATCGGCTTCCTCCTGCCGGGCGAGGCCCTCCGGCCGCATCCCCAGTCGAGCGCAGAGCCGGGCAGAGGCGGTGTTGCGCGGGTCGAGGTGGGCGACGAGCTTGGCCGCCCCCAACGTGTCGAGGGCGAGGTCGCGCACCGCTGAGCAGGCCTCGAGCGCGTAGCCCCGTCCCTGGGCCTCGGCCGCGAAGACCCAGCCCATCTCCACCCGGGCGGCGTCCCGGTGTTCGAGGCGCAGCATCACGTCGCCGACGACGCGGCCCGCGTGCTCGCCGACCGTGGGCACCACCGCGAGAAACACGGTGTCCCCGTCCGCGGCGAGGACCCGGTTCGCCGCCCGGCGGAGGGTGTGCTCGGCGGCCTCCTCCGGGCTGCGTTCCGGCCAGGGGATGTAGCGCAGCACCTCGGGGTCGGACTGGTACGCCCAGACCTCGGGGGCGTCGT
>NZ_JAPFRB010000003.1:4714-7539 GCF_035726885.1 Leucobacter sp. M11 | reverse complement strand
CTGCTCCGCGAGCCCGGCCAGGGAGTGCGGGGCGCGGGCGAGGAAGGCGGGCACCGCCTCGGCGTCCGGTCGGGGGAGCGCGCCGAGCGTGATCATCGCCGGGTCGAGGGCCGCCCCGGGGGTGCCGAGGCCGGGTGGATCGCTGGGCTGCGCGGGGTGGCTCATTTGACGAGCGTAGCGCTCACCGCCCCGGCGCGGGGGCCCGTAGCGTCGCCCCCGACGGAACCGGACAACGTTGGACGGGGCAGCGCCCGGGACGCTTCGGGGCGCTCGTCGGCGTCGCCCGGGCGGTCCCAGCCGAAGACGACCGCGGGGTGCAGCATCCGCCAGAGCAGGTCCGGGGCGACGATTTCGTGATCGGTGACGAGCGGGATCTGTTCCTCGCCGCTCGGCGCGGTCACCGTCAGCATCCCGGCGACCTGCCCGCGGGCCCCCGCGCGAACCGGACCCGCGATCGGGGAGAGCTCGACGCGCTCCCCGGCGCGCAGGGAGATCGAGGCGCCGCGGTCCGCCACGAGCGAGACCCGCTCGCCCTGCCAGGTGGTGAGGCTCCCGAAGGGAGCGCCGGGCTCGGGGACGGTTTGCGTGCCGACGAGCGCGTCGAGGGCGTGCAGCTCCTCCCGGGTGTCCCCGGCGCGCGCCTCCTCGCTGGTCCGGGCCATCGTCACCACGATGCCCGTCAGCTCGCGGCCCCCGATCGTCACGGTGCGCGCGCCGATGAGGTTCCGCCCCGCGGTGACGGTGGTCCCGGTTTTCACGCCGATCACGCCGGGCTCGGTGATGAGCGGGTTGCTGTTCTGCACGGGTCCGATCCCGGGGATCGTGGCCCAGGGCTCGGCGATGACGGAGGCGAGCGCCGGGTGTTCCAGCGCGATGCGGGCGATGCGCACGAGGTCGGTGGGCGAGGCGACGTTCTTCCGGGACAGCCCCGACGGCTCGACCACGGAGACGCTGTCGAAGCCGTGCTTCTCGGCCCAGGCCGCCACGGCCTTCCGGAACCCGGCGTCGGAGCCGAACACCCAGTGCGCGTAGCTGATCGCGTAGTTGTTTGCGGAGGGCAGCATGATCAGTTCGAGCAGCTGCCGGGTGCTCAGCTGCAGGCCCTCCGGGGCCTCGAAAGCGACGCCGTCGTCGTCGGCGACGCGCTGCCGGATCTGCTCGTCCTCGGCGGTCACCGTGTACCTCGGGCCCTCGGCGTTCGCCTCGAGGGGGCGCGCGTCCAGCGCGACGAGCACCGTAATCAGCTTCGTCAGGCTCGCGAGCTCCCGCGGCTGATCCTCGTTTGACCAGACGCGCTCCTCGTCGAGCCAGCCCACCGCGGTGGGCAGCTCCGGGAGCTCCGGCTCGCTCTCGCCGCCCGAGGGGGCGAGCACCTCGGAGTCCGCGTCGACCGTGACCGCGAGATCGGGCAGCGGCGTGCGGTGCACGAGCACCGCGTACCCGCCGCCCGCTCCGAGCAGGGTCACGAGGGTCAGTGCCAGCACCCAGGGCAACGCACGACGCCGCTTCCGGGGTGGGGCGGCGGATTCAGCGCGGGGGGAGTCGTCGGGCACAAAACGATGCTACCGAGCGGCGGCCCCGCGTTCGTGCCCGGGGTTAGGCGCGGCGCGGGTCCGGGATCCGGGAGCCGTCCCCGATCGTGTGCCAGGTGCGGTCGTGGTAGACCAGGGGCTGGCCCGTGCGCTCGGGGTTCGGCATCGCCTCCAGCGCGTGCACCACAATCAGGGTGGACGTGCCCGCCTCGAAGTGGTTCACCACCTCACCGCGGATCCAGGTGTCGACGCCCTTGAAGCGGGGCTCGCCCGTGGGCATCCGCTCCCAGGCGTCCGTGTCCGCGAAGCGGTCGATGCCGCTGGTCGCGCCGAGCTTCGCGAGCTCCGCGTTCTCGTCGGTCAGGATGTGCACCACCACGGTCTTCGAGCCGAGGAGCACCGGGGTGCTTGAGGACAGCGCCGAGGCCGAGAATACGAGCAGCGGCGGCTCCGCGCTCACCGAGATCACGGAGGTGACGGTGATCGCGATGGCCCGCGTCCCATCGTCCGCCGTGACGAGTGCCACCCCACTCGGATAGTTTCGGAACACGTCCTTGAGCTCCTGCGGGGAAATCCCGCCGGCGAGGGGTGCCTCGCCGGTGAGCGGCTCTTCGTGACCGGAATCGTGTAGGGGGGCGGAACTCATGCCGGATCATCCTCTCGACGGTGGGGCGCCCAGAAAACTCCGGGGGCCACCAACAAGGATGCACCCGATTCCGCGGAAACGCACGTGTGTGACCGCGGATTGCGCTCCGGGCGGAACGGGTAGAATTACCCGGTGCAGAATGATGACCCCGCCCTGACCGCAGACGATTTCCGGATCACGGAGATCCCCTTCGACGACGCGCGGGCCGAGGGCATCCGCGCGGCCATGAACCGGGAGATGAGCCTCCGCTACGCGGGCAGCTTCGACGACTTCACGCCCGAGCAGGTCGCCCGCGCCAATGCCTCGATGGTGCTCCGTGCCGAGGAGGCCATTGTCAGCGTCCTCGCCCTCGCCCCTGACGGCTCCGCCGCCGCGCACGCGATGCTGCGCGAGCACCGCGGCGACTGGGAGGTCAAGCGCGTCGTCACGGCCCCCGAGTACCGCGGCTTCGGCCTGGCCGCGCGCGTCATGACCGCCCTGCACGAGTACGCCCGGGAGCGCGGAGTGCCCCGGCTCGTCCTGCAGTGCGGCAACCGACAGCCCGAGGCCGTCGCGCTCTACACGAAGCTCGGCTACACCCCGATCGACACCTATGAGCCGTACCGGAGCGACATGCCGAACTCGCTCTGCTTCGAGATCATTCTCTG
>NZ_JAPFRB010000003.1:4616-4683 GCF_035726885.1 Leucobacter sp. M11 | reverse complement strand
GAACGCGCTCACCTCGCCCGGCAAGGCGCAGGCGCATCGCCTACGCTGGACGCATGGTTGACAACGA
>NZ_JAPFRB010000003.1:3724-4540 GCF_035726885.1 Leucobacter sp. M11 | reverse complement strand
TGGCAGGCCTGGCACGAGGGCGTCGAGGCGAAGCGGAGGGAGCCGCACGGCTTCCTGAGCCCCGTCGGATTTGCCCAGCTCGCCGAGCAGCCACAGCGCCTCGACGCGCTCCCCGGTGAGTGGTCCACCGGCCCGGACGGCCCCGTCGTCCGGCTCGGCCCGGGCGAGCGCCTTGACGACCCGAGCGCCCCGGGCCGCGCGATCACCGGGGAGCACCGCTTCGGCCCCATCCCCGCGGGCGACCTCTGGCAGCCGCACGGCGAACTCATGATCGAGATCCTGCGCCGGGGCAGCGCCGACCTGGTCCGGCTCCGCGACCCCAACGCGCCCCTCCGCACCGGGTACGCCGGGACCCCCGCCTACGCGCCCCGAGCCGAGTGGGCGATCCCCGGGCGCTTCGAGCCCTTCTCCGAGCCGCGCGAGGCCGTGGTCGGCGCGTTTCTCGAAGGCCTCGAGCACGTCTTCGAGGCTCCGGGCACCGTCGTCTTCGAGCGGGACGGCGCCGAGCATCGACTCACCGTCTTCAACGGCGCCGCCCCCGGCGCGCTCCAGGCGCTGTTTCGCGATGACACCAGCGGCGTCACCACCTACGGCCTCATGCGCAGCCTCGCCATCGCCGCCCCCGACGAGCAGGGGCGCGTCCTCCTCGACTTCACCCGCGCCGTGAACATGCCCTGCGCCTACACGGATCACGCGGCCTGCCCCATGCCCCCGCGCGAGAACCGGCTGGCGCTCGCCGTCGAGGCGGGGGAACAGATCCCCACGCACCGCAGCACCGCGGCCGGGGTCGTCCCCCAGAGCCCAGCGCTCGGCTGA
>NZ_JAPFRB010000003.1:0-3690 GCF_035726885.1 Leucobacter sp. M11 | reverse complement strand
AGTTGCGCGACGGGGCCGTCGTTGTGGGTGTTCGGTCGGGCTTAGAAGCGCCAGACGGCGACCTGGAAGCCGCTCGGGGGCTGGGGGACCCAGTCCTTCTGCTTCTGGACGAGACCGGAGCCGCCGGGGTTGTTCGACTCGATGATCGTGAAGGTGCCGTCACCGTTGTTCTCGGTGATCATCAGGGTGTGCACGCCCGCGGCCCACACGGTGGGTGCGGAGGCCAGCTCGTACTGGATGATGTCGCCGGGCTGAGCGGCGTCGAGCGCAACGCGGGTTGCGCCGCGGTAGTTGTCGACCGGGTTGCCGGAGCCAGTCCAGGCCCCGCCGCCCGCGAGGATCCAGCGCTGGGCGCTCATGATGCACTCGCCGGGCTGGCTCCAGCCGGTGGGGCGGGAGGTGCCGATCTCTTCCTCGGCGAGCGCGATCGCTGCCTTGACGTCGAAGTTTGCGGGGGCGCTGTTCTTGACCTCGACCTCGGTCTCCGCGAGGAAAGACTCGATGGGGGCCGTCCGTGCGAGGGGATCACCCGTGGGCTCGCCAGAGACGAGGTTCTGCGCGACGTTGGCGGCGGTGACGGAGGTCACCTGCGGGCCGGAGGAGAATCCCGTCGTGGCAAACGCCGGGGTCGCTGCGATCGGGAAGGTCAACGCGGCAATCACCGTAACGATGGTTGCTTTGGCACTCGGTCTCAAACGTAATCTCCCTGGAATTGTGGCAGTGCCCCGGGTCTGAAACCCTCGGGCACCAGACAAGTATGTGTTACCAATCCGTTACCAGCAAACTTTTCGAGCAGAACATTCGGCTCGCACTCAGGGTTGGCGGATGGCGGGCGGGCGGTTTCGCCGGGATTTTCGGGGAATTGCTGCAACATTACGCAATGGGAGCCATAACGAAAGTGGATGTGTTCTAGGCTTGCTCGGGTCGGCAACTGACCGCCGCCGCTCCCGGGTCCGCCGGGACGCGGGACCCCCGAGGAGACGATGACCGCATGACAGCTCGCGCTGAGACCGACGTCCACGCCGCCCCCGCCCCGAAGCGTGCCCCACTTCCCCGGTGGCTCACCTCCTTCGGGGTGCAGATCACCGCGGCCCTGCTGCTCGGGGTGCTTGCGGGCCTGCTCGCGAAGCAGCTCGGCCCGGACGCCGAGAACAACCCGAACGGGCTGACCGCGACCCTCGGGGTCATCGGGGGCTCCTATGTCTCCCTCCTGAAGGCGGCGGTGGTGCCGCTGATCTTCACGGCGATTGTCTCGTCCATCGTGAACCTGCGCCGGGTGACGAACGCGGCCCGCCTCGCGGGCCAGACGCTGCTCTGGTTTGCCCTCACCGCGCTCATCGCCGTGCTCATCGGCATCGGGCTCGGGGTGCTGTTGCAGCCCGGCTCCCGGGTCGCGCAGGGTGAGGTCACGGCGAGCGAGCCGGGCACCGTCGGCACCTGGTGGAACTTCCTGATCGGCCTCGTCCCGCAGAACTTCCTCGGCCTCGGCGTGAACGCCGGGCTCCAGGGCGAGGGCGACGCTCTCTCGGTCTCTGCCGCTCCCTCCTTTAACGTGTTGCAGGTCATCGTCATTGCGGTTGCCGTCGGCATCGCGGCGCTCAAGCTCGGCGAGAGGGTCGAACCCTTCATCCAGTTCACGGAGGCCGCGCTCCAGGTCATTCAGAAGGTGCTCTGGTGGATAATCCGCATCGCCCCGATTGGCACCTTCGCCCTCATCGGGAACGCTGTTGCCACCTACGGTTGGGACACGATCGGCTCCCTTGCCTGGTTCGTGGCCGCGATCTATATCGGCCTCGCCCTCGTGCTCTTCGTGGTGTACCCGGTGCTCGTGCGGGCGCACGGGCTCTCCGTGAAGCAGTACTTCTCGGGCGTCTGGCCCGCGGTGCAACTCGGCTTCGTGAGCCGCTCCTCGATCGGCACCCTCCCCCTCACCCAGCGGGTGACGGAGCGGAACCTGGGCGTCCCCCGCAGCTATGCCTCCTTTGCCGTGCCGCTCGGCGCGACCACGAAGATGGACGGCTGCGCCGCGATCTACCCCGCGATCGCCGCGATCTTCGTCGCGCAGTTCTTCGGGATCGAGCTGGGCATCGTGCAGTATCTCCTGATCGTGCTCGTCTCCGTCGTCGGTTCGGCGGCCACCGCCGGGACGACGGGGGCGACCGTGATGCTCACGCTGACCCTGTCCACGCTCGGCCTGCCCCTGGAGGGCGTTGGCCTGCTCCTCGCGGTCGACCAGATCGTCGACATGGGCCGCACCGCGGTGAACGTGGCCGGTCAGGCGCTCGTCCCGGCGATCGTCGCAAAGCGCGAGGGCATCCTCGACGAGGACCTGTACAACGCGCCCCGCAACGGCGACCCCTTCAGTGACGACTCGACGGAGCCCGCCCCCGTGGGGTCGGGTGCGGCGGTGTCAGGCACGGAGCAGCCGGACGCGCTCGGCTCGGACCGGGTCGGGGCGCCGGCCACGGGCGCCTAGCCCCGGCTGTGGGCGAGCGGCGGCCCCGCGACCCGATTCGGGTCGCGGGGCCGCCTTGCGCGTCCCGGGGCCCGCGGCGGTCAGCCCTCTTCGGTGCGCTCCGTCGGAGGAAAGACGGTGACGTATCCGTTGTCGGTGCCGTACACGGTGACGCCCGGGGCGTGCCTGCTCCGCCGAACCCGCCGGACCGAGCGCGCCGCCGCGCCGTGGGCGAGCACGTCCGCGGCCTCTTCCGCAGCCCGGCGGGCCTGGGTATCCTCGCCCGTGCCCCCGGTCTCGGCGGTGCCGTTGCCGGTGCCCTCGGCGTGGGTAGGGCCCTCGGGCGTGTGCCTGGGTTCTGGGTCCTCGTTCGGGGTGCTCATGCCCGCACGATATCAGAGCGACGTGCCCGGGGTCCCGGCTGGATTCCGGCCCAGTGCCCCGGGCGAGCCCGCGGAGGTCGCGCCCCGCTGCGTTGTCGGTGGTCCCCCTTACTCTGTGGGCATGAATCGGAAACCCGGACACCCCCACACCCCGCCCGCGGCACCCGCCGCGGGGTCCGCGGCGCCCGGGACCCCGGACGGGCACCAGACCCACACCGCTGATACGGCTCACGCCGAGACGATCACGGTGCCCCTCACCTTCGCGGGCCTCCAACACGCCCTCGACACCCTCCTCACCGTCACCGCCGAGCAGCGCGACGCCGCCGAGGCCCGGCTCCACGAACAGGCCCTCGCCGCGGCCGGTTCCGGCCGCGGCACCCTGGACTGGGGCGGCGGCCTCACCGTGAACGCCGAGGCCGACTCCGGCCCGAGCCAGCTCGCCCGGGCCCGGCACCGGCAGATCCTCGCCGACGCCGACCGCGTCGAGGGCCTCGGCCGCCGCATCGACGCGGCCCGCATCGAGATCGCCGGCCGCCTCGCCCGGGCCTCACACCGCGCCCTCGGCCCCGACGGGCTCGCCCGCACGAGCGGCTTCCGCACCGCCCCCGAACTCCTCGCCGCCCTGACCGGCACCAGCGCCGCGACCGCGGGCCGCCGCATCCGCCTCGCCGCGGTCACCCAGTCAGAAGAGACGCTCACCGGTGGCGCCGCCCCGGCCCGGTTCCCCGCCGTGCACGAGGCCATGCGCCAGGGCGAGCTCGGCCTGGACGCCGCTCACGCGATCACCGGGGGCCTGGGCGCGGGGATGTCCCGGGTCGGGCACCTGCCCGAGTTCGCCGACGCCGAGCGCGC
>NZ_JAPFRB010000002.1:773689-780237 GCF_035726885.1 Leucobacter sp. M11 | reverse complement strand
CTCGCCCAGGGCCGCACCCACCGCCTGTTCACGAAGCGGCAGGTCCTGGCCCTCCGCGCCCGGGACGGCGGCTGCCGCTGGCCCGGCTGCCGCACCGCCCCCAAGGACTGCGAGGCGCACCACATCGTGCCCTGGTCACAGGGCGGGGCCACCGACCTGGACAACGGGGTGCTGCTCTGCCGGTTCCATCACAGCCTCGTCCACGACCAGCTGGGCACCCCAGACGCCTGGCACATCGTCACAATCGGGGCGATCCCACACCTCGTGCCACCGACGAGCACGGACTGGGCCAGGCGACCCCGGCCGATGACCGAGAACCGCTGGACACCCCCGGAACGACGAAGAGCGCCCGGCTGACCGCCATCACGGTCTGATGCTGGCAGGCAGCCGGTTCTCTCCGGGCCAGGGCCAGGGCCGGTGCCAGCCGGTTGCTCGTGCGGGGAAAAGAAACGGCCCCCGATTGCTCGGGGGCCGTTGCTGGCGGAGGATAGGGGATTTGAACCCCTGAGGGCGTGAACCCAACACGCGTTCCAGGCGTGCGCCATAGGCCGCTAGGCGAATCCTCCGTGGTCTATCTTAGCCATAGTTTTTGGGGGCCGCGAACCAGCCGCGTTTTTGGCGAGCCGCCCGGACGGGTTAGACTGAGTGTCGGCCCCTCACGTGGCGCTACCTCGGTTAACTCCCCCAGGACGGAAACGCAGCAAGGGTACCCGGGCTCTGGCGGGTGCGTGAGGGGTCTTTTTCGTCCCCGAAGGGGATCTGTGCGATCCCGAGTTGCGTCCCGCTCCGCAGTGCCGTGGACTGGCCGGGAACGCAGAGGTGAGGAGCCCGGATGACCGAGAGCAGCTGGCAAACACTCTTGACGCGCGTCTGGGTTCGCCGTGCGGACCTCGTGCAGGACTTTCTCGATGAGTTCGCTCGGCAGGGCAGCTACCCCGTCACCCTCGTCAGCGAGGAGGACGTGCGCCTCAACGCCCGGGACGCCATCGACGTGCTGCTGCTGAATCTCACCGGCCAACGTCTAAGCCCCGCCCAGGCCCAGCTCACCGATACGCTCGGCAGGCGCCGCGCTCGGCAGGGGGTCCCGCTCGCGCAGTTTCTCGAAGCGGTGCGGATCGACTTCCGGGTCCTGTGGCGAGCCATTGAGCGCGCCTCACGCCCCGATCTCCTCGAATCGCTGGTGGAGAACGGGGAACGTGTCCTCGACGTGGTGGAGCGCTACGCGAGCGAGGTGCAGCGTGCCTACCTCGAGGAGGAGCACGCGATGGCTCAGCGGCAGCGAACCTCCCGCGAGCGGGCACTGGCCACCGTGTTCGCCGAGGCGGTGCCGCTCGAGGAGTTGCAGGGGGCGGCCCAGGCCCTCGGCGTGCGGCTCACGGCGGAATTCGAGGTGCTCGCGGTCCCGGACGGGGGACCGCCGGCCCCCGAAGGCTCACTCGGCCGCGCCGTCGCCTACCGGGATCGCAGCGGGGTGATCTGGCTCCGCGAGCGGGCGTGGGGGGAGCGTCAGCCGTGGGTGCCAGAGACCCCGGGTCTGCGGGGCGGCGTTGTCGTCGGGATCCCGGGTCTCGGCGCGGTGCGCAGCGGCGCCCGCCTTGCCTGGCACCTGGCGGAGACCCCGCATGCCGCGGGGGTTGTCGATGCCCGGCGGGGCTACCTCGACGTGGTCCGGGCCGGGCACCGCGAATCCTTTGCGGGATTCGAGTCGCTCGTCATCGGGGGCTTTGCGGACCTCGGGCAGGCGGAACAGGCGCGGCTCTGGCGCACGCTGCAGGTGTTCGCGGATTGCGGCTCGGCCCAGCTGACCGCGGACCGGTTGTTCTGCCACCGCAACACGGTCGTCAAGCGCCTGCGGGCTCTCGAGCAAGCCACGGGGCTGGACCCGAGCCGTCCCCGGGATCTCGCGATCGCGCTCCTCGCGCTCCCGGACCCTGAGTTGCCGGACCCTGAGCGCCCGGAGCCCGGCGCGCCAGGGCCCACCTCGCCCGCGGTGTCACTTCTGACACCCTAAGCGCGGAAAACGGGGTATTTTCACCCTCGAAGTGGGCTCGGGTGCACCGTAGCCTCGGATCTGGGTCTCGCCTCAGCCGAGGCCCGCGGCCCGCCCGAGTCCCGGCGGCGCCGAGTTCGAGACGCTCCCCGATTGGATCACCGTTGACCCAGCACACCTCAGACGCCGCGAAGGAGCCCCTGACGACGATCAGCGGCGCCGACGCCGGAAAGATCGCCCGTGCCGCCTTCGTCGGCACCGCCCTCGAGTGGTACGACTACTATCTCTTCGGCACCGCCGCCGCTCTGGTCTTCAACCGCCTCTTCTTTACCGAGTTGGACCCCACCGCTGCCCTGCTGGCCGCCTTCGCCACGTTCGGTGTGGGCTTTGCGGCCCGGCCGATCGGAGCAATCCTGTTCGGCTACATCGGGGATCGCTACGGTCGCCGCCCGGCCCTGCTCATCACGATCGTGCTCATCGGCGTGGCGACGGGACTCATCGGGCTGCTCCCCGACTTCGGCACGATCGGGCTCGCCGCGCCGATCCTGCTCGCCGTCCTGCGGCTGGTCCAGGGACTGGCCGTCGGCGGTGAGTGGGGCGGAGCCGTGACAATGGCCGTGGAACACGCTCCCGTCGAAAAACGCGGGCGCTTCGCCGCGCTCGTCCAGATCGGCTCTCCGGTCGGTACCCTGCTGTCCTCCGGAGCCTTCGCGCTGGTCCTGCTGTTCCCCTCGGAAACCTTCGACGCCTGGGGCTGGCGCATCCCGTTCCTGCTGGCCTTCCCGCTGCTCCTCATCGCCCTCTACATCCGAAGCAAGGTGGAGGAATCCCCTATCTTCCAGGAACTCCTGGCCCAGGAGGACACCGCGAAGGTGCCCGCCCTCGACGTGTTCCGCTTTGCGTGGGGCCGGCTCATCGTGGCCATCATGAGCGCGCTGCTCGGCGTGGGCGGTTTCTACATGATCACGACCTTCGTGGTTTCCTACGGCACCAACACGCTCGGCGTGGACCGGCAAGTGATGGTCAACGCCACCCTGATTGCCGCCGTGTGCCAGATCTTCGTGACGATCTTCGCCGGCCGTATCGCGGAAAAGATCGGCCCCGGCCGCGTCACGATGTGGGGCGGACTCCTGACCGCGGCCGCGGCGTTCCCCCTGTTCTGGCTGATTGACACCCGGTCTCCCCTCGCCATCACCGTGGCGATCACGGTCGGCATCATGCTCATCACGGTGGCATACGCCGTGTCCGGGGCGCTTCTCACCGAGTTGTTCCCGCCCAAGCTGCGCTACTCGGGGGTCGCGCTGGGCTACAACATCGCCGGGGCCACCAGTGGCTTCATGCCGCTGCTCGCGACCGCGATGCTGACCGTGTCCGGCAACCAGTCCTGGGGCGCCGCCATGATTCTGATGCTGATCGCGCTGATCTCCGCCGCCGGTGGGCTGATCGGGGAGCACCTCCGCGTCAAAGACCGCCCCATCGTGCGCGACGACGCCGCGTAGCCCCGCCGCCCCACCCCAGAATCCGACGAACAACAGAATGGACCGCATGATTTCCGAAGCGATGACCCAGCAAATCCTCGACGCGGTGGACGCCGCCTTCGACGAGCAACTCGCCGCGACGGCCGAATTGGTCGCCACCCCGTCCCTGCGCGCGGGGGAAGAAGCGGCCCAGGATCTCATCGAGGAGCGCCTGCGCGGGCTCGGCCTCGACGTGGATCGCTGGAGCATCGGCAGCCCCGAACTCGAGGCGCATCCGGGCTACGGCCCCGCAACGGTCGACTACGGCACGATGACCAACGTGGTCGGCACCGCCATCCCGGCACAGGACACCGGCCGGTCGGTGATTCTGAACGGGCACATTGACGTGGTCCCCGAGGGCCCCGAGGCACAGTGGGCGCGCTCCCCGTGGGACGCTGAGATTCACGATGGCTGGATGTACGGGCGCGGGGCCGGGGACATGAAAGCGGGGCTCATCGCGAATCTCTTCGCTTTCGACGCCATCCGGCGTGCGGGCCTGGCGCTCACCGGTCGGGTGCACATCCAGTCCGTCGTGGAAGAGGAGTGCACGGGCAACGGCTCACTTGCGGCCCTGCTGCGCGGCTATCGGGCGGACGCCGTGATCATTCCGGAGCCGGAGGAGGACGCCCTCGTCCGCGCCAACGTTGGCGTGATCTGGTTCACGGTCCGCGTCAGCGGGCAGCCAACGCACCCCCGGGAGATGGAGACCGGTTTCAACGCGATCGACGCGGCGTACCAGGTGATCTCGGAGCTGCGCGTGCTCGAAGAGCGCTGGAACCAGGAGAAGGACCAGTACCCCTATTTCGAGGATCTGGCGCACCCGATCAACCTGAACATTGGCGGGATTCAGGGCGGAGACTGGCCCTCAAGCGTTCCCGCCTGGTGCGAGATGCGGGTGCGGGTCGCGCTGTACCCCGGGGTTTCGGCCGACAGCGCCTGGGCGCAGATCGAGGCGTGCCTCGCCGCGGCCGGGACGCGTGGCGCGGTGCCCTTCGACGTGGTGGGTACCCGGGACGGCTTCTACGCCGAGGGCTATGTGCTGGAGCCGGGCAGCGATGCGGAGCTCCTCCTGGAGGAGACCCACCGGGCAGCGTTCGGCCGCGAACTGACCTCGTTCACGACTCCCGGGTACCTCGACGGCCGCGTCTTCGTCGGGTACGCCGACATTCCGACCCTGGTCTACGGGCCGGTCTCCGAGAATATCCACGGCTTCGACGAGCGGGTGAGCGTCGAGTCCGTCCGGAACTGCACGAAGTCCATCGCCCTGTTCCTCGCATCCTGGTGCGGCGTGACCGCGGCCGATTAATCCGCCCGGGCGGGGGCCGCGCGGCCCCCGCCCAAACTCGGTGCGCTCTCCCGGGGGAGATGCCTGTCCGGGGGTTAGGCTGTCTGTGTGGCGAACAGTATCTATCTGACCTCGGCCGAGGGCCGCACCGGCAAGTCCGCGGTAGCGCTCGGCGTCCTCGACATGCTGATGCGCGATGTGCCCGTCGTTGGCGTCTTCCGCCCGCTGGTTCGCTCCGGGGAACCGGACCGGGTGCTCGACCTGCTCCTCACCCACGCGGGAACCGAGCTCGCGCCTGAGGCCTGCGTCGGCGTCAGCTACGAGGCCGCTCATGCGGACCCCGACGCCGCGCTGAACGAGATCATCACCCGCTACCGCGCCCTGCAGGCCCGCTGCGACGCCGTGCTGATCGTGGGCTCCGACTTCAGCGACGTCGCCGTGCCCACCGAGCTGTCCTTCAACGCCCGCATTGCCGCGAACCTCGGCGCACCCGTGCTCCTGGTCCTCGGTGGGCGCGGCTCCGGCGGCTCCGCGGAGATGCTCGGCCAGTCCGAGGCCCGCACCCCCTCCGAGCTGCAACAGCTCACCGATCTCTGCCTCCCCGAGCTCGCGGGCGAGCACGCGACGCTGCTCGGCATCGTCGTCAACCGCGCCGACCCCGAGGCGCTGTCCGAGATCATCGCGGCCGTGCGCGCCTCCGCTCCCGCCGCGGGCACCCCGGTCTGGGCCCTGCCCGAGGATCAGCTCCTCGTGGCCCCCAGCGTGGGCACCATCCTCAGCGAGGTCGAGGGCACCCTCGTCCGCGGCAACCCCGAGCTGCTCGCTCGCGAGGCGCTGAACATCGTCGTGGCCGGCATGAGCATGGAGAACGTGCTCCCGCGGCTCATCGAGGGCGCGATCATCATCATCGCCGCCGACCGCTCCGAGACCCTGCTCGCCGTCACGATGGCGCACGAGGGCAGCACCTTCCCGACCGCCGCCGCGATCATCCTGAACGGGGATTTCCCCGTCCCGCACAGCGTGAACGCGCTCCTGGACGGCATCGGCTCCGAGCTGCCCGTGATCCGCACCGAGCTCGGCACCTACGCCACCGCGCAGCGGGTGACCCAGGCCCGCGGCCTGCTGAGCCCCGAGTCGCCCCGAAAGTTCGACACGGCGCTCGCGCTCTTCGACGAGCACGTCGACGCGGGGGAGCTCAGCTCCCGGCTCCAGCTGCACGCGGGCGACGTGGTCACCCCGCTCATGTTCTCCTATGAGCTCTTCGAGCGCGCCCGCGCCGCCGACGCGCACATCGTCCTGCCCGAGGGCGGCGACGACCGGATCCTGCGCGCCGCCAGCACCCTGTTGGCCCGCGGCGTCGCCCGGCTCACGCTGCTGGGCGCGGAGGCGGACGTGCGCCAGCGCGCCTCCGAGTTGGGCCTCGACCTGACCGAGGCCGCGGTGATCGACCCCGCGACCTCCGAACTGCGCGAGCGCTTCGCTGCGGAGTACGCCCGGCTCCGCGCACACAAGGGCGTCACCGTGGAGCACGCCCGCGACGTCGTGATTGATGTGTCCTACTTCGGCACGCTCATGGTGCACCTGGGCCTCGCCGACGGCATGGTCTCCGGCGCCGCGAACACGACGGCGCACACGATCAAGCCCAGCTTCGAGATCATCAAGACCAAGCCCGGCGTCTCGGTCGTCTCGAGCGTGTTCTTCATGGCGCTCGCCGACCGCGTGCTGGTCTACGGCGACTGCGCCGTGAACCCCGAGC
>NZ_JAPFRB010000002.1:769861-773637 GCF_035726885.1 Leucobacter sp. M11 | reverse complement strand
TCAGTTCGGCGTGGACCCGCGGATCGCGATGCTGTCCTACTCCACCGGGTCCTCGGGCAGCGGCGCCGAGGTCGAGAAGGTGCGGCTCGCGACCGAGCTGGTGCGCGAGCACCACCCGGAGCTCCTCGTCGAGGGGCCCATCCAATACGACGCGGCCAGCGACCCCGCCACCGCGCAGGCGAAGCTTCCGGACTCCGAGGTCGCGGGGCGCGCGACCGTCTTCATCTTCCCCGATTTGAACACCGGGAATAACACCTACAAGGCCGTGCAGCGCTCGGCCGGAGCCGTGGCCGTTGGGCCCGTGCTCCAGGGGCTGAACAAGCCCGTCAACGATCTGTCCCGCGGCGCAACGGTCGAGGACATCCTGAGCACGGTCGCGATTACCGCGGTCCAGGCAGCCCTCAACGAAAGCGGATCTTGAGCGTAATTCTTGTCGTCAACAGCGGTTCCTCCTCCTTTAAATATCAGCTGATCGAGCCAGAGAGTGAGGTGCGCCTGGCCAACGGCCTGGTCGAGCGGATCGGGGAGGCCGTGGGCCGAGTCGTCCACGTCTCCGGCGGGCAGCGCACCGAGACCGAGGCGCCGATCGCCGATCACACCGAGGGCTTCGCGCGGATGCTCGCCGCCTTCGCGGACGCCGGGCGCCCGCTGAGCGAGTACACCCTGCTCGCGGTCGGGCACCGTGTCGTGCAGGGCGGCGACCGCTTCTTTGCGCCCACCGTGATCGACGACGCCGTCGCCGCGGAGATTCTCGCGCTCAGCACGCTCGCCCCGCTACACAACCCCGCGCACCACCAGGCCATCGTCGCGGCCCGGCAGACCTTCCCCGACGTGCCCCACGTCGCGGTCTTCGACACGGCCTTCCACCAAACGATGCCGCCGGAGGCCTACACCTACGCGATCGACGCGGACCTTGCCGCGGCGCACGGGGTGCGCCGCTACGGCTTCCACGGCACCTCGCACCAGTACGTCTCTGAGCAGGCCGCCTGGTTCCTCGACCGCCCCGCGGACACCCTCAAGCAGATCGTGCTGCATCTCGGCAACGGGGCCTCGATGTGCGCGATCAACCGCGGCCGCTCCGTCGATACCTCGATGGGACTGACCCCGCTGGAGGGCCTCGTCATGGGCACCCGCTCCGGCGATCTCGACCCCTCCGTGCTCTTCCACCTGAACCGCGAGGCCGGGATGGACGTGGACGATCTCGACCACCTCCTGAACCAGCGCTCTGGCCTGCTCGGGCTCGGCGGGCACGCCGATATGCGGGACCTGCGCGCGGCGGCGGCCGAGGGGGATACCCGGGCTCGGCTCGCCCTCGACGTCTACGTGCACCGGCTCCGGCACTACCTCGGCGCCTACCTGCTCGAGCTCGGCGGCGCCGATGTGATCTGCTTTACCGCGGGCGTCGGCGAGAACGTGCCCGCCCTGCGCGAGGAGGTCCTCGCGGGACTCGACTGGTTCGGCATCCACATCGACCCGGAGCGCAACCGCGAGCACAGCCGCGGCGTTCGCCGCATCAGCACCGAGATCTCCCGGACGACGGTGCTCGTGGTACCCACGGACGAGGAGCTGGAGATCGCCCGGCAAACCGCCGAGGCGATCCTCGCCGTGCCGGCGTAAGCCGGGGAGACGCCACCCGGGCCCGAGGCTCGGAGACCAGGACACCTGCCCGCCAAGGCCGCCCGCAGCCTCGCTCGGCATCGGGCCGCCCCGGTGCCGGGCTGAGCCCGGACCCGGAGCGGCCCGGCGAGACACGCGCGGCAGCGCCCCCTTCGGGGCGCTCTTCGCCGGGCTTCCCCAGGAAAAATCTGCTTGACCGGGGAAAACGTTCTCGCCGATTTCGTGGTGCCGAGCCAGCGGCCGGGGCGCACGTCGCGGATTTTGGCCACGTCGGGCGCGCCAGGGGCCCCGGGCGCGCGCGCCCGCCGCGGACTCGGGAAGAATTGTGCCAAGATCCCACGGATTCCGGTGCCGGCCCCCAGGCAGCCGTTCACCCCGTCCTGTGAGAATTGCCATGACAGCAACGACGGTGGTCAGGAAGGTGCACACAGTGACCTCGGTAACACGAGCAATACATCTGAAGGGCAAGGAGAAGCCCCCTCGGGGAGCCTTCGGCCTGATGCTCCCCGGCCTGATCGCGGTAGCCCTGCTGGCGCTGGCGCCCCTGTTTATCGTGGCCCGCAACAGTTTCGCGGTCGCGGACAACTACGGCGGAATCACGGGCGGCTTCACGCTGGACAACTACGCGAAGCTGCTCGACCCGGTCTACTCGAAGACGTTCCTGTTCAGCATCGGCCTGGCCCTGCTGAACACGGTGATCTGCCTCGTCATCGGCTACCTGACCTCGTACTACATCGTGTCCCGGCCCGAGGGGAAACAGGGCTTCCTGCTCCTCCTCGTGATCATCCCGTTCTGGACCGACTTCCTCGTGCGCACCTTCGCCTGGATCACCATCCTGGGCTCGGGCGGTCCCCTTGCCGGGGTGCTCGGCATCTTCGGCATCAGCGGCTTCTCGCTCATCCCGAGCAACGTGGCCGTGTTCCTCGGCTTGCTCTACTCCTTCCTGCCCACCGCGATCTTCCCGATCTATGCCTCCATGCGCTCGATCGACGGCTCGTTGAAAGAAGCAGCGACCGACCTCGGCTGCTCCTGGTGGGGGGTGCACCGGCGGGTCATCCTGCCGCTGTCCAAGCCCGGCATTCTTGGGGCGGCGCTGCTGACCTTCATCCCGACCATGGGGGTGTTCGTGATCCCCGTGCTGCTCGGCGGCGGCAAGGACCCGCTGATCGGCAATGTGATCGTCACGCTCTACACCGAGTTCCGGAACCAGCCGATGGGCGCCGCCGTCTCGATGGTGCTCCTGGTGCTCATGTTTATCTCGATGGCGCTGATCGGCCTCGCCCTGCGCAAGCCCAAGCCGAAGGGGGCCTAGACCATGGATAAGCTCGTCAACGGCATCGCCCGCGGGGTGTTCGTCTTCCTCTACATCCCGATCGTCGCGGTGATCGTCTACTCCTTCAACGCCTCGGGATCCTCCAGTAACTTCGAGGGGCTCAGCCTCAAGTGGTACGCGGAATTGTTCCAGGACGGTCAGCTGCTGAGCACCCTGCGCACCAGCGCGATCGTCGCCGTCATCACGGCGACGGTGGCCACCGCCATCGCGGTGATGTTCGCGCTGGGCTCGGCCCGCTACCGCGGACGGGGCAAGGGCCTGTACCTCGCGGCGATCGCGCTGCCGCTCATCGTCCCCGAGATCGTGCTCGGCGTCGCCCTGCTGAGCGTGTTCAGCTCCGCGAAGATCCCGCTCGGCGTGCCCACCCTGGTGCTCGGGCACCTCATCGTGGCGCTGCCGCTGGCGACGCTCGTCGTGATCAGCGCCGCGGCCATGCTCGACCCGAGCCTGCCGGAGGCCGCGACCGATCTCGGCTGCACTCCCTGGCAGACCTTCACGAAGGTGTACCTGCCGCTGCTGCGGCCCTCGGTGATCGCCGCCTGGTTGCTCTCCTTCACGACCTCCTTCAGCAACATCGTGATGTCCACTTTCCTGAGCGGCGTCGGGTCGACGACCCTGCCCCTCAAGATCTACTCCAGCCTGAAAACCGGCATTACCCCGAGCATCAACGCCCTCGGCGCCCTGCTCATCCTCCTCACGCTCGTGATCGTGCTCACGGTCGGCGTGAACCAGATGCGCCGCATTCTGGTCGACTCCCGCTCCTAACCACACCAGCACGCGCCGCGAACCCGCGGCGTGCCCCGAAAGGAACCCCCATGAAGAAGAT
>NZ_JAPFRB010000002.1:762809-769831 GCF_035726885.1 Leucobacter sp. M11 | reverse complement strand
GCTGGCACTCACCGGATGCTCCGGCGGAGGCAATGACGCCTCCGACGGTCCCTCCACCGAACTGAACGTGTACGCCTGGGCCGGGGAAATCCCCGACACGGTGTACGCGAAGTTCACCGAGGAGACCGGAATCACGGTCAACGTCGATAACTTCGACAGCAACGAGACCATGATCGCCAAGCTTGCCGCGGGCAACTCCGGCTACGACCTGATCGAGCCGAGCCAGTACGCCGTCCAGCAGCTCGTCGGTCAGGACCTGCTCGAGAAGATCGACTACGAGCAGGTCGAGGGCTTCGAGAACATCGGCCCGACCTTCCTCGACCCGAGCTACGACCCGGACAACGCCTACTCGGTGCCGTGGGTCTGGGGCACCACCGGCCTGCTCTACAACTCCACCTGCACCGGCGGCGAGGAGATCACCAGCTGGACGTCGCTGTTCGACGACTCCTACAAGGGCAAGACGTACATGCTCGACAACATGCTGGCCGCCTACATCGCGGGGCTCCAGGTGAACGGCTTCGACGCCGACAGCACCGACGAGGCCGAGATCAAGAAAGCCACCCAGTCGCTGATCGACCAGAAGCCGATGCTCGCCGGGTACAACTCCACGAACTATTACGACCTGGTCGCCTCCGGGGATGCCTGCATCGCCGAGGCCTGGGGCGGGACGAACTCCGCCAAGGTCGTCGCCGAAAACGACGACGTGCACTACGTCATCCCCGAGGAGGGCGGCAGCATGTGGGTCGACGGTCTGAGCATCCCCAAGGGCGTCAAGCACAGCGACGCCGCGTACGCGTTCATCAACTTCCTGTTGAAGCCGGAGATCGCGGCGATGGCCACGAACGACGGTGGGCTCGCCTCCCCGAACACCGCGGCCCTGGAGCACATCACGGACAAGGGCCTGACGGAGAACGCCGCGGTGTACCCGAGCGACGAGCAGCTGAAGAACGCCGACTTCATCGTGGACCCGGGCGCCGCCATGCAGTTCTACCAGGACGGGTGGACGCGCGTGAAGGCGTCCTAACGGACCCGCGCCCGGACCAACCCCCAATCAGCGGAGCAAGAAGAGAGCTATGAACACGCAGACGCAGCGCCAGGGCGGCGCAACCCTCGAGGCCGGCGGCCCGGGCACCCCCGCGGTGTCCCTGCACGGGATCACGAAGACCTTCGGCACCAACACCGTGGTCCAGCCCCTGGACCTCAGCATCGGGGAGAACGAGTTCTTCTCGATCCTGGGGCCCTCGGGCTGCGGCAAGACGACGCTGATGCGGATGATCACGGGCTTCGAGACGCCGACCGGCGGCGTCGTGCGGCTCGGCGGGCAGGACGTGACCCGCGTGCCCACGCGCAATCGCGACCTGAACATGCTGTTCCAGAGCTACGCCCTGTTCCCGCACCTCACGGTGTTCGAGAACGTGGCCTTCGAGCTTCGGGTCCGGAAGACCCCAAAGGCGGAGGCGGAGCGCCGCGCGACCGAGGCACTCGAGCTCGTGAAGCTTGGGCACCTCGCCGAGCGCAAGCCCGACATGCTCTCCGGCGGGCAGCGCCAGCGCGTCGCCCTGGCCCGCGCCGTCGTGTCAAACCCCAAGGTGGTGCTCCTCGACGAGCCCCTCGGGGCCCTCGATCAGCAGCTCCGCAAGGAGATGCAGATCGAGCTCAAGCGCATGCAGCGCGAGGTCGGGATCACGTTCATTTACGTGACGCACGACCAGGAGGAAGCGCTCACCATGTCCGACCGCATCGCGGTCATGTCCGAGGGAGTCGTGCAGCAGATCGACACCCCGACGGCGATTTACAACCAGCCGGGGACGCGCTTCGTGGCCGGGTTCATCGGCAGCTGCAACCTGATCGACGTCACCGCGCCCGCCGGGGCGGCCGGCGACCGCGTCTCCGTGGAGGTCGCGGGAGTCGGACCGGTCGAGGGCGTGCTCGCGGCGGACGGAGACCGGGCGATGCCGGGCACGCTGCTGCTCCGCCCCGAGCGGCTCGCGCTGACCCGCGACGGCTCCGGCATCCCCGCCCGGCTGGAGACCATGACCTTCCTCGGCGAGGAGTGGCACTACACCCTCCGCGCGGGGGAGAGCGTGTGGAAGGTCTCCGTGTCCAGTCTCGACGCCGAGCGCGAGCTGGCCGGGGTTGCCGAGGGGGCCGAACTCCGGCTGAGTTGGCGCCCCGAAGACGCCCGGATCGTCACCCGCTAGCACCCGTTCCCCGCCGTTTTCCACACGGCGCACCGCCTCCGGGGGGCCACACGCTCCCCGGGGCGATGCGCCGCGCCCAAAAACGCCGGCCGCCGCAGCGCGCGGCGGGCGAGCCCACCGACCCAGACAGGAGCACCCCGTGAAAATAGCCGTCGCACAGACCAACCCGGGCATCGACCCGCAGGCGAACCTTGCCACCATCACCCGCCTGACCGAGACCGCCGCCGCGCAGGGGGCCCGCCTCGTCGTCTTCCCCGAGGAAGCGATGCTGCTGGCCGATGACGCGATCAAGCCGCAGTTCCCCGAGCTGCTCCGGGACGCCTGGCCCGCCTTCGTGGCGGGACTGGCCGAGCTCGCTCGGACGCACGGACTCACGCTCATCGCTGGCGGCTACGAGCCGCACCCGGACGGGGCGGTGCCCTTCAACACGGTGCTTGCCTTCGGCCCGGACGGGGCCGAACTCGCCCGCTACCACAAGGTGCACCTCTACGACGCCTTCGCCTACCGGGAATCCGACTACGTCACGCACGGCACGAATCTGCCCCCGGTGATCGAGGTCGAGGGGCTCCGGGTGGGGATCGCGAACTGTTACGACCTGCGCTTCCCCGAGCTGTTCCGCAGCCTCTCCGAGCGCGGCGCCGACGTGATCTCGCTGTCCGCCGCCTGGGTGTCCGGGGCCGGAAAGGAAGACCACTGGTCGGTGCTCACCCGGGCTCGCGCGATCGAGAACGTCGCCTGGTTCCTCGCCTCCGGCACGGTCAGCGCCGACACGGTCGGCCTGAGCCGGGTCATCGACCCCCTCGGGGTGCCCGTCGCCGGGCTGAACGGCCAGGACGAGGGCATCGTGCTCGCCGAGATCGATCCGGATCGGACGCGGCGCGCCCGCGAGATCCTCCCCGCGCTCAACAACCGGCGCATCGACACCAGCTTCACCATGAAAGGCCAGTAATGTTCGCTCAGATCGGCGAGATCCCGCCCACCCTCGACCCCGTCCTCCGGGACAAGCTCTCCCGGCTCAGCTTCCCCACCCTCGGCCACTACCTCGAGGAGGGCTTCGCCGACGCGGGAATGCGCCGCATCGTCGGCGCCGAACGCATCATCGGCACCGCCTTCACCGTGCGCACGACCGCCACCGACTCGACGATGCTGCACCACGCCGCGGGGCTGCTCGAGCCGGGGCACGTGCTCGTCGTGGACACCGGGGGCGACCTCCGGCACGCCCCGCTCGGGGAGGTCGTCGCGGCCCAGACGGCGATCCGCGGCGCCGCGGGCGCCATCGTGGATGGCTGCGTCACCGACACCGAAGAAATTGCGCAGATCGGCCTCACCGTGCACGCGCGCGGCACGAGCATGCTCACGACGAAACTGCACGGCATCGACGCGGGTGGGGTGAACCTCCCCGTGAGCTGCGGCAGCGCGACCGTGCACCCCGGCGACGTGGTGCTCGCGGATGCCAACGGCGTGCTGTTTGTTCCGGTCGCCGTCCTGGAAGCGCTCGTCGACGTCGCGCTCGCGGACGACGCGGAGGAACCGGATCTGGTGCGCGAGCTGCGCGAGGGCGCCCGGCTGGGCGATCTGACCGGTGCGAGCGACACCGTCGCCCGCCTGCTGGCGCTGACCGAGCCCCAGTAATTCTCTCGGGGCGGCGTACCCGCGCCGCCCCTCCCGGGCATCCCGCCCACCCACCCCGGTTTGAAAGGACCCTGCTTCATGCTGCTCAAAGCTGCCATCAACGGCGGACGCACCCGCGCGGAACACCCCGCCGTCCCCCTCACGAACGAGGAGATCGCTCGCGACAGCGCCAGCGCGATCGCCGCGGGCGCTGACGTGGTGCACGCCCACGTGCGGACCGAGGACGGTGGGCAGAGCATCCACCCCGACGCGATCGGGGCCTGGGTCCGCGCCGTGCGCGCCGTCGACCCCGCGATCGTGATCGGCACGACCACGGGTCTGTGGACCGTGACCTCGCACGCGCAGCGGATGGAGTTCCTGGCGGCCTGGCCCGCGGACGCCCTGCCGGACTTTGCCTCCGTCGCCTTCTGCGAGGAGGGGGCGGCCGAGGCGGCCGATCTGGTGTTGGAGCGGGGGATGATCCTCGAGAGCGCCGTCTGGTCGATGGCGGACGTGCCCGCGCTGCTCGCGGCCCCCTCCCTGCAGCGGAACGTCCGTGTCCTGATCGAACCGGAGACCGAGGACCCGGCCGAAGCGGTTGCCGCGTGCCGGGAGATCGCCGCCGCGCTCCGTGACGCCGGGGTCACCGCGCCGCTGCTCTATCACGGCTACGACGAGACGGTCTGGCCCGTGGTCTTCGCCGCGATTGAAGATGGGCACGAGACCCGGATCGGTTTCGAGGACGGGCTCACCCTCCCCGACGGCTCCGCCCCCGCGGATAACGCCGAGCTGATTGCCGCGGTACGCCGCGCCGAGGCCAGTGCCCGGGGCTAAGCGGCCGCACCCCGCGGGCGGCGAGAGCGTCGTCGCCCGCGGGGTATCCTCGTACCATCGGCGCGAGGAGGAACCGGCTGTGGCTGACGAACTGGATAAACGGCTCATCGAGCTGCTCGCCCGAGACGGTCGCCGCTCCTTTACCTCCCTGGCTGACGACATCGGCGTCGCCCAGTCCACAGTGCGCACCCGCGTCAATCGTCTGCAAGAGGACGGCATCATCACGATCGTCGCGATCTGCAACGCCCTGACCCTCGGCCACCAGGTCGTCCGGCTGCTCATCCGCGTGCGCGCGCTCACCCCCTCCGATGTCGCCGACAACCTCGGCCAGATTCGGCAGATCAACCACGTCGCGCTGATCTCCGGGTCCTACGATCTCTACCTGGAGGCGACCTGCCGGGACCAGGCCCAGCTCATCGAGCTGCTCGACGTGGTCCGGCAACAGCCCGGGGTGGGCGCGATTCAGCCCATCATCGTGACCTCGCTCGCCAAGGACTACACCTGGGAGGGCTTGCGGGGCGTGGCGGGGCAGTCGGTGAGTAACCCGAACGCCTAGGCGGTCGTCTCCGGGGTGTCCCGGAAGCCCTGCCACAGGTAGGTGTCCTTCCGGACCTCGAGCACGGTGAGGGTCTCCACCTCGGAGACCCCGTGAATCCGGCGGAGCTCGTGCAGCACGATTTTGCCCAGCTCCGAGGCGTCGGCGGCGAGCACATCGAGGATGATGTCGTAATAGCCCAGGGTGCACGCCACATAGAGGATCTGCGGGTGCGCGGTGAGCTGCTCGGCGACCCGGGCGACGGGCACGTCGACGACGCGGATGCCGACGTGCGCCGTGATGCCGCCGATCTTGGTCGCGTCGTACATGCCGACCACGTGCATGACCCCGAGCTTGACGAGCCGGTTGTAGCGCTGGCGCACGGTGGGCTCGGACAGGCCGATCTCCCGGCCGATCTCGCTGAACGACTTTCGTCCGTCGATGCGCAGCTGATCGATGATGTCGCGATCCGCGCTGTCTAAGAGCTGCTCTGCCATTCGCCCTCCTTGGCTCGGTGTCAGTCTACGACCGTCGCGGTGTCGGCGGTGTCGGCGGCGTCGATCCGGGCCGTCCGCCAGACGCCGGGCACGCACGCGGCGACGGCCCCCGGCCACCTGCGCCCCCGGTGCCGGAATTCGCGGGGTGGATGGTCAGGGGTCGGCGGTAGCATGGAGGGGTGGCTACCGCACTGTATCGCCGTTATCGGCCAGAAACCTTTGCCGAGATGATCGGGCAGTCGCAGGTGACCGATCCGCTCATGACGGCCCTGCGCAACAACCGGGTCAATCACGCGTACCTGTTCAGCGGCCCGCGCGGCTGCGGCAAGACGACCTCGGCCCGAATCCTGGCGCGCTGCCTGAACTGCGTGGAGGGACCCACGGACACCCCCTGCGGCGTGTGCCCGAGCTGCGTTGATCTCAGCCGGGACGGCGGCGGCTCCCTTGACGTGGTCGAAATCGACGCGGCCAGCCACGGTGGCGTGGACGACGCCCGCGATATCCGCGAGCGGGCCGTGTTCGCCCCCGCGCGCGACCGCTACAAAATCTTCATCATCGACGAGGCCCACATGGTTACGGCGGGCGGCTTCAACGCCCTGCTCAAGATCGTCGAGGAACCGCCGGAGCACGTGAAGTTCGTCTTCGCGACGACCGAGCCCGACAAGGTGATCGGCACGATTCGCTCGCGCACCCATCACTACCCCTTCCGGCTGATCCCGCCGGGCCAGCTCATCGACTATGTTGGCTCGCTCTGTGCGAGCGAGGGCGTCGAGGTTGACCCCGGCGTGCTCCCGCTCGTGGTGCGCGCGGGCGGCGGCTCGGCCCGCGACACGCTCTCGATTCTGGACCAGCTCATCGCGGGCTCCGAGGCGACTCGCGTGGACTACGAGCGGGCCGTCGCCCTGCTGGGCTTCACGCACGAGGACCTGCTCGACGAGATGGTCACGGCCTTCGGCGCGCGCGACGCTGCGGCGGCCTTCTCCGCCGTGGACCGCGTCGTCCAGGTGGGCCAGGACCCCCGTCGCTTCGTCGAGGATCTGCTTGAGCGACTGCGCGACCTCATCGTCGTGAACGCAGCCAGCGTCGACGGGGCGGCCGCCCTCTTCCGCGGCGTGCCCGAGGACACCCTGGACCGGATGTTCCAGCAGTCCCTCGCGTTCACCCCCGCGGAGCTTTCCCGCGTCGCCGACACCGTGAACACCGCGCTCAACGGGATGACCGGCGCGACTGCGCCGCGGATCCACCTGGAGCTCATGGTGGCGCGTGCGCTCGTGCCCGCCCGAGGCCAGGCATCCGCGAGCGAGGAGCCCCGCCAGGCGACGGCGCCGCCCGCGTCAAGGCCCG
>NZ_JAPFRB010000002.1:762316-762493 GCF_035726885.1 Leucobacter sp. M11 | reverse complement strand
GGGAACGCCGCTGCCCGGTGCGTCGAGCGCCGCGCCTGCGTCCCCGGCGTCGCCCGCCGAACCGCAGGCCGAATCCGCGCCGCCCGCCGCGCCAGAGTCCGCCGCGCCAGACGCCGCCGATGCAGACCCCGCCGACTCCGGCGCTGCCGAGCCCGTCACCGCGGAGCGGATGCGGGA
>NZ_JAPFRB010000002.1:761714-762247 GCF_035726885.1 Leucobacter sp. M11 | reverse complement strand
GAGCGTGCTGGCCCTCGACGGCGACGTCATCACCCTCGGCTTCCCGACCCCGGACGAGGTGCAGGCCTTCAAGCAGACCGGGGCCCAGCCGGGATCGACCGCCGATGTGCTGCGCACCGCGATCGTCGACGCGCTCGGCCTCCGCGTCCGCTATATGGCGCGCGTCAGCGCGGGAGCCCCGGCCGTCGACTCCGCGGCCGCGCCGGCCTCGGCGCCGCAGACAGCTCCGACCCCGCAGACAGCCCCGAGCCCGCAGGCAGCAGCGCGCCCGGACGGAGCCGAGCCGCCGGTTTCCGCGCCGCCGGTGTCGCCGCCCGCCGCGGCGACCGCGCCTGCCGCGGATCTGCCCGAGCCGCCGGACCCGGACGAGCCCCCCTTCGACCCCTATGACGACGGCGACGCCGCGCGGGGCGGGAACCCCGACGCCCCGCGTTCCGCCCCGAACGAGCAGCCCCGCGGTCTCACAGCCTGGTCCGCGTCCCCCGCGCCGGACCTGACGGCCTCGGCTTCGGCTCCCGCGGCTGCGACACCCT
>NZ_JAPFRB010000002.1:759812-761607 GCF_035726885.1 Leucobacter sp. M11 | reverse complement strand
GCGGCCGAAAAGTCTGGCGCGACGCCGAGCTTCACCCGCTACGGGGAGGCCGTGGTCCGCGAGGTTCTCGGCGCGACCTTCCTCGAAGAGCAGCCCCTGCCGGGCCGGACGGAGGGCTAAGCCGTGTACGACGGAATCGTTCAGGACCTGATCGACGAGTTCGGGCGGTTGCCCGGGATCGGCCCGAAGTCCGCTCAGCGGATCACCTTCCACATCTTGCAGACGCAGACCTTTGACGTGCAGAACCTGGCCCGACTCCTGGCCGAGGTCCGCGAGCGGGTCAAGTTCTGCGAGATCTGCGGCAATGTCACCGAGGACACCCGGTGCGCGATCTGCCGGGACCCCCGGCGGGATCAGACGCTGATCTGCGTGGTCGAGGAGCCGAAGGACGTGGTCGCGATCGAGCGCACCCGGCAGTTCCGTGGCCTGTACCACGTGCTCGGCGGCGCGATCAGCCCCATCGACGGGATCGGCCCCGACGACCTGAGCATCGCCCAGCTCCTGCAGCGCCTCGGCGCGGGGAACATCGAGGAGGTCATCATCGCGACCGACCCGAACCTGGAGGGCGAGGCCACCTCGGCCTACCTCTCCCGACTGCTGCGCAGCATGGACATCCCGGTGTCCCGCCTGGCCTCGGGCCTGCCCGTGGGCGGCGACCTGGAGTTCGCCGACGAGGTCACGCTCGGCCGCGCCTTTGAGGGACGACACAGCCTGAACTAAGCGCGGCGAGCGTCATGTGGCCCGCTCGGGGTGCCCGGGAGCCCGGCCTCCCGGAGCCCGCCGCACGGGTTCCCTCTGGTGCAATCGGGAAAAATAGGAAATACTGCTCTCGACAGTGGTGGGTGTTCCCAAGAGCCGTCCAACCGGGGCGGACCGAACGATCGTCGCCTGACGCACCCGCCGTACCGGGGGGAAAACTGTGCGCACAACTCGCATCCATCGTCGTCTGTTCACGGGGGTGGCCGCGCTCGCGGTCGGTCTCGTCGCGCTCACCGGGATCACGGACAGCGTCCCGGCCCGGGCCGAGGGCCCGCCGGGGGTGATGCAGGTCCGGGTGGTCCCGACCTCGGCCTCCGTCGACACGGGCGCCCCGATGCCCTTCCGGGTGGAATACTCCTGCTCCTCGCTCGCCGCGAGCTGCGTCGGTGCGACCATCACCGCGGACGCCCCGGTGGGCCTCGCCCCCGACGGGCAGGAGATCCCGGTGCAGCCGGGCTCGGGCTCTGGGCTCGGCAACGCGGGCACCACGGTGACCGCGAGCGACGACGCGGTGGTCTTCGACTTCGGGGACCTTCCCGCGGGCTCGACGGGCGAGCTGGTCGTCACCTGGCTTGTGCCCGCGCTTTCGGTGCCCGGCGGCACGCAGTTCCGGCAGACGGTCCGCTCAACGAGCGGCGGGGCGACCCAAGCCGATGTGACGAGCGACCCGGTCACGACCTCGGCGGGCACGACCCGCTTCAACGCGGTGATCGAGACGACCACGCCCGCGACCTCCGCGATGGTGGTGACCGGGCAGGACACGACCTACCGTGTCTACGGCTGCAACGACACGGGCGAGGCCACGGGCGGCATCGGCTTCCGGAATCTGGCGATGACCCTGACGCTGCCAGACGGCACCGAGTTCGTCTCCGCGAGTGGCTCGGGACAGCAGAGCGGGAACACCGTGACCTGGCCGGCCGCGGGGGATGCCCTGAACACGAGCGGCTGCGCGAAGCCCGGCAGCTTCGAGACGGTCACGGTGCGCTACCCCGTTGACACGTTCCAGCCGCCCCTGGGGAACCCGCCGACGAACAAC
>NZ_JAPFRB010000002.1:757194-759779 GCF_035726885.1 Leucobacter sp. M11 | reverse complement strand
TCGCTCACCGGGGACGCCCTGAGCGAGACGGCCCGGGCCGAGCACACCTTCCACGGCGAGTGGGAGATCAACGATGACTGGGAGAAGGGCATTATTGCCTCGCTCTGGGACGGCGGCGCGAACTCCGCCAGCAGCAAATACCTCACCTCCGACGACACGAAAACCCTGTACGGCTGGGGGGCGGCGACCGGCTGGATGACGACCCCGCCCGGCCGGGTCATCGACCACAACCGGCTGGGCATGGCCGGGACCCGAACCCGCTTCCCCTGTCTCGTGGACGGGGAGGCCAAGGCCCCGGACTCGCTCATCCGGGATCCGTACAACGATTTTTCTCCCCAGGACTGGGAGGAGATGCCCGGGGTCTGGTCTCTTGAGGAGCTGCCGGAGGACCACTGCCAGAACCCGGCCTTCGCCCTCAACCAGATCCAGTTCGGGAATGACGACTGGCGCTACATCAGCACCATCAGCCTCTTCACCTGGAACGGTTCAGAGGCGAATGTGCGCACGATGGACGTGCGCGGGATGACGGAAAAGAAAACGGTCTTCATCTACGAGACGCCGGGCCGGGGGCTCGCCCCCGACGCGCCCATCGCCGTGGACGAGAACCTGCCGGAGGCTCCCGTCTTGCCCGCACTGCCCGAGCCCGAGCCGCGCCACCCGGACGCGACCGCCCCGGACGGGACCAGCCCCGTCGAGCTGCCGGATCCCGGCCCGGAGGGCCTGAGCGGCGTGAACACGGCCGCGGGCGAGCCCGGAAGCCCGGACGCGCTCCTCAGCTTCGGCCTGGACCGGGACGAGATCGTCACCGATGTTCGGTTGTCGATGATGCGCTATCCGCACGCGCAGACCAGCTGGAGCCACTTCTTCGGGCGCTCCACGCAGGCCTTCGCCGACTCGGGGTTGCGCACGATGCAGGGGCTGAACTCCTCGAACACCTCGATCTACGAGCACTCGCCGCACGAGACGCCGTGGCCCTACGACATGCGTACGGATCAGGTGGGCGCGACCCAGAACTTCCTGGACCCGGTGCCCGACGCCCGGGTCGCGGTGACCGTCCCTGAGGGGATCCAGGCGGTCTCGCCGGGGCAGCGCCTCACCTGGCGCACCACGATCACGAACGGACCGGGGGGCACCCGCCTCACGCCGCTGCTGTCCGTCATCATTCCGAACGGCCTCGCCCTCGACCCGGACAGCATCGCCTGGTCCGACCTGGGCATGGTCGACGGGGTCGAGCCGACCCTGCGCACGGACACGGTTGACGTGGACGGCGTCGAGCGAACGCGGTTGACCTGGAGCTGGCCGGATGCGCAGGTCATCGACAGCCCGAACCGCGAGGACTCCCCGGACTACCCCTTCCACGAGTCGGGGGAGGTCCCCACCGTGACCTTCGAGACGACCGCCGTGCCCTCCGTGCTCGAGGGCACGCACGACGGGCGAGCCTCCCTCATCGCGCACGGGATGGACCGGCTCACCCCGGTGGTCCCCCCGAACGCGTCCCTCCCGGTGGACGAGTGGGACGCCAACGATAACGGGGACACCGGCGAGTACGTCGGCGAGGACCGGGTCGCGTGGACGGCGATCGCCATCTCGGGCGCGCACATTGCGAAGGCGGTCACGAGCGCGGGCGACGACGGTGAGTGGTCTGCCGCGGGCACCGTGGCAGCCTCCTGGACGGAGGACGCCGCGTTCCGGGTGCGCATCCGCACGGAGAACCCGAACAACATGCGGTTGAGCGATCTGGTCGCCTACGACGTCCTGCCGCGGGACGGGGACACCGCGATCTCGGAGGCCCTGCAGGGGCAGGCACGCGGCTCCGCCTGGACCCCCGTCTTTGCCGGGATCGAGGAGACGCCCGACGGTATGGAGGTGGCCTACTCCACCGCGGAGAACCCCTGCCGACCGGAGCTGTTCCCCAGCGGCCAGCCCGGCTGCACGGACGACTGGTCCGGCACGGCCCCGGCGAAGCTGGCGGACGTGACCGCGCTGCGCCTCACGCACGCGGGCATCTACGGGGAGCTCGACGAGGACGCGCCGCCCCTCGACCTGATCTACGGGATGACGGCCCCGCCGATGACCGCCGCGATGGCGAACGCCGCCACCGCTGGCGATCCGGCGGTGACGAATGTGGCCTGGCGGACCTCGCGGATCAGCTCCGCGGGCGAGGTCGTGGTCTTGCCCTACGCGGAGGCCCCCTCGGCCTCCGTGCGGCGGGACGTTGCCGTGATCGGCGGCGAGACCTGGCTGGACGAGGACGGCAACGGACACCGCGACGCGGCGGAGGCGCCGGTGTCGGGGCTGCCCGTCGCGCTCCAGGACGCGAGCGGCGCGGCCATCACCGACGCCGCCGGGGACCCGGTCCGCACGACCTCGGACGGGTCCTACCGTCTGACGGTGCCCGCGGGCAGCTACGCCCTCGCCTTCCCCACCGACGCCGACGGCGTGCCGCTGACCGCGCAGCTTGCGCCGGGGGAGCCGGCCACGGCCTCCGTCCCCGACCAGAAGAGCGGCGTCAGCGCCGAGTTCTCCGTGCTGCGCACCGAGGCCCGGCTGGACCAGAACGCCGGGTACTTCCTGGCGGACGGCGG
>NZ_JAPFRB010000002.1:755621-757161 GCF_035726885.1 Leucobacter sp. M11 | reverse complement strand
GGAGCCACCGGTCGTCGACCCCGGGAAGCAGCCACCGACGGACGGGGGCACGCCGCCCCTCGCCGATACCGGCGCAGGCGTCGCGCCCGCGTGGCCGCTCGCCGGGGGGATCCTGCTCCTCGTGGGCGGGGCGATCGTCCTGGCCCGCCGGTTCCGGCACCGGGCCGGCTAGCCGCGAGCGGGGGCCGGGGGAGCACCCCGGCCCCCGCGGACCGCGGAAAGCCGCGCGTGTCTCTCGCGGTATCCCAAGCGCGCTAAGATGATTTCTCGGGCACCCGAACTCTTTTTCACCCCCGGGAGGTATCTCTGTGGCATTGATCGTGCAGAAGTTTGGCGGCTCATCCGTCGCCGACGCCGAGAGCATCAAGCGCGTCGCCAAGCGAATCGTGGAGACCCGCCGCGCCGGAAACGACGTCGTCGTCGCCGTCAGCGCCATGGGGGACACGACCGATGAGCTGCTCGATCTGGCCACCGAGGTTTCCCCGATCCCCGCGCCCCGCGAGCTCGACATGCTCCTCACCGCGGGCGAGCGCATCTCGATGGCGCTGCTCGCGATGGCGATCAAGGGGATGGGCGTCGAGGCGCTCTCCTTCACCGGCTCCCAGGCCGGGATGATCACCGACGCGACCCACGGCGCCGCGAAGATCGTGGACGTCACCCCGAAGCGGGTGCGCGGCGCCCTCGACCAGGGCGCGGTCGCCATCGTCGCCGGGTTCCAGGGTTTCAACCGCGACACCGGGAACATCACGACCCTCGGTCGCGGTGGCTCGGACACGACCGCCGTCGCGCTCGCCGCGGCCCTCGGCGCGGATGTCTGCGAGATCTACACCGACGTGGACGGCATCTTCACGACCGACCCGCGCGTGGTGCCCGCCGCCCGAAAGATCGACGCGATCACGAGCGAGGAGATGCTTGAGCTCGCCGCCTCCGGCGCAAAGGTGCTCTACATCCGGGCCGTGGAGTACGCCCGCCGCCACGGCGTGAAGCTGCACGTCCGCTCGTCGTTCTCGAACGCCGAGGGCACCATCGTCTACAACCCAGAGCACGGCCACCCGAAGGGAGACAACGTGGAAGACCCGATCATCACCGGAATCGCCACCGAGAAGAACGAAGCCAAGATCACGGTCGGCGGCGTTCCCGACGTACCGGGCAAGGCCGCGCAGATCTTCGAGATCGTCGCGAAGACCAACGCGAACATCGACATGATCGTGCAGAACGTGTCCGCCGCGGACACGAACCGCACCGACATCTCCTTCACGGTGCCGCTGCAGGACGGCAAGCTCGTCGTGGACGCCCTCGAGGCCGAGCGCGAGCTCGTTGCCTTCGAGAGCCTCGTGTACGACGATCAGATCGGCAAGATCGCCGTCGTCGGGGCCGGAATGCGCACGAGCGCGGGCGTCAGCGCGAAGCTGTTTCGCGTGCTCTACGACGCGGGCATTAACATCGAGATGATCTCCACGAGCGAGATCCGCATCTCCGTGGTGACCCGGGCCGACCTGCTCGACGAGGCCACCCGCGTCCTGCACACGGCGTTTGGGCT
>NZ_JAPFRB010000002.1:755438-755583 GCF_035726885.1 Leucobacter sp. M11 | reverse complement strand
GCCGCTAAGCACGGGAACGCCGCGTCCCCCGAGCCAGCGTGACGGCCCGGGGGATGCGCCGTATCCGCTCCCATCCGTTCCACCCATTCCGCGGCGACCGCCGCGCACCCCACCAGGAGGACCATCGTGTCTGAGTCTCAGGGCA
>NZ_JAPFRB010000002.1:752304-755375 GCF_035726885.1 Leucobacter sp. M11 | reverse complement strand
AGCGGAACTTCCCCATCGCGAGCATCCGTTTCTTCTCCAGCGCGCGCTCGGCGGGCAGCACGATTGAGTTCCGCGGCGAGCAGATCGTCGTCGAGGACGTCGCCACCGCCGACCCCGCCGGGATCGACGTCGCCCTGTTCTCCGCGGGCGGCGCCGCGTCGAAGGCCTACGCCGAGACCTTTGCCGCCGCGGGCGCGCTCGTCGTGGACAACTCCAGTGCCTGGCGCCTGGACCCCGAGGTTCCCCTGATCGTGAGCGAGGTGAACCCGCACGCGCTCGGCGAGGCGAAGAAGGGCATCATCGCGAACCCCAACTGCACCACGATGGCCGCGATGCCGGTGCTCAAGGCGCTCGACGCGGAGGCCGGGCTCACCCGCCTGATCGTGACCACCTTCCAGGCCGTCTCCGGCTCGGGCCTCGTCGGCGCCGAGGAGCTCGCCGGTCAGGTGCGCGCCGCGGTCGAGCAGGGCAACCTGGAGGACCTCGTCCAGGACGGCTCCGCGATCGACTTCCCGGCCCCCAAGGTCTACGCAAAGACGATCGCCTTCGACGTGCTCCCGCTGGCGGGGTCCATCGTGGACGACGGCTCCGAGGAGACCGACGAGGAGCAGAAGCTGCGCAACGAGTCGCGCAAGATTCTGGAGCTGCCGGAGCTGCTCGTGAGCGGCACCTGCGTGCGCGTGCCCGTGTTCACGGGGCACTCCCTCTCGATCAACGCCGAGTTCCGCGACGAGATCTCCGCGGACCGCGCCCGCGAGGTGCTCGCGAACGCCCCGGGCGTGCAGCTCAGCGACGTGCCCACGCCCCTCGAGGCCGCCGGGCAGGACCCCAGCCTCGTGGGCCGCATCCGCGCCGATCAGTCCGCGCCCGCGGGCCGTGGCCTGACGATGTTCGTCTCGAACGATAACCTGCGCAAGGGCGCCGCCCTGAACACCGTGCAGATCGCCGAGCTGATCGCAGCGGCGCGCGCCTAGCCCGCAGCATGCCGCTCCCCGGTGGGCCTTCGGGTTCGCGCGGGGGGCGGCATTTTCTGCGTCCGAAAAGTATCTGTAATTACAGGGAATATTGGGCGCGGGGCCTCCGTTGAGGAGGGTATGACCGAAACAACCGTGCTTCCGGGCGGCGCCGATCGCGCACGCCTCCGCCTCGATGTCTGGCTGGACATCGCCTGCCCCTGGTGCGCCGTCGGCGAGCGACGCCTGAGCCGGGTCCTCGCCGGGCTGCCCTTCGCCGACGCCGTGGACGTGGTGTTCCACTCCTTCCAGCTGGCCCCGGATGCGCCCGAGCGGGCCACCGTGAGCCAACCGGAATACCTGGCGAGCCGCGGGATGGACATGGGCCGCTTCCGGGCCGCGCAGCAGCAGCTCGTCTCGATGGGCGCCGAACTCGACTTCCACTTCCGCCAGGACGAGACGATCCCCTCCAACAGCCTCACCGCCCACCGCCTCATCCAGGCGGCCGGGCCCGGCCGGGCGCAGGCCGCGCTCGTCGACGGGCTGTTTTCCGCCTACTTTGAGACCGGGCAGGACATCGGCGACCCCGCCGTGCTCCGCGCGGTCGCCGTGGCCGCCGGGCTCAGCAACGAAACGGTCGATCGGGTGCTCGCGGACCCCGAGGCGCACCGGGCGCAGGTGGCCGCCGACATCGCCGAGGCGGGCCGACTCGGGATCACCGGGGTGCCCTTCACCGTGATCGACGGTCGCTACGGGATCTCGGGGGCTCAGCCCGAGCAGGCGGTGGCCGAGGCGATTCGCACGGTGTACGCGGAGCGTGCCGCCGGGACGCCCGACACCGCCGACGCCCCCTGAGCCGAGCGGGCGCTAGCCCGTGCCGTCCCGCGACTCGGCGACGCCCGGCTCGGCAAGCGGCGGGGCGCTTCGGACCCCCTCGTGCGCGGCGATGGCGCGGGCGAAGCCGAGCAGGGCGGGCACATCGGCGTCCGCGATCAGCGGCTCGAACTGCTCGGCGAGCGCCGCGACATGGGACGCCGTGGCTCGCTCGATCAGATCCGCGCCCGCCTCCGTGAGGTGCACCCGGTGCGTCCGGGCGTCCTCGGCGTCCACGGAGCGGCGGACCAGGCCGCGCTCGCTCAGCCGGCGCATCAGGTGCGTCGCGGAGCCCGAGCTGTACAGCAGCTCCCGTGCCAGGCCCGTGGCCGAGAGCGATCGGCCGGGGCTCTGGAACAGCGCGAGCAACGCCTCGTACTGGGCCAGGGAGAGATCGAAGTCGCGTTTGAGGTCGGCTCCCAGCCGCAACAGCATCGACCGCTGCCCGTGCAGGAGCCCCCGCCAGATCTCCTGGCGCGGGGTGAGGGGCATCGTCATCGGGCCTCCCTCGACGGTCAACGAGCGCGACCCCTAGGATACGCCGCCGCGCCGGAGCGCGCGGCGCGGCACCCCGTCGGGTGCCACGGAACCCCCTCCACAGGGAAAGGAAACCATGACGCACCACCCAGCAGCGCACCCCGCGGCCCCGGACGGGCCGGACCACCCCCGCGAACGGCAGGAGCTGCTGCGGGCGCAGCGCACCGTCGTTCTGGGGGGCACCGGATCCGTCGGCGAGCACGTCGTCCGAGCGCACCTCGCCGCGGGCGCCGAGGTTATCGTGCCCTCGCGCACGGAGCAGAAGGCGGCCGCGTTCCTCGCGGATCCCGTCTTCGAGACGATGGGCCGCGCCCCCCGCACACGAGTGGGTGACTACGTCAGCTTCGCGGGCGCGCGCGACACCGCGGAGGGGATCCTCGCGGAGCACGGGCCCGTGGACCACGTGGTCGCGACGCTGGGCAGCTGGTGGAGCGGGGACCCCGTCTGGCGGCTCGATCCCGATACCTGGCAACGGTCCTTCGTCGAGGTCGCGGAGAGCTATCTCACGGCCGCGCGGGCCTGGACCCCGCTGCTCGGCCCGGGCGGCAGCCTGCAACTCGTGATCGGGGCCTCCGGCGTCGTGCCCGTCCCCGGGGCCTCGGTCATCTCGATGGCCCAGGCCGCCGTCGTGATGCTCCGCCGGGTCCTCGCCGCCGAGGCGGGCGCGGATCGCCGGGTCTTCGGCATCATCCTGGGCAACCTGAACGT
>NZ_JAPFRB010000002.1:741458-752229 GCF_035726885.1 Leucobacter sp. M11 | reverse complement strand
GGGGGATC
Source organism: Leucobacter sp. M11 (assembly GCF_035726885.1). Lineage (NCBI taxonomy): Bacteria > Bacillati > Actinomycetota > Actinomycetes > Micrococcales > Microbacteriaceae > Leucobacter > Leucobacter sp. M11. The sequence goes on along the minus strand of NZ_JAPFRB010000002.1, from coordinate 752,221 downwards.
GCCCCTCGGCGGAGTTCGTCCTGCGCCGCCCGGAGCAGGCAGCCGCGCTGCTTGCCGAGTTGCGGGACGCGGGACCGGGAAGCCCCGGGCCCGGCTCCCGACGTGCGACGGGCCGGGCATGACCCCCCGCCAGAACGACCTGCCCGGCGCAGCCGGTTCCGGGGCGGCACCGTTCGCGGGGAGCCCGGGCCGGGGCTGGCCCGAGCTCCCCGCGGCCCTGCGGGCCATCGCGACGCGGCCGAACGAGGCCGGATACGGGCCCCGGAGCGGCACCTATCTGCGTCGCGGAGCCCCCGCGCTCATTCTCGCGGCCGGAACCGAGCCTGAGGCCGCGGCGGCGGTCCGCTACGCGGCGGCGGTCCGGGAGCGGGCCGGGGAGCTGTCCCCGGGGCGGGTCCCGTTCAGCGTTCGCTCGGGCGGGCACGGGCTCTCCGGCTCGGGGACGAACGACGGCGGGATCGTGCTCGACCTCTCCGGCCTCGCTCAGGTCCGGGTCGCGGGGGACGGCACCGGGCGGTTCACCGCCCAGGCGGGGGCCACGTGGGGGCGGGTCGCTGCGGCGCTCGGACCGCAGGACCGGGCCCTCTCGAGCGGAAATATCGGGGGGACGGGCGTGGGCGGCCTCATCACCGCGGGCGGGGTCGGCTTCTTCGCCCGAGCGCAGGGACTCAGCCTGGACCACGTGCAGCGGCTCCGCGTCCTGGACGGCCGCGGGAATGTGCGTTGGGTGGACGCGGAGCGGGATGCGGAGCGGTTCTGGGCCCTCCGCGGCGGGGCCACGCAGGCGGGAATCGTGCTAGAGGCGGTGCTCGACGCGCCTCGGCTCGGATCGAGCGCCGGGGATGCCTCGGTCATCCACCAGGAGGTGCAGTACCTGCTGACCGACCTGCCCGGCTTCGTCGAGGCTTGGGGGGACTGGATGCGCGAGGCCCCGCGGGAGGCGGAGAGCTTCCTGATGCTCCAGGCCAGAGGCGACGGGCGCACGGTGGCGCAGGCGCGGAACGTCTGGGCAAACGATCGCATCGAGCAGGCCCGCGCGACGCTGGAAGCGGCCCTGGGTCTGGCCCCGGTGCTGGGACAGCAGGCCGTCGTTGTGCCCTATCCGCGGCTCGTGCCCGACCCGGGGCGGACGGCAACGCGGTCCCCAATCGAGATGCGCTCCGCGCTCGTGAACCGGGCGGACGCGACGCTGGGGGCGGCGCTTGAGCAGACGCTCGGGCACCGGAGCACGATGCTCGCCGAGCTCCGCGCCCTGGGAGGCGCGGTCGCCGACGTTCCCTCCGCGGCCACGGCCTGGGCGGGGCGGCACCAGGAGGCGCTGGTGGCCACCTGGGCGCACCCCGATGGGGCTCGGGATGCGGACGAGGGCTTCGCCCCCGTGCGCGCGCTCGGGTCCGGGAGCTACGGGGCCTACGCGACGGAGACGGGCTCGGCGGCGGCCGAGCGGGCCTGGCCCGGGGCGACGGGGACGCGGCTCCGGGCGGTCGCGGACCGCGTGGACCCCGACCGGCTCTTCGATGCCGGGCTCGTGCTGTCCCCGCACGGACCCGGCTGAGCAGACGGGGGCGGCCGGGGTGCGCGGCGGGGTGGCTGGGGGCGGTGGCGCGGGCTACTCGCGGGAGCGGGGTGCGTCGAGCGAGCGCTCCAGCACCCGGATCCCGAGCAGGAGAATCCTGACCACGAGGACGAAGAGGAAGACCCCGGCGAGCAGGAGCACTCCCCAGAGGAGCAGCGGCAGGAGCGCGAAAACGGTCATTTCGTCAGTATAGGGTCCGTGCCGGTGCTCCGGTGCTCCGGTGCTCCGGTCGTCCGCTCTCGCGGAGCGTCAGTCCGCGGCGGGTTCCAGCACGATGAGCGAGGCCTCAGGGCGGCACGCGAACCGCACGGGGGCGTAGATCGAGGTGCCGAGGCCCGCGCTCACGTTGAGGAACGCGGCGCGGTGCGCGTCGTACCAGACACTCAGACCGCTCGCCTGATCGTTCGGGAGGTCGCAGTTCGTCGTGAGCGCGCCGATGCCGGGCAGCTGGACCTGGCCGCCGTGGGTGTGCCCCGCGAGCAGGAGATCCGCGCCCTCGCTCAGGAGCGCGCCGAGCGCGGCCTGGTAGGGGGCGTGCACGACCCCGATCCGCACGGGGGTCGCGACGTCAGATTCGGGACCCTCGGCGCGGAGCGCGGCGAGGGCCGCGCGCATCTCGTCGGGGCGCTCGTAGCCGATGTGCGGGTCGTTCAGCCCAGCGAGCTCCAGGCGGGTGCCCCGGATCGTGAGCGCCGCGGCGTCGTTGTTGAGATCGGCGAGGCCGATCTCGTCCCGAAGCAGGGCGGTGACCGCGGCGTTGTCGATGTCCTGGGCGCGCGTCGCCTTCCGGCTCGGCTCCCGCAGGTACTTCAGGGGATTCTTGAGCAGCGGGCCGTAGTAGTCGTTCGAGCCGTGTACGAAGACGCCGGGGACGCCCGCGAAGGGGGCGAGGGCCTGGCGAAGCGTCGGCAGCGCCTCGGTGTGCCCCATCAGGTCGCCGGTCGTGACCAAGAGGTCGGGGTTCAGCCCGGCGAGGGAGCGAACCCACTCGGTTTTGCGGCGCTGCCACGGGGCGAGGTGCAGATCGGAGAGTTGGAGCACGCGGATCGGCGCGGCGCCCGCGGGGAGCACGGGCAGGGTGTGCCGGCGCACCGTGAACAGGTTCCGCTCGATCAGGGTGCCCCAGGCAACCGCGGCGGCCGCGGCCACCCCGAGGGTGGCCGCGACCCGCGAACCGGCGCGTCGCCGGGTCACTTGCACTTCAGACTGAGCGTGACCTGGTTGTCGCGCTTGGCGTCGTCGCCCGAGCCGGGCGAGACAGACTCGACGTTCAGCTTGTCGTGGTCGCCCGGGAGCTTGCCGTCGCCCGCGCAGGTGGCATTGACCTTGGTAAAGCCTGCGCTGGCCAGGTCCTCGCGAGCATCCCGATAGTTCTTGCCGGTGAGGCCGTCCGGGATCTTCGTCAACTCACCGTTGCTGATCTCGACGGTGATGTCGGAACCCGACTGCGCGTTCGAGCCGGCCCCGGGGTTTGTCCGCGCCACGGTGCCCTTCTTCTGCGCGGAATCGGTCTCGCCGCCGATGGAGACGGTGAATCCGGCGCTCTGCAGCAGCGCTCGGGCGTCCTCGGGCGACTTCCCCGCGGTGTCCGGGACGGGAGTGGTCTTCACCTGCATCGAAGCCTGGTCGGGCTGCGGGAAGGCCTCCCCGCCGTACTTCGCGTCCGCGACGTTCATCATGGCGGGCCAGATGGTCTTCCCGGCGGCCATCAGGTTGCCGACGTACTGCGTCGAGACCTTCCCGGTCACGTTGCCGACCCAGGTCGCGGTCGCGACCTTCGTGCTCGCGCCGACGGTCCAGTTGTCGACCACGTTGTCCGTGGTACCCGTCTTGGCCAGGTGCGGCACGCCGTAGGCGCTCTGCGCGTGACCGGCGAGCCCGGCGCTCCCGGTGGTGTACTCCAGCGCGTAGGCGACGCCCGCGGCGACGCGCGGCTCGATGGCCTGGGAACAGGAGCTGCCCGTGAAGCTCACCTTCTCGCCGTCGCCGTCCGTGATCGACTCGATCGGCACGGGGGAGCAGACCTTGCCGTCGCCCGCGAAGCCCGCGTAGGCGGAGGCCATCGTGATCGGCGCGATCTCGTCGGTTCCGGCGAAGACCGAGGCCAGGTTCCCCTGCAACGGTTCCCCGGTGGCGCGCTTCACGCCCATGTCGGTGGCGAGCTTGGTGATGTCGCAGAGATCCATCTTCTGGGCCATCGACATGAAGCCACCGTTGAGGGACTGCGCGGTGGCGGTCAGCACGGTCTGGTTGCCGCGGACGCCGAGGTTGTCATTCTTGAACTCGAAGGGACCGTAATCGTAAATACCGTCGGGCTTACACCGGTCGTTAAACTCCTGCTGCATGACCGTCCGGCCGTTCACGTTGACGATGTCCCGGACGGAGTGGCCCGTGCGGATCCACTCGGCGAGGGTGAAGGCCTTGTACGTCGAGCCGACCTGGAAGCCCGAGGAGCCGCCGTAGTCGAACTCGGTGTTGTAGTTGATCGCGGTGAGCCCGGGGTCGTTAAAGAGCTTGTTGTCGTCCTGGCTGTAGGCGCGGTTTTGCACCATGCCGCGCACCTTACCCGTGCCGACCTCGACCGAGACGCTCGCGCCACCGACATCGAGGTCGGGCACCGTCGCGGGCACGTTGTTCTGCATGGCCTCGACGCCCGCGTTCTGCATGTCCAGGTCGATCGTGGTCATGATGTCGTAGCCGCCGCGCTGCAGGTTCCAGATTCGCTCCTGCTGCGTGTTGCCGAAGCTCGGGTCGTTCTGGATGTACAGCATGACGTAGTTGCAGAAGTGGCCCAGGTTGCCGGCCGCCTCGCAGCCCTGCACCTTCGGGGTGATCTTGGGCTCAAGGGGCTCGTTGATCGCCTGCTCGTGCTGGGCCTCGGTGATCTTGCCGTGCTTGAGCATGTTGTCGATGAGGTGGTTGCGCCGCTCCAGGTTCGCGGGGATGTTCTCTTCGATGTCCAGGCCGAGCTTGCTCGGGTTCTTCACGATGCCCATCAGGCTCGCGGCCTGGGCGATGGTGAGGTCCTTCGCCTTGACGCCGTAGTAGTAGTTCGCGGCGGACTCGATGCCGTAGATCTGGCGACCGAACAGGGCGATGTTCATGTAGCCGAGCATGATCTCGTCCTTCGAGAACTTCTTCTCGATACTGACGGCGTAGCGCATCTCCTGAAGCTTACGGTCGGCGTCCTGGCGCGTGGCCTCTTTGTACGCTTCCTTGCGCTCGGCGGGGTCCATGATGGCCTCCGCCTCCTGGATGCGCACGTTTCGCACGTACTGCATCGTGATCGTGGAGGCACCGGACTCACCGGTGCCGAAGGCCTGCTGCATCAGTGCACGGCTCATCGAGATCATGTCCACGCCGGTGTGGGTGTAGAAGCGGGGGTCCTCGGTGCCGACGAGGGCGTCCTTCGCGTACTGGCTGATCTCGTCCCAGGCGACCGGGACGCGGTCCTGCATGTAGAACTGGGCAAACTTCGCCGGTTTGCCGTCCGCGCCGGTCGCGTACAGCGTGGAGGGCTCGGCGAGCTCGCCGGGGTTCAGGTTGTCCGGGAGCTGGTCGAAGACGCTGATCGCTGTCCGGGCGGCCGAGCCGCTCAGCGCGACCACCGGGGTCACGGCGGCGGTCAGCAAAATACCGGCGATTACGCTCATGCCGATGGCGCCGAGGATCCCGCCCAGGGCGCCCTGGAACGTACGCTTCTTCACGAAGTGGTTCCCCTGCTTTTGGGCGCGCCCGTTCATTGGTGGCTGTGCAGTCATAGAATCAAGGATAGGCGGCATTGCTGGAAATAAACTTCGCTTCGCGAATTCGCCTGATCTTTGCCGAGAAAAGAGGAACGGACCATATGTCTGAGCAGTCGGAAACCCAGCCGGTCTGGGAGTATTTCGTCACCCCCCTGCTTCTCCACAGCGAGGCGCAGATCCTGAACAACTGGGGCGCCCAGGGCTGGGAGCTGGTCCAGATCATTGAGGGCCCCGCCGGCGGGAACGTCGCTTACCTGAAGAGAAAGGCTGTTGTATAAATGTCTGTCATTGAGGATCGCGTCCGCGCGCTCGGTTATGAGATTCCCGAGATCGCGGCCCCCGTCGCGGCCTACGTCCCCGCCGTGCGCAACGGCGACCTGGTCACGACCTCGGGTCAGCTGCCCATGGTCGGCGGCAAGCTCGGCGTGACCGGCAAGGTCGGCACGGGCGAGGGCCTGGTTGACCCCGCCGTTGCTGAGGAGCAAGCCCGGATCTGCGCGCTCAACGGCCTCGCGGCCGCCCGCGGCATCCTGGGCTCGCTCGACCGCATCACCCAGGTCGTGAAGGTCACGGCGTTCGTCGCCTCGGCCCCCGACTTCACCGGCCAGCCCGGGGTCGCCAACGGCGCCTCCGTGTTCCTCGGCCAGGTCTTCGGCGACGACGGGATCCACGCGCGCTCCGCCGTCGGCGTGTCCGTGCTGCCGCTCGACGCCCCGGTCGAGGTGGAGTTCACCTTCGCCGTCTCCGACGAGGCCTAAGCCGCCGCCAAAACGCCGCTCGCGCGGGAAATCCGGAAGGATCTCCCGCGCGAGCGGCGTTTTTGTGGGTGACGCTGTGTCAGGGGGAGGGCCCCTGCGTCCGCAGCTAGCTGGCGGGGAGCACCTCGGCGAGCACGCGCAGGGTGTTGCCGCCCATGATCGCCCGGATGTCGTCTTCGCTGTGTCCGCGGTCGAGGAGCTCCTGCGTGATGATCGCGAGCTCGCTCGTGTCCCAGGCCACCTCGGTCGACCCGTCGTAGTCGCTGCCGAGCGCGGCCGTCTCGATTCCCCCGACCGTGACGACGTGCTCGATCGCGTCGACCACGGCCTCCGGGGTGAGCTCGCACACCGCGGCGTCCCAGTAGCCGATGCCGACGACGCCACCGGTTGCGGCGACGCCCCGGATCTCCTCGTCGGTGAGGTTCCGGTTCACATCGCAGGTCGCCTGCACCCCGCCGTGGCTCGACACGACCGGCCGGGTCGCGTTCGTGAGGATGTCCGCGACGGCCGGGTGGCTCGCGTGGGCGAGGTCGATTACGATGCCGAGCTTCTCCATTCGCGCCATCGCCTGGCGGCCGAGCGGCGTGAGCCCGCCCTGTTCCACCCCGTGCATGGAGCCGGCGAGGTCGTTGTCGAAGAAGTGGGTGAAGCCAGCCATCCGCATCCCGTCCGCGAACAGCACGTCGAGGTTTTCGAGGTCGCCCTCGAGGTTTTGCAGGCCCTCGACCGAGAAGAGGCCGCCGACGACGGGGTCGCCCGCCGCGCGGTCCGCGAGCAGGGACTCGAGGTCGTCCCGGGTCGCGATCGCGCGCAGGGCCCCCCGCGAGTCATCGGCATCCTGGCGCAGCTTGTGCGCGTGGTAGCGGGAACGCTCCAGGAGCGAGAACCAGGTGGCCGGGGGCTGCAGCTGCGCGATGGTCAGCAGCGTGATGTTGTCGCTCTCGTCCGTGTTGGACTCGTAGTTCTGGCCCTTCGGCGACTTCGACACCGAGGAGAACACCTGCAGCGCAACGTTGCCGTCCTGGAGCCGGGGGAGGTCGACGTGGCCGCGATCGGACCTGGTGTTCAGCGAGCGATCCCACATCAGGGTGTCGCTGTGCAGGTCGGCGACCTCGAGCGTGTCGTGGAGCCGCTGTGCCTCGGCGCTGACCGGCGATGGGGCGCCCGGGGTCACCTCGTTCATGCTCCGTTCGACGATGCCCGGGGCGAGGGAGAAGAACCCCACCGCGGCGAGAACGAGGGTCAGGGTGAGGCCGAGGATGCTCCAGCGCAGCCAGCGGCGTTTCGGTCGTGTGCTCATGGTTGCTGACGGTAGCAGGACGGCGGTGCGGAAACGGCACATCGCCGCCTTCGTGGGGAAATGATCCAAGCTTCCCCGCGGAGGCGGCGATGTCGTTATCGGGTGACTACGCCTTGCTGCTCAGCTCGGCCCGCACCCGCTCCGAGATCGTCGACATGACGACGGTGTCGGCGAGCGTGGTCACGTCGCCGATCTCGCGCCCCTCGGCGGCGTCCTTGAGGAGGCGGCGCATGATCTTGCCGGAGCGGGTCTTGGGCAGCTCCGGGACGACGAAGATCTGGCGGGGCCGGGCGATCGCGCCGATGTGCCCGGCGACGTGCTTTTTGAGGACGTCCTCGGCGCTCTCGGGGGTGACCTCGGTCTGCTGCGACTTGAGGATCACGAAGGCGACCACCGCCTGACCGGTGGTGTCGTCGTGCGCGCCGACCACCGCAGCCTCGGCTACGGAGGTGTGGTCCACGAGCGCGGACTCGATCTCGGCGGTGCTCAGGCGGTGCCCGGAGATGTTCATGACATCGTCCACGCGGCCAAGCAGCCAGAGGTCGCCGTCGTCGTCGACCCGGGCGCCGTCGCCCGCGAAGTAAGAGTTGACCCCGTGCGTCGACCAGTAGGTGTCGACGAAGCGCTCGGGGTCGCCCCAGATCGTGCGCGCCATGCTGGGCCAGGGGCGCTGGATCGTGAGCAGGCCGCCCTGGGTGCGGTCCACCCGGTTGCCCTGGTCGTCGACGACGCTCACGGTGATCCCGGGCACGGGCACCTGGGCGCTGCCGGGCTTCAGCCGGGTCAGACCGGGCAGGGCGGAGATCATGATCGCCCCGGTCTCGGTTTGCCACCAGGTGTCCACGATGGGGCAGCGGCCGGAGCCGACAACGTCGCGGTACCAGATCCACGCCTCCGGGTTGATGGGCTCGCCGACCGAGCCGAGCAGGCGCAGGCTCGACAGGTCGTACTTCTCGACCTCCTGGCGGCCGACCTTCATGCAGGCGCGGATCGCGGTGGGGGCCGTGTAGAAAATCGTCACGCCGTAGCGCTCGATGATCTCCCACCATCGGCCCCAGTCCGGGGTGTCCGGGGTGCCCTCGTACATGACCTGGGTCGCGCCGTTGGCGAGCGGGCCGTACACAACGTAGCTGTGCCCGGTGATCCAGCCGACGTCGGCGGTGCACCAGTAGACGTCGCTCTCGGGCTTGAGGTCGAAGAGGTTCTTGTGCGTGTAGCTGACCTGGGTCAGGTAGCCGCCCGAGGTGTGCAGGATGCCCTTGGGCTTCCCGGTGGTGCCCGAGGTGTAGAGGATGAACAGCGGGTTCTCCGCGGGGAAGCCCTCGGCGGTGTGCTCCGCGTCCATCCGGACGATCTCCTCGTGCCACCACAGGTCGCGGCCCTCGTGGAAGGCGATCTCGTTCTCGGTGCGGCGCACGACGAGGACGTGCTCGACGCTGTGTGCCTCGCCCGGGTGCAGTTCCAGGGCGGCGTCCACCGTGGGCTTGAGCGAGGAGACCCGCCCCTTGCGCCAGCCGCCGTCGGCGGTGATGACCAGCTTCGCCTCGGCGTCGTCGATCCGGGAGCGCAGGCTCTCCGCGCTGAACCCGCCGAAGACGACGGAGTGGGTGGCGCCGAGGCGGGCGGTGGCGAGCATCGCGATCGCCGTCTCGGGAATCATGGGCATGTAGATGGCGACGCGATCGCCGCGGGTCACGCCGAGGCTCGTCAGCAGGTTCGCGGCCCGCTTGACCTCGTGCAGCAGCTCCGCGTAGGTGTAGCTGGTGCGGTCGCCGGGCTCACCCTCGAAGTGGATGGCGACGCGGTCGCCGTTTCCGGCGATGACGTGCCGGTCCAGGCAGTTGTAGCTCACGTTCAGCTCGCCGTCGGCGAACCAGGTCGCGAAGGGCGGGTTGGACCAGTCCAGGTCCTGCGTGAAGGGCTTCGTCCAGTGCAGCTCGCGGGCCTGTTCGGCCCAGAACGCCTCCGGGTTTTCCGCGGCCTTCCAGTAGACAGCCGGGTCGCTCACGTTCGCTTGGGCGACAAACTCGGGGTTCGGCGGGAAAGTCTCGCCTTCGGTCGGGTGGCTCTCGATGACACCGTGATCGCTCATGTGGACTCCATTATCCGTTGTACTCGCGTGGGACGTTCGTGCGGTCCCCACAGCGTAGAATATATAACTCGCTTCTGGCAAGTGACATCCGGGTGAACGCGGCCGTACTGCACGACAACGGCCCCGGTCTCAGGAGACCGGGGCCGTTGTCGAAGCGGGGTGGGGCGACTTACATCCCCAAGGCCTTCTCGTCGATCAGCTGGTCGGCCGCGGGGGCCTCGATCGAGACGGGCTTGCCCCAGGCGCTGAAGTTCGTCTCGACAACGACGCCAGCGACGGTCATGACGACCCGGCGGGGCAGGTCGTCCGAGCCGACGTGCATGACGTACTCCAGCGTCTCGGGCATGTCCGAACCGGCAGCCGCGAGCACGTCAGCCTGCCCCTTCAGCATCTCCTTCGTGTCCAGCGTCAGGGTGTACGCGCGGGTCTCGACGCCGTCGATCTTCTCGGTTTTCTCGGCGGCGCTGAAGTCCGTGACCGCGTCGGCGAGCGCCTGCTGCTGCTGCTGCGGGTTGAGCTGGTCGAGCTGCCCGAGGAACTGCTCCGCTTCGGGGCCGCTGAGCGGGGTCTCGACGAACTTGTTCTGGCTCATCTCGCCCATGTTCATGAAGAGCTTGGCGTCCAGCATGCGCATCTCCATCGTCATGCCGCCGGGCAGCTCCATGGTGACGGACATCTTCATGTCGGACGGCTTCTCCGTGATGGTCATGTCGCCGGTCATCACCTGGGACTGGCCCTGGAATTCGGTGCTCATCTCGGTGTGCACGGAACCGGCCTCGGTCTGGGCCTTGCTCATGCGGTCGGCGAAGGTGTCGATCGTGAGCGGCTCCTGCGAGGCGGGGGCCTGCTCCTCGGTCGAGGAGCCGACGGGGGCGGTGCCGCCGGAGCAGGCGGTGAGGCCGAGGGCCGCGGCCGCGGTCAGGGCAATGATGGTGCTGGTTCGAGTCCACAGAGAAGTCATGGAAACCAGCGTACGGGACAGAGATCGCCGGCGGATCCCGCCGCGGGACGGGCGGGCTTCGGGGCATCCCGGAAAAATCACGCCAGGCGAGATCCTGGGCGGCGGCGAGCCCGTCGGCGTTCCGGCTGCGCCGGGACGCCCGATGCCGCGGTGGCCCCGGAAAATCAGGGAGTCCCGGAACCGGGTCAGCTCTGGGCTCCGCACCGCTGAGCGTGACGGGTATCTCTCCACAGAGGCGGGTTCACCCGCCCACGGCCGGGCCAACCGAGATGAAATCGACACATGATCGATACCTCAGAGGCCCCCGTCCTCCGGCGTCAGCCGGCCCCA
>NZ_JAPFRB010000002.1:740453-741397 GCF_035726885.1 Leucobacter sp. M11 | reverse complement strand
TTGCCCAGCACCTCGGCGACCCCGAGGTGAGCGACCTGTTCCTGAACGGGGACGGCGGCCTGTTCCGCCGCCGCGGGGGCCGGGCGGAGCCCGTGCCGGGCTGGCCGCCCGACGAGGATGCGGCTCGGGCGCTCGCCGTCGGCCTGGTCGCCGCAGGCGGGCGACACCTCGACGAGCGCACCCCGTGCCAGGACGTGCACCTGGGCGGTGGGGTGCGGGTGCACGCGGTCCTGCCGCCCGTGAGCGCCTCCGGCACCCTGCTCTCGATCCGGGTGCCGCGGCGCGAGGCCCCCGGGCTCGGCGAGCTCGTCGCGGCGGGGCTGTGCTCCGGCCCCGTGCACCGGTTTTTGCGCGAGGCCGTCGCGGCCCGGCAGAACCTGCTGATCACCGGCGGGACCGGCTCGGGGAAGACGACGCTGCTTGCCGCCCTGCTCGGGGAGGTGCCGCACAGCGAGCGGATCGTGACGATCGAGGACGTGGCCGAGCTGCGGATCCGGCACCCGCATCGGGTGAGCTTGGAGGCCCGGCAGGCCAACAGCGAGGGGGCGGGAGGCATCGGCGTCGCGCAGTTGCTTCGCGAGGCGCTCCGCATGCGGCCGGATCGACTTGTGCTCGGGGAGTGCCGCGGGGCGGAGCTCAGCGTGCTGCTCGGCGCGCTGAACACGGGGCACGACGGGGGTGCCGGGACCGTGCACGCCAGCACGCTCACCGAGGTGCCCGCCCGGCTCGAAGCCCTCGGGGCGCTCGCCGGGCTCGCCCCGCAGCACCTCGCTCGGCAGGCCGTGAGCGCCCTGCACCTCATCGTGCATCTGGAAGCAGCGGCCGGCCGACATCGGATTGCGCGACTCGGGCATCCGGTGTTGGACGGCCAGGGCCTGCTCACGGTCGTGCCCCTGACGGAGCGCTCCTTTGGCTCGGACGCCCGTGCGATGGCGAGCGTGCGT
>NZ_JAPFRB010000002.1:724746-740424 GCF_035726885.1 Leucobacter sp. M11 | reverse complement strand
AACGGAGTCGGGGACATGAGCGCGGCGGGGGACGCGGTCGGCCGCGGCGACGCCTCGAGGACCCCGGCACCGGGTCGGCCGCGGGAACCGCGCCGCCCCGGGCGGCCGAGCTGGCCGGGCGGACCGAATCGGCCGAGCGGCCCCCGACGCCGCAGGGGGCAGCGGGGGCCGGGCCGACGGACGGGACGCGGAGCGGATCAGCGCGGCGGGACCGAGCAGCGGGTCGCGCAGCTGGCGACGCGGGCCGCGGCGCTGCTCGGCGGCGGGGTGTCCGCAGCGGCGCTCTGGCCCCTCCTCGCGGCCGAGGAGCGCGCTGACGAGCGAACTGACGAGCGCACTGACGAGCGGGTTTCGGCGCACGACCCACCGCACGACCCACCGCACGGCGGAGAGCACGAGGCGCACGCCGCGCCGCGTGGTCCCATCGGCCGAATCGCGGCGGGGATTTCCCAGGGCGACCCGGCCTCGGCGGCGATTCTGGCGGAGGCGGAGCGCGTGCGCGCCTCCGGCTCCGGCGCGGGTGGGCGCGGCCCCGGCGGCGCGGGAGACCCCGGCGCACCCTGGCGGGTGCTCGCCGCGGCCTGGGCGCTCGCGGAGCGCTCCGGGGCGGCCCTCGCGGGGCTCCTCCTCGACCTGTCCGAGGCCCTGCAGGCGGGCGTCGAACTCGGGCAGCTGCGCGACACGGCGCTGGCCGGGCCGAAAGCCAGCGCCCGGCTGGTGCTCACCCTGCCGCTGATCGGACTCGGGTTTGGCGCGGCGCTCGGAAGCCGACCCCTTGGCGTGCTCGTGGGCAGCCCGCTCGGCTGGGCGCTCCTGCTGAGCGGCGGCGTGCTCCTCGCGGTCGCGGCGCTCTGGTCGAATCGGCTCGTGCGGGCGGTTGATGCCCGGCGGCGGCTGCCCGGCATTGAACTCGACCTGCTTCGCATTGCGCTGGGCGGCGGCGCCGCCCCCGAGGAGGCGGGCCGCCGGGTCGCCGACGCGCTCGATCGCTTTCGGGTGGGCTGGGCGGATCTGCGGGAGGTCCTCGACGAGGATGGCTCGGTCGCCCGGGTCCTCCGTACGGCCCGGGCCGCCGGGGTCCCCGTGCGCGAGATGCTCGCCGCTGAGGCCCGGGCCGCCCGCGCCGAATACCGGAGCCGCCTCGCGCACGAGATCGAACGGCTCGGGGTGCGACTGATGCTCCCGCTGGGACTGTGCGTCCTGCCGGCTTTTCTCGCGGTCGGCGTGCTTCCCGTGCTGATCGGGCTGCTCAGCGACGGCCTGGGCGGGGAGCCTGCTCCGGGGCGGGGTGTACCATGAGGACTATGGAGATTGAGGTCGACAGAATCTAGCCGCCGAATGATCGGCGGCCAGCGCACGGTGCGGGTGGCGTCACCCCCGAGCGACTGACCCCTCCCCGCGCGCCCTCCGGCGCGACCGGCCGGCCCCGCAGGCCACGCTTCGCGGGTCTCCCCACAGGCGACCCCGGTGCCGGCCCCGCGCCCCCTCGTTCTTTCCTCTTCTGCTCTGCAGCACACCGCCCGACCCGGGCGAAGGAGTCTCCTCAGATGTCACTGAAATCAGCCGTCACCCTCCGCGACCTCAGCTTCGACTGGCCCGATGGCACGGTCGCCCTCGACCGCGTCACCGGCACATTGAGCACCGGTCGCACCGGGCTCGTCGGGCGCAACGGCGCCGGGAAATCAACCCTGTTGCGCCTCATCGCGGGCCAGCTCACCCCAACGTCCGGTCACCTGGAGACCGTGGGCGAGGTCGGATACCTCCCCCAGACCCTCACGCTCACCGGGACGACCACCGTCGCGGAGCTGCTGGGGATCGAGCAGACCCTCACGGCGCTGCGCGCAATCGAGGCGGGGGACGTGGCCGAGCGACACTTCGACGCGGTTGGCGATGACTGGGACATCGAATCCCGGGCGGACGAGGCACTGCACGAGATCGGCTTCGCCGCCGCCGATCTGGATCGCCCCGTGTCCCGGGTCTCCGGCGGTGAGGCGATGCTGATCGCGATCACCGGGCTTCGGCTCCGGCGCACCCCGATCACCCTCCTCGACGAACCGACCAACAACCTGGATCGGGCGACCAGGGCGGTGCTCGGCGGCTTCGTCGATTCCTGGCCGGGCACCCTGATCGTGGTCAGCCACGATCGGGAACTGCTCGAGCGGATGGAGCACACCGCGGAGCTGCACGCGGGCGCGGTCGAGGTCTTTGGCGGACCCTACAGCGCCTGGGCGGCACACCAGGAACAGGAACAGGCCGCGGCGGCCCAGGCGGCCAAGAGCGCCCAGCAGGCGCTCAAGGTGGAAAAGCGCCAGCGGGCGGAGGCCGAGACGAAGCTCGCGCGGCGCGAGCGCACCGGCAAGAAGACCCAGCGCGAGGGAGGGATCCCGAAGATCCTCGCCGGGGCACGGGCCAGCAAAGCGCAGGGCTCCGCGGGGGCCATGCGCACGACGATGGAGGACAACGTGCGGGCCGCGCAGGCCGCCGTTGACGCCGCCGACGCCCGCGTCCGCGAGGAGGAACACATCCACCTCACGCTGCCCGACCCCGATGTGCCGCGCAGCCGCAGGCTCGCGGAGCTGCGAGACGGGGACCGGAGCCTCATCATCCAGGGGCCGGAGCGCGCCGCCCTGATCGGCCCGAATGGCTCCGGAAAATCTACCCTGCTCGCGCAGCTCGTCTCCGGCGAAGAGGCCGCGCCCGGCCGCCCCAGCGGAACGCTGCTCACGGACCGGGTCGGCTACCTGCCGCAGCGCCTTGACGGGCTCGACGAGACGGCCAGCGCCCTGGACAACGTGCGCGCCGTCGCCCCGGCGTCCGATCCGGGCACCATTCGGAACCAGCTCGCCCGGCTCCTGCTCCGCGGCTCCAGCGTGGACCGACCGGTCAGCACGCTCTCGGGCGGGGAACGATTCCGGGTCTCACTGGCGCGGCTCCTCCTCGCCGAGCCGCCCGCGCAGCTGCTGGTGCTGGACGAACCGACGAATAACCTGGACCTCGCGAGCGTGGATCAGCTCGTCGAGGCGCTGGCCGGGTACCGGGGCGGCCTCCTCATCGTGAGCCACGACCACGAGTTCCTGCGCCGCCTCGGCGTGGACACCGCCATCGAGCTGGGCGCCGACGGCTCCCTGCGGGAGCTGCCCGGCGGCATCGCGTGAGGGAGTGACCCACACTCAGGAACACAAACCACAGTGCGGCGGGGTGCCAGCAAGAAAGTCTCAACCCCGCCGCACTGCGCGTTCCTAAGGAGCTGGGGCCTCCGTCCTGGCGCTGCGCAGCTCGACTTCCTGTCCTGACCGATCGGGAGTAGCCGCGAGTCCTGTATCCGCGTCGAACCAGCTCAGGTTGGCATCACCAATACTGAACCACTGCTTGGTTCCCACGGTGAGCTGGGCCGTACCGGGTACCCGCGCGTAGTGCACGGTCTCCGTCGAGCCGGTCTGCACGAGGCGGTTGGGGTCGGACGGCTCCAAGGTGAAACCGATCACGGATTCACCGCCGAGGTGTTCGACCGCGGAAATGTACCCAAGGACACCGGAGCCGGGGTGTTCCGCGAGACTGATTTTTTCGGGACGCACGCCGAGCATGGCGGGGCCGGGAGACAGGTGAGCGGGTGCTTGGGCGATTTCCTGCGCACCCGAGTCACTGATCGCTCGGCCGTCGCGGAGCCTAACCGGGATCAGGTTCATGGCCGGTGCCCCGATAAAACGAGCGACGAAAGTGTCGGCTGGCCGGTGGTAAATCTCCTCTGGAGTGCCGATCTGCCGAACTTCCCCATCGCTCAGCACGATTATGCGGGTGGCCATTGTCATGGCCTCGACTTGGTCGTGTGTGACGTACACAAAGGACTTGTTCACTCGCTGGTACAGGGCAGTGATTTCCGCGCGCATCTGCGTGCGAAGCTTTGCGTCCAGATTGGAGAGGGGCTCGTCGAGAAGATAGATTGACGGGTCGCGGACCAGGGCGCGCGCAACCGCAACGCGCTGACGTTGGCCTCCGGAAAGGGTTTTCGGGCGGCGGTCGATGTAGCTTCCCAGTTCGAGCATCTCTGCGACCTCGGTGACACGATCGCGAACCTCGGGCCGTTTGGCGATGACCCGGCGCATGATCGAGTTGAGAATCGGGATGTGGTACCAGCCCTTGAACCGATCCATGATGAGGGGGAACGCGATGTTCTCCCGGACAGTCATGTGGGGGTAAAGAGCGTAGGACTGGAATACGAATGCCACGTTTCGATCTCGAGGTTCCCGATCGTTGACGAGTTCGCCGTCGAAGCGGAGCTCCCCATCTGAGATATCGGTGAGGCCAGCGATCATCCGGAGCATTGTCGACTTCCCGCACCCGGAGGGTCCCAGGAGCACGAGGAACTCGTTGTCGGGAATATCAGCGCTAAACTCCCGGATCACGGTGTTGGAGCCGAACGACTTTCGGATCTTGTCGAATTGGATGCGTGGCATGGGCTAACCCTTCACTGCGCCCGCGGTGAGCCCGCTGACGATTTGGCGTTGAACAATGAGGAAGAACACGATGGCCGGGATCGTGAAGAGGAACGCCGCGGTCATCACGCTACTCAGGGGGGTGGCGTACTGACCGACGAAGGAGGCGAGACCGACGGAGGCCGGCCACTTCGCGGCGTCGGAGATGAAGGTGTTCGCGAAGAGGAACTCGTTCCAACCGTCGAAGAAGTTAATCACGGCGGCGGCGGCCACGCTTGGCACGATAAGCGGGAGGATGATCATGGTGAGCTGGCCGGAACGGGGGCACCCGTCGATCCGAGCCGACTCTTCAATCTCGTACGGGATCTTATCGATGGCGCTCTTGAGGATGAAGATCGCGACCGGCATCGTGAACGCAGTATTGGCCAGGACGAGGCCGTGCAGTTCATTGAGAAGGCCAAAGGACGCGAACAAGGCGAACAAGGGCACCACGAGGAGCGCCTCGGGGAGCATCTGCGTCGCAAAGAGCACGAATGCGGCGAGGCCCTTGCCGTGGAACTTGAAACGGCTGAGGGCGTACGCGGCCATCACCGCGAGCACCAGGCTGAGGAAGGTGGTGCCAAAGGCGACGATGCCGGAGTTCGCAATCCAGCTGAAAATCGGGACCTCGGCGAGTTTGGCGGGGATGTCACCCAAGCGGGAGAGCTTGAGCCAGAACCCCTGTCCGGTTTTGTACAACTCAGTATCCGTGCTCAGTGCCGTGTTGATCATCCAGTAGACGGGGAACGCGGCGAAGACGGTGAAGAGCCCGAGGCCGAGGAATAGGGCGACACGGCCCGGCAGCTTGCGGATCTTGCGGATCATGCGGAAGCCTCCCGCTTATTTTCCCGGCGTTCGACTAGGAGGAAGAAGACGGTGACGGACAGGGACAGGATCAGGCCGAGCACGCCGATCGTGGCGGCGAGGCCGAGGTTTTGGCTGCTGAAGGCCTGGCGGTAGATGTTGATGACGAGGGTGTTAGTGCTTTCAACGGGGCCGCCGCCGGTGAGTAGGTAAATGATCTCGAACCGACGAATCGACCAGATCGTCATCAGCAGTGCGACGATTCGCACCGTCGGCATGATGTGGGGGAGCACGATCGCGCGGAACGTACTGAGGCCGTCGGCGCCGTCGATGCGGGTGGCCTCGAAGAGTTCCTCCGGAACGGACTGCAGCGAGGCGAGCACAACGAGCATGACGAAGGGAAATACCTTCCACACCGTCGCCAGGACCACGGAGAACATCCCGTAGGCAGGGTCGGTGAGCCAACCCACCTCGCCAAGACCGAGGACGCCGATGCCGCGGTTGAGGGCCCCGCTCGACTGGTTGTAGATCCAGACGAAGATGAGCGCGACCGCGACGGTCGGCATTGCATACGGGAACGTGAGAATGGCCCGGACCACGGTCCGGCCGCGGAACGGACGGTTGATCAGGACAGCGAGTGCGGTGCCGATGAGCACTGCAAAGACCACGGTGCCGACTGTATAGAGCACGGTCGCAAGGAACGAATTCCAGAACTGTTCACTCGTGAGCATCTGGGTGTAATTATCTACGCCTACGAAGCTGCCGCCGCCCGGGTTGACCAGTTTGGTATCCGTAAAGCTGAGCTGGATGCCTCGGGCGAGCGGGACGAGGAGGAAGATCGCCAGGTAAATCAGCGCCGGGGCGATGAACAGATATGGCGTCCAATTCCGCCTGGGTTTCGCGAGTGTCCGCTCGCTGACCGAGCTCGGTCCGGGACGGACGGCGGGCGGTGGGGAACCCTGCGTGGAGGACCGTGTGGCCATGTTGTGCCTCTCATGTGAGCTGGGAGGTCCGGTGCGGACCTCCCAGCGCGGGAACTGCGTGTGTCGGGCTTAGCGTGTGGCTTCCGACTGTGCCTGCTCCAGAGCCGCCTTCGGGTCCTGGTCCTGGGTGAGTACCCGCTCGACGGCCTGCATCACGGGCTGCATGATGGTCTTTGTGTCCGCCTCAAAGCCCGGAATCAGCGCGCCCTTGGTGGAAGCGCCCAGGTCGACAAAGACCTGTGCCCAGGGGTGTTCGGCGGTGAACTCGTCGGTGAGGGGAACATCTGTTGCCAGCGTGCTGGCCCCGAGCCCGGGACGGACCGCGGTCTGTCCCGTCTCACTCACGAACCAGGACACAAAGTCCTTCGCGAGGGCTTTGTTCTTGCTGTTGGCGTTCACGGCGAGGACGAGCTTCTGGTGAGCCCCGACCTCATCGAAGGGCAACGGAGCCGCGAGCAGCGTCTGCCCCGTGACCTGACCGCCGCTGGTGTAGGACAGCGCTGCACCGGCGTTGTCGATCATCATGCCGAGCTGGTTTTCCTTGAACTTGGTGCGGAACGTGGATGCGTCGTCGCCGACAGGCAGAATCCCAGAGTCGTAGACCTCCTTAAAAGCCGTCACCGCCGCCACGTTCTCGGGGGCGTCAATCGTCAGCTTCGTTCCGTCGGACCAACCGCCGCCGAAGCCGAGGGGCCAGGACTGGAAGTCCAGCGACCAACCGTCGAACTCACCCATCTGGTGCCGTACGGCGAAGCCATCGGCACCGATTGCCTTGACCTTCTTGCCCGCTTCGATCAGTTCGTCAACGCTTCCGGGCAGTTCGGAAACGCCGGCCTCGTCGAGAACGGTCTTGTTACCGAGGAGCGCATAGGGGACCTGCTCCCAGGTCACGGCGAGCTGCTGGCCGTCCACTACCATGGGTTCGTTCGAGGTGTTCAGCGTGGCGTCCGTGAGCGCATCATCGAGCGGTTCCAGGAGCCCGGCTTCAGCGAGGGTCGCGTACTGGCTGTCGAGGATGACGAAGACGTCTGGCCCTCCGCCAGCCCCCAGCTCGGTGTTGAGCTTGTCCGCGTACTGGCCGTAGGCGGTCTCAGACCGGGTGAGCTTGGCTTCGGGGTTCGCCTCGGTGTACCCGCTGACGGCGTCCCAGAGGACATCGCCCCGGCCGGGCTCGAGCCACTGCCAGTTGGACACCACGAGGGTGCCGCCGTCGGCAGCGGGAGCGCCTTCATCAGTCGCGTCGTCGGATCCGGCACAGCCGGCGAGAGCGAGCGCGGAAGTGGCGAGGATCGCGGCAGCGATGGTGCTTATGCGTCGTTTCTGACCGATCATCTTTGATCTCCTATGTGTGTGTTCTCAGCAGTGGCGACTGACGACACCCTGCGGCCCTGCTCTTTCGGTTCCTCGCTCAAAGGCCCATTCTGGCCGAAAACCCGGAGTGGTCGAGAACTCGAATTTGATGGTAGCTTTACACCTGTTTGCAGAAGGCGCAAACGGATTGCACATGTTGCAACGGCCTGGACTCCGGGCTCGAGTAAATGCCACTACCGATGGAGATAGATGACATGAGTCATGCCCCTGATGTGATGAGCGTCGGCGAGACGCTCGTCATGGTCACCCCCAACGCCGGTGGTCGCATCGACGTCGAATCGACCTTCGTGCTCCGCCCGGGTGGTGCGGAATCCAATGTGGCTGTTCTGATGAGCGAGCTCGGACACAGCGCCGTCTGGGCCAGCCGACTGGGCACTGACCCCTTCGGTGATCTGATCACCGCCCAGCTCAGCGAAGCCGGGGTCGATCTCAGCCAGGTGCAGCGAAGCGACGACTTTCGGACCGCGGTCTACTTCAAAGACCCGGGAGAAACCGCGACGACCGTGTACTACTACCGCGAAGGCAGCGCTGCCGCGCAAATGACCCGCGCGGACGCCGAGGCATGGACGCAGTTGCGCCCCCGCGTGCTCCACCTGAGCGGGATCACCCCGGCGCTGTCAGCGGGGTGCCAAGACCTTGTGCATTACCTCCTGGGGGATCGCCCCATTCCGGACGCGCTCGTGAGCTTCGACGTCAACTATCGCCCCGGGCTCTGGGGGGTGACGGAGGCGGCGCCACAGCTGCTGGCCTTTGCGCAGCGCAGTGACATCGTCTTCGTCGGCCGGGACGAGGCAGAACGACTCTGGGGAACTGCCACTCCGGAGGCGATTCGAGCCCTGATCAGCGCACCCGGCCACCTAGTGATCAAGGACGGCGCTCATGAGGCGGTTGCCTACGCTGGAGAGACGATGACCCGGGTCCCGGCCCCGACCGTTGACGTCGTTGAGGTCGTCGGCGCCGGTGACGCCTTCGCCGCCGGGTGGTTGAGCGGACTGGTCCGAAACCGCTCCGCCGTGGACCGGCTGCGGTTGGGTCACTACGTGGCCTCTCGCGTGCTCCGCTCGCCGAGTGACACCGTGGCGCTGCCGGATGCTGGCACGATCGAGGAAACGATTCGTGAGGACCCGAGCCGCTGGCGCGGGCTCTCCGGAACCCCCCGAGAGGAAACCCTAACGTGTCCCAGACCGTAGAACGCGCCATCGAGATCCTCCGCTTCGTCGCGGACAAGCCCCGGTCACTGGGGGAGGTCTCGGAAATGCTCGGCGTGCATAAAAGCACGGCACTGCGCCTCCTGCAGACTCTGGAGGGGCAAGGATTCGCCCGTCGCCTGCCCGACGGATCTCACGCGATCGGCTTCGCGATTATCCCGCTTGCGCAGCACGCCCTCGATCAGATCGATATTCGGACCCTCGCCCACCCGCACCTGCAGAAGCTCAACGAGCGGATGCGCCACACCATCCACCTCGCCCAGCTCATCGGTGATGACGTGATTTACGTGGACAAGGTGGAAGGCACCGGCACCGTCGCGATGGGTTCCAGGATCGGCTTGCCCGCGGAGCCCCACACGGCTGGGGTTGCGAAGGTCATTCTGGCGTACCTTTCCGAGACCAAACGGGACCGGGTCCTGCGGCGGAGCACCTTCACCAAGTACACCCCGACTACGATTCTCAGCCCCGCCGCACTGCAACGCGAACTCGAGCGCACGCGGAAACGCGGCTGGGCCGAGGATGACGGGGAAAAAGAGGACTACATCAACTGCGTGGCACTGCCAATCTTCGACGCATCCGGTCGCGTCAGTGTTGGGATGAGCGTTACCGCGCTCCGAGCGGCGGCCCCGCTCGAAGCGCTACGAGAAAAACTTCCTGAGTTTCGGCGGGTCGCATTCGCGATCTCTCGGGAACTCGGCTGGAAAGGAGACGAATATGGACGGCGATAGCTATTTTGAGACCCACCTCACTCAACACCCGGTGATGGGTATTTTCCGGTCCTACGGCCCGGAGAAGACGGTGGCACTCTGCGAGCGGGCATGGGCGAGCGGGGTGCGCCTCGTAGAGATCCCTGTGCCGAACGAGGCCGCGGTTCCGTCCTTTCTTGCCGCGCAGGAGGCTGGCAAAGCGCACGGTGCCGAGGTCGGCGCGGGCACCATCACCACAGTGTCTCGTCTCGAACGGGTACACGAGCTCGGAGCCCGCTTCACGGTGGCGCCGGGCATGAACCCCGCCGTCGCGGAGGCTTCGGTGCGCCTCGGAGTTCCCCACCTGCCCGGCGTGGCGACCTCCTCGGAAATCGGCCTGGCGGTTGCGCACGGTATGCACTGGGTGAAGGCGTTCCCCGCCGCTCAGCTCGGTTCCGCCTGGATTACCGCGCAGCGCGCCCCCTTTGCCGAGGTCAACTTTGTTGCGACGGGCGGCATCGACGCCGACAACGCCGCGGAGTTCCTGGGCGCCGGCTGCCGGGCGCTCGCCATTGGCAGCGCCTTTGGCGAGGACGTCTCCATCGACGCGATCGCCGCGGCCGTGCGTGGGGTGAGCGAGCGATGATCATCGAGCGGATCGAAACGTTCCTCGTCCCACCGCGCTGGTTGTTTGTCCGGATCGAGACCGACACCGGCGTCGTCGGCTGGGGCGAGCCCGTCCTTGAGGGGCGCGCCGAGACCGTGCGAGCAGCTGTGGAACAGCTCGCGGAAGGCCTGCTCGGCCAGCCCGCGGAACGCATTGAAGACCACTGGCAGCTGATGAGCAAGGGCGGCTTTTACCGCGGGGGCCCCGTGTTCTCGAGCGCTATTGCCGGTATCGATCAAGCACTCTGGGACATCGCTGGGAAGTCGCTCGGCGTGCCGGTGCATCGGTTGCTCGGCGGACACGTGCGCGACCGTATCCGGATGTACAGCTGGGTCGGCGGAGATGAGCCGGCGGAGATCGCCGATGCGATCGCGGAGCAGGTCGACGCGGGGTTTACCGCGGTCAAGATGAACGCAAACGGTCGCACGTCCCGGTTGTCCACGAGCGGTGAACTCGACGCGATTGTGCAGCGCGTTGGAGTCGCGCGCGAGGTGCTTGGGCCGGACCGTGACGTCGCGCTCGACCTGCACGGGCGTTTTACCCTGGCAAATGCGCGCCGTCTCGCTCCTCTGGTGGAGCCCTTCCGGCCGATGTTCCTTGAGGAGCCCGTGCTCCCGGAATACGGGCATCTCCTCCACAAGATGACCGAGAGCACCACGGTGCCCATCGCAACCGGTGAACGCCTGTTCTCTCGCGAGGACTTTCTGCCCGCCTTCGCCGCGGGGATCGCGGTGGCACAGCCGGATCTGTCCCACGCGGGCGGGATCTCCGAAGTGCGCCGGATCGCCGCGCTCGCGGAGAGCTACGATGTTGTGCTCGCGCCGCACTGCCCACTGGGGCCGATTGCCCTCGCCTCCTGCCTGCAGATCGGATTCTCCACGCCGAACTACCTGATCCAGGAGCAGAGCATGGGGATCCACTACAACCAGGGCGCTGGGGTGCTTGATTACGTCGCAGATACTTCGGACCTGCGGATCCGCGACGGCTACATCGATCTCCTCACCAAACCGGGCCTGGGGATCGAGGTCGATGAGGCAGCGGTTCGTCGGGCAGACGCGACGGGGCACGCGTGGCGGAGCCCCATCTGGCGGCACGACGACGGCTCGTTTGCCGAATGGTAGCCACGCACGCGGCCCCGGGACACCGGCTCACCCGCCAGGACGCGAGAACACCACAACGACGGAAGGATCTCTCATGACGGAAGCGACCCCGCGCCGAAAGGGCGCCAAAAACCTGGGCTCCACGGGGCTCCGCAGCCCGGAGTGGTTCGGAGACGGCGGAAAAAACGGCTTCATCGCCCGACACCACATGCGGCAGATGGGGTTTGGCGGACGTCAGTTCGACGGCAGACCGGTCATCGGCATCGCCAATACCTGGTCAGAGCTGACCCCCTGTAACAGTCACCTCCGCACCCTCGCGGAGGCCGTCAAGCGGGGGATCCAACAGGCCGGGGGATTCGCCTTGGAGTTTCCAGTGCTCTCCCTGGGGGAACCGCTCATGCGTCCCTCGACCATGCTGTATCGGAACCTGATGGCCATGGAGCTCGAAGAGCTCTGCCGTGCCAACCCCCTGGATGCGGTGGTCGTGCTCACCGGATGTGACAAGACAACGCCGGCGGCGCTCATGGGAATAGCCAGCGTCGATCTCCCGGCGATCTTGCTCACGGGCGGCCCCATGCTCAACGGGCGTTATCGCGGGAAGGCGGTCGGATCGGGCACGGATATCTGGAAGATGACCGAGGCCTTCCGCGCGGGCGAGGTCACCCAAGAAGAGTTCACCGAGTTCGAAAGCTGCCTGAACCGTTCCCCAGGGCACTGCATGACGATGGGCACGGCCTCAACCATGGCGAGCATTACCGAGGCGCTGGGCATGCAACTGCCCGGCGGGGCGGCCCTGCCCGCCGTGGACTCCCGCCGACTCGTGCTCGCCGAAGACACGGGAGCACGGGCGGTGGAACTAGCCACCGAGAAGCTCCGTCCCTCCGACATCATGACCCGGGCGGCGCTCGAGAACGCGCTCGTGGTCAACGCCGCCATCGGTGGATCGACCAACGCGGTGCTGCACCTCCTCGCCATCGCGGGCCGCCTGGAGGTGCCGCTCAGCCTGGATGATATTGATCGAATCAGCCGAGAGGTTCCCCTGCTCGTTGACCTCATGCCGAGTGGGCGCTTCCTCATGGAAGAGTTCGCCTATGCCGGAGGGATCCCTGCCCTGATGCGTCAGCTCGGAGAACGGCTCGATACGGCCGCGATCACGGTGTCTGGTCGCACCGTCGCCGAGAACGTCGCCGGTGCTCGCGTGGACGACCCAGAGGTGATTCGGCCGATGAATCGGCCCGTGCAAACAGCTGGCGCTGGCACCGCAGTGCTGCGTGGCAATCTGGCGCCGAACGGTGCCGTGATCAAGATCAGTGCCGCAGAGCCCACACTCCTGCAGCACACCGGTCCGGCCCTGGTGTTCGACTCGCTCGAGGACTACCACCTGGTCATCGAGGACCCGGATCTTGACGTGACCGCAGACACGGTGCTGGTGGTGCGCGGTTGCGGTCCCAAGGGCTATCCGGGGATGCCGGAGGTCGGAAATCTGCCCCTGCCGAAGAAACTGCTTGACCAGGGCATCAGAGACCTCGTACGGGTCTCTGATGCGCGGATGAGCGGCACCGCCTTCGGGGCGTGTGTGTTGCACGTGGCCCCCGAATCCGCAGCGGGGGGACCCCTCGCTCTTGTCCAGACCGGTGACAGCATCACGCTCGATGTCGCCGGGCGACGCCTCCACGTCGAGATCACCGATGTGGAAATGGCGGCGCGCCGGGAACGGTGGCAGGCCCCGGCACCCCGAGCAGACCGAGGGTGGACCCGGCTCTACACCGAGCACGTCACCCAAGCCGATACGGGAGCCGATCTCGACTTCCTGATCGGGTCCAGCGGAGACGGCCCCGCCCGGGCCGCATTCTAGGAGCAAGCACATGACACCGAATTCGCAGCACACCCAGCAACGCATTAGCGGGGTGTGTCCCGTTGTAGAAACCCCCTTCACCTCGGAGGGAGAGGTGGATCTGGCCAGCATGGAACGGCTCCTTGACCACCTCTATGCTGTCGGCGTCCGGCAGATCATGTACCCCGGCTATGCCTCGGAGTTCTACAAGCTGACCGATGCCGAACGTGACGCGCTGACCCAGACCGTGGTTCAGCGTTTCGGATCCCGGGAAGACACCGTGGTGGTCATTTCAGTTCCCGACCACGCGACCCGAGTGGCCGTGGAACGTGCTCGGCGCGCCGTGGAGCTCGGGGCCGACATGATCAACATCCTGCCGCCGTTCCTGCACGGACCGAGCGCCGCAGAGGTCCAGGCGCATGTCCGGGCAGTGCTGACCGCCATCGCTCCGGTCCCCGCGATCGTGCAGTACGCCCCCGCCCAGACCGGGGTCGCGCTGGCTCCGGGGGTCATCGCGGAGATGGCCGCTGCGTCCCCAAACCTGGTGCAGGTCAAGGTGGAGTCCGCCCCGCCTGGCCAGTTCATTAGCGCACTCAGTGCGGCGGCACCCCTGCTGGACTCCGTGGTCGGTCATGCCGGTGTCCAGCTGATTGACGCTCGTGCCCGCGGCGCGGTTGGCGTGCAACCGGGCTGCTCGTTCTCTGAGCTCTACTTGCGGATCTGGTCCCACTGGGACGCCGGCGAGCCCGAGCGGGCGCGTGCTCTGCACGCCCGGCTGCTGCCGTTTATTTCCTACTGGATGCAGGGCGTCGAGCTGATCATTGCGGCAGAAAAGTGGATCTCGGCGCGGCGGGGAATCATCGCCTCGGACCACTGTCGTGCCCCTGCGCGGCAATTGGACAGCGAGGAGATCGCGCTGCTGGAAAGATTCCTCGCTGAATTTTCCGAAGAGTTATCCGCCGTCAGATCGTAGCGCCTCTGTGCCCAAACAAATCCCTCACATGAGTTGCTCTGGACGCTGGAGTCAGGGTAAGGGGGCGGCCACCGGCGGCATCGACTGATGTCCGGGGCCCGGCCCGGCGATAGAGTTGCAGAGATCCCCCCGGGTCCCGTTGATGTCAGGAGATACGTATGACTTCCCCAACCCCCACCCCGAACGATGTCGTGATTGTCGGCGCCGCCCGCACGCCGCAGGGCCGCCTGAAGGGCCAACTCGGCACCCTCACCGCCGTGCAGCTGGGCGCGACGGCGGCGAGCGCCGCGATCGCGGCGAGCGGTCTCGGCGCCGAGGCCGTCGAGCACGTGGTCTTCGGGCAGGTCCTGCAGGGTGGGTGCGGGCAGAACCCGGCCCGCCAGACCGCGGTCGCCGCGGGGGTGCCGATCGGGAGCCCGGCCGAGACCGTGAACAAGGTGTGCCTCTCGGGGCTGCTCGCCGTGATCGACGGGGCCCGAATGATCCGTGCGGGCGACGCGGAGGTGGTGCTCGTGGGCGGCCAGGAGTCGATGACCCAGGCGCCGCACCTCCTGCAGGGCTCGCGTTTCGGCACGGCCTTTGGCGATGCCGCGCTGGTGGACTCGATGGCCCGCGACGGACTCACGGATGCCTTCGAGGTCGGCACCTCGATGGGGGTGCTGACGGAGCGGGATGCGAGCCGGCTCGGCATCGACCGGCTCGCGCAGGACACGATCGCGGCCGCGTCACACCAGCGCGCTGCTGCCGCCCAGGCGGCGGGGGTCTTCGAGGCGGAGATCGCCCCGGTGTCCGTGCCGCAGCGCCGCGGTGAGCCGCTCGTGGTCACCGCGGACGAGGGGGTGCGCCCGGAGAGCACGGCGGAGACCCTCGGCGGGCTCCGTCCGGCGTTTGACCGGGAGGGCACCATCACGGCGGGGAACTCCTCCCCGATCTCGGACGGCGCCGCCGCGCTCGTGCTGACGACCCGGGCCCGTGCCGAGGCTGCCGGGGCGGAGATCCTGGCGGCGGTCGGGGCCATCGGTCAGGTGGCCGGTCCCGACACCTCGCTGCCGAGCCAGCCCTCGCGGGCGATTCAGCGCGCGGTGGATCGCGCGGGCTGGTCCGTCTCCGACCTGGACTTCGTTGAGATCAACGAGGCCTTCGCGGTCGTCTCCGCGCAGTCGGCCACGGATCTGGGCGTGGACGCCGAACGGGTGAATATCCACGGCGGGGCGATCGCGCTGGGGCACCCGATCGGGGCCTCCGGTGCACGGCTCGCGGTGCACGCGGCGCACGAGCTGGCCCGCCGGGGCTCCGGCCGTGCCGCGGTCGCCCTCTGCGGCGGCGGCGGCCAGGGCGAGGCCCTGCTCCTCTGGCGCTAGCCCGCCGCCCCCGGGAGGGGACACACGCCGCACGAATTCCGTGAGATTTCCCGCGGCGTGTGTCCCCGCACCGCGGGGTTTCCCCCGTGAAACATTCGGGTCGAAGGCCTGGTCAGGGCCGTGCCCCCCTCGCTAGATTGAGGGCATGACGAACCACAGCCAACTGGACCTGATCCCCGAGGGCACCGTGTTCACCCCGGGGGACATCACTTTCTACGC
>NZ_JAPFRB010000002.1:719927-724702 GCF_035726885.1 Leucobacter sp. M11 | reverse complement strand
ACGTCCTCGTGTCCTGCCCGCACTCCGGAGCGGCCATCCCCGAGGAGCTTGCCGAGTTCCTCGCCCCCGAGTTCACCAAGCGACTGCAGTATGACTTCAGCGACGTCGCCACGAGCGCGATCGTGCGACGCTGGGCCGAGATTGACCCGCGCATCGTGTATGTCGAGAACCCGCATCCGCGGATGATCCGCGACCCCAACCGGGCAAAGCCAGAGGACCCCCGCCCGCAGCTGCGCGAGGCCATCGAGCGGGTCCGGGCGGCCGGGGCCTGGCAGAAGGTCGACCTGACCGGCGTCGACGCGATCCGCCCCGTCACCTTCTCCTTCTTCCCCCTGCTCACGGTGCCCGAGACGGACGCGGAGCTGGAGCGGCTCGTCGACGCCTTCGCGGAGGTCGCCGAGCGCGGGCTTGGCGTCTACGAGGCGACCCGGGACGAGCTCACCGAGCGCTTCCTCGCCGAGAAGCTCCGCTCGGGCGGCAGCTTCACCCGGCTGTCCTTCCACGACACCATGAACCACACGACAACCCGCGAGGGCGCCGTGAACGTCGAGCGCGAGCCGAAGGACCGGCTCCCGAACGTGGTCTCGCTGTCCAACCGCGGCGATGCCGAGGGCAACGAGCGCACCCCGGAGGACCCCGCGACGATGCCGGGGGAGCGGATCCGGGCGCTCGCCGCGGCGCACCGCTCCGCCTTCGTGGTCGCGGATCCCGCGGATGTGTCCCTGAACCAGCCCTACCTGGGCAGCCAGGAAATCCTCTCGGCCGGGGCTCGCTTCCGTGAGCTGGCGGCCGAGGCGACGGCGGCGGGGCTGGAGCTGAACGCCGTGCAGGCCGAGTTCCTGCGCGAGTTCCTGCTGGGTGGCCCGAACGCCCGCGCCCTGAACGAGCCCGGCACCGGCTGGATCGAGGAAGACCCGGCGCACGTTGACGCGGTCGCCCGGGCCTGCCAGCGCGCCTGGGACGGCTACCGCGACCGCTGATCCTGCGCCCCCGCGGGGCACTCGGCCCACGCGCCGCCGTCCGGGATTCCGGGCGGCGGCGCTGTGTTTCGCGCGGGGCCGCCCCGACCGCCGGGATCGGCTCTGGGCGAGGCCCGGGGTGATGCGGCAGACTGTGGGGGCCACCCACTGCCGTTCAGCGCACACGAACTGGAGCAGATGATGCAGCCCTTTCCCCTTCCGTCCCCCGGCGAGACCCCGAGCGGGGTGCGGATCGCCGTGCCCGAGGACCGGGACGAAATCACCCGGATCCTGATCGACGCCTTCGCGGACGACCCGGTCTGGGGCCCGGCCTTCCCGGACCCCGAGCTCCGGGAGGCGCAGGCCTCGGCGTACTGGGACTTCATGGTGGGCCAGGCGCTGAAATACCCGGAATCGCTCGTGACGATGGGCCCCGCGGGGCTCCTCGACGCGGTGGCGATCTGGCTCCCGCCGGGCGTGCCAGAGGTGGACCCCGCGGATGCCCCGGCGCTTGAGGCGCTCGGCCGCTCGCTGATGGCCGCCCCGCAGCTGCTCGCCCTCGAGGAGACCGGCCAGCGCTTTGCCGAGGCGCGCCCCGCCGCCCCGCACGCCTATCTCTCCCTGCTCGCGACCGCGCCGGAGGCTCGCGGGCGCGGCGAGGGCATGCGCTTGCTCGCGGCCGCGCTGACCCGCTACGACACCGCGGGCATCGACACCTACCTGGAATCCTCGAACCCCGCCAACAACGACCGGTACCGCGCTCAGGGCTACGCCGAGCACCGCTCGTTTCGCCTCGCCGATGGCACCCCGGTGCAGACCTTTTGGCGGGCGGCGCGCGAGCGCTGACGGCTGAGCTGCCCGCACACGAGGAGAACGCCGCCCCCGGAAACCCGGGGGCGGCGTTCTCCTCGTGCGGAGGCGGCTACGCGGGGAAGCCGCCGCCCCAGAGCACGCCGAACAGCGAACCCGCCGCGATCGTGGTGGCCGCGAGGATCAGCGTGGGCAGGAAAAAGGAGTGGTCAACGAGCTTCGTGCCGAGCTTCGTACTCCCGGACTCGTCGAAGTTCGCGGCCGCGATCTGGGAACCGTTCGTCGGGAGCAGGTAGATTCCGGCGAAGGCACCGGCCCACATCCCGCTCATCAGGCCGAGCGGGATGCCCGCTGCGAGCCCGATGGGCACGATCGAGTTGGTCGCCGTGGACTGGCTCGTGGTGAGCACGCAGACGAGGAAGACGCCGAGGGCGAAGATCCACGGGGCCGTGTCCACGAGGCCGCCGATGCCCTCGGCGACGAGCGTGGAGTGCTCCAGCAGGAAGGTGTTCGTCAGCCAGGCGAGGCCGAAGAGCGCAATCGCGGAGACCATACCGGCCCGGAACACCGACATGGTCGGGATGTCCGCGACCTTCGGGCGGGACACCAGCATGATGATCGTTCCGGCGACGAACATCACGATCTCGATGATCGGGGTCATGCCGATGGGCTCGGGGTTCTCGCCGCTGCCCAGGGGGCGCAGGCCCTTGAACAGGCCGAACACGACGATCGTGAGCACGCCGAGCAGGAAGATGATGGCCGCCCAGCGGCCCTCGCGGGTCACGTTCACCTCAGCCTTGATCTGCTCCGCGGAGGCGCCGGGCGCCGAGAGCGTCCCCTTCGCGATGAGGGCCTGGATCTCGGGGTCCTCCTCGATGTCCTTGCCCAGCCGGCGGACCACGAAGCTCGCCAGGATGATGCCGACGATCGCGGCGGGCAGGGTGACCTTGATGATGTCCATGAGCTCGAAGTGCCACGGGGCGGTGTCGGTGAGCGCGATCATCGCGGCCATCGCCGCGGACACGGGGCTACAGGCCAGGGCGACGCCCGTGGCGACCACGGAGAGCGACAGGGGACGCGAGGGGCGGATGCCGTTGCGGTAGGACAGGTCCGAGATCACCGGCAGCAGCGGGTAGAGGATGTTCGAGGTTCCCGCGCCGACCGAGAACAGGAACGCGGTCATCGGCGCGATGAGCGTGATTTGCTTCGGGTTCTTCGCGATCACCTTCGCGGCGATCGAGACCATCCAGTCGATGCCGCCCGCCGCCTGCATCATCGAGGACGCGAGCACGACGGAGAGCACGATGAGCAGCGCGTCGACAGGCGGAGTGCCCGGGGCGAGGCCGAACACGAACACGAGGATCGCGACGCCGGTGCCACCCCAGAGGCCGAGCCCGACCCCGCTCGATCTGGTGCCCATGACGATACAGCCGAGCACCACCAGCAGTTGTGTGATGAAGAGTACGATCTCCACGAATATCCCCCCGAATACAGAGCCCGCCAGCGCGAACAGCTTCTTCACAGGATATGGATTCTCCGCAGTCAGGGGAAGCCGTGACGACGATTTCGTGTGAATCGGCGCGCGGGGACGGTCGGATCAGCGCGCGCCAGGCGCGACTCCGGGGCCGAGCCGGTTCGACACGGCGGCAGTGCCCGGCCACCGCTCAGCGCTCCGGGGCGTTCGAGCCGACAGAATAGTCTCAGCAGTCCTGGGGGGCGCATCGTTGGCTCACCGGGAACCGAACAGCTCTGGCACCCACCGCACGAAAGAGGCCCCACACGTGAGCGCGAGTTTCTTTGCCCTTCTGGACGACATCGCGGTGCTTGCGCGTGCCGCCGCCGCCTCGATCGATGACGTCGTCGCCGGAGCCGCGAAGGCCTCCGCGAAGGCCGCCGGGGTGGTGATCGACGACGCGGCGGTGTCCCCGCAGTACGTGCAGGGGCTGACCCCGAAGCGCGAGCTGCCCGTCGTCTGGAAGATCACCCGGGGCTCGCTCATCAACAAGGCGATCATCATCGTCGGGATTATGGTGCTGAGCGCGGTCGCGCCGTGGATTTTCCCCTGGTTGCTGCTCGCGGGCGGCACCTACCTCGCCTACGAGGGCGCGGAGAAGGTCTGGCACTGGATCACGCCCAAGCGGCACGAGGCACCCGGGGTCGAGCAGGTCGTCGAGCGCACGAGCACCGACGAGAAGCAGATGGTCTCGAGCGCGGTGCGGACCGACCTGGTGCTCAGCATCGAGATCATGCTGATCTCGCTCGCGAACATCGAGGCGACCTCGTGGGGGATCCGCCTCGCGACGCTGATTGTCGTTGGCCTGCTCATGACGGTGGCCGTATACGGCACGGTGGCGCTCTTGATCCGGATGGACGACGTCGGATTCTGGCTGATTAAGAAACCGGCGCGCTGGGCGCAGGGGATCGGCACGGGGCTGGTGCGGGCGATGCCGTGGGTGTTCCGTGGCCTCACCGTGGTCGGCGCGCTCGCCATGCTTTGGGTCGGCGGTCATATCCTGCTCGTGAACCTCGCCGAGGTGGGCGTCACCGCCCCGTACGGGCTCGTCAGCTCGATCGTGGGCGCGGTCCGAGCCCCCGGGGTGGTCACCTGGTTGCTCGACAGCGGGCTGTCCGCCGTGTTCGGCCTGGCCTGGGGTGCGGTGGTGATGGCGGTGCTCGCGGTGATCGCGCGCCTCCGCTACCGGAAGCCGGTCGCCCGGGCGTAGCCGCCGCTGCCCCGGGGTGCCGGGCGGCGACCGGGACCGCACCCGTTTGGCCCGGCCGACACGGCGTCGCCCGGGGCAGCGCACGCGTGCGTTGTCCACAATTCCCGAGGCCGGGCCCCGCCCGGTGCGGGCAGCGCCGAAGCTGGGTTCCTCGGTGCCACTCGGGCACCGAGGAGAGGAGAACTCCATGCTGCAGACCTCCCCGCCCGCAAGCCGAGCCACCGCGCTCCGGATCGGGGCCCGCCCCCGCACGGCCCGCCCGAAGCCGCCGGGCGCCCGTTTG
>NZ_JAPFRB010000002.1:719137-719870 GCF_035726885.1 Leucobacter sp. M11 | reverse complement strand
GGGACGCTTCCCGGCTCCAGCCCCGAGCCCCACTCCGCGCCCACTCCCGCGCCTGTCTCCGCTCGTAAGCCCGGCCGCTGGCGCGGGCTGGCCCGGAGGCTCCGGGGCGCGCTGGGCAACGAATCGGGCGCGGCGACCGCGGAGTACGCGGTCGTGATCATGGCCGCGGTCGGCTTTGCGGGGCTGCTCGTGATCATCATGCAGTCGGACGAGGTGCGCGGCTTCCTCGTCGGGCTGGTCCAGCGTGCGCTCGGCTCCGCGGGCTGAGCGGCCACGCGCGGGGCCACACCCGGGCCGGGAGGAGGGCTCGGCGACGGCCGAGTTCGCGGTCGTGCTCCCCTCGGTGCTGCTCGTCCTCGGGCTCGCGCTGGGCGGGCTCCAGCTGGCCGCCCAGCGGTTGGTGCTGGCCTCGGCCGCCTCGGACATCGCGCGGGCCAGCGCGCGGGGCGATCCGGGGGCCGCGGAGCGCCGCCTCGCGGACCTGGCGGCCGGCGTCGGCGTGCCCGCGGGCGTGCAGCGCTCCCTGCATCGCGACGAGGATCTGCTCTGCGTGACGCTGACGGCCCGTCCCGGGACGGGGATCCTGAGCGTGATCGCGCTGCGCGCCTCGGGCTGCGCGCTGGAGACGCGCCCGTGAGCGGCCCCGCCCTGATCGGGGTGACCGTGCTCGTGCTCGGCCTGACCGGCCCCGCCCTCGCCGCGGGGGCCGGTCTGACCGCGCGGCACCGGGTGA
>NZ_JAPFRB010000002.1:718962-719101 GCF_035726885.1 Leucobacter sp. M11 | reverse complement strand
ACACCCTGATCGGGGACGCGAGCGGGGAGCCCTGCGCCCGGGCCGAGCAGGTCGCCGCGGCGCACCGAACGGCCCTCGACGGGTGCGCGCTGGACGGCTTCACCGCGACCGTTGCCCTCTCCGTCCGGGTGCTGGGTAT
>NZ_JAPFRB010000002.1:716560-718918 GCF_035726885.1 Leucobacter sp. M11 | reverse complement strand
CGTCGCTGCCAGCACCCCCCGGACGCCCCGCCGAGCGCCCGGAACACCCGCCTGGCCACGGGCGGCCCCTCGGCCGGGATAAACTCGGGGGAGGGCCGCTCTTTGTGCGAACCCCGAGCCGCCCTGTGTATGGTGTGCGATAGAAACAGACACGTCCGTTGAGTCTCGGCGGTACGCCCCGAGGGGTAGCGTGCAACCGAGTGAGGCGAAGAAGGAGACCCGTGAAGGGTACGAAGAAACTCGTCATTGTCGAGTCACCGACGAAGGCAAAGACGATCGGCAATTTCCTGGGAGCCGACTACGAAGTCGTCGCCTCCGTCGGACACATCCGCGACCTCGCGGAACCCTCAGAGCTGCCCGCAGAGCTGAAAAAAGGCCCCTTCGGGAAGTTCGCCGTCGACGTGGAGAACGACTTCTCCCCCTACTACGTCGTCAACGACAACAAGAAGCGCACCGTCACCGAGCTGAAGCGCTCCCTGAAAGATGCGGACGAGCTGTGGCTCGCCACTGATGAGGACCGCGAGGGAGAGGCCATCGCCTGGCACCTGCTCGAGGTCCTCAAACCCAAGGTGCCCGTGCGGCGCATGGTGTTCCACGAGATCACCCAGGAAGCCATCGAGCACGCCAAGGCCAACACCCGCGACCTCGACGTCGCCCTGGTCGACGCGCAGGAGACCCGCCGCATCCTGGACCGCCTCTACGGCTACGACATCTCCCCGGTGCTGTGGCGCAAGGTCGCCCCGAAGCTCTCCGCGGGCCGCGTCCAGTCCGCCGCCACCCGCCTCGTCGTGGACCGCGAGCGGGAACGACTCGCCTTCGTCACCGCGAGCTACTGGGACCTCAGCGCCACCTTCGTCCTCGACGAGGCCCAGGCCGGGGTCGACCGCTTCGACGCCCGCCTGAACCGCCTCGACGGCAAGGCCCTCGCCTCCGGCCGCGACTTTAGCGACGCCGGCCAGCTCACCCCGAAGGCCGTCACGGCCGGGGTGACCGTCCTCGACCAGACGCGCGCCGAGGCGCTCGCCGCCGAGCTCGGCCGCTCGGACACCCGGGCCAGCGTCGTCTCCGTCGAGACGAAGCCGCACACCCGGCGGCCCGCCGCCCCCTTCACGACCTCCACCCTGCAGCAGGAGGCGTCCCGCAAGCTCCGCTACACCTCGCGGCAGACGATGTCCTTCGCGCAGTCGCTGTACGAGAACGGGTACATCACCTATATGCGTACCGACTCGCCCTCCCTCTCGGGTCAGGCGATTCAGGCGGCGCGCGCACAGGCCACGCAGCTCTACGGCGCAGAGACGGTGCCCGAGAAGCCCCGCGTGTACACCGGCAAGGCGAAGGGCGCTCAGGAGGCGCACGAGGCCATCCGCCCCGCCGGGGACAGCTTCCAGACCCCGGACTCGCTGAAGAGCAAGCTGAGCCAGGGCGAGCACCGGCTCTACGACCTGATCTGGAAGCGCACCGTCGCCAGCCAGATGGCCGACGCCAAGGGGTCAACGGACACGATCACGCTCGCGGTCGAGATCCAGGAATCCGCGGCCACGACCCGGGCCGAGTTCACCGCCTCCGGCACCGTGATCACCTTCCCCGGCTTCCTGCTTGCCTACGAGGAGGGCCAGGACGAGAAACGGAACGTGGACAAGGAGTCCAACGTCTCGCTGCCCCAGCTGAGCGCCGAGCAGCAGCTCGACGTCGCCGAGGCCGAGGCAAAGGGCCACGAGACGAGCCCGCCCCCGCGCTACACGGAGGCCAGCCTCACGAAGCGGCTCGAGGAGCTCGGCATCGGCCGCCCCTCGACCTTCACCGCCATCATCAGCACGATCATGGACCGCGGCTATGTCACGAAGCGCGGCCAGGCCCTCGTGCCGAGCTGGATCGCCTTCTCCGTGGTGCGCCTGCTCGAGGACCACTTCGCCGAGCTCGTGGACTACGACTTCACGGCCTCGATGGAGGAGGACCTGGACCGGATCGCCTCGGGCGATCAGGACCGCACGCAGTGGCTGAAGGACTTCTACTTCGGCAGCGACTCGCACCCCGGCCTGCGGCCCGTCATCGACAACCTCGGCGACATCGACGCCCGGGCGATCAACACGATCGTGCTGGACGACGAGATCTCCCTGCGGATCGGCAAGTACGGCCCCTACCTGGAGGTCAGCGACGAAAAGGCCACGGTCGAGCCGGATGGCACGATCAAGCCGCGCACCGTGAACCTGCCCGAGGGGCTCGCCCCCGATGAGCTGACCGTGGAGCGTGCGCACGAGCTGGCCGATCAGGAGCCGGTCGAGGACCGGGTGATCGGGGTGAACCCCGACAACGGCAAGGAGATCGTCGCGAAGAACGGCCGCTTCGGTCCCTACGTCA
>NZ_JAPFRB010000002.1:713111-716503 GCF_035726885.1 Leucobacter sp. M11 | reverse complement strand
AGCCCAAGAAGAAGCCGAAGAAGAAGGCCGCCGCGCCCAAGCCGCGCACCGCCTCGATCTTCAAGTCGATGGACCTCAACACGATCGACCTGGACACCGCGCTGCAGCTGCTGAACCTGCCGCGCACGGTCGGGACGGACCCGGAAAGCGGCGCGGAGATTACCGCGCAGAACGGGCGCTACGGGGCCTACCTGAAAAAGGGCACCGACACGCGCTCGCTGACCAGCGAGGACGACATCCTGACGATCGAGCTGCCCGGCGCGCTTGAGCTGTTCGCGCAGCCCAAGTACGGCGCGAAGCGGGCGTCCAGCTCGCTCAAGGAGTTCGCGGCGGATCCGGTCAGCGAGAAGCCGATCAAGGTCAAGGATGGCCGCTTCGGGGCCTACGTCACCGACGGGACGACGAACGCGACCATCCCGCGCGGCGAGGACGTCGAGGACATCACCTTCGAGCGCGCGGTTGAGCTGCTCGCGATCAAGCGCGCCAAGGGGCCCGCGAAGAAGAAGGCGCCCGCGAAGAAGGCCCCGGCCAAGAAGCCAGCCGCGAAGAAGCCCGCGGCCAAGAAGACGGCAGCGGCGAAGCCGCGCGCCGAGCGCACCCCCGAGCAGAAGGCCGCGACCGCCGCGAAGCGGGCCGCGACCATCGCCGCGAAGAAGGCAGCCGCCGAGGCGGAGAAGGCCGCGGGCGAGTGAGCGGGCTCTTCGTCACGCTGGAGGGCGGCGACGGGGTGGGGAAGACCACCCAGGCGCAGCTCCTCACGGCGTGGGTGGAGGGGCTCGGGCGCACGGTCGTCCGAACCCGCGAGCCCGGCGGCACGGCCCTCGGGTTGACCCTGCGCGAGCTCCTCCTGCACACGGAGGGGCCGGTCGATCCCCGCGCCGAGGCGCTACTGTACGCGGCCGACCGGGCGCAGCACGTTGCCGAGGTGGTTCGGCCCGCCCTCGCCCGCGGCGACCTGGTGCTCCAGGACCGGTACATCGATTCTTCGCTCGCCTACCAGGGCGCCGGGCGCACCCTCGGTGACGGGGACGTTCGCGGACTCAGCGAGTGGGCAACCGGGGCCCTCTGGCCGGATCTCACGATCCTGCTCGACCTCGACCCGGCCACCGCCGCGGTGCGCCGAGCCTCCGGGCGCGGGGAAGCGGACCGCCTGGAAGCCGAGAAGCTCGACTTCCACGAGCGTGTCCGGGACGAATTCCTCGCCCTCGCCGCGGCGGAGCCCGAGCGTTTCCTCGTCCTCGACGCCGCAGGCTCGGTCGACGAGATCCAGGCCGCGATCCGCGACCGGCTCACGCCCCTGCTCTAGCGCCCGAGGCACGGGTACCGGCCGCCCCCGGTCGAGTTCCGCCCAGGCATCCGCGGCCGGGTCCGCCGCAGCTTGGGCGGCGCGGGCGGCGGGGCATGCCGTACCCTGAGCGCATGATCTGGAACCACCACGAGCGGACCATCCGGGCCCCCCGGGACACGATTGCTCGGCTCCTCGACACGCTGGCGGGGCCAGAGGACCGACTGTGGCCGGGCCGCGCGTGGCCGCCCATGCGCTTCCGGGAGGGGCTTGCGGTCGGGGCCTCCGGCGGGCACGGGCCCGTGCGCTACACGGTGGAGCGGATCGTGCCCGGCTCCGAGATACGCTTCCGTTTCACGGGCCCCGCCGGCTTCTCCGGCTGGCACGGCTTCTCCGTTCGAGATTCCGGACCCGGGCGGTGCGTGCCCCAGCACGACCTGGAGCTGCGCCCGAGCGGCTGGGCGCGGCTGAGCTGGCCGCTGTTCTTTCGGCCGATGCACGACGCACTCGTCGAGGAAGCGCTCGACCGCGCCGAGGGCACCGTGACAGGGGCTGCCGTGCCGCCCCAGCGCACCGTGTGGGTTCGGGTGCTGCGCTGGGCCACGATCCGCGGGGCGCGGCGGCACCCAGTACCCGGAACGGAACGCCCCGGGTGAGCTAGCTCGTTCGGGGGCGGTAGTGGACGGGGGACTGCCCCGCCGCGGAGTTCAGGTGGGTCTGGGCCCCCGGCGCGATGTCCGTGTTCTGCGCCGTGACCGCGACCCAGCCCTGTGTGCGGCGCTCCAGCACGAAGGTGAAGATACCCTCCCGGGGCCCCGCCGCCTCGCCCGCGGGGCTGATCTGCCCGGTCAGGTGCCAGCGGCTCTGCACCACGGCCGCGTCCGTGCCGAGCCGCCGTACCCGGGGCTCGGCCATCGTGATCACGGAACCGGGGAAGATGGTGCGGAAGCCGAAGTCGTGCGCGTCCCGGATGCTGCTGCGGTCGTGCCACCAGAGGCCGACCACGTTCACGAAGTCGGCGTCCTCCGCGAAGAGGGCGGCGAGGTGATCGGCGTCGGCGCGGTTCCAGGCATCCTGCCAGGCGGGGACGACATCTGCGGGTTCGTGCACGGTGGGCTCCTTCTGGCGGGCGGGCAACGACGGGGCGCGGCGGGGACGGTTGGCCCGGGCGACCCCGGTCCCGGAGCGAACACCGCTCCTCTCGGGGAGAACCCCGAACGCCCCCAGCATATTCCGCGGTGCGCCTGACGGCGCTGGACGGGAGCCGCCCGGCCCCGGCGGTCGCGGGAACGACGAGGGGCCCGCGGCGCGTGCCGCGGGCCCCTCGTGCGTGCCAGGGTTACTCGGAGACGGTCGGGCCGTAGAGGCCGGGCAGCGTGCCGCGGTGCGCGGCGGCCAGCTCGTCAATCGAGATCGTGAACTGGTCCTGCACCTCCAGGGCGGCGGCCTTGCCGCGGCCGTCGGTCACCCCGACGCGGAGCACGGGGTAGCCCCGCCCCTCGCAGAGGCCGCGGAACTTCACGTCCTCCTCGCGGGGCACGGACACGAGCACGCGGCCAGCGGACTCGGAGAAGAGCGCGGTGGTCGCGTCCACGCCGTCGCGCTCCATGATCTCGGTCAGCCAGACCCGGGCGCCGACGCCGAAGCGGAGCACCGACTCGGTCAGCGCCTGGGCCAGGCCGCCGTCCGAGAGGTCGTGCGCGGAGGCAATCAGCTCGCCCTGCACGCCGGCCTGCAGCAACTCGGCCAGCTTCCGCTCGCCGTCCAGGTCCACGACGGGGGGCGTGCCGCCGAGGTGGTTGTGGATCGTGCCGGCCCAGGCGGAGCCGTCCAGCTCCTCGCGGGTCACCCCGAGCAGGTAGAGGTTGTCGCCCTCGTCCTGCCAACCGCTCGGCACGCGGCGAGCCACGTCGTCGATCACGCCCATCACCGCGACCACGGGGGTCGGGAAGATGGGGGTGTCACCGGTCTGGTTGTAGAGGGAGACGTTGCCGCCGGTCACCGGGATTTCGAGCGCCAGGCAGGCGTCCGAAAGGCCCTCGACGGTCTGCGAGAACTGCCACATCACCTCGGGGTTCTCGGGGGAGCCGAAGTTCAGGCAGTCGCT
>NZ_JAPFRB010000002.1:710078-713052 GCF_035726885.1 Leucobacter sp. M11 | reverse complement strand
GCTGCGCGCCCGCGTAGGGGTCGAGGTAGCAGAAGCGACCGTTCGCGTCGGAGGCGATGGCGACGCCGAGCCCGGACTCCTCGGAGACGCGGATCATGCCGCCGTCATCGGGGAAGCTCAGCGCGGTGTTGCCCTGCACGTAGTAGTCGTACTGGTTCGTGATCCAGGACTTGTCGGCCTGGTTCGGACTCGCGGCGACGGCGAGCAGCTGCTCGCGCAGCCCGGCACCGTTCTCGGCGCGGGCGAGGCCCGCGGCGGTGTCCGCCTGCAGCGCGTCGATCCAGGTCGGGTAGGCGACGGGGCGGTCGTAGACCGGGCCGTCGACGGCGACGGTGGACGGGTCAACGTTCACGATCTCGCCGCCCTTCCAGTTGATGATCAGGCGACCGGAGTCGGTGACCTCGCCGAGCACGCTGGACTCCACGTCCCACTTCGCGGTCAGCGCGAGGAAGTCGTCGAGCTTGTCGGGGTGCACGATGGCCATCATGCGCTCCTGGCTCTCGGACATGAGGATTTCCTCGGCCGTGAGGTTCGGGTCGCGCAGCAGCACCGAGTCCAGCTCGATGAACATGCCGGATTCACCGTTGGCGGCCAGCTCGCTCGTGGCGCAGCTGATCCCGGCCGCGCCGAGGTCCTGGATGGCCTCGACGAGCTCGTCGCGGTAGAGCTCCAAGCAGCACTCGATGAGCACCTTCTCGGCGAAGGGGTCGCCGACCTGGACGGCGGGACGCTTGGTCGGGCCGCCCTCGTCGAAGGAATCGGAGGCCAGGATCGAGGCGCCGCCGATGCCGTCGCCGCCCGTGCGGGCTCCGAAGAGCACGACCTTGTTGCCGACGCCCGTGGCGTTGGCCAGGTGCAGGTCCTCGTGGCGGAGCACGCCGACGCCGAGCGCGTTGACGAGAGGGTTCTGCTGGTAGACCGCGTCGAAGACGGTCTCGCCGCCGATGTTCGGCAGGCCCAGGCAGTTCGCGTAGGAGCTGATGCCCGAGACGACGCCGTGCACGACGCGGGCCGTGTCGGGGTCGCTCACGTCACCGAAGCGGAGCTGGTCCATGACGGCGACCGGGCGCGCGCCCATCGAGATGATGTCGCGGATGATGCCGCCGACGCCCGTGGCCGCGCCCTGGAAGGGCTCGATGAAGGAGGGGTGGTTGTGGCTCTCGACCTTGAAGGTCACGGCCCAACCCTCGCCGATGTCGACGACGCCCGCGTTCTGCCCCATGCCCACCATGAGGTTCTCCTGCATCTTCGGCGTGACCTTCTGGCCGAACTGACGCAGGTACTTCTTGGAGGACTTGTAGGAGCAGTGCTCCGACCACATCACGGAGTACATGGCGAGCTCACCCGAGGTGGGGCGGCGGCCGAGGATCTCTTTGATCTGCTCGTACTCGTCGGGCTTGAGCCCGAGAGCGGCGTAGGGCTGCTCCTTCTCGGGAGTCGCTTTCGCGTTCTCGACCGTGTCGGGGACGTGGACGGGGGGCACAGTGGTGTTACTCACGCTTTGCGAACTCCGAAGTTTGGGGTGGTTGCCGGCGTCACCAGTCTAGCTGTCCCGGCGTGTCCCGTGAGCCCGGATGATTCGGGGGCGCAGACGCGCTCGGCGCGCCGGGGGAGCCCCCGCCGCGCAACCCCGCGGGGCTGGGAGTTCTACAACGTTTTTTCTCGTGGGCTGGCATCAGCGCCGGGAACACGCTTAGCTCGTTCTATGAGCGATACGCCGAATACCCCAGCCAACCCGGAGCCGGTGGCCCCGGGTCCGAACGCAGCCGAGCACCTCGCCGAAACCGCCGTGCTGTCCGAGGGGGCCGCGAGCCCCCAGGGTTCCCCGTCAGCCGCGGAGCACCCCGGCGCGAACGACACGGTGCCCTACCCCGCCGGAGGCTTCCCGCAACAGGCCGGGCCCGGCCACCCGGTGCCGCCGCAGTTCCCCGTCGCCCCGCCGAAGGCGGAGCCCCGGCTCACGGGCTTCATGAAGGCGAGCATCATTCTGCTCTGCGCCGTGAGCCTGGCGGCCATCGTGCTGCTGTTCCTCGGCGATTTCGAGGGCAAGGCGATTCGGCTGTTCTCGACGATCGTGCTTTTCGGGGTGTTCACGCTGTTCACCGCCTTCGACACGCGCCGGGGCGATCAGCAGCTCTGGTATGCCCCCGTCGCCCTGATCGGGAACACCTACATCCTCGGCCTGTCGCTCATCGTGGTGTGGATCACCCGCTACGACCCCTTCCTGCTCGGCTGGACCATCTTCTGGAAGAGCCTCTTCATCATCGTGGTGATCCGAGGAGTGATCTTCGGGGCGGAGATGCTGCTGCGTTTTGTCGGCGATGAGCACTCGCTCCTCGGCATCGCGGCCTTCGCGACCTGCGTGCTCGCCACGGTGGCGGCGATCATGTTCACGGCCCCGGAGGCCGTGCAGTCCTTCCAGCTGCGGGTGCCGGATCTGTACTGGAAGTTCGCGGTGTCCTTCCTCATCCTGACCGCGCTCGGCCTCGCCGTGACGATGCTGCTCAAGTGGACCTTTGGCGCAGAGGAGCGCGAGGAGGCGCGGCTCGCCCGTGTCGAGCGCTCCCGCCAGGCCGCGGCGCAGCCGGCCCCGCTCGGACAGCCCGCGCCCTTCGCGCCGACGCCGCAGCGGCCCGCACCGGGTCAGCCGGCCGCCGCGCAGCCCGCGCCAGCCCAGCCCCGCCTGAGCGAGGAACCGCCCTTCGGGCAAAACCCGTTGCCGATCCCGCCGCCGTCCGTGTCGATGCCCACGGCCCAGCGCCCCCGGCCCGCCCAGCAGGTGCTCCTGCCCTGGCCGACCTACCCGGACGGCTCGCCGCTCCCGCAGCTGCCCAACGGCCAGCCCGACTTCAGCGCGGCGCAGCACCAGGCCTGACCCCGCCCCGGCGGGCTCCTCACCGAGCGGTGTCCCGCGGCCGACAGGTCGCGGGGCACCGCTCGCGTGCGTTTCCGGGGTCCCGTCCCGCGGAACGCC
>NZ_JAPFRB010000002.1:697567-710002 GCF_035726885.1 Leucobacter sp. M11 | reverse complement strand
GATGGCGATGTGATCGGACATGGCCGCCTGGGCCGCTGCCGGGTCGCCGCCGGCGATCGCGGCGATCAGGATCTCGTGGGAGAGCGCGTGCTCGACGAGCGCGTCCTGCGGCAGGGCCGCGTTCGCCGCCCGGAGGAAGCCGTTGATCCGGCCGCGGAGCTGCGCCGACACGGCCATCAGCATGCCGTGATCGGCCATCTCCCAGAGGGCTTCGTGGAACTTCCGGTCGTGGGTGAGCACGGAGTCCACGTTGCCCTTCTCAGCCGCGGCGACCATGTTCGCGACGATCCGGGTGAGCTTGGTCTCGTCCGCCGCCGTCCAGCGCTGCTGGACCCGCGTCACGACGAAAGACTCGAGCACGGTGCGCAGGCTTGAGATTTCCTCGAGCTCGGTCGCATCGAGCGCCGCAACCCGGGCCCCCCGCCGCGGCTCTCGCTCGATCAAGCCCTCGTCGGCGAGCCGGGCGAGCGCCTCGCGCACCGGGATGTGGCTGACCCCGAGCTGCTCGGCGAGCCGACGCTCGATGAGTCGCTGCCCCGGTTCCAGCTGGCCGGACTGGATCGCCTCGCGCAGCTCGACGGTGACCTTTTCGGACAGGCTGATCTCGTTG
The DNA here is from genome assembly GCF_035726885.1 of Leucobacter sp. M11. Taxonomy (NCBI): domain Bacteria; kingdom Bacillati; phylum Actinomycetota; class Actinomycetes; order Micrococcales; family Microbacteriaceae; genus Leucobacter; species Leucobacter sp. M11. The sequence continues at coordinate 709,392 of NZ_JAPFRB010000002.1, read as the reverse complement.
ACGGTGTTCAGCGCCATGCAGGCTCCGATCGGTGATTCGCGGTCGTGGTCTCGGCGGAGCGGTCACCCCGCCGGGAGTGCTCCGGTCTCTGGCGTCGGTGCCCGAACGGAGCGTAAGAGTATCCTCGCATATCCCGGTGCGTGCTATAGGCTTTAGCGGTTGAAGAGCTCTGGCGCTCGGGTCACCGCCGCCGACGTCGGCGGGGGTCCGCTCGCATCGGACACAAAGGAGTGCCATGACCCGGCCCATCGAGGACGCCCCCCTGGCCGCGCGGATCGACGCTGCCCCGAACCTGATCCTGGGCGAGTGCCCGATCGTCGACGAGCGTTCTGACACGCTCCTGTTCATCGATATCGCGGCCTGCGCGCTGTTTCGGGTGCCCCTGAGCCGACTCGACGACCCGGAGGCCTACGAGCGGGTTCGCCTGCCCGACGAGCCGGGGTGTGTCGTGCTGGACGGTGATCGCCCGGACGCCGTTCTGCTCGGCCTCCCGACGGGGGTCTTTCGCTACTCCTGGGGGGCTGGCGAGTTGACCCAGCTCGCGGCGCTTCCCCCGGCGGCGGCGCCGGTGCGCATCAACGATGGCTCCTGCGACGCGGCGGGCCGGTTCTGGTTCGGCACGATGAATCGGGCTGGCGGGGAACCGGCGGGAGCGCTGTTCTGCTTTGACGGGCGGGACCTGGTCCGCGTTGATGGGCCGGTGGCGTGCTGGAACGGCCTCGGGTGGAGCCCGGGCGGCGACGTGATGTACGCGACGGACACCATCGGGCAGGAGCTGCGCTGCTACGACTTCGATCCGGACGGGCTGCCGAACCCGGGCGAGGGCTCATGGCGGGTGGCCGTTCCCGGCCAGGCGGAGGCGGGCCTGCCGGACGGTTTGGTCGTTGATGCCGATGGTGGCGTGTGGAGCGCGCTCTGGGACGCCGGGCGGGTGTCCCGCTTTCGAGTGACGCGAGCCGGGGCCCGGGAGTTGTTCTCGGTTCGGGTTGACGGGCCTCGGCCGACCGCGGCCACGTTCCTGCCGGATGGAGCGCTCCTGGTGACCTCAGCGGCTGGTGGGGGCGTGACCGGGGGCCTCTCAGTGCTCCCGGCGGCAATGACGGGCGTGCGGGGTGGTCTTCCGGAGAATCGTTTTCGTGCCCGGGCCGCGTCCTCGGGTGAGGCCCCGGGCGCTTCGCCGACGGCTCCGGAAAAACTCGGTTGGACAAATCCTCCGTTTTGCTAGATGCTATAGCGATACGGAGCGAATAATGATGTTCGAAAACCCCGGAGGAACAACCATGTTACGTAAGTCCCTGGCAAGCGGCGTCCTCGCCGTGGCAGCCCTGTTGACGCTGAGTTCGTGCGCTGGCACGGGCGGCGGAACGCTCGAGTCCGGCGGGGGGAACGCCCCCACCAAGATCACGGTGGCCGCTGCCCAGGGCATCCCGCAGCTGAACCCCGCGATCCGAACCTTTGCCTGGGAAGAAGTGCTCTTCCCGCTCCTCTGGAACGGCCTGACCACCACCACGGAATCCGGCGAGGTCGCGGGTGACCTCGCAGAATCGTGGGAGGCGAGCGCCGACCAGAAGACCTGGACCTTTACCCTCAAGGACGGAGTCACCTTCTCGAACGGGAAGGCGCTCACCGCGGCCGACGTCGTGGCCTCCTTCGAGTACTACCTGGACCCCGAAACCTCCACGCAGGAGAAGACCAAGATCGAGTCGGTCACCCAGGTGACGGCCACCGACGAGCGGACGGTGACCTTCACCCTGGACGCGCCGACGGCGACCTTCCCCGCGGGGATCGTCTGGGTCAAGGTGCTCGACGTCGACTCGCTCGACCAGATCGACAAGAACCCCATCGGGACCGGCCCCTACACGGTGTCTGCGTTCACGCCGGACAGCTCCGTCACCCTGGTGCGCAACGAGGCGTACTTCGGAGAGGCCCCCGAGCTGGACACGATCACGATCGAGAAGGCCGCCGAGTCCACCGCCGCCGTGACCGGGCTGCGCTCCGGCGACATCGACGTGCTCTGGTCCGTCCCGCAGGGTGATGTGGCGCAGTTCGAGGGGGATGCCGCCGTCGCGCTCGTGCGGCCCGACAACCCCAGCCAGTGGCCCAGCTGGGAGATGGACACGACCTCGGCCCCGTTCAACGACGTGCGCGCCCGCCAGGCGCTCGCGTACGCGGTCGACCGCGAGGCCGTGCTGGAAGCGGCGTACGCCGACCAGGGTATGGTCTCGCCAACGAACAACGCGATCAGCGAGAACAACCCCTGGTTCGGGGGCGAGCTGAACGACTACAGCTACGACCTGAAGAAGGCCAAGGCCCTGTTTGCCGAAGCCGGAGTGACCGAGGGGGACACCCTGAACTGGTGGGGCGTCGCTGGCCAGTACCCGGAGTGGAACACGAGCGCCGAGATCCTGCAGGCCAGCCTGAAGGAGATCGGGATCACCCTCAAGATCGAGAACAACGACATCGGGACCTGGGTGGAAAAGTTCTACCCCGCGGGGAAGAGCTACCCGGGGACGATCGTGCCGAACTTCCAATCGACCCCGCCGGAGCCCGCCTACTCGCTGAACTTCTACCTCGAGGGCCGGTGCGAGTGTAACTGGGTCAACGACGACTTTGCCGCCGCCTTCGACGCCGCCGTCGGCGAGCCCGACGAGGCCGAGCGCGCGACGAAGTGGGGCGAGGTGCAGAGCATCATCAACCAGGAGGTCCCGCTCATCGTGCCTATCCAGGCCACCGTGGTGACCGCGACCGACAGCGCGCTGGGGGGCGTGTGGGTCGAGGGCGGCGGCCAGCTCCACCTCGAAAACGCCAGCTTCAAGGGATAACGTGACCAGATTCATCCTCCGGAGGGTGGCAATCAGCGTTCTGATGCTGATTGCCACCTCGCTCCTCGTCTTCACCGTGCTCCGGCTGCTCCCGGGGGACCCGGTCATCACCCGGCTCGGATCGACGCCCGGCGTCGACGCGGCCATGATCGAACGACTCCGCGCCGAGGCCGGCCTCGACGCACCGATCTGGCAGCAGTACCTGAACTGGATCGGCGGCATGTTCCGCGGCGACTTCGGGCAGTCCTACTTCAACCAGTTCTCGGTCAACGAGCTGATCGCCCAGCGCCTTCCCACAACGCTCGAGCTCACCCTCATCTCGGTGCTCCTCGCCGTCCTGATTGCCGTGCCCACCGCGGTGATCGCCTCCCTCAAGCCCCTCGGCTGGCTCGACCGGTTCCTGACCGCGATCTCCACCGCGGGGATGGCACTGCCCCAGTTCCTGATCGGCATCGTCCTCATCATCGTGTTCGCGGTGACGCTTCGCTGGCTCCCCGCGCGGGGATACGTGCCCTTCACCGAGGACCCGGGCCTCAACCTCACCGGGATGATCCTGCCGACGATCACGCTGGCCCTCGCCTCGGCGCCGCTGTTGATACGCTTCCTGCGCGCCTCGATGATTGAGACGCTGGCAGCGCCGTTCATCCGCACGGCCCGCGGGAAGGGCGTCGACCGGGCCGGAGTCGTGGTGGGCCACGCCCTGAGAAACGCGCTGATTCCCGGCCTGACGATGCTCGGCCTCGTGGTCGGCTACACCCTGGGCGGCGTGGTCATCATCGAGTACGTCTTCGGGATTCCCGGCCTGGGCTCCCTCGCCATCGACTCCGTCTTCAAGCGGGACTACGCCGTGCTGCAGTCCGTGGTGCTGCTCATCAGCGCGATGTTCATCCTGACCTCGCTTATCGTCGACCTCCTCTACGGGGTCCTGGACCCGCGTCTGCGAGTGGGGAAGAACCGTGGCTAACCTCAATACCCAGAAGCTTCTCCTGCCCATCATGCGCCGCGGCGGGGCCCTGCGCCGGACCCCGTGGCAGACCTGGGTGGCCTCGGGGGTGCTCGCGGTCATCGCGCTCGCCTGCCTCGCCGCCCCCCTCGTTGCGCCCTATGACCCCACGAAACAGTCGAGCGACCGCTTCGCTGGCGTGAGCGCCGCGCACCTGTTTGGCACGGACGAACTCGGCCGAGACCTGCTCAGCCGGGTGCTCCACGGTGGCCAGCTCACCCTGTTTATCGTGCTCGGCGCCGCGATCGTGGCGATGGTGGTCGGCACCGCCTGGGGGATGGCCGCAGCCTTCCTGCGCGGCTGGCTCGACGAGCTGCTGATGCGCCTGGCTGACACGGTAATGGCCATCCCCCAGATGCTCTTCGCGCTCGTGTTCATCTCCGCGTTCGGGGCCACCCCCGTCAAGCTCGCGGTGATCATCGGGGTGCTCCTGACCCCGACCACCGCTCGTCTGGTGCGCTCCTCGGTGCTCGGCGAAATCCAGTCCGACTACTTCACCGCAGCCGTGTCCTACGGGGCTCCCCGGAGCCGGCTACTGCTCAAGGAGGTCCTGCCGAACGTGGCGGGTCCCCTCACGGTCCAGGCCGCCATCAACGCGGCGAACGCCCTCCTCCTGGAGGCCTCGATGAGCTTTGTTGGCCTCGGCATTCAGCCGCCGGAAGCGACCTGGGGCACCCTGGTGCAACAGGGATATCAGAAGATGTATCAGTCGACCGGGTACGTGATCTTCCCCGCGATCCTGATCTTCGTGACGATCTGGATGCTCAATCTGCTCGCCGACCAGCTCGGCGAGACCGCGCAAGCGAAAGGACGGAACCGATGAGCGCCACGAACGGCCAAGCGAGCGATGCCCCCGTACTCGAGGTCTCCGATCTCACGGTGAGCTATGGGACGGCCCAGCCCGTCAAGGGCATCAGCTTCTCGCTGCGCCGGGGCGAAAAAATCGGCATCGTCGGTGAGTCCGGCTCCGGAAAGTCGCTGACCGCGCTGTCCATCATGCGGCTGACGGACGGCGCGGACCTGGGCGGGAGCATCCGGCTCGGGGACACCGAGCTCACCGGGCTGAGCCAGCGCCAGATGGCGAAGCTTCGGGGCGGCCGCGTCGCCATGGTCTACCAGGACCCCATGAGCTCGTTGAACCCGGTCATGACCATCGGCGCTCAGCTGATCGAGGCCATCCGCTTGCACAGCCCGATGAGCAAGCGGCAGGCGCACGAGCGCGGCGTCGAGTTGCTCGAAGAGGTCGGCGTCCCCTTCCCCGAGCAGCGGATGGGGCAGTACCCCCACCAGTTCTCGGGTGGCATGCGGCAACGCGTAATGATCGCCATGGCGATGTCCGGAAACCCTGAGGTCCTGATCGCCGATGAGCCCACGACGGCCCTCGACGTCACCACGCAGGCCCGGATCATCGATCTCCTGGATCGGCTCGCCGACGAGCACGGCACCGCGGTCATCCTGATCACCCACGACCTCGGCGTCGCCGCCGGGTTCTGCGAGCGGATTCACGTCATGCGGCACGGTCAGATCGTCGAGACGGCCCCGGCAACCGAGCTCTACGCGAACCCGCAGCACGACTACTCCCGGTCGCTCCTGGGCGCGGTCGTCGACCTGACGATCGACGTCAATCGCCCCATCCCGACGAGCGCCGAGGTGCTCGCCGCGGAGGGCGGCGTGGCGCGGCAACTGGCTGCCCCCGTCGAGATCTCCGGTCGCGGGGAGACCCTGGTGCGCGTCCGCGGCCTCAAGAAGACCTTCCAGCTCGGCGGCGGTGAGCAGGTGACGGCCATCAACGATGTCTCCTTCGATATTCGTCGCGGAGAGACCTTCGGCCTGGTCGGGGAGTCCGGCAGCGGCAAATCGACGGTGTCCCGGGCCGTGCTTGCCCTGCAAGACGTGGACGCGGGCACCGTCGAGATTCAGGGTCGCGACGTTCACCGGCTGCGGGGACGCGAGCTCCGGGCGGCGCGCAAGGACATGCAGATGGTCTTCCAGGACCCGTTCTCCGCGCTGAACCGACGCCAGACGGTGGCGCAGATCGTGAGCGCGCCCCTGGAAGCGCACGGCCTGTACTCGGCCAATGAGCGCCACGAAAAGGTCGCCGAAACGCTGGAGCTCGTCGGCCTCGGCCAGGGATTTAACGATCGCCTTCCCGGGACGATGTCCGGCGGGCAGTGTCAGCGCGTCGCGATCGCACGCTCGCTCGTGCTCGACCCCGAGTTCATGGTGTTGGACGAATCCGTGTCCGCGCTCGACGTGTCGATCCAGGCGCAGGTGTTGAACCTGCTCCGAGACCTGCAGGCCAGGCTCGGCCTCACCTACCTGTTCATCAGCCACGACCTCGCGGTGATCCGCTATATGGCGAACACCGTTGCGGTCATGCGCCGCGGCGCGATCGTGGAGCAGGCCAGCCGAGACGAGTTGTTCGCGCACCCGCAGCACGAGTACACACGCTCACTGATGGCGGCGATCCCCATCGCCGATCCGACGGTCGAGCGGGAGCGGCGGCGGGAAGCCGCGCGGCTCGCCGCGGCGCTCCAGGCGGGAACGGCAGCATGATGGCTGAGCAGACGCGTTTCGGGGATCGGATTCGAGTGCCGCGCACGAGCGCCCTGATCGGCGTCGCGGTCCGGGACATCACCCCGCCACCCGGAATCCGGGCGAAGAACTGGGGACCCGCCGACTGGGAGCGTTCGGAGGGAGCGCACCGGGAGATGACGCTGACCGCGCTCGCGCTGGTGCCGGAGCACGGCGCCGCGGGCAGCCGGGTCCTGATCGCGGCCGATGGCACCTGGTGGCGGAGGGTGGCCGATGAGCGCGGCGTTCGCGAGCGGGTGCTCGACGCGCTCGGCCTTGACGAGAGCGCCCTCACGCTGTCGCTCTCGCACACCCACGCGGGTCCGGTGCTCTGCGCCGCCGATGCGCACCTCTCGGGCGGCGAGCTGATCCCCGGGTACCTGGAAGCGCTGGCGGATGCGGCCATCGAGGCGGCTCGGGAGGCACTCGCCGCGGCCGAGCCGGGGCGCATTGAGTGGGCCACGGGGCACTGCGGGCTCGCCGCGAACCGCGAACTCGATGTGGACGGTCGCGCCCTGGTCGGGTTCAACCCCCAGGCGGAGGCCGATGACACCGTCCTCGTCGGGCGGGTGACCGCCGCGAACGGCCGCACGCTCGGCACAATCGTGAACTACGCTTGCCACCCGACCACGCTCTCGTGGCAGAACCGACTGGTCTCACCGGATTACGTCGGGGCGATGCGGGCCCTCGTCGAGGACGCCACGAACGCGCCCGTCCTGTTCCTGCAGGGGGCCTCCGGGGAGCTTGCCCCCCGGGAGCAGTACACGGGGGACGTGGGCGTCGCAGATCGGCACGGCCGCTCGCTCGGGCACGCGGTGCTCGCCGCCCTCGACGGCCTGCCCACGCCGGGCACGGAACTCAGCCTCAGCGGGGTCGTGGAGTCGGGGGCGCCGCTCGCCGTCTGGGCGGCCGAGCCGGTAACCGGGGGCCAGCTCCTCTCCGGGGTCCTCGGTGCGGCCGAGCTCGACCTCGTCGACCTGCCGAGTCTCGAAGAACTCGCGGAGACCTGGGCAGACATCGACCCGCGCAGTCGCGAGGAGCGACTTGGCCGGGCCAGGAACCTCCGAGAGGGCTACATCGATGGCCCCTCCGTTCGGCATCCGGTCTGGGTCTGGCGGCTCGGCGATGCGATCTTCGTGGCGCACCCGGGCGAGGCGTACTCTCGCTTCCAAACCACACTGCGCGAACGCTTCCCCGGCACTCCGATCCTGGTCGCGAACCTGACCAACGGCCCCGGATTTGTCTACCTGCCGACGCGCGAGGCCTATGCGCGCGGGGCCTATCAGGCCTGGCAGACCCCGCTTCGCCCGGGGTCACTCGAGCGCCTGGAAGCGAGCGCAATTGACCTCATCGCCCAGGTGTTGGCCGAGCCTGAATCCGCCGCCCTCGAAAGCCCTGCACCCCAACAGACCCCAGCAACCGCCACCGCCCGGAGAGAGACACGATGAGCCAGAACCCCGCCCCCGCACCCGCCGCTACGCGCAGCCCCGTCGCAATCGTCACCGGCGGCTCGGCCGGCATCGGCTGGGAGATTGGCCGACGCCTCGTCGCTGATGGCTACACCGTGATCGCCTGCGACATGGTGCCGGGGCTCACCGCTGATCCGCTCCCCGAACAGGACGCGGCCGCGGTGACAGCGTTCGCGGGACAACCCACCCTCTGGCGGGAACTCAATGTCACCGATCACGCCGCGGTCAGCCGGGTCTTCGGCGAGATCGCCGCGGAGTTCGGCGGCATTGACGCTCTCGTGAACAACGCGGGCATCCAGCGCCACCGGGGCATCGAGGACCTGAGCTGGGACGAATGGGAGGCCGTGGTCAACGTCAACCTGCACGGGGTCTTCAACGCACTGCAGGCCGCGGGGCGGCAGATGCTCGGCCAGGAGGGCGGCGGCAGAATCGTGAACATTTCCTCGGTGTCCGCCCGGGGATCAGCGGGCCGCGCCCCCTACTCCACGACGAAGGCCGCGGTGATCGGGCTGACCGCCACCGCCGGCGCCGAGTGGGCTGCTCGTGGCGTGCGGGTCAACGCGGTCGCTCCTGGATATGTGGACACCGGAGTGTTTCGGCAGGGCGTCGACGCGGGAACCCTGAGCCTGGAAACGATCCTGAGTCGAATCCCCGCGAAACGCCTGGCGCAGGCGAGCGAGATCGCCAACGCGGTCAGCTTCCTCGTCTCCGAGCAGGCCTCCTACATGAACGGGCAGACCCTGTACGTGGACGGGGGCTTCATGATTGATTACGGCGTGCCCCTCGCGAAGAAGCCCACGCCGTGACCGCCGAACGCCCGTCGGTCGCCGCGGTTCGGACCGCGAACGCGGTGCTCTCCCTGCCCGAGCCGCTCCGGCTCGGGGCGATGACCGTGACTCGGCGGGAGTACGCCGGGGTGCGCGTCGACACCGCCGCGGGGCTCTCGGGCATGGCGTACTGCCTGAGCCGGGAAGCTCCCATGACAGAGATTGTGGACCGGCTCGTCGCCCCGCACGTCATCGGTGCGGACAGCTCCGACCCGCCCGCCGCGTGGGAACGGATGTTCCGAGGCTCCGCGATCGTCGGCAGGGTCGGCCTGGTCCGTCGGGCGATTGGGCTCGTCGACATCGCGCTCTGGGACCTTGCGGGTCAGCACGCCGGCGTTCCGGTCTGGGACCTGCTTGGCGCGGGCAACGCCCCGCGCGAGACGATGCTCGTGGCGTCGTATCCGACCCCGGACCGTCCGATCGCGGACGTGGTCGCCGAGGTCGTGGGGCAGGCGTCGGAGGGATGGCCGCTGGTCAAGATTTCCCGAGCCGCCGATCCCGCCTACATGGGGGAGTTGATCCGGTCATTGAACCGCGAACTGCCCTCGGGCTGTGGCCTGGTCGTGGACGTCGGCTTCGGCTGGCGAGACGCGGACGAGGCCCTCGCGGACATCCGGGCCTGGGGCGAGATCGACCTCGCGTGGCTCGAAGACCCACTGCTCCCCGAGGACGTCGCCGGGTGCGCCCGAATCCGGCGCGAGACCGGGCTCACGGTGTCCGTGGGGGACGAGGTCACGGACCCGGCGGTGCTCCGGGCGCTTGTCCAGGGCGAGGCCGTTGACGTGCTGCGCCTCGACGTGGTCGCGGTCGGCGGGCTGACCCCGGCCCGTGAGTTGCGTGACTGGTGCGCGGAGCGCGGGGTGCCCGTGTCCTGTCACGTTTACCCCGAGCTCAGCGTGCATCTGGGCACCGCGGTGGAGACCTTCAACCGGCGTCCGGAGGGGAACCCCTATGACCCCTCACCGCTGCTGAGCCTGGGCGGGCCAGCATTCGTCGCGGGTCGGGCACTCCCCCCGACGGCGCCGGGGCTCGGCTTCGCCCTCCGCCCGGAGTTTTTCGCCTTCCCCGAGTAGCGCACGGCGCTGCCGTCCGGGCCCCGCCTCGCGTCGCCCGGGCGCGCACTGCGCCAAGCTGGAACCCCCGAAGTGGCAGATCTCAGAAACGAGGAGGACCCGATGGTCAGCACGATACCCGCGCGGAGCGCGGTGGTCACCGGCAGCGGCAAGGGGATTGGCCGCGCCATTGCCGAGCGGTTGACGGCAGACGGCTGGCTCGTCGTTGGCCTGGAGCGGAGCGCCGGCTCCGGCACGCTCGAGGCGGGCATCTGTGCCGCCGTCGTCCTGGGTGACTCCCGGGACCGCGAGGCGCACACGGCGGCGGCTGAGCGGGCCGGGGGCCTCGCTCCGCTCGGCGGCTGGGTCAATAACGCCGGCATCACCCGGAAAACTCCCCTGCACCGGCTGGACGAGGCCGAGGTGCGCGAGCTGATCGAGATCAACGGCTTCGGCTATCTCTGGGGGGCTACGGCGGCGGTTGCGGCCTTCACCGCGCAACGCTCCGGTGGCGCCATCGTGAACATCGGCTCGGTGCACGGGCGGGCTGCCTTCGCGGACCACGCGGCCTACGAGTTCACCAAGGGCGGGATCGACGCGTTGAGCCGCAGCCTGGCCGTGAGCTATGGCCCCCTCGGGATCCGCGCCAACACGGTCGCTCCGGGCGGAGTGCGGACCCCGCACCTGGACGCGCAGATTGCGAACGCGAGCGATCCGGAGGCGGAAGAGCGCGGGCTTGCCGAGGGGCCTCCGATGCGCCGCATCGCGAGGGCTGAGGAGGTTGCCGCGCTGACCGCGTTCCTCCTCGGCGACGAAGCCCCCTATGTGAGCGGCCAGTCCATCGCCGTGGACGGGGCGTGGACCGCGTCCTTCGGTCGTCCGCAAACGGACCCAGAACTCCTCGCCGCATACGGGCTCAGCGGCTGAGCCGCGCCCGGCACGGACGGGGCCCCGGACCTCTCGCGGGGGCCGGGCCCCGTCCGTGCGTCGGCGGAGCGCGGGTTTCAGGCCTTGAGCATGGAGGCCCGCGCAATGAGCCCGTCCACGACGTCGAAGGTCGCAATCGTCTCCGTGGCGACCCCGGCGTTCACGACGCGCTCCTGGGCGACGACCCAGCGTTCCCCGAAGAGCACGGTGGCGTCGATCACGCAGCTCAGCTCTGGGTTGGCGAGGCGGGGCTCATAGAAGGCTCGGATCGCGGCCCGGCCGATGATCGGCTGGGCATCGACTCCGGTGATCACGGCGTCTTCGGAGTAGGTCGCGACAAAGGCGTCGAGGTCGTGCGCGTTGAAGGCGTCGAGCTGAGCGGTTACGGTCTGCAGTGCGGTCATGCGGGCTCCTGGGGTGTGGTGTTCACGGGGACGGTCCTCGGCGCGAGCCGAGGCTGGGTTAGTCGATGCGGACGCCGCCGTTGACGTCGTAGGTGGCGCCCGTGGTGAACGCCGCCTTCGGTGAGGCGAGCGCCGCGATGATCCAGGCCACGTCCTGGGGCTGGCCGAACTGGCCGAGGGGGATCGAACGGCTGAGCGCCTCGCGCTGCTCGCCCTGCAGGTGATCCGTAATGGTGGAGACCACGGGCCCGGGGGTCACGGCGTTGACGCGAATTCCCTCGGCCGCGAGGTGTCGGGCAAAGGAGCGGGTCAGCGCCAGGATGGCCCCCTTGCTCGCCGCGTAGTGTATGCCCGTCTTGAGCGCGCCCTGCTGGCCCGCGATGGAGGAGAGGTTGACGACGGAGCGGTCGACCGGGTGTTCCGGGCTTCCCGCCGCGGCGCGCAGCAGGGGGAGGCACGCTCGGGTGAGCAGGAAGGTGCCCCGACCGTTGGTCTCCAGCACGGCATCCCACTCATCAATCGTGATGTCTTCGATCGAGCGGTAGGGGCAGACGCCGCCGTTGTTGACGAGGACGTGGAGCGAGCCCCAGGTCGCCGAGACCTCGGCGACCAGCGCGTCAATCGAGGCGGGGTCGCGGAGGTCGAGCCGAGAAACCCGGGCCTCGGGGGCCCCGGCGGCCAGGCAGGCTGCCGCGGCCTCGCGAGCCGCGGCTTCCCCGCCGGTGTAGGTGAGCCAGACGGCATTTC
>NZ_JAPFRB010000002.1:689926-697537 GCF_035726885.1 Leucobacter sp. M11 | reverse complement strand
TGCCGATGCCCGAGCTGGCCCCGGTGATGAGAGCGAAACGTTGAGTCATACCGTAGACGCTATAGCATTTTTCGGGAGAATGCCCGTCCTGGCTTGGTTCGGATTGCTAGATGCTATAGCATTTTGAGCATGCAGAATGAATTTGTGCTCCTCACGGACAGCGATCTTCCCGGCACCGCCGCCGCGGACACCCTTGCCGCCGCCGGGATTCGCTCGGCGCTCGCCCAGTCCCGAGACGCCGGGGCCCTCATCGACGCCGGGCGCGAGGCGACGGCGCTCGTGGTCCAGTGGGCGCCGATCACCGCGGAGGTGATGGACGGCATGCCGAACCTGCGCATGATCAGCCGCCTCGGCATCGGCTACGACATGATCGACGTCGCCGCGGCGACCGAGCGCGGCATCCTCGTGGCAAACACGCCGACCTACTGCGTCGAGGAGGTCGCCACGCACACCGTGGCAATGATTCTGACCCAGGCCCGGGGCCTCGCGGCATATGACCGCGCGGTTCGCGCCGGGGTCTGGTCGGCGGTGTCCGCGGTCCCCATGTCCGTGCGCCCCTCGGCGAGCACGGTCGCGGTCATCGGCTACGGCCGAATTGGCCGGATGGTCGCGGCCTCGCTGTCCGCAATCGGCTTCCGGGTCCTCGTCTCGGATCCCTTCCTGGACGAGGCCGCGGCGCGAGCTGCCGGACACGAGCCGGCTGCGCTCGCAGCGGCCCTCGCGGGAGCGGACCTGGTCACCCTGCACGCGCCGCTCACCGCGGAGACCAAGCACATGATCAACCGGGAGACAATCGCCACCATGCGCCCCGGGGCGGTGATCGTCAACACGTGCCGCGGGCCGCTCATCGACGAGAACGCTCTCGCCGAATCCATCGCCGCGGGTCACCTGGGCGGTGCCGCGCTCGACGTGTTCGCGGAGGAGCCCCTGCCGGACACGAGCCCCCTGCGGACCCTAGACCGGGTCCTGCTGACCCCGCACGCCGCCTGGTACTCGCGGGAGGCCCTCGCGGATCTCCCCGTGCACGCGGCGAACAACGTGGTCGACTTCTTTGCGGGGCGGGATGTTCCCGCGGTCGTGAACCCACAGGCCACCCGGCGCTAGCCGGGGTCCGAGGAAATCGGGGCGGAGGTCAGGGCCGGGGGGACCGGGCCTCCGCTGGATCCTCCTGGCGGCAATCCCCCGCGCCAGGGTCAGGCGGGGTGAGCTCCGGCGAGGGCCCAGAGTGCGACCGCGCTGGCCGCTGCGACGTTGAGCGAATCGACGCCGTGGTGCATGGGGATCGTGAGGACGGAGTCGGCGGCGGCGGTCGCCTCGGCGGTGATGCCGGGACCCTCCTCGCCGAGAACGATCGCGAGGCGTTCCGGGCGGCGCGCGGCGAACGCTCGCAGATCCACGGCGTCGTCCGTGAGGTCGAGCGTGGCCAGGTGGAAGCCGGCCGTGCGCAACTGCGCTCGGGTGGTGTGCCAGTCGCCCATCCGCGTCCAGGGCACCTGGAGCGTCGCGGCCATGCTGACCCGAATCGCGCGCCGGTAGAAGGGGTCGCTGCAGCGCTCGGTGACGAGCACGGCGTCCGCGCCGATGCCCGCGACGGAGCGGAAGATCGCGCCGACGTTCGTCGGATCGGCCACGTTCTCGATGATGACGACGGTGCGTGCCCCGTCCAGCACCTCGGCGACGCTCGGCAACGCCGGGCGGTCCAGCGAGAGAACCAGCCCGCGGTGCAGGTGGTAGCCGGTGAGCTCGGCGAGCCGCTCATCCGGGGCCGTGAAGATGGGGGTCCCGGGGTGCCCGGCGAGCACGTCCCTGGCCTCGTCGAGGGCCCCCGGCAGGGCGAGCGCCGCGCGGGGGGAGTGCCCGAGGCGCAGGGCCCGGCGGGCGACCTGGGCCGACTCGGCAAGGTAAATGCCGTGCTCGGTCTTTTGGTCGTGCCGGAGCCCCACGTCGGTGCGCCGCGAGAAATCGCGCAGGCGCGGGTCGTCGAGGCCCTCGACCTCGATGACGGTGGGCATGGTGCGGGGCCGCAGCCTAGGCCGCGGTCGCGAACTGGGCGATGACGCTGGTGAAGAACGGGAGGCCGTCCTCGCCGGAGCGCATGGCCTCGGGGGTGTTCGGGCCGAAGCCCGGCTCGACCGCGTGCTCGGGGTGCGGCATCAGGCCGACCACGTTGCCCGCGGCGTTTGTGAGGCCCGCGATGTCGTTCAGGGAACCGTTCGGGTTCACGCCGACGTAGCGGAAGGCCACGCGGCCCTCGCCCTCGAGCATCTTCAGCGTCTCGGCGTCGCACTGGTAGCCGCCGTCGGCGTTCTTCAGGGGGATGATGATTTCCTGGTCCTGGGCGAAGTGGCTGGTGAACGCGGTGTTCGTGTTCTCGACGCGCAGCTTCTGGTCGCGGCGGATGAACTGCTGGTGGGCGTTGCGCAGCAGGCCGCCGGGGAGCAGTTTCGCCTCCACGAGCATCTGGAAGCCGTTGCAAATGCCGAGCACGGGCATGCCCTTGCCGGCCTGCTCGACGACGTCGGTCATGATCGGCGAGAACGCGGCGATGGCGCCCGCGCGCAGGTAGTCCCCGTAGCTAAAGCCGCCGGGCAGTACGATCGCGTCGACGCCCTTCAGGTCGTGGTCGCCGTGCCAGAGGGAAACGGCCTCGGCCCCGGCGATCTCAATGGCGCGGATCGCGTCCCGGTCGTCGAGCGAGCCGGGGAAGGTGATGACGCCGATCTTCATTAGTCGGCCTCGGGGTAGGTGATCGAGACGACGTCTTCGATGACCTGGTTGGAGAGGATGCCCTCGGCGATCTCCTGCACCTCGGCGCGGATCTCGTCGGTGATCGGGCCGTCGACGGTCAGCTCGAAGCGCTTCCCGATGCGGACGTTGGTGAACTGGCCCTTGCCGAGGCGGTCGAGGGCGCCGGTGGTGGCCTTGCCCTGCGGGTCAAGCAGCTCGGCCTTGGGCATAACTTCTACGACGATGGTGGACACCGGGTGACTCCAGAAAGGTGGTAGGCGGCGCGCCAGGTCCGACGCACCGTCCCATCCTATCGCGGGGATTCGCGGCCCGGAGCCGCCGCACGGGCGGCGGCTCCGGGATCGAATCAGCCGCCGCTCTTGCGGCGGAACTCGCGCTGCTGCACGGGGCCGGAGGAGCTGCCGCGAACGGCGCCCTTCCCGTCCAGGTTGGCCTGGCCGCCCTGGTTCTTTGCGTTCTTCTTGGCGAGCGCCTCGCGGAACTTCGCCCGCATGTCCTCCGCGGGAGCCTCGGACTGCTCCGGGCGCTCCGATTCATTCTCTGTCGATGACACGGGTGTCCTCTTTTCGTCGTGACCGCCCGCCCGGGAACCGGACGGCGTCTCTCCCAGTCTAGGGCGGGCTGCCCGGAAGGTCACGGCGTCGTCAGCTGGCCGACCCCGAAGCCTGCACGCGGATGCGGTTCGCCCAGGGGTCCAGGAAGCTGAGCTCGCGCCCGTCGTGGCCGTGCGGGAGGCCGCGCGCGCTGAGGCGCTCGGCGAGCGCGCTGAGCGCGTCCTCGTCGGCGACGTCGATGACGACCTCGCCGAGGCCGAGGGCCGGGCTGCGCTCGGCCGCTCCCCGGCTCTCCCAGGTGTTCATGCCGAGGTGGTGGTGGTAGCCGCCCGCGGCCACAAAGAGGGCCTGGCTGCCGTATTCGGCGGTCACCTCGAAGCCGAGCGTGTCCACGTAGAAGGCGCGTGCGGTCGCGAGATCGCCCACCTTGAGGTGCACGTGCCCGACGCTCGCCGCGGTGTCCGCGACGGACTCAGCCCCCTCCTGCGTGAGGTGCTCGCGGAGGAACTGGTTCGGGTCGAGCCAGTTCGTCGCCATCTGGACGCGGTCCGACTGCCATGTCCAGGCGTCTCGCGGCCGGTCCCAGTACAGCTCGACCCCGTTGCCCTCGGGGTCATCGAAGTACAGGGCCTCGGAGACGAGGTGGTCACTTGAGCCGGTGAAGGAGCGCGCGAAGTTGCGCGCCAGCGAGTACACGGAGGAGGCGAGCTCGCTCTGCTGCGGGTAGAGGAAAGCCGTGTGATACAGCCCGGCTGCTCCCGACGGGGCGTGGGCGAGGGAACCGTCCTGGTTGAGGATCATGGCGGGAACGCCCTGCCGGCCGAGGGTGGCCGTGTGGCCCCGCTGGTCAAGGACGGCGAGGCCGACGCCGCGCTGATAAAAATCGATCATCGCGTCCAGGTCGTGGACGGCGAGGGTGACGGCTCCCATGCCCGTGCTGGCGGGAAGGAGGTCGTGCTGGGTGCGTGCGGGGGTGGCGGTCATGGGGGCTCCGAATCGTTCGGGGCCAGTCTACGCCGAATTGCTTGACGCTTCAAGTAGTTGTTGTGGGGCCCGTCTGCTCGCGGTGGAGTCGGCGCAGCCACCGGGTCATCAGGATGGGCACGGCCACGGTCGCGACCGCGCTGAGGAAGCCCGCGACGGGGGCAACGCTTTGGTTGAGGCTCCGGCGACCGCCGCGCACCGGGAGAACCTCGGGCGTGACCAGGCACACCCAGGCGAAGCACGCGAGAGACGCCGTGAAAGCAACGGTCGCAAGTATGAGGGGCAGCGGGTGGTATGACCGCCGAACGATTGGCAGGGAAAACAGGAACATGCCGATGCACATCAGCCCGCCGCCAAAGCCAATCATCCGCGAGGGGTTCCCGGTCTTCAGTGCCGTGGCCAGCAGGAGCAACCCCATGGCGCCCGAAATGATCAGGATCAGGGCCGCCGTGAGCGGTTTCATCGGGCGAGGGGGAAACGGCGGCCGGCCCTCCGGCGCGGCAGTCATGAGGCCGGGGCCGCTTCGCCGGTCAGCCGGGTGAACAGCTCCCGGTAGCGGCCGAGAGTCCGCGCAACGATCTCGGCGGGCAGCTCGGGCGGGGTGCCGGTCTGGTCCCAGTTCGCGGCGAGCCAGTCGCGCACGATCTGCTTGTCGAAGCTCGCCATCCGTTCCTTCGCGGTCGCGCCGGTTCGGTACCCCTCGGCGTCCCAGTAGCGGCTCGAATCGCTGGTGAGGACCTCGTCCGCCAGGGTCAGCACGCCGGTGCTCGGGTCGAAACCAAACTCAAACTTCGTGTCAGCGAGCAGGAGGCCGCGCTCCTCGGCGATCCGGCTGGCCTCGGCGAACAGCCGAAGCGAGGTGTCGCGGAGCGCCGTCGCGGTTTCCTCGCCGACGATCTCAACGGATCGCTCGAAGCTGATGTTTTCGTCGTGATCCCCGAGCTCGGCCTTGAACGCCGGGGTAAAGATCGGCTCTGGCAGGCGGTCCCCGTCCGCGAGGCCGGCGGGCAGCGCGATGCCGCACACCTCGCCCGTGGCCAGATATTCCTGATAGCCGCTGCCCGTGAGGTAGCCGCGCACCACGCACTCGATCGGCACCATGTCGAGGGTGCGCGTGACCATGGCCCGCTCGGCCACGGCCGCGGGGGCCTCGCCCTCGGCGAAGTGATTGGGGACGTCCAGGGTGGCGAACCACCAGTTGGACAGGGCCGTCAGGAGGGCCCCCTTGCCCGTGATTGCGGGCTCCAGAACGAAGTCAAAGGCGCTGACGCGGTCACTCGCGACGAGCAGCAGGCGGTCATCGCCGGGGGCGTCGGCGCGATACAGATCGCGCACCTTGCCGGAGTAGAAATGGGTCCAACCGGGCAGGGCGGGGGCGGAATTCGTGGTCACCCGGCTATTCTGCCACCTCCGGAGACACTCCCATAGCCGGTTCAGACGGTGCATACTAGGCTATTGGGGGAGGTGCAGGATGATTCCGGTTGGACCAGTGACGGTACGACGGCGCCTCGACGCGTCCAGAGAGCGGGTGTGGTTTGCCCTGGCCGACCCCGAGATCCGCGCCACCTGGTGGCCCGATCTCAGCTTTGAGCTGACCAGCGGCGGCGCGCTCCGTGAGTTCTGGGAGGAAGCGGGCCTGAGCCGCGACGCGGCCGGGAAGATCGACGTGCTCGTCGTCGGCCACGCGCTCGGCTTCGCCTGGAGCGAGTCCGGCGACCGAAGCCAGACCCGGGTGCTCATCTCACTCGTCTCGGACAGCGGCGAAACGATTCTGACGATCGCGGAGACCGGTTTTGACGTGTTTCCCGATGCCGCGCACCGGGTCCGCGCCTCGCACGAGGCCTGGGAAGCGCACCTCGACGACCTGCAGGACGCGCTCGCCGAAGGCCTGGCCTAGCCGCTGGGCGCGGCCCCGTTTCGCCCGGGGCCGCCGTCGCGACTTCCCCGCCGCCGGGACGACCCTGGCCGCCCCGGCGAATCCGCGCCCGTGCGGGCACGCTGCTTAGGCGACGCGCTCGGCGATGTCCGTCCGGAACTGGCCGCCCTCGAGGCCGATCAGGGCGATCGCCTCGTAGGCGCGTTCCCGGGCCGCGGCGAAGCTCTCGGCGCGAGCCACGACGCTGAGCACGCGGCCGCCCGTGGCGAACCAGCGGCCGTCGCGCTCCTCGGTGGCCGCGTGCACGAGCTGCACGCCGGGCACCGCCGCGGCCTCGACGAGGCCCGTGAGCTCGCGACCGGTGACGGGCGACTCCGGGTAGTTCTCGCTCGCGAGCACCACGGTGACCGCGACGTCCTCTGCGACGTCGAGCGGCTCGTGCGCGCTCAGGGTGCCGGTCGCGGCGGCCAGCAGCGCGGCGCTCAGCGGGGAATCGAGGCGGGGCAGCACGACCTGGGTCTCCGGGTCGCCGAAGCGGGCGTTGAACTCGATGACGCGGATCCCGGCCTCGGGCAGGATGAGACCGCAGTAGAGCAGCCCGATGAACGGGGTTCCCTCGGCCTCGAGCTGGCGCACGGTCGGGATGGCGACGGTCTCGGTGACCTCGGCCACAAAGCCCTCGTCGAGCCAGGGCAGCGGCGAGTACGCGCCCATGCCGCCCGTATTGGGCCCCTCGTCGTTGTCGAAAATGCGCTTATAGTCTTGCGCGGGGGACAGGGGGAGCACGTTGTGGCCGTCCGCGAGGAAGAACAGGGACACCTCGGGGCCGTCCAGGAACTCCTCGATGAGCACCTCACCGTGTCGGATCCAGAACTCGACGTGCTCCAGCGCGGCGACGCGGTCCTCGGTCACGAGGACGCCCTTACCCGCGGCGAGGCCGTCGGCCTTGATGACGTAGGGGGCGCCGTACTCGTCGAGCACGGCTGCGGCGCCCTCGACGGAGTCAACCCGGGTCGCGCCGCCCGTGGGCACGCCCGCGGCCGACATGATCCGCTTCGCGAAGGTCTTCGAACCCTCAAGCTGGGCGGCAGCCTTGCCCGGGCCGAACACGGGGATCCCGCGCTCGCGGAGGGGGTCAGCGACCCCGGCCACCAGGGGGGCCTCCGGGCCGACCACGACGAGGTCGTAGCCGCTCTCGGTCACGAAGGAGAGCACCGCCTGCGGGTCGGTGATGTCCAGCGGCAGGCAGCGGGCATCGGCGGCGATGCCCGAGTTCCCCGGCGCGCAGACCAGCTCGTGGCCGGCGTTCTCCGCGGCGAGGGCTTTCACGATGGCGTGTTCGCGGGCGCCAGAGCCCAAAACAAGAATCTTCACCCCCTCAGGATAGCGACCGGGGCCGGGCTACGCTGGACGAGTGGCCAAAGCACGCATTCACGATTCCGAGGGTCG
>NZ_JAPFRB010000002.1:684363-689869 GCF_035726885.1 Leucobacter sp. M11 | reverse complement strand
GGTGCGCTACCTGCTCCAAGAACTCGCGGATCGCTTCCCGGGCGGCACCCTGGAGGTGCGCGTGCCGCCCTTTGGTGCGGTGCAGTGCGTGGAGGGTCCCGCGCACACCCGGGGTACCCCGCCGAACGTAGTGGAGATGGCCCCGGCGGTGTGGCTCGGCCTCGCCACGGGGCGCGTGAGCTGGGCGGAGGCCCGGAGCGGGGCGCTCGTCTCGGCCTCGGGGACGCGGGCCACGCTGGAGGGCATGATTCCCGTGCTCCGCACCGGGCCAGACGCGCACTGAGCGGAGGCTCAGCGAAAAGCTGAGACAATGGGGGCATGAGTGCCTCCGAACCCACCCCTGACGTTGCGGCCGCCGACGTCCCCGCCCCCGAGGCCGTGACCCCAGAGGTCGTCGTCGAGGGCGCCGAAGCCGTCGAAGCTCCCGCGCACGAGCCGGTCGAGGTGCGCACGGAGGAGCCCGTCGTCGTCGAGCGATCGGTGCGCTACGGCCGCATCCTCACCGTCTCGATCGCCATCGGGATCATCCTCGGGGCCGTCATCACCACGATGTTCCCCATCGCGCAGGACGCGAACTACACCCTCGGTCAGGCGGTCGGATTCTTCGCGCTGATCGGCGGGGTCATCGGCCTGACCCTCGGCGCGATCCTGTGCCTCGTGCTCAGCGCCGCGGCCCGGCGTCGCCGCGTGAGCGCGCGCGCCGTCCACACGGACGTACAATAATCTTCCAACCCTGAACAGGAGACCCCCCATGGCTGGTTTGACCGGGACGCACTTCGTCGTCATCCTCGTGATTGTGCTGCTCCTGTTCGGCGCCCCGAAGCTTCCCGCGCTCGCGCGCAGCCTCGGACAGTCGGCGCGAATCCTGAAGCAGGAAGTCGGCTCGAAGGACGAGGGGCCGACTGAGGACTCGGCTGCGGACGAGCCCAAGCCGAAGGCCTAAGGCCCCGCACACACGAACGCGGTCGATGGGCCCTCAGCGAGGTGCCCGTCGACCGCGTTCGCGCGCGCCGCGCTAGCTGACCTGGTTTGCCTCGACCCACGCGAGGTACTCGGCGTCGATGTTGCCCGAGATGTACTCGCCCGTGAAGCAGCTGTTCTCCAGCTCGGTGACCGCGCTCTGCCCGTCCAGGATGGCCCGGTTCATGTCTGCCACGCGCTGGTAGATCAGCTGGTCGCTGCCGAGCTCCCGGCTGATTTCCTCGGTGGAGCGGTTGTGCGCGATCAGCTCCTGCCGCGAGGGCATGTTGATGCCGTAGACGTGCGGGAACAGCACCGGCGGAGCGGCGGAGGCGAAGGTGACCTTGTTGGCCCCGGCGGAGCGAGCCATCTCGACGATCTCGCGGGAGGTCGTGCCGCGAACGATCGAGTCGTCGACAATCAGCACGTTCTTGCCGGTGAACTCGTAGCTCATCGCGTTCAGCTTCTGCCGCACCGAGCGCTTGCGCACCGCCTGCCCGGGCATGATGAAGGTGCGGCCCACGTAGCGGTTCTTGAAGAAGCCCTCGCGGTACTCGATGCCGAGCTGGCGAGCGACCTGCATGGCGCTGGGGCGCGCCGAGTCCGGGATGGGCATCACGACATCAACGTCGCCGGTCGACATCTCCGTCTTGATCTGCTCCGCGAGCACGTTGCCGAGCCGGAGCCGGGCGTCGTACACCGAGATGCCGTTCAGGACGGAGTCGGGGCGCGCGAGATAGATGAACTCGAAGGAGCAGGGGGCGAGGCGCGGGTTGGCCCCGCACTGGCGGCTGAACAGTTCCCCCTCGGTGCTGATGAACACGGCCTCGCCGGGGCCGAGGTCGCGCACGATCTCGTAGCCGCCGGACTCCAGCACGAGCGACTCGGAGGCCACGACGTACTCGTCCTTGCCGGCGGCGCTCACGCGCTTGCCGAGGATCAGCGGGCGGATCCCGTTCGGGTCGCGGAAGGCGAGCATGCCGTAGCCCGCGATGAGCGCGATGACGGCGTAGGAGCCCTGCACGCGCTCGTAGACGCGGGTCACGGCGTTGAAGACCTGCTCGGGCTCCAGCGACAGCCCCGAGATCTCGGCCTGCAGCTCGGTCGCCAGGACGTTGAGCAGGAGCTCCGTGTCGGAGCTCGTGTTCAGGTGCCGGCGGTCCACATTGAACAGCTCAGCGGTGAGCTCGCGCGTGTTCGTCAGGTTCCCGTTGTGCACGAGGATGATGCCGTAGGGCGCGTTCACGTAGAACGGCTGCACCTCCTGGTCGTTCGCCGCCGTGCCGCTCGTGGCGTAGCGCACGTGGCCGAGACCCATGTTGCCGAGGAGGTTGCGCATGTCGCGGGTGCGGTACGCCTCGCGCACCTGCCCCCGCGCCTTCACCTGGTGGAAGACGCTGCCCTCTGCCGTGGCGATTCCGGTGGAATCCTGGCCGCGGTGCTGCAAGAGAAGCAGGCTGTCGTAGATCTGCTGGTTAACCGGTTCGGATGAGACGATTCCGACAATGCCGCACATTGGGCAAATGCTCCTCAGGGGTTTGAAGCGGTGGGGGTCGCGGACAGTCTCTCACAGGCGACTGTGCGCGCGGGACACGACCAAGCGTACTCCGGCTGGCGCGGCCCCGGTGACGCGCTAAGCTGACAGGGTGAGCGAGAATCCTTCGATTTATGCCCAGGCCGGCGTTGACACGAACGCCGGCGATACCGCAGTCGAGCTGATGAAGGCGGCGATCGTGAAGACGCACGGCGCCGACGTCTTCGGCGGCTTTGGCGGCTTCGCCGGCCTCTACGACGTCTCGATGCTGAAGTCGTTTACGCGGCCGCTGCTCGCGACGTCCACGGACGGCGTCGGCACCAAGGTCGCGATTGCGCAGGCCATCGACAAGCACGACACGATCGGCCAGGACCTCGTCGGCATGGTCGTGGACGACATCATCGTGGTCGGGGCCCGCCCCCTCTTCATGACGGACTACATTGCCTGCGGCAAGGTCGTTCCCGAGCGCATCGCGGACATCGTGCGCGGCATCGCCGAGGCCTGCTCCGCAACCGGCACTGCCCTCGTCGGCGGCGAGACGGCCGAGCACCCCGGCCTCCTGAAGGCCGACGAGTACGACGTGGCTGGCGCCGCCGTCGGGATCGTCGAGGCCGACGCCATGCTCGGCCCGGACCGGGTCAAGAACGGCGACGTAGTCATCGCGATGGCCGCCTCCGGCTTCCACTCCAACGGATACTCCCTGGTCCGGCACATTCTGGCCCGCGCCGATGTGCTCTACACCGACCACTCCAACGAGCTCGGCACGAGCTACGGCGAGGCCCTGCTGGAGCCGACCCGCCTGTACACCGGCCCCCTGCTCGAGGTACTCGACGACCCCGCGCTCGCCGGGAGCCTGCACGCGCTCTCCCACGTCACCGGCGGCGGCATCGCCGCGAACCTGGCCCGCGTCCTGCCCGTCGGCACCTGGTGCGAGATGGACCGCGCGACCTGGTCGCCGCTGCCCGTCATTCGGCACCTGGCGGACCTGGGTGGCCACGACCTCGGCGGCCTCGAGGGTGCCTGGAACATGGGCGTCGGCATGATCGCGGTGGTCGACGCCGGGTCTGCCTCCTCGGTTATCGCCAAGCTGGAAGCCTCGGGGATCTCCTCCTGGGTGGCCGGCCGGGTCTCCACGCAGGCCCGCGACCTCAGCGACTTCGAGCAGGGCGCGAAGGGCGTCGACGGCGGCGCGGTGCGCCTCGTCGGCGACTACGCCACGGCCTAAGCCCGAACGCGCGCGGGGCCGGGTCACCCGTCCCCGCGCGCGGCCACGTCCGCGTGCTCGGCGCGGTCTCCCCAGGGTCGGCGGAGAGCGCCGTGACGACTCCGGGCGTGCCCCCGGGCCGTTCCAGGGAAGCTGTTCCAGGCAACGAGAAACCCCCGCGGAGACCGGGTGGGTCTCTCGCGGGGGTCGCTCACGAGGCGAGGGCGTCCGAACGGGTCGGTCTCGCTCTAGTCGTCGTCGGAGTCGGAGTTGTACTTCTCCGCGTACTCCGCCCACGCGTCGGGTTCGGGCTCGTCTCGATGCGCGGGCCGCGGCGTTTCGATGCCGAGCTCGCGCTCGAGGGCGGAGTAGTTGGTGTCGGGGCTGAAGTACTTCAGCTCCCGAGCAACCTTCGTGTGTTTTGCTTTTTGACGGCCGCGCCCCATGCGAGACCCCCTTACAAGATCGGGCCCCGCGGGAAATGGGCCGCGAGGCAGTGTGCCAAATCAGGGACAAAGTGTAAGCCACAGCCTACCACGGAGCGGAACCCTCTGGGATGAGTCCCGGCCGTTTCAGAGCTTTCCCGCGACGGGCATACTGCCAGGGGCATTTCTCGCGCGAGCCGGGACTCAGCAGATAGCATGAGGGTATGAGCGCTCCCGTTTCACGCCGCCGCCGCATCAAGCGGATCATCCTGTGGGTGTGCGGCGGCCTCGCGGTCCTGGTGCTCGCCCTGGCCGCGGCGGTCGTCGTGCCGATCCTGACCCACCAGAACGCGGGCAGCTCCGGGCAGACCGGGGTCGACGAGGGCAGCTTCCCCGACGAGGTGAGCGCAGTGGGCGCGGACGACCGGACCCGGGTGCTCGGCGTTGTCGGCCCGACGGGCGAGGCCGTGGATCTCTCGCAGCTCTCCCCGGGGGATGAGCTCACGGTTTTCGGCACCGGCTTCAATGCCGACAACGGTATATACCTCGGATTCTGCAAGGTTCCCGCCGCGGGCGAGAAGCCCTCGCCCTGCCTGGGCGGGATCCCCGAGGGGGCGGAATCGGGCGAGCTGGCCGAGCAGGAGAACTCCGGCGCGGACGGGCCAGCCCTGGAGAGCCAGTGGATCACGAACAACTGGGCCTGGCGCGCCTTCGCGACGGGGTCCTACACGGACGCCGAAAACGGCGCTTTCACCGCGCGGCTTCTGGTCCCCGAGCTCAGCATGGCGGGCCTGGACTGCCGGGTCGAACAGTGCGGCATCTTCACCCGGAACGATCACACGGCCTCCGGTGACCGGGTGCAGGATCTCTACCTGAGGTTCGACGCCGCGAAATAGAGACGTGGGCACCGGCACGGGCCCCGAGGACGACGTGAGGAGAACGCAGATGGCGCTCAGCAAGACGATTTCGGTGGTTCCCACCCTGCTCCTGGGCGGTCTCTCCGCCCTGCACGTGGCCTGGGCGCGCGGCAGCACCGTGCCCTACGACTCGGCGAAGGAGCTGAGCCGGAACGTCACCGGCCAGAAGACCCCGCCGACCCCGGGGGCGACCGCGACGGTCGCGGGAGCGCTCGGGGTGGGCACCGCCCTCTCCGCCGGCTTCGGCCAGAAGAACTGGTTCGGGCGGTTGCTCAGGCGCGGCCTGATGGTCGCGATGGGGGCCCGCGCGGTGACCGGCTACCGGGGCACCACCCTCGACGTCCTCGACTGGAAGGCGAACAAGACCTTCGCGGAGAACGACCGGCGCGTCTTCGCCCCGCTGTGCGCCGTGATCGCGGTGGGCCTGTTCCTCAGCGACCCGGCCTGGCGCCGGAAGCGGCGTGAG
>NZ_JAPFRB010000002.1:682113-684300 GCF_035726885.1 Leucobacter sp. M11 | reverse complement strand
AGTTCCCGGTGCTAGGCGAAGAGCGGGGACACGAGGTTGTGGGCGATCGTGAAGATCACGAGCCCGGCAAGTGAGCCCACCACGGTGCCGTTGATCCGGATGAACTGCAGGTCCTTGCCGACCTGCAGCTCAATCTTCTCCGCGGCCTCCCGGGCATCCCAGCGTTGCACGGTCTCGGCGACCACGTTCGCGATGTCGTGGCGGTAGGTCCCGACGAGGTGCTCGGCCACGCCCATGACCCACACGTCGATCTTGTACTGCAGCGTCGTGTCGCCGAGGAGGCGGCGGCCAAAGTCCTCAGCGGCGCGGTCGATGCGCACCCGGAGCTCGCTCGTCGGATCGGTCAGCGAGTCCGTGAGCGCGTGCTTCGCGGCCTGCCAGGTGCTCTCCGTGAGGGAGCGGACCCGGGGGCTGTCGAAGATGTCGTGCTTCACGGCCTCGACCTGGTCGATGAGGGACTGCTTGTGCTGGAGGTCGGTGGCGAGCTCGCGCAGGAAGGTGCCGATGGTGCCGCGGACCGGGTGCTGCGCGTCGTCCCGCACGGCGCGGACAAAGCGCACGGCCTCGTGGTGCGCCCGGTTGTCGATGAAGCGGTCGAGCATGCTCGGCACCCAGGAGGGCAACTGCCCGGAGACGATCTTGTCGAAGGCCTGGGGGTTGTTCTCCAGCCACTGACCGAGCCGGTCGGCAGCGAGATCGATGAGTGCCTCGTGGTGCCCGCCGTCCAGGAAGGAGGTGGCCCCCCGGCTGAGCGTGGGGCCCCAGACGGGGTCGATCAGGTGGCGGCGGGTCAGGCCCTCGATGAGTTCCCGCACGTCTTCGTCGTCGAGCACGGTGATCGCGCCGAGGCCGATGTTTGCGATGGCGTCGCCCACCCGGGGCGCGTTGCCCGCCGTCGTGAGCCAGGTGCCGACGAGCCGGGCACCGCTGATCGTGCTCAGCTTCTCGTGCACGACCTCCTGAGACAGGAAGTTGTCCTCGATGAAGGTGCCGAGCCCCGCGCCGATCTCGTCCTTCTTGGTGGCGACGATGTTCGTGTGCGGGATCTTGATGCCCAGGGGGTAGCGGAACAGTGCGGTCACCGCGAACCAGTCCGCGATGGCCCCGACCATGCCGCCCTCGCTCGCGGCCCGCACATAGGCGAGCCACTCGTAGCGCTCCTGGAGGGAGAACGAGAAGATGAAGATGATGGCCATCAGGATCAGCAGGCCGAGGGCGAGCGCCTTCATTTTGCGCAGTTGAGCGAGCTTTTCGAAGTCGGCGGGAGTAACCGCACCGAGCGTCTTGGAGGGTGAGGCCTGAGGCATCCCCTCATTATCCGGGAAGAAGCCCCCCGGACAAAACGCCCGGCGGCCCCGCGGTCCCGAATCCGGCACAGAGCTCGCTCACGCCCCTGTGACATACTTCGAGAATGCACCTGTTTGCCACAGCCAGCCTGAAGAACCGTGCGTTGATCGCCCTCGTGACGGTGGTGATCGCCATCTTCGGCGGTATCGCCCTCACCGGCCTCAAGCAGGAGCTCATGCCTCCCGTGCAGTTCCCCACGGTCGCGGTCATCACGAGCTACCCGGGCGCTTCGCCCGAGGTGGTCAACGAGGACGTCTCCACGCCCATCGAGACCGCGCTGCGCGGCCTGCCCGCGCTGGAGAGCTCGCAGGCGACCTCCTCAACGAACAGCTCGGTGGTGCTCGCCACCTTCGAGTACGGCACCGATCTCGTGGCGACGGAGCAGAAGATCCTCCAGGCGATCAACCGGATCTCTCGGCTGCTGCCGGAGGAATCGGACACGCAGGTGGTCTCCGGCGGCATCGATGATCTCCCCGTGGTGCAGATCTCCGTGACGGGCGGGGCCGACGCCGACGCCGAGGAGATGGCGCGGCAGCTGAACCTCTCCGCGGTCAAGGAGCTCGGCGATTTGGACGGGGTGCGCGAGGCCCAGCTGCAGGGGGCCAGGGGCGACCGGATCACGATCGAAGCGGACGCCGCCAAGCTCGCCGACGCCGGCTTCAGTGAGCAGTCCATCCGTGATGCGCTGCAGCAGAACGGGGTGCTCCAACCCGGCGGACAGGTCGATGACGACGGCCGCAACCTGACCGTGCAGTCCGGCAGCACGCTGGAGAGCGCGGATGAGATCGCCGCCCTGCCGCTCGTGCCCACCCCGGAGCAGCTCGCGGAGAACGCGAAGCT
>NZ_JAPFRB010000002.1:675029-682058 GCF_035726885.1 Leucobacter sp. M11 | reverse complement strand
GAGGTCCCCGGGCAGGGACAGCCCGCCCCGCCGGAGGGAGCCCCGACCGGCGAGGACGCTGAACCGCAGGCCCCGGCCGCGACGCCCGTCGTGCCCGTGACGATTGGCGAGGTCGCCGATGTCCGCCTCGAATCCAACCCGGTCACCTCGATCTCGCGGGTCAACGGCGAGCCCGCCCTGACCATCGCGATCACCAAGCTTCCCGCCGCCAACACGGTCGAGGTCTCGCACGAGGTGCGCGGTGCCCTGCCCGAGCTGGAGCGCGCGCTGGACGGCATCAGCCTGAACGTGGTCTTCGACCAGGCCCCCTACGTGGAAAGCTCCGTCGAGACCCTCGCGGTGGAGGGCGCGCTCGGCCTTGTCTTCGCCGTGCTCGTCATCCTGGTCTTCCTCCTCTCGGTGCGCGCGACGCTCGTGACGGCGATCTCCATTCCGGTCTCGGTGCTCATCACCTTCATCGGCTTGCAGGCGGCGGACTACACCCTGAATATCCTCACCCTCGGCGCGCTGACCATCGCGATCGGGCGCGTCGTTGACGACTCGATCGTCGTGATCGAGAACATCAAGCGGCACCTGGTGGCGGGGGCCGACCGGGGCCCGACGATCCTCTTCGCCGTCAAGGAGGTCGCGAGCGCGATCACGGCCTCGACGATCACGACGGTCGCCGTCTTCCTGCCGATGGCCTTCGTGACCGGGATGACCGGCGAACTGTTCCGGCCCTTCGCGATGACCGTCACGCTCGCCCTGCTCGCCTCCCTCCTCGTCTCCCTGACGATCGTGCCCGTGCTGGCGTACTGGTTCCTGAAGCCAGAGAAGGCCCGGCCCGTGCCCGCGAACCTCAGCGCGGAGGACGCCAAGTTACTCGCGGAAGAGGGCGAGGGCGCCTCGCGCGTCACGAAGCTCCAGCGCGCCTACCGGCCGATCATCCGCTGGACGCTGACGAAGCCCCTCGCGACCCTCGGGATCGCCGTGCTCACGCTCGCGGGGACCGTCGCGCTCGCCCCCCTCATGAAGACCAACTTCATCGGCAGCGATGAGCAGAATTC
Organism: Leucobacter sp. M11; assembly: GCF_035726885.1. Classification (NCBI taxonomy): domain Bacteria; kingdom Bacillati; phylum Actinomycetota; class Actinomycetes; order Micrococcales; family Microbacteriaceae; genus Leucobacter; species Leucobacter sp. M11. The sequence continues at coordinate 681,012 of NZ_JAPFRB010000002.1, read as the reverse complement.
GCTGTCGATCAGTCAGACCCTCGCCCCGGGCACCAGCCTGGACGAGCAGCTCCGCCAGGCGGAGCGCGTCGAGGCCCTGCTGGCCGAGGAAGCGGACGTCGACACCGTGCAGGTCGCGCTCGGGAGCTCGGGCTCCGGCCTGGCCGCGATGTTCGGCGGCGGCGGGGACGGCGTGCTCACCTACTCCGTCACCACGAACCCCGACGCCGGTCAAGCCCGGCTGCAGGAGGAGCTCAGGGATCGCCTGGAGGACCTGGATGACGCGGGCGCGTTCTCGCTGTCCGCGAGCGGCGGCGGGGGCTTTGGCCAATCGGCCATCGAGGTGCAGGTCACGGCCCCGGGCCAGGATACCCTGGCGGAATCCGCCGAGACCCTCGTGGACACGCTCGGCTCGCTCGACAGCCTGAGCCAGGTGTCGAGCAACCTCGGGACCTCGCGCCCCTTCCTCTCGGTGCGGGCGGACCGGCAACAGGCCGCGGATGCCGGCCTGAGCGAGGCCGCGCTCGGCGGGATCGTCTCGGCCAAGATGCAGCCGAACTCGCTCGGCCAGGTGATGCTCGACGAGTCCAGCATCACGGTGTACCTGGCCCGGCCAGGCGCGCCGGAGACGGTGGCGGAACTGGCCGCGATGCCGGTGCCGACGCTGGCCGGGGAGGTGCGCCTCGACAGCCTGGCCACGGTCGAGGTCATCGACGGTCCCGTCTCGGTGACGACCGTGCAGGGCGCGCGCTCCGCGACGATCTCCGCGACGCCGCTCGGCGACGACCTGGGCACCGCCTCGGCCGAGATCGAGGCCGCGCTGGCCGAGATCGAGCTGCCCGCGGGTGTCACCGCTGAGGTCGGCGGGGTGCTCGCCCAGCAGGAAGAAGCCTTCCAGCAGCTCGGCATCGCCCTGCTGGCCGCGATCCTCATCGTCTACATCGTGATGGTGGCGACCTTCAAGAGCCTGTTGCAGCCGCTGTTGCTGCTCATCTCGGTGCCCTTCGCGGCCACCGGAACGATCCTGCTCCAGGTCATCACGGGGGTGCCGCTCGGCGTCGCCTCGCTCATCGGGGTGCTCATGCTCATCGGCATCGTGGTGACGAACGCCATCGTGCTCGTTGACCTCATCAATACCCTCCGGGGCCGGGGTCACCCGCTCCGCGAGGCGGTCGAGTTCGGCTCCCTGCGCCGACTGCGCCCGATCCTGATGACGGCGCTCGCCACGATCCTCGCGCTGACCCCGATGGCGGTCGGGCTGACCGGGCACGGCGGCTTCATCTCCCAGCCGCTCGCGATCGTCGTGATCGGCGGTCTGATCTCCTCCACCGTGATGACGCTCGTGGTGCTCCCGACGCTGTACTACGCCGTAGAGCGGGCCCGGGAGCGGTCCCGCGAGCGCCGGGCCGCACGCGGGGACGCGGTGGCGGCGCCGGGCGCGGCGCACCTCGCGGTGCCGGTCCTCGGCGACGCCGGCGCCGCGTCCGCCCCCGCGCTCCCGGGCGCGGACGCGGGGCCAGCCGCGGGCGCTGAACACGCCCAGCACGCCGCGCGGGACCGGGGGATTGACCCCGAGCTGGACGAGACGATCCGGACGCGCCCCCGCGACCCATCCGCCTCGGCGGAGCCCGCCGTGCGGCCCGATCCGGGCGCACCGGACGCGGGGCCGGATTCCCCCGACGCAACGACCCCAACGAAGGACCCCCTGTGAGCCTCAGCACCGGCAGTGTGAACGCCAGAAGCCTCCTCCTCGCCGAGGACGGGCGGGAGCTCGACGAGCTCTTCAGCGACCCCGAGCTGCTGATCGACGTCGTCGAACAGCCCGGGCACGCCGCGGAGCGGTGGCGCGCCAAGCGCGAGGAACAGCCCGGGTGGAGCGCCGGGGTGCTGCATCTCACCGTGAACGAGGTGCTCCTGAGTGACGCGCGCACCGCCGACGATCTGTGGCCGCTCTGGTCCTATCTGCTGTCGATGCTGGACGAGTACCTCCGCGATGGGGTCGGCCAGTTCGCCTTTCCGAACCGAGAAATCCACGTGGTGCTCCGCGACCGGGACGGGGCGACCTACTTCTCGGTCGGCGACGCCGAGATCGATGTGCACGCGCGGAGCCTCGTCCCCCAGCTCCTCGACGCAGCGGAGTCCTTCTTCAGCTGGGTGACCGAGATCGCCGACGAGGATGCCCAGGACGAGCTTGAATTCATCGCCGAGATCCGCGAGGAACTCGCCGAACGCTGAGCCGGGTCCGCCCGAGGCGTGGCTCGCGCCGCGGCCCCCGTCCGGCGGGGAAGCCGGGGTTCGCCGCGCCGACGAAGAGATCCGCGGGCGGCTCTCAGGAAGCTGCGGTACGATAACCCAGTCGGCTTTTGGACGCCACCGCTCTCACGGTGACCGTATGCGTCCGCCAGGCCGAATTCCGCGAGATGATCCGTCCGCGGTGATCACGACACGTGAACGGCCCGGCCAAAGAATTGCCCGGGGAAACAGCCCACACCCGCTCGGTTTCGAGGGGTGGTCGCGCTGTGTGCTGTCACGCAGAACCCGAGAGGCATCATGCCCAAGAACAACAAGGGCGGCTTCAAGCCCGCCAAGAATTACGACCCGAACCGCGGCAAGTCCGCGCCGGGCAACCGCAGCCCCAAGCACCGCGGTTTCCGTCCCGAGGAGGACGCCCCCAAGAAGAACCGCTGGGACGCGGACGCTCGCGCCGAGCGCTCCGGCGGCCCCCAGGGGAACCGCTTCGGCGGCGGCCCCGCTCGCGAGGACCGCGGCGGTTCGCAGCGGCGCGAGGGCTTTGCGCCCCGCGACGATTTCCGTGGGAACCGCTCCGGCGGGTCCCAGGGCCGCGACGACCGCGGCTTTGCCGGTCGCGAGGACCGCGGCGGCTCCCAGCGCCGCGAGGGCTTTGCGCCGCGCGATGACTTCCGCGGGAACCGCTCCGGCGGATACCAGGGGCGCGACGAGCGCTCCGGTGGCCCCGGCCGCGAGGACCGCGGCGGGTACCAGAAGCGCGAGGGTGGCTTCCAGAAGCGCGACGGCGGCTTCTCGGGCAACCGCTCCGGCGGATTCCAGAAGCGCGATGACGCCCGGGCCGAGGGCGGGCGCGGCTTCGCCCCGCGCGACGACCGTCCCGGGTACCAGAAGCGCGACGATCGCCCCGGCTACCAGAAGCGCGACGAGGCCCGGGGCGAGCGCTCCGGCGGCTTTGCGCCGCGCGAGGACCGCGGCTCCTTCCGGTCGGAGCCCGGCTCCGCGGAGCGCCCCGGTCGCCGCTACTTCGACGAGAGCGGCCAGGAGCGCACGGGCGGCAAGCGCGTTGACCGCCCCGAGCGCCCGGCCCGCGCGGAGCGCTTCGAGCGCCCCGAGCGCCCGGCCCGCGCAGAGTTTGCTCCGCGCCCCGAGCGCGCCGAGCGCAGCGACCGCGGGAACCGCCCCGAGCGTTTCGACCGGGGCGGGCAGTTCGAGCGTCCCGAGCGGGGCCACCGGCCCGAGCGCGGCTTCCGTGAGGACCGCGCCCGCCGGGACACCCGAGAGCCCTCGCGCGGATTCCGCGATGACAAGCCGCGGTACAGCCCCGCCGAGGACGTCGTGCTGGAGCGCCTCGTCGCCCAGGCCACGAGCTCCGATGAGCACGACGGGAAGAGCTTCGCCGAGCTCGGCCTGGGCCAGAACCTGGTGCGCACCCTCGCGGAGCTGGGCGCGGAGTCGCCGTTCCCGATCCAGTCGGCCACGATTCCCGATGTGCTCGCGGGCTCGGACGTCCTGGGCCGAGGCCGCACCGGCTCCGGCAAGACGATTGCCTTCGGCGCGCCCCTCGTCGAGCGGCTGCTCAAGCTGAAGGCGGAGGGCGCATTCGCGGCCGACGACTACGAGGAGCCCCGCCCGGTCCGCGGGGAGCGCCGCCGGCGCTTCCCGGCCGGACGCAAGCCCAAGGCGCTCATCATGGCGCCCACGCGCGAGCTCGCCCTGCAGATCGACCGTACGGTGCAGCCCCTGGCCCGCGCCGTCGGTCTGTTCACCACGCAGATCTACGGCGGGGTGCCCCAGCAGCGCCAGGTGGGCGCGCTGGAGCGCGGCGTCGACATCATCATCGGCACCCCCGGCCGCATCGAGGACCTGATCGAGCAGGGCCGCCTGGACCTCAGCGAGATCGTGATCTCGGTGCTGGACGAGGCCGACCACATGTGCGACCTCGGCTTCCTGGAGCCAGTGCAGCGGATTCTGCGCCGCACGAAGCACCACGGCCAGAAGCTCCTGTTCTCGGCGACCCTGGACCAGGGCGTCGCGAAGCTCGTCAAGGAGTTCCTGCGGGACCCCGCCGTGCGCGAGATCGCGGGCGAGGACCAGGCCTCCGGAACGATCGACCACAAGGTGCTCGTCGTGAACCGCGAGGACAAGGACCAGCTCATCGAGCAGCTCGTGGACCGCGACGGGAAGACCCTGGTCTTCTCCCGGACCCGCGCCTACGCCGAGCGGCTCACCGAGCTGCTCGAGGACGCCGGGATTCCCGCGGTGAGCCTGCACGGCGACCTGAACCAGGCCCGCCGTACGCGCAACCTGGAGAAGCTCACGAAGGGTCGCGTGAACGTCCTCGTGGCCACCGATGTCGCCGCGCGCGGCATCCACGTCGATGACATCGACCTGGTGGTGCAGGCGGACCCGCCGGAGGAGTACAAGACCTACCTGCACCGCGCTGGCCGCACCGGCCGGGCCGGGAAGGAGGGCACGGTCGTGACGATCATCCCCCGCAACCGGCAGCGCCGGACCCAGGAGCTGTTCGAGCGCGCGGAGATCACGCCGAGCTTCTTCGCCGAGTTCTTCCCCGGCGACCAGCTCCGCTAGCCCCTGGCACCCCGGTGCCACGTGAAACGCCCGCCCCCGCACGCGCGGGGCGGGCGTTTCTGCGCCCGCCCGCGCTACGCTGAGGGCACCGGGCTTCCCGCCCGGCACCGATCTCCTTCCCCACACGGAAAGGCCGCCGATGCCCGCGAGCCCAACCCCACGTCGCCGTTTCTTCCGCGCCGCGCCGCTCCGGACGGGTGCGGTGGCCCTTGCCCTCGTGGCCCCCCTGGCCCTTGCCGGGTGCGTCCCCGCCGAGGAGGCGGCCCCGGAGGAGAGCGTCCTCGATCTGATGATGGAGAGCCTGGGCGGTGACCGCCAATCCTCCGGGCTCGGCCTCGTGGTCGGAGGCGTCGGCAGCATGGGCCTGTCCTCGTTTGTCGTCGACGCGTTGGAGCCGGGCCAGACGACCGTCGCTGACCTGATCGTCGCGATTGAGCAGGACCCGGACGGTGCCCCGACGGACTCGGATCCCGAGGTCCGGGCCGACGCGATTGTGGTCTCCGCGCAGCTCGTCTGCGAGGGCTCCCCGAAGCTGAGTCCGAGCGCCGCGGTGATCGAGATCTTCTTCGGCGAACCGGGCGAGCCGACCATCGACCCGGGCCTGAACCTCGGCGAGCTGTGCGCGTCCGGCGCGGCGGCCGAGGACATCGGATCCGCGGGAGCCCCCGGGGCTGGCTTCGGCATTCCGGTCACGTTCCGGCTGCCCGCGACCCTGCCCGACGGCGACGCGAGCCAGGCGGTGCAACCGGAGGAACTCCAGGACGCGTTCAGCGTCCTCATCGAGGTTCGCGACGCGACGGGCACGCGCCCGTGATCGCCCAGGGCTGGCCCCTCGCCGCGGTCATCCGCTTCGCCGAGGCCGAGCCGCCCCCGCCCCTGCCGCTGGGCCTGATGCTCGCGCTCGGCGGCGCGGGCGTGCTCTCCGCCGCACTGGTCGTGGTCGGCTCCGTACTCCTGCGGCGCAAGCGGCTGCGGGAGCTGGCGCGCCGCGACGGCGACCCCGGAGAAAACCCGCGTACCTGAACAAAGAACAGGCTCGCAGTTTGTAGAGTTCGTCCACTTCTCCGGCTCGCCGCCCGCGGCCCCCTTGTGGGGTCTGTGGCGGATGATTGCCCCTCGGCGGCTCTCGGCTTACCTTAAGAGTCACCGTCGCCGTGCACAGACG
>NZ_JAPFRB010000002.1:671707-674991 GCF_035726885.1 Leucobacter sp. M11 | reverse complement strand
TAGCCACCCCAGTCACCGCCAGTGCCGGGAAGACCTCCCCGGCAGCGCGCATCGATGTCGCCGCCGTCGGCGACGCCCTCCTCGGCACCTGGAAGAAGGAGCGCCTGGAGGCACGCGCGCTCGCCGTTGACCCCCGTCTGCACACGATCCCCGGCCAGCACATGGACGAGCACCGGAAGCGGACGCTGGAGCAGCTGAGCATCCTCGTCGACAACGGCGCGATTCAGCGCGCTTTCCCCGCCGCATACGGCGGCAGCGACAACCACGGCGGGAACATCGCTGCCTTCCAGGAGCTGGTGATGGCCGATCCCTCGCTCCAGATCAAGAGCGGGGTGCAGTGGGGCCTCTTCGGGTCCGCGATCCTGCACCTCGGCACCAAGCAGCACCACGACAAGTGGCTGCCCGATGTGATGAGCCTCAAGCTGCCCGGTGCCTACGCCATGACCGAGACCGGGCACGGCTCGGACGTCGCCTCCATCGGCACGACCGCGACCTACGACGAGGCGACCCAGGAGTTCGTGATCGACACCCCGTTCCGCGGGGCGTGGAAGGACTACCTCGGCAACGCGGCCCTGCACGGCAAGGCGTGCACGCTCTTCGCCCAGCTCATCACGAAGGGCGTCAACCACGGCGTGCACTGCTTCTTCGTGCCCCTCCGCGACGACAACGGCGAGTTCCTGCCCGGCATCGGCGGGGACGACGACGGCGTCAAGGGCGGCCTGAACGGCATCGACAACGGGCGGCTGCACTTCACCGAGGTGCGGATCCCGCGCACCAACCTGCTGAACCGCTACGGCGACGTCGCCGCCGACGGGACCTACTCGTCGCCCATCAAGAGCCCGGGCCGCCGTTTCTTCACGATGCTCGGCACCCTGGTTCAGGGCCGTGTCTCCCTCGACGGGGCCGCCGCGAACGCGATGAAGGTGGCCCTGGCGATTGCGATTCGCTACGGTTCCGAGCGCCGACAGTTCACCGCGGCGGGCGAGCGCGAACAGGTCATCCTGGACTACGGCCAGCACCAGCGCCGCCTGCTGCCGCGCCTGGCGGAGACCTACGCGATCTCCTTTGCCGGGGACAAGCTGCTGACCACCTTCGACGAGGTGTTCTCGGGGAAGAACGACACGGACGAGAACCGGCAGGACCTGGAGACGCTCGCCGCCGCGCTGAAGTCGCTGTCCACCTGGGCCGCGCTCGACACCCTGCAGGAGGCCCGCGAGGCCTGCGGCGGGGCCGGTTTCCTCGCCGAGAACCGGATCACGGGCCTGCGCGCCGACCTCGACATCTACGTCACCTTCGAGGGCGACAACAACATCCTGCTGCAGCTCGTCGGCAAGCGCCTCCTCGGCGACTTCGCCAAGCAGTTCAAGGGCGCGGACGCGGCCACGCTCGCGAAGTTCGCGGTCGGCCAGGCCGGGGAGCGCGCCGTGAACCGCTTCGGGCTCCGCCAGCTCGCACAGTCGGTGGTTGACCTCGGTTCGACCGCCCGCTCGGTCGGTCACGTTCGGGACACCGATGCGCAGCGCGAGCTGCTCACCACCCGGGTGGAGACGATGGTTGCCGAGGTGGCCGGAGCCATCCGCGAGTCCTCGAAGAAGTCCGCTGCGGAGCAGGCCGACGCCTTCAACGCGCAGCAGCACAAGCTCATCGAGGCGGCCCGCGCGCACGCCGAGCTGCTGCAGTGGGAGGCCTTCACGGAGAAGCTGGAGACCTTCCAGGATGAGGAGACCCGCACCGTGATGACGTGGCTGCGCGACCTCTTCGGCCTCGGGCTGATCGAGAAGCACATCGGCTGGTACCTCATCAACGGCAGCCTGACCGCGCACCGGGCCGAGTCGATCACCGCCTACATCGACCGGCTGCTGGGTCGCCTGCGGCCCCGTGCCCTCGAGCTCGTTGAGGCCTTCGGGCTGAACGACGACCTCATCCGGGCGAAGATCGCGACGGGCGCCGAGGCAGAGCGCCAGGCCGAGGCGCACGCGCACGTGCTGGCCCAGCGCGCCGCGGGCACCGAGCCGGTGCACGAGAAGACGCTGCGCGCCCGCGAGGCCAAGAAGTAGCAGCGCGCGTCTCGCGACGGGGCCGCCCCGGGCACTGCCCGGGGCGGCCCCGCGCCGTTATGCTGAGTTCATGAGTGCCCAGCTCCGCTGACCAGCGGTCCGCGAGCGTGGCGCTCGTGGCCGGCGGCCCGAACGGCGCCGGAGGCAGAACAGAGCACGGAACCGGCCGCTCGGCCGGGGACGCCAAGATGGGGGAGCGCGATGACGTTCAATGACAACGCACGGCTGGACACGAGCAAGGTCCAGCGCCGCGGCACGAGCCGGGGCGGCAAGATTGCCATCGGCGGCGGAATCGGCGCGATCGCGCTGTTTCTCATCTCCCAGTTCGTCGGCGTCGACCTGACCGGGCTCGCCCCGATGCTCGGTGGCGGTCAGTCGCAGAACCAGACCGCCGAGGCCGTCGAGGAGATCAACCTGGAGCACTGCCAGACGGGCAGCGACGCGAACGAGTTCGTGGAGTGCCGGATGGCCGGAGCCGCGGATTCCATCGATCGCTACTGGAGCACGCAGGTATCGAACTACCGGGCCCCGGGGACCGTGCTGTTCACCGGCGCGACGAACACGGCCTGCGGGAGCGCGACGAGCGCGACCGGCCCGTTCTACTGCCCTGCCGACGAGACGATCTACGTGGACACCGACTTCTTCGAGACGCTCAAGCGGGACTTTCACGCCTCGGGCGGCCCGCTCGCGCAGATGTACGTCCTCGCGCACGAGTGGGGCCACCACATCTCCAACCTCACCGGGCAGATGCAGCAGGCCGACCGCGGTGGCTCCGGCCCCGCGTCCGGCTCAGTGCGGCTTGAGCTGCAGGCGGACTGCTTCGCCGGGTCCTGGGTGCAGGCCGCCTCGACCGTACCCGATGCGGCGGGGGTGCCCTATCTGAAGCCCGTCACGAAGCCCGAGATCGTGGACGCCCTCGACGCTGCCGCCGCGGTCGGCGACGATCGAATTCAGCAGGCCGCGACCGGCCGCGTCGACCCCGAAGGCTGGACGCACGGCTCAGCCGAGCAGCGCCAGCGCTGGTTCGCCGTCGGCGCCGACAAGGGCCCGACGGCCTGCGCCACCTTCGACGTTCCGGCCAATCAGCTCTAGGCCCCACGCGGGAAGCACGCCCGCCGCGCGGAGCCCCGGGTAACCGCGCCACGGGCGTTCACCCGCGGCGCGGCTGCCCGGGGTTAGCGGCGCGGGCGTCGGACGCGCTTGCCGCGGGGCGGGTGCTTCTTCGCG
>NZ_JAPFRB010000002.1:671427-671654 GCF_035726885.1 Leucobacter sp. M11 | reverse complement strand
GCGCTCGCTCGCGTGCCGGGAGCTGGAGCGCGTGCGGCCCCGGAGCACCCCGACGAAGTCCTGGATCACCGGGCCGTCTGCCTCGACGAGCCAGCAGGCCCAGATCCAGGTGCCGGGGAGGCCGGTCACGGGAACCCGGCGCAGCCCCTTCATGCCCAGATGGCGGGCAAGCGGGTCCGGCACGAGGGCCGCGCCGACGCCCGCGAGCACGACCTCGAGGGTGCCTG
>NZ_JAPFRB010000002.1:671237-671351 GCF_035726885.1 Leucobacter sp. M11 | reverse complement strand
GAGCAGGCCGAGGCCGGCGAGCTCCGAGGCGTCGATGCTGTCCCGCTCGGCGAGGTCGTGGTCCTCGGGGAGCATGACCGCGACCGCCTCCTCGTAGAGGCGCAGGGTGTGGAT
>NZ_JAPFRB010000002.1:670953-671158 GCF_035726885.1 Leucobacter sp. M11 | reverse complement strand
GGGTCGCCCCGCCTGGTCATTCGCACCTCGATCGCGAGCGGCAAGCCCGGGTGTTGCTCGGCCCAGCGTTCGGCCCACTTGCTCGGGCTGACCCCGCGTTCGAAGACGAGTCTGAGGGCGGGCTCCGCCTCGGGGGCGGGCTCCGGGGCTGCGGTTTCGGCGGTCATCCCCCTATTCTCCCCCGGCAGCCGGGATTGGGGAACCA
>NZ_JAPFRB010000002.1:668634-670909 GCF_035726885.1 Leucobacter sp. M11 | reverse complement strand
TCAGCCCCGAATCGACGGCGGCAGGGGCGGCAGCTCCGCAGCGAAGGGCGCCCCCGGATCGTCCGTGTCGGGGACGAAGCGTGCCTCGCGCAGGACGACGCGGTAGCTCTCCGCGCCCGGTGCCCAGCGCAGCGGGGTGCCCTCGGCGCGGTACGCCGCCAGCGCCTCCGCCTCGTGCCCGGCCGGGGGCTTCCCGGAAGCCGGGATGACGCGCCACCAGTGCGTCGTGTGCCCGTGGTGGGCCAGGACCTTGCCGACGGCGCGCGGCGCGCGGGACCCCATCGCCTCCGCGACCCCGCCGTAGGTCATGACGCGGCCCGGCGGGATCTCGGCGACCACGGCGAGCACGGTCGCGACAAAGTCCTCAGCGTTCATGCCTCAAGTGTAGGCAACGGCCGCGATCACGCCCCGTCGACGCCCATCAGCATGCCGATCGTGTAGGTGGCCGCGACGGCGATGCCGCCGAAGAGGAGCTGGCGGAGGGCGCCCTTGAGCCAATTGCGCTTCGTGAAGGTCGCCGCGATGGCACCCGCGATGAGGAGCCCGGCCCCGCCGAAGAGCAGGCCGATCCAGAGCTCGCCGAAACCGAGCAGGAAGGGGATGATCGGCACGAGCGCGCCGAGCGAAAAGAAGACGAAGGAGGAGATCGCGGCCACCCAGGGGGAGGGCTTCTCGTCGGGGTTCAGGCCCAACTCGTGCGTGAGGTGCACGCGGAGGGCGTTCTCGTCGTTCGTGTGCACCTGCGAGGCGGCGAGCTCCGCGACCTCGGCCTGCATACCGAACTCCGTGAAGAGCACCGCGAGCTCCGCGCGTTCCCCGTCGGGGTTGCGGGCGAGGGCGTCGCGCTCGGTGCGCACCTCGGAATCGAGCTGCTCGTTCTGGGTGCGCACGGAGGTGTACTCGCCGAGCGCCATCGACAGGGCCCCGGCGATCAGGCCGGACAGGCCGGTGAGGACCACGATGTGCGGGGAGGCCCCGGCCGCGGCGATGCCGGTGATGAGGCCGATGTTCGAGACCAGGCCGTCCATCGCGCCGAAGACGGAGGCGCGGAGCCAGCCGGAGGAGACATCGGCGTGGGAGTGGTCGTAGTCGTGCGGGCGGGCAACGTTCGGGGTGTCGGTCACGGGTTCCTTCTCAGTGGCGGTGTGGCCGCCGGTGGCTTCCGGGCGCTCTGCGAAACGCCCACAACCGAATCTAACAACCGCCCATTCGTGAGAGGAAGACCCAAGTCAATGCTCGACGCCCCGAACTTCTCCCGCGGGCGCGCGGAAACTGAAACTCGCTGGACCCTGGGCTCCGGGACCGAATCCGCATACGATGTGACCAGCGGGGAACGATCTGTCCCCGGTTCATCGCAACACTGGGGGAAACATGACCTTCTGGGAAACGCTCTGGTCGATCTTTACGATCTTTGTCTTCATCGCGTACCTGATGCTGATGTTCTCGATCGTGCAGGACCTGTTCCGCGATCGCGAGCTCAACGGCTGGTGGAAGGCGATCTGGTTCGTTGCGCTGATCTTCATCCCCGTCCTCACCGCGCTGGTCTACGTGATCGCCCGCGGCGGCGGCATGGCCGAGCGGAGCCACCGCGTCGCGGTGCAGACCGAGCAGGCCGCGAAGAGCTACATCCGCGAGGCCGCTGGCACGTCGCCCGCCGAGCAGATCGCCTCCGCCGCGCAGCTGCTCCAGGCCGGCACGATCACCGAGGACGAGTTCGCCCGCCTGAAGGCGCACGCGATGAGCTCGACGACCTCGGGCAGCCACGCGGCCTAAGCGCCGACTCCCGGCCTCCCCGGACGCACGGCGTCCGGGGAGGCCGCTGTTCTGGGCGCGCCGCCCGGGTCACACGCCCCGGCGCGCCGTTTTCGCCGTGTGTTCCGCCCGCGCAAGCGGGCCGTGAGGAATCCGATGCCGTCTGCCACCGTCGAGCCGAAGCCGCGTCCGCGCGGCGGCTCGCTCACCCTGTCCCTGCTCCTCGGCGGGGCGCTCGTTTTCGGCACGGCCGTCCCCGCCCTCGCCGCCCCGGAGACGGGGGCATCGGAGCGCCCGGTACCCGCGGCTGAGACCTCCGGGGCTGAGGAACTCGCACCCGCGGGGCCGACCCTCGGCACCGCGGTGCCCGGTTCCGCGGTGCCCGAGACCGAGCCGAGCCCCGAGACCGAGCCGAGCTCCGAGACCGAGCCGAGCCCCGAGACCGAGCCGAGCTCCGAGACCGAGCCGAGCCCCGGAGCCGAGCCGGGAGAGGACGCCTCGGGCGACCCCTCCGAGAACGAGG
>NZ_JAPFRB010000002.1:663868-668583 GCF_035726885.1 Leucobacter sp. M11 | reverse complement strand
TGCGAGCCGTCACGGGGGAGTGGGCCCCGGGCACGACGTTTGCCTATCGCTGGGAGCGGCTCACCGAGCAGGGCACAGCGACGGTGGCCGCGGCCCCGGAGTACGCCCTACAGGCCGGGGACGGCGGAGCGAGTCTCCGCGTCATCGTGACCGGCGTCCAGGGCGATTCGGCGGCGGTGACCCGAGCGAGCGAGTGGCTCGACGTCGCCCGCTTCGCCCTCGCCCCGGCCACCCCGATCATCACGGGTACGCCGCGGGTCGGGCAGCCGTTGAAGGCCACGGCGGGCACCTGGGCACCCGCCGGAACCGCGACGAGCGCCCAGTGGCTTCGCAACGGGGTCGCGATCCCCGGCGCGACCACGCTGAGCTACACCCCGAGTGCCGCCGATGCGACCGCGAAGCTCACGGTCCGGGTGACCGGGTCCCTCCCCGGGTACCGGAGCGAACACCGGGACGCTGCCCCGGTCACGATTACGGGGCTGCTGACGACCGCGACGCCCGGGATCTCCGGGAACCTGTGGGCGGGGCAGAAGGTCACCGCAACGGCCGGAGCGTGGACCGCGGGCACCGCGCTCAGCTACCAGTGGCTCCGCAACGGAACCGCGATCAAGGGGGCCACCGGAAGCAGCTACGTCCTGGTCGCGGCCGACAGCGCGACCCGGCTGACGGTCCGCGTGACCGGGACGAAGAGCGGCTACGTCACCGCCAGCGCCATCTCCGCGCAAAAGACCGTGCTGCGCACGCTGGCGGGGGCCACCCCGAAACTCTCGGGGACGGCCCGCTCGGGCCAGACCCTGAAGGCCGCCGTCGGCACCTGGACGGCGGGGACGACGCTCAAGACGCAGTGGCTCCGCAACGGCGCTCCGATCGCGGGCGCGACGGGGGCCAGTTACCGGCTCACGAACGCGGACTCCGGCACACGCGTGTCCGTGCGGGTCACGGGGTCGCGCTCCGGCTACGCGACCGCGACGAAGCAGAGCGCTGCCCGGGCGGTCGAGGCACGCTTTGCGAGCGCCCCGAAGCCCAAGGTGTCCGGGAAGCCGGTGATCGGGGCAACCCTGACGGCGCAGGCGGGGTCGTGGAAGCCTGCCCCGGCCCTGAAGACGCAGTGGCTCCGGAACGGCGCGGCGATCTCGGGGGCAACCCGGGGCAGCTACACGCTCACGGCGGCCGACGTGGGCAAGCAGCTCTCGGTTCGGGTGACGGCAACTAAGGCCGGCTACACCGCCGTGACCGTGCAGTCGGCGAGCACCGGCAAGGTCGCGAAGGCAACCACCTATCAGAACTGTTCCGCGCTCAACCGGGTCTACCCCAACGGGGTGGGCAAGCTGGGGGCGAAGGACCGGGTCGCCGGCGGCGGCAAGCCCGTGACGAGCTTCTTCGTCAGCGCGCAGCTGTACCAGGCGAACGCGAAATCCGACCGGGACAAGGACGGCATCGCCTGCGAACAGCGCTAGCCGCGGCGACGGGCCGCGGCCGGACGCCCCCGGAACGGACAAACGCCCCCGACCGCCAGCCGCTCTGAGAGCGGCCGGTGGGCGGGGGCGTTCGCGGGTTCGGAACGGGGACCGGGGGGAATCGTCCCCGTGCCGAAGTCTGGGTGCCCGAGGGCGTGACGCTTAGATGCCCTCCAGGGTGTCCGCGTCGGTCTCGCCGATCATGGCGATCACGGCGGGGCGCTTCCTCACGAGGAACACGTAGCGGCAGAGGGCCGCGATGACCACGATGAAGAACAGGTAGGGGATCACGTTCAGCGGGAACGCGGGCACCGGGAACAGGTTGGCGTAGAGCACGTAGGCCATGCTGAGCACCGCGATGGTCGCGCAGAAGGTGACCATGCGGTTTCGAATGCCGTGCTTCTTGAAGTACACCACCGCGGCGACGGCCACGAGCGAGTACGCGAACATGTAGCCGTAGGTGCCGAAGGTGTCGACCCAGACGAGGATGTCGCCGCCCGCGACGCCCATCGTGAGCAGGATGATGTCGACGATGATCGCGATCGGGCCGAAGAGAAGCAGGGCACGGTGCGGAGTCAGGAAGCGCTCGTGGGTGCGCCCGAACTGCTCGGGGGCCACGCCCTCCTTGCCCATGACGTAGAAGATGCGCCCGACGACGTTCAGCGGGGCGACGACCACGGCGAAGAACGAAGCGGCCACACCGAAGGTCAGCACGGGGCCGAACCACTCGGGCATCCCGATGATGTGCGCGATGTCCTCCAGCGGGCTCGCGCTCGTCCCGAGCTTGTCGCCGAGCAGGATGACCTGCGTGTAGGCGGAGAAGACGTAGAGCACGCCGACGCCCGCGGCGCTCCACATGATGGCGCGGGGGATCGCGGTGTAGGGGTTCTTGGCCTCGCGGCCGAGCGCGTCGGCGGAGGAAAACCCGACGAAGCCGAGGATCGCGAGCACCATACCCACCGCGACGCCCTGCGGCTGGATGCCCTCGAAGCTGAACTGGCTGAGGTCGAGGGCGCGCGGGCCCGCCCAGATCAGGGCGAGGACGAGCAGGCCGAAGATGATGGCGACGGACACGAGCTCCAGCACCAGGGAGACGCGCGCCGACATCCGGATGCCGCGAATCGTAAACAGGATCGCGAGGCCGCCGAGGACGACCGTGAGCAGGATGTCACTCGCCAGCCCGGAGGCGGGCAGGCCGAGGAGATTCAGGAACTGCGTGAAGTAGGTCACGGAGCCCTGCAGGGAGCCGGCGGCGATGCCCCAGCATCCGATGATGAGGGTCACGCCGGTGAGGAACGCGCCGAAGGGGCCGAGGCCCTTCGCGACGTAGGTGTAGAGCGACCCCGCGGACGCGTGCTGCTTCGCGAACTGCGAGATACAGTACCCGACGGCGAGGATGACGAGGGTGGCGAGCAGGAACGAGTAAATCGTGCCGTTTGCGGCGGTGGTGTAGATCGCGGCGGCGGTGAACGCGATGACCGCGCTCGGGGCGATGTTGGCGATGGCCTGGGCGAAGAGCTCAGGCCCGCTCATCACGCCGCGGCGCAAACCGGCGTCGGTGCCGGGCTTCTTGGTGTCAACAGACATGGTGGGGCGGTGCTTTCTGGAACGGGTGCGGGGGGCACGGGGTGGGGTGGTGCCCGGGTCGACGACGCCGACCCGGGCGGGTGACGCGGGGGTTACGGGATCAGCAGGGTGCGCAGCGCCGCGCCGGACTCGAGCTCGGCGAGTGCCTCGCCCGCCTCAGCCAGCGGGCGGCGTGCGGACACCAGCGGGTCGAGCTGGAGCTGGCCGTCCATGTAGCGGTCCACGAGCGCGGGGATGTCGATCGACGGGCGAACCGAGCCGTAGTTCGAGCCCAGGATGCGCTGGTCCGCCTCGGCGAGCACGAGCGGGTCGAAGGACGCGCTGGAGCCCGTCGGGGGCAGCCCGACGACGACGGCAGCGCCGCCGAGGCCGAGCATCTTGATGGCCTGCTCGGTGGTCACGGTGCGGCCGATCGCGTCGAAGGCGTAGTCCACCCCGTCCGGCTCCATCGCGAAGAGGGCGGCGACCGGGTCCCCGTCGCCGACGAGGATCTCGTCGGTCGCGCCGAGCTGCGCGGCGAGCGCGGTCTTCTCCTTGAGGACGTCGATCGCGATGATGCGCTTGGCGCCGGCGAGCTTGGCCCCCTGCACCACCGAGAGGCCGACCCCGCCGCAGCCGATCACGGCGACGGTCGCGCCGGGCTCGACGGCCGCGGTGTTGGTGACCGCGCCGACGCCGGTCGCGACGGCGCAGCCGACGAGGGCGATGACGTCGAGGGGGGCGTCGTCGCGGACCTTGATTGCGCCGGAGGCGGGCACGACGGCCTCCTCGGCGAAGCTGGAGACGCCGAGGTAGTGGTGCAGCATCTCGCCGTTGGCGGACAGGCGGGAGGTGCCGTCGTGCAGCACGCCGCCGGGGGCGACGACGGTCGCGACGGCCTGGCACCGGGCCTCGTGGCCCGAGCGGCAGTAGCGGCACTCGTTGCAGGGGGCGACCCAGGAGAGCACGACGTGGTCACCGATGGCGAGGTTCGTGACGCCCTCGCCGATCGCGGTGATGACCCCGGAGCCCTCGTGGCCCATCACGAGCGGGGCGGGGGCATCCCACTCGCCGCGGCGGACGTGCAGGTCGGAGCCGCAGACACCGGCTGCGGCGATCTTCACGCGCACCTCACCGGCGCCGGGGGCGGCGAGCTCGACCTCGGTCAGTTCGACGGGGGTGCTCGGATCGCGGAATACGACTGCCTTCATGGGGGTCCTCCTTCATCGGCGACTCCGCCGCCGTGGCTGTTCAACGGCTTCGACACTAGTTCGACGTGAAGCGAAAAGCACTGTCAATTATGGAGCGTAAGTCGGTGAATAGTGCCATCTTGTATACTCTTGGGGTGTCTCGCACTGTCCATGACCTCGCCCGCGCCTTCGGCGCGCACCCCGTCCTGCCGAGCATCCCGGGGCCGCGCCCCGCCGCGGCGGAGCCGTCCCCCGGTCCGGGCCCCCGGGTCGGCAGCCCCTCGGCCGCCCCGAACCCGGGCGGCGTCGACGCGGGGCAGGCCGCCGCGCCCTGGTTGCGCGTGAACGTGTCCGCGGCCCACGTGCTCCGGGATCGGCCGCAGCTCACGGACACCGTGACCGCGCAGCTCGTCTTTCTGGACCCGACCGAGGCCCGGGAGGTGCTCGCGGCGCTCGCCGCGGGGACCCCGGACGCCCTCGGCACCGCCGTGCTCGCGCTCGT
>NZ_JAPFRB010000002.1:658583-663813 GCF_035726885.1 Leucobacter sp. M11 | reverse complement strand
TCGGTCTCGCACACCGACCCGCGCACCGACCCGGGCGCGGAGCCCGCGCCCGGCCACGCGCTCGCGCAGCGGCTCGCCGACGCCGGGCACCGGGTGCTCCTGTTCCCGCCGAGCCCGGACGCCCGGGCCCTCGACCTCGCCCGCGCCCGCACCGCCGAGCACCTTGCCGACGACGCCGCGGCCGGGGCCCGGCTGGTGTCCTCGGGGATGACCGTCCTCACCCAGGTTGCCCGCAGGGGCGGCGCGGAGGCCGTGGTGGTCGAACTCGCGCACCGGCTCCAGGGCTGGGCCGTTCTCTTAGACACCGAGGGCACCGTCATCACGAGCGCGGGGGCGGGGCGCCTCCACATCGACGACGCCGTCTCGGTCGCCCTGAGCCGACCCGTGCGGGTGCGCTACCCCGACCTGCAAACCTTCCCGGTTGGCTCGGGCCGCGACCTGCGCGCCTACCTCGTCGTGTCCTCCCGCACCGGGTCCACGAGCCGAACCCGAGACCTCTCCGCGCAGGCCGCCGGGCTCATCGACCTCGTCCTGCGCACCCACGACCACACCGCCCTGGAGCGCCTGGGCCGCGAGGTCATGGTCGAATCTCTGAGCGACGGCTCCCCCGAGATGGCCAACCGGGTGCTCGATCGCTGGGGGGTGCGCTCCGCCCAGCTGCAGGCCTTCGCGCTCAGCTCCCGCTCCCGCTCGGTCGTGCTCGAGCAGCTCGTCCTGCACTGGCTCGACGAGCTCGGCCAGCCCCACCTGATCAGCTCCGACGGGGACCGGGTGCTGGGCTACATCGCCCCCGAGCAGGCCGACGCCCTCGCCGAGCTCGTCACGCGCGCCGCCGATGAGGACCGCGTCCCGGTCCGGATGGGGCTCGGAGCGGCGACCCCCGTCGACGAACTCGCCGACGCCAGACGCCAGGCGATCAGCGCCCACGAGATCGCCCTCGCGGATGCGCTGCCCGTCGCCCACTACCGGCAACTGCCCACCGTCTCCCTCATCCTGGACGGCCTCGACCCCGTCGCCGCGGCGAGCCTCCTCCGCCCCATCGACCGCCTCCGTGCCGAGCACCCGGACGCCGACGCCCTGCTCGGCGCGGCGCGGGCCTTCCTCGTGGAGCACGGCTCCATGCAGGCAACCGCCGAGAAGCTCGCCGTGCACCGGCACACCCTCCGCAAGCGCCTCGAACGCTTCGAGAGCGCTACCGGCCTGAGCCTGCACAACCCGGACGACCGCTTCGCGCTCTGGATGGCCCTCCGCGCCGACGAGGAGGGCCCGAGCGAGCGGATTCCGCCCCCCGTCGAGCCCCGCACCCCCCGGAGGCGAAGCCCCGGCCCCGCCCCCCAGCCCCGGAACCCCGCCGGATAGGGCCGCGTGGGGGGCTTCGCGCCCCGCCGCGCCCCCCGTCCCGGGGCCGGGCGCGGTAGCGTAGAGGGCAGGCACCGGCGCCACCGCGCCCACGGTGCTGATCCGTACCACCGTCGCCCCGATCCTCCCCGCCCCGCGTCGTCGCGGGCGGGACGCGGGGCGCCGCCCGGTCCCTCACCCAGGAAAGAAGGAACACCCCATGACGGTCGTCATCGATCCCGACTTCAACCCCGTCCCGTCCCGAGCCCTCAGCCACGACGTCCGTGCCGTCGCCGAGCCCTCCGCCTCCGCGCAGGCCATCGCCGTCGCGGTCCCCGCCGAGGGGGACGTGCCCGCGATCGTCGGCCTCGACCGCGCGGCGCTCGCCGCCGTGGGCTTCACGGGGAAGGCGGGCAGCACCACGCTCCTGCCCCGGCAGGACGGCCCCGTGCTCGTCCTCGTGGGCCTGGGAGACACCAAGGGCACCCTGACGGGCGCGCAGCTGCGCGACGCCGCCGCCACGCTCGTGCGCGCCGCGAGCGAGCTCGGCACCCTGGAGTTCGACGCCCGCGGCCTGAGCGACGTCGATGCCCGCACGATCGGCCAGGTCGTCACCGAGGGTGCGGTGCTCGCCCGCTACCGCTACGACGCGCTGCGCTCCGCGCCCACCACGGTGCCGCTGACCGGCTTCACAATCGTCACCCCGGCCGAGGACGTGGCCGAGACCCAAGCGGGCATCGACCGCGGCCTGATTCTCGCCCGCGCGATGGACACCGCCCGCGACCTCGCGAACACCCCGCCCCGGCACCTCAGCGCCGAGAAGCTCGGCGACCTCGCCGTGGCCCTCGGCCCCGAGCTGGGCCTCGAGGTCGAGGTCTTCGACCGCGCCCAGCTCATCGAGCTCGGCTGCGGCGGCCTGCTCGGCGTCAACGCGGGCTCCGTCGAGGAGCCCCGGATGATCAAGCTCAGCTACCGCCCCGAGAACGCGACCGGGCACCTCGCCCTCGTCGGCAAGGGCATCATGTACGACTCGGGCGGGATCAGCCTGAAGCCGTCCAACGCGATGCACCAGGCGATGAAGTTCGACATGATGGGCGCGGGCTCCGTGTTCTCGGCGATGTCGGTGCTGCGCGAGCTCGGCGCGACCACCGCGGTCACCGGCTGGATGATGTGCACCGACAACATGCCCTCCGGCAGCGCCACGAAGCTCGGCGACGTGCTCACGATCCGCGGCGGCACGACCGTCGAGGTGAAGAACACCGACGCCGAGGGTCGCCTGGTCCTCGCCGACGGGCTCGTGCTCGCGACCGAGGAAGCGAACCGCCCCGACGTCATCGTGGACATCGCGACGCTGACGGGCGCGGCGATGGCCGCGCTCGGCACCCGCACCGCGGCGCTCCTCGCGAACAACGACGAGGTCGCCGAGCAGCTGCAAGCCGCCGCCGACGCCACCGACGAGAACACATGGCGGCTCCCGCTGGACCACCGGTACCGCGAGCAGCTGAAGAGCAACGTCGCCGACCTGTCGAACATCGGCGGCGAGTACGCGGGCACCACGACCGCGGCCCTCTTCCTGAACGAGTTTGTCGACGATATCCCCTGGGGCCACCTCGACATCGCGGGCACCATGAAGGCCGACGCCGACGACCTGTGGCGCTCCGCCGGGTCCACCGGCTTCGGCGCGCGCCTGCTCGCGGAGTTCGCGGTCGGCTTCCGCGCCCCCGCCAAGTAGGTCCGCCGCCGGCCCCCGCCGGAACAGCTGCGCCCCCGGTCCCGACCGGGGGCGCTCCTGTTAGGGTGGCAGTGAGACCCGAGGTTGCATAACGGAGGGAAGCGATGCCCGTGGACGACGCCGATGAACCGGGGGAAGACCCCCGCCATTCTTTTGTGGTGGTTTCGAACCGCCTGCCCGTAGACCGGGTCCAGCACGAGGACGGGACGGTTGCCTGGCGGCCCTCTCCCGGCGGCCTCGTCACCGCGATGGAGCCCGTGGTCCGCGACCTGGGCTGCGCCTGGGTCGGCTGGCCGGGCAGCGTCGACGAAGAGCTCGCCCCCTTCGATCACGGGCAGACCCACCTCGTGCCCGTCGCGCTGAGCGCCGCCGAGTACGCGGAGTACTACGAGGGCTTCGCGAACGACACCGTGTGGCCGCTCTATCACGACGTGATCTCCGCGCCCAGCTACCACCGCGACTGGTGGGACCGCTTCCGCACGGTGAACGAGAAGTTCGCCAGGGCCGCCGCCGATGCCGCGGCCCCGGGGGCCACGGTCTGGGTGCACGACTACCAGCTGCAACTCGTGCCCGCGATGCTCCGCGAGCTCCGGCCGGACCTCAGCATCGGCATGTTCCTGCACATCCCTTTCCCGCCCTACGGGCTGTTCTCGCAGCTGCCCTGGCGGCGCGAGATCCTGCGCGGGGTCCTCGGCGCGGACGTTGTCGGGTTTCAGCGGGTCACCGACGCCGCGAACTTCCGCGCCTCGGTGCGCCGCCTCCTGGAATTCCCGAGCCGGGGCAACGAGGTACAGATTCCCGCCTCGACCGAGGGCGCCGAGCGCCCCGCACGCAGCGTGCTCGCCGAAGCCTTCCCCATCTCGATCGACGCGGCCGCCTTCTCCAAGCTGGCCGCCGACCCCGCCGTACAGCAGCGCGCGCGGGAGATTCGCGAGGAACTGGGCAACCCGGACACGATGATTTTGGGCGTGGACCGCCTCGACTACACCAAGGGCATCCGGCACCGGCTCAAGGCCTACAGCGAGGCGATCGAGGACGGCATCCTCTCCGCGGACACGGTGACGCTCGTGCAGGTGGCGAGCCCGAGCCGCGAGCGCGTCGAGGCCTACATGCACCTGCGGGACGAGATCGAGCAGACCGTGAGCCGCATCAACGGCGACTTCGGCTCGATCGCGCACACCCCCGTCGTGTACCTGCACCAGGGCTATCCCAAGGAGGAGATGGCGGCGCTCTACCTCGCCGCTGACGTGCTCATGGTCACCGCCCTGCGGGACGGCATGAACCTCGTCGCGAAGGAGTACGTGGCCTGCCGCAACGACGAGGCCGGCGTGCTCATGCTGAGCGAGTTCACGGGGGCCGCGGATGAGCTGCGCCGCTCCGTCCGCATCAACCCGCACGACATTGACGGGCTCAAGGACGCGATGGTGCGCGCGGTGCAGATGCCGCCCGCCGAGCAGCGCCAGCGGATGCGCGCGATGCGTCGCGTCGTCGCGGAGCGGGACGTGACCCGCTGGGCCCGGACCTTCCTGACCGCGCTCGGCTCCGACCGGGCCGCCCTCCCCGACCCGAGCCCCTTCGCGAGCTGACCTGCTCCGCGCCTGAGCGCGAGACACCCCACAACACCTGCCGCCTCGCGAGGGGGGCCCACCGCAACACGAAGGAGACTGACGTGATCGCCGAAGCACTCGACCGGGAACTGGAACGACTGGCGGGGGTGGGCTCCCTCCTCGTCGCGGTGGACTTCGACGGCACGGTCGCGCCCATCGTCACCCACGCCGATCATGCCCGGATCCTCCCCGAGGCCGAGGACGCACTCGCCCGCTTGCAGGCGGTGCCCGGCACCCGTGTGGCGCTCGTGTCCGGGCGCTCGCTCGCCAGCCTCAGCCGCACCGGGGTGCCCACCGAGGGCCGGGTCCTCGCGGGGTCGCACGGGGCCGAGCTCGTCGGGCTCACCGAGCCGGCGGGCCCGACGCCCGGCCGCGCGGAGCTGCGCCCGCCGCTGACGGATGAGGAGCGCTCCCGGCTCGCCGGGCTGCGCGCGGCCCTCGAAGCGCTCCTCGACGGGGGCCCGGCCCGGCACGGGGCCTGGCTGGAGGACAAGCCAGCCGGGGTCGCCGTGCACACCCGCGCCCTGACCGAGAACGGCTCGGCGGGCGTGCT
>NZ_JAPFRB010000002.1:657454-658542 GCF_035726885.1 Leucobacter sp. M11 | reverse complement strand
AGAAGCACGGCAAGCGCGTGCTCGAATTCGCGCTCCGTCCGAGCGACAAGGGCGAGGCCCTGAGTCGGATTCGCACTGCCGTTGCGGCCGAGGCGGTGCTCTTCCTCGGCGACGACGTCACGGACGAGGACGGCTTCCGGGCGCTCGGCCCCGGCGACGTCGGCATCAAGATCGGCCCGGGGGAGACCCGCGCCACCCACCGCATCCCGGACCCCGAGAGCGCCGCAGCCGTCCTCACTCGGCTCGCCGCACTCCGCGGCTAGGGCGCGAAGCGGCGACGAACCTGCTTGGATGGAAGCATGTTGACCGCTCCCTGGACCACCGACTCCTTCGCCGACGACTTCGCCGCCTTCGTGACGGCCTCGCCGAGTTCGTATCACGCGGCCGCCGAGGTGGCCCGCCGTCTGGCCGAGGCGGGCTTCGAGCGCCGCGACGAGACCGCCGCCTGGGGCGGCGGCGCCGATCCCGTGCGCGCCGTGGTGGTTCGTGACGGCGCGGTCATCGCCTGGCGGCACGCGGGCGGCGTCGCCCCCACGACCCCGGTGCGCATCCTCGGCGGGCACACCGATTCCCCCGGGTTCAAGCTCAAGCCCAAGCCCACCCGGAACGCCGAGGGCTGGTTCCAGGCCGGCGTCGAGGTCTACGGCGGTCCGCTGCTCAACTCCTGGCTGGACCGGGACCTCGAGCTCGCCGGGCGGCTCGTCACCCGCGACGGCGCGGAGCACCTCGTCCGCACCGGCCCCATCGCCCGGATCCCGCAGCTCGCGATCCACCTGGACCGCGAGGCAAACCAGGGGCTCACGCTCGACCCGCAGCAGCACACCCAGCCCGTGCTCGGCCTCTTCGGCGACGGCGCCGACGTGCTGGGGCTCCTCGCGGAGCGCGCGGGGATCGCCGCGACGGACATCGCGGGCACCGACGTCTTCACGGTGGACAGCCAGGCCCCGGCGCGACTCGGCGCCGAGCGCGAGCTGTTCGCCTCTCCGCGGCTCGACAACCTGATCTCCGTGTACGCGGGGATGCGGGCCCTGATCGCCGCCGAGGACAGCGCCGAGCACATCAGCGTCTTCGCGGGCTTCGACCACGAG
>NZ_JAPFRB010000002.1:654479-657421 GCF_035726885.1 Leucobacter sp. M11 | reverse complement strand
GGCCCCTTCCTGGAGGAGGTGCTCGATCGGATCTTCGCCGGCCTGGGCGCCGGGACCGAGGACCTGGCCCGCGCGCTCGCCGCCTCCTGGTGCGTCTCCTCCGACGTCGGACACTCCGTGCACCCGAACTACCCAGAGAAGCACGACCCCGCGAACCGCCCGCTCACGGGCGGCGGCCCCATTCTCAAGCTGAACGCCAACCAGCGCTACGCGAGCGACGCGCACGGCTCGGCGCTCTGGGCCCGCTCCTGCGCGGCCGCGGGGGTGCCCAGCCAGGACTTCGTCTCGAACAACCGGGTGCCCTGCGGCTCCACGATCGGCCCGCTGACGGCGACCCGGCTCGGCATTCGCACGGTGGACGTCGGCGTGCCCATCCTCTCGATGCACTCGGCCCGCGAGCTCAGCCACGTCGACGACATCGACGGGCTCGGACGCGCGATCCTCGCCTTCTACGCCGGGGCCTAGGCCCCTCGCGCGGATCGTGGGGCGCCGAACCCCGGCGTCGCGGATCCGTGCGATGTCCAGCTGGGATCGGTAGACTCGCTCCTATGAGCGAGATCCTGCAGGGGAACCGCGACGAAGCCAAGCTTCCCAGTCGACGCAATGTCCCCGTTGTCCAAGTCATCAACGGCCGACCCATCGAGATCACCTATCTCGGAAAGGGGTTGAACGGGGCAGCGACGTGGCTGCTCTGGAACCCGAACCAGCCGAACCACATCGGGCTCGTCCGGCAGGGCAAGATCGGCTACTCCCTGGAACACCGCACCCGAAACGGCGTGGAGCTGTTGGAAAACGTGCCGCTGCGCCGGGTGCAGCTCGCGATCACGACCGACTCGCGCCCAGTCCGTCGGCCCACGCCGCCCGCGATTCAGCCGCGCAGCGCGCGCTGACGCCGAGTTCCGGGGGCGGCCCCGGAACCCGGCGCGGCGTTAGCGGATGCGCTCGCCCGTGCCCGCGTCGAACAGATGCACGTGATCGGCGATCGGGACGACCCGCACGGCGTCGCCCGCGGCGGGGTGGTTCCGCCCGTCCACGCGGACCGCGAGCGGGATCTCGGCACCGTCGACCGTGGCCCTGCCGTAGAGGAAGCCGTCGGCCCCGAGCTCCTCAACGAGGTCGACCGTGAGGTCCAGCCCGGGCTCCTCGGGGGACACGAGGCGCAGATCCTCGGGCCGGACGCCGACCGTCAGGGCGTGCCCCGCGGCGAGCCCCGCCGCGGTGACGTCCCCCTGCGGGACCGCGGCGGAGCCGAAGGTGATGCCGTCCGCGGTCGCGGCCCCGGGGAAGAGATTCATCGCGGGTGAGCCGATGAAGCCAGCGACGAAGACGTTCGCCGGGGCGTCGAGGAGCTCGCGCGGGGTGCCGACCTGCTGGAGCAGCCCGTCCTTGAGGACCGCGATGCGGTCGCCCATCGTGAGGGCCTCGACCTGGTCGTGGGTCACGTAGACCGTGGTGACGCCGAGGCGTCGCTGGAGCGAGGCGATCTGGGTGCGGGTCTGCACGCGCAGCTTCGCGTCCAGGTTCGAGAGCGGCTCGTCCATGAGGAAGACGCGGGGCTGGCGCACGATCGCGCGCCCCATCGCCACGCGCTGGCGCTGGCCACCCGAGAGCGCCTTCGGCTTGCGGTCCAGGTAGGGCTCGAGGTCGAGCAGCTTCGCGGCCTCGAGCACGCGTTCGGCGCGCTCCTCCTTCGAGACCCCGGCGATTTTCAGGGCGAAGCCCATGTTCTCGGCCACGGTCATGTGCGGGTAGAGCGCGTAGTTCTGGAAGACCATCGCGATGTCGCGGTCCTTGGGGGCCGCGTGGGTGACGTCCTGCCCGTCGATCAGGATGCGGCCGCCGTTGACCTCCTCGAGGCCCGCGAGCATCCGGAGCGAAGTGGACTTGCCGCAGCCGGAGGGGCCGACCAGAACCAGGAACTCGCCGTCCTCGATCTCGAGGTCCAGGGCGTCGACCGCGGGGCGGTCGGTGTTCGGAAAAATACGGGAGGCTCCCGCAAACGTGACGCGTGCCATGTTCGTAACTCCTTCACCGGCAGGGACGTGCCGGACGATCCGTTGTGAATGGAATGGCCCCCGCCGTTGGGGGCTCGGCACCAGTATGGCACCCGCTCGGAGGGAAGCGGAAGCACCGGAATCGGGGGCGTCGCGCCCACGCGCCCCCGAGCCGTTGTAAAAATGTGATCAAAATATTTGCGCTTCGGTAAGTTAGTGAGCTTTACTAACAAACATGACCCAGGCACAGGTGCGACGATGGACCGGCACGGCAGAGGGGCAGCGCGAGGCGCCGCTCACCGCCGGTCGAAACCGCGGCGCGCGCACGAAGCAGCTGCCCGGACACGGGCGCAGCCACAACCGCTCGCTCATCCTGCAGACGATCTACCGCGGGGGGCCGGGCAGCCGGGCAGACCTGTCCCGGCAGACCGGGCTCACGAAGGTGACCGTCTCCGATCTCGTCGCGGACCTCATCGCCGACGGGCTCATCCGCGAACTCGGCCAGAGCGAACCCGGGCGGCCCGGCAAGCCCGCAACCGTGCTCGACCTCGACCGGGACGCCTTCCAGATCATCGGAATCGACCTCAGCGACGATGCCGTGCTCCGCGGGGCCGTCCTGGACGTGGACGGGACGATCATCGACCGCGCCGAGGTCCCGCTCGCGGGAGCCACGGGCGACGAGACCACGCGCCTCGTGACCGAGCTGCTCGCTCGGCTCAGCGCCCTCGCGACGAGCCCCGTGCTCGGCGTCGGCGTGGGCTCGCCGGGCATCGTGGACGGGCGCGGCACCGTGCTCGCCTCGCAGAACCTCTCCTGGCGCGACGAGCCCCTCCGGGACATCCTCGAGGCCGCGAGCGGGCTGCCCGTTTCCGTCTCGAACGACGCGAACGCCGCCGTGATCGCCGAGCACAGCTTCGGGGACGCGGGCGGAGACCTGATGCTCGTGAC
>NZ_JAPFRB010000002.1:647905-654441 GCF_035726885.1 Leucobacter sp. M11 | reverse complement strand
GCTCGCTCGTCTACGGGAGCCGCTACGCCGCGGGCGAGCTCGGCCAAGTCATGGTCGGCACCGACCTCGGCCCCGGCGCCCCGTACTCGCGCGAGCACGTGCTCGAATCCTGGCTCTCCGTGCCCCGGCTCCGGGAGCGCATCGCGGCGCTCGGCCCCGACGCGGACCCCACCCCGGTGCTCCGCGAGGCCGGGCAGCGCCTCGGGATTGCCCTCGCCCCCGTGATTGGGGCGCTCAACCTCGCCGAGGTGGTGCTCTCCGGTCCGCCGGAGCTCATCGGCGGCGCCCTGCTCGATGCCTGCGTCGAGAGCATCCGGGCGCGCACCATGGCCGACTTCCACGACTCGCTGACCGTGCGGCTCACCCCGCACGGCGCGGACATCGTGCTTCGCGGGGCCGCGGCCCTCGTCCTGTCCGAGCAGCTGGGGCTGAGCTGATGCGGGGAAGTCGAATGCAACAGACCAACACCGGCGGCCACGTGCCTCGGAACAAGGGAAAGGGACAGGCAATGATGCCAAGAATCGCACGCGGCGCCGCGGTGGCGCTCGCCTCCGTGCTCGTGCTCACCGGCTGCGCCGGGGGGAACACACCGGACTCCGGGGCCGCCGGCTCCGGCGACGAGAAGCTCACGATGTGGGTGCTCGGCGGGGACACCCCGGACGAGCTCCGCGACTACCTCACAGACACCTTCGCCGAAAAGACCGGGGCGACGCTCGACATCCAGCAGCAGGACTGGGGCGACATCATCACGAAGCTCACCACCTCGTTGCCCGATGAGAAGAACACCCCCGACGTCACCGAGATCGGCAACACCCAGTCGCCGACCTTCACGAACGTTGGCGCCTTCCTCGACATCACCGACATGGTCGACGAACTCGGCGGCGACGACCTGCTGGGCTCCTTCGTGGACGCGGGCAAGGTCGGGGACCAGAACTTCACGCTGCCGTACTACTTCGGCTCGCGCTACATGTTCTACCGCAAGGACATTTGGGAGGCGGCCGGGGTGACCGTGCCGAAGACCCTGGACGAGTTCAACACGGCGGTCGCCACGATCACCGAGAAGAACCCCAAGGACATCACCGACTTCTCCGGTTTCTTCCTCGGCGGCCAGGACTGGCGCGACGGGGTCTCCTGGATCTTCGCCAACGGCGGCGACATCGCCAAGCTCGAAGACGGGACCTGGGTCTCCACCCTGGACTCCCCGGAGTCCCTGACGGGCCTCTCGCAGCTGCAGGACCTGCAGCGCAAAGCCTCCAACGCGCCCAACGACGCGAAGGACTCCAACCAGTACATCTACCTGAACGACAGCGATCAGACGCTCGACGAGGAGGGCAACGCCTCCGGCGAGACCTCCCTGTCCGCCGCGACGATCATGGCCCCGGGCTGGGCGCACTGGTCGATCGGCGACCTGAGCACGGGCGACGACGGCAAGCCGGTCCGCACCTGGAACGATGACGTCTTCGGCACCTTCGCGCTGCCGGGCAACGACGGGAAACCGGCCCCCGTGTTCGCGGGCGGCTCGAACATCGGCATCTCGGCGAAGACCCAGCACCCGGAGCTCGCCAAGGAGCTCCTGCGGATCATCTTCTCCGCTGAGTACCAGCAGATGCTCGGCGAGAACGGGCTCGGCCCGGCCAACGAGCAGTACGTGGACTCGCTCGGGGACGACCAGTTCGCCCAGGCGCTCATCGAGTCCGCCTCCAACTCCAAGCTCACCCCGGCCGCGCCGGGCTGGGCATCCGTCGAGGCCGCAAACCTCATGGAGGAGTTCTTCAGCAAGATCGAGGCCGCGGACGACCTGTCCGCCCTCGCCCAGGAGTACAACGGCAAGATCGATGCGCTCCTGAACGTCAAGGCCGGTTAACCCGGTCGCGGCCGGTGCGGTGGGTGCGGCTTCGGGGGGAGCCGCACGCACCGCGCCAATCTGTTTGCCCGCTTGCGAAGAAAGGGGTCCGTCGTGACCCGCACGAACACCCTGACGCCCTCGGCGCCGAACGATGCCCGCGCGGGGCGTCCCGACGGCCCGGGACCCGGGAGCACCGCCGCTCCCGAGGGCGGTGCGCCCCGCGCCCGGAAGCGGCGGCTGACCCCCTACCTGCTCCTCATCCCCGCGGTCGTCATCGTCCTCCTGGCGATGGGCTACCCCCTCATCTGGCAGCTCATCACCTCGATGCAGAGCTTCGGGCTAGCCCAGCAGTTCGGCCAGCCGGCGCCCTTCGTCTGGTTCGAGAACTACCTCACCCTCTTCTCCGACCCCTACACGTGGGTCGTGGTCGCCCGCTCGCTCGCGTTCTGCCTCGTGACCGCCGGGGTCACCATGATCCTCGGCGTCCTGCTCGCGGTGCTCATGGCCACGGTCGTCACCCCCGTCCGCATCACGATCCAGATCGCCCTGCTCCTGGCCTGGGCGACCCCGGTCGTCGCCGCCATGACCATCTGGAACTGGCTCTTCGACTGGCGACGCGGCGTCGTGAACTGGGCGCTCAGCTCGCTCGGCATCGGCGAACCCAACCACAACTGGCTCCAGAACCCGCTGTCCTTCTTCCTCGTCGCGATGATCATCGTGGTCTGGATGAGCGTGCCCTTCGTCGCGTTCTCGGTGTACGCCGGGCTCAGCCAGGTCTCCGGGGAGGTGCTGGAGGCGGCGCGGATGGACGGGGCCGGCGGCTGGCAGCGACTGCGGTTCATCACCCTGCCGATGATCAAGCCCGTCCTCGGCATCGTCCTGCTGCTCCAGGTGATCTGGGACCTGCGCGTGTTCACCCAAATCCGGCTCCTGCAGGACAAGGGCTCGATCGCCAGCGAGACCAACCTGCTCGGCACCTACATTTACCAGCTCGGCGTCGGCTCCAGCGACTTCGCGATGGCGAGCGCGATGTCGATCTTCGTGCTGCTGCTGACCATCGCCATCAGCTGGTTCTACGTGCGGCACCTGCTCCGGGAGGACGAGTCCTGATGACCACCACCGAAACCCGGCTCCTGCGCACCCAGGGGGTCGCCCCCACGGCGCAGCGCCGCTCCCCGATCGCGAAGATCCTGCTCGGCGTCCTTGGCGTGGTCGTCGCCCTCGTCTGGGTCTTCCCCGTGTACTGGATGCTGAATTCCGCCTTCCTCCCGGACGCCGTGCTCCAGTCCGGCCGCCCCCAGTTCCTCCCCGTCGGCGGCTCCCTCGACAACTTCCGCGCCGTGATCACGGGCGGCACCTTCCTCCCCGCGCTCGGGGTCAGCGTCGCCGTCGCCCTCATCACCGTGATCTGCTGTCTCATCTTCGCCTTCCTCGCGGCGCTCGCGATCAGCCGCTTCCGCTTCCGCGGGCGCAAGAGCTTCGTCATCGCCGTGCTGCTCATCCAGATGCTCCCCGCCGAGGGGCTATTCATCGCCCAGTACAAGCTCATGGGCTCCGTCGGCCTGCTCAACTCCGTCATCGGCGTCTCCATCCTCTACATCGCCGCCGTGGTGCCCTTCACGATCTGGATGCTGCGCGGGTTCGTCGCCGGGATCCCGGTGGAGCTTGAGGAGGCCGCGATGGTGGACGGGCTCAGCCGCACCCAGGCCTTCCTGCGGATCACCTTCCCGCTGCTGGCCCCCGGCCTCGTCGCCTCCGGCGTGTACGCGTTCCTGCAGGCCTGGAACGAGTTCACCGTGGCCCTCGTGATCCTCCAGGACGGCAGCACCCAAACCCTGCCGCTGTGGCTGCGCGGCTTCATCCAGCAGTCCAGCTCCCGAGCCATCGACTGGGGCGAGGTGATGGCCGCCTCGACGCTCGTGGCGCTGCCCGTGATCATCTTCTTCCTCGTCGTGCAGGGCCGGATGACCTCCGGCCTCGTCAGCGGGGCGGTGAAGGGATGAGCGCGGTGACGAGCGAGGCGCTGGACCGCGACATCCTCGCGACGCTGATGCCCGGCTTCCTCGGCCAGGAACTGCCCGAGTGGCTCGCCGAGCGCCTCCGCGCCGGGCTCGGCGGGGTGTGCCTGTTCGGTCAGAACGTCGGCGATCCCGCCCAGGTGCGCGGGCTCACGGACGCCATCCGGGCCGCGAACCCGGACGCCGTCACCGCGATCGACGAGGAGGGGGGCGATGTCACCCGACTCTTCGCGGACACCGGCTCCCCGTACCCCGGCAACGCCGTGCTCGGCCGGCTCGATGACCCGGCCCGCACCGAGGCCGTGGCCGCCCGGGTCGGGCGGGCGCTCGCCGCGGTGGGCGTCTGCCTCGATCTGGCTCCCGACGTGGACATCAACTCGAACCCGGACAACCCCGTGATCGGGGTCCGCAGCTTCGGCGCGGAGCCGGACCTCGTCGCTCGGCACACCGCGGCCTGGATCCGTGGCCTGCAGGGCGCGGGGGTCGCCGCGAGCGCGAAGCATTTCCCGGGGCACGGGGACACGGCGCAGGACTCGCACGTGGCGCTGCCCAGCGTTCCCCTGGCGGAGGCGGCGCTGTCCGCCCGGGAGCTCGTGCCCTTCGTCGCGGCAATCGCGGCCGGGACCCGCACGATCATGACCTCGCACATCCTGCTTCCCGAGCTCGACGCGGAACTCCCGGCCACGCTGAGCCCTCGGATTCTCGGCGGCCTCCTCCGCGAGCGGCTGGGCTTTTCCGGGGTCATCGTGAGCGATGCCCTCGACATGCACGGGGCGAGCGGGGAACGCGGGATCCCAGAGGCCGCCGTGCTCGCCCTCGTCGCGGGGTGCGATCTGCTCTGCATCGGCACGGAAAACAGCGACGAACAGCTCGGCGAGATCCTCGCGCACGTGCGGCGAGCGGTGCGGGAGGGGCGGCTGAGCCCGGCCCGGGTTGCCGAGGCCGCCGCCCGCGTGCGCGCGCTCGGCGCGGGCTGGGCTCCGGCGAACTTTTCGGCCGCGGGCTTCGCCGCGGCCGCCGCGGTTGACCCCGCCGAGGTGCGCGCGGTCGCCGGGAGCATCGAGTGCGCTCCGGCTGCCCGGCGCTGGCTCGCCGAGCACGGCGGACCCGCGGGGGAGTACACGGTGCTCCGGATCGACGTGGCGGCGAATATTGCCGTGGGCGAGGCCCCCTGGGGGCCCTTCGCCGCGGTTGCGGCGGAGCGGCGCACCGGGGACGCCCCCGCGGTCGGCTTCGCCGCCCGGCCGGTGCTCCCGGTGTCCGCGGAGACCGGGCTGCCCGCGCTCCGCGAGCAGCTGGACCGCACCCCCGGCGCCCTGCTCGTCGTGGGCAAGGACCTGCACCGCTTCGGCTTCGCCCGCTCCCTCGTGGACGGGCTGCGGGCGGACGGCCGCGCGGTGCTGACCGCGGATCTCGGCTGGCCGAGCCCGGACCGCCGCTACGCCGAGATCGCCGCGCTCGGGGCGTCTCGCCTGCTCGGGCACGCCCTGATCGCGGTGCTCGATGCCCCCGCGGGCGCGGACGGGGGGCGCTGATGCGAATCGGTATCGATATCGGCGGCACGAAGACCGAGGCCGTCGCGCTCGGCGCGGACGGTGCGGTGGTCGCGCAGGCCCGGCTGGACACCGCGCGCGGTCCGGCGGGGGTGATCGGCACGGCGCTTGAGGCCCTGCGTCGGCTCGGCGGGGCGGCCACCGACCTGCGCGGGGCCGAGTCGATCGGGGTCGGCATCCCCGGGCTGGTGGACAGCGAGCACGGCGTCGTGGAGTACGCCTTCAACCTCGGCCTGGAGCGGCTGGATCTCGCGACCGCACTGCGCGAGCGCACCGGCGTCCCCGTCCGCGTGGAAAACGACGTCAAGGCGGCGGCCCTCGGCGCGACGCACCTGCTCGACATCGAGGGGTCGATGGCCTTCCTGAACTTGGGCACGGGGCTGGCCGCCGGGCTCGTCACGGACGGACGGATCCTGCGCGGGGCGCAGGGCATCGCCGGGGAGATCGGGCACGTCAGCGTCGATCCCGCGGGGATTGCCTGCCCCTGCGGGCAGCGCGGCTGCCTGGAGACCGTCGCGAGCGGCTCCGGCCTGGCCCGGCAGTGGCCGAGCCGGGACCCGCTGCCCGCCGCGGAGCTGTTCCGCGCCGCGGCGGACGGCGACCCGCTCGCCGCCGAGGTGCGGGATCGCCTCGTGCACGGGACCGCGCAGGCCGTCCGCCTGCTCGTGCTCACCGTTGACCCGGGCACCGTCGTCGTCGGCGGTGGGCTCCGCCACCTCGGGGCCTCGCTCTTCGATCGGGTGCGCGACGAATTCGCCGCGCTCGGCGCGCGCAGCGCCTTCTTCGCCTCCCTCGGTCTCGCCGAACGGCTCCGGGTGCTCCCGGACGGCCTCGCCGCGGCCGCCGTCGGCACGGCCCTGATCGGGCAGGCCCCGACCCCCGCACCGACCCCGTGAGGCGGCGCGCCCCGGTCCCGGGCAGGGGCCCCGGGGCGCGCTGCCTCGCGGACCCGGCCAGCGGTGACGCCGCCGCCCGGCTAGGTGGGGCACGACCCCTCCCGCGAGTGCTGCGCGCCTGCCCGGCAGCGGAGCGGGGCCTCCCGGATCAGATGCGCGCGACCGCCGGGAACACCCGGCGAACACCCCAGTCAGCGTCGAGGAGGAGAGCGTCATCGGCGAA
>NZ_JAPFRB010000002.1:647469-647852 GCF_035726885.1 Leucobacter sp. M11 | reverse complement strand
TGAGGGTGAGCGCGGTCACCGCGGCCACCGGGTCAATACCGGCCCGCTCGACGGCGTTGCGCAGGGCGACCTCCTGCGTGAGCGTGGAGCCCGCGATCGTGTCGGTGCCCGCGAGCACCGCCCGCCCCTGGGCGACCGTGACGTCGAGCCCGCCGAGACGGTAGTCGCCGTCGGCGCTGCCCGCAGCGGCCATCGCGTCGGTGACGAGCGCGATCCGCCCCGGGGCCTCGCGGAAGGCGAGGGCGGCGACACTCGGGTGCACGTGCACCCCGTCGAGGATGAGCTCGAGGGTGACGCCCGGGTGTTCGAACGCGGCGACGACGGGCCCGGGCTCGCGGTGCCCGATCCCGTTCATCGCGTTGAAGGCGTGCGTGAGCAGGGTC
>NZ_JAPFRB010000002.1:646179-647392 GCF_035726885.1 Leucobacter sp. M11 | reverse complement strand
CGAGAAGCGGGCGATCGCGTCGAGCGCGCCCTCCCGCTCGGGGGCGAGGGTGACCTGGCGGAGCAGGCCCCGACCGGCGTCCATCAGTCGCTGAACTGTCTCCGGGTCGGGCGCGATGAGCTGCGCCGGATCGTGCGCCCCGCGGCGCTGATCTGCGAGGAACGGCCCCTCCAGGTGCGCGCCGAGCACGCCGGGGTCCTGTTCGGCGAGCGCCGCGACCTCGCCGAGCCGTTCGATGAGCGCGGGCACGGGACTCGCGACGAAGCTCAGCACCGCCCGCGTGGTGCCGTGTGCGCGGTGCGCGGCGAGCGCCCGGCGCATCGCGGTGGGGCCGTCGTCGTAGGCGGCCCCGCCCGCGCCGTGCGCGTGCAGGTCGATGAAGCCGGGGACGAGGGTGCGCCCGGCGGCGTCGATCACCTCCGGAGAGTCAGCCGTGTGTGACCGCCAGCCGTCCCCGGTGCCGGAGCCCACGATGTGGCCGCTCCGTGAGAGCACCCACGCGTCCTCGAGGAGGCCGCCGGCATCGATGCGGCGGGCCGAGTGAATGATGCGGGATTCGGGGACCTCTGCTGTGGGGCTCACGTTCCCGATGGTACCGGCTCGGGGTGGCTATTCCGCGGCGGGACCGGCGTCGACCACGCCGAGGAAGCGGGTGCCGACGCCGTAGACGAAGGAGCGGTCCGCGCCCGGGGCCGGCTCCGGCAGCTCCTCTGGCTCGTGCTCGTCGCAGGCCAGGAGCGTGAACTCGGGCCACCACTTCTTGGGGCGGGCGTGCTCCTCCGTGCCGCAGAGCACGCAGACCAGGTGGGCCCAGACCGGCTTCGTGCCGGTGCGGTTCAGCCGGGACTGCACGAGCCACTGCGGCGGGTTCGCGTCGAGCTCGTCGAGCTTCGTCTGGCTGATCTGGGACGGGATCCCGTGCCGCTTCGCCATCTCCAGGGGGATGTCGAGACGGATTGAGGCTTCGTAACGGGTGGGCATGCTCTCAGGGTACGCGCTTTCCCGACGCCCGGCGCCGAGCTGTCGCGTGTTGTGGATGCGTCCCGCGGGTGACCCGCACCCCGCGTCACCTGGACGGGGCGGGATCCGTCCGGGGAGCGACTGCGGTTCCGGCGGGGGCCTCGTGTGGGTCCCCGCCGAGGTTCAGCATGACGACCCCGGCGACCGTCAGCAGGATCCCGGCGACCTGTACGGGGGTGAGGTGCTCCCGATA
>NZ_JAPFRB010000002.1:640010-646150 GCF_035726885.1 Leucobacter sp. M11 | reverse complement strand
GGGTCCCCGCCCCGGACCAGATGGCGTAGGCCGTGCCGACCGGCAGCACTCGGAGCACCTGCGAGAGGAGATAAAAGGACAGCCCGTAGCCGCCGATCACGGCGATGGACGGCCAGAGCCGGGTGAATCCGGCCGAGGCTTTGAGCATGGAGGTGGCGAAAACCTCCAGCGCGATCGCGGTGGCGAGCAGGAACCAGTGCACGGTATTGCCTCTCTGGGAGGCGGCGTCGCCCCGACCGGGAGTGGTCGGGGCGACGCCGCGGGTGAGTGTGTGGTTAGGAATCGAAGCCCATGCCGATGGCGTCCATGGTGGACAGCCAGAGGCCGCGCTTGCCCTGGTTGCGGTCGGACCGGGCCATCTCTGAGGTGGTGATCTGCACCCCCATCCAGGCGACGGGCTCCGGCGGGAAGGGGATCGGCTTCTTGCGGACCAGCTCCAACCGGGTCCGCTCGCTGTCGACGCCGTCCAGCAGGTCGAGCGTGACGTTTGCCCCGAAGCGGGTGGCCCCGACGCCGAGGCCGGTGTAGCCCGAGGACCCGACGACCCGATCCCCGTGTGCCCGGGTGAAGAAGGAAAAGAATCGACTGCACGAGTCGATGGCTCCGCCCCAGGCGTGGCTGAAACCGAGGTCCCCGAGCACCGGGAAGGTCTCGTAGAAGTGTGCGACGAGCCGCCGGTAGGTGGGTTCGCTGTCGTAATACTCCTCCTTCAGCCCCTTGCCGAAGTGGTAGAGGGCGTCGTATCCACCAAACAGGATTCGCTCGCGCCCCTCGTCGTCCCGGGTCTTTCGGATGTAGTGGAAGCGGTTGTTCATATCGGCCAGGCCCTGGTTCTCGGACCAGCCGAGGGCCGCGGACTGCTCCGCGGTGAGGGGATTACTCATGAGCGCGTAGTCCCAGACCGGGACGGTGAAGGGCCGGGCGCGGCGAAGCAGCGAGGGGAAGACGTTCGACGCGAGGGCGACGCGCTGAGCGGTCACCGTTGCGAGCGGCTGCTCGGTGGTGCCCGATTCGGTGCCGCCGACCGTCAGGCTGATGTGGTCTCGCCCGGCTTCGAGATCAATGACGGGGGAGTGCTCGTAGATCTCGACGCCCAGCTCGAGGCACACGCGGCGCAGTTCCCACGCGAGCCGGGCCGGTTGCACGAGAACGTTGCCCTCCTGTTCCCAGAGTCCCGCGTGATACAGGGGGGAGTTCACCTCGGCGCGCACCCGATCGCGGTCCATGTAGATCAACTCCGGATGCTTGTTCGCGTCGGCCTGCAGCCAGGCCACCTGGTGTTCCTCGGTTGCGACCCGGAGGACGCCCGTCTCCTCGTAGCCGCAGTCCATGTTGTAGCGGCGGACGGTCTCGCCGATCTCACGGACGTTCTCGAGCCCGAGCTCGTGCAGGCGGGCGGTCTCCTTCGGGAGGTGGCGCTCGCCGTTACTTGCGCCGTGGGTGAGGCTTGCCTCGCAGAAGCCACCGTTTCGTCCGGAGGCTGCCCAGCCGATGCGCTTGCCCTCGAAAAGCATGACGTGGCGGTTCGGGTCCCGCTCCTTGGCGAGGAGCGCGGTCCAGAGCCCCGTGTAGCCGCCGCCGACCACGGCCAGGTCGCAGCTCAGGTCGCCGCGGGCCGGGGGGACGGCCTCCGGTCGGCGGGGGTCGTCGAGCCAATACGGTTCCCGCTTGGTGCCGGCGAGGGCGGAATCGATGCGCTCCGCGGAAACGGCGGCCTCAGCGCGGTCGTAGGTGGTCATGCTGCTCCTTCATGGTGTGTGCGGCGGCTCGCATGCTCGGCGGGCCGCCGCCGGGGTTGGGGAGGGCGACACGGTCGCCCTCCCGGGGCCGCTGAGCCGGTTTTGGCCGGCTCAGCGAGACTGGGTGGGTGCGGAATCGGCCCTCGCCGGGACCGAGGACAGGTCCGCGATTCCTTCTTCGGAGGGCTTGCGGCGGGTAAATCGCCAGATGACCACGCCCGCGAGGAGGACGCCGATCGCGATCGCGAGTTCCTTCACGCCGCCGTACCCGGTGACTTGGAAGCCGGTGGCCCCGACAACGAGGATGAAGACGAGGAAGACGGTGAGGACGATGGAGAGCGGGACGAAGAATCGCGGCAGCCTGAT
Organism: Leucobacter sp. M11; assembly: GCF_035726885.1. Classification (NCBI taxonomy): domain Bacteria; kingdom Bacillati; phylum Actinomycetota; class Actinomycetes; order Micrococcales; family Microbacteriaceae; genus Leucobacter; species Leucobacter sp. M11. The sequence goes on along the minus strand of NZ_JAPFRB010000002.1, from coordinate 644,045 downwards.
CGGCCGATTCGCGTTCGGGCGATCCTTGCGGAGCAGGAAGAACCCGGAGACGGCGAAGATGTGGGTCAGGATATAGCCGAGGTTGCCCGTCACGATGATGGCCAGCGGGGACTGCAGCACCACGAGAACGAGGATGTTCATGACGAGCATGACGTTCAGCGCCCGCATCGGGATGCCGCGGCGGTTCAGCTTGCCGACGCTGCGGACGGTGATGCCCTCGCGGCCCATGTTGAAGAGCACGCGGGAGGCGTCGGCCACCGAGGTGGTCATGATCAGCAGGAGCGAGGCAATGAGGCACAGCGTCATCACATCCGCGCCGCCACCGCCGAGGAGGTTGCCGAAGCTCTGCACGAAGAACGCGGCGGGGTCTGCCTCGATCGCGGCCTCACCGGCGTAGCCCCCGAGGGTGATCGGGATCAGGAAGAACACGCCCATGCAGAACAGCACGGCCGCCTTGATCGCGCGGGCGGTGTCCTTGACGGAGTCCCGGTATTCCGGCGCGAAGGTGGCGCAGACCTCGATGCCCAGGGTGGTCCAGGCCATGATGTACATCCAGATGAGGGCGGTGCGTAGCCCCTCCCAGCCGTGCAGTTTCCAGGTGAGATCCAGCGGCGCCCACTCCGCTGAGAACAGCGGTAGGACGATAAACACGAACAGCGGAATCATGAGGATGCCCGCGGTGACGTAGACGAAAGCCATCGTCACCCGCACGCCAATCACGTTCACGAGGTAGAGCACGACGATGACGATCAGCCCGATGACGATGGGCAGATTGAGCGAGATCGGACCGAGTGAGATTTCCCAGGTGTGCTCGGGGAACCACTGCGCCTGGACGAGGGCCCCGGTGACCGCGCCGTAGGTGGCGAGGTTGGTGCCCCAGGGCAGCCAGTACCCGATCCCGGCGACGGGTGCGACCCAGGGGGCGCGCTTCTTCCAGGCCTCGGCCGCGTAGCTGGAGATCCCGCCGGAGGAGTTCGGGAACATCGTGGCGAGCTCGGTGTAAATCCAGTTGACGCCCATGGCGAGGATCATCGAGATCGCCCAGAGTGCGGCCGCGCCCCAACCACCGAGCCCGGTGATGGACGCGCCGAGGGTCGCGATCAGGGCGGCGGGCATGGTCATCGACATGGCAAAGCCGTCGAACCATCTCATCTTCTTGGGCAGTTGCGCGGGCTCGGTGCCCGCGACCTGTGTTTCTGGCATGACAACTCCGTTGTTATCGAGGGTTCCCCCTGCTTCGTTGGTCAGGAGTATCGTGCCTCTGTTTGCTCTAATAGTCAATTTCTTGCCAAGTGTTTGTTTTCTCAACAAATAATATCCGGGGCAAATTGCGTTTCCGGGAACCCTCGCCTATGGTGAAGGAAACAACGCTGTTCCTGATACACGGAGGTATCGCTATGAATTCCCTGCCTGTGCCGTCTCGCACCCAGCTCTTCATCGCTGGTGAATTTACCGATGGGGCATCCACCGAACGCGCGGAGATCCTGAGCCCGGCAACCGGTCAGGTCATCGCCTCGATCCCGGTGCCCACCCAGGCCGACCTCGACCTCGCGGTCGCCAAAGCGCACGAGGCGAAGACCGCCTGGCGGAAGCTCGGCGTCTTTGCCCGCGCAGAGATCTGCCACCGGATCGGCACCGCTCTGGAGTCCCGTGTGGACGAGCTCGCTCGCCTGCAGTCGCTCGAACAGGGCAAGCCCCTCGCCGAGTCGCTCGCCGACGTGAAGGAAGCAGCGCAGCTGTTCCACCTGCACGCGGAGGACGCGGTCCGTCTCTACGGCGAGACGCTCCCCTCCAACGATCTGCACAAGCGCCAGCTCACCTTCCGTGAGCCCATCGGCGTGTTCGGCATCATCACGCCCTGGAACTTCCCGCTGCTGATGTTCGCCGAGTTCGTGGCCCCCGGCCTCGCCACCGGGAACGCCCACGTGGTGAAGCCGCCGACGAACACCCCGCTGACGGTCCTGGCCGCGATGGACGCGATCGTCGAGGCCGGGGTACCCGCCGGGCTCGTCAGCGTCCTCCCCGGCGAGGGCGACTTCGGCGCGGCCCTCGTCTCGCACCCCGGCATCGACGCGGTCGGGTTCATTGGCTCCTCTGCGACGGCGAAGAAGATTCAGGCGACCGCTGGGCTCAAGCCCATGCTCATTGAGGCGTCCGGCAACGGGCCCGTTGTGGTGCTCGCCGATGCGAACGTGGAGCGCGCCGCCAAGGCCGCGGTCGACGGTGCCTTCTACTGCGCGGGTCAGGTGTGCTGCGCCACCGAGCGCGTGATCGTGCACCGCGACGTACACGAGAAGTTCGTCGCTGCCGTCCTCGACTACGCAAAAAAGACGGTGGTGCTCGGCGACCCCTTCGACCCCAGCACGAACCTCGGGCCCCTGAACAACGAGGGTGTCGCCGAGAAGATGGACCGTCATCTTGCGGATGCCCGTGAGCGCGGTCTCAACATTTTGCTCGGCGGCGGCCGCCGAGAGGGACAGGCTACCGAGCTGTTCTACGAGTTCACCGTCGTCGACGACGTCCCCACGGACAGCCTGCTCTCGCGGGAAGAGTCCTTCGGTCCGGTGCTGCCCATCATCATCGCCGAGGACGACGACGACGCGCTGCGCATCGCGAATGACGACCCGCTGGGGCTGCAGGGGGCCGTCTTCACGGAAAACCTGAACAAGGCGTTCCGGTTTATGGAGGACATGCAGGTCGGTCAGGTCGTCGTGAACGACTCCAATGGCTGGTGGGATGTCAACATGCCCTTCGGCGGCGCGGGCGGGAAGGGCACCGGCTGGGGCCGCATCGGCGGCATGTACACCCTGCACGACATGACCTGGGTGCGCACCGGCATCATTCACGTCGGCGAATAGGTCGCAGCAGGCCGGGCGGGCGCACATCCACAGCGACGGATCGCGCCCGCCCGTTCCGGGCTTGATAGATTGTGAGGATCACCGCCCGGACCGGAACGAAGGAGCCCCCATGAAGGCCGACCTGGACGAGATCGACCGCAAACTGATCGCGATCCTGCAGCAGGACGGACGACGCTCCTTCAAAGAAATCTCCGAGGAGACGGGAATTCCTGCCTCTTCGGTTCGCTACCGCGTGCAGCGCCTGGAGGAATCCGGCACGCTGCAGATCGTCGGGGTCGCCGACCCGCTCCGGATCGGCTTCGATCGGTTGGCCCTCATCGGGCTCAAGTGCGAGCTGGGCAAAGCGCGGGCCGTGTGCGAGGAGCTGTCCCGACTTCCGGAGACGAGCTACGTCGTGCTCACGACCGGCCCCTACGACGTCATGGTCGAGGTGGTCTGCCGCGATGTGGCGCACTACACCGAGTTCCTGCACGAGCGGCTCCCGACCGTCGACGGCATCACGGGCACCGAGACGTTCTTCGTCCTGGAGGCCTACAAGCTGGCCTACGGCTGGGGCGTGGGCGACGAGGGCTCGCCGCTCGGCGAAGCCGCTGCGGAGCACAGCGAGTAACCGCGGCTCAGCCGCACGGGCGCCGCGCGCCCACCCACTGACCGGTGCCCGAGGGCACCCGAGCGAGCGCGCCTCCGGGCCGCCGAGAAACGGAGCGAGCCATGAGCGTCGCGGAGCACCCCCAGAGCAACCACACAACCGTGCTCACCCCCGGCGGTGTCCTGCCGCTGACGGAGCTCGCCCTGCAGATCGCGCCCCTCCCCGCCGCGGAGGTGCGCTCCGGAACGCCGGGGGCTGGCTCTCTCGCGGTCGATGCGGGCCCCGGCCTCGACATCGGGGTCTGGGAGATGACCGCTGGCACCGCCGTCGACGTGGAGGTCGACGAGTGCTTCCTCGTCCTGACGGGCCGGGCGACGGTCACCGTGCTGCCCGACACCGACGGCGGCTCTCCGCGGGTCATGGAGCTCGCCCCCGGGGTCCTGGGTCGGCTGTCCGCGGGGATGCGAACCGAGTGGGTCGTGCACGAGAACCTGCGCAAGCTCTACCTGATGCCGCTCACCACGGCCTCAGCCGCCCCCGAGGCCCCGGCTGCCGGGGTCACGGTGCGCTAGGGCGCGAGGAACCGCG
>NZ_JAPFRB010000002.1:636668-639964 GCF_035726885.1 Leucobacter sp. M11 | reverse complement strand
CCACGCCTTCGCCGCCGTGTTTCGCCAGCCCCGCATGAGGGCGAGCCCCACGATCCAGGACCCGATCATGACGAGCGCGAGCACGATGAGGGCCGGGAGGAACACCCCGTCGGCCGTTCCTGGCTCATCGACCGGGACGATCGCCCCGTCAATCACACGGAACGCCCGGCTCACCGCCAGGAGCATCCCCGCAAACACCAGGGTTCCCGTCGTCGCGAGCACGGCCCCGCCGAGCGCCCAAGCCCGCTCGGCGGCGGTCATGCGGGCGGGGGTGCTGTGCGTCATGGGTGGGGTCTTTCGTCGTGTCCTGTCAGCGTATTGCGCCGTCCCCGGAGGGAGCTGAGAAGCCCAGTGCGCGGCGGCTAACGGGTCGCACCCAACGCGTCCTCTCCGAGGCACTCGAGCGCGGTGGCCGCGCTGCCAACCGCCCCCGCCCACCGGCCGAGTGCTGCCGGGAGAATTGGCGGGACCTGGTGGAAACTCGCCCGCTCGGCAACGAGCTGCGCAGCACGCAACACCAGCCGGTGCGGGGCGCTCGCGAGTCCGCCACCGATCACGACGCATCCGGGATCGACGAGCGCGAGCAGAGTGAGAATCGCGTCCGCGAGTGCCGAGGCAGCCCGCTCGACAACCGCAACGGCCCGGGGATCACCGTCCCCGAAGGCGCGGAGGAGCTCAACGGGAGACCCGCTTCCCCCCGCGTCACGCCAGGCCGCCTGAAGCGCCGGCGCGCCAACGATCGTCTCAAGGCAGCCCAGCTGCCCGCACGAGCAGCGCGCACCGCCCGGCTCCACCACGACGTGGCCCAGCTCGCCGGCGGAGCCGTTCGCCCCGACGCGAACCTGCCCATCGAGGACGTGCGCCCCAGCGATGCCCGTCCCGAGGGCCAGGGTGAACACGTCGGCCCGCCCCTGCCCGGAGCCCCACCGGGCTTCGGCGATCGCGGCGGCATGCCCGTCGTTGATCACGCGCACCGGGAGGGACAGGGCCGAGGCCAGCTCCTCCTGGAGAGCCACGCCGTCGAGTTCTGGCAGATTCGCAACGCGGATGACCCGGCCGGTGCCCGAGTCAATCAGGCCGGGGATCGACACCGCAAGCGCGTGAACCTCGTCTGAGCCGCAGGCCTCGGCCACGGCGGCGACGAGCCCGGCAACCGGGCGCCGCCCCGGGGTGGCCAGTGTTCCGCGGCGGAGCACCTGAGGAGCATCCCCCGGGGCGCTGCCCAGGGCCGCGGCCACGTACTTGACGCTGGACCCCCCGACGTCGAGACCGATCACGAGCGGAACGGGGACGCTCACGAGTGACGCCCCAGGGCCGCCTCAGCGATCATCCGGGCGAGAGCCGGATCGACGGTTTCGTACCTCCCGGCGTCACCGGCGCCCTCGGCGCTGCCGAGGCTCACCGGGCTGTGTCCGAGCACCGTGCGCTTCGCGGAGAAATGGATCGCGTCGACGCCGAGCGCGACGAGCCGAGGGGCATTTTGGGCGGTGACCCCGCCACCCGCCATGATCTCGAGGTCTCCATCGACCCGGTCAATCATGGTCGCCAGCGCGCCCAGACCCGCGTCGACGGAGGCGCCTCCTCCGGAGGTGAGCACTCGGGACAGACCGAGGCCGCGGACGGCCTCGACCGCCCGGATGGGATCCGCAGACACATCGACGGCGCGGTGTGCGGACACCTGGGCCGTCCCGGCGCGGTCGCGCAGTCGAGCCATGTGGTCCTCGTTGATGTGCCCTTCCGCGGTGAGGCAGCCGATGACCACCCCGTCGGCACCCGCGGTGACGGCGGCCTCGATATCGGAGAGCATCACGGCGATGTCGGCTTCGGAAAAGACGAAGCCCCCGGCCCGTGGCCGGATGAGTGCGTGCACCTCGACGTCGCAAGCCTGTCCGGTAGCCACAGCTGCGCGGAGCGTCCCGGCCGAGGCGGTGAGGCCACCGAGTTCGAGCGCTTGGCAGAGTTCGACTCGTGCCGCGCCGATGTCTGCGGCGACGCGCACGGCCGCCGCGTCTTGGGCGATCAGCTCCAGGGTGACGGGGGCGGTTCGTCGCACCGGCTCTGACGTGCTCACGAGCGTGCCTCCACTGCTTCGCGGACCTCGCGGCGTGCGGCCTGCACGGCGGGGTCTGGCACGGGAACCGAGGCGAGCAGCCGCTGGGAATACTCGTGGCTCGGTCGCTGCAGGACCTCGGCGCTCGGCCCGATCTCCACAATCTTGCCGAGGCGCATGACGGCCACGCGGTCGGAGAACTCGTGTACGACGGCCAGGTCGTGACTGATAAACAGGCAGGCGAAGTTCATGCGCTCCTGCAGAGAGCGCAGCACATCGAGCACCGCGGCCTGCACGGACACGTCGAGCGCGCTGGTCGGCTCGTCGGCAATGATGAGTTCGGGCTCCAGCGCAATGGCCCGGGCGAGCCCGATACGCTGACGCTGCCCGCCGGACAGCTCGTGCGGGTAGCGCCGCACGTAGTTCGCGGGTAATTCGACCGCCTCGATGAGTTCGCGAACGCGTGTCTCGCGCTCGGCTCGGCTCAGTCGGACCTGACGACGGTGCACCACGAGGGGCTCGGCGATCGCGTCGCCGACGGTCATCCGTGGGTCGAGACTCGACCCCGGGTCCTGGAAGACCGCGCCGATGCGTCCCCGGAGCGTGCGTCCGGCACCGCCGCGGAGTCCGCGGGCGGTCGCGGGTTGACCGAACAGGGTAATCTCGCCGCCGCTCAGCGGGGTAAGCCCGAGAATGGCTCGGCCGAGGGTGGACTTGCCGGAGCCGGATTCGCCGACGAGGCCCAGGATCTCGCCGGGGGCGAGGCCGAGGGAGACGTCATCGAGCGCGAGGAAGGGCTGCCCCGCGCGGCGATACTCGACCCGTGCGTGCTCGACCCGGACCGCGGGCTCCACCGCGGGGGTCGCCTCCGCGATGGGTTCTTCCGGCCGGGGGTGCGCGCTGACGCTCGTGTCGAGCTCGGGGAGCCGGGGAACGGCGGCGAGCAGCCGCTTCGTGTAGTCCTCCCGCGGCTGGGTGAGCACCTGGGTGCTGCCACCGGTCTCCACCATCTCGCCGCGGAACATCACGGCAACGCGGTCGGCGATATCGGCGACCACCCCCATGTTGTGGGTGACGAGCAGGATCGCGGTGCCGTTGCTCCGAGCGAGCGAGCGCAGCAGGTCGAGAATCTCGGCCTGCACGGTCACGTCGAGTGCGGTGGTCGGCTCGTCGGCGATGATCAGGGCCGGCTTGCAGGCCAGCGCGATGGCGATGACGACGCGCTGACGCTGCCCGCCGGAGAGCT
>NZ_JAPFRB010000002.1:634834-636631 GCF_035726885.1 Leucobacter sp. M11 | reverse complement strand
GATGCCGACGCTGCGCAGCAGCTCGACAGCACGCTCGGCGGCGGCCGCCGGAGACATCTCCTCGTGGTTGAGGATCACCTCCGCGATCTGGTCGCCCACCCGGATGCTCGGGTTCAGCGCGGTCATCGGTTCCTGGAACACCATCGAGATGGAGCGGCCGCGCACGTGGTTCATCTCGTCTTCGGTGAGCTCCGTGAGGTCGCGGCCGTCGAATCGGATGACGCCCTCGCGGGTGGCGGTCTCCGGCAGCAGGCTGAGCACGGCCATCGCGGTGACCGACTTGCCCGATCCGGACTCGCCGACGAGTGCGACGACCTCTCCGCGGTTGATGCTCAGGTCGATCCCGCGCACGGCATCGACGGGTCCGTCGTCCGTGCGGAAGGTGACGCGGAGCTGCTCGATGGACAGCAGGGGCTGCTCGGATGCGGTCATGAGGTGCGTCCCTTGACGTCGAAGAAATCACGGAGGCCGTCGCCGATGGCGTTGAACGCGCAGACGACGAGGACGATGCAGAGCCCGGCGGGGAAGATGAGCCACCACGCGCCGGCGTAGGTGTAGGTCATGCCGCCGGTGAGCATTGCCCCCCAGTCGGTGGCTGGCTTTTGCAGGCCCATCCCGAGGAAAGATACGTAGGCCACGAGCAGGATCGCGTCGGCGACCTGGAAGGTCGCGTTGACGACGATCGTGCCGACCGTGTTGGGCACGATGTGGCGGAGCACGGCGCGCGGGTGGGAGCCTCCCATGGCGCGCAGGGCCAGCACGTACTCTCGGCTCTTCAACGAGATGGACTCGGCGCGCACGAGGCGGGCTGGCACGAGCCAGGAGACGAGTCCGATGACGACGATCATGAGCGGCACGGAGGGCTTCATGATCACGGAGAGAATGAGGAGCAGGAAGGTCGCGGGGATCGCGATGCCGGCGTCAACGATTCGCATCATGATGGCGTCGACGGGGCCGCCAACGTAGCCGGCGATGGCGCCCCAGAGGGTACCGATCACGGTCGCGAGGATGCCGGCGGCGAGACCGATCATGATCGAGACCTGGCCGCCGATCATGAGCCGGCCGAGGACGTCGTAGCCGACGTCGTCGGTGCCAAGGGGGTGACCGGCCGTTCCGGGTGGCAGCATGGTGTTCTTGAGATCCGTGTGCACCTGGTCGGTCTGGTAGAGCAGCGGCCCGAGGAAGCAGAACACGAGGAAGACCGCGATGGTGATCACGCCGAACAGGGCGAGCTTGTTCTTCGTGAAGCGGCGCAGGCCACGACGGCCCGGTGTGAGGATGATCTGGGTGGTGCTTTGGGGCATCGGGGTAGTCATGAGATCTCCGCTCGGGTCCGCGGGTTCAGCAGCGCTTGGATAATGTCGGCGAGGATCGAGCCGACGACGGTGGCGAGGGCGATCACGAGGATGCAGCCGAGGAGCACCGGGTAGTCGCTCGTTTGCGCCGAGGTCCAGAACAGCAGCCCCATCCCGGGGTAGTTGAACAGCGATTCGACGACGATCATGCCGCCGAACATCACGGGCAGGTAGTAGCCGAGCATCGCGATGACCGGGGTGAGCGAGTTGCGCACGACGTGGCGGCGGACGACCACCGCGAAAGGGGTGCCCTTGGCCCGGGCGGTGCGCACGTAGTCCTCGGAGAGGTTGTCGATCGTGGAGGAGCGCATGTAGCGCGACAGGGTGGCGATGATGCCCACTGCCGCGGTCGCGACGGGCAGGACGAGTGCCAGCGGTTTTTGCAGCACCTCCATGACCGTGTCGCCCTGCGGGGCCTGCGCCGGGAACCAGCCCAGGGTTT
>NZ_JAPFRB010000002.1:630456-634774 GCF_035726885.1 Leucobacter sp. M11 | reverse complement strand
AGTTCAGCGTGGTGAGCGCCGTGTCGAGGCCTTTCCCGCGGCGCACCGCCTGGACGATGCCCATCGGGATCGCGACGATCAGCGCCACCACCATGGAGATCAGGGCGAGGATGAGGGTCTTCGGCAGCCGCTGCGCGATCACATCAGCGACGGGACGGTTGAGCTTGAAGGAATCCCCGAGGTCTCCCTGCAGGAGTTGCGTGAGGAAGGTGAGGTATTGCCGCCAGACCGGCTGGTCGAAACCGTGCTCCCGATTGAAAGCGTCGATCTGCTCCTGGCTGGCGGTCATGCCCAGGATGCCCTGGGCCGGGCCGTTCGGGAGCGCCAGATGCAGCAGCGCGAAGACGATGAGCGTCACAATGAGGACGACCACGAGGCCCTGGCCGATCCGGCGGGCGAGATACCAGCCGAATCTGGTGTTTTTGGGGCGAGCCGCGGTGGCGCTTCGCGCTGCGTGCATCAGGCGTGTTCTCCGGTTTCTGTACTGAAGGTTACTTGGTCCAGGACCAGCGCTGCGGCAGGAAGGAAGCGCCCGGGTCCTGGGTGCCCACGTCGAGGCCGTCACGGATGACCGAGACCTGGTAAACCGGGTTGGGCATCCACATCACGGGCAGGTCCTTGGCGAGGAACTCGGAGTACTGCTTGGCAATCGACGGGTCGGTCGAGGCGGTCATCGCGGTGATGAGCTTCTCGGCCTCGGGGTTGTCGTACTGCCCGGCGTTCCACTTCGTGTCCTTGGCGAAGACCCGCTCGCCGGTCGGGTAGGCGGAGAAGTACCAGCTGCCGGCGGTGCCGAAGAACGCCAGTTCCCAGGTGCACTCGCCCTCTCCGGTCTTGCAGCTCTGCGCCTCGGTGAGGACGGAGTCGAGCGGCTTGGCATCGATCGTCATCTTCACGCCGATCTTGCCGAGCGAGGACTGGATCTCCGACATCATGTTGTCGGTTTCCTGCGAACCGTTCTGCGTGGAGACGACGATCTCCATCTTCTTGCCGGCGTCGATACCCTCGCCACACTGGGTCGCACCGGTGCCCGCGTCGCTGCACTCGAGCGTGCCGTCGCTGCCGGCCGTCCAGCCGTGGTCAGCGAACAGCTTCGCAGCTGCGTCGAGGTCGAAGGGGTACGGGTTGTTCTTCTGCGTGTCGGACAGGTAGTCCGTGTCACTGGCCTGCGGCACGGGGCCGTAGTCGGGCTTCGCGGCGCCGTGCCAGACCACCTCGGAGATGGTCTCCTGGTCGACCGCGTGCTGCAGTGCCTGACGGATATAGAGCTGGTCGTAGACCGGACCCATCTCTGGGTTGGCGAAGTTGTAGGGCATGTACGTGATCGACCAGCCCTCCCAGGGCTCGACCGAGTAGCCGTTGTCCGTGAACTGCTTCTCGTTCGTCAGCTGGGCGCTGGTGATGTAGCCGTAGTCGATCTCGCCAGAACGCACCACGTTCATCTCGGCGTCGGCCGAGGTGAAAGGCTGGAAGACGACGTTGGGGATCGAGGGCTTGTCCGGTCCGGTGTACTTCGTGTTCTCGGTGAGTTCCACAACGCCGGAGTCAGACCAGCTCTTGACCTCGTAGGGGCCGCTGACGGTCTTCCAGAGCTCGTTGGTGGCGTAGGTCTTCATGTCCTTCGCCTCGGAGAACAGGTAATCAAGCACCTCGGCTGCGGTGCCGGCCTCCTTGTCGAAGTCGCCGACTTCGCCGTCGGCGCTGGTCTTGTTCCAAACATGGCTCGGCATGGGGTAGACGAGCGAGAGCTGGTTGGCCAGCAGGAACTCCTCGTTGTACACCTTGTCGAACGTGATTGAGAAGTTCTTGTCGTCGATGATTTCGAACGACGTGATGTTGTCGGGGATCATTCCGGCGGAGTAGCCGCCAGTCTTCTCGCCGTTGAACTTCACGAGGTTGACCCAGAACTCCACGTCACGGCTGGTGACGGGCTTGCCGTCGGACCAGTCGAGGTCGCGGAGTTTCACGGTGACGGTGAGGTGGTCATCGGAGAACTCGTAGCTCTCCGCGGCCGAGGCCTTCTCGTCCCAGCCCATGGTGCCGTTGGCGCCGTTGTACTCGAACAGGCGCGGCCACAGGGTGGCCTTGATCGCGCTGTTGTGTGTGGCCATCGTGTCCGGGCTGGCAATGGGCAGGATCCAGTTGGGACCGGTTCCGACGGGCAGTGCGTAACTGACCGTGTCCTTCTCTCCGCCGGACTGGGCCGAGTCTGTGCCGGCGGAGCAGCCGGTGACCAGCAGAGCAGCCGTGGCGAGCAGTGCGAGCGGAGTGGCCGCTCGGCGCAGTGCGTGCGTACGCATCAAACCTCCTTGTTTGGGACGACGGGTGAGCAGATCTGCTGACTCCCGAGGTACTTACATTATCTATCGAACAAAGTATTGCGAGATAACAAGTAATATCTCATTCTAATAACAGAACAGCCCCCGGGAGTGACCCGGGGGCTGTTCTGTGCGCGGCGGCCCTAGCGGATGATCTCCGCGCGCAGGTCGGGGTCGGTTGCGAAATCGTCAAACGGGAACATTGGGCGCTGAATGCGGTGGTGGCCAAGTCGTTCCAGGTCCTGATCCACTCCGCCCGGGGTGAGTGCGAGCGTCCAGCCCTCCGCGATGTCGTAGAGGGTGGGCTCCAGGTAGCCGATCTTGGTGACGATGAGCTGTGCCTGGTGTGGGTCGAGGCCGATCTGTGCATAGTCCGAAGTCGCGTGGTACGCCTTCCGGAACTCGGTCACGATTGCGCGGATACCGCCGACCCGGATCACGGCGATGCCGCCCCCGTCGGGGTCGCCCTCGGTGAGCGACTCCAGGGTGCCGACGATGCGCACGGGCCCCGCTGGGCCTGAGTCCACCCCGGCTCCGGCGGTGATATCGACCGGGTCCCCCGCGTTGAGGGTGCGCAGCTCGGCCAGGGCGGCGGCGTCAAAGATGCTCCCGACGTAGGTGAGCGGGGCGTCCTCGGCGGTCAGCTCCGGCATGTCGAGCAGTCGGGCGAGGGTCCAGGTGACGTCCCCGGTGCCGCCGGCGCCGGGATTGTCACCCGAATCGCTGATCAGGTACGGGGTCTTCGTGGCGGCAAGCCCGGCCGCGACGCCCTCGTCGAGGGTGCCGGGCGGGCCGACGAATTCGAAGTCGTCACGGGCGTCCCAGAAGGCGCGGCCGAGCTCTTCGGCGGCCGCGGCGGTCTGGGCCTCGTCGGTGCCGGAGACCACGACGGTGCCGTGGCAGCGGGGTTCGTCTGCCCAGGCGTAGCCGATCCAGATCGCGGCGTCGATCACCCCGGGGCGAGTCTCAATCTCGTCGATGCGACGGTAGAGGCTCTTGGCTGGCTCAACGCGGGTGCTGGTCTTTTCGCCGGGGAGCAGGATCGGCACGCGCACCCAGGCCGTGTGCAGGGCGGGGTTTCGCGCTTCGAGCGCGTTGACGAGGTTGGTCAGCGCGCGGTCGCGCGTCTCCCAGGTGTCCTCGTGTGGCGCGAGGCGGTAGCAAGTGATGAGGTTGACGTTCTCGATGAGGTCCCGCGAAACGTTGCCGTGCAGGTCCATCGAGGCTGACACCAGAGTGTCCTGGCCGATGACCTCGCGGACCGCGCGGATTAGGTCGCCCTCGGCGTCGTCCAGGCCGTCAACGCTCATGGCGCCGTGAATGTCAAAGAACAGCCCGTCGAGCGGGCCGGTGGCTACGGCCTCGGTGAGGCCGGCCAGGATGGCGGCCTTGTGGCCCTCGTATACCTCGCGCAGGACCGCGCCGCCGGGAATGGAGCGGGCGTAGTGCACGGGAATCCACTCGGCGGCGGTGCCGAGCGTCCCCTCGCGGATGGCGTCGTAGCGGTTCAGGAGTTCGGCGCCGGTGGCCACGGCAAAGTCCCGTTCTCCCGCTCGATGCGGGGAAAAGGTGCTGGACTCGATGGCCATGCCGGCGATGGCAATGCGGGGGAGTTTGGCTGAGGTGTTCACGACGCCAGCCTAGGCAGTTCGCAGGAGAACCGCCACGCTTCTGTCGAAAATTGTGAAAAGTGATTCGTGTTTAGGAAGAATGCGGGGATTCGCGCAGTTCTGCATCGATCCGCGCTGGCTCAAGGAGGTCTTGGAGGAGAGCCCAGCCGACTCCCGTCGCTCCGGCAAGCGGCCCGGCCTGGCTCACGCTGATGTCGAGTAGGTCGGTAGACATGGGTAAGCACAGTGTGTAGATCGATTGGCGCACCCCCGCGACGAAGGAGTCCGCCGTGGAGAGGAGCCCGCCTAAGGCGAGGACCTGAGGGTTCGAGAAGTTGACGATGGTGGCGAGTACCTCGCCGGTACGGCGGCCGGCCTCGCGCAATACGC
>NZ_JAPFRB010000002.1:622216-630422 GCF_035726885.1 Leucobacter sp. M11 | reverse complement strand
CAAGATGTCCTCGAGCCGCTCCGTGTCGATGCCCGCCTCGCGCGCGGCGTCAACGATCGCGGAGCCGGAGGCGACAACATCCAGGCATCCGACGCGGCCGCAGGAGCAGACGACTGGGGGAGCGCCGATGATCGCCACGTGGCTGATGTCCCCGGCCACGCCCCGGTGTCCGCGGTAGAGCTCGCCGTTCGCGATGACCCCGCAGCCGATGCCGCTCCCGGCCTTCACGAAAACGAGTTCTCCGACCTCTCGCCCGCGTCGCATAAACTCGCCCAGAGCCATCGCGTTCGCGTCGTTGTCGACGTAGGCGGGCAGGCCGGTGACCTGGGTCAGGAGTTCGCCCACCGCGATGCCGTTCCACCCCGGCATTCGGGAGGGCGAGAGGAGCCGGCCGTTCCGGGCATCAACCGGCCCGGGCAGGCTCATCGCGATGCCGCCGATCAGGCGAGTCGGGGACTGCTCGGCGGCGAGGGACTGTGCCTGTGCCCAGATGAGGGCAATAACGGCATCTGGCCCATCTATCAGGGCGAGTGGGACGATCTGCTCGGCAACCGCGTCCCCGGCCCGGTTCATCAGGATGACGCTCGCGTGTCGTTCGCCAAGGTCAACCGCCGCGACCACCTGTTCTCCGTCGCGAACCGCGAGCATGCGAGGGCGGCGGCCCCCGCGGGAAACACCTCGTCCGGCCTCCTCCAAGTACCCGTGCGAGATGAGTTCGTCGACCCGCATGGCGACGGTGGAGGCGGAGAGGCCGCTTAGCCGCGCGAGGTCGGCCCGGCTGCTGGCTTGGCCGGAGTGGACGAGGTGAAACAGCTCTCCGGCGGTGGGGCTCGACGATGAGATCACGGGCACTCCTCATTTCTGTGTGGCATCAGCCAACATACTCTGAACCTGGAGAAACTTGCTCCGATCGGCGGGTCGGACGCTGTCTCTGGGGAGACGTCTTTCGGGGAAACGCCGGAGAATCAGGCGTTCCCAGGCCCTGGCGCCGTTGGGGAAACGGAAGTAATGTGTTGTGGAAGGTTTTGATAGAACCGCGACATTCCGCGGATCTTCCTGTGGATAACCTTGTGGAAGAATTGTGCGCAGCGTGTGGGAAACGCCCGGAAACCTGTGGGCAAACCCTGTCGGTCGCGGCCCGATCGCGACTGTGATCTCAGACAGTTCCCCAGTCGTCCTCTGGGTCTGCCGGGTCGAATAGCGCGGTGACTTGGCCGCCTAGCTGTTGCCATTGGGACGAGGAAAGATCCGCAGCTGCCCCTGTCTCCCCGTCCTGGAGAAGCGAGATGAGTGACTCGTGGTGGTGGATCGAGTTCTCGCCGCCAAGGCGGGAAGAAAACTTGCGGTGCAGAATGCGTTGAACGTGTGGGTCCAGCTGACTGATGACACGCAACAGTACCGGGTTTTCTGAGCGTTCATGCAGGAAGCGGTGAAAGGCAACGTCGGCATCGAGAACAGCGGAGGGGTCACCTGTTGCAAGGGCTGCGGAGACGGCCGAGTTTAGGGCGCGAAGCTTGTCCAAGTTCTTGGGGGTGAGGCGCTGCCCAGCTGCCTCCACAGCGAGGTGATCTAAGGACCGCAAAACCTCGAGTGTCATGAGCACGGATTCCTGAGTGAGTGGGCTCACTCGGGTGTGGGAGCTTGGCTTTGATTCGCATAGGCCGAGTTCGATCAGTCGATTGATGGCTTCGCGGACGGGAGTACGACTGAGCTGGAGCCGGTCTGCGAGTTCGGCGTCACGGATTCGCTCTCCCGGCTGCAGTTCTCCGCGGATGATGGCATCGGCAAGCTGCTCGAACGCGACATCGCTCAAGCGCTGACGGGCTACGGGGCGAATCTGACTCATGGTTTCCTCAATGTAGCGTAGCGCCGCTTGGTGTGTCTGGGTGGATTGCGTGGATCACGAAATTGGGCTTGCGGGTCGGTTGTTTCGTGAGCTAGCTTATCCATACATCGCATCCAGAATCCAGTATATTGGTTGTGATTGCGACAAAGGAGACGCTATGACACTGGAGCAGAATGCTCACGAGCCGGAACCGCCACCGAGGATGCTCGGGGTCCTCGGAGGTATGGGGCCACTTGCTACCGCGGAGTTTTACCGAAGGCTCGTGCTTGCCTGCCCGGCGAAAAATGATCAGGAGCATATTCCAGTGGTGATCTGGGCTGATCCTTCGGTACCAGATCGGTCCAATGCGCTGATGGGTGCCGGAGCGGATCCGACACCTGCGCTTCGCCGTGGAGCTCAGGCGCTCAAACGGGCAGGCGCAACAAGCGTCGTCGTTCCCTGCAACACCGCGCATGTCTTTCTCGATCGTGCGCTCGACGGGCTTGATCTGCCCGTTGTGAGTCTCGTAGAGGCAACGACCCGTCACATTGCCCGATTCGAAGTGCCCGGACCGGTCGGTATTCTGGGCACCTCAGGTACCGTGGCCTCCCAGTTGTATCAAGACGCACTCGCCAAGCTCGGCATTGCCACGATCGTGCCGGATACAGCCGGGCAGGAGCTGGCAGACCGCGGGATTCGCTCGGTCAAAGCTGGTGATGCACGAGCTGGGCGTGAAGCGCTAGTGGCAGGAATGAAAATCCTCCGACAACAGGGTGCCACACGGTTAATCGCAGGGTGCACCGAAATCATTGCCGCCTGGTCCGGTGGGGACGCCCGAGACGCAGGCTCTCCGGACGCTGTGCTCATTGACCCCGTGCACGTGGTGATCGAGGAGCTTGTCGAGAGTCATCTCAGGGGGTATGCCCGTGCATAAGTCAGACAACGAACACACTCGTGGGGCCCTGACGCTTCCTGTGACTGCTGTGGCGGCTCGGCGCCCCGTCGCCGGCGCAGCAGGGGGAAACGCGTTGATCACGGTGAGCCCGGCAACGAGGTATGGCACCCAGCGCCCCGGTCCGCTTGCAGGCCACCTCCTCGCGGTGAAAGACCTCATCACGGTCGCCGGAATGCCTACGACGATGGGATCTCGGTTCTTCGATCCAACCCCCAGCTCCAGCACGGCACCGGTTGTCTCCCGACTGGAGAGGGCCGGGGCTGCGGTTATTGGGAAAGCAAATCTCGATGAGTACGCCTGGGGTGTCACCGGCGAGAATGTCAACTGGGGCAGAATCATCAACCCGGACAGCCCAGAGCTGATCGCCGGCGGCTCCAGCGGGGGGACCGCTGCGGCGATCGCATCCGGAATGGCAACGATCGGGCTGGGCACCGACACCGCTGGTTCCGTCCGGATTCCAGCGGCTTGTTGCCGCGTCGTCGGGCTCCGTCCGCGCACCGGAACGCTTCCGAACGAGGGAGTGCAAGGCCTGTCCCCCTCCTTTGACGTGGTGGGGCCGATGGCAGCCACTGTTTCAGATTGTGCCCTTGTGTGGCAAGTGCTGAGCGGTGAGCAACCGCAACACGTGCCAGACCTGAGCGAGCTGCGGCTGGGAGTAGCCCCCGACGTGATTGGTCTCGAGCCTCTGCTCGCAATCAGGGCACAGCTCACGCCACTGCCCGTGCCCATTGGCGTGCTTGACCCCTTCTGGACAGTCATGCGTGCTGAGGCGTTCGCCACGCACCGAAAGCAGCTTGCCGACGATCCAGAATCCTTTAGCCCTGCGTTGCGGGCGAAGCTCAATGCTGCCGCCGCGATACATCCTGCCGAGGTCCCCGGGGCTCGCGGGATTCTCGAAAGGTATCGAAGCCGCATGCTGCACGACCTTGACGACTATGACGCGTGGCTCTTGCCGGTGCTGGGACGCAGCATCCCTGAAGCAGGAGTGGACGAGGCACGAATCCGGGACGCGCTCGGCTGGCCATCGGCTCTCGTCTCAGCGCTCGATCTTCCCAGCCTTGCACTTGGCGGCCTGCAAATCGTTGCCCGAACTGAGGGCCATGCGCTTGCCGTTGGAGAACGCGTTGCACAGGTACTTGGCGAGCACCCGGCCGTGGCGTTCACAAAAGACCCCCGGCCTCGATTTCACATCGCACCCACGGGTGCGTCCACACGGAGAGAGGTCAACCCATGACCGGACAGACAGTCCCCTCGTCCACGGAAGCGATGAAGAATGGAAACGTTCCACTCATCGTGCTCAACGACGTGAACAAGTATTACGGGGAGCACCACGTTCTCAAGAACATTTCCCTTGAGATCGGCAGAGGGGAAGTCATCGTGGTGATTGGCCCCTCAGGATCCGGAAAATCGACTCTCTGCCGTTCAATCAATCGGCTTGAATCTATTCGCTCCGGCACAATCACGATCGACGGGACCGCCCTTCCCGAGGAAGGGAAAGCCCTCGCTGAACTCCGCGCCGACGTGGGGATGGTGTTTCAGTCATTCAATCTGTTTGCGCATAAGAGCGTCCGGGAGAATGTCATGTTCGCGCCCCTGCGCGTCCGGAAACTTGGTCGTCCTGCAGCCGCTTCCCGGGCCGATCAGTTGCTCGCGAGGGTCGGTCTTGCTGAGCACGCAGACAAGATGCCGGACCAGCTTTCGGGCGGTCAGCAACAACGCGTTGCTATCGCCCGCGCCCTCGCGATGGAACCCAAAGCCCTGCTATTCGACGAACCAACAAGCGCTTTGGACCCGGAGATGGTCCAGGAAGTCTTGGACGTCATGATTTCTCTCGCGGCTCAGGGGATGACCATGGTCGTGGTGACCCACGAGATGGGTTTTGCGCGTCAGGCAGCTGATCGGATTGTGTTTATGGATGATGGTCGGATTCTGGAAAGTGCCACTCCAGATCAGTTCTTTGCCCGCCCAGAGACCGCACGCGGGCGTGAATTCCTTGCGAAGATCCTCACCCACTGACCCCCATACGTTTCACTGCGGTTCCGGCGTCGCCGGAACTGCCTCCCGTACCAATGATGAACACTAGGAGACACATTATGAATACCCGCATCAAGCGTTACGCCCCAACCCTCGCTGGAGTTGCGGCCCTTGCCCTCGTCCTGACAGGTTGTGCCTCAGAGAGCGCCCCTGGAGAGGACGAAACTCCGGCGGTCACTCAGCAGCAGGACTTCCCTGAGAACAGCACGATGGCAAAGTTGGCCGAGGCGGGCGCCATGACCGTGGGCACCAAATTTGACCAACCGCTCTTCGGGCTGAAAGGTCTGGACAATACCCCGACAGGCTTTGATGTCGAGATCGCAAAAATCATCGCGGGTGAGATTGGTATCCCCGCGGGCCAGGTGACCTTCATTGAGACCAACACCAAGGTTCGCGATGAAGCTGTGATGTCAGGCAAAGCCGACATGGTCATCGCGACGTACATGATCACCCCAGAACGCCAGGAACGGGTGACGTTCGCGGGGCCTTACTACAACGCGGGGACGCTCACGATGGCGCTTGCAGACAATGACGCGATCACCGGAATTGAATCAGTCGGCGACCCGAAAGTGAAGGTCTGCGCTGCAACGGGCTCCGCAGACCTAGAGGCAATTTCCGAGCACCTAGCTGATCCTGAGGGGCAACTGGTGCTGTTCGACGTGTACTCGAAGTGCGCAGATGCGCTGCGTACCGGGCAAGTGGATGCGATTGCTGCGGACAGCACGATTCTCCTGGGGCTCGGAGCCGAAGCGGACGGGGCCTTCAAGATTGTCGGGGAGTCCTACCTGGATCAACTCTTTGGTATTGGGATCACCAAGGGAGATGTGGAGTTCTGCGAGTTCATTAACGACACACTTTCTGCGGCTGTTGAGGACGGCCGTTTTGCTGCCGCGTGGGAAAAGACCGCCGGGACGGTTGTGCCCGAGGTGCCCGAACTGCCGGAATTTCTTCCCTGCGCATAATTCCACTTCGAGCGAAAGAGGAGCGACGTGTCAGCACTCGTTGAATACCTGCCCTTGTTCGGACAAGGCATCCTCCGAACCCTGAGTATTTGTCTCTGGGGAGGGCTCGGTGCGCTTCTCCTGGGAACGCTTCTCGTGACGTTTCGGATCAGCCCGGTCCCGATCCTGCAACGGATTGGGACCGGCTGGGTCAGCGTTATGAGAAATGTTCCTCTGGCCGTTGTCGTGTTTTTTCTCGCCTTTGGACTTCCAGAGATCGGTATCCGGGGGTCGTACTTTTGGTTCGGGGTTTCAGCGCTGGCGGTGTACACGGCTGCCTTTGTCTGTGAGGCGTTAAGATCGGGCATCAACTCGGTGCCTATCGGTCAAGCAGAAGCAGCTCGGGCGCTGGGAATGCCCTTCCGGCTGACACTCCTCGGCGTGATCGTTCCGCAAGCAATTCGGACGGCGACCCCACCGCTCGCAAATACGACAATCGCCATGATCAAGGACTCCGCCCTGATCGGAGCGATCGGCGTCGGGGGAGACCTCTTTAGTCTCGCGGATACCCTCTCCGCGAGTCGAGGAGTTGATGTCATCCCAGTGCTCATCGGGGTTGTGCTCGGGTATCTCCTCATTATCGCGCCAACGAGCGCGCTGTTTACCTTCTCAGAAAAACGATCGGTGGTTCGAGCATGAGCGAACAACGTGCGCTATTTGACGAGTTGGGCCCGAGGGCCCGACGGAGAAGCCGGGCGATCTCCGGAGGGGTGATACTTCTTCTGGCGGGACTCGGAGCCCTCGCCGCTCTCAAACTTGCCGAGAATGGGCAATTCTCCGCGCAGAAATGGTCGCCGCTATTCAACCCGCTAGACTCTCAGTTCACGACGGTATGGACCTTCCTGGGTGGGGGCCTCCGGAACACAGCCTTGGCGGGTGGGATCGCGATCGCGCTCTCGTTGGTTATTGGGACGGTTCTCGCGCTGGCACGGGTCACCTCACGCCGCTGGTATCGCTGGGCGATCGTCGGGGTCATGGAGTTTTTCCGTGCTGTTCCGGTCGTCATCAGCATTTTCTTTGCCTCTCGGTTCTTACCAACGATTGGCGTGGATCTCCCGTTACTCTGGTACCTCGTGGTCGGTTTGGTCCTCTACAACTCGATCGCAATTGCCGAGATCGTCCGGGCAGGGATTCTTGCTGTTCCACGCGGGCAGACGGAGGCAAGCGCTGCGCTCGGGCTCAGCGGAGCCCAGAATTTGTGGCTGGTCGTCTTACCGCAGGCCTTTCGTCTGATGCTTCCCTCCCTGATTAGTCAGCTCGTCATCGTCGTCAAAGACACTGCGCTCGGCTTTATTATCGGGTTTGAAGAGCTACTCCGGAGAGGGGAAATCGCGGTTCAGACGCTGGGAAATCCGCTGCAGATGTACCTGCTTATCGGGATGCTGTTCTTCGTCGTGAACTCGCTCGTCTCCGCACTTGCCCAGCGGGTTGAATCCGGGATGAGGCAGCGGAACGGTTCGCGACAGTCGCCCCCAGCCACCCTGCGTACCGGGTTCCTGAGAGTTCCTGCCCTCCGATCCTAGAAAGGTCTCAGGGAGCGGGCGTCCCTGGCCCGCTGTGGCGGCGTCGAGCTGCCCGGTGTCCAGGGCATCCCAAGCGGTGCGCCGGAGGCAGAGGGTCCTCAGCGTGCCGAAGCAGGCTGGCCGGGTTCCTCCGCGACGAAGGCCTTGCCCGGGTTGAGGATGCCGAGCGGGCCGAACGCGGACTTCACGCGGGCGTGCAGTGCGGCGCTGACCGGGTCGTGCTGGAGCCGGAACCAGCGAAGCTTGAATTGGCCGACCCCGTGCTCGCCGGTGATGGTGCCGCCGAGGTCCAGCGCGAGCCGCACAGAGGCGTCGAGCGCGGCATCGAGGTCGGGAAGCCGGGCCGAGTCGCTCGGGTCAAGCCAAAACGTGGGGTGCAGGTTGCCGTCGCCCGCGTGCGCGATGATCCGGAGGCCGACGCGGAAGCGCTCGGCGATCTCCTCGAGCCCGGCGACGCAGCGGCTCAGCTCGGAGCGGGGCACCGTAATGTCCTCGCCCACCCGGAGCTGCGTGTCCGCGTCCGCGCCGCGGGTCTTCTTGCGCACGGCGAGCAGCTCCCACACGACCGGATCCTCCGCGGGGCTCACACGCAGCGCCCCCGCCGCCCGGAGCGCCGCTCGGGCGAGTTCCGCGATCGCGGAGGCATCCGAGCCATCGAACTGGAGCAGGAGCAGGCCGCCGCCGTCGGGCGTCCCGCCGGGTGTCGTCCGTGGCAGCTGGGTCAGCGCGCCGCTGGGGCCGTCGCGCTCCTCGATGAAGCGCAGGGTCCGGCCGTCGAGCAGCTCCACGATGGCCGGGTCGAGGCGCTCCGCGAACACGGCGCGCATCCCCTCCAGAGCCGAGGGGAGCCCGGGGAAGAACGCGGAAA
>NZ_JAPFRB010000002.1:612324-622172 GCF_035726885.1 Leucobacter sp. M11 | reverse complement strand
TCCACGACGACGCCCAGCGTCCCCTCCGAGCCCACAAAGAGCCCCGTCAGGTCGTAGCCGGAGACGTCCTTGAGCGTGCGGCCGCCCGTGCGGAGCAGCTCACCAGAGGCGAGGACGACCGTCAGGCCGAGCACCGCGTCCCGAGTCACCCCGTATTTCACGCAGCGCAGGCCGCCCGCGTTGGTCGCAACGTTCCCGCCGACCGTGGCGATGGCCGAGCTCGCCGGATCCGGGGCAAACATGAGCCCGTCTGCGGCGACGCGAGCGTTCAGGTCGCCGTTGATCACGCCCGGTTCCACCCGGGCCACCCCGGCTTCGACGTCGACCTCCAGGACGCGATCCATGCGCTCCAGCGAGAGCACCACGCACCCCGCGGTGGCGTGCGCGCCCCCGGAGATCCCGGATCCGGCTCCGCGGGGCACCACGGGAACCCGGTGTTCGCTCGCCCAGCGGAGGACGGCCTGCACGTCGCCGATGCTCCGCGCGAACACGACGGCGACGGGAAGGTGCTCCTCCAGCACGGGAGCGCGGTCCCGACTCACCGTCGCGCGGACCGCCTCGTCGAGGACGACCGCCTCCGCCCCCAGCGTCGCCAGGAGCTCGGCCAGCGCCTCCTCTGGCAGGCTCCGGTCGTCGGCAGGCGCGGGTGAGGAAACGGCGTCGAGGGTCATGGACGCAGGCTACCCCAGGGCGGGGACGATCGCCCGCTGCCCGACGGTGCCGGTTGGTCGTGCGGCCCAGATTCCGTCAGGTGCGGGCCGGGCTACCGCTCGTCGACCCGGCCCTGCGCGGCCAGGTACGCGTTGTACTGTTCCAGCGCGGCGTCCTCCTCAGCCTCGCGGTGGCGGGCGGTGCGGAGGTCGCGGTTGCGCCACTTCGACAGGATCACGATGAGCACGATCAGGAGCGGCAGCTCGCCGTACGACCAGACGAGGCCGCCGCCGATGGCGTGGTCGAAGCCCCGGCTGATGCCCCAGGCCTCCGGGTCCTCCCAGTACCAGGAGAAGCGCGGGCCGGTGCTGAGCAGCAGAATGAGTCCGAAGATCGCGTGAATTTGGATCTCGATGAACACCTCGGCGAGGCGGACCACATAGGAAGGGGTACGAGGGAGCGGGTCTCGCGACCAGAGCGGGGCACCCGCGATGATGCCCAGGAGGAGGAACGAGCCGAGCAGGAGGCCGTGCCCGCCCGGCTGGGCCAGGACCCAGCTGATGGCGTCGCTGAAGTACAGGGCGGGGAACGCGAGCAGTGGCACGATAATGGCCACGGCGGGGTGCAACAGCACCCGAGAGACCGGCGAGCGGTACCCCGCGAGCGCCATCCGGAGCACGGGACGGCCGAGCCCGGTGCGGGGCACCGCGGTGAGCAGCAACCGACCCGGGGAGCCGATAAGGAGCAGCGGCGGGGCGACCACCATGAGCGTCAGCTGCTGGAAGAGCAGCACCGAGACCAGCTCATCCGCGAAGCGGGTGACCGCGGCCCCCGTCGCGAGGAACCACACGACGCAGCCGAGCACGAAGGAGATCGTGGTGGCGACGCCCCAGCGTTTCCCCCGCCGCCAGAGGGCGATCGCGCCCCACAGGTACAGGGCCAGGCAGATGACGGCAAGCACCGACAGCGGCGTGAGCTGCCAGATCTGCACCCCGAAGAAGTGGCCGATGTCGAAGGGGAACGCGGTTTCTGCCGCGCGGGGCTGGCCCGGCAGGGCTGCGGCAACGAGGGCGGGGGGAGCAAGCGAGAACATGATGCGAAAATCTTTCTGTTGCCCGCCCGCCGCGCACGCCGGATGGACGCGCGGGGCAGCGTGGCAACGCCAAGCTGGAGAACAAGAGGTGGCTGGGGGCGCGGTGCGCTCCTGCCGGGTTCGGCACGGAACCCCGAGGGCCGTGCGCGGGAAGGCAGCGGGCGCGGCTGCGTCAGGTGCGACTGATGGATAGCAGCTGGAGCAGGGGCACGCCACGGGTCGGCCTCGGGCGGGCCGGGGCCGGTGGGCTCCCGCTCAGGCGGACGCCGGCACCGGCGAGGAGCTTGAGGGCGGGGAGGAGGAACCAGCCGAGCACGAGGAGAACGGTCAGAAAACAGGCCGCAACCGCGGCCAGCGTCGCGGGGTCCTCCGGCGAGCTGCACGCCTCCGGGCACCCCGGCGTCGCCGGAGCGGCCGGACCGTCCGCGCCCGGGGCGAACCCGGCGCTTTCGTCGAGCGTCAGGTGCGTCGTCGCCTGCGACGTGGCCGTGTGGCCGGGCACGGCAGCGCTGAGCGCGTGCGCCCCGAGCGCGGCGACGAGGGCGAGAGCAATCACGACGAGGCCGAGGAGTGTCGAGGGGCGGGAATGCCGGGCTCTCCGCACTCGCCTCACCGTCCTCGTCTCACGCCTGTTACCGCTCAGCCCACGGTACCAGCCCGCCGGGAGCACCCGATGCGAAACCTCCCCCGGTGTGCTGTACTCGTCTGAACGGCGCCGAGCGCCCCCGCCAGAATCAGGGATCACGGGCGGGCAGCGAATCGGCCGGGAGGAGGGGTGCGACATGACCGCAGACACCGAGGGGACCGCGGGCGCGACGCGTCAAGCGCTGCGGTCGATGCTCGCCGAGGAGCAAGCCCGCGTGCTTGCCCGGGTCGCGAAGCTTGAGGTTGACATTGATGCGCTGACGAGCGCTCGCCGCAGTGAGTCCGACGATGATGAGCACGACCCGGAAGGGGTGACCCTGTCTTCGCAGTGGTCGATGCTGGGCGGCCTGCTGGAGTCCGCGCGGGAGGATGCGCGCCAGGCCGAGTCGGCCCTGCACCGCCTCGCGGAGGGAACCTATGGAGTCTGCGCCTCCTGCGGGAACGCGATTCCGGCCGAACAGCTGGAGGTGCGCCCCTTTCGGGAGCGATGCGTACCCTGCGCGAGCAAGCTCGAACGCGGCTGATCCGGCGCCGGATCAAGGCGGGCAAGCGTCCAAACTGATTTATCGCATGCATTAACTCCAAGTGCATGCAATGATAGAGGCATGTCGACGTACCAGGAACTGAAAGACCTCGTGGTTTCGGGCGCGCTCGAACCCGGGGAGCGCACCTCTGAGGCGGAGCTCGCCGCCCAGCTGGGCGTCAGCCGGACCCCCGTCCGCGAGGCGCTCCAGCGGCTCGAGGGTGACGGCCTCGTCTTCGCGCAGGGTCGCGGCGTTCGGATCCGGGTGATGGCCGCGGCGGAGATGGCCGACGTGCTCACCGCGCGCGCGGGCCTCGAGGGGTGGGCGGTGCGGCTCGCGGCCGAGCGGGTCGCGGCGGGCCGGGTCACCCCGGCGTCGCTCGCGGAGCTGGACCGGCTCGCCGATGACGCCGACGCTCTGACCCGGGCGGGCGACCTTGCCGGAGGTGCGGATGCGAACCGCGACTTCCACCGCGGGGTGGCCGCGCTCTCCGAGAGCCCCGTGATCATGCTGGCGCTCGACCAGTGGTGGGACCGGGTCACCGTGAGCACCCGGCACACCATCCGGACCCCGGATCGCGTCGCCGAGGTCGATCGCGAGCACCGCACGATCCTGACCGCCCTGAGGGCCGGGCTGCCCGACAAGGCCCGCAGCGCCGCCGAGGCGCATATCTTGACCACACGAAACGCACTGCTCGAACTCGAACCGGAGGAATCCCATGCCTGAACACCAGTACGAGGTCGCCGTCACCTGGACCGGGAACACCGGAGTCGGGACGACGAACGCCCGCGCGTACTCGCGAAACCATGACGTGGCCGCGTCGGGCCTGCCGACCATCGCCGCCTCCTCGGACCCCGCGTTCCGCGGGGATCCGACGCGCTGGAACCCGGAGCAGTTTTTCGTGGCCGCGCTGTCGCAGTGCCACATGCTCTGGTACCTGAACCTTGCCGCGAGCGCCGGGGTCGTGGTGACGGCCTACGAAGACCGGCCCACCGGCGTCATGATCGAGGACGTCGGGGGTGGTGGCGAGTTTCAATCGGTCACGCTGAACCCGGTCGTGACAATCACCGCCGAGAGTGACGCGACGCTCGCCGAGGCGCTCCATCACCGAGTCGGGGAGCTGTGTTTCATCGCCCGCTCGGTGCGGACCCCGCTCGACTACCGCATCACCATCGCCCAGGAGGATTAGGACCGACCCTGCCCCGCGCCAGCGGGGCAGGGCCGCCTGAGTCGGAGCGTTCTCCTGGGTGAGAAAAGAAGCGCTCGCTTAATGTGCAATATACATGTTAGCTTGTATCTATGAAACGGACGGCAGCGGACGCGGCCCGCACGCGTGAGGCGCTCCTTGCGGCTGCGCTCCTGGCCTTCGCAGAACACGGCTGGCGGGGAGCAACCTTCGAGCGGGTCGCCGAGCGCGCCGGTCTCACCCGGGGAGCGCTGCACCACCACTTCCGCTCCAAGGAAGCCCTGCTGCAGCAGGCCCTCTCCTGGGGATGGACCAGATACGGCGAACGCATCTTTCGCGTTCGCGAAGAACCCGCGCTCGCCGCACTGCTGGCCGACTTCGTGGCCCTCCTCAGGGACGACGCGCTCTTCCGGGCGCTCGCCGCCAGCACGGTGCTGGTCGCGCCCCAAGCTCTCGATGACCCCGCGGAAAAGAACGCCGCGCTCGACTCCTGGCAGGAACAGATCGCCGCCATGCTGCCTCGCTCGGCGGCTGCCCCACGGGAAGCCGTCGCGGGCCTCGCGCTGGTGTTGCTCCAGGGGCTCACGGTGACCGCGGTCACCCGACCCACAGACCTTCCGCACCCCACCGAGCTCAGGGCCACCCTCGTGGCGCTGAGCGCCGGGGTGCTCCCCTGAACGGACCCCTCACCCATGACGAATCCAGCTCTCGCCCCGATGAATCGGGGCACCTCTCCCGGCCGCGCCCTCATCGTGGGCTCCGCCGCCGTGTTCAACGACATGCTCGTGCACGGCTTGGCCGTTCCCGTGCTCCCCCTCCTGCCCGCGGTGGTGGCGGCGGGGCCAGCCGCCACGGGTATCCTGTTCTCCTCATACGCCGCCGCCATGATCGTTGCCACGCTGTTCGCGGGGCGCATCGTGGACCGGCACGGCCCGAAGACCCCGCTCCTGATCGGCCTCGTCGGTCTCGCGCTGGCCACACTCCTGTTTGCCACCGGCGGACCGTACTGGTTGCTCCTCGTCGCCCGGATCGCCCAGGGCATCGCCGGGGGGATGTCCTGGGTCGCCGCCCTCTCGCTGATCGCGGCGACGACCAGCTTCGAAAAACGCGGTCAGTCAATGGGGATCGCGATCTCCAGCCTGACCCTCGGGGTCCTCATCGGGCCACCGATTGCCGGGTTCCTGGTCGAGCGCTTCGGGACGGCAGCGCCCTTCCTTCTCGCGGCGGGGATCGCGCTCCTCGACGGCGTGCTCCGGCTCGTGCTCGTCCAGGGGTCACCCCGGGTCACGGACGACCCGGCGGGACCGCTCGCGGTGCTGCGCGTGCCGGGCTCCGTCTCCATCGTGGTCGCGATCGCGATCGGCGCGGGCGTGCTCTCCGGGGTCGAACCCGTGCTCCCCGTGCACCTGGGGGCCACGGCGCTCACGATCGGCCTCCTGTTCGGGCTGGCCTCGCTCGCGGCGATCGTCGCCAATCCCCTCGTCGGGCGGTTCGTCACGGCCGCATCACCCCGCGTCCTCATCGGCAGCGGGGTCGTGGCCGCCGCGGGGGCCCTGGCCGTGATCGGCTGGGCACCGCAGCTCTGGCTGACCTGCGTGGGGATGGCGCTCCTCGGGATCTCCTCCGCGCTGCTCCTCGCCCCGGCGACCACCCTGATCAGCGAGCAGGGCTTCCGGGCCACGCCGCCCACGCTGGGCGCCTCTTTCGCGCTCTACACGCTCGCCTACGCCGGGGGACTCGCGCTGGGTCCGCTCCTCACGGGATTCGGGGTGCAACAACTGGGCTTCGCCCCGGCCCTGACCGGGATGGCGGTGCTCGTGCTCGCGGCCGGTGCGGCATCCCTGGGGAAACTCCCCGCGCGCTCGACGAGCGAGTCCCGCACCGTGCATGACGCGGCCGAACCCGGGGAGCGGGGGTGAGGGATCGAGGCCCGCGTGCCAGGCGCGCCGGGCCTCGGCACGCCTAGTCGAACTTCGGGGTCACCTCGTCGCAGCGCACGGGCTCACCCGGCTGCCCGGTTTCGGCGGCGATCTCCCGTTTTCCGTCGAGCAGGATCCGGCAGCTCGCGGCGACCCCCTCGGGCGGCGTCGCCGACACGCTCGCGGAATCGCCCGTGATGACGATGGTCTCCGCCGTCCAGCGGGGGAGGCCCGCGCCGTCGGCGGCGGTCGTGGCGTCCGGCACCCGAACGGTGCTCTGGCCGCTCGTGCGGGTTTCCATGTCCAGGTAGGACACCTCGGTCAGCGCGACGGGGTCAGCGCTGTCTGTGGTGACCTCGTAGGTGACGCTCCAGGCATCGGCGGCGGACTTCATCGCCGTGTCGATCGCACCGCAGGCGGACAGCAACAGGCCGATGGACAGCGCGCCACCAACGGCTGCGGCGAGGCGAAAGTGGGTCGTGGTGTTTTGGCTCATACGTCGATCATCCTCGCGACCGCACCCCGAGGGATCGGACGTGGGTACCGGACTCGTCAGCCTGCTCGGGGAGATGGGCGCGGGACCGCAGTACGACGAACGGCCCGTCGGGGTGAGGGCGAACCCTCCGCGCACCCCACCGGCTCCGGGGCGGGAAGCGGAACAGTACCGTGGTGCCGTTCCCCGCGCACGGGGAGCCCCGGCTGAGACGCGGCGGTGCGCGGGATCGGGGCCGCCCCAGGCGCATCGCAGCTGGGGGCTCGGCTCAATTCGGCACCTCCCGCTTCTGCTTTGTGTCAGCGCACGCCACTACGGAGAAAGCGGGATCTTGGTGGAATGGGTGAAGTGAGTGGTGGGCTGCTCAACCTGCTTCCGCCGGGACAGTCCGGCGCGGAGTCCATTGGCGATCACGATCACCTCGGCAAGCTCATGAACGAGGACAACAGCAGCCAGCCCGAGGACGCCCGTGATCGCCAGCGGCAACAGCACGATGATGATCAGTAGAGACAGGGCGATGTTTTGATTCATGATCATCCGCCCCCGCCGTGCATGGCGGAGAGCGTGCGGGAGCAGGTGCAGGTCGTGCCCGACGAAGGCGACATCGGCGGATTCGATTGCGGCATCTGACCCGGACACCCCCATCGCGATCCCGACGCTGGCACTGGCAAGAGCGGGGGCATCGTTGATGCCGTCGCCGATCATCGCGGTCGGTGTGCGCGTTGCGAGTTTCGCCACCAGGCGGGCTTTGTCCTCGGGGCGAAGCTCGGCGTGCACGTCGCTGATGCCAGCGATCGTGCCGAGCGCATGGGCGGTTCGTCTATTGTCGCCGGTCAGCATCGACACCGATATGCCCTGCCTGCGCAGAGTCTCAACAACCTTGGGGGCTTCGGGCCGGAGCTCGTCGCGTACCCCGATGGCTCCGATGAGGGTGCTCTCGCGGGTGACCAGCACAACAGTGTGTCCCGCGGCCTCCATCGCCGCTACCTCAGCGGTGAACGGCCCGGGACGTATCCACCGAGGGCTCCCTACGGCAACCCGGTGTCCATCCACGGTTCCGGTTACCCCGCGCCCCACTTCTTCTGAAACATCAACCGCGATCGGTCTGTTCTCCGCGGCGCTTGTGATCGCGGTTGCAAGCGGGTGGGTTGAGTACTGCTCTAGCGCCGCAGCAAACGCAAGGATCTCATCCTCAGTAAACCCCTCTCTGGAGAGCACACCGGTCACGGCGGGCTGATTACGGGTGAGGGTGCCGGTCTTGTCGGCGGCGAGATGCCGGACGGTGCCGAGCTGCTCAAACGCGGCACCGCTCTTGACGATGACGCCGAATGTGCTGGCCGCGCCGATCGCAGACACCACGGTCACTGGGACAGCGATCGCCAGCGCACATGGGCTGGCAGCAACGAGCACCACCAGGGCGCGCGTGATCCAGGTCTCCGGATCACCGGTGAGCAGCGCCCCGAGAATGCCAACGAGGGCGGCAAGGATCATGACGCCGGGGACCAGCGGGCGAGCGATCCGGTCGGCAAGCCTCGCCCGTTCGCCCTGCTCTGCCTGAGCCTGTTCGACGAGTGTCACGATCGTGGTCAGTGAGTTCTCTGTTCCGTCCGCGGTGGTCTCGATTTCTAACACCCCGGCGGAGTTAATCGCTCCAGCTGAGACCGCATCTCCAGGCCCGACCTCGAGAGGGATCGACTCGCCTGTGATGGCCGAGGTGTCCAAACGTGATTGCCCTGTTCGGACGATACCGTCTGTTGCGATTCGCTCACCGGCCCGCACGACAAGGATCTGACCGACGCTGAGCTCTCGTGCCGGGATCTCTGTGGGGATAGTGTCGAGAAGAACTGTCGCTGTGTCGGGTACGAGTTTCAGCAAGGCGCGCAAGCTCCCGCGAGCACGACCCATCGCCCTGTCTTCCAATGCTTCGGCGATCGAGTAGAGAAAAGCGAGAGCAGAAGCTTCCTGGACATGGCCGAGGATCACCGCACCGATGGCGCTGATCGTCATCAACAGCGCAATCCCAACCTTCCGGCGCACCACAAGCGTGCCGATCGCGCCGGGCAGGAACGTGTACGCACCCAGGAGTAACCCAACCCAATACGCGACAAGTGCGACAGCGTGGAACGATGCCCAATCCAAGAGCAGTCCGGTGAGGAACGCGATGCCAGAAACGAGCGGAATCAGGATTCCTGAGTCACGCCACCACCGGCTCGCCACCTCATCCGTAGTCTCATCTGTGGGGGTCGTGACACCAGGTGCGCAGCAGTCGGCGGTCACGGTCGGCTCTCTGCAGCGTCACGCATCACAGCTGCTGCCTGTAGGTCGCAGCACCCCGGAACGGCGCACGTTGGGTCAAGGCACGGCACATTCTCGTCAACCGCGAGGGTGACGTCCACGAGCGCGTTCAATGCTGCGGTGAGGTGCGGGTCGGCTATCTCGTAGCGCGTTTGCCGCCCTTCTGGTTCAGCGACAACGATCCCGCAGCCGCGCAAGCACGTCAGGTGGTTCGATACATTTGTGCGCGTCAGATTGAGCTCACGGGCGAGTTTGGCCGGGTATCCGGGCTTCGTGAGGAGCGACAATAAGATTCTCGATCGTGTGGAATCAGCCATCGCCCGCCCCAAGCGATTCATCGCGTCAACGCGGGAAGTGAGAGTCAGCATGCACTGACTATACAGCGGTCAGTGACTTAATGGTGATTCATCGACTGCCGCGGGGCCGGGTGTTTCTCGCAGGAGACAGTGCGAGCACATCCCCGGGAACGCTGCCCAGTGGGTGCTGAGCCCACAGCGCTCACCGCCGGACGTTCCTGCCCCCCAACGCTGGCATCTGGTCCAGCGGGTACGCCGCGCACCTCGGTCCCCGCGACGCGTTCGATGGTGGGGCTCGCGCCGCTTGCCCGCGGGCTTCGACCCGAGATCTCGTGCCTTGGTACGAGGGAATTCAACCCGTGGGAGGTGTTCGCCAGCGCGGGCGATTTCTAGGGTGAGGAGAACACCGTATCTCCGCACGCTCACCCTGGAAAGGGGCCGCCATGCCCGCCCGCCAAACGCTCAGCGCACGCTCCCCGCGAGCGGGCACCACGCCGCTGCTGGACCGCGCCGCCGTCGCCCCGGCGCGGGCGCACCGCCCCAGCGGCCCCGCGCCTCCCCGCCCGGGGCCACGCGGCGGGGGAGCGCGGAGGGGCGGGCCCGTATGACCCCCGGATTCTTCCTCGGCCTCGTCGTTGCCTTCGGCGGGGCGCTGCTGCTCGCAACCGGCTCGGAGCTCCAATCCCGCGCGGTGTATGGGGCGAACGGTCGGTGGCGGACCTTCCTGCGCCGGCCCCGCTGGCTGT
>NZ_JAPFRB010000002.1:611906-612261 GCF_035726885.1 Leucobacter sp. M11 | reverse complement strand
TCAGCGCGGTGCAAGCGATGAGCGTCGTCGCGCTCGCCGCCTCCGCCGCCTTCGGGGCGGGAACCGGCCGCGTCCTCATGACCCGCCCCGGAACCTGGTCCGTGGCGCTGTGCATCATCGGGGTGCTCGGCTGTATCGCCGTCCTCGCCTCGCACCCGCCCACCGGCTCGCACGCGCTCGCCCCGGACGAGCAGCTCGCCCTGACCACCCTGATCCTCGCTGGGACGACCCTGCTCGGGGTCTGCGCGCTCGGCGTCGGGCGGCTCGCCCCCGGCGTCGGGACGCGCCTGCTCGCCCTCATCGCCGGGGCGACGATCTTCGGCAGCATCACCACCGTGTTCAAGGCGATCGTCAC
>NZ_JAPFRB010000002.1:603157-611842 GCF_035726885.1 Leucobacter sp. M11 | reverse complement strand
TGCGTGGCCGTCGGCGGCATCATGGCAAACGTCCTCCTCCAGCGATCGCATCAGCACTTTCCCACGCCCGTGGTCGTTGCCGCGCTCACGATCGTGGACCCGCTCACCGCTGCCGTGATCGGCATCACCGTCCTGAATGAGGCCACGCTCACCGCCCCGGCGTCCGCCGTCCTTCTCGGCTGCGGGGTGCTCGCCTGCCTCGGCGTCGCCGGGGTCAGCCGCCTGCGGCGGAGCACCGCGCCCCCCGAATCCCCGCGGCTTGCCACCGGCCCGCATCCCGCCCACAGATAGGACGCCCCATGCACATTGCCTTCTTTACCGACCAGCACCCGGCCAGCCTTGGCGGCCTCCAGGTCTCGCTCAGCCTACAACGCACTCACCTCGAACAGCGCGGCCACACCGTGAGCGTCTGCGCGCCCAAGTCGAGGCACCGCCCGTCCCCGCAGTTCGCGCGGGAACACGATGTGCTCGTCGGATCGCTCCCGATCGGGGAGCACGCCTTCAGCGCCGCAGGTGCCCGCTTCGACGCCGCGATAGACCGCGCTTTCGCTCGCCGTGCTCCGATCGACTGCGTGCATGTCCAGGGCGACGTGTGGGGCGCGTGGAACGGATACCGATTCGCCGAACGGCATCACCTGCCGCTCGTGCACACGATGCACACGAACATCGAGGTCGGCCTGCCCGCAATCCTGCCGTTTCCGAAAACCGTGTTCCGGATGATGTTCGCGGCGCAGGAGCGGTACCTCCGCACGTCCAAGATCAACAGCATTGCGGACTATACGCGCGCGTTTGCCGAGCGCGCCGATGTCCTCGTCGCCCCGAGCAGTCACTTCGCCGAGCGGCTGCGTTCCTACGGCATCGAGGAAAACATTGTCGTGCTCCCGACGGGGGTCGATGATGCCCTCGCCGAGGCCGTCCGCGCGCGGCCCCACACCCCGACGGCGACGCCCGTGCTGGTCTGGCCGGGCCGGATCAGCCAGGAAAAGCGCCTCGGCGACTTCCTGGCCGCGTTCGCCCGTGCGGACGTTGCCGCTGACGTGCATGTCTACGGCTCCGGGAGCGAGCTCGCCGCCGCGCAGCGACAAGCTGCCGCTCTCGGCATTGCCCCGCGGGTGCGGTTTTTCGGCGCGGTCCCGCACCACGCGGTGCTGTGGGCGATGCGGGACGCCGACGCCGTCGTCCAGAGCTCGCTCGGCTACGAGACGCAGGGCCTCACCGTCTACGAGGCCGTCACCGTCGGCACGCCGGTGATCCTGCGCGACCGAAATATCGGGCGTGATCTTCCGGAACACCTCCGCTTCGCCGCGCCGGATGACTCCATCGACGCCTTTGCCGCCACGATCCGGCGCTTCCTGGGGGAGCGGGAGAACGCACCCGCCGTAGAGCGCCCAAGCGATGCGTTTTTGCAAAGCACCCTCACGCTCCGGGCAGAAACGCTCTACCGACACGCTCAGGAGCTGCATCGCATGCGGGGCGCGAGCAATCCGCGAGGGCTGCCCTATGCGGTGTGAGCCCGTGGCAGAGCGGACCCTGCTGGTTCGGGGGACCCGGACCGCGCTCTACGCGTACGGCCCGGACGACGGGCCCACGATCCTCGCGATCCACGGCTTCCGTGGCACGCACGAGGGCCTGCAACCCCTCGCGGTGCGGCTCGGCGAGGCCGGCTACCGGGTCATCGTGCCGGACCTGCCCGGAAGCGGCGCATCCGGTCCGCTCCCCGGCGGGCACGACGCTGAGCGGTACGGCGCGTGGTTGCTGGGGGTGACCGAGCAGGTGCCGACCCCACAGCTGCTGCTCGGCCACTCCTTCGGGAGCGTGATCGTCGCCGCGGCGATCGCCCAGGGCGCCGCGCACGAGGGCGTGGTGCTCATCAACCCGATCCTCGCCTCGCCGCTGACCGGGCCGAAGCGGATCGCGACCGCTGCCGCGCGCGCCTACTACGCGCTCGCGAGCGTCCTACCGGAAGCGCTGGGGCGGCGGCTGCTCGCCAGCCGCTGGATCGCGGGACTGAGCGGTGCCCTCATGACGAGCACACCGGATCGACGCGAGCGGCGGTGGATCCGTGAGGAACACCTGCGGCAGGCGGGCGCGTTCTGCTCCCGAGACAGCGTTCTGGAGAGCTACCGGGCCACGATCGCGACCACGGTGACCGAGTACGCCCCGGCGGTCACGCGACCCGCCCTGGTCATCGGCGCGGATCGCGACCCGCTCAGCCCCGCGTGGGCGTTGACCCCCGAAGCGAGCGGTCTCACCGGCGGCACCTTCCACGTGTTTCCGAACCGTGGCCACCTGCTCCAGTACGAGGAGGTCCCGGCCCTGACGGCCCTGATCGCGGCCTGGGACCGAGAATGGCTGACGGCGGGGACGCGACGCCCCTGACCCGGGTGACTGCGGAGGGCTGTGGAGGACCCATTGAATCCTGGCCAGGGCATCCCGCCGAGCTGGGCGGCGGGGGCTCGTGTGTGCTGATGACGTGGCCCTTGGTGCCGCGCCGAGAGCGAGAACGGCTCGGCCGCACGAGGCATCACCTGACGAAGATGCCGAAAGCCTGGGCCACGAGGCCGGCGCGGAAACGGTCCACGACCACGATGCGCCGGGCGACGGATCGTGTCGGCTCCTCGCACCAGGCACGCCTGCGCGGCGTCAGATCGGCGCGTGATTCGCGCAAAAGAACGCGTAGAAGCCTCGTGAAGGGCAGTGGCTCCGACCGGCATCGATCCGGTGACGCTGCGGTCCGGTGTCAGTTTGAGTTTCTGGCGGCTGAGCCGAGGGGTCGGTGTCCGGTCGTCAGTGTCACGACCTCTTCGGTGGCGTCTTCGAGGACGCAGGCGATTAGTTCCCCGGCGTCAGGTTCGGTTGTTACGACGTCTGGGAGTCGGAGGCCGAGCATCGTGTTGATGAGCATCCCTTTGGCGAGGAATCCCTCAGCCTCCTGCGGGGTGAGGCCGATCTCATCGCGCAGGAGGCGGTAGATGCTCAGGAAACCGTCTCGGGCAAGGCTGCCGAACGTGTCGTGGTGCCCGAGCGTGAACAGGTGCATCACGGTGAGCAGGATGCCACGGTCTGCGACCAGATCGACGTATGCGCGGCCAAGCCGCTCCTGCACGGTGTCCCCAGCGGAGGAGTCCGGCGCAGCAGCCTGACGGAACACGGCCTCGATGCGAGACAGTGCGCGACCGGCGGTCTCGGCGAAGAGGGCTTCCTTGGAGCCGAACGTGCGGACGATGTACGCCTGGCTGACCCCGGCGGCAACGGCGACGGCATCGGTTGTGGTTCCCGTGTAGCCGCGCTCGCCGAACACGATGCTGGCGGCGTCGAGCATCAGTTCTCGGCGTTCGGCGGCGGGCAGGCGTTGAGGGCGGGAATCGGTCATGTTGACAGGTTATCACTTGATTACTATTGTGACTTGTGTTCAGTTGATTACAACAAGGAGGGCGGATGAGCGAGACGACGAAACGCCGCCCGGTGTGGCTGGTGCTGGTGGCGGTATCGCTGCCGATGTTCATGGCCGCGCTCGACAACCTCGTGGTCACCAACGCGCTACCGGTGATCCGGGCCGAGTTCGGGGCATCGCTCGAGGAGCTGACGTGGATGGTAAACGCCTACACCCTGAGCTTCGCCTCGCTGATCCTCATGGCCTCAGCTCTCGCTGATCGTTTCGGTCGCCGCCGGGTCTTCGCGATCGGGTTGGTGGTGTTCACGCTCGCCTCGCTCGCGTGCGGGTTCAGCGATGAGGCGTGGATGCTCATCGTCGCTCGTGCAATCCAGGGCGCAGGCGGGGCGGCACTGATGCCGTTGTCGTTGACACTGCTGAGCACGTCGGTGCCCGAGCGGGTGCGCCCGGCGGCTATCGGCATCTGGGGAGGTATCTCCGGTCTCGGCGTCGCGCTTGGGCCGCTGATCGGCGGGGCCGTGGTCGAAGGGCTGAACTGGCAGGCGATCTTCTGGCTCAACGTGCCTATCGGCCTCATCTGCCTGCCTCTGATCCGTTACGCCCTGCCCGAATCACGGGGCCGCGTCCAGCGGCTCGACTTCGTCGGTCTCCTCCTGGCTGGCCTCGGGGTGTTCGCGCTCGTGTTCGGGATCGTGCGC
The DNA here is from genome assembly GCF_035726885.1 of Leucobacter sp. M11. Taxonomy (NCBI): domain Bacteria; kingdom Bacillati; phylum Actinomycetota; class Actinomycetes; order Micrococcales; family Microbacteriaceae; genus Leucobacter; species Leucobacter sp. M11. Next base: position 607,750 of record NZ_JAPFRB010000002.1, on the reverse strand, counting down.
GGCAACGACGCGGGCTGGACGAGCGCCGAGGTCCTGGTTCCCTTGATCGGCGGCGCGATCCTGCTGCTCGCGTTCGTCTGGTGGGAGACGCGAGTGACTGCGCCGCTGTTGCCCCTGCGCCTGTTCCGCAACCGGAGTTTCACCGCGGCGAACCTCGTCGGCGTCGTGTTCTCGCTCGGCGTCTTCGGGGCCGTGTTCATCCTGATCCAGTTCCTGCAACTCGTGCAGGGAGCCAGCCCGCTGCACGCAGGCGTGATGACGATGCCGTGGACGATGGCCCCGCTGCTCGTTGCCCCGTTGACCGGACTCATCACCCCGAGGGTCGGCACCCGACCGGTTATCGTCGCGGGCCTGGCGTGCATGACGGCGGGCTTGATCTGGATCGCTGCGGTCCTCGATCCCCGCGTCGCCTATCCCGTGCTAGTGCCGCCGTTCGTCCTCGCCGGGATCGGCATGGGTCTCGTCTTCGCTCCCCTCGCCACCGCTGTGCTCGACGGCATGGCCCCGGAGGATCAGGCCACCGCGTCGGGCACAAACTCCACAGCCCGCGAGATCGGTGTCGCCCTCGGTATCGCGACCCTCACCGCGATCTTCACGGCCGCAGGCGGCGAGCTGACCCCCACCGGCTTCACCGACGCCGCGGTTCCCGCCATCATCGTCGGTGGGATCGCCCTCGCCATCGCCACGTTGATCGGCTGCGCGATCCCGAAGCGCCGCCCCACACAACCGGAATACCCCCGCGCCGATGCGTCTCCGCACACGAGGCAGCACCCGGACAAGAAGGAAGGAGCACCATGAGCCAGCCACGCAAGAACCGATTCCGGGCCCTCGCCCTCCTGGGCGCCGTCGGCGCCTCCGGCGTCGTGGCATCACTGTTCAGCCCAGCCCGCGATCACGGCATCATCGACGTCGTCCCCATCGCCGCCGCGAGCAGTGCTTACGCTCTCCTCACTGCCTCCATCGCCCTGACCAAGCCCCCACGAACCGTTACCCGCTGGTTCGGAGGAGCCGACGAGGCCCGACGGGCGGAACGGTGGGCGTTTCTTGCAAGCGGGGCCTCCGCTGCGGTCTATGTCGTTACGATCTGGTTCCCGGTCATTCAGACACTCCGTCGGCTCGACCCGGACGGGCCGCACGTGCCGACCGTGCCCGCAGCGATCATCGCGGCGTTCGGGCTCGGGTTCCTCCTCCTCATTCGACTCGACGAACGCCTGCGTTCTCGGTGTGGCAGGCTCATGACTCCGTTGACCGTGACGGTGTTCCTTGCAGCCACCATCCAGTTCGCCACCGCAGCCAAACTCCTCGTCACCCTCACCAGCCCCCACGGGGCCTACATGATCACCGTCGCGGGAGTCGGTGTCGCGGCTCTGCTGCGCCTCGCATTCACGAAGAACACGCGACAGACCTGCCGGGAGTAGGCATCCAGACGCTCTCCAGGCAAGTGTTCCGCCGCGTATTCATTTCCGCCGCTCGTTCTGCGATCCCAACCCCGCCCCGCCGCCCCCACGGTCAACAACTGCGTGAGGTGCCTCGCCGTTCGGTGGGTGATCTGCTCGAACGTGGCGAGCAGGGCTTCTTCCACGAGGTTGGTGAGGTCGCCGGAGCGGATCGAACGATTGCATCCGCCGGGCATCCGCTGCGCACACTGATAGACGTTGCCACGGCGCATCATGACCCGCCCGCCCGCACCTCGAGCAGCGGATCGGCGAATGAGCCATGGCATGATCCGAGCTTGGGCGCTACCTTCGGACGCAAGAGCTGGTTCCCGGCAGAAAGGACGAACCATGCACACCTTCACCGGAGCAAAGCTCCACCCGGATTCCGTGGTGACGCGTTTCGGCGTCACGACTACCACTGACCACCGCGCAACTTCGTGAGGGAACGACCAAAACCATGCCTGCGCTCCTGCTCAACCCCATCATGATTCTGGCGCTCGTTGCCAACGGGTTACTTGCCGGTTTGTTCTTCGTCTTCGCCGTCGCAATCGGTCCAGCAATGCGGCGGCTGGACGACTCCATCTATGTGCACACGTTTCGAGCGATCAACTCAGCGATCCTGAACGGGAGATTTCTGGCGGTCTTTTTCGCTGCCCCGATCGCCGCCGTGGCGTGCGCGGCACTGCATTTCTGGCGCGGTGGCTCAGCCCCCATGCTCCCGACCGTTGCGGGAGCGGTCTGCTCCGTGCTGACATTTGGTATCACCGCGGCTGGGAACGTGCCGCTCAATAACGCGCTCGAGCGGGCACCGGTTCACACTGAGGCCCAGCGCCGAAGCGCACGTCAGCACTTCGAAATGCCCTGGAATCGTCGCAACCTCGCCCGCTCAGGTACCAGCACTGGAGCAATTGTGTTCCTCGCCATCGCGCTCGCTTCTGGGTAGATCTTCACGAGCCAGGCGGCGAGCCCCGCCAGAAAGGTTCCGCCGCTTGACCCCGCCCGGCCGCGTCGCCTGGGGCGCGCAGTCCTCGGCGGTGAGCCTGGGTCGCCCACCCTTGAGCAGTGCTGAGCAGTGCTGAGCAGTGCTGAGCAGTGCGACGCCGTTGAGCTCAGCCATCGCCGCCGAGGGACGCTTGCCGCACAGGGTCGCGAGCTTGCCGTGCTGGAGCGCAACAACCTCGGAGCAGGCGGCGACGCGTTCGGGATTCTCAGGGGGATTCAGGAGTTTTCGGGAGGAGACCTCAAGCCACTGAACGATACTCTCGCGCGTGCGAAGAGGCCGCAGGGCGAGCAAGAACGGTGCGTGACGAACTTTTCAGCGCCCGCGGTGAGGGATCCGGCACCAGCCCTCACAAGGACAGTACTTGAACGACTCCAGACCCGAGGTGCCACCTGTTGAGGCAAGCGAAGATTTCGGTCACGGGAATCGTGCGGAAATGGCCCAGCGCGACGATTCACTCGGGCTCGAGGTGATCGAATCGTGTGATTCACCTCGCGAGGCGCACCTGCTTGCGGCCAGAACTGGGTCCGATTCGCCCAAAAGAAAAAGCCCCTCACGAGTAGAAGCCTCGTGAAGGGCAGTGGCTCCGACCGGCATCGATCCGGTGACCTTTCGATTTTCAGTCGAACGCTCTACCAACTGAGCTACAGAGCCGTAGAGCAAAAAGTCACCCTACGAGAATGCAAGTGGCTCTTCCGGAGAAGAGCCACTGTCGCACTCGGCGACCCTGACGGGACTTGAACCCGCGACCTCCGCCGTGACAGGGCGGCGCGCTAACCAACTGCGCTACAGGGCCATACGTTTCCTGCTGTTATTGCTTGTGTTGCATATTCAATTGTAGTGGTAGTTTTCGTGACCCCAACGGGATTCGAACCCGTGCTGCCGCCGTGAAAGGGCGGTGTCCTAGGCCACTAAACGATGGGGCCGTGTCGTGCTTGTCCTGCTTGTTGCTGCATCAACTACCGAGACATAACTCTACGGGGCAGATGCGGCCGAGTGCAAATCGGGGCGGCGTTTCATCGCAATTTGACCCTCGACAGCACCCAAAAGAGTGTTACGTTGGACTGGTGACGTGTGATTTCTCGGGGTTTTTCCCCGACACGCGCGGGATGCTGAAGAGTGTCTGCGGTGCGCGCCGATCCGGTCGAAAAGCAGAGCAAACGGGATGATGGGTTTGAGGAACGTACGTATGAAACAGCCGAAGAGATCGACCCGAGCGCTCGCGCTCATCGGGGCACTGGCCATTTTCGGAGTCACCTTCGCATCCACGAGCGCGGCAACGCCCCCGGCGTACGCGCTCGACCTCCCCACCTGGGATGACGTGCAGAAGGCCAAGGGCAACCAGGCCGCCGCCGCGAAGAAGGTCACCGAGATCGAGGCCCTCATCGTCCAGGTCAAGAAGGACGTGAAGTCCACCCAGGAGGCCTCGCTGGTCGCCGGAAACGCATACATGCAGGCCGAGGACGACTTCATCCTGGCCGATCAGCGCTTCAACCAGCTCAGCGCCGCCGCCGAGGAGAGCAAGGTCGAGGCCGAGCGGAACTCCGAGCAGGCCGCCTCGCTCGCCTCCCAGATGTACCGCACCGGCGGCATGGACCAGAACATGGAGCTCCTCCTCGACGAGGACGGCTCCACCGCCGACGTGCTGCTCGAAAAGCTCGCCATGATGTCCAAGGCGACCGAGCGCAACACGAACCTCTACGAAGAGGCCAAGCAGGCCCAGAACAACGCCACCTCCCTCGAGCAGCAGGCCGCCGAGGCCCGCACCGAGCGCGAGGACCTGCGCGACGTCAAGGAGCAGGCGAAGAACGTGGCCGCGGAGGCCGCCGCCGACGCCTCGACCAAGCTCGCGAACCAGGAGAAGCAGGAAAAGCAGCTCGAGGCTCAGCTCGCCGCGCTGAAGGACGAGACGGCCACGACGGTCCAGGGCTACGAGGAGCGACTCCGCATCGAGGAGGAGGAGCGCCGCAAGGCCGAGGAGGCCGCGCGCAAGGCCGCCGAGGAAGCTGCCCTCAAGGCCGCCCAGGAAGAGGCCGCCCGCCAGGCAGCCTGGGCCGCTGAGCAGGAGCGCATCGCCGCCGAGAACGCCGCGAACGGCGGCGGCGGGACGGTCGCGCCCCCCGTGACCCCGCCCGTCACTCCGCCCGTCACGAACCC
>NZ_JAPFRB010000002.1:601682-603120 GCF_035726885.1 Leucobacter sp. M11 | reverse complement strand
TGGGTACGCCCCTCCGGCGGCTACATCAGCTCGCACTTCAGCACCTGGCGCCCCGCCTGCAACAACGGCTACTGCGCGACCGAGCACACCGGCACCGACCTCGCCGCGGGCTACGGCACCCCGATCGTTGCCGCGACGAGCGGCACCGTGGAGCTGGGCGGCTGGACGAGCTGGGGCGGCGGCAACATGGTCTGGATCAACCACGCCGGTGGCTTCCAGACCCGTTACGCGCACATGTCCGAGATCTACGTGGGCGCCGGGCAGAGCGTGCAGGCGGGTCAGGTCATTGGCCTCGTCGGCGCGACCGGCAACGCCAACGGCCCGCACCTGCACTTCGAGACGCTCATCGGCGGCGTCTTCGTCGACCCGTACTACTTCATGGGCGACAGGGGCGTCTGGTTCTAAGGAACCCGAGCAGCGGCACCCGAAAAACGGCTGTGGCCCCCACCGATCGGTGGGGGCCACAGCCGTTTGAGTTGGAGGGGCTTAGTGGCCCTGCTCCGCGAGGCGCACGATGCCCTCTTCCACGATCTTCGTGGCGGCGGCGGCGTCTTCCCAGCCCTCGACCTTGACCCACTTGCCGGGCTCGAGGTCCTTGTAGTGCGTGAAGAAGTGCTCGATCTCGTTCTTGGTCTGCTCGGGCAGGTCCGCGAGGTCCTGGATGTGCTCCCAGCGGGGGTCCTTCGCGGGAACCGCGATCACCTTGGCGTCGTTGCCGCCGTCGTCGGTCATGTTGAACACGGCCACCGGGCGCAGGCTCACGCCGACGCCGGGGAACAGCGGGTACTCGAGGAGCGCGAGCACGTCAACCGGGTCGCCGTCCAGGCCGAGCGTGTTCTCGAAGTAGCCGTAATCCGTCGGGTACACGAACGCCGTGTAGAGCACGCGGTCGAGGTAGACGCGGCCGGTGGCGTGGTCGATCTCGTACTTGTTCCGGCTGCCCTTCGGGATTTCGATTACGGCGTCAAATGCTGCCATGGGTGGCTCCTCAGCTTGGTGGCGCCCGGCGCGGCAATCGCGGGGCGAACGATCGTGCCGCCGTGCGGCGACGCTGACCAGCGTACTTGATTCGGGGGGACACGCCTGGGAAAGTGCGCCGATTGGCGGGAACCGGGGCCCCGGGGGAGTCGCCGTGGCGCGCCCGGCGGTATAACGTGAGGGGGTGACTGAGCGCCTCCCCCGACTTCCGCAACACACCGCCGCCGTCCGCCTCGCCGTGCGCGAGGCGCTGGCCGAGTGCCCCGCCCCCGAGGGGGGCCTGGTCCTCGTGGCCCTCTCCGGCGGCGCCGACTCCCTCGCCCTGGCGGCGGCCACCGCCTTCGAGGCCGCCAAGCGCGGTATCCGCGCCGGGGCGGTCGTGGTCGATCACGGGCTGCAAGCTGGCTCGGACGAGGTCGCCGCACGGGCCGCGCAACAGGCCGCCGCTCTCGGGCTCGAC
>NZ_JAPFRB010000002.1:599309-601630 GCF_035726885.1 Leucobacter sp. M11 | reverse complement strand
CCGCGCGCGAGGCTCGCTACGCCGCGCTCCGCCAGGCCGCCGCGGAGTACGGGGCGCACCGCATCCTGACGGGCCACACCCTCGATGACCAGGCCGAGACCGTGCTGCTCGGCCTCGCCCGGGGCTCCGGCACCGGCAGCCTCGCGGGGATGCGGCCGGACACCGGCCTCGTCCTGCGCCCCCTGCTGGGCCTGCGCCGCAGCGTGACCCTCGCCGCCTGCGCCGAGGCCGGGCTCGACCCCTGGCAGGACCCGCACAACGCGGACCCGATGTATCGGCGCGTCCGCGTCCGGGAGCGCGTGCTCCCCGTGCTGGAGCGCGAGCTGGGCCCGGGCATCGCCGAAGCGCTCGCCCGCACCGCCGAGCAGTCCAGGGAGGACGAGGAGTCCTTCGCGGACATGATCGAGGAGTTCATCGAGGAGATCGTCGAGCCCTCGGAGGCGGGCATCGCGGTCCTGGTGTCCGCGTTAGAGGCGAACCCGCCCGCGCTTCGCCAGCGCATCATTCGGCTGATCGCGCGGGCCGAGTTCGGCGTTTCGCTGAGCCGACAGCACACGCTCACCATCGCCAAACTGGTGACCGGCTGGACGGGGCAGGACGAGATCCACGTTCCCGGTATTAGAGTTAAGCGTGCCGATGGCCGGCTGCGGTTCCGTGCCGCCGGTTCGGCCGAGTAACCACCCGAAGCGAGGAAGAATCCAATGGACGCAAGCGATCTGGGCGACAAGCTGACCGAGGTTCTCCTCACCGAGGCGCAGCTGAAGCAGCGCCTCGCCGAAATGGCCCGACAGATCGAGGCCGACTACGCGGACACCCCGCCCCTGCTCGTCGGGGTCCTCAAGGGCGCCGTGATGGTCATGGCCGATCTCTCCCGGGAGCTGCGCTTCCAGGCGCAGATGGACTGGATGGCCGTGAGCTCCTACGGCGCGGGCACGAAGTCGAGCGGCGTCGTCCGCATCCTGAAGGACCTCGACGCCGACCTGACCGGGCGCGACGTGCTGATCGTCGAGGACATCATCGACTCGGGGCTCACCCTGAGCTGGCTCAAGGGCAACCTGAAAAACCGCGGCGCGCGCTCCGTGGAGATCTGCACGATGCTCCGCAAGCCCGAGGCGCTCAAGGTCGAGGTCGACGTCAAGTACATCGGCTACGACATCCCGAACGAGTTCGTGGTCGGCTACGGCCTGGACTACGCGGAGGACTACCGCAACCTGCGCGACGTGGCGATCCTCGCCCCGCACGTCTACCAGTAGCGAACCGCGCGGAGACGAGCCGCGCGAACAGGACACAAAAAACGGGCCGGGAAGCAGCGCTTCCCGGCCCGTTTTGTGCCGCGGGGTTAGGAGTCGTAGAGGGACGTGCCGCCGTGCCAGTCGCCGCCGTGCACCGGGGTGATGCTGGACATCCAGAACAGGAGGATGACGAAGAGGATGGTGATGATCACGATCAGCGCGGTAAAGACGTAGGACAGGATGAGCCCGGCCTTGGCGAGGCCCTGGCCCTGTTCGCCCGAGGTGCGCAGCTCGCGCAGGGACAGGTGGCCCGTGATGATGCCGGCAACGGGCATGAGAAACGCGGCGATCATCGTGATGATCGCGAGGACGTTGGTTCGCTGGCTGGCCGCCTGCGCGTATCCCGGCGCTGCTCCGTATCCCGCTGATGCTCCGTATCCCGGCGCTGCTCCGTATCCCGCTGCTGCTCCGTAGCCCGGCGCTGAGCCGTATCCCGGAGCCTGGCCGGCGCCGGGGGCCTGGGCGTCGGCCTGCGCGTACGGCTGGCCCTCCGGCCGGGCATCCGCGCCGGAAGCGGCGGACTCGCTCGAATTCGGGCCGCGGGTTCCGGCGGTGTTTTGCTCGGGCATAGTGTCCCCTCGTGGGTGAGTGCGGTCGTTGCTCCGGGGAGCGTGCCCCCAACCTACCGCCGCGAGCTGGGCGTTTTCCCGGTCGTTCTCGACTCGTTACGCCCTCGGCAGAAACACAGCGGAGCGGCTGAGGCAGCAAGATACGCTATCGTGCAGGACCGATGGTCCGTTTGCGTACCCAGAAAGGCGCCGACTTGGCTCAGACACCACCCAAGGGCAAGAAGCTGTTCCGTGGACCGCTGCTGTATCTCCTGATCGCGCCGCTGATCGTGCTGATCGGCTGGAGCCTGCTCTCCGGAAGCGGCGTGCGCGAGGTGCCCACCAAGGATGGCCTCGCCATGCTCGCGGACGGCAAGGCGAAGCACGCGGAGATCATCGACGGCGACCAGCGGGTGAACCTGACCCTGACCAAGGCCGACAAGAAGTACGGCCAGGACGTCTTCTTCTACTACGTGCAGCC
>NZ_JAPFRB010000002.1:597569-599277 GCF_035726885.1 Leucobacter sp. M11 | reverse complement strand
ACGCCAAGATCAAGGACGGCTACACCGATCAGGTGCCCAAGCCGAACCCCTGGCTGTCGATGCTCGGCTTCCTGCTGCCCCTGCTGCTGATCGGCCTGTTCTTCTGGTGGATGCTCTCGTCCATGCAGGGCGGCGGCAACAAGATGATGCAGTTCGGCAAGTCCAAGGCGAAGATGGTGACGAAGGAGACCCCGCAGGTCACCTTCAGCGACGTCGCCGGAGCCGACGAGGCGGTCGAGGAGCTCTACGAGATCAAGGACTTCCTGCAGAACCCGACCCGTTTCCAGGCGGTCGGCGCCCGCATCCCCAAGGGCGTGCTGCTCTACGGCCCGCCCGGCACCGGAAAGACCCTGCTGGCCCGCGCCGTTGCGGGCGAGGCCGGAGTGCCCTTCTACTCGATCTCGGGGTCGGACTTCGTCGAGATGTTCGTCGGCGTCGGCGCGAGCCGCGTGCGCGACCTCTTCAAGGAGGCCAAGGCGAACGCCCCCGCGATCATCTTCATCGACGAGATCGACGCCGTCGGCCAGCGCCGCGGCCAGGGTATGGGCGGCGGCCACGACGAGCGCGAGCAGACCCTGAACCAGCTGCTCGTCGAGATGGACGGCTTCGACCCCAAGGCAAACGTCATCATGATCGCCGCGACGAACCGCGCCGACATGCTCGACCCCGCCCTGCTGCGTCCCGGTCGCTTCGACCGGCAGATCGGCGTGGACGCCCCCGACATGGGCGGCCGCCGCAAGATCCTTGAGGTGCACGCGAAGGGCAAGCCGCTGTCGAAAAACGTCGACCTCGACGTCGTGGCGCGCAAAACCCCCGGCTTTACGGGCGCCGACCTGGCAAACGTGCTGAACGAGGCCGCGCTGCTCACGGCCCGCTCGCACGCCCAGCTCATCGATAACCGCGCCCTGGACGAGGCCATCGACCGCGTGGTCGCGGGCCCCCAGCGCCGCACCCGGGTCATGAAGGACCAGGAGAAGCTGATCACCGCCTATCACGAGGGCGGGCACGCCCTGGTGGCGGCGGCGCTGAACCACACGGCCCCCGTCACGAAGGTCACGATCCTGCCCCGCGGCCGCGCCCTCGGTTACACGATGGTGATCCCGCTGGAGGACAAGTACTCGATCTCCCGGAACGAGCTGCTCGACCAGATCGCCTACGCCCTCGGCGGCCGCGTCGCCGAGGAGCTGGTGTTCCACGACCCGACCACGGGCGCGGGCAGCGACATCGAGAAGGCCACGGACACGGCGCGCAAGATGGTCACCGACTACGGCATGAGCGCCACGGTCGGCCCGATCAAGCTCGGCCAGGGCCAGCCCGGTGCGTTCATGGGCGACTTCGGCCAGAACCGCGACTACTCCGAGGGCGTTGCCCAGCAGATCGACGCCGAGGTGCGCCAGATCCTGGAGCAGGCGCACACCGAGGCGTACCAGCTACTCAACGACAACCGCGATGTGCTCGACCGGCTGACGCTTGAGCTGCTGGAGAAGGAGACGCTGGATCACAACCAGCTCGCCGAGATCTTCCGCGACGTGAAGAAGCTGGCTCCCCGGCCCGTGTGGCTCTCGAACGCCGAGCGCCCCGTTTCGAGCCGGCCCCCGGTCGAGGTGCCCGCCATCGCGCGCACCGACGCCCCGATTGCGGATCAGGCCGCAGCTGCCGCGGCAGCGGGCCCCGAGTCCACGCAGGAGTAGCCGGATGCTGGACCACG
>NZ_JAPFRB010000002.1:596929-597521 GCF_035726885.1 Leucobacter sp. M11 | reverse complement strand
TTGCCATCGGGGAGGACCCGGACCGGACCGAGCTGCGCGCGACCCCCGGCCGCGTCGCCGACAGCTACGCCGAATTTTTCGCGGGCGTCGGGGTGGACCCGCAGGAGTTCCTGCGGGACACCCTGCCCGTCGGCACGGAGACGGGGGAGCTCGTGCTCGTCCGAAACCTGGAACTGCGCTCGATCTGCGAGCATCACCTGCTCCCGTTCCGCGGGGTGTGCCACATCGCGTACCGCCCGGCCCGGCAGGTTGTCGGCCTCGGCGCGCTGCCCCGGGTCGTGAACGCGCTGGCGGCTCGCCCGCAGCTCCAGGAGCGGCTCACCGAGCAGATCGCCGAGGCGCTCTGGGCGGGCCTGGAGCCCGAGGGCGTGCTCGTCGTGCTCGACGCCGCGCACGGCTGCGTCACCGACCGCGGCTCCCGGCAGAGCGAGTCCACGACCGTGACCGTCGCCTCCCGGGGGTCGCTCGGCGATCCCGCGGGGCGCGCCGAGGTGCTCGCGCTCATCGCCGGTTCCCGACCGTGACCCTGATCATGGGGGTGCTGAATGTCACCCCGGACTCCTTCAGCGACGGGGGTCGCTTCTCGGACGCC
>NZ_JAPFRB010000002.1:592241-596862 GCF_035726885.1 Leucobacter sp. M11 | reverse complement strand
AATCCACCCGGCCCGGCTCGGCCCGCGTGAGCGCCGCCGAGGAACAGCGCCGCGTGCTCGACGTGGTCGCCGGGCTGGCCGAGGCCGGGGTCTGGGTCTCCGTCGATACCCTGCACGCGAGCACCGCCGCCGCCGCGATCGCGGCGGGTGCCCGCCTGATCAACGACGTCTCCGGCGGGCTCGCCGACCCCGAGATGCTCGCGGCTGTGGCGGCCAGCGACGCCGAATACGCGATCGGGCACTGGCGGGGGATCCCCGACCCCGAGCACTCCCGCGCCCAGTACCGCGAGGTGCTCGCGGACGTCACCGCGGAGCTTGCCGAGCGCGTGGCCGCGGCCCGCGCGGCCGGCATCCCCGCGGAGCGGCTGATCCTGGACCCGGGGCTCGGCTTCGATAAGACGACCGAGCAGGGCTGGCGGCTCCTCGCGGGCTTCCCCGAGCTGGGCCGCGAGCTGGGCCTGCCCGTGCTGATCGGGGTGTCGCGCAAGCGGATGCTCGCCGAGCTGCTGCCCGCCGGGCACCCGGTGACCGACCGCGACCTGCCCACCGCCGTGGTCAGCGCCCTCGCCGCCAGATCGGGAGCCTGGGGCGTGCGCGTCCACGATGTCGCGGGCACGCGGGCCGCACTCGCGGTACAGTCGGCATGGGACGGTTCGCGCCCCGAACGAGCGGCCGTGCCCGGAACGGAGAGCAGATGAGCGACTTCGACGGTGACCTGATCACGCTGACCGGCCTCGAATCCTTTGCCCACCACGGGGTCTTCGACTTCGAGCGCGAGCGGGGGCAGCGCTTCGTGCTCGACGTGACCGTGGCGACCGCGCTCGGCGCCGCGGCGGCGAGCGATGAGCTGGACCAGACGATCCACTACGGCGAACTCGCGAACGCGGTCGTTGCGGCGGTCGAGCGCGACCCCGTTGACCTGATCGAGACGCTCGCCGAGCGGGTCGCGGCCGTCGCCCTCGGCTTCGCCGGGGCCCGCGCGGTACGCGTCACGGTGCACAAGCCCGACGCCCCCATCGAGGTGCCGTTCGCGGATGTCTCGGTGACCGTCGTGCGCCGGGCCGCCCCGGCCGCCGTCCCCGAGGCGGGTGCGGCATGATCCGGCAACGAGTCGACGCGATCATCGCCCTCGGCAGCAACCTCGGCGAGCGCGAAGCGACGCTGCACGCCGCGGTCGAAGAGCTGCGCGCGGTCACCGGCGTCGAGTCCGTGGAGCTGTCCCCGCTCCGCGAGACGCTGGCGCTCACGCCTGAGGGCGTCGACCCGGACGCGCCCCGCTACCTGAACGCGGTCGCCCGCGTCCGCACCGGGCTCACGCCGCACGAGCTGCTCGACGAGCTGCAGCGCATCGAGACCGGACACGGCCGCACCCGCGACGTGCGCTGGGGGGACCGCACCCTCGACCTGGACCTCATCGTCTTCGGGGGCCGCGTCGTGCAGGACGAGCGGCTCACGGTGCCGCATCCCCGCGCCTTCGAGCGGGACTTCGTGCTCGCCCCCTGGCTCGGGCTCGACCCGCAGGCCGTGCTCATGGGGCACGGCCGCGTCGCCGACCTCCTGGCCCGGATCGGGGACACCACCCTGCCCGTGGCCCCGGCCATCGAGGGAGCGCCGTAGCGTGCGCGGCACGACGAAACCCATGACCGTGGTCAACACGGCCATCACCGGGTTCGGGCTCGGGCTGCTGCTGCAGCTGGCCCGATCCGCGATGGGGCACGCGCCCTTCGTTCCCCCGCTCAGCCTGCCGGTCACGCTCGTCCTGCTCGGCGGGATCGTGCTGATCCTCGCGATCGTGCAGCGCCGGACCGTGGGCCGCCCCGACCGGCTCGTGAACCCGTTCCGGGCCGTGCGGCTCCTCGCCGCGGCGAAGGCATCCCTCCTCGTGGGCACCCTGTTCGCCGGTTTCGGGGGCGGGATGCTGCTGCAGTTTGGGATGCGGAGCGTGTCTCCCGCGGTTGAGGTCTGGCAACTGGGGGCCGCTACCCTGGGGGGAGGGATCGTGCTCGCCGTGTGCGGCGCGATCGCCGAGTTCCTCTGTCGGGTCCCTCCGGCGGGGGATGACCCTGACCCGGAGGAAGACCCCAACCATGCCGACCAGCCAGCCTGAGCCAGCCGAAGCACAGCCCGGGGGCGAGCCCTTGGCTGCCCCGGAATCTCACGCCCCGGCCGCGCACGCCCCGGAACCGCGCCCCGGACAGGGGTCTTTCCCGGCGCCCCCGGCGCAAGCCGCGCACGCTGCACCCTCGCCTGCACCCGAGCCGCCGGCCCCGTCGGCTGCCGCGCCAGCCGCGCCCGAGGGCGCGTCCGCGCGGCCGCGGCGGGCCGCCGAGCACGTCCCGGACCTGACCTGGCACCGGGTCTCCCCGCGCTACGTGTGGGTGGACTTCGTCGGCAACCTCGTGAGCGTGCTGATCGTGATCGCGGTCGGGCTCTTCCTCGCCTTCGTGGTCATCGATGACCCGGCGCCCTGGTTGCTCCCCGCCTTCGCCGCTGGCGCGCTCGCGCTGTTCGTCTATGCCCTCTTCGGCATCCGCCGCGTCCGGGCCATCGGGTACCAGCTGCGCCAGGACGACCTGCTCTTCCGCCGGGGCATCATGTTCTCCCGCACGGTCGCCGTGCCCTACGGCCGGATGCAGCTCATCGATATCCAGCGCGGCCCGCTGCTGCGCGCCCTGGGGCTGACGAACCTGAAGTTCGTCACCGCCGCCGCGGCGACCGACGTCGTGCTCCCCGGCCTCGTCGACGCGGACGCGAGCGAGCTCCGCGACCGCCTGGTCGCCCTCGCCGAGACCCGGCGGTCCGGGCTGTGACGACCCCCGACACCGGCGCCGACGCGGCGGCAGAAACCGCCAACGACGCGACCCTCGCCGAGCCGCACGTCCCCGATTCCGCGAGCCTGCCGGGGGCGGACGCGGGCGACGGCTGGAACCGGCTGCACCCCGCCTCACCCCTGCTGCGCGGCGGCGTGGTCTTCCTCGCGATCGTGGGTATCGTCATCGCGAACCTCCGCGACCGGCTCATGAGCCTGTTCTTCGGCGGCTGGATGGGCGAGAACCTGAGCACCTCCGAGGGCGACCTCGTCGACATGGTCCTCGAGCGCAACCTCGTGTTGATCGTGCTGATCGCGGTCGTCGTGCTCGTGATCCTCGTCGTGCTCGGGGCCTGGATCGGCTGGCGGATGCACACCTACCGGATCAGCGCCGAGGCCGTCGAGACACGCAGCGGGGTGCTGTTCCGGAAGCACCGGCGCGCGCCCCTGCGCCGGATCCAGGGCGTGAACATCCAGCGTCCGATGATCGCCCGACTCTTCGGCCTCGCCACGCTCCAGGTGACCACCGCCGGCTCGGATGGCCAGGTCCAGCTGCAGTACCTCTCCTTCGCCCAGGCCAAGGAGCTGCGCCAGATCATCCTGCGGTCCGTCGCGGAGGCCCGGGGGGAGCGGCTCCCGGAGCGCGCCCCCGCCCCCGCGGTCACATCAAACGCGCAGGCGGCGCCCTTCCTCGTCGAGGAGGGCTCCGGCCTCGCCGTGCTCGCTGACCCCGCGAGCGGTGCCCCCATCGTGCTCGACCCGGAGACCGCGGCGCCCCGCGCCGTGGATCCCGCTCGGATCCGGCACGCGACCGATCCGCAGACGGGCCAGCCCCTGTTCCGGGACCCGGTCAGTGGCGCGCCCGTGCTCGCCGCGGCCCCCAGCGTCCTCGACGAGCGCCTGAGCGAACTCGTCGATCCGGACCTCGACCCGCTCCTGGATTCCCCGGCCTCGCTCGTTCGCGTCCCCACGGCCCGACTCATCGCCTCGATCCTGCTGAGCTGGGGCTTCCTGATCTCGCTCGGCGTGTTCGTTGGCTTCCTCTGCGTGAGCATTTTCGGCGAGACCCTCTTCCTGCTCGCGGTGGTGCCGTTTGCCCTGATCGTGGTGACCACGTTCTGGGGAAGCTTCACGCGCGGCATGAGGTTCTCCATCTCGAAGAGTCCGCAGGGGGTGCGGGTCTCCTCCGGCCTGCTCACCACGGTCACCGAGACGCTGCCCGCCGGGCGCATCCACGCCGTCGGCATCAAGCAGCCGCTGCTCTGGCGGCCCTTCGGCTGGTGGCGCGTGCAGGTCAACGTCGCGAGCATCGGGCAGCAGAACCAGCAGCTCATGCTCCCGGTCGGGACGGCCGCGGACGCCGTGACGGTGTTCGGGCTGCTCACCCAGGGGCACGGCCTGAGCGACGAGGAGCTGCTCGTGTGCCTCGCCGGGGGAGCCCGCGAGGCCTTTGTGAGCGCCACGCCCCGGGCGCGGCTCGTGCTCAACCCGGGCTGGAAGCGCACCGGCATCCGGCTGGTCGGCGAGACCGAGACCGCCTCGAACGTCCTGCTGCGGCGCGGCTTCTTCGTCCGGCAGCTGGCAATGGTGCCCCTCGTCCGCGTGCAGTCAACGCAGCTGCGCCGCACGCTGTTGCACCGCTGCACGGGCCTTGCCCGCTTGGAGCCGCAGACCGTGCTCGGCGTCGTGGGCACCGCGGTGCGCGGGCTGCCCCTGGCCGCGGCGCGGGAGATGCACGAGCGCATCGCTCGGGCCGCCGTGCTCGCGGGCGAGGCCGACCGGGCCGGATCCGGGGAGTCCTCGTGAGCGCGC
>NZ_JAPFRB010000002.1:589858-592205 GCF_035726885.1 Leucobacter sp. M11 | reverse complement strand
GCCGCGTGGGGCCCGTCATCGGGGCCGCCCTGGGCGGCGCGGGGCACGCCATCACCGGGGTGAGCGCCGTGAGCGAGGCGAGCCGGGACCGCGCCGAGGCGCTGCTGCCCGGGGTCCCGGTGCTGGAGGTCGCGGAGGTCGTGCGCCGCTCGGAGCTCGTGATCTTTGCGATCCCCGCGGGCGAGCTGCCGGGCCTGGTCGAGGGGCTGACCGCGCTCGGGGCGTGGCAGCCGGGGCAGATCGTCGCGCACACCGCCGCGGAGCACGGCTTTGGCGTCTTTGCCCCCGCGATGGCCTCCGGTGTGATCCCCATCGCCTTCCACCCGAGCATGGTGTTCTCCGGCACGAGCATGGACCTGGCCCGGCTCGCGGAGTCGAGCGTGGCGGTCACCGCGCCCACCCCCGTGCTGCCCATCGGCCAGGCGCTCGTGGTCGAGATGGGGGCCGAGCCCGTCGTGATCGAGGAGCAGCACCGGGCCGTCTACGCGGACGCGGTCGCCGCCGCGGGGGAGTTCTCCGCCGCTGTGGTGCGGCAGGCCGTCGAGGCCCTCCGCGGGATCGGCGTCGAGGCCCCGGGCCGGACCATCGCCTCGATCGTCCGGGCCTCGGTGGACGAGGCGCTGCGCGCGGCCTCGGGGGAGTCGGACCCGCTCGCCTGACCCGCCGCCGAACGGCCTGTGCTGCCGGGCAGCACCCGGGCGCTCGCGCACCGCGGCTCCCCTCGGGGCGGGGCACCGCCGCGGCGGGGCGGAAAGACGGGACCGGGTAGACTGCTGGGGACCACCCCCAGCAACTATTGGAGCCGCCCCCGTGACCGAGCAGAACGCGCCCGTCGACCAGCCCAGCGAAGAGGACATCTTCGAGCAGAAGGCCGTTCGTCTGGCCAAGCGTGAGCGCCTGAACGCGGAGGCGACGAGCCTCGGCGGCGGCGCCTACCCCGTCTCGGTGCCGGTGACCCACACCATCCCCCAGGTGCGCGCCGAGTTCGGCCACCTGGAGGACGAGGCCGGGTCCTCCTCCGGCCAGACCGTGGGCGTCGCGGGCCGCGTCGTGTTCCAGCGCAACACCGGCAAGCTCTGCTTCGCGAGCCTGCAGGCCGGCGACGGCCAGCGCATTCAGGCCATGCTGAGCCAGGCCGAGGTCGGCGAGGACAGCCTCGCCCGCTTCAAGGAGCTCGCGGACCTGGGCGACCACCTCTTCGTGACCGGCGAGGTCATCTCCAGCCGCCGCGGCGAGCTGTCGATCATGGCCACCGACTGGCAGATCGCCTCGAAGGCCGTGAACCCGCTGCCGAACATGTACTCCGAGCTGAACGAGGAGACCCGGGTGCGCCAGCGCTACCTGGACCTCATCGTCCGCGAGCAGGCCCGCACGAACGTGGTCACCCGCGCGAAGACGATGGCGAGCCTGCGCGAGACCTTCGCGGGCCACGACTTCCTCGAGGTCGAGACCCCGATGCTGCAGACGATGCACGGCGGCGCCTCGGCCCGCCCCTTCGTCACGCACTCGAACGCCTTCGACATGGAGATGTTCCTCCGGATCGCGCCCGAGCTATTCCTGAAGCGCGCCGTCGTCGGCGGCCTGGAGCGGGTCTTCGAGATTAACCGCAACTTCCGCAACGAGGGCGCCGACTCCACGCACAGCCCCGAGTTCGCGATGCTGGAGGCCTACGAGGCGTACGGCGACTACAACTCCATCGCCGACCTGACCCAGGAGCTGATCCAGAACGCGGCCGCCAAGGTCTCCGGCGACGGCTCGCACGTGGTCACCTGGGCCGACGGCACAAAGTTCGACCTGGGCGGCGAGTGGGACCGGATCAGCATGTACGGCACCCTCTCTGAGGCCGCGGGTGTCACGGTGACCCCCGAGACGAGCGTCGAGGACCTGCTCGCGCTCGCCGAGCGTGAGGGCGTCGAGGTGCACCTGCCGAACCACGGCAAGCTCGTGGAGGAGCTGTGGGAGCACTTCGTGAAGGACGGCCTGGAGCGGCCCACCTTCGTGATGGACTTCCCCGTCGAGACGAGCCCTCTCACCCGCCAGCACCGCTCGATCGCGGGCGTCGTGGAGAAGTGGGACCTGTACATCCGCGGCTTCGAGCTGGCCACCGGCTACTCCGAGCTCATCGACCCGGTCGTGCAGCGCGAGCGCTTTATGGAGCAGGCCAAGCAGGCCGCAGCGGGCGACGACGAGGCGATGGGCGTCGACGAGGAGTTCCTGAAGGCCCTCGAGCACGCCATGCCCCCGTCCGGCGGCATGGGGATGGGCATGGACCGCCTGCTCATGGCCCTGACCGGCCTCGGTATCCGCGAGACGATCCTCTTCCCGCTCGTCAAGTAGTCGCTTCGTG
>NZ_JAPFRB010000002.1:587096-589763 GCF_035726885.1 Leucobacter sp. M11 | reverse complement strand
TGGAGGGGACGCACAGGAGCATCCGCCGCGGAGTTGATACACTGGCGTCATGAACGAATGGTTGAGCGCGGCCCTGTGGGCGATTACCCCGACGGCGATGCTCGGGCTGTTCTTCTTCTTCCTGATCCGGCTGATCCTGCGCACGGACCGCAACGAGCGCGCCGCCTACAGCAAGGTCGAGGCCGAGGAGCGCGCGAAGCTCGGTTTGCCCCCCAAGGGCGAGGCCGCTCCGGGCGGCGCCAACGCCCAGTAGCGCCCGCAACACGCCGCCCGGCCGCGCCGCACAGTAAGATCGGGCCTATGGCTCGAAAGATGCGGCGGTGAACTGGTTCGAGAGGCTCGACTGGCCCCTCATCGGAGCCATCACCCTTCTCGTCGTCGACATGGCGATCCGCATCGTCGCGCTCTTTGTCGTGCCGCGCAACCGAAAGCCCACGGCCGGGATGGCCTGGCTGCTCGCGATCTTCCTGGTGCCGACCGCGGGGATCCTGCTCTTCCTCGTGATCGGCAGCCGGCGCTTGCCCCGCAAGCGGGTCCGCAAGCAGAACGAGATTAACCGGCTCATCGCCGAGGTCGCCGAGGGTAACGAGCTCGCGATCACCCGGGACGCGGTTGTCGGCCCGCCCTGGCTCTCGAACGTGGTCGCCCTCGGCCAGAACCTCGGCGCGCAGCCCCTGCTCGGCGGGAACGCCGTTGCCCTGTACCTGGACTACGCCGACTCGATCGCGCAGATGGCGCAGGCGGTGCGCGCCGCAAAGAAGTACGTGCACGTGCAGTTCTACATCCTCGCCTACGACTCCACGACCGAGGATTTCTTTGCCGCGATGGCCGAGGCGGTCCGGCGCGACGTGGTCGTGCGGGTGCTGCTCGATCACGTCGCCTCGGTGCGCTCGCCCGGCTCCATCCGCACGTACCGGAAGCTGGACGACATCGGGGTGGAGTGGTCCTTCATGCTGCCCGTGCGCCCCTGGCGCGGTGAGTACCAGCGCCCGGACCTGCGCAACCACCGCAAGATCCTCGTCGTGGACGGCCGGGTCGGCTTCATGGGGTCGCAGAACATGATCGACTCCTCCTATAACAAGTCCCGGAACCGGCGCCGGGGGCTGCACTGGAAGGACCTGATGGTCCGGGTGGAGGGCCCCGTGGTCTTCGGGCTCAACGCCGTGTTCCTGGGCGACTGGTACTCGGAGACCGATGAGCTGCTCGTGAACTGGGTCTCGGACCTGTGGGAGCCGCCGGAGCGGCACCTCGACTCGCACCTGGAATGCCAGGTGGTGCCGAGCGGCCCGGGTTTCGCGACCGAGAACAACCTGCAGCTGTTCGTCTCCCTGCTGTACAACGCGCGGGACCGGATCAGCATCACGAGCCCCTACTTCGTGCCGGACTCCTCGATCATGCACGCCCTGCAGGCCGCGACCTCCCGGGGGGTTGCCGTCGAGCTCTTCGTCTCCGAGATCGGCGATCAGCCCGTGGTGTATCACGCGCAGCGCTCCTACTACGAGGAGATCCTGCGCGCCGGGGTGCGCATCTTCATGTTCCGCCCGCCGTACATCCTGCACTCGAAGCACTTCACGATCGATGATTCGGTCGCCGTGATCGGGTCGAGCAACATGGATCAGCGCTCCTTTAGCCTGAACATGGAGGTCTCCATGATGGTGCACGGCGAGAGCTTCGTCCGGGAGCTCAACGAGGTGAGCGACTGGTACCGGGAAAACTCCCGGGAACTCACCCTGCAGGAGTGGCTCGCCCAGCCCCTCCGGTCCCAGCTCCTCGACAACCTGGCCCGGCTCACCTCGGCCCTGCAATAACTCGGGGCAGGTCCCCGCGGCGGCAGGTGTTCGGATGTTCCGGGGCGTCGCCGCGCGGGTGAGCCCCGCTCGCAGCGGGGGTGGGGCGAGGTGGCTGGTGATCGCCGGGGCCGCGTCGTAGGGTGGAAGCGAGCAAGATGGGGGACCCGATGAGCGACATGGAACACACGCCCGCCGAGCGCGTCCGCGAGGCCGGGGCCACGGACACCCGGGAGTGCGGCTTCGAACTGATCGAGGCGCGCCAGGTGCCCCTCGGCGGCGTGCGCGCGATGAACGTGCGCCGCACCCTGCCGCACAAGACCCGCTTCACGGTCGGCGCCTGGTGCTTCCTCGACCACTACGGCCCCGACGACGTCTCCGCCACCGGGGGGATGCACGTGCCCCCGCACCCGCACACCGGGCTGCAGACCGTGAGCTGGCTGTTCCGCGGTGAGATCGAGCACCGCGACTCACTCGGCAGCCACCAGCTGGTCCGCCCCGGCGAGATGAACCTGATGAGCGCGGGCCGCGGCATCAGCCACAGCGAGGTCTCGACCGAGGCCGAGCCCGTGCTGCACGGGGTGCAGCTCTGGACCCTCCTGCCCGAGGCCGATCGGCTGAGCGATCCCGACTTCTCGCACACGATTGCCGCGACGGCGCAGCGGGACGCCGGCCCCGCCGACGCGACCGTGACCGTGTTCATCGGTGAGCTCGACGGGATCCGGGCCACCGCGACCGGGCGTACCCCGCTCATCGGGGCCGAGATCCTGCTGCCGCCGGGGGGCTCGCTGAGCCTGCCCATCGACCCGGCGCACGAGCACGCCGTGCTCCTGGACGCGGGCGAAATGACCTTCGGCGGCGAGGCCGTGCCCGAGCACCA
>NZ_JAPFRB010000002.1:582373-587031 GCF_035726885.1 Leucobacter sp. M11 | reverse complement strand
TCATCTTCCTGGGCGGGGCGCCGATCGATGAGCCCTTCGTCATGTTCTGGAACTTCATCGGGGGCAGCCACGAGGAGGTGGCCCGCGCGCGGGAGAACTGGATGGCGGATGTCGCCGAGCCCGCCCTGGACGGCACGGCCGTGCCCGACGCGCCCCAGTTCGTGCCGGTGCCCGGCTACGCGGGGGATCCGCTCCGCGCCCCCGCGGTGCCCGCGGCCACCCTGCAGCCCCGCCGCAGGAACCCGGAGACGGGGGCGGCCCTGCCCCGACCGCCCCGGGACTGAGGACGCCCTCGGCCGCGCGCCCCGATGGCCGAGAGCACTCGCGGGCTCAGGCCAGCGGCGCGACCCGGCACCGCCCCCCGGCATCCCGGTCGAGCACCCAGACGGAGCCGTTCTCGAGCCGGGGCACCGCGGTACCCGTGATGGCGCTCAGCCCGGCGCGCAACAGCGCGCCGTGCGACACCGCAACCGAGCCGGGGCTCGCGCCGAGCAGCTGGCCGAGGACGAGCCGCCCCCGCTCGGCCAGCTCCGTGAGCGGCTCCGCGTCGGGAACCACGAGCCCCGGCCAGCGCTCCTCGGCCTCGGCAACCGGGAGCCCCTCGGCGGCCCCGTAGTCCCGTTCGATCAGCGCCGGGAGCGTCGCGGGCCCGCCCACCCCGAGGATCGCGGCGATGATCTCAGCGGTGGCGTGGGCCCGGTCAAGGGGCGAGCTGAGCATCCCCGCCCAGGCCGGGGCAGCCCCGGCGTCGGTGAGCGCGAGCAGCCGCTCGGCGGCGACGCGGGCCTGGCGGCGACCCGCCGCGGTCAGGGGCCGGTTGGTGCGGCCCTGGATCCGGCGCTCCCGGTTCCACCCGGTCTCACCGTGCCGGACGAGGGCGATGCGGGCCCGCACTACGCCGCGACGTTCGTCTTGGCGAGGGCGTCGACGCCGAGCGAGCAGAGGCCCCGGTCGATCTCGACGCGCACGCGCTCCCCGACCGCGGGGCGGGAGCCGACGATCCGGCTGCGCAGGGTGAGGCCGGCCCAGGATACGGAGACATCGTTCCCCTCCCGCCCGAAGAGGGAGGAGACCACCTCGGCGGGCCCGTCCGGGTCCCGAATCAGGCGCACGGCTTCCGGGAGCACCGAGAGATCAACCGCGGTTCCGCCGCGGGGCGGCTGCTGTTCGGCCCCCACAGAGAAGCAGCGCTCCAGGGGAACGACGAGCGGGTGCTCGTGCGCGGCGAAGCCGTGCGCCGAGAGGCGGCCGCGGATCACGCTCGCGTCCGAGACGAAGCGGGCGACGAACGCGGACGCCGGCCGCTCCAGCAGATCGGCGGGGGAGCCGACCTGCTGGATACGGCCACCGTCGAGCACCACGACCCGGTCGGCGAGCGCCAGCGCCTCGTTCCGGTCGTGGGTGACATGCACCACGGTGAGCCCAAAGCGACGGGTGAGCTGCTGTAGTTCGAGCCGGAGCCGATCACGCAGCGGCTCGTCCAGGGCGGAGAGCGCCTCGTCGAGGAGGAGGACGCGGGGCTCACCCACGAGTGCCCGGGCGAGGGCCACCCGCTGGCGTTGCCCGCCCGAGAGGGTGGCCGGATTTCTCTTCGCGAAGCCGGGCAGGCCCACGAGTTCGAGCACCTCTGCAACGCGCCGGTCCCGCTCGCCGCGGGCAACGCCCTGGCGGCGGAGGGGGTAATCGACGTTCCTCCCCACGGTCCAGTGCGGCCACACCGCGTGCTGCTGGAAGACCATGCCCAGGTGCCGCCGCTCCGGGGGCACGCTGCGCCCGGCTTCGGCGACGAGCGCGTCGCCGATGCTGATCCGGCCCGCGGTCGGCGCGAGGAAGCCGGCGATGCTGCGCAGCAGCGTGGTTTTCCCCGAGCCCGAGGGGCCGAGCAGGGCGACAAACTCGCCGTCCGCGATGTCGAGTGAGATGTCGTCCAGGCCCCGGGTGCCATCCGGGAAGGTCAGGCTGAGGTGATCGAGGGTGACGGCTGACACGGGAGTCCTAACGTGAGGAGCGGGCGGCCAGGCCGAGGCCGGCGAGCCCGATCAGGGTGACGATGAGGGAGAGGGCGGAGGCGGCGTTGTAGGCACCCGCCTGTTGCAGGTTGAAAATGACGACGCCGAGCGTCTGCGCTCCGGGGGCGAGCAGGAGCACCGAGAGGGTGAGCTCGCGAACCGCGGTGAGGGCGACGAGGGCGGCCCCCGACAGCGCCGCCGGAATCGCCATCCGGAAGGAGATGTCGATGAGCGCCCGGAACCGCCCGGCCCCGGACACCCGGGCCGCCTCCTCGGCAAAGAGCGGGATCCCGCGGAGCGGGGCCGTCACCGACTGCACGACGAGCGCGAGGAAGGACGTGACATAGGCGCAGAGGATCAGCCACGGGGTATTAAAGAGGCCGATCCGGGGCGCGATGACGAGCCAGGCGACCGCGATGACGAGCCCCGGGATCGCCTGGGGAAGCAGGGCCACCGAGAGCAGGGCCCCGTTATCGCGGGCGCGGCTTCGGGTGACGAGGGTGCCGACGGCGAGGCCGAGGACGCCGCAGATGACCGCGGCGAGGCCCGCCAACATCAGGGAGTTCGTGATACCGGTGACGGTTCCCGGCGCGGTGACGGCGCGCTCGATGCTGGAGAGGGTCACGGTGTCCCAGCGCAGCGGCACCCCGGGGGCCGGAAGGATCGCCTGGATCGTGAGCGTCACGAGGGGCAGCACCGTCACGGCGAGGATCGCCGCGGCGCTGATCAGCCCCACGGGCACCCGGGCCGGGCCAAGGGGCAACCGTTCGGGCGCGGAGGCGGAGGCATCGATCTCGATCCGGTTCTTGGCGAGGAACAGATCCGCGAGCACGCCCAGCACGGCGATGACGAGCAGCACCAGACCGATCGCGGCGACCACGGCGAGCGGGTCCTCGGCGGTGCCCGACTGAAGCGTTCGGTAGACGAGGGTCGACAGGGTGACATAGCGATCGGGCAGGCCGATGATGGAGGGGATCCCGAAGTCCGCGAGATTCGAGACGGCGATGAGGGTGAACGCGGAGAGCACGGCGGGGCGCAACAGCGGGGCCGTGATCTGCAGCAGCGCGATCGGCGCGCTCGCCCCGGAGATCCGCGCGGCCTGTTCGAGGTCCGCGGGGATGCGGCGCAGCGCGGTCGAGACGATCAGCATCGCGATGGGATAGCTGTGCAGGGTGAGCAGGAAGATGACGCCGTCTGCGCCGTAGAGGTTCCAGAGCGGGCCACCAAAGGCCTCGGTCCAGGCCCGGTTCAGCCCGGACGACGGGCCGAGCAGCGACAACCAGGCGATGGCCCCGACGAACGGCGGCACGAGCATGGGGCTGAGCGCCAGCAGGCGGAGGGTGCGCCGGAAGGGGACATCGGTGCGCTCCAGGAGGAGCGCGAGCAGGGTGCCGATCAGGACGGCGCCGAGGGCAGAGACCCCGGCGGATACGAGCGAGTTCCCGGCCGCCTCAGCGACGTCCGGGCTGATGAGCTCCCGCCAGCCCCCGCCGGTGACCGCGAGCACGATGATCGCCGCGATGGGGACGAGCACGGCGGCCGCGCAGGCGGCCCAGAGCCCGAGCCGCAGAAACGTGGCGCCGTCGGCGCGTCCGGGGCGGCCCGCGGCCGCACCTCGGGGGGCCGGGGCGGGGCCGGGGGTCCGGCCCGGGGGCGGGGGAGGCCCCGCGGGGGCGACGCCGGGGACGGCGTCGCTCCCGCGGAGCAGCTGGGGGGAGGCGGTCATGGGTTACTGGAACAGCTTCTTGAAGGTCTCGACGGCGGCGGGCTGCTCGGCGCGAATCTGGGCCAGGTCGGGGTTCAGCATCGTGATCGAGCTGAGCTCCGGAGCGCCCTCCGGGGTGCCGACGTCGCCGCGGACGGGCAGGTACGCCTGCTCGACGGCCAGCTTCTGGCCCTCCTCGCTGACGAGGAAGTCCACGAAGGCCTCGGCGGCCTCGGGGGCCGTCGTGTTCGCGAAGATCCCGACGGGCTGGGCGACGTAGGGCACGCCCTCCTCGGGGTAGGACACCGCGATGGGGGAGCCTGCGGCGGCCAGGTCACGCACGAGGTAGTCCACGACGATGCCGACGGGCTGGCTGCCCTCGGCGACGGCCTGGGAGACGGGGCCGTTGCTCTCAGCGATCAGGGGCTGGTTCTTCGCCAGGTCCGTCAGCCAGCCCTCGCCCAGGCTCGACTCGTTGAGCCACACGGCGGCGTTGAAGGCCGCGGCGCCGGACACGTCCGGGTTCGGCATGACGAGCTTGCCCGAGTACTCCGGCTTCGTGAGGTCGGCCCAGGAGCTGGGCGGATCGGTGATCTCGGTGGTGTTGTAGGCAATGACGGTCGGGATGATGCGGGTGCCCGTGTAGAAGCCCTCCGCGTCCAGTACGTTCTCGTCGAGCTTGTCGGCGTCCGCGGGCACGTACTCCCGGAGCAGGTCGCGCTCGGCGTAGCCCTCGAAGGTGCCCGCGTCGGCGGCGAGCAGCAGATCGGCGCCGATGGCCCCGGCCTTCTCCTCGGCGGCGATGCGTGCCGTGAGGTCGCCGGTGCCCGCGCGGAACACCTCGACGGAGACGTTCGGCTGGTGCGCGGCGAACGCGGCGACGATCTCGTCGATCTTTTCCTGCGGCTCAGAGGTGTACAGGTTCAGGGTCGCGGCCTCCAGGA
>NZ_JAPFRB010000002.1:574537-582325 GCF_035726885.1 Leucobacter sp. M11 | reverse complement strand
TGCTGCAGCCGGTCAGGGCGAGGGCGCTGAGGGCGAGTCCGGCCATGAGGCCGAGGGTGCGAGAACGGTTCATCAGGATTCCTTCTGGGTGGGTGTCGCGGGGTGGGAAACGGGGGAAACGAAGAGCGGGTCGGGGGTGTGCAGGCTGAGGCTCGTGGCGCGCACGCCCTCGTCGGTGAACTGGACGAGGGAGAACATGGGGGCGTCGTGCCCGGCCACCGCGTCGGGGCCCGCGTTCATGACCTGGTGATACGCCAGGGACGGCGCGACCTGGACGGGCAGGCCTCGGACCGAGGCCGAGAGCGGGTGGTGGAAGTGCCCGGCGAGGATGAGCCGGACGTCACTGCCGCCGAGGGCGTCGAGGAACCCGGCGGCGTTGCGGAGCCCCTGCTTTTGCAGGGTCGGGATCGGGGAGCCCATCGGCGCGTGATGCAGGGCGAGGATGGTGCCCTCGCCGTGGTCCTCGGCGAGCACCGCGCGGAGCCAGCCGAGTTGTTCGGGCGACAGCTCCCCCCGGTGGGAGTCCAGGAGCACGAAGCGGAAACGCTCGTGCAGGTGCACCCGGTCGTGGCCGGCCTCGTGGCCGGGCAGCGCGCGGGCGGCGACGGGGTCGTCGTGGTTCCCGATCACGGTGTAGACGGGGGCGGCGACCGCGGCCTCGAGCTGGGCGCAGGCCGCCGCGATGGCGGGGTACGCACCGGGGTTTCCCCGCTGGGCGAGGTCGCCCGTGATCACGACCGCCTCCGGGGTGATCCCGGAGCAGCGGGCGTACTCGGCGACGTCGCGGAGCCGGCCGAGACCGTCCACCCGGCCGTACAGCAAGCCGGTCTCGGTCGCGTGCACATCGCTCAGGTGCAGCACCGTGAAGCGGCCGCTCTCGGCGCTCACCGCGCCGCCCGGGTCTCGAGCCGGGCGAGCGCCGCCGCGGGCAGGCCGTTGGCGCGGAGGTAGGCCGCGGCCCCGCCGTGCGATGCCACGCGGTCCAGCGCCTCGTCGAGCGCCGACTCGGGGCTCAGCAGGTGTAGCCTCCGGGCCTCGGCCCTCGCGGACCCGGTGAGCCCCTCGCGGTCGAGCTGGGCCTCGACGAGGGCACCACGGGCGGGGGCAACGGTCCGCTCGGACAGTGCGTAATCCGCGAGGATCTCCGCTCGGGAATCGCCCGCGACGAGGCGGCAGAGCGCGACGACGAGCCCGGTGCGATCCTTGCCAGCGGCGCAGTGCACGAGCACGGCGTCGTCGTGCTCCGCGATGACGGCCACGGCCCGGGCGAGCTCTGCGCCGCGCTCGTCGACGAGGGTCGCGTAGACCTCCTCCAGGGAGCCCGAGGCGGGCGGGGCCGTGCCGTAGAGCGGTTGCGAGTGCACGGGGAGGCCGTGCGTGTGCGGGGCACGCTCGTCCCGCTCGCGGAGGTCCAGGACGAGGGTGACGCCGAGCCCGCGCAGCGTGTGCTCGCCCTGCGCGCTCAGTTCGTCCACCGCGGCGGAGCGCACCAGCCAGGGGCGATCCGGGTCGCCGATGCCGCGGGCGTTGTAGGTGCCGTCTACTGCGATGGGGTGCACGTTAGGGGTCCTTCCGGCGGGGTTTCCGCTGTTACATCCGGAACGAAATCCCGTTCCGAAGCCCAGTGTTGCCGGGCAGGGTAACCGCGGGGTGAACCCCGGGCGGCCTGCGGGCAAACTCCGGCCCACGGCTCGGGGCGTGGCTCGGCGGGTGGCCCAAGGCGGCCCGCTGGGACGCAGGCCGCGGGGCCGACTTGGGGCGGCTCGGGGCTGGAGCGGGGGCTCCGGGGGTGAGGCCGGGTTATTCGGCGCCCTCAATGAGGGCCTCGGCGACGACCGTGCGCATCTCGCTGGGGTCGGGCAGGCCGTTCCGCTCCCCGAGGAGCTGGTGCAGCGCGTGCAGGAGGACGAACTGGCTGAGCCGGCTCAAAAAGGGATCGACCCCGTGCGCGGGCTGCGACCCGCCGCTGAACAGCGCGATGTCCGCCAGCCGGGTGAGCGGGGAGCGGGCGAAGCTCGTGATCGCGAGCACGCGCGCGCCCCGGCTCGCCGCGGCGCGGACCGTGGCGAGGGTGTGCGTGTTCGCCCCGGAGTAGCTGAGGGCCACGCAGAGGTCGCCCGGCCCGAGCGAGTGCGCCGCGAACTGCTGGGCCAGCACGTCCGCGGGGGCCTCGACGGGGCGGCCGATCGTCGCGAAGCGGAGCGCCGCGTCCTGTAGCGGCGGCGCGGAGAAACCGCTCCCGGTGAACAGGATCCGTTGCGCGGAGGCGAGCAGGTCCACGGCGGCGGCGGCGTGCGCGCGGTCGATGCGGTCGCGGCTGAGGCGCAGCGCGTCCGCGGCGTCGTCGAACGCCCGCGCGATCGCGTCCGGGGCCCCGGCGGGGGCGGCGGCTCGGGCGGGCTCGGCCCCGACCCGGGCCAGCTCCAGGCGGAGATGCTGAAAGCCCCGGAACCCCAGGGTCTGGCAGGCGCGAACGACGGTCGCCGTCGAGGTGCCCGCGGCCTGCGCCACCTCCTGGGTCGACCAATCGATGACCTCCGCCGGGCGGCCCAGGAGGACCTCCGCCACGCGGCCCTCGCTCGGGCCGAGCGCCGAGGCGGCGGCGCGGAGCTGGGCGAGGGAGACCGGGACGGCGGGAGCGGTTGCTGGCATAGCGGGGACGATACGGCGGGCGGGTGAATGCCCGGTGTCGCAGAAGCGACGCGTTGGGGCGAAAGGGCTCCGATGCGCCGTGGGAAGCGCTCCCGTCACGCCAGGGGCGAACACCGGGCAAAAACCGGGGTACGCCCCGTACGCTGGGTATATCGCCACGAGGCCACCCCTTTTTGGACCTCAGCCGTTGGAGGAACAGATGTTTGAGAGATTTACGGACCGCGCCCGACGCGTGATCGTCCTCGCCCAAGAAGAGGCGAAGATGCTCAACCACAACTACATCGGGACCGAGCACATTCTGCTCGGCCTGATCCACGAGGGCGAGGGCGTCGCCGCGAAGGCGCTTGAGCAGCTCGACATCTCGCTCGACGCCGTGCGCGAGCAGGTCACCGACATCATCGGCACCGGTCAGCAGCCGCCGTCGGGGCACATCCCCTTCACGCCGCGCGCCAAGAAGGTGCTGGAGCTGAGCCTCCGCGAGGCGCTGCAGCTCGGCCACAACTACATCGGCACCGAGCACATCCTGCTCGGGCTCATCCGCGAGGGCGAGGGCGTTGCCGCCCAGGTGCTCGTCAAGCTGGGCGCGGACCTGAACCGCGTCCGCCAGACGGTCATCCAGCTGCTCTCCGGCTACCAGGCCGGGAAGGAGCAGGTCGCCGTCGGCGCGCAGGAGAACACGGGCACCGACAAGGGCTCGCAGATCCTCGACCAGTTCGGCCGGAACCTGACCGCCGCCGCCCGCGAGGGCAAGCTCGACCCGGTGATCGGGCGCGAGAAAGAGGTGGAGCGGGTCATGCAGATCCTCTCCCGCCGCTCCAAGAACAACCCCGTCCTGATCGGCGAGCCCGGCGTCGGGAAGACCGCCGTCGTCGAGAGCCTCGCCCAGGCGATCATCAAGGGTGAGGTGCCCGAGACGCTGAAGGACAAGCAGCTCTACTCCCTCGACCTCGGCGCGCTGATCGCCGGTTCCCGCTACCGCGGTGACTTCGAGGAGCGCCTGAAGAAGGTCACCAAGGAGATCCGCAACCGCGGCGACATCATCATCTTCATCGATGAGATCCACACCCTCGTGGGAGCGGGTGCCGCCGAGGGCGCGATCGACGCCGCGAATATCCTGAAGCCGCTGCTCGCCCGCGGCGAGCTGCAGACCATCGGCGCGACCACGCTGGACGAGTACCGCAAGCACTTCGAGAAGGACGCCGCGCTGGAGCGCCGCTTCCAGTCGATCATGGTCAACGAGCCGAGCGTGCCGCACTCCATCAACATCCTGAAGGGGCTGCGCGACCGCTACGAGGCGCACCACAAGGTCTCCATCACGGACGGCGCGATCGTTGCCGCCGTGAACCTCGCCGACCGCTACGTCCAGGACCGCTTCCTGCCGGACAAGGCCATCGACCTGATCGACGAGGCGGGTGCCCGCATGCGCCTGTCGATCCTGTCCAGCCCGCCCGAGCTGCGCGAGTTCGACGAGAAGATCGCCGTGGTCCGCGCCGACAAGGAGCAGGCCATCGAGGGCCAGGACTTCGAAAAGGCCGCGAACCTCCGCGACGAGGAGAAGAAGCTGATCGCCGAGCGACTCCGCCTGGAGAAGCAGTGGCGCGCGGGCGACGTCACCACGAACGCCGAGGTCGACGAGGGCATGATCGCCGAGGTGCTCGCGCAGGCCACCGGCATCCCCGTCTTCAAGCTCACCGAGGAGGAGTCCGCCCGACTCCGCTTCATGGAGGAGGCGCTGCACCAGCGCGTCATCGGCCAGAACGAGGCCATCTCGGCCCTGTCCAAGACGATTCGCCGCCAGCGTGCGGGCCTCAAGGACCCGAAGCGTCCCTCCGGCTCCTTCATCTTCGCCGGGCCCACGGGTGTCGGCAAGACCGAGCTGGCCAAGGCGCTCGCCGAGTTCCTGTTCGACGACGAGGACGCCCTGATCTCGCTCGACATGTCCGAGTACGGCGAGAAGCACACTGTGTCCCGTCTCTTCGGTGCCCCTCCCGGGTTCGTCGGCTTCGAGGAGGGCGGCCAGCTCACCGAGAAGGTGCGCCGCAAGCCGTTCTCCGTCGTGCTCTTCGACGAGATCGAGAAGGCCCACCCGGACATCTTCAACTCGCTCCTGCAGATCCTCGAAGAGGGTCGCCTGACCGACGGTCAGGGCCGTGTGATCGACTTCAAGAACACCGTCATCATCATGACCACGAACCTCGGTTCGAAGGGCATCGCGGGCGGCCCGGTCGGCTTCCAGCTGGAGGGTGACACCCAGGTGAACTACGACACGATGAAGGGCAAGGTGATGGAGGAGCTGAAGAAGCACTTCAAGCCCGAGTTCCTGAACCGCGTCGACGACACCATCGTGTTCCCGCAGCTCAGCAAGAAGGAGCTGCTGCAGATCGTTGACCTCTTCGTCAAGGGGCTCAAGGACCGCCTGCTGGACCGCGACATGTACATCGAGGTCTCCCCGGCGGCGAAGGAACGCCTCATCGAGGTCGGCTACGACCCCACGCTGGGTGCGCGGCCGCTGCGTCGCGCGATCCAGCGCGAGGTGGAGGACCGCCTCTCGGAGCGGATCCTGAACGCGGAGCTGCTCGCGGGGGACACCGTCTCGGTGGACTTCGCGGATGGCCAGTTCGTCCTCGAGACGAAGCGGCCCGACGGTTCCGTCGCCCCCGGCGCGACCATCGCCTCCTCGGCTGATGCGGTGGCCTCCACCGCGACCACGAACGAGTAGTCCGACACCCCACGACGCGCCCCGGCTCCCTGCGAGCCGGGGCGCGTTTTGCGTTTCTGGGTGACCCCTTGTGCCGGGGGGCGCTTGCGTCGTATGGTGAGCGCAGACACCGACGACGGTGCCATCAAGACGTAGCTGGGGGGCTGTATGCGTGGGGACCGACTGGACCGGTGGGGCGGCGACAGCCCTGTGCCCGGACAGTGGATCACGGTGCCCATTGCCCCCCAGGGCATGAGTGTGTCTCGAGCGGTAGATCATTGCGATCTGCCGCTTTTTTTGTGCACAAATCACGTCGCTTGAACGAGAAGCTCCTATTGGGGAAGGTAAGGAATCGTGAAAAACAAAGTTCATGGCCGGCGTTGGAAGGCGCCGGCTCTTCGATCCGCGGCCGTGATAACGGTCGCGAGCGTGGTTGCGCTCGGCGGAGTCACCTCCGCGGCGAACGCCGCCACCGGGGATGAATCTCGGGCATCTGCCCGCTTCCTCTCCGGAAGCTTGCTCTCCGGGCTGAACCTGGATGCGATCGCCGGGCTGGGGGGCGTGAACGCTCACAATGCTGGCGTCCCCGCGACCGATACCAAGGCGAACCCGCTCGACGTCAGCGCCTTGAGCCTGCTTCAGGTTCAGATCCCCGGCGGGCTCAACCTGCCCCTGAGTAATCTGATTCAGCTGGGCGCTGTCAACCAGTACGCCTCCGCCGAGGACGCGGGCGCGTCTCACGCCGCCAGCGGCGCGGTGAGCAACTCCGGAGGCATCGGCACCGGAAACGCCTCGGGCTTCCCGGCGAATGCCACGTTCACCCTTGAGAGCATCCTTGGGCCAACGCTGAGCCAGACCATCGGGAATCTGTCGATTTCCATTGGCGCGATCACGGCGGAGGCCCACCAGGAGGCTCCCGCTGCGGCAACCGGTGCATACTCCATCGCGGGAGGCCAGCTCAACCTGACGATTCCCGCGGTTGGCGGCATCACGTCGGCGGTCGTTGGGACCAACGGCTCCGGGGGAATTGTCGGCGCTGTGGACACCGCGGTCGCGGCGTTGGCCGGGCCGGACGGAACCATCGCGAAGGCGCTGGCCGGGCTGAACGCGGCGCTCTCGCCCTTGCTCGGGAACACCGGGTTGAAGGTGGAGCTCACGACGACCATCAATAACACCCTCAACCAGCTCCTGGATACCCCGGTTGGGGATGGTGTCATCACCATCAACCTGCGGACCGGCTCGGTCACTGCGGACCTCGACGCGCTGCTCTCCTCCAGCGTTGGCCACGGGCTCAACGGGCTGGGCGTCAACGAGGAGATTCTCTCGACTGCCGTGCTGGACGCCCTCAACGTTCGAATCGCGTCGGTACTCAACACCGTTCCGGCCCTGGTCCAGACCACGGTTGAAAACACGTTGAACGCGGCGCAGCTCACCGTGCAAGCGAACGTGTGCATCGTGGGATCTCCCCCGAACTGTGTGACTCCCCTTGTTGACATCGGCACCGGCATCAATGTGAATGTGGACCACCAGACGCTGGGCATGGTGCTGAACGGGAACGCAACGGCATCCATCACCCTGAAGGTGGCGGGTGCGCAGATTCAGATCGGTCTCGGCCAACTGCTTGGTGCGCTTGCCGCGCCCATCAAGGCGGCGCTGTTTGACCCGCCGCTCGGCGTGCTGTCCACGGTCGTGCCGATCGTCAGCGCTGCTGTCAGCACGGTGCTCACGGCGGCTTCCCCCGCGGTGAGTCTGCTGAACACCGTGGTTTCTCTGAAGGGGAACGTCCAGGAAGTCGGTTCCGAGGGCTCCGGCTCCTTCCGGCAAACTGCCCTCCGCCTCGGACTGGGATCAAATCTGCTGGCAACCGTGGACCTCGCCTCTGCTGAGGTTGGCCCGAACTCGGTTCGCGAGCTGGAGGGGGTCGCCATTACGGCTCCCGCGCCCAACGCGTCCTTCACCGTGCCAACGGAGACAGACACTGAGGCCGTCACCGTCTCGGGCACCGGTGACCCCGGTGCGAGCGTGACCGTTTCGATCCCCGGACAGAGCGATCAGACCGCTACGGTCCAGAATGACAACACCTGGACCGTCACGTTCCCGGCGCTCCCCGTTGGCACGTACACCGCAACGGCAACGCAACTCGCCGGAACCACCGAAACGACTGCGACCGTAACCTTCGGAGTCGCTGCGGCTCCTGTTGGGACGGACACAGACGCGGATGCTGATGCGGACGCTGACGCTGCTGCTGACACGGATGCGGATGCTGCAACCGACACGGATGCGACCGACACGGACGCTGCCGCTGACACAGATGCTGCAACCGACACGGATGCTGCTGCTGACACGGATGCTGCAACCGACACGGATGCTGCTGCTGACACGGACGCCGCAACCGACACGGATGCTGCCGCTGACACGGACGCCGCAACCGACACGGA
>NZ_JAPFRB010000002.1:573235-573925 GCF_035726885.1 Leucobacter sp. M11 | reverse complement strand
CGGACGCGGATGCTGCGACCGACACGGATGCTGCCGCTGACACGGATGCTGACGCTGACACGGACGCTGACGCTGCTGCTGACACGGACGCGGATGCTGCGACCGACACGGATGCTGCTGCTGACACGGATGCGGATGCTGCGACTGACACGGACGCTGCTGCTGACACGGATGCAGATGCTGCGACCGACACGGACGCTGCTGCTGACACGGATGCGGATGCTGCAACCGACACGGACGCTGCCGCTGACACGGATGCTGCCGCTGACACGGATGCGGCTGCTGACACGGACGCTGCGACCGACACGGACGCTGCAACTGACGCTGACGCTGACGCTGACGCTGACGCTGCTGCTGACACGGACGCTGCTGCTGACACGGACGCGGATGCTGCAACCGACACGGATGCGGATGCTGCGACCGACACGGACGCTGCTGCCGACACGGACGCTGACGCTGACGCTGACGCTGACGCTGCTGCTGACACGGACGCGGATGCTGCGACCGACACGGATGCTGCCGCTGACACGGATGCAGATGCTGCAGCCGACGCGGATGCGGATGCTGCAACCGACACGGATGCTGCAACCGACACGGATGCAGATGCTGCAACCGACACGGACGCGGATGCTGCAACCGACACGGATGCGGATGCTGCAACCGACGCGGATGCAGATGCTGCAACTGCAA
>NZ_JAPFRB010000002.1:570485-573208 GCF_035726885.1 Leucobacter sp. M11 | reverse complement strand
CTGCTGACACGGACGCGGATGCCGCGACCGACGCGGATGCTGCGACCGACGCGGATGCTGCGACCGACACGGACGCTGCTGCCGACACGGATGCTGCAACTGACGCTGACGCTGCTGCTGACACGGACGCAGACGCTGCGACCGACACCGATGCGGTTGACGCGGACACTCGCGTTGACACTGACGTAGACGTTGCGGCTGACGCGGACGCGACTGACGCTGATGCCGATGTCGCCGCCGACGTGGATGCGGACGCGACTGCTGACGCTGACGCCGCC
Organism: Leucobacter sp. M11; assembly: GCF_035726885.1. Classification (NCBI taxonomy): domain Bacteria; kingdom Bacillati; phylum Actinomycetota; class Actinomycetes; order Micrococcales; family Microbacteriaceae; genus Leucobacter; species Leucobacter sp. M11. Next base: position 572,930 of record NZ_JAPFRB010000002.1, on the reverse strand, counting down.
GCTGATGCGGATGCCGACGCCGCAGCTGCTGCTGATGCTGACGCCGCTGCTGATGCTGACGCCGCAGCTGACGCTGACGCCGCAACGGATGCTGATGCAGCCGCTGCTGCTGACGCTGATGCCGCCGCTGATGCGGACGCCGCTACGGATGCTGACGCGGCCGCTGCTGCTGACGCTGACGCTGCTGCCGACGCTGACGCCGACGGAGGCCCCGGCGGCAAGCCGGTCACGGGCGTCGACACCCCGAAGGGCGGCGTCAAGCCGGGTGCCAACGGCGGTGGAGTCGGAGGCGGTGCTCGCGGGCACCTCGCCGCAACGGGAGCAGAGCTGCCGTGGATCGGTGGGGCCGCGGCCCTGCTGCTCCTCGCGGCTGGCGCGGGTCTGTTGACCCGACGCCGTCTCCGCCAGTAGGTTCAACTCAGGTGGTGGCTCGGGAAACCGGGCCACCACCCCCTAGCCGAATGGTGCTGTGAGTCGGGAAAGCCCGGCTCACGGCACCACTCATTTCTTGAGAGTGTTCGCGTGAAAATCACACCATCACAGCAACGTCTGGGGGCGATCGTCGCCCTCATTCTCTTTGGCGCCTATGTGCTCCTCAGCCTCCTCATCGTCTCGCCGCCCTCGCCGGTTCGCACGGCGCTGAGCGGGGTCACCTCCGCCGCGTCCCCGTATTTCTCGCAGAAGTGGAACGTGTTCGCGCCGAACATCATGAAGTGGGACTCCACGATGCGCATTCAGGCGCAGTGGCGGGACGACTCCGGGAAGCTCGTGACCAGCGACTGGTTTAACCTGACGCTGATCGAGGAGGGCGCGGTCACCGGTTCGCTCGCCCCGTCCCGGGTGCAGAAGTCTTCCTGGAACGCGATCCTCGCCTATCACGGTCGCTATCTGGAGCTCAACGAGGAGCAGCGGGCCGTGGTGCGGGACACCTTCATCGAGAAGACGAATGACGGTTTTGGCGCGAAGCCCGCCGAGAAGCTCATCGACGAGCTCACCGCCCTCGGCGAGAGCCGAGGCGACGTTATCCGTCTCCTCCGCTACGACAACTCGATGCGCCAGCTGGCCACGAACGCGGCAACCGCATACTTCGATGAGTCCATTGTCCGGGTCCGCTGGGAGCATTCCCGCACCCGGGCCAACGATTTTACGCACCGTTTCCAGGACGAGCAGCAGTTCGCGCCGCTCGCGGAAACCTATGGCTGGCGGCAGGCGAAGACCGTCGACCCGGCCGCCGTTGAGGTGTACCGTGAGGTCTTCTCGCGTTATGGGGGGACAAAATGAGCCAGCACGTCACCAGCGCCGCGTCGGAGGCCGCCGCGGGAACCGGCAGCGCCCTGCGGGGCGGGCCCGCCGCCTGGTTTGGACGCTTCGCCCGCTGGGTAACCGAGGACAAGCGGGCCACGTACGGGGCGTCTGCGCTCCGGATCCTCTTCGCGCTCTCGATGCTGACGATTACCGCCTCCAGCTTCTTTGATCGGCACTACCTGTGGGGGATCGCCTCGACCTGGGTTGACCCTGAGGTGCGCCAGCGCGGCTGGTGGGCGCCATTCACGTGGTTCTTCCCCAAGGACAACGCGGTACTCTTCGACCTCAGCTACGGGGTTCTCCTCGCGCTGATCATTCTCTTCCTGATCGGCTGGAAGACCCGCTACGTGACCCCGGTGCTCCTCCTGTTCTGGATGGGGCTCGTCACCAACAGCACGGTGCTGACCAACGGCGGCGACACGATCACGCGCATCGTGTTGCTCTTCATGATCTTCGCTGACCTGTCCCGGCACTGGTCCGTCGACGCGTGGCTGCGCAAGCGCTCCGGGCGGGAACCGCACCCGCTGGTGTTCTTCGGGAAGCTCTCGGTGCCCGCGTGGCTGCGCAATACCCTGCACAACGTCGCGGTGATGCTCGCGGGGTACCAGATCATCCTCGTCTACGTGAACTCGGGGATCTACAAGCTCATGGGGGAGGAGTGGCGCGACGGCAGCGCCTTCTACTACTCCCTGGTCCTCGACGTGTTCCGCTCCTTCCCGGTGCTGAACGACCTCGCCTGGCAGTCGACGCTGTTCGTGCAGGTGGCGACCTGGCTGTCGGTGTGGGTGCAGGTCTTGTTCCCGCTGCTCCTGCTGTGGACGCCGACGCGGCGCTTCGCGATCCTGTTCATCATGAGCATGCACTTCGGCATCGGGGTGTTCCAGGGGCTCTGGTCCTTCTCGCTCGTGATGCTCGGGTGTGACCTCCTCTTTGTCCGGGACCGCTCGTGGCGGTACGCGGGCACGCTGCTCCGAAACGTGTGGCGGCGGCTCGTGGCCTTCTTCCGGCGCTCGGGCGCGGAGCCAGCCGGCGCTGCGGGCGGACGCGCCCCAGAACCCGAGACGCGCCCCGCGGTTGACCGGGATCCTGCCCCGGACGCCGGCACGGGAACCGCGCCGGAGAGCGCCGCAGCAGGCGTCG
>NZ_JAPFRB010000002.1:567379-570431 GCF_035726885.1 Leucobacter sp. M11 | reverse complement strand
TGCCCGACCCCGCCGCGGGGTAGCGTGCCGGGGCGGCGAGCTCCCTGCGGTACGCTTCCCGAGGAGGAACCCATGCACACAACCGAGTCCCACAACGGGATCACCATTCGTCCTGCCCGCACCGCTGACATCCCCGCGATCATGCGGCTGATGGAGCCGCTGGTCGAGCGACGAATCCTGCTCGGGAAGGACATGGTGGTCATGTACGAGGCGGTGCAGGAGTTCCTCGTCGCCGAGGACGAGGCGGGGCGGGTCATCGGATACGGCGCGCTGCACGTGCTGTGGGAGCACCTCGGCGAGGTGCGCACGCTCGGCGTCAGCGAGGAGTTCCTCGGCCGGGGCGTGGGCGGACGCCTGCTCGCCGCCCTGGAGGAGGAGGCGCGCGCGCTCGGCCTGAGCCGGTTGTTCTGCCTCACCTTCGAGGTGCCGTTCTTCACGAAGCACGGCTTCGAGGAGATGGTCGAGGGGGACAAGCCGGTCATCGCGGCCGATGTCTACGCGGAGCTGCTGCGCTCCCCGGATGAGGGCGTGGCCGAGTTCCTGGACCTGGCCCGCGTGAAGCCGAACACGCTCGGCAACACCCGCCTGCTCAAAAAACTGGGCTGATCCTGCTTGCTGACCGCGCTCCGCGGGGTGTCGGCGAGCCGTTTTCCCGCTTCCTGGTTACCCTGAGGGCATGTCGTCCCTGCGCGAGCCGGTCGGTCCGGAACAGAAGCGGGTCTATCTCCGCCGTCGCCTTGTGGTGCTCGCGGGCCTGCTCGCCATCGTCCTCGCGATCGTGCTCATCGTCGTGAAGGTCAGCGCGGGCGGGGCCCCGGCCGACGAAAAAGAGCCGGTTGCGCTGCCCGAGGGCGTCGCGGAGAGCCCCAACGGCGGCGGGAAGACGAAGAGCGACGCCCCGAAGGGCGACGGGTCGCAGGAGTGCGCCGCGGGAAACGTCGCGGTCACCCCGATCACCGACCAGCAGAGCTACGCTTCCGGCGAGCAGCCCCAATTTTCGCTCTCCGTCGAGCTCACCGCGGACGAGCCCTGCACGATCGACCTCGGCACTGAGGGCATGGTGTTTCGGGTGCTGAGCGGCACGGAGCAGTACTGGATTTCGACCGACTGCCAGACCTCGCCCGACTCCCGCCCTGTGATCCTGCAGCCCGGCGAGGCCCTCACGACGGAGCCCTTCTCCTGGGAGCGCACGCGCAGTTCGCCCGACACCTGCTCCTCGGAGCGTGACCCCGTGCCCGACGGGGGCGTTTCGTACCACCTGACCGCGACCGCGGGCGGCGTCGAGTCCCGGGCCACGGCCCAGTTCATCCTGAACTAGCGCGGACTGGCTGGCTCGCAGCCTGGGTGCCGCAGGCCTCCACGCCGTGATTCGTCCCCGGGGCGGCCGGGGGCGGAGGAGCCCCGACGGGAGTCGGCTAGGGTTCAAGCAGGGCTGGGGTCGTGAGGAGACACAGAATGACACACACCGAAATTGACGTTGCCGAGTGGCTGAACGCGAAGATCATCGAGAACGGGTCGGAGCCGACGAAGCTGCGGGACGCGGTGCGGATGATCGAGGACGAGTTTGGGGCCGACTGGGTATACGTCAACGGCAACGGCGTGCAGGCGATCAGCGCCAAGGTGCTGGACGCGCGCCGGGCCCTCGGCGAGGACCGGATCAGCTGGCACGGCAAGCGCCGCTTCTGGACCTTCTCGGGCTAAGCCTCCTCGCCATCGCTACGCGTAGCGGGGCTGAGCGGGGAGCGTGCGGGCGGACTCGGCCGCGCGATGCTGCTCCAGGGCGCGCAGGGCGAGCCAGAGCTCCGCTCGATCGTCCGGGTCATCGAGCGACCGTCCGCTGAGCGACTCGACCCGTTCGAGCCGGTTCCGGAGCGTATTCCGGTGCACGCTCAGCTCGCTCGCCGCGGGGCCGCGTTGCCCGTTGTGGCGGAGGAACGCGGCGAGGGTGTCGCGCAGGGTTGCCGCCTCCTCCGCGCTGAGCGGCGGCTCCGCCGCGCCGGGTTCAGTCGACCCCGCCGGGGCGTCCCCGGGGAGGGTCGCGAGGGGGCCGAGCAGCTGCGCGCCGGGCCGGTCCGCGGCAAGCGAGAGCAGCGCGGTGAGGACGGGGCCCTCGCGTTCCGCCCAGCGCACGCGGGCCGCGCGGCCCTGACCGCTGAGCAGGGGAGCGACCTCGGGCAGCCGGGCGAGCGCGGAGAGCCAGCTCGCCGTGATCTCAGCGAGGGCGGTCTGGCGGCCCACGATGGCGTCCAGGCGGTGTCGCCCGGCCAGCGCAAGCACCGCGCCGAGCGCGTCGCCGTCGGCGGGGCAGAGCACCCAGAGGGGCAGCGCCGGGTGCGCGCGCCCAAGCCGGTCGTGCCGGGCCGCGAACCACGCCGGGAGGAACGCGGGATCGCCCTGGAACGCGGCGAGGCTCTCCGCGTCCCCGGTGAAGCCGATGACGCGGGCCGCGGCGGGGAGCCGCTCCTCCGGGGCGAGCACGGCAAGCGCGGTCCGCGCCGCGGCCACGTCGCCCCGGAGCAGAAGCACGGCGATGCGTTCTCGACGCTCGCGGTCCTCGGCGTCGAAGGCCAGGCTTCGCTCCTCTTGCAGGCTGAGCACGAGGGCGGCCGCGGTCACCGCGCTCTGCTCGGCGGGCGTCGGCGGACGCGCGCCCGAGGTGACGAGGGAGCGCCCGCTGTTGCTGTGCAGGCCGAGCCCGTGCATCGCCCAGAAGCGATCCGGCGTGCTCTCGCCGTGGCTCCCGGGGCCGCCGGTGGCTCGACTCCGCGCCGCATCGGCCATCCCCGGGCGGGGCACAAAGCCCTGCGTGTGTGCCTCGATCGCACCATCCGCGCGGTACACGGCGGCCTCGGCGCCCGTCGCCGCGCGCAGGCTCGCCAGCACGCCGCCCGTGCCCTTGGCGGTGAATGCCTGGCCGAGGATCCGGCGCTGCTGGGCGAGCACGCGCTGGGTGGCGCGCAGTTCGTCGTTGCCGAGCAGCTGGGCCACGGCCTTCGAGACGGCGATAAACGGGGTCGGCGGCGGCACCTCGAAGAGCGCCAGCCGGTACTGC
>NZ_JAPFRB010000002.1:561770-567345 GCF_035726885.1 Leucobacter sp. M11 | reverse complement strand
GGTGGTTCACCCCGACCGCGAAACCGATCGCCGCGGCCCGGGCCCGGCTCAGCCCCGAGGCCACATCGAGCCAGCGCGGGTCGTCGCCGGTTAAGGCCAGCCCCGTCGTGAGCACGACCTCGCCGCCCTCCAGGTAGGGGGAGAGATCCACCAGTTCCGTCGTCGCGGCCCAGGTGATCTCCGGGTCCTCAGCGCCCTGCATCACGAGACGCAGGCTGAGACCCGGCGCGGCTAAAAGATCGGAGAGACGAGCCATGCTGACATCCTTGCACATTCAGATACCTAGGATTGTGCAAAGATGGCCGTCGCCCGGCGACGCTCCGGGGTAGCCTGAAAGCGCCAGGAACCCCCGAGCGAAAGGCCCAACGTTGAGCACCTCCCCCGCGGACCACCCCGAAGCCAGCAGCGGACCCCTCAGCGGCGTGCGCGTCGCGGACTTCTCCCGCGTGCTCGCCGGCCCCTATGCCACGATGCTCCTGGCCGACCTCGGCGCCGACGTCATCAAGATCGAGGGCCCAGAGGGCGACGGCACCCGGCAGTGGAAGCCCCCGGTCAACGCGGCCGGACAGTCCACCTACTACGCGGGCGCGAACCGGAACAAACGCTCCGTCGTCTGCGACCTCCGTGCCGAGGAGGGCCTGGCCACGGCCCGCCGCCTCGCCGAGAGCGCCGACGTCGTCATCCAGAACTTCCGCCCCGGCACGATGGAGCGCTTCGGGCTCGGCTACGAGGCCGTCGCGGCCGCAAACCCCGGCGTGGTCTACTGCTCGATCTCCGGCTTCGGCGAGGAAGCGGGCGCCGCGCTCCCCGGCTACGACCTGCTCGTGCAGGCCGTCGGCGGGCTCATGTCCATCACCGGGCAGCCGGACTCCGAGCCCACGAAGGTCGGCGTCGCGCTCGTCGATGTGATCACGGGGATGAACGCGGTCATCGGCATCCAGGCCGCCCTGCGGGCCCGCGACCTCGACGCGGGGTCCGGCGCGACCGGGCTCGGCCAGCACGTCCGCGTCAACCTGCTCAGCTCCCTGCTCTCCGCGCTCGTCAACCAGGCCTCCAGCACCCTGGAGACGGGGACGTCTCCCGGCCTGCTCGGCAACGCGCACCCGAGCATCGCCCCCTATTCCACGTTCGCGACCGCGGACCAGCCCATCGCGCTCGCCGTCGGCACCGACACCCAGTTCGGCAAGCTCGTCGCCGTGCTGGGGGCCCCGGAGCTGGCCACCGACGCCCGTTTCGTGGACAACGAGACCCGGGTGGCGCACCGCGAGGAGCTGAAGGCCGAGCTGGAGCAGCGGCTCACCGCGCAGCCCGCCGCGCACTGGCTCCCGCTCCTCGGCGCGCAGCTCGTGCCCGCGGGGCAGGTAAACACCGTCGGCCAGGCGTTGGCACTTGCCGAATCCCTGGGGCTCAACCCCGTCGCCGAGACGGAACGCGACGTGGCGGGGACGACCGCGGTCATCCGCACCGTGGCCAATCCCATCGACCTGTCCCGAACCCCTGCCCGGTACTCGAGCGCCCCGCCCGAGCTCGGCGAACACGACGGCGCGGACTGGCGTGAGCCCGCCCGCCGCAGCCCCGCCGCGGAAACGCGACACCCCTGAAGCATCAACGCAGCACCCAGCACGAAGGAGACAAGATGACCACCATCGATACCCTGTTCAACGTCGCCGACTACGTCACCGAGGAAGAGCGCGAGTGGCAGCGCAAGGCCCGCGAGTTTGCCCAGACGAAGATCAAGCCGACCATCGAGCAGGACTTCGAGGACAAGCGTCTTCGCAAGGAGCTCATCGCCGAGGTGGGCAAGGCCGGGTTCTACGGGATGTACATGCAGGGCTACGGCATGGCCGGGGCCTCCTCGGTCGCCTACGGCCTTGTCGCCATGGAGTTCGAGGCTGTTGACTCCGGCTTCCGTACCGTGCTCTCCGTGCAGGGCTCGCTCGCGATGGGCGCGATCTACAAGTTCGGCTCTGAGGAGCAGAAGAACGAGTGGCTGCCCCGGATGGCCGCCGGCGAGGCCATCGGGTGCTTCGGTCTCACCGAGCCCCAGGGCGGATCCGACCCGAGCACGATGATCACCACCGCCAAGCGCGAGGGCGACGAGTGGGTCATCAACGGAAAGAAGCGCTGGATCGGGCTCGCCACCGAGGCCGACGTCGCGGTCATCTGGGCCAAGGACGAGGAGGGCATCGTGCGCGGCTTCGTCGTGCCCACGAACACCCCCGGGTTCACCGCCACGGCAATCGAGAACAAGCTCTCCATGCGGGCCTCGCTGCAGTGCGAGATCGACCTCGTGGACGTGCGCCTGCCCGCGACCGCGATCCTGCCCGAGTCCCGCGGCCTGGGCTCCCCCTTCAAGTGCCTGAACGAGGCGCGCTACGGCATCGCCTGGGGCGTCATGGGCGCCGCCCGCGACTGCCTCGAGGTGGCCGTCGAGCGCTCGCAGACCCGCGAGGTCTTCGGCACCCCGATCGGCGGCAAGCAGATCATCCAGGCCAAGCTCGCCGACTGCTTCCTCGAGTACCAGAAGGGCCTCCTCGTCGCCCTGCACCTGGGGCGGCTGAAGGACGCGGGCAAGCTGACCCACGGCCAGATCTCCGTCGGCAAGCTCAACAACGTGCGCGAGGCGATCCAGATCGCCTCGGTCGCCCGCTCCATCCTGGGCGGCGACGGCATCACCAACGACTTCCCGGTGATGCGCCACATGGCGAACCTCGAGTCCGTCCGCACCTACGAGGGCACGGACGAGATCCACGCCCTCGTGATCGGTCGCGAGCTCACCGGCATCGCCGCCTTCGCCTAACCGCACCGCTGAGCCGGGCGGCGCCGCAGCGCGCCTCCCGGCCCCGCCGTGACCTGACACGGTCTGCCCGTAACCGGGGGGACTCGCGCGGCCGTGTCAGGTCCCGGGGGGAGCGCGAGCGTTCCCGGCCGAGCCGGGTGTTCCGCGACCATCTGTTTTTCCGGCGATATTTTCGATCTCCATAGAAAGAGGCGGGATTCCGCCCGGTTCGGCTGAGGACGGCCGAACGATCATCCACCCCGGTTTTCGGGGGCGCTGCGCCAAAATCACCCCGTTCCGGGCCTCAGCGACCCCGGCCGCGCGATGCGCGCTGGGGCTCCCGTTTTGTTCCTTATCTGCCTAGCGCTTTTCTGCCGTGTTAGCTTTTCGCCGAACACCGATACCTGCGTGTGAGCTGCGCAGGCGAGAACTGGCGATCAACGCCGGCGCTGGGGGCTCGTGGTTCCGTTGCTCGGACGGATGAAAGACATGGCCCAGAACAAGACCACTGAACACGCTGCGCCCCGCGGTATGCGGCTGCGCCCGCCCCCCGAAAACACCCACCCCCGGATGCTGCCGAAGCGGCTCCGCCCCTGGGTCTCCCGGCTCGTCATTGTGTTGCTTGCCGCCCCGCTGTCCCTGATGGTTTCGGCTCAGGCCGCCTTCGCCGGGGAGCCACCCCCGGCGGGCCAGGAGGGAACAACGCTCGAGGACGTCAGCCCCGCGCAGGACCCAGCGTCGGAGCAGGGCGAGGATGGCCCCGCCGAGGGGGAGGGGGCGGAGCCCACCGACTCGAACACCGGATCCGAACCCTCCGGAGGCGTGCCCGCCGCAGAAGAACCTGTTGACACGGACAACGACCCCGGATCTCCCAGCCCCCGTCTCCTCTGGGGCAAGACCACAGTTCTCCAGACCGCTCTCCGGGTCTCTCCGGACGCATCGCCGGGAGGGGTCCCCGAGATTCACCTGGGTGAGGTTTCCCCGGGCGAGACCGTGTCTTTCGTCTTGGTCGCGAAGAACTTCTCCAACACCACGATCGGCTCGAAGAGCGCGCCGGGTCACAGTCGAATCATCAGCGAGATCGGAGCCACCCTCGACGAGGTCTCCGCGAGTTGCGCGCCCTCCCCGGCCAACGCAAACGTCCGCTGCCTCCCCTCGACCGACATTCTGCCGGGCAACGTCGTCCAGCAGAACTGGGACGGCGGAAAGAACGGCACGATCCAGCTCACGGTGAACGGGACACTCCCCGCGGGCACCCCGCCCGGTGAGTATTCCATCCGGAGTTTCCTGCCGTCGAATTTCGAGAACAACTCGATGAACTCGCCGAAGCCCTTCACTACCTCAGGGCTGAAGACCGTCGGGAAAGCGGGCGATATTCGCGAGGCCACGGTGAGGTTCACCGTTCCCGTCGCTGAGCAGGTCGCGGATGCGGTGCTCTCCGTGGACCCGGGGATCCGCGTTGCGGATGGCACGGATGCTCACACCGCACGGGTGTCCGTCGAGAACCAGGCGGGGGAGCCGATGAGCGGCGTCGACGTCGTTTTCCGCGGCGCCCCGGAGCTGAAGCTGCCAACAATGCCCGTCACGACGAACATCGAGGGGATAGCAAAGGTCGCCATTACGAGCACCGTCGCCGGGACCCACGAGTTGGAAGCCCTCATCAACGGAAACCCGGTCGCGGGGAGCCCCGCACGCGTGAGCTTCGGGCCGGGGTCCCCCTCCGTCGGCGAACACGGGAAGAGTTCGCTCGCGGTGAGCGAGGGCACGCGAGTCGCCGACGGCGTGGAGCAGCACAGCGCCACGGCTACCGTGGTCGATGCGCAGGGGAACCCGGTTCCGGGCCTCCGGGTCGATTTCTCGCTTCCGCCCCGGGCAACCGCGAAGCTGAACAGCTCCTTCGCGACGACGAACGCCGAGGGCAAGGCCACGGTGACCGCCACCTCGACGGTCGCCGGAACCACCGCCGTGACCGCACAGCTGGGGAACAGCACCCTGCGGAACAGCCCGAGCGAGGTCACCTTCGTCGCCGGGAAACCGTCGCTGGGGGCCAAGGGGCAGAGCCGACTCTCCGCGACGACGGGCGACCAGTTCGCGGACGGCTCCGCTCGGCACACCGTGACCGCGACGGTGCTGGACGCGAACAAGAACCCGGTCGGCGCGACGGAGGTGCATTTCTCCGTGCCAGCGGCGTCGGGTGCGTCCCTCAGCCACGCGGTCGTCACAACGGACCCGCAGGGAGTTGCGACCGTTTCGGTGACCTCCGCTCGGGCCGGGAAGGTGCCGGTGTCGGCGACGGTTGGCAGTACCGCGCTGAAGAACAGCCCCGTGCAGCTGTCGTTTGTGGCCAAGACGGGTGACCCCTCCGTCGGGAAAAAGGGGAAAAGCTCCCTGACCGTTTCGGGCGGGGACAAGGTCGCTGACGGCAAGCAGGCGCACACCGCGACCGCCACAGTTCTGGACGCCAAGAAACGGCCGGTTGCGGGGGCGACGGTTCAGTTCGCGGTTCCCGGGAACTCGGGTGCCTCGCTGAGTGCGACGAACGTGAAGACGAACGCGCAGGGCGTCGCGACGGTCACGGTGACCTCGGTCACGGCCGGGAACGTGAAGGTGTCGGCCACGGTGAACGGCACGAGCCTGAGGAAGAGTCCGGGCACGGTGTCCTTTGTCGCCGGTGACCCGTCCGTGGGCAAGAAGGGCACGAGCTCCCTGCGGGTCTCCGGCGGGGACAAGGTCGCTGACGGGAAGCAGTCGCACACGGCGACCGCGACCGTTCTCGACGCGAACAAAAACCCGGTT
>NZ_JAPFRB010000002.1:561271-561650 GCF_035726885.1 Leucobacter sp. M11 | reverse complement strand
TTCCCGGGAACTCGGGTGCCTCGCTGAGTGCGACGAGCGTGAAGACGAACGCGCAGGGCGTCGCGACCGTGTCCGTGACCTCGGTCACGGCCGGGAACGTGAAGGTGTCGGCCACGGTGAACGGCACGAACCTGAGGAAGAGCCCGGGCACGGTGTCCTTTGTCGCCGGTGACCCGTCCTTGGGCAAGAAGGGCACGAGTTCCCTGCGGGTCTCCGGCGGGGACCGGGTCGCTGACGGGAAGCAGTCGCACACGGCGACCGCGACCGTTCTCGACGCGAACAAAAACCCGGTTGCGGGGGCGACGGTTCAGTTCGCGGTTCCCGGGAACTCGGGTGCCTCGCTGAGTGCGACGAGCGTGAAGACGAACGCGCAGGGCGT
>NZ_JAPFRB010000002.1:560667-561203 GCF_035726885.1 Leucobacter sp. M11 | reverse complement strand
AGCTGCGGCAGAGCCCGGGCACCGTCTCGTTTGTGGCCGGTGACCCGTCCGTGGGCAAGAAGGGCACGAGTTTCCTGAGGGTCTCCGGCGGGGACAAGGTCGCTGACGGGAAGCAGTCGCACACCGCGACCGCCAGAGTCTTGGACGCGAACAAGAACCCGGTTGCGGGCGTATCGGTGACGTTCTCCGTGCCGACGGAGTCCGGTGCTTCGCTGAGTCAGACGAGCGCGAGGACCAACGCCCAAGGGATCGCGACCGTGTCCGTGACCGCCACGAAGGCCGGGAAGGTGCCGGTGAGCGCGACGGTGTCGGGCACGAACCTGAGGCAGAGCCCGGGCACGGTGTCGTTTGTCGCCGGTGACCCGTCCGTGGGCAAGAAGGGCACGAGTTCCCTGCGGGTCTCCGGCGGGGACAAGGTCGCTGACGGCAAGCAGGCCCACACCGCGACCGCGACCGTCCTCGACGCGAACAAGAACCCGGTTGCGGGGGCGACGGTGACCTTCTCGGTTCCCTCGACGTCCGGTGCCTCGTTGAGC
>NZ_JAPFRB010000002.1:560322-560630 GCF_035726885.1 Leucobacter sp. M11 | reverse complement strand
CGGTGTCCGTGACCGCCACGAAGGCCGGGAAGGTGCCGGTGACCGCGACGGTTGCCGGGGCTGAGCTGCGGCGCAGCCCAGGCACGGTGTCCTTCGTTGCCGGTGATCCCTCGCTGGGGAAGAAGGGGACGAGCTGGCTGAAGGTCTCCGGCGGGGACCGGGTCGCTGACGGCACGCAGTCGCACACCGCGACCGCCAGAGTCATGGACGCGAACAAGAACCCGATTGCGGGGGCGACGGTCCAGTTCTCGGTTCCCGCGAACTCGGGTGCCTCTCTGAGCGCGACGAGCGCGAGGACGAACGCGCAG
>NZ_JAPFRB010000002.1:559259-560255 GCF_035726885.1 Leucobacter sp. M11 | reverse complement strand
GCACAAACCTGAGGCAGAGCCCAGGAACGGTGTCCTTTGTCGCCGGTGACCCGTCCGTGGGCAAGAAGGGGACAAGCTCCCTGACGGTCTCCGGCGGGGACAAGGTCGCGGACGGCAAACAGACCCACACGGCAACGGCGACGGTCCTCGACGCGCATCAGAACCCGGTCGGCGGCGTCACCGTGACGTTCTCGGTGCCGTCGGAGTCCGGCGCGCTGCTCAGCGAGGCGACGGCGAAGACCAACCGCTCCGGGGTCGCGACGGTCACGGTGACCTCGGTCACGGCCGGGAAGATCCCGGTGAGCGCGACGGTTGCCGGGACCGAGCTCCGGCGCAGCCCGGGCACGGTCTCGTTCGTTGCCGGCGACCCCTCCCTCGGCAAGAAGGGCACGAGCTCCCTGCGGGTGTCCGCGGGCGACCGCGTGGCGAGCGGCGAGGAGCAACACACCGCCACCGCAACCGTGCTGGACGCGAACAAGAACCCCGTCTCGGGAGCGACCGTCGCGTTCTCCGTCCCTGCGGACTCCGGGGCGACGCTCAGCGAGACGACGGCGACCACGAACGCCCAGGGCGTTGCGACCGTCTCCGTGACCTCGACCGTGGCCGGGCAGGTTCCGGTGACGGCGACCGTCGGCGACAGGGCGCTCCGTGGCAGCCCCGGGACGGTGCGCTTCATCGCCGGCCCGGCGGATGCCTCCCGTTCCAGCTGGTCTGTGTCGCCGGAGGGCCCCGTCACCGCCGATGGCGAGCAGGGCTACACCGGGACGGCCACGATTCGCGACCGCTTCGAGAACCCGGTCGAGGGCGAGACGGTGGTCTTCTCCGCGCCGGAGGAACTGGGCGGGGAGCGCTCCCGTGTCAGCGATGCCGCCGGGAACGCCGTTGTCGAGTGGAAAACGACCCAGGCGGGGAGCTACCCGGTGCGGGCAACGCTCGCGGACGGCACCCCCATCGGGGACGAATTCCAACTCGTGTTCGTCGCGGGCCCGGCGGACG
>NZ_JAPFRB010000002.1:556753-559224 GCF_035726885.1 Leucobacter sp. M11 | reverse complement strand
ATCGAGGCGAATGGGCGTCACGAGTCCGAGGTCACCGTTCAGCTGCGGGACCGGAACGGCAACCCGATTGCCGACGCCGCGCAGGTCGAGGTACGTGCCAGCCTGGGCGACCTGAGCGAACTGGTGCTCCAGGAAGACGGATCCCTCCGGGCGATCCTGACCAGCACCGTCGCGGGCGAGAGCCTGATCACCGCCCAGGTCGGCGGACAGCCGCTGGAGCCGGTTCAGGTCAGGCTCATCGCGACCCCAAGCACCCCGGTGCCCGACCCGACCACGGGCGAGCAGGTCACCGGCACCGCTGATCCCGGGGCGACGGTGGTCGTGATCGGGAGCGACGGTGCGACGCTGGGCACGGGAACGGCCCTCCCCGACGGTCGATTCACGGTGCAGTTGGACCCGAAGGCGGCTGTCGGAGACGTGCTCCGCGTCATCGCGAGCGATGAGCACGGCTTCGTGTCGGAGCCCGCTGAGGTCGTCGTGACCGCGGTGCCCCCGGGACCGGGGCCTGGCCCCGGGCCCGGACCCACGCCTGAGCCACCCCCAACGCCGGGGCCGGGCGACCCGAAGCCGGGCACCCCGGAGCCGCCCAAGCCGGCTGCGCCGGTGAACAACCCCGCCGCCGGGAAGCTCCCCGCGACCGGCGTGACGCTCGCCGGCCTGGGCGCGCTCGCCGCGCTCCTGCTCCTCGCGGGCATCGGGCAGCAGCTCATGAGCCGCGCTCGCCGATCCGGAACGGAGGAGACGGGATAACCGGACGGAGCCCGGAGGCCTCTCAGCCGAGCGGCCTCCGGGCTCCGCCGTGCCCGGAGGCGCCCTGCTGGGCCCCGGGGCAGGAGGGACCCGCGGCTCGCTACACTGAGCAAATGATGTCGCCACTCGTCGAAGCGCTGTCCATGATTGGGATCTTCGCCTTCGCAATCTCCGGGGCCCTGGTCGGCGTGCGCCGAAACCTGGATCTGCTCGGGGTGATCGTCGTCGGCGTCGCGACCGGGTTGGGCGGCGGCATCCTCCGCGACCTCTTCCTCGGTGTGCACCCGCCGACGACCTTCGTGTACTGGCCGAACCTGGCCGTGGCGAGCGCCGCCTCCGTGCTCGTGTTCCTGTTCCACCCGAGCCTCGCCAGGAACCGCCGCTTCGAGGTCGTCTTCGACGCCTTCGGGCTCGGTCTCTTCTCCGCAACCGGGGCGGCATTCGCACTCGAACAGGGGCAACCGGCCCTCGCCGCGGTGCTCATCGGGGTGTTCACCGCGATCGGCGGCGGCGTGATCCGCGACATCCTCGTCAACGACGTGCCCGCCGTGCTCACCCGCGAGCTCTACGCGGTCTCCGCCTTCACGGGATCAATCACCACGACCGCCCTGATGCTGCTCGGCAGCGGCCTGGTCACCGCGCCGCTCATCGGCGGGGCGGCGGCGGTCACGCTGCGCCTGCTGTCGGTGAAGCTCGGCTGGCACCTGCCGAAGCCCGGCCCCGGTATCGGCGGCCGCCGAGCGGCACGGGACTAGCGCGCGCCGACCGGAGCGCGGGTTCCGCGTCGCGGCGCGTGCCGCACCGGCGGACGCGAGAAAACCGTGCCGAACGCCCAGCCGCCGCCCGGTCTCAGGAGGAACGCTGCGCGTCGAGCGCAGCGTGGTCGGTGACCGGCACCCCGGCCAGCTCCGCGGCCTGACGGACCCGGTCGAGGGCCTCGGGGGTGAGCAGGTTCCGGCGTCGATGCGGATCGGCGAGGACGGTGGCGATCACCGCCGCGTCGAGCGCGGCCCCGCCGGTGCGCAGCCGATCGACCGGGGTGGTCACGCCCTGGCCGGTGCCCGCGTCGAAGACCGAGCCGCCGGGGGTGAGATGCAGGCCCAGGCGCTCGCCGGGCCCGCCCACGACCTCGGCGACCGAGGCCCAGGGGACGAAGAGGTTGGCACGCTCGTGCCCGCCGCGCTCGGCGAGCGCGACGACGCGCATCCCGTCCGCGTCCAGCGTGATGATGGGATCGGGCTGCGCCAGGAGCCAGCCCTGGCGGCGCTGCCGCACCCGAGCAGCGATCAGGGCGACGACCGCGCCCACGCAGCCGAGCACCCCGAGGCACACGAGGATCCAGGCGGGGATCGCACCCCAGACGAGCGCCGCCCAGTCCCGGTCCGGGGCGGCCGCGGCACCCGCCTGGACGAAGAGGAACACGGCGACGGCCACGAGCGTTGCCGCGACAAGCGCGCCGAACACGAGAGGCCGCGCGGCGCCGCCCGGGCGACTCTCGGGGGCGACCTCGCGAACGAGCGCGCCGCCCCGCCAGGTCCAGCCGCTCATGTCCGGCGTCATCTCTGGGCTCACGTCGTGGTTCCTTCCCGAATGCTTCCTCCAGGGTAGCGGAGGCGGCTGCTCCGGGCGGGGCATGCGCGGCCAGCGCTCAGCTTGCCCGGCCCGGCTAGGGCGTGCTCGGGGTGCCGGGCCCCGGGCCCGACTCCTCCCGGACGGTGTGC
>NZ_JAPFRB010000002.1:556615-556707 GCF_035726885.1 Leucobacter sp. M11 | reverse complement strand
AAGCCGTGCCCGCGGAACCGGCGTCCGGGGACGTGGTGCCCACGTCAGTGGTGCCGAGGTCAGTGGTGCCCACGTGGCGCTCCCGCCCCTCG
>NZ_JAPFRB010000002.1:549282-556506 GCF_035726885.1 Leucobacter sp. M11 | reverse complement strand
TGACGACGAGGATCAGCGGCACGATCCAGCCGGACCAGCCGAGCACGGTCGCCTGCGTGGTGTCGACGGTGTGCCCGGCCTCCAAGAAGACATAGGAGAAGCCGACCGAGGCGTTCATCGCGCCGACGCCCATCGCGGAAGCGAGCGCCCCCTGGCCGATGACCGCGGGCCAGACCGAGTCGGAGCGGAGCCGCACCCAGGACAACAGCGCGCCGATGATGACGCAGAACACGATCATGAGCAGGATGCTCAGGATCGGTCCGGCCTGCTCGTAGTGATAGCCGAGGACCAGCAGCGGCGAGTACCAGAGGCCCCAGAGCACCCCGGTGATCACGATCGCGGGGATCGCGCCGAAGCGGCGGTACACCCGCGGGAAGAGGTAGCCGCGCCAGCCGAGCTCGGAGCCCGCGGCGGGCACGATGTTCACGAAGGCGCCGATGAACGCCCCGACGAACTGGGCGCCCACGAGCCCCTGGATGGGGAGCTCATCGCTCACCCCCTGCTGCTCAAGGGAGACCCGCATGGCCTCCTGATATCCGGAGAAGTTCTGGAAGTCCGCGTCGTACACCCCGAACAGGGAGCCGATGGGGAGCGCGACCAGCACGATCAGGACCATGCCGACGAGGGCGATCGCGACGTAGGCGATGAGTCGGCCCACCGGGCGCAGCGGCCAGGCGCCCAGCTGCGGCCACGGGTTCAGGAAGCCCTCGAAGTATCGCGAGACGAGGAGCGCGGACAGGCCGGGCGTCAGCATCATCAGGATCGACAGCGGCAGGAACAGCGGGCTGCGCAGGCCGCCCGTGAAGAACAGCGGCAGGGCCACGAGCCAGGCGAAGCCCATCGCCATCACGACGAAGAGGATCGGGCCGAGCCACGGGCGCTCGCGCCCGGGTTCCGCGGGCGACAGGGGCGCGGTGCGGCTCACGCCTGAACCTCCTCGGCGTTGCCCGGCTTCGGCGGCGGCGTTTTCTTCGCGTCCTGGGTCGGGAAGACGAGCTTCTGGATGATGATGATGCAGGAGGCGGCGACCGGGATCGCGACCAGGGCGCCGAGGATGCCGCCGAGCGCGCCGCCCGCGACCGCGGCAATGACCACGATCGCGCCGGGCACCGAGACGGCCTTGCTCATGATGCGGGGGCTCAGGACATAGGCCTCGATCTGCATGTAGACGAGGTAGTAGATCCCGGCGATCAGGGCCGTGACGGGCGAGGTGAGGAAGCAGGCCAGGCTGATGATGATTGCGGCCGAGATCGTCCCGACGAGCGGAATCAACGAGCCGAAGAACGCGATCAGGGCCAGCAGGGCGGGCATGGGTGCGCCGATGATGCTGAGCATGATGAAGCTGAGCACGCCGTTGACCAGGCCGAGGCTGAGCTGCCCGATGACGTAGCGGCCGACCGCGCCCGAGACATCCTCCACGATCTCCCGAAAGCCGGGGCGGCGGTAGGCGGGCACGAAGCGGGCGGCGACGCCCTTCATGCGGCGCAGGGAGGACAGGAAGTACAGGGTGAGGATGAACACGACGATGACGCCGGTGACGCCCCCGGCCACCCCCGCGCCGACGGCGAAGACGCCGCCGCCAATCTGCGCGATATTGCCCGGGTCCTGAATGAACTGGAAGGCCCCGTTCAGGGCGTCCTTGATGCCGTCGCCGTAGCGGTTGATGACGTCAGCGTAGAAATCGCTGTGCTGAATGTCGGAGATCATCCCCGGCACGTCCTCGACGAGGCTGGCGATCTGCTTGACGAGCACCGGGATGATGGCGAGGATGATGCCCGCGAAGACGAGGACCGCACCGATGACGACGGTCGCGATGGCGGCCCCGCGGGGGAGCTTCTTTTCCAGCCAGCTCACGAGCGGGTCGAGGCCGAGCGCGAGGAACAGGGCCAGGCCGATGTAGACGAGGACGGTGGACAGTTGGCTGACGACCGAGCCGATCAGCACGGCGAGGAGGAGCCCGAGGCCCCCCACGAGCCCCACCTGGAAGGGGGGCCGCCCGCCGAAGGGCACGCTCGTCGGATCGGTGCGGCGGACCGCGACCTCAGTGTCTCGCTCGATGGCTCTGCGTCTCATCGTCTTCCTCCCCTGCACCGCGGCGGCGCCGTGTGTTCGCCATCCTATGCCCGCGGTGTGCTCCCGGGCCACCGCCGGGCGCCACACACAAAAAAGCGCCACCCCTCAGGAATCCTGAGACGTGGCGCGAGGGGGCCGACGCGGTCCGGGGCTCCCTGCGGAACCCCGGACCGAGGGTCAGCGGTGCTAGGCGCGGGTCATGCTGACGCGGACCCGGTCGGTGCGACCGGGGATCGTCTCGGTGACCACGGTCCAACCGGCCTTCGTCAGCCGATCGAAGTCGCGCTTGGCGGCGCGGTCGATGCGGGCGGGCTCGGCGATGTACAGGGTACGGCCGCCGCCGCGGTAGACGGACAGGTGCTCGGCCCAGGCGGGGCGGGAGACCGAGGTCTCTCCGTTCAGCTCAGCCAGGGTGCGGTACGGGGTGTGCGGTGCGATGATCGTCGTTGTCATTGCGATTTCCTTTCTCTGCGGCGTCGCCGACCAAACTGCTTCGGTCGCGACGGAAACGCTGTGGGTGCCGCCTGACGGCGGCGGGTGCCCCGAGGGGCGTTGCGGTGCGGCGTGCTGGCCGCGGGTGTGCCCGGGTCGGGCAAAGGTGTCGCGAGGGCGCCATGTGGTTGGCGGACGCGCGAAGCCTGACTCGGCCGTGATCGAGCGGAGTAGTTCGCGATCTGGCGCAGGCGTGGAACGGAGAAACCGGTGGATGTCGCTCATGCATTGAGCGGGGCTTCGAAGTCGTTCCTCATAACCTTACGAGTAAAACCCCGATCTGTCACGCATTTGACGGCAATCACTCAGGAAGGCGGTCTCGCCCGGACCGCGGACGCCGGCGGAGCCTCGGAACGCCGTCGGGTCCGCAGACGACGAGACCCCCGCATCCGACGCGGGATGCGGGGGTCTCCGAGGGGCCGCTCGGCGGCGGGCTCAGGCGCAGCGGCTCCGGACGCGTGACGCGGCCACGGTCGTCGCGTAGCGCACCGCGGCCTCGGCGAGGACCTGGGTGGGATCGATGATGGGCACGGGCGCTTCGCGCAGCGCGAGGGCCAGGGGGAGCTCGGTGCACCCCGCGATGATTGCCTCGGCCCCGCGCTCGGCGAGCTCGGTGGCCACCCCGGCGATGAGCGCCCAGGTCTCCTCGTCCGTCTGCCCGGCTTTCACCCGGGCGATGCCGCGGCTGACCCGCTCCTGCTGCGCCTCGTCCGGTTCGACGACCTCAGCGCCCCGCTCGCAGAGCGCCCGGCGGTAGAGCCCGCTGCGGCGGGTGGCGTTGGTTCCCAGGACGCCGACCCGACTGCGCGGCTGATCCGCGGCGGTCACGCTCACCGCGGTCTCGTCGATCATCGACAGGAGGGGCAGCGGTAACCGCTCCCGGATGGGGACGAGGAAGGCGTGCGCCGTGTTACAGGGCACCACGAGGAAGTCCGCCCCGGCGTCCCGCAGCCGGGAGGCGCCCTCGGTGAGCAGGGGGAGCGGATCCGGGCCGCCGGTCAGCAGGGCCTCGGTCCGGTCCGGGATGGAGGGATCGGACCAGATCAGGGCGCGCAGGTGCTCCTGATCGGTCGCGGCCGGGGTGGCCCGAACCAGCTTGGCGTAGAAGTCCGCGGTCGCCGCGGGCCCCATCCCCCCGAGGACCCCGACGACCACCTCGGTGTGCGCCCCCCGCACGTCAGCGCACCCGGTCGAGGAACGCGCGGGTGCGGGCCGAGCCCTCGCCCGACAGCACCTCCGCGGGGGTGCCCCGCTCGAGGATGCGGCCCTCGTCGAAGAAGCTCAGCGTGTCGCCGACCTCCCGAGCAAAACCGATCTCGTGCGTGACCAGGATCATGGTCATGCCGCCCTCGGCGAGCGCCTTCATCGTCTCCAGGACCTCGTCGACGAGCTCGGGGTCCAGCGCGGAGGTCGGCTCATCGAAGAGCATGAGCGCCGGGTCCATCGCGAGGGCGCGGGCGATCGCCACGCGCTGCTGCTGGCCGCCCGAGAGCTGGTGGGGTTTCTTGTGCGCGTGCTCGGCGAGCCCGACCCGGTCGAGCTCCGCCCGTGCCCGCTCCAGCGCGCGCTCCTTCGGCAGCCGCTTCACGGTGATCAGGCTCCGCGCGACGTTGTCGACGGCGTCGAGATGCCCGTACAGGTTGAAGCGCTGGAACACCATGCCGATGCCGGAGCGGAACCGGGCGAAGTCCCGGTCCGTCCAGGGGTGGTAGCGGTTGTCGCGCAGCGTGTAGCCGACCTGCTCATCGCGCACGATGAGGCTGCCGCTGTCGACCGTCTCCAACGCGTTGATGGTGCGGAGGAACGTGGATTTGCCCGAGCCGGAGGGGCCGATGATGCAGCTCACCTCACCGGCGCGCACCTCGAAATCCACGCCGCGGAGCACCTGGTGCTGGCCAAACGCCTTCTTCACGCCGCTCGCGCGGACGAGTACCTCGGTCATCGGACGGTCTCCTTCGTACGGGACGCGGCGCGCTGGGTGGGGATCGCCCCGGTGGCCATGCGGATCAGGGTTTGGCTGAAGCTGGGCCCGCGAACCAGGCGGACCCGGTCCTGGCCGAAACGCTTTTCCAGCCGGGACTGGAGGAAGGTCGCGACGGCGGTCATGGCCATGTACCAGATGCTGGCCACGATGAGCAGCTCGATGATGAGGTTGTTCTGCTTGTAGATCTGGCTCGCGTTGGTCATCAGGTCGTTCCCCGCAACCACGACGATCAGGGACGTGGTCTTGAGCATCGAAATGAACTCGTTCCCCGTCGGGGGGATGATGATTCGCAGCGCCTGCGGGAGCACGATCAGCCGCATCGTCTGCGCGGAGGTCATCCCCCCGGCGAGGGCAGCCTCGGTCTGCCCGCGGTCCACGGCCTGAATGCCCGCCCGCACGGTCTCGGCGAAGTACGCGGCGAGGTTGAGCCCGAGGCCCAACAGCGCGGCGACCGAGCCGGAGATGAGCGTGTTCGTGTCCCAGCGCATCCCGATCTGCGTGAAGGGGATCTTCAGGGTGATGAAGGGCAGCAGGAACGCGAGGTTGAACCAGAAGATCAGCTGCACGAGCACCGGGGTGCCGCGGAAGAACCAGATGTAGCCCTCCGCCAGCACCCGGAGCACGGGATTCTTCGAGAGCTTCATGACGGCCAGGATGACGCCGAGCACGAGGCCGAGGATGGTCGCCGCGATGCTCACCCAGATCGTGACGACGACCCCGTCCAGGATCTTCTGGGAAAACAGGTACTCCCAGACCCGGTTCCACCGGATGTTCTCGTTGAAAATGACGATGCTCGCCGCCCAGGCGAACACGCCGAGGGCCAGGGCGCCGACCACCCATCGCCGCCAGTGCACGCTAGGGGCGATGGCGATCTCGTCGCCGCTCTGAGTGAGGAACGGCGTGGTGCGCCGGTGTGTGGATGCCACGGGGGAGCCTTTCTCCAGACCTCAGGGGTTACTTGCCGCCGTTGACGAGGGCCGTGTCGATGGCCATGCCCTCGACGTTCCACGCGGTGAGGATCTTCTCGTAGTCGCCGTTGTCGATCATCGCCTGCAGCGCGGCCTGGACGGCGTCCACGAGCTCGGTGTTCTTCTTGTCGATGCCGATGCCCCAGAGGCTCTCGTCGCCCTCGATCTGCACGGCGGTCTGCTCGTTCTCGGCGATCGCGGCGCGGGCGGCGGCGACGGGGTAGTCGGTGATCGTGGCAACCGCGCGGCCGCTCTGCACGGCGAGGTTTGCGCCGCTGTCCCCGTCGAACTTGAGGATCTCGTAGGGAGCCTCGCCCGCGGCCTCGCAGTCGGCGGAGAAGCCGTCGGCGAGACCGGCGGAGGAACCGCTGTCGACGACCGCGACGATCTTGCCGCAGAGGTCTGCGGGAGCCGCGATCTTCTCCGGGTTCCCCGCGGCCACGAGGAACGCGTTCCCCGCGGAGACGTAGTCCACGAAGGTCGTGGTCTCCTGACGCTCCGGGGTGTCGGTCATCGAGGACAGCAGCATGTCGTAGCGTCCGGACATCAGGCCGGGGATCATCGAGTTGAACTCCTGGTCGACGAGGGTCATCTTGAGCCCCAGGGTGCGGGCGATGCCGTGCGCGATGGCCGGGTCGACGCCGATGATGTCCTTCCCGTTGGTGCCCCACTCCTCCATGGGCGGGTAGCCGACGGAGGTGACGGCCTTGAGGCCCTCGCTGCGAATGGCGTCGGGGACGAGCTTGGCGAGTTCCTCGTTGACCTCGATCGACTCGAGCACGGACTGCGCGAGGTCCTCGTCGGGGACGGGCATGAACTCGACGGCCGCCGCCCGGCCGCCGTCGCCCGCGGGCTCGGTCTCCGAGAGGCTCTGGCCGCCGCACGCGGTGGTGCCGAGCAGCACGGCTCCGGTCAGCAGCGCGAGGGCGCCGGTGCGGAATTTGGTGGTGGTGGTGTGCAGCATTGCACGCTCCTTTTGTCTGTCCCGGCGGGGCCGGGCACGGGGTGGTGGTCCGAAAATGGGTGAGCGGGGCCGCGCCGAGGGATGCCTCGGCGGCGGGAGGGCGGGACGGGCTACCGGAGCGGTGGCCGATCCGAGTCGGCCTCGTAGCGACTGACGCCGCCGACGAGGGTGCGCAGGACGCGGATGTTTCGCAGGGAAGCCGGGTCCGCCTCGACGGGGTCGGCGTCGACGGCGATCAGGTCGGCGAGCTGGCCGGGGGCGATGCGACCGACGCGGTCTCCCCGTCCGGCGGCCCCGGCGGCTCCGGCGCTGTAGGCGCTCAGGGCCTCGGCAACCGTGAGGCGTTCCTCGGGTTCCCAGCCGCCTTCGGGGGCCCCGTCCGGGGTCTGCCGGGTCACGGCGGCGTGGATGCCGAAGAAGGGATTCGGGTCCTCGACCGGCGCATCGGAGCCGAAGGCCACCGTGGCGCCGCTGTCGAGGAGGGAGCGCCACGCATAGTTCGCCAGGCGTCGCCCGGACAGCAGACTCGTGCTCAGGGGGATATCCGAGGTGCAGTGCGTGGGCTGCAGGCTGGCGACGACACCCAGCCGGGCGAAGCGCGCGACATCCTCGGGGAGCAGGTGCTGCGCGTGCTCCACGCGGTGCCGGAGCCCGCGGGCACGGGTCTCCTCCCGGAGCTCCTCGTAGACGTTCAGGATGAGGTGGTTTGCGCGATCTCCGATCGCGTGGGTGGCCACCGCGAT
>NZ_JAPFRB010000002.1:547137-549233 GCF_035726885.1 Leucobacter sp. M11 | reverse complement strand
ACAATTTCGATGCCGCGGTTTCCGGGTTCCCCGGCAAAGTCCTCGCTCATGTGCGCGGTGTGGGAGCCGAGCGCCCCGTCGGAGAAGATCTTGACGGGGCCGCAGCTGAGGACATCATCGCCCTGGCCGGTGAAGCGCCCCTCGGCGATTGCGGCGGTCAGCGCCGTCAGCGGGATCGCCTTGTGTACCCGGATGTCGAGGCTCTGCGCGGCGTGCATCCGGAGCAGCGCGTCCCGGACATCCTCCCCGTCGATGTCGGTGATGCTGGTCAGGCCGAGGGCGAGCAGTCGCTGCTGGGTGCGGGCGAGCTGCTCGTCCAGGTTGCCGGAGTGCGGCGAGTGCCGGAGCGCGTCGAAGGGCGCGGTTGCGGCCTCGCGGAAGATGCCGGTGGGCTCGCCGAGCTCATCGCGCACGATGACCCCGCCCACCGGGTCCGGGGTGCGGGCGTCGATGCCGACCTCGGCGAGGGCCCGGCTGTTCACCCAGATCGTGTGCCCGTCAACGCTGGGCAGGGCGATCGGGCGGTCCGGGCACACCCGGTCCAGGTCGAAGCGGTTCGGCTGCCGGGGGACGGCCCAGGCGTTGGCGTCCCAGCGGCCGCCGAAGATCCAGCCCGTGCCCGGGTGCGCCTCGGCGTGGGCGCGCACCCGGTCCAGGGCGGTCTCGAGCGAGTCGGCTCCGCGCAGGTCGAGGGCGTCGTGTTCGCGGGCCAGATTCCCGGCGTGGATGTGTGCGTCGTGGAAGCCGGGGAGCACCGCGGCCCCCGGCAGTTCGACCGTCTGGCTGCCCTGCGGCGCCTGCTCGGCCAGTTCCCGATAGTCGCCGACCGCCTGGATCACGCCGTCGCGCACGGCAATCGCGCTCGCCGGCGCCGCCCCGGGCGCGAGCGTGTGGATGCGGGGGTGGCGGAAAAGCGTCGTAACCATTAGGAATCCTTGGGGCGTCGTTGCAAACAAGTGCGGTCTTCAGTCAGATTATGAGAGAATTTGCCCGGAGTGAAGCGATTTCCTCGCCACCTCAGCGCCCTGAGCATAAGGAACAGTAATGGTCAATCCGATTCATCTGCGCACCCTCCTCGAAGTGGTTCGGCTGGGCTCCTTCGCGGGGGCCGCGAACCGCCTGGGGTATACCCCCTCGGCGGTTTCGCAGCAGATGTCCGCGCTCGAACAGGAGTCCGGCGTGCGGCTCTTCGAGCGCTCGGCGCGGAGCGTCCGGCTCACCGAGGCGGCCACCGTGATGGCCCGGCACGCGATCACGGTGCTCGCGGGGATCGACCGGCTGCTCGAGGCCGCGGGGAACGCGGGGGAGGGCTCCGGGCGCGACCTGCGGGTGAGCATCTTTCCCAGCCTCGCCCGCTTGTTTTTGCCCCGACTGCTGTCCTCCCCGGAGTGGGCGGCGACCGGGTTGCAACTGCGGCTGAGCGTGGCCGATCCCTCGCCCACGATCCAGGCCATGCGCGCGGGCGAGGAGATCGACGTCGCCCTCGTCTACCGGGTCGGGGAGAGCGGGCTGAGCTGGCCCCAGTCCGTGAGCGTGCACCGGCTGGGCGACGACCGAATGCGCTTCGTCGTCCCCGGGGCCTGGGGGCTGCACGGGCGCGGGCCCGTTTCCCCGAAGGAACTCGTCGGGCTGCCCTGGGTGTTCCACCACCCGGGCTCCAGCGACGCCGCCATGATCGATGAGCTGTTCCGGGCGCACGATCTCCGCCCCCGAACCGTCGCCCGCTCGGACGACTTCGCGGTCACCCTCGACCTTGTGGCCGCCGGCTTCGCGGCCTCCTTTGTGCCGGAGATTGTGTTGCACGAACTCCCGCCGGGCGTCGTGGTGCTCAATGTGCCCGAGATCGAACTGAGCCGCGGGGTGTTCGCTCTCGCCGCCCGCGGCTCAGACCCCCAGCGCAACGAGCTCTTCCTGGGCTTCCTCAGTCGAATCCTGACGGACCTCGGCTACCAGGCGGGCGAGGACGACCTCCCGGCCGAGTCCGAGCTGGGCCCCGGGGGAGCTGCCGCGGTCGGCTTCGGCGCCCAGCCCTGGTTTGGCAGCGGCGTCGGCGACGAGACGGCCCCGGCCGAGCACACGCCTCGTCCCTGATCAGC
>NZ_JAPFRB010000002.1:546581-547097 GCF_035726885.1 Leucobacter sp. M11 | reverse complement strand
CCCGGACCGCTCGTGGGCGAGCCCGATCGCCAGCACATCCGCCTCGGTGCGCCCGATGATCTGCAGATCGCCCAGCGCGAGCGCGGCGAGGTTCAGCCCGGAGAACGGGGCTACGGTCGCCCCCAGGTCATTGCGGAAGTGTTCCTCCCCCGTTGCCGCCAGCGGGAGCCCGTCGCCGAGGGTGCGGCTGAGCAGGGCGTCGATGCCGTCCGCGTCCATCCGGGCGAGCAGCTCCTCGCGGCGGCGGGCGAGCCCGGCGAGGCCAGCGATCGCCGCCCCGGGCGGCTCCTGCTGCGCCCGGTCCAGCTTCGCCGCGACGTTCGGGTCGATCTCCCCGGCCCGGGCCGGGTAATACGGGGCAAGGCTGCGGCCAGCCTCCGCGCGGAACGCGGGCCACAGGTCGTCCTCCACGCCCGCGAGGTCCACCGGGAACGCCCGGATCTCGGCCCCCAGCGCCGCCAGCGCCGCGGCATCGCTGTGATCCAGCACCCCGAGCACGACCCCGGCGAGGGGGAG
>NZ_JAPFRB010000002.1:545856-546516 GCF_035726885.1 Leucobacter sp. M11 | reverse complement strand
CAAAGTGCGTGCCGCCCTCCGCGACGGAGCCGGGGTGCGCGGACAGCCCCGCCCCGGCGAGCAGTGCCTGCCAGGCCAGCGCCGTATCGGCCACCGTCCGAGCCATCGGGCCAACCGCGTCGAAGGACGGGCAGAGCGGAGCCACGCCCCCGGCAGAGACGATCCCGTTGCGGGGCCGCAGCCCGACCACCCCGCAGCACGCGGCGGGCATCCGGATGGAGCCAGAGGTGTCCGTGCCCAAGCCGATCCGGCCAATCCCCGCGGCCAGGGCAGCCGCGGTCCCGCCGCTCGACCCTCCCGGCGTGTGCTCGGGGAACCGGGGGTTGCGCACATCGCCCCACGCCGGGTTCTCGCTGGAGGCCCCGTAGGCGAACTGGTGCAGGTTCACCTTCGCCACCACCCTCGCGCCCGCCGCCTCGAGCGCCGCGACGGCGGGCGCGCTCCGCACCGCCGTCAGCGCCCCGCTCAGGCGGGCGCCCAGGCTGGTCACCGTGCCCGCCACGTCGATGTTGTCCTTGACGACGAGCGTCACCCCGGCCAGTGGCGCCGCGGACGGGGGCGCCGCCTGCGCCCGTGCGCGGGCGATCGTGTCCGCAATCACGATGCCGTGACCGGCGCTCGCCGCAATGGCCCGTTCGGCGGCGCGGAAGTTGCTGTCAC
>NZ_JAPFRB010000002.1:544165-545779 GCF_035726885.1 Leucobacter sp. M11 | reverse complement strand
GGCGCGACGGGGGCGTCGTGAGCGGGGCGTGCGGCGTGCGCTGAATCGGTCTTCACGCTCAGCACACTAGGGCATCCCCGGGGCGGGCGGGGCGCCCGAAATCCGGCCGCGAGCATCACGAGCGCTGGGGGACAAGCGCCGCCGAGTCCCCGCTGGCACCTCCCGCGGCGTCGGGTTGACGCGCGCCCTCCGCCCGCGGGCGACCGGAAAGCGGCGGGACTCGGGCGGCTGTGGCTCGGGCGGGCGGGTGCGCGCTCGCGGGCGCGACGTCGCCCCTCCCTCGAACACAACAGCGTTGCTGATGCTCACCCTCAGGGGAGCTTCGCGAGGCGAATTTCGCGGGGTCGAAACGGGGATCCGTGTCATAGTCTGTGCTTCGAGAGGCGGGGATAGGAATCCTAACCTTGCGAAACGGGCCACATTTCCCGGGTATTTCAGGGGATACATCGGCTCGATCCACACCGGAAGAGCAGCCCGGGCCGCGACGAAGATCCCTTCGCGCCGGACCCGGGTCGGGGCGCGATCGCCGCCGACGGCTCAACACTCAGAAACAAGGAGGTCTCGAGTGAAACTCAACCCATCGCTGATTGCCGGCGTCGCAGCGTTCGCGCTGCTCGCCTCGCCATCCGCCGCCCACGCGGCACCCGAGGAGGGCGCGCAGCTGCGCCTGCCCATGACCGCGTCCCAGGTGGACACCCTGAACCCATTTACGGCGATCATGGCGCAGTCCCTGGAGATCTTGGACTACGAGTACGACACCCTGGTCGGACGGACGCCCCCGGCGGGCGACTACGGCGGGGTCCTCGCCGAGGACTTCTCCGTGGACGGCACCACTTGGACGTTCACCCTCCGGCCTGACCTCAAATGGTCCGACGGGGAGCCGCTCACGGCAGCAGACGTCGCGTGGACCTATAACGCGGTGATGGACAACGCCCCGCTGCAGAAGGCCGATGGCAACGTCGTCGAGGGCCTCGTCTCGGTGACCGCGACCGATGAGCGGACGGTCGAGATGATCACCGAGGCGCCGACGGCCGTCAACCCGGGGCTGCTCCGCATCGTGCCCGAGCACATCTGGGGCGGGGAGAAACAGCCGCAGGACGTCGTGAACGAGCAAGACACGGTCGGCTCCGGCCCCTTCCAGGTGTCCAGCTACCAGGCCGGGACCTCGGTCGTGATGACGAAGAACGAGCACTACTGGGGCGGCGAGCCCGGCGTGGACGCGCTCGTGTTCACCGGCTACAAGAACGACGACGCGAAGGTGCTCGCGCTCCGCAACGGCGAGATCGACATGCTGACCGGCATGAACGCCTCGCACTACAAATCGCTCGAGGGGGTCGAGGGCATCACGCGCAACCAGGTGCTCTCCAAGCACTTCTGGAACATCTCCGTGAACCCCGGCACGCGGACCCAGTCCGGGGAACTGTTCGGCGAGGGCAACCCCGCGCTCCAGGACAAGGCGTTCCGGCAGGCGATTCGCCAGGGCATGAACACCGAGCAGCTCGTGGACAAGGTCCTGGAAGGGCTCGGGTCCACCGGGCCGACGATGTTCCCGCCCGGTTCCCCCGGCGGTTTCTACTCGGACTACGAGGACATCGCGGACCCCTACGACCCGAA
>NZ_JAPFRB010000002.1:542306-544120 GCF_035726885.1 Leucobacter sp. M11 | reverse complement strand
CACGGGCTCGCGGCTCGGCAAGGACGGCGCGCCCATCACCCTGCAGCTGATGTACGACGCCTCCTCCACGCAGAACTCCTCCTCGGCGCAGTTCATGCAGTCCTGGCTCAAAGACCTCGGCATCGGCCTGGAGCTGAAGGGCACGAACTGGGGCGAAATGCTCGACCTGGTGCCCCAGGGCAAGTACGACATGTACATCAGCGGGTGGTCCGTGAGCGGCGACCCCGACTACATGCTCTCGATCAACACCTGCGGCACCCTGCCCGACAGCCCCGGCGCAAGCAGCCCCAGCCAGGACTACATGTGTGACCCCGAGTTCGACGCGCTCTACCAGGCGCAGCACGTCGAGACCGACCCGGAGCAGCGCATCGAGCTCGTGCACCAGGCGATGGCGCGGCACTATGACTTCGCCTCGAACCTGAACCTGTACTACGACGACGCGCTCGAGGCGTACCGCTCCGATCGCCTCACCAACCTCGTCGAGATGAACGGCTCCGAGCTGAACTACTGGTCCATCGCCCAGGTTGAGCTGCAGGACGGCGCCGGTTCCGGCGGCGTCCCCGGATGGGTCTGGGGCGTAGGCGGCGGGGTCCTCGTGCTCGCGATCGCTGGCATCGCGACCGCCTCGGTGCGGCGGAAGAACACCGCGGCGGACCGGCAGTAGCCCGTGCTCGGCGAAGCACCCGGGGCGGGGCCGCTCGGCCCCGCCCCGGCACCACACACTCTGAAACACCCCCGGAACGAACGGAGACCGGCATGTCGGATACCGAACTGCTGAACGCCTACGTCACCCCGGACGACGAGGCCGCCGACGTCCGGCACGGCAGCGGCACGCTCCGGTACATCCTCAAGAAGGCCGGTGGCTCGGTCATCAGCCTGTTCATGGTCGTGATGCTCGGGTTCTTCGCCTTCCGCGTCCTGCCCGGTGACCCCGTGGCCGTGCTCACCCGCGGCCGCGAGGTCACCGCGCAGCAGGTCGCCGACCTTCGCCTGGAGCTGGGCCTGGACCAGCCGATCTGGGTGCAGTTCTGGCACTACCTCACGGGCCTCTTTCAGGGAGACCTCGGCACCTCCTTCGTGTATCACGCGCCGGTCACGCAGCTGATCGGGGAGTACCTCTGGCCCACCGTGCTCCTCATGAGCGTCTCCCTCGTGTTCACCATCCTCATCGGGGTGTGGGCCGGACAGAAGGCCGCCTGGAATCGGGGCGGGTTCTTCGACAACAGCAGCACCACGATCGCCTTGATCTTCTGGTCAATGCCCGCCTTCTGGCTGGGCCTCCTCCTGCTCCTCGCCTTCTCCGGCACCGGGATCTTCCCCAGCGCCGGGATGGTCACCGCGGGAAGCAGCGCCGCAGGATTCGCCCTGGTGTGGGACGTCGTGCGCCACCTCGCCCTGCCGACCGTGACCCTGGTCGCGGTGTCCTACGCCCAGTACGCCCTCGTGATGCGATCCTCGCTGCTTGAGGAGATGAACGCGGACTACCTCGTCACCGCGCGGGCCAAGGGCCTGCCCGAGGACACGGTGCGCCGACGCCACGCCCTCCCGAACGCCCTCCTGCCGACCGTGACGATCGTGTTTCTCCAGATCGCGGGGCTCATCAGCGGGGCGGTGACCGTCGAGACGGTGTTCTCCTGGCCGGGCCTCGGCTTCCTCACCTATCAGGCGATCCAGGGCCCCGATTTCCCGCTGTTGCAGGGCACCTTTGTGGTGTTCTCCTCCATCGTGATCCTGATGAACTTCGTCGCGGACCTCGTGTACCGCGCAATTGACCCGAGGGTGCGTGCCGCATGACCGACACGGTGAACTCCGTC
>NZ_JAPFRB010000002.1:538212-542248 GCF_035726885.1 Leucobacter sp. M11 | reverse complement strand
ACGCCGTCCGCGCGAACTGGCGCACCTTCCGGCGCAGCCCGAGCGGCATGCTCGGCCTCATCATCCTGATCGTGGTCAGCGTGCTGGCCGTCTGCGCCCCGCTCATCGCCGACGTCTCGGTGCTCGACCCGACCCGGGCGGAGGCCGCGCCGAATCTGCCGCCCTCGCTCAGTCACCCGCTCGGCACCGACTCGCTCGGCCGCCCGATCGCGGCGCTGCTGATCTGGGGCGCCCGGACCTCGCTGCTGGTCGGCCTCGCCGCCACCGTCATGTCGATGGTCATCGGTACGACGATCGGCGTGCTCGCGGGTCACTTCCGCGGCTGGAAGTCCGCCGTGCTCATGCGGGTGATCGACTTCTTCCTGGTCATCCCCGGCCTCGTCCTCGCGATCGTGCTGGCCAGCATCATGGGCGGCAGCACCCTCACGATTATCCTCGCGATCGGGCTGACCTCCTGGGCCGGCACCGCTCGCCTGATCCGGGCCCAGACGCTGACGCTCGAGTCACGCGGCTACGTGGAACGTTCCCGGGCGCTCGGCGCGAAACACGGGCACCTCGTGGTCAAACACATCCTGCCGGGCGTGCTCCCCCTCGTGATGACGAGCACCTCGCTGTCCGTGGGCGGCGCGATCATCGCCGAGGCCACCCTGGCGTTTCTCGGCATCAACGACGGCACCCACTCCTGGGGCACCATGCTGCAACTCGCGATGGGCAGCGGTGCGGCGGTCGCGGGCTACTGGTGGTTCATCGTGGCCCCCGGTGCGGCGATCCTCATCGTCGTGCTGGCCTTCACCCTGGTGAGCCGGGCCCTCGAGGCCGTCATCAACCCGACGCTGAGAGGACGATGATGTCGGCACTGGTCTTTGACGGGGTGAGCGTGAGCTACCGCGTCCGCACGGAAACCGGAACGCAGGATTTCGAGGCGGTCAAGAACGTCTCCCTGACCCTGCCCAAACGCGGCACCCTCGGCATCGCCGGGGAATCCGGCTCGGGGAAATCCACCCTGATTATGTCCGCGCTCCGGCTCCTCCCGGAGAACGCCACGATCACGGGTCGCGTCCTCGTGGGGGAGCGGGACATGTATGCCCTGAACTGGGGCGAGGTACGGGCGGTGCGCTGGAACGAGGCCGCCGTGATCTTCCAGGGAGCGATGCACTCCCTCAACCCCGTGCAGCGCATCGGGGCCCAGATCGCCGAGGCGATCCGCGTACACGACCCGCGGGGGCCCCAGAAGCCCAAGGCCTATGTGCACCGGGTGCTGGACCTGCTCGACCAGGTAGACCTGCCCCCGCACTCCGCGGACGCCTACCCGCACGAGCTGTCCGGCGGGCAGAAACAGCGCGTGATGATCGCGATGGCGCTCGCCTGCGACCCCGACGTGATCATCGCCGACGAGCCCACCACCGCCCTCGACGTGATCGTGCAGGAGCGGGTGCTCGAGGTCCTCCGAGACCTGGTCCGAGCCAGAGGGCTGTCCCTGCTCATGATCACCCACGACCTCTCCGTGCTCGCGAAGACCTGCGATCAGATCGCGGTCATGTACCGCGGGGAGATCGTGGAACAGGGCCCCTCCGCAGAGATCCTGGCGAATCCGCAGCACCCGCACACCCGTGCGCTCACCCAGGCGGTGCCCACCATCGGCGATTTC
Source organism: Leucobacter sp. M11 (assembly GCF_035726885.1). Taxonomy (NCBI): domain Bacteria; kingdom Bacillati; phylum Actinomycetota; class Actinomycetes; order Micrococcales; family Microbacteriaceae; genus Leucobacter; species Leucobacter sp. M11. Next base: position 540,600 of record NZ_JAPFRB010000002.1, on the reverse strand, counting down.
GCCAGCAGGATGAACCCGATCAGCCAGCGGGAGACCGCGGCGATTCGGGTCATCGAGGCGGACCGAGCTGGGGACCACGCCGGGGAGGTGCTGCTGTCCGCGGAACGCCTCACGGTCGCGTTCAAGACCCGCGTCGGCACGGTCCGCGCCGTGAACGATGTCTCGCTCGAGTGCCGCGCGGGAGAGATCACCGTGCTGGTCGGCCAGTCCGGCTCGGGCAAAACCACCCTCGTGCGCACCGTGCTCGGGCTCCATGAAGAGTTCGAGGGCACGATCTCCTTCCGCGGCGAACCCCTCGTGCACACGAACGCGGTCCTCGGCGAGTACCGACGAACCGTTCAGTTTGTGCTCCAGGACCCGATGGGGGCGCTCAACCCGAAGCACACGGTCTACGAGGCTGTCGCCGAGGGCATCCGCATCCACGCCATCCCCGGGGACGAACGGGAGCTGGTGGCTCGCGCCATGCGCCAGGCGGAGCTTGACCCGCCGGAGCGCTTCTTCGCGGCGCTCCCCCAGGAACTGTCGGGCGGGCAGCGCCAGCGCGTCGTGATCGCCGGGGCGCTCGCCCTCCAACCAGAGTTCCTGGTCGCCGATGAACCCGTGGCCTCCCTCGACGCCTCGGTGCGCGGCGAAATCCTGGCCCTGCTGCTCCGGCTTCGCCGCGAGCTCGGCCTGGGCTGCCTCGTCATCACGCACGACCTCGGCGTCGCCTGGAACATCGCCGATCGCGTGCTCGTCATGAACCGTGGCAGGATCGTGGAGGCGGGCCCGGCGGAGCAGGTGCTGTTGCGCCCCGAACACGAATACACCCGGGCGCTGCTCAGCGCGGTGCCCACCATGTTGCCCCGCGGTGATGCGCTCGCCGCAGGCCCGAGCGAGACGAGCCCCGCATGACCACCTCTCCCGGATTCGACCCCGCTCCGGACTCGACCGCGGTCCCGCCAAGCGTCGCGGACGCCGTCGCCGACCCCCGCCTGGGCGCGGCCCGGGTACACATCCGTGACCCCCGAAGCGGCGAGACGCTGTTCACTCGCGACGGTGAGGTGCCGAGCCCGACCGCGAGCGTGATGAAGCTCATCACCTGCGCAAACGCGCTCAGCGTGCTCGGCCCCGAGCACCGGATCGAGACCCGGGCCCTGTTCGGCTCGGAGGCCGGTGAGATCGTCGTGGTCGGGGGCGGCGACACGACGCTCAGCGTCGTCCCCTCCGGCGGCGCGACGCTCTACCCCGGGGTCACCCACCTGGACGAACTGGCGGACGCGATTCTGGCCGCCCGCGCCGCCGACCCGCGGACGGCGAATCACCCCGTCACCCGGATCGTGCTCGACGCCACGCTGTTCGAGCGCGGGGAGTGGCACCACACCTGGGACCCCGCGGGGCGCTCCCCGGAAAACTACATCCCGTTCATCACCGCCCTGCAACTGGACGGGGACCGGATCCATCCGACGGAAGACGACTCCCCGCGCACCGAGGACCCCGTCGGGCGCTTCGGCACCGAACTCGCCGCACTCCTGGCCGGACCGGACCGGGACCCCTCGACGATTGAGCTGCGCCGGGGCGCCGCCCCGGCGGACGCCGCGCCACTCGCGAGCGTCCTCTCCCCGCCGCTCGCGGAGCTCGTGACCTTCTCACTCTGGACCTCGGACAACGCCCTGACCGAGTCCCTCGCGCGCCTCGTGGCGCTCGCCGAGGGAGACGAACCCGATTTCGGGGGGATCTCCCGCACCGCACCCGCGGTGCTGGCCCGGCTCGGCGTCGACCCGAGCGGCTGCCTGCTCACCGACGGCTCCGGGCTGAGCGACGATAATCGCGCCCCAGCCGCGGTTATCACTCAGCTGCTCGGCGTCGCCTTCCGTCGCGAGCACGGCCTCGGAGAGCTGGACGATCGGATGACCCGCTCCGGACCCGGCGGCACCCTGGCCCAGGGACGCTTCAGCGGCGAGTCCGCCGTGGTCGGCGGCGCCGTTCGCGCCAAGACCGGGTACATCAACGCGGTGCACTCGCTGGCGGGGATCGTCACGACCCGGCAGGGGACAGACCTCGCCTTCGCCGTCTTCGCCACCGGAGAGCTGATGGGCCCGCCCAACCGGCTCGCGGTCGACGCCGCGGTCGCCGCGCTCTGGCAGCACGGTCTGGGCGACGCGTCCGCGTCGCCCAGCGCCTGACCCGCCCCGGCTCAAGCCGCCCAGCGGGGCGGCTTCCCCCGGACCGGACCGGGCCGTATGCCCGGTGCCCCAGGTGCGCTAATGCTCACCGAAAGCAAGCGGAATCTCGGGTTTTTTCCCGAAACCCGGCCCGCCGACCTGGCCTACGCTGAGCATGGGCCGGGCTCACCGGGCCACCTGCAACGACGCACACCCTCAGGAGAACTGTCATGGCCGCCCAGAA
>NZ_JAPFRB010000002.1:537756-538180 GCF_035726885.1 Leucobacter sp. M11 | reverse complement strand
TCGCCGATCTCGGCATCCGGTTGGGGGGCTTCGCCCGCGGCGAGCTGAACGCCATCACGGACGTGCCGGGGGTCCGCATCGGCCACACCACCATCACAGCGCCGGGACTGAACACCGGGGTCACCGCGATCGTCCCGGACGCCCTGGGCCCGGACCGCCGGATGCTGCCCGCCGGGCTCTGCGTCGGCAACGGCTACGGCAAACTCATCGGCGTCAGCCAGCTCGGAGAGCTCGGCGCGATCGAGACCCCCATTCTCCTCACGAGCACCCTCGCCGCCTTCCGGGTGGCCGATGCCCTCGTCAGCCACATGATCGCGCTGCCCGGGTACGAGCAGACCACGACGCTGAACCCCGTGGTTGGCGAGACAAATGACGGCTTCCTCTCGGACATCCGCGCGCGCAGGATCACCGAGGACGACGTCCT
>NZ_JAPFRB010000002.1:537455-537692 GCF_035726885.1 Leucobacter sp. M11 | reverse complement strand
ACGGTTGCGCTCGGATACAAGGGCGGCATCGGCACCTCCTCACGCAGGGTCGCCATCGGGGACACGGAGTACACCGTGGGCGCGATCGTCCAAACCAACTTCACCGGGACCCTCACGGTCGCGGGGGTCCCGCTGCCCGCAACGGAGCTGCTGGAGACGGAGCCAGCGGAGACCATCGGGAACTCCTGCATGATCGTGGTCGCGACGGATGCGCCCCTCGACGCCCGGCAGCTGAAC
>NZ_JAPFRB010000002.1:535428-537411 GCF_035726885.1 Leucobacter sp. M11 | reverse complement strand
CGATTACGCCCAGGGGAGCGGCGACTACGCCATCACCTTCTCCGTGGGGTCCGGCCACGCGCCGAACGACGAGCTGCTGTCGCCCTGCTTCCAAGCCACGATGGACGCGGTCGAAGAAGCCCTCCTGAACTCCGTGTTCGCCGGGGTGGACACCGAGGGCTTCGAGGGCCGCGCGGCGAAGGGCCTGCCGCTGGACCTGGCCGTGGACCGGCTCCGCGCCGCGGGGGTGCTCGCCGCCGACGCCACAGCTGGCGCCTCAGGAGAGCAGCCGCACCGCGCAAAGCCGGGCACGGCCACGAGTCCCAGCCCGGCACGGCGCCGAGAGGTCACCGGTCAGGAGTAGCGTTGGCGTGTGACCCAGGAAACCGTTCACCCCCCGCCGCGCACCGCCCCCTGGTGCGTGCTCGGCCGCACCGCAGACGGGCAGATCGTCGCCCAGTGGCTGAGCGCGACCGGGGTCCCGGGGGCCGAGCGTCGCGTGCCGCCCGCCGGGCTGCCCGCGCTCGTCGCGGAGCACGAGGGCGCTGCGGCCCCGCGCTGGGTGTGGAGCGACACGGCGCACTGGTACCCGGCGCTGCTGGCGGCCGGGGTGCGCGTCGAACGCTGTCACGACCTCCGGCTCAGCCACACCATCCTGAAGCTCTCCGCCCGGGTGCCAGACCGCGCGGCGCTCGCCGCCGAGACCGCCTGGGATGCGGTTGCCGCCCAGCCCCTCGACGCCCCCGTGGCCCCCGCGCTCTTCGACCTGGAGCGGGGGGTGCCCGAGGGGACGGAGGCGCCGCACGATCGTGACGCGGCGCTCGCCGAGTTTCAGCGCCAGCTGACCGCGATCGACGCGTCCGACGAGCCGGGGCGCCTCCGGCTGCTCCTGGCCGCGGAGTCCGCGGGCGCGCTGATCGCGGTCGAGATGGCGACCGCGGGCCTGCCCTGGGACACCGCGGAGCACGAACGGCTCCTGGCCGAGGCCCTCGGCCCCCGACCCGCTCCCGGCGAGAAACCCGCGAAGATGCTGGCGCTGGCGAGGACGATCCGGGCGGCGCTCGGAGACCCGACCGCGAGCCTGGACTCGCAGCCGAAGCTCCTCCGGGCCCTGCGCGGCGCGGGGGTCGCCGTCGACTCGACCTCGAAGTGGGAGCTGGCCGAGCACGAGCATCCCGTGATCGAGCCGCTGCTGCGCTACAAGAAACTGGCCCGGCTGTTCACCGCGAACGGCTGGGCCTGGCTCGACGAGTGGGTCGGCGACGGGCGCTACCGGCCAGTGTACGTCCCGGGCGGGGTCGTGACCGGGCGCTGGGCCTCCAGCGGCGGGGGCGCTCTGCAACTGCCCCGGCAGCTCCGCTCAGCCCTTCGGGCGGACCCCGGCTGGCGGTTGATCACCGCGGACGTCGCCCAACTGGAACCGAGGGTGCTCGCGGCGATGAGCGGCGATCGCGCGATGGCCGACGCGGGGCGCGGCACCGACCTCTACGCGGGCATTGTCGCGAGCGGCATCGTCGCCTCCCGGGAGGAGGCCAAGATCGCGGTGCTCGGCGCGCTGTACGGCGCGACCGCGGGCGACAGCGGGCGGCTCGTGCCCCGGCTGCGCCGGATCTTCCCGGCCGCGATGGCGCTCGTGGACCGGGCGGCGGTGATCGGCGAGCAGGGCGGGGTTGTCAGCACCTGGCTCGGGCGAACCTCTCCGGTGCCGGACGAGGCCTGGCGGGAACGGCAGGCCAGGGCAAGCCTGCCCGGGGCGCATCGGGGGGACGAACAGCTGGCGCGGCGCACGGCGCGAGACCAGGGGCGTTTCACGCGAAACTTCGTGGTCCAGGGCACCGCCGCCGAGTGGGCGCTCGCCTGGCTGGCGGAGTTACGGTTGCGGCTGCACCGGCTCGGCGCCACCCCGGGAACCGTCCCGGCAGGGGCCTCGGGCCCGGTCTTTGCGCGCACGCCGCACCTGGTGTTCTTCCTGCACGACGAGGTGATGGTGCACGCCCCGGCCGA
>NZ_JAPFRB010000002.1:532572-535378 GCF_035726885.1 Leucobacter sp. M11 | reverse complement strand
GCAGGCTCCTCTTCGGGGACGCCCCCGTCGACTTCCCCCTCGACCTGCGCATCGCCGAGCGCGCCACGAAGGACTGACGCCGAGCCGGGGCGCGGAGGAGCCGGAAAAAGGTTGTTCCCCGCGCGGGATCCGCACGGGGAACAACGGGGCCGGATGCGTCACGCTGCGTGGCAACGGTCGATCTCAGGCCGCGCGGGCATCGGTCCGGTTCCGGTCCGTCCCCCCGGAGGGCCGGAAGCGGGCACCGAGCGCGCGTGTCTCGCGGGCCGGTGGCGCCGCGTTCCATGATCCCAGCGTATCCGGCCCGCACGCCGCCCGCCCGGAAAACGGGGTTTCGGAACAACTCTGCACAGCACCGCCCGGGCGAGCGCGGCAATCGTGCGGCGGCGCCGGGCGAGAAGCGCTGATCGGGGGCGCGAACCGGGCACGCGCGTCTTCGGTACAGTGGGGGCGGGGCACCGGGTCACCGGTGTGAGGGAGGAAACATGGTGGAGTCTCGCCGTGCGCAAGACGTGACGCTGGACGGATTAGCCGCCGAGCTCCGCGCGCTCCGGGTGCGAACCGGATCGATCAGCTACGCCGAGATCGTGCGCCGCATCGCGGTCCGGCGGGAAGCCGCCGGGATCCCGGCGGCCGCGGCGACCCCCGCTCGCTCCACCGTCTACTCGGCCTTCCAGGACGGGCGATCCCGGCTGGACGCGGAGCTGGTCCGCGAGATCGTGCTCGCCCTCGGGGCGGACGAGCCCACGGCGGCCGAGTGGGTCCTCCGCTGCGGGCTCGCCCGGAAGACCTCGTCTGCCCCGGCCCCACGGGAAACGGCCGCGCAAAACGCCGTTCCCCCACGCAGCGCGCCCCCACCGCCCGAGCCCCCGCGCCCGGCGCGGGACGCCCCAAGCGAGCCCTCCGGCGCCGGGGCCGAAACGCCCGCGGACGCCCTGACCGCTGCCTCAGCCGCTGCGCCGCCCACGCCGCTCGCTGGGCGGGCCGCCGCCCCGGGGGCGACCCCGCCCCGCCGAAGCCCCGGCCGCCCTCCACGCCAGCCCGGACTCGTCAGTGCGCGTTCGAGCGCGTGGCCAGCTCCCCGCCGCCCCGCCTGGGCGCTGCCGGTTCTCCTCCTGGGGTGTGTGCTCCTCAATCTCTGCGGGCACGGCCTCGTGCGCTGGTTCGAGCTGCCGCTGTTTCTCGATATGGGCGGCACCGCGGTCGCGGCGCTCGTCTTCGGCCCCTGGCACGGGGTGCTCGTTGCCGTGCTCTCGCAACTGCTCGCAGCCTCGACGACGACGAGCGGCCTGGCCGCCCTGCCCTTCCTCCTCGTGAACGTCGCGGGGGCGCTCGTCTGGGGGTTCGGGGTGCGTCGCTTCCGGATGGCGGACTCGTTCCTGCGCTTCTTCTCGCTCAACCTGGTGGTGGCCCTCGTCTGCACGCTCGTCGCGGCGCCGATCCTGCTGATCGGTTTCGGCGGGTCCACCGGACACGGCTCCGTTGGGGTGCTCAACGCCGTGCACCAGCTCAGCGGCGGGTACGCCTTCGCGGTGTTCGCCAGCAACCTCTTCACGTCGCTGAGTGACAAGCTGATCACCGGCTTCGGCGCCCTCGCGGCGGCCGTGCTCCTGCGAAACTGGCTCCCGGACCCGAAGCGGCCCCTGCCGCTCGTGGAACGACTGCGCGCCCCGGTCCCCCCGGCCTGAGGCGGGCGGGGCGACCGGGGCGCGGGCACGCCGGGCGTGATGGGCTAGCGGACCTCGCCCATCAGTCGCAGGATCGGCTTGCGGACCAGGAAGAGGACCGCGCCGACGGCGATCGAGACGAGGCCGATGACGAGGAAGTAGTTCGCCTCGTTCTCCGCGGAGTAGAGCGTGGCGAGCGAGCCGGAGGCGGCGGAGCCGAGCGAGATCGACAGGAAGAACAGCGCCACCATCTGCGAGTGGAACGCGCGGGGCGCGAGCTTCGTCGCGAGCGACTGCCCGACGGGGGACAGGAAGAGCTCCGCGACCGTGAACAGCAACAGGATGCCCGCGAAGGCGATGAGCGGCACGGTGCCGTTTTCGCTGCCCGCGAAGGGGATGAACCCGAGGAAGGCGATGCCCATCACGGCGGTGCCCAGCGCGAACTTCACGGGCGTGCTCGGCTGCCGGGAGCCCAGCTTGACCCACATCGCGGCGAAGAGGCCCGCGAAGATGATGATGAAGATCGGGTTGAGCGAGTTCACCATGCTCGGCGGCATCTCCCAGCCGAACAGGGTCCGGTTTAGGCGCTCGTCCGCGTAGATCGCGAGCACCGTGAACTGCTGCTGGAACAGCGACCAGAACACGGCGGAGGCGAGGAAGAGGGGAATGAAGGAGATGACCTGCTTGCGCTCCACGGGGGACACGCGGCGGCTAGAAATGATGACCGTGAACAGGGCGACGCTCGCGATCACGATGAGCACGACAACGACGTCGGAGAGGTTCTCGGCGGTCAGCCCGCCCAGCATGACCGCGGCGACCACGACCAGAATGGCCACGGCGAAGATGATGATCCAGGTGCGTCCCTCGCGCTTGGTCAGGGGGTTGCCCGGGGCGCTGCTCGCGGCGGTCGTGGTGTGCTTGCGCATCGCGAGGTACTGAATGAGGCCGACGGCCATCCCGATGGCGGCGAGGCCGAAGCCCCAGTGGAAGCCCTGCCACCCCCAGAGCGCGCTGGTCGCGAGCGGCCCGAGCATGCCGCCCAGGTTCACGCCCATGTAGTAGATCGAGAAGGCGGCGTCGCGCCGGGCGTCGCCCTTGGCGTAGAGATCGCCGAGCACGGTCGAGGTGGTGGTCTTGAG
>NZ_JAPFRB010000002.1:527132-532525 GCF_035726885.1 Leucobacter sp. M11 | reverse complement strand
CGACGCCGGGCACGAAGGCGAGGGCCAGGTGACCGGCCATGATGAGGCACGCCGCCACGACGAGGGTCCGCTCCGCGCCGAGCACGCGGTCGGCGATCCAGCCGCCGAGGACGGCGGAGAGGTAGACGAGCCCGCCGTATGCGCCAACGATCGAGGTCGCGGCGGTCTGCGAGAGCCCGAGCCCGCCGTCGGAGACGGAGTAGTAAATGTAGAAGGCGAGCAGCGCCTGCATGCCGTAGAAGCTGAAGCGCTCCCACATCTCGACCCCGGCGAGGTTCGCGAGCCCCCACGGATGGCCGAAGAAGCCTCGGGAAGCGGACGCGGGCGCGGGCGTCGGTGTGGGCTCAGGTGATGACATGTGTGCTCCTCGGTAGACCCGGCAGCGCGAGCGGCGCGGCCGGACGGAGGGCACGCGAGGCGCCTCCCCCATGGGCGGGACGGCAAAAGGCCTCCCGATCGCGCAGGAGGCCTTGTTGCCGGTTGCGCGGACTGTTTGAGTCATCCGCGCGATCCCGTGAGTGCCCACTTTATCAGCCGAGCGCGGCTTTCGCAGTGGGGGACCGCCAGCTGCGGGCAGCGTCCCCGGCGCCCCGCCCGCCCGCCTCTCGCCGGGGACCCGCGTCTCGCTCTGCCCGCGCCGAGTGGCCGCCGAGTCCGGAAACGACGAAGGCCCCGGTTCCGGTGATTTCTCAGGGAACTCGGGGCCTTCGTGCTGGCGGTGGCGGTGGGATTTGAACCCACGGTAGGGGGTTACCCTACACAACTTTTCGAGAGTTGCACCTTCGGCCGCTCGGACACGCCACCGCGGAATAGCTTACGCGCAAGAGGGCCCCGATGCGAAATCGAGGTGCGCGGCGCGAGTGTCGGCGGCGTTCGTTAGGCTCACAGGCATGGCGAAATCAAGTGGCTTCGAGTGCACCGAGTGCGGTTGGCAGGCCCCCAAGTGGGTCGGCCGCTGCGGGGAGTGCCAGCAGTGGGGGACGGTGGTCGAGGCCGGGCAGAAGACGGGCATCGCCGCTCGCCAGGTCCGCACGAACCTCCCCGGCGCGGGGAAGGTGGCCCGCCCCATCACCGAGTTCGCCGGAGACAGCGTGACGCACGCTCCCACGGGGATCGGCGAGTTCGACCGCGTGCTCGGCGGCGGCCTCGTGCCCGGGGCGACCGTGCTGCTCTCGGGGGAGCCCGGCGTCGGCAAATCGACTCTGCTCCTCGAAGTCGCCTCGAAGGCCGCCCAGCAGGGGCGTCGTGTGCTCTACGTCAGCGCGGAGGAATCCATCGGTCAGGTCCGGATGCGCGGGGAGCGCACGGGGGCCATGCACGACACCCTGTTCCTCGCCTCTGAGAACGACCTGGGCAGCGTGCTCGGCCAGATCGAGGCCGTCGAGCCCGCCCTCGTCATCATCGACTCCGTACAGACCATCGCGAGCGACACCGTGGAGGGCGCCGCCGGCGGTCCGAGCCAGGTGCGCGAGGTGGCCGCCACCCTGATCCGAGTCGCGAAGGCGACCGGGATCCCCGTCATTCTCGTGGGCCACGTCACCAAGGACGGCAACGTGGCCGGGCCGCGGGTGCTCGAGCACCTCGTGGACGTCGTCTGTCACTTCGAGGGGGACCGGCACACCGCGCTGCGCTTCGTGCGCTCCCTCAAGAACCGCTTCGGCCCGACCGACGAGGTCGGCTGCTTCGAGATGGCCGGCACGGGCATCCAGGAGGTGCCGGACCCGAGCGGGCTGTTCCTGAGCCGGAGCACCGGGGCCGTGAGCGGCACCTGCGCGACGATCGCAATGGAGGGCAAGCGCGCCCTGCCCGTCGAGGTGCAGGCGCTCGTGACGAAGAGCAACACCCCCAATCCGCGCCGGGTGACCAGCGGCGTCGACTCCGCCCGCGTCGCGATGATCCTCGCCGTGCTGGAGCGCCGCCTGGGGCTGAAGATCGGCGCCGACGACGTCTACGTGTCCACGGTTGGCGGGGTCAAGCTGACCGAGCCCGCCGCGGACCTTGCGATCGCCCTGGCCCTGGCCTCCGCGGTCGCCGACCGGCCGCTGCCGCACACCTTGGCCGCCTTCGGGGAGATCAGCCTGGCCGGGGAGATCCGCCCCGTGACGGCGGAAAGCCACCGCCGGGGCGAGGCGACGCGGATGGGATTCTCCCGCGTCGTGGATGCCTCCTCTGAGACCTTGCAGGCCGCAAAAAGTCTCGCGTATGGGGCAAGCAGACAAGAGGGCTAGACTGGACCATCGTGACCAGCAAGAAAACGGTAGACGTAGTCCTCATCGGCGGCGGCATCATGAGCGCCACTTTGGGCACCCTGTTGCAGCAGGTGCAGCCCGATTGGAGCATCGAGCTCTTCGAGCGCCTGGAAACCCTGGCGCAGGAGAGCAGTAATGCCTGGAACAACGCGGGCACGGGCCACGCGGCTCTCTGCGAGCTGAACTACATGCCCGTCGCAAAGGACGGCAGTATGTCCTCCGCGAAGGCCGTCGACATCAACGAGCAGTTCCAGCTCAGCCGCCAGTGGTGGGCCTCCCTCGTCGAGGACGGCACCCTGGGGGAGCCGAACAGCTTCATCAATGCGACCCCGCACATGACGTTCGTGCGCGGCCAGGAGAACGTGGACTTCCTCCGTCGTCGCTTTGAGCTGCTCAAGAAGGAGCCGCTCTTCGCCGCGATGGAGTTCAGCGACGACCCCGCGCAGATCGCCGAGTGGGCGCCCCTGCTCGTGGAACAGCGCCAGAAGGACGAGGCCATCGCGGTCACCCGCGACGTCTCCGGCACCGACGTTGACTTCGGCTCGGTCACCCGCCAGCTCACCGACCACCTCGTCGAAAACGGCGCCACCCTGAACCTGGGCACCCAGGTGCAGAAGGTGAAGCGTCGCCAGGACGGCACCTGGGACGTCTTCGTCAAGCACAGCGTGGGCTACGGCGTCACCGTCGTGAACGCCCGCTTCGTGTTCGTCGGCGCCGGAGGCGGCGCGCTGCAGCTCCTGCAGTCCTCGGGGATCCCCGAGATCAAGGGCTTCGGCGGCTTCCCGATTTCCGGCCAGTTCCTGCGCTGCGACGACCCGAAGGTCGTCGCCGAGCACAAGGCCAAGGTGTACGGCAAGGCCGCGGTGGGCGCCCCGCCCATGTCGGTGCCGCACCTGGACGCCCGCGTCGTCGACGGCGGCGAGAGCCTGCTCTTCGGCCCCTACGCCGGGTTCACCCCCAAATTCCTGAAGAAGGGCTCCTGGTGGGACCTGCCCGGTTCGATCCGGACCCACAACCTGTGGCCCATGATCCGCGTCGGCCTGAGCGAGTTCTCCCTCGTGAAGTACCTCGTGAGCGAGCTGCTCGCGAGCCGCACGAAGAAGATGAACGCCCTGCGTGAGTTCATGCCGACCGCGAAGGACGAGGACTGGTACCTCATCACCGCCGGGCAGCGCGTGCAGGTCATGAAGAAGGACGCCAAGAAGGGCGGCGTGCTCCAGTTCGGCACCGAGGTCATCACGGGCGCCGACGGCTCCATCGCGGGCCTGCTGGGGGCCTCGCCCGGCGCGTCCACCGCGGTCCCCGCGATGCTGAACGTGCTCGAAAAGTGCTTCCCGGAGGAGTTCCCCACCTGGAAGAAGACCTTCGTCACGAAGATCCCCGCCTTCGGCACGGGCCTGAACCACAGCCCGGAGGCGGCCGAGGCCGGCCTGGCCGCCACGGCGAAGGTGCTGAACATCACCCGCTAAGCTGCGCACGAGACCACGCGGCCGCCCCCTCGGGGGCGGCCGCGTTGTCGTTTTTCGGGCGGGTAGCCCCGCCGCGGATCAGGCCGGGGAGCCCGGCTCCGCGCCGAGCAGCGCCTCCAGGAAGTCCGCCGTGTCCTCCCAGCCGGTCACGGCGTGGGTGGCAACGCCCATCGCGAGGACGGGGTAGTCGTTGCCATCCGGGTCGAGGCGGTCCCCGATGAAGAGCATGTCGTCCAGGGCGACCCCGGACTCGGCGGCGAGCTTGCGCATCCCGTAGGCCTTATCGATGCCCTTGCGGGTGATGTCCACCGAGGTGGAGCCGCCGCTGCGCACCTCCAAGTCGGGCAGCCGCGCCGCGACGGCGTCGCGCAGGGCGCTCTTCTTCGCGCTGTCCGGATCCCACGCGTGCTTCGCCTCGACGGGAGCGCGCTGCCCGAGGGCCGAGAACGTCACCTGCGAGCCGCGGTCCTCCAGGATCTCGCCCCAGGGCTCGTTCGCCCAGAGCCCGAGCCGCTCCGCCTCCTCGCGGAGGGCGGTCATCGCCCGCTCGGTTTCGTCGTCCGTGAGCTCCTCCCGGTACCGGGCCGCCCAGGCCCCGGCCTCGCGGCGGTAGTACTGGGTGCCGCAGGTGGGGAGCAGGTGCATGCGGCCGAGGTGCGCCTCGTCAAGGCTCCCGAGCCGATCCAGGAGCTGCGCCTGGAACTGGGTGAAGTTTCCGCCGGAGATCACCGCGACCTCGCCGCGCTCCAATAAGCGCTCAATCAGCCGAAGCATTCGGGGGTCGACCGGGGATTTCGAGGCCGCGAGGGTATCGTCGAGATCAAAGGCAAAAAGCGGGGGCAACTGATTCACGCCTCCGAGTCTCGCACACGCCGGGGCCGTTTTCGTTTCTGGCCCGTTTCGCGCTACAGTTAACCGTGCTCATCGAGCACAACACACCACATCGGGGTATGGCGCAGCTTGGTAGCGCGCGTCGTTCGGGACGACGAGGTCGCAGGTTCAAATCCTGTTACCCCGACCAGGAGCCTCCGGGCTTTCGCGGGAAACCGCGAGAGACCGGAGGCTTTTTTGTCCCGATGCGGTGAGCCGCGTCCGCCCCGCTAGGCTCGATCTGGTTCGACGCGCGATTCGTGCGGCCGAGCACCTGGCGAGCGACGCGGGATGCCGCAGCGCGCGAACGGAACAACCGGAGACGAGGGAGAACGATGCGCAGGTTTTTCTTTCGGCATCAGCCCGCGCTCCGCACCCGCACCTGGCTGCTCGCCGGGCTCGGCACCTTCCTCATCATCGGCATCATTGCCTGGTTCGACGAGAACACCGCCCTGCCCCTGCTGATCGCCTCGCTCGGCAGCTCCTGCGCCCTCGTCTTTCTGGTGCCGCACGGGCCGCTCTCGCAACCGGCAAACGTGGTGGGGGGACAGCTCGTCTGCACCCTGGTCGGGCTCGGCGTCGGGGCCGTGCTTCCCGTGACCTGGTGGAGCGTGAGCCTCGCGGTCGCCCTCGCCGTCATGGCGATGGCGGTGCTGCGGGTGACGCACCCGCCCGCCGGGGCGAATCCGATCATCGTGCTCACGAGCGCCGCGACCTGGACTGAGGCGGTCATCCCGATCCTGATCGGGGCCACCGCCGTAGTGGTGCTCGCCTCGCTGTTCCACCGCGCGAGCGGGGTCACCTA
>NZ_JAPFRB010000002.1:526459-527092 GCF_035726885.1 Leucobacter sp. M11 | reverse complement strand
GGTTCGACCGGAGCCTGAGCCCCCGCCCGGGCGGAGGGCGGCGGTGTCAGCCCTGCTCGGGCGTCGCGCGGCCCACGGGCGGCAGCGCGGCAGGCCGGAAGCGCAGCAGGAAACCCTGGCGGAGCACGATCCGCAGCGCCTCGGCCGCGATCCCGAAGGTCATCTTCGAGCGGCCTTCCGCGCGCTCCACGAAGCTAATGGGCACCTCAGCGATCCGGAAGCCGGCCCGTTCCAGGGACCAGGCGAGCTCCACCTGAAACCCGTAGCCGTGCGCGTCGATCCGGTCGAGATCCAGCCCGGCCAGCGCCGCGGTGCGGATCGCACGGTAGCCGCTCGTGATGTCGTGCAGCTTTGAGCGCAGGCTGATCCGGGCCACCAGGGTGCCGGTGCGGGACACGAGCTGGCGGTACCAGGGCCAGTTCACGATCGAACCGCCCGCGACCCAGCGCGAGCCAAGCGCGAAGTCGGCGCCCGCGTCGACCTCGGCGAGCAGCGCGGGGAGCTGCTCCGGCAGGTGCGAGCCGTCGGCGTCCATCTCGACGACCGTCCGGTAGCCCTCGTCGATGGCGATCCGGAAGCCCGTGAGGTACGCGGTGCCGAGGCCGAGCTTGCCCGCGCGGTGGAGGACCCGCA
>NZ_JAPFRB010000002.1:523723-526427 GCF_035726885.1 Leucobacter sp. M11 | reverse complement strand
AGCTCGCCGGTGCCGTCCGGGCTGTTGTCGTCGATGATGAGCAGGTCGGCCTCGGGGACGGCGGCGCGCACCCGTTCCACCACGCCGGCGAGGGAGCCCCGCTCGGCGTAGGTGGGCATGACAATGAGCGTCTCAGCCACGAATCAGCTACCGCTCGGGGGCGGCGCGTAGCCCTCGGAGCCGAGACCCTGTCCCGTGTCGTGTCGGGCGAGCGTGCCCTCCCGGTGCGCACGCATGAGCTGCTCGATCTCCTCGGCGGAGGCGCCGGACTCGATCCGGTCGAGCAAGAGCAGGTGCTCCTCGGAGAGGCGGCGGGCGATCTCCGTGCTGTAGCCAACGACCGCGGCGCGGGCGGCGGCCACGCGCAGCTGACCCCGGTCCAGCGACTCCCTGAGGTAGGCATTGGGGCAGCGGGACTGGAGCAGGCCGTGGAAGAGCAGGCTCGCCTCGTGGTAGCTGTGCGGGTCGTCCGCCGCGTGTGCGGCGTCCATCTGTGCGTTCAGCTCCCGGGCCTCGGCCAGATCCTCCGCGGTCATGTGCGGCGCGGCCAGGGACACCGCGAGGGCCTCCAGGACCGCCTGGGTCTGCATCACGTCGTGATAGGCCGCGGAGTCGAGGTCGGCGACCCGTGCGCCCCGGTGGTGCTCCACGATCACGACGCCGTCGGACTCGAGACGGCGCAGGGCCTCTCGCACGGGGATCAGGCTCACCCGCGTCACCTCGGCCAGGCGGCCGATGTGCAAGGGCTGACCGGAGGCGTAGTCGCCGGAGACGACGCGCTCGATGATGTGGTCGTACACGAGCTGGGTCTTGCTCGGAGCCGCTTTGGTCACTGCCATAGCACCACTGTACTCAGGCGGAGGCCGCTGCGGCGCCCGGCACGTGCTCGGCGAGGAAGGCGGCGATATCGCGGAGCTCCTCGCCGCTGATCGAGTGGGCGATGCCCGGGTACAGTCGCTCGGTGAGACTGCTGTGCGCGGGGAGCCACTCGGCGGTGCGCGCGATCGCCTCCTGCGTGATGATCGGGTCCGCGGTGTCGCGACCCCAGAAGATCGGCGGTCGTCGTTCGAGCAGCCGGGCATCCCCGGGGAGCTCCCGGTGCACGCTGAAGCCGGAGCAGTTCACCCCGGCGGCGAAGCGGTCCGGGCGGTGCCGGAACAGGGTGGTCATCATCGCGCCGCCCTGAGAGAAGCCCAGCAGGGCGATCTCGCCGAGGCCGCCCTGCACCCCGGCGTCGAGCTCGTCGAGCCAGGCGAGTACCGCGGCGGCCGAGCGATCCAGATCCGCCGGGTTCGGATTGCCGGGCTGGGTCAGCGGGAACCAGGAAAACCCGTTTTCGATGGGCGCCGGGGCAACCAGGGGCGCCCGGGGGGAAGCGAAGACGAAGCGCTCGGGCAGGCCGGCGGCGAGCTGGATGAGATCCCCCTCGAAGGAGCCGTAGCCGTGCATGAGCACGAGCAGCGGGCGGGTACGCAGCGCATCGAGGCGCTCCGCTTCCGGCAGGCTCCACACGACGGTTTCGGGATCAATGCGCAGATCGTTCATGGCTCGTAGCCTAGGCCATCGGAGCGCACGGGGCCCGGCTGCGGCACCCGATCTGTGCCCGCCCTGGGCGAACGCCCGCGTGGGGGAGGGAATTATCATCCGGCTCGGGCACAATGGCCCCATGAGTGACTTCATCTCGGATGACAACCCCTCCTGGCTCAGCGACGAGGAGCTGGCGACGGCTCGACGCCGCCTGCCAATCCTCTACGTCGAGGCGGTGCCGGTGCGCGTGGATGGGCTCGGCAAGATCACCGAGGTCGGCCTGCTGCTGCGGGGCACACCCGACGGGGCGATGACCCGGACCCTCGTCGCCGGTCGCGTCCTCTACGGGGAAACCGTTCGAGAGGCACTCTTCCGGCACCTCGAGAAGGACCTCGGACCGATGGCCTTCCCGCAGTTGCCCGCCTCCCCCGTGCCCACCCAGGTCGCCGAGTACTTCCCGATGCCGGGGATCTCCGCCTACGTTGACGACCGGCAGCACGCCGTCTCCCTGGTCTTTGTCGTGCCGGTGACGGGCAGCTGCGACCCTCGGCAGGACGCCCTCGAGGTGACCTGGATGCCGCCCGCCGAAGCCCTCGCCGAGAGCACGGCGCTGGAGATGGAAAACGGCCGCGGCACCCTGCTGCGCGCGGCGCTGGGATCCCTCGGCTGCTGACGAGGGCCAGCCCGGCACCGGCTCAGGCCCGCGACGCCTCGTCGCGGTGCTGCCAGGTGATCAAGTGTGCCGTGCTGAAGCCCCGGTTGCACCTGGCGCAGGAGTGCATTCGGGTGGGCCGTCGAAAGCGGAAATGCTCATGCCCCGCCGGGCAGGTCCCGCGCCAGGGCGCGAGCTCCTCGGCGACGCCGCCGTCGTGGAGGCGCCCGCCCGCGTAGCCGATGCCGTCCGCGATGCGCTGCCACACGGGCCCGTGCCCCGCGGCCGGCCCCGCCATCGCGTGCGCCACCTCGTGCAGGAGCACCTGATGGATCTCGTCGTCGCTGAACCTCGCCGCGAGGTAGCGAGACACGGTGATCCGCCGATCGGTGAAGTTGCACAGGCCAGCCCGACGCTTGGCGTGGTCGAAGCCGAATGACCACACCGCGGGGTCCAGGTGCAACCGGATGAGGGCGTTTGCCCACACGGTCACATCCTTCAGTTCTGCCATATCCCTCAGGGTAC
>NZ_JAPFRB010000002.1:522331-523591 GCF_035726885.1 Leucobacter sp. M11 | reverse complement strand
TAGGTGAAGAGGGAAGACGAGGGCGCGGGGGAGGGCGTCGCGGTGTCGTCGGTGACCACGGGGGCGTCCGCGATGAACCGGGTGAGCTCCGCGCCGATCAGCATGCGCGCTGGGTGGGGGCCACCCGCGAGGAGGCGCGGCATCCACTCGGAGACCCGATCCTCTGCGCCAGCCACGAGGATGACGTTCCCGAAGCGGCGGCCCTTGAGGACCTGCGCCTCGGCGAGGGCCCCGACGAAGGGGAAGATCGTGCGAAGCGTGGCGAGTTGGGACCGGACAAAGGGGAGCCCCGGCCCGTCCGCGGCGTTGACCGCGAGGACGCCGCCGGGCGCGAGGAGCCGAGGCACCAGCGCGTAAAACTCGCGGCTGGTCACGTGCGCCGGGGTCTGCGCGCCCGAGAAGATATCCACGATGACCGCGTCGGTGACGCCGTTCAGCCCGGCGGGGAGCTTTTCCAGGATCGCGCGGGCGTCGCCGTGCCGGACCCGGATCCTGGCGCGCTTGGGCAGCGGCAGTTCCTCACGGACCAGCGCGACGAGTTCGCTCTCCAGCTCGGCCACCTGCTGCGAAGAACCCGGACGGGTCGCCTCCACATACCGGGGCAGGGTGAGCGCGCCGCCGCCCAGGTGCACCGCGGTGATGGGCGCGCCAGCCGGGGCGACCAGGTCGATCACGTGCCCGATCCGGCGCACATACTCGTAGAACAGCTCGCTCGGGTCGTCGAGGAGGACGTGCGACTGGGGCGTCCCGTCCACGATGAGCTCGAAGGCACCCGGAACGAATCGATCCGGCTGGACATGGGCGCTGAGCCCGCTGACGCCGAGCGTCACGGTTTTCTGGGACACGCATCGAGCCTACGGCCTGTGCCCGACCCCGTGCACCGTGCCCTGGCGCTCCGGCGGCCCGCACGTCGCCTGCGGGTCACTCGTGGGCGGGATGCTCCGGGTGATCGTGCCTGGCCCGCGCCCGGTTCAGGGCGAAGCGCGTCGCCAGCACCGCGGCGGCCGTGCCCAGCAGGGCCCCGGCCACGGTGTCGCTGAGCCAGTGCACGAGGAGGACCTGGCGGCTGAGCATCATCGCGAGGACCCAGCCGACCGCGAGCAGCCACACCCAGGCGCGTCGCACCAGCAGCGCCACGCAGATGGCGAGCGCGGCCGCCGCCGTGCTGTGCCCCGAAGGGAAGGAGTCGCCGCCCGCGGCGATGAGCGCGTCGAGGGGGCGCGGGCGCTGCACGACGGACTTCAGGAACTCCGAGGCGAT
>NZ_JAPFRB010000002.1:516094-522290 GCF_035726885.1 Leucobacter sp. M11 | reverse complement strand
TGCGGCGCTTGGCGAGCAGGAGCACGGCGGCGAGGAGGAGGGAGATCACACTCATCCCGACGGGCCCGCCGATCACGTTGAGGACGCGGGAGACCGCGAGCATTGCCGGGGTCGCGGCGGCGCGGAGGATATCGTGCCAGGCGAGGTCCGGCCCGATCGGGCCGAGGGAGGCGAGCATCACCCAGACGCCGAGGCCGAGCACGAGGACGAGGGCCCCGAGACCGATGCCGACCGCGCGCGGGCCGAGCGAGGCGAAGCCGCAGCTGGGGCTCTGACAGGAAGCGGATGTGCTGGACATTCCCCAGAGCTTACGCGCTGTGGCCCGGCGCGCCCTGAGCGCAGCGCTGCGTCACCCGTGTTGCGCGGGAGCGAGGCGATCCTGAGCGCGAACAGCGAGCGTGAACACGGCCGCGCCACCCCGGGGTGAACGTATCGAAAGGGTAACGAAATGAGGATATCGGGCACAGGCGGGAATTCTTGATACTTTCTGAGGGCGGAGCGATGCGCTCGGCAACGCTGGGGGAGAACACTCGATCAGTCTGTGCTTGGGGTCTCCTCTTTACGGTTGAGGGAGACTCTGTGCGGCTCAAACGGTTTCGGGCACTGTCGGCGTTGCTTGCGGCGACGCTGGTGACCACGCTGATCACCTCGCTGGGCGTCCTCACGGCGCTGCCTGCGCAGGCCAACGGCCCCCCGGTCACCCTTCTCCCTCGCCGCAACCGACCGCGGCACGGGCGCCCCCATCACCGAGGTTGAGGCGGGCGGCCAGTTCCACTTCACCGCGAGCTCGGGCTGCCCCGACCCCGCGGGCTGCGGTCCCGCCACCCTGACCGTGGTTTTTCCCGCCGAGGTCGAGTTTGTCGCGGGGGAGTTCAACCCGCCGAGCGGTGCCACCGTCACCGTGACGCCCGAGGGCGGGCCCGCCACCGGGAAAACCGTGACCCTGACCTGGGCCGAGCTCGAGGGCGTCTCGGTCGCGCACCTGCCCGCTCGGGTTCCCGCGGATGTCGGCGCTGAGCTTGACGGGTCCGAGCAGACCGCCGAGGCGATCATGGTGGGCGGTGCCGGTGAGCACACGACAACCATCGAGACTGCGGCGACCGTTGCCCTGCGCGTGTATGAGAAGCCCGGGCTCGCGAACGTCGGGCAGAGCTGGTCCGTGCCCTCCGTGCCCGAGGGGACCGGCACCGCCGCCCGAGCCACGGTTTCGGGGACCGCGACCGCAAACACCCTGAGCACACTCATCTTCCGAGCCCCCTCCGGGGCGGCGCTGCCCGGGGGCGCCCTGCCGGTCGCCGAGGCCTTTGACCTGACCGCGATCAGCCTGGCGGAAAACACGCTCGGGGCGACGGTGGTGTTTGAGGTCGCGGGCGGACCCGGCGTCCAGCACGAGCTGCCCCCCGGGGAACTGACGGTGGCTGCCCCGGCGAACGCCATCGGATACCGGGTCGAGGTTTCCGGGCTTCCCGGGCTCGTGGGTTCTGCGGCCGCCGAACGGACCGTCACGGTGCACGCGGATTACGTCCTGCGTTCCACCCAACGCACGAGCGGTGAGCGAATCATCGCATCCTCGGCGAACACGCGACAGGTCCGCGCTTCCGCCCTGGTCACAAATGAGGTCACCGACCCGGCCCCCGGCGTCTCACCCGCGGTGGACGGCCAGGCACACAGCGACATCGTGGTCGCGGCGCTGCTGCCGGAGATCCAAAGCGACCTGACCTGGGTGACCGATTCGGGCGACAACACGTCTGTGTACGGCTCGAAGGAGGGCTCCTCATCGACCCTGCGGGTCGCCAACACGGGGCAGTCCCAACTCCGCGAGCTGAGCGTCAAAGTCACCAATTCGGGCAGCAGCTTCTTCGAATACCAACGCTTGGAAACGCTTCCAGACCTGGTCTTCCCGGCGGGAGCAACCTCGGCCACGATCCAGTACCACTTCATCGGGAGCCCGGCCAGCGGAGCCGTGCAGCCCTTCGGCCCGGGAGACACCGTGCCCGGTCCCGACGCGGACGGTCAGCAACTCGGTGACGTCTCGGGGATCACGATCGTGTTCCTGGCCGCGGACGGCGCCGCCATGAGCGGCGGCTGCGCGCTCGATGACGCTGCCTGCGCCGGACAGGTCACCCTCTCCGGCAGCCTGCGCGACGCTCGCCTGAGCAACGGCGCCCCGATCGTGCCGCCCGCGAACAACCCGGGAACGACCACGGTGAGTCACCTCGTTGATCTGACCGCGGTCGCGACGACCGGGGCCACCGTGAACCTCACCACCGCCCGGACGCTCCTGCTCATTGTGAAGCCGCAGCTCACCGTCACGCTCTCGAAGCGCTACGGCGACGGCAGCACGAACGTGGTCTATCCGCTGACCGGGATCGCCCAGGCAGGGGATCTCTACGACCCAGAGCAGGGCGCCGCGGGGTTCCGGGATCACGCCTTCCGCCTCGTGGCCGGGACGGCTCCGGCGGAGAACGCCACCGAGATGCAGGGGACCCGGGAGCTGACGATCGTCGACCCGCAGACTGCGCCCACGCTCGGGAACCTGAAATCCGGGCCGTTCAACGCGGTCCGCTTCACCGCGCTCCCCGACGGGGAAGCCGTGTGCACCACGGGCGGCGATGAGGCTGCCGGAGAAGCGCCGACGACGGTGCGCAACACGACCGACACGCAGGTTTGGGTGGTCGACCGGGTCGACAATCCGCAGCAGATCTCGAAGGTCCCCTTCGACGCGACCATCGACCTGGAACTGGTCGTTGGCGTGGAGTACCGGATTCTGCCCCTCGACCGCTCCTCTTCCTTCCCGGTTGACCTGCGTTGCGCGACCCCCGCGGGCGCCACCGTCATGTTCCGGGAGCACCGGCTCAGCGACGGCGCACTCGTCTCCCCGGCCACGATCGGGTCCACGGATACCCCCGGCCTGTTCGCCGCGGGGAACACCGCGGAAGTGCGCACGGGGCAAAACACGGCAACCGCGACGGGCAGCGACCAACTGTTTCTGATCGAGCTCGAACGCGCCGCCGTCTACAAGAGCGTTGCCGCTGGGGCCCGGTCCTACGGCATCCAGGACCAGAGCTCTCCGACCGGATTCCTCCTCTCCGGGGTGCCCGCCGGCCAGAACTCCGTGGAGAGCCGGATCATCGACGGAGGTCACACCGGACGCTCCCTCGACGTGTTCGCCCTGACCGGGGTGCGGGACGCCAGGCTCGGTCCGGACCAGGTCCTCACCGTGCGGTTCCGAGACCAGAGCGGCGCCGAGATCGGACCCGTCGGCAGGGTTGACGCGGGCACCACGCTCAACGGTGCGTCCCTGACTCCGGAGCAGATCGAGGACTCGCAGAGCGCCGCCTACCTGGAGTTCCAGGGCACGAAGCGTCCGATCGAATGGAGCGGGGACTGGGCCGAGGGCGCGCGCAACGCCGTCTTTGCTCTCGAGGTGAGCGTGTCCCGCGCGGACCCCGAACAGGCGCTGCAGCGCTACGGCGCGTTCTCCGTGGTTGCGGACATGACGCTGCGTTCCCACCTCCTGAGCGACCCGAGCACCGCCGTGGACGGGACCCTCAACGGGAAGGTCTATAAGAACTACGCCGACCTGGCCTCGCGCGCGCTCGATGAGTCCTGGTCGACCGACACCTACACGAGCTCCGCGGAGTTCCTGGTGTACGCGGCCAATGAGCTGTTCGGCGGCTCGGAGCTCCGATGGGGCACCTCGGAAGACTCGGACAACTTCCTGGTCGGGCTCCACCAAACCCGCTCTCGGGTCACGCTCGACGTCTGGAACAAGACCGCGCTCGGGGTCAAAGACGTCGATCCGGGGAACCAGTGGGAGGCCCCCAACAGCATTGCCGTCGGGGTCGATTCCCTGAGCGCCAGCATCGGCGACGCACCGACCCCCGAAACGAATCCGTTCCTGATCACCGACTTCCAGGGCATCGAGTCGATGCGCTGGCCCGAGCGAGACGGCGCTCCGGAGGGCGCCAGCGCCGCGGAGAAGTTCGTCGCGGGCGAGATCACCTACCAGCTGCGGGACGGCAGCACGAAAACCGTGGCCGCCCCGGTGGGAGCGAGCGCCGCTCAGCTCAACCCGGACCCCGCGATCTGGCCGGACATCACCGGCATCACGGTCACCTGGCAGGAGTCCGGAAAATACGTGGGCACCAAGCGCCCGAGTGACAACGTGCACGGTCGCCTGGTGTTTCTGACGAGCCTGCGGGACAACGTCCGCGCGGGGAGCACGTCGTACACCTTTCTGGAGGGCACCCCCAATGTGCTCGCCCCCAACGCGCCGATCACCGGCCCCCTGCCCGGCTCTCCCGCGCAGGTCGCTGGGCAGGTCGCGGCCACGACCATCGCGTTTGACACGCTCCCCGGGACGGTCACGGACACTCCCGGCCAAATTGTGATCGCCCGACCAGCGACCGATCTTGGGCTCGAACTTCGGCCAGACGGGCGTGAGCTGTTCCGGGACCCGGACCGGTGGAGCGAGCAACGCTGGACCGTCGCGGTGCAGAACAAGAGCAATATCTCGGTCGCCGCGCTCCAGCTCGCCACCGACAAGCAACTGCTCGCCGAGGGCTGGCCGAGCAACGATCCGAGCGGATTCCAGGTGGTTCCGGGTTCCGTCTTCGACGTCTTCAACGTCACCGGTGCCCGGGTGCAGTATCCGAGCGGCGCGGTCAGCGCGACCCTGTGGGCGCGTGGCGAGGACGGGACCTGGACCGCGGCGATCCCCGCCCGGCACAACACCGCGCTCGCCCTGCCGCAAACCGGGCCCGGGCCGAACAGCTGGGCCGAGGTCACCGGGTTCCGCGTGCGCTTCGACGGCGACGAGGACGAGCTGAAGCGCATCGCGAAGCAGGGCAAGGGGACGCTCCTGATCGACACCAAGATGCGACACGCCCTGCGCAGCGACCCGAACGAACTCGCGCCGGGGACCGCGCTGCCCGCCGGATCGGACAGCTGGGAGAGCGCGCTCACGGCCGCCGGCTCGCTGCACCTCACGACCGCCGCGGAAGAGCCGGAACCGGCAGATCTCACCAGCTCCGTCACCATCAAGGCGGGAACCCCGCTGCCGAGCATGCGCAAGTTCGCGGGATCGCACACGAACAACAGCACGAGCGAGGTGGGGAACCCCGGCGCGTGGATCAACTTTGACCTCGTCCTGAGCAACGCGGCCAACGCCTCGAGCAACCTCTACGGCCTGAGCGCGCTGGACGTGTTCCCCGAGGGGCTGAACTACAACGCGGTCAACGCCAATACTACCTGGCGGGTCTCCGCCCCCGAGGGGATCTCCGTGGAGCCGGAGTTCTCCCTCGAACCCGGCACCCCGTCAACGATGCGGTGGACCTGGCCCGAGGATCAGAGCCTGAAACCAGGGGAGAAGATCGTCATCACGGTTCCGCTGCAGGTGAGCGACGGATCGGGCGCCGGGACCACGGCGACGAACACCGGGCGGGTGGTCGGCTCCGGCATCGAGGGGGCGCTGAATCCCTCGGTGTGCGCTGAGGTGGCCTCGCCCAACGCGGCGTGCTCCGCGCAGGCCTTCGTCACGTCCCTGCGCAACGACTCCGTCCGCGGCGAGTCATACATTGATGCCCGACACGGCAGCGCCACGGTGTCCGGGGCCGAGTGCGATGCCTCCACGGTCTCGGACTGGGCGGACGGCACCTGGGTGCGCAACCCCTGCGTGGCCGAGACGACCACGGGAGATACCCTCCGGTACCGGCTGAAGCTCATCAACTCGGGCAACATCGACCTGCAGCAACTCCGCTACGTGGATGAGCTCCCCGAGACCGGGGACCGCGGCACGGTACTCACGAGCCCGCGCGGCTCCGAGTGGAATCCGGCGCTGCTGCCCGGCTCGGTCCGCCTACTCACCGGAGCCGCGGCGACCGACCTGGGCGCGCGGGGCGACGGGATGATTCTCCCGCCGGGGACTCGCTACTCCGCCACGGAGAACGCCTGCCGGCTCTACCCCGACGCGTTTTCGGGGCCCCAGACCCTCGCCTGCGACGATGGCGCGTGGTCCGGGATCGCCTCGAAGACGAGCAAGTCGTTCGGCGGGGACATCGTGTTCTCCGAGGAGGACCCGCTGCACGGCGGCGAGTATGTGATCGTGGAGTTTGTGCTGACGGTGCCCAGCACCGGCCTTGAAGGGACCCGGAGCTGGAACTCGGCCGCGGTGACGGGCCGGACCGCCCCGGTC
>NZ_JAPFRB010000002.1:505066-516037 GCF_035726885.1 Leucobacter sp. M11 | reverse complement strand
GAGATGACGGTCTCCCTCAGCCTGGCGGAGACCCCCGCCGCCGCGTGGCACCTGCTGGCGACGGGCTACACGGTTGACTACAGCTGCCTGGCCCCCGGGTCGAGCACCCCGGTGACCGGTTCCCAAGCGCTGGCCGGCATCGCCGATCTGACGAAACCGAGCGAGGCCGTGATCGGGGACCTCCCGAGGGGCGCGGAGTGCCGGGTCACGAACCTGACGTACACGCCGACGGAGGACACCTCCGCGCCGGGCCAGTACGGCTCGGCCGCGGACGGGGTCACGGGATTCTCCTTCGCGACCGACCCCGAGGAATCGATCGTGTTGGGTGAGGAGCCGGAGGCGAACATCATCCGGATCACGAACACCTTTGCCGAGGCCACGGTCACGCTCGGCGTGACGGCCGAGGGCACCGCGGTGGGAATGCTCCCCGAAGACGCGGAGTTCACGGTTCAGATGCAGTGCGTCTTCGGCGGGATCACCGGCGAGACCCGCACCGTTGCCCTGCAACGCGGCGAAACGCACGAGGTCACTGGCTTGCCGGTGGGCGCGGACTGCGCGATCACCGAGACCGACCATCGCGGCGCGGCGCGGGTGACCGCGACGCTCGACGGTGAGGAGGCCCCGCTCACGGAGCAGCGCTCGCTCAGCGCCGAGGCGCTGGACCCGGGTCCGCACGAGGCGGTGTTCCGGAACACCTTCGACGCGGGCGGCGCGCTCACCGTGCTCAAGCGTCTTGAGCTGCCACAGGCCGGTCTCGCCTCCGGGGACGTCCGTTTTGCGCTGAGCTGCCAGCTCGGGGGATACCCGCTCGACCTGGGGGAGGAAGCGAGCCTCGGCTTTGCCTTCTCCCCGGGGCAGACGAGCGCCTCCGGCAGCGTCGCGGGGCTGCCGATTGATGCCGAGTGCACGGTGCACGAGACGGAAGCGGGCGGCGCGGACGAGCCGGCGCCGGACCGCACCGCGACGATCCTGCCGGAGGATGAGGTCATCGTCGAGATGGTGAACCGCTTTGCCCCGGCCGCGCTCGAACTCAGCAAGGAACTCGCGGGCGCAGGCGCGAGCGAGTCCCGGGTCCCGGGGAGCTTCGACCTGCGGGCGAGCTGCACGCGCGACCTCGTGGTTGCGGGGAACCCGGTCACGGTGACGGATCACGACGCGGTTTCCGCGGTCTCCCCGGGGACCCCGGTGATGCTCGATGGGCTGCCGAAGGGCTCCCGGTGCACGGTGACCGAGGAGGACGCGCGCGGCGCCGAGCGGACGGAGGTCGAGGTGCTCGGCACGGAGGCGCGTGACGAGGATCCTGCCGACGACGCCGCGACGGTGGCCCTGCCCGGACCGGCTTCGGGCGGGGACGGCGCCGCCGTCGTCACCCGGGTGCGGGTGACAAACCACTTCGCGGCGACTCCGGGGCTGAGCGTGACGGGAAGCGATCACCGGCCCGCCGCGGCGCTCGCCATCCTGCTCACCCTGCTGGGCATGGGCGTTGCCCTGCACGCGCATCGCCGCAGGGACCTCGCCTAGGGGCGCCGTCGTAACGGGGTCGGGGGTGAAACGCGCGGAGGCGCGCGTGCCCCCGGCCCCGTTTGAGGCGCGGGCCAGGAGCCGCTACGCTGGTCGGGCAGGCACGGTCGCCGGAGGCAGCGAACCGCTCGGGGGAACGACGCGGTCGAGGCTGGACAGACCCGAAAAATCCGTATAGAGTAGACAGTTGCACTCCGGACACACTTCAGCCTTCATATTGCGGTCGGCCGTCGCGCTCTCGAATAGAGCGAACCACCACCTGTGATCCGGGAAATTCACGAGAACCGGCATACGGCCCGACGGGGCCCACGGAGGTAATTTCCTTGGCTGCTGCGCGCAACGCAACTCCCAGTAACACGACCAAGAACGGCCGCGAGCACTCGCGGCTTTCGTTCGCAAAAATCTCTGACACGCTGACGGTCCCCGACCTCCTCGCGCTGCAGACCGAGAGCTTCGACTGGCTCGTCGGCAACGACGCCTGGAAGACGCGTCTGGCCGAGGGCATCGCCCAGGGCCGCGATGACCTGGCCACGGTCAACGGCCTGGAGGAGATCTTCGAGGAGATCTCTCCCATCGAGGACAACGCCGGCACGATGCAGCTCTCCTTCGAGAACCCGATTCTCGACGAGCAGAAGTACACCATCGACGAGTGCAAGGAACGCGGCAAGACCTACTCCGCTCCCCTCTACGTCGAGGCCGCTTTCTACAACACCGAGACCCAGGTGCTGAAGAGCCAGACCGTGTACATGGGCGACTTCCCGCTCATGACCGAGCGCGGCACCTTCATCATCAACGGAACCGAGCGCGTCGTCGTGTCGCAGCTCGTGCGTTCCCCCGGTGTCTACTTCGAGCGCCAGCAGGAGAAGACCTCCGATAAGGACGTCTTCACCGCTCGCGTGATCCCGAGCCGCGGTGCCTGGCTCGAGTTCGAGATCGACAAGCGCGACCAGGTCGGTGTTCGCATCGACCGCAAGCGTAAGCAGTCCGTCACGGTCTTCCTGAAGGCCCTCGGCATGACCAGCGAGGAAATCCTCGAAGAGTTCGCCGGCTACGAGTCGATCGCGATCACCCTGGAGAAGGACGCTGTCCTGACCCAGGAGGACGCCCTCAAGGACATCTACCGCAAGCAGCGTCCGGGCGAGCAGGTGGCAATCGAGGCCGCGCGTGCGCTCCTCGACAACAGCTACTTCTCCTCGAAGCGCTACGACCTCGCAAAGGTCGGTCGCTACAAGATCAACCGCAAGCTCGGCCTTGAGGCGCCGATCACCGACTCGGTGCTCTCGCTCGAGGACATCGTCGCGACGATCAAGTACCTCGTCGGCCTGCACGCGGGCACCGAGACGCTCCCCGGCTCCCGCGAGGGCAAGCCGGTCGCGATCCGCCTCGACACCGACGACATTGACCACTTCGGCAACCGTCGTATCCGCGCCGTTGGCGAGCTCATCCAGAACCAGGTCCGCACGGGCCTCAGCCGGATGGAGCGCGTCGTTCGCGAGCGGATGACCACGCAGGACATCGAAGCGATCACCCCGAACACCCTGATCAACACGCGCCCCGTGCTGGCCGCGATCAAGGAGTTCTTCGGGACCAGCCAGCTGTCGCAGTTCATGGACCAGAACAACCCGCTCGCGGGCCTGACCCACAAGCGTCGCCTGTCGGCGCTGGGCCCGGGCGGTCTGTCCCGTGACCGCGCTGGCGTCGAGGTGCGAGACGTGCACCCGTCCCACTACGGCCGGATGTGCCCCATCGAGACCCCGGAAGGCCCGAACATTGGTCTGATCGGCTCGCTGGCAACCTTCGCGCGAATCAACGCGTTCGGCTTCATCGAGACCCCGTACCGTCGGGTCATCGACGGCAAGGTTCAGGACCAGATCGACTACCTGACCGCGCACGAGGAGGACGAGTTCCTCATCGCGCAGGCCGGTGCCCCGCTGACCGCCGACGGCGTCTTCGCCGACAAGCAGGTGCTGGCCCGTCCCCGCGGCTCCGAGGTCATCATGGTCGACTCCGACCGCGTCGACTACATGGACGTTTCGCCCCGCCAGATGGTGTCCGTCGCGACCTCGCTGATTCCCTTCCTCGAGCACGACGACGCCAACCGCGCCCTCATGGGTGCGAACATGCAGCGTCAGGCCGTGCCGCTCGTCCGCTCCGAGAGCCCGGTCGTTGGCACCGGTATGGAGAACTTCGCCGCGATCGACGCGGGTGACGTGGTCACCGCCGAGAAGGCCGGTGTGGTCGAGGAGGTCTCCGCCGACGTCGTGACGATCATGCACGACGAGGGCGGCTCGAAGAGCTACTACCTGCGGAAGTTCGACCGCTCCAACCAGGGCACGAGCTACAACCACCGCGTCATCGTCAAGGCGGGCGACCGCATCGAGGCCGGCGAGGTCATCGCTGACGGCCCCGCGACCGAGAACGGTGAGCTCGCGCTCGGCAAGAACCTCCTCGTGGCGTTCATGCCCTGGGAGGGTCACAACTTCGAGGACGCGATCATCCTGAGCCAGAACCTGGTGAAGGACGACACGCTCTCCTCGATCCACATCGAGCAGTACGACGTGGACGCCCGCGACACGAAGCTGGGCAAGGAAGAGCTGACCCGCGACCTGCCGAACGCCTCGATGGAGGCCCTGAAGGACCTCGACGAGCGCGGCATCATCCGCATCGGCGCCGAGGTTCGCCCCGGCGACATCCTCGTCGGCAAGGTCACGCCGAAGGGCGAGACCGAGCTGAGCGCCGAGGAGCGCCTGCTGCGCGCGATCTTCAACGAGAAGAGCCGCGAGGTTCGCGACACGTCCCTGAAGGTGCCCCACGGCGTCTCGGGCACGGTCACCGAGGTCAAGGTCTTCGACGCGGAGAACGACAAGGACGACGAGCTCGGTTCCGGCGTGAACCAGCGCGTGGTCGTCTACATCGCCCAGAAGCGAAAGATCACCGAGGGCGACAAGCTCGCCGGCCGTCACGGCAACAAGGGTGTCATTTCGAAGATCCTGCCCGTTGAGGACATGCCCTTCCTGGAGGACGGCACCCCCGTCGACATCATCCTGAACCCGATGGGTATCCCCGGCCGCATGAACTTCGGTCAGGTGCTGGAGACCCACCTCGGCTGGATCGCCATGCAGGGCTGGAAGGTCGAGGGCAACCCGGAGTGGGCCAAGCGCCTGCCCGAGCAGGCCCGCGAGGCCACGGCCAACACGAAGGTCGCGACCCCCGTGTTCGACGGCGCGTCCGAGGAAGAGATCGCCGGGCTGCTCGACTCCACCACGCTCACGCGTGATGGCGAGCGCCTGATCGACTCCACCGGAAAGACCCGCCTGATGGATGGCCGCTCCGGCGAGCCGTACCCGTACCCCGTTTCGGTGGGATACATGTACATCCTGAAGCTGCACCACCTCGTGGACGACAAGATCCACGCGCGCTCGACGGGTCCGTACTCCATGATCACCCAGCAGCCGCTCGGCGGGAAGGCCCAGTTCGGTGGCCAGCGCTTCGGTGAGATGGAAGTGTGGGCGCTCGAGGCCTACGGCGCCGCGTACGCGCTGCAGGAGCTGCTCACGGTGAAGTCGGATGACATCCTCGGCCGCGTGAAGGTGTACGAGGCGATCGTGAAGGGCGAGAACATCCCCGAGCCGGGCGTTCCGGAGTCCTTCCGAGTGCTCATGAAGGAAATGCAGTCGCTGTGTCTGAACGTGGAGGTGCTGGGCTCCGACGGCGTCGCTGTCAGCCTGCGCGACACCGATGACGAGGCCCACCGCACCGCGGAGGAGCTCGGCATTAACCTGTCCAGCCGCTTTGAGTCCTCGTCAATCGACGAGATCTAAGCCGGACACCCAGACACCGAACTTTTTCAAGGAGAAACATTGCTCGAAGCAACGAGTTTTAGCGAGCTGCAGATCCGTCTGGCGACCGCGGAGGACATCCGCGGCTGGTCCTATGGCGAGGTCAAGAAGCCCGAAACGATCAACTACCGCACCCTGAAGCCGGAGAAGGACGGTCTGTTCGGCGAGCAGATCTTCGGACCCTCCCGCGACTGGGAGTGCGCCTGTGGCAAGTACAAGCGTGTCCGCTACAAGGGCATCATCTGTGAGCGCTGTGGCGTCGAGGTCACCAAGTCCTCGGTGCGTCGTGAGCGGATGGGCCACATTGAGCTGGCCGCGCCCGTCACGCACATCTGGTACTTCAAGGGTGTCCCGAGCCGCCTCGGCTACCTGCTCGACATGGCGCCGAAGGACCTCGAGAAGGTCATCTACTTCGCCGCGTACATGATCATCGACATCGACGAGGAGGGCCGTCACGAGGACATGCCCGGTCTCGAGAACGAGCTCCGGCTCGAGCTCAAGACCCTCGCCGATCAGCGCGACATCACCATCGGTGAGCGTCAGCAGCAGGCCGAGACCGACCTCGCCGCCCTGGAGGAAGAAGGCGCCAAGGCCGACCAGAAGCGCCGCGCTCGCGACGCCGCTGATAAGGACATGGCGCAGATCCGCAAGAGCTACGACGAGGACATTGCTCGCCTGGAGCGCGTCTGGGAGGAGTTCCGCAACCTGAAGGTTGGCGACCTCAAGCCCGAGGACGCCGTCTTCAACGAGCTCATGGACCGCTACGGCTCCTACTTCGACGCCTACATGGGCGCCGAGGCGATCAAGCGCCGCCTGCTGGACTTCGACCTGCAGACCGAGTCCGACGACCTGCACCTGCAGATCGCCGAGGGCAAGGGCCAGAAGAAGATCCGTGCGATCAAGCGCCTGAAGGTCGTCAGCTCCTTCCTGCAGACGGGCGGCAGCCCGGCCAGCATGGTCCTCGACGTCGTCCCCGTGATCCCGCCGGAGCTGCGCCCGATGGTGCAGCTGGACGGTGGCCGCTTCGCGACCAGCGACCTGAACGACCTGTACCGCCGCGTGATCAACCGCAACAACCGTCTGCGTCGCCTGCTGGACCTCGGTGCCCCCGAGATCATCGTGAACAACGAGAAGCGGATGCTGCAGGAGGCCGTTGACGCGCTCTTCGACAACGGCCGTCGTGGCCGCCCCGTCACGGGCACCGGAAACCGCGCCCTGAAGTCCCTCAGCGACATGCTGAAGGGAAAGCAGGGTCGGTTCCGTCAGAACCTGCTCGGCAAGCGCGTGGACTACTCCGGTCGTTCCGTGATCGTGGTGGGTCCCCAGCTGAAGCTGCACCAGTGTGGTCTGCCCAAGCAGATGGCGCTGGAGCTGTTCAAGCCCTTCGTGATCAAGCGCCTAATCGATCTGAGCCACGCTCAGAACATCAAGGCCGCCAAGCGTATGGTCGAGCGCAGCCGTCCCCAGGTGTGGGACGTGCTGGAGGAGATCATTCGCGAGCGCCCCGTGATGCTGAACCGTGCGCCCACCCTGCACCGCCTGGGTATTCAGGCCTTCGAGCCGCAGCTCGTTGAGGGCAAGGCGATCCAGCTGCACCCGCTCGTGTGTGCCGCCTTCAACGCCGACTTCGACGGCGACCAGATGGCCGTGCACCTCCCCCTCTCGGTGGAGGCGCAGGCCGAGGCTCGCCTGCTGATGCTGGCCTCGAACAACATCCTGAAGCCGTCCGACGGCCGCCCGGTGACCCTGCCCTCCCAGGACATGATCATTGGTCTGCACCACCTGACCACGGTCAAGGAGGGCGAGGTCGGCGAGGGCCGTGCCTTCTCCTCCGTGTCCGAGGCCATCCTCGCGAAGGACCAGGGCAGCCTGGACCTGAACGCGAAGGTGCGCATCCGGATCATCGGGTACACCGATGACGCCGGGGTGACCCACGAGAAGCCGGTGCTGGTGGAGACGACCCTGGGTCGTGCCCTCTTCAACGAGGCCCTGCCCGCGGACTACCCGTACTTCGAGACGGTCGCGGACAAGACCACGCTGTCCCAGCTGGTCAACGACCTCGCGGAGCGCTACCCCAAGGTGGAGGTCGCCGCGACCCTCGACCGGATCAAGGACGCCGGTTTCCACTGGGCGACCCGTTCCGGCGTGACCGTGGCCCTCAGCGATGTGCTGACGCCGAGCAACAAGAACGAGATCGTTGCTCGCTACGAGGTCACCGCTGCCAAGGTGCAGGGCAAGTTCGAGAAGGGCCTGATCACGGACGCCGAGCGTCGTCGTGAGCTGATCGACATCTGGACCCAGGCCACCGATGAGGTTGCCGGGGCGATGCGCGACGCCTTCCCCGAGGACAACACCATCAACCGCATGGTCACCTCCGGTGCCCGTGGTAACTGGCTGCAGATCCGGAACATCGCCGGTATGCGTGGTCTGGTGAACAACCCGAAGGGTGAGATTATCCCTCGCCCGATCATCTCGTCCTACCGTGAGGGCCTGTCGGTCGCCGAGTACTTCATCGCGACCCACGGTGCGCGAAAGGGTCTGGCCGACACCGCCCTGCGTACCGCCGACTCGGGGTACCTGACCCGTCGTCTGGTGGACGTCTCGCAGGATGTCATCATCCGCGAGCTCGACTGTGGCACCCGCAAGGGTCTTGAGCTGCCCATCGCAGCCAAGAACGCCGCTGGCGAACTCGTCCGCGACGACAACGTCGAGAACTCGGTCTACGCCCGGACGCTCTCGTCCGACGCGGTCACCGAGGACGGCACGGTGGTGGCTCAGGCTGGCGCCGACGTCGGCGACGTGCTGATCGACGAGCTGGTCACGGTCGGCGTGCACGTGATCCGCGTGCGCTCCGTGCTGACCTGTGAGTCCGCGGTCGGCGTGTGCGCGACCTGCTACGGCCGTTCGCTGGCCACCGGCCAGCGCGTGGACATCGGCGAGGCCGTCGGCATCATCGCGGCGCAGTCGATCGGTGAGCCCGGTACCCAGCTGACGATGCGTACCTTCCACACCGGTGGTTCGGCCTCGGCCGATGACATCACGCAGGGTCTGCCCCGCGTGCAGGAGCTCTTCGAGGCCCGGACCCCCAAGGGTGCGTCGCCCATCGCGGAGGCCGCCGGTCGGATCACGATCGAGGACACCGACAAGAGCCGGAAGATCATCCTGGTCCCGGACGACGGTTCCGAGGAGAAGCTGTACCCGATCCTGAAGCGCGCCACCCTCCTCGTGGAGGACGGCGACCGCGTCGAGCTCGGCCAGCCCTTCATCGCGGGAACGCTCGACCCGAAGGACGTGCTGCAGGTCGGTTCCACCGAGAACGGCAAGCACATCCCCGGTGAGCGCGCCGTGCAGAAGTACCTCGTCGAGGGCGTGCAGAACGTGTACCGCTCGCAGGGTGTGCCGATTCACGACAAGCACATCGAGGTCATCGTTCGCCAGATGCTCCGCAAGGTCACCGTGGTCGACCACGGCGAGACCGACCTGCTCCCCGGCGAGCTGGTCGACCGGTCGAGCTACACGAAGATCAACCGGGAGGCGCTGCTCGAGGGCAAGCGCGTCGCGACCGCTCGTCCCGAGGTGATGGGTATCACCAAGGCGTCGCTCGCGACCGAGTCCTGGCTGTCGGCCGCCTCCTTCCAGGAGACGACCCGCGTGCTCACGCAGGCCGCGATGGAGGGTCGTCGCGACCCGCTCATCGGCCTGAAGGAGAACGTGATCATCGGTCAGCTGATCCCCGCGGGCACCGGCCTGGAGAAGTACCGCAACGTGAACGTCGACGCCACCGAGGAGGCGAAGGCGGAGCGGTACCCGAACCGCCTGTTCGCCGACGACGGCAGCTTCGACGAGGGCGACCTCTCCTACGCGGACTTCGACAGCTTCACCTCTGACGAGTTCAACCCCGGCACCTACAACTAAGCGGTAGTCGCCGTCAGCAGGGCCCCGATCGCATGAGCGATCGGGGCCCTGCCTCGTTTCCGGGTGCGGGGAAGCGGGCGTGTGCCCCGGCGCACCCGCCCCGGAGCGGGCACGTTCTGCACAGATTCGGGCCCCCGTGCCCAGAGCTCCGGGGTCCCGAATAGCGTGGGCCGTGGCTGGGCAGGTCACGGAACGGGAGGACGACATCACGGTGCATGCCGGGCCGAGGGCGACACAACCTCAGGGGGAGCCGACCCCGGGGGAGCCGATTCCGAGGGAGCCGATTCCGGGGGGCGCACTCCTCCTGAACTATGCGGCGCTGGGCGCCGGGGCGCTCGCGCTCCGCGCCGGGGGGACCGCGGGGGTCGGGTCGCCGCGACCGCGCACGGGGGAGAGCGGCTCCCCCGTGGTGGACGAGGCGGTCGCGGAGCTGGACCGCGCCCGCCGGAGCGCCGAGGAGGCGCTGCGCGCGGAGTCGGCGCGCGGTGCGGCGCAGGCGGAGGAGGCCGTGCGGGCCTTCCGGGCGCTGGACGCCCGGGCGGCCCGGTGAGCGCCGCCGAATCCCCCGGGGCACGCGCGCTGTCCGGGGACTCCGGGGCGCTGCGTGCGCTCGCGGGGACCTGGGCCGCCGCGGGGGAACGGCTCCGGGCGGGGGAGCCCGCACGGCGGGCGCAGCTGGCGTTCGACGCGGGCGGGCGGGGGCAGGTTGTGCGGGCGCTGGGCCACGGCGCGGCCGTGCTCGGCGGGCAATCCGGCCGGCTGGGCGCGACCCTGGCCGACGCGGGCAACGCGCTGCGTGGCTACGCCGAGGCAACCGAGGAGCTGCGAGATACGGCCCGGTCCCTGGAGCGCCGTCGGCAGCTGGCCGCGAGCACGGCGGGCTCCCGGGAGCCGGCTGAGCCGTTCGGCACGGGCGCGGCCGTGGTGGGCAACCCGGGCACTCCTGGCGACGACGGCGCCGCGGCTCGGGCCAGCCGGGGCCTGATCGTCTGCGACGAGCGTCGGGAGGACCTGGACCGTCGGGTGGCGGCGCGGCTCCGCGAGCTCAGCGCGCGCCTGCGGCGGCTGAGCGAGGCCGGGCCGCGCTCCGGCGGCATCCGGGGTGCCGACGGGACGGGCGACGGCGCCGAAACCGCCCAGGCGCTCGCGGCGCTCACCGCCCTCTGCCGCGTCGAACGGCCGGGCGGCCGCCTGCGGCTCCGGGCGCTGCCCGGCCAGGCCGTGTCCGCCGCGGTGCGCTCAGGCGGCCCGGGCGAGGGCTTCGGGGTCCTGGCGGTTCGCCTGCTCGAGTTTGGCCGAGCCCTCGGCCGCGTCGCCTCCGCCGCCGGAGGCTCGGTCCTGCCCTCGGCCGCGCTCACGCTGCAGAGCGCCTTCCTCGTCGCCGGGCGGCACGCCTCCGGCGTGCCCGGGCTCCCGGGGCGAGCGGTCATGTTCGCCCTCGTCTCCGGCCTCGGCATCCGACAGGGCGGCCCCCGGGTGGCGGTGGGCGCCTTCGCGCTCCTGGAGCTCGACATCGGGCGACTCGCGGCAGCGGGGCGGCTGCCCCGAACGGTGCAGGGCCTCATCATCGGCGGACGCCTGCTGGGCGGCTTCCGGGACGCTGAGCTGCGTGTCCTCCCGGAAGGCCGAGGAGCCGGACCCGGCGGGGCAATGCGGGGGGACCCGGCCGCGGAGGACCGCGCTCGCGAGTATCGAC
>NZ_JAPFRB010000002.1:502950-505009 GCF_035726885.1 Leucobacter sp. M11 | reverse complement strand
GGAGCATTCGCGATCTCTTCGTGCGCGGCGGGGCGCTCGATGTGCTCGGTGGCAAGCGCCGGGCGGTGCTGGAGGTGCTGCGGCACGCCGGGGATCCGCCGAGGCTGACCGTCATCCTGCCGAGCACGCAGGAGTGGTCCCCCTGGGACAGTTCGGTCCCCAACGATCTCTACGGGAACCTGGTGGCCATGCAGGGCCGCCCCGGCGGCCTGGAACGCTTCGCCGAGCAGGCGATCACCGCGGAGCTGTCGCGCCTGCCAGCGGCCGAGCGCGCCCGCGCTGAGATTCAGCTCGTGGGCTTCAGCCAGGGCGGGCTCGCGGCGGCGGCGCTCGCCAGCCGGGGCACCCTCCCGGTGACCCGCGTGATCACGGCCGGGGCCCCGATCGGGGTGATCGCCGAGAGCCTGCCGGAGGAGGTCCGGGTGCTCGCCTACGAGGCACCGGATGATCCCGTGCCGAAGCTCGACGGCCGGGCCAACCCGGAAATCCCCCAGGTGGTCACCGTGTCGCCCGGACTGCGCGAGACGATCGGGAGGGGCGGCCCGACCGGCCCCGGAGACGGCGCACACAGCCCGCTCCGCTACGCGGCGCTCGCGGAAACGAGTGCGCTCCCCGAGGAGATCCGGACCGGGGTGCTCCGCGACCTCGCCGACGTGACCGGGTCCCGGCGCTACACGGCGGAGTGGGTCCGATGAGCCGCCGGGAGCGCCCGCTCGGCTCCGGTGCCCCGGGCCAGCCCCGCGCCTCTGATCGGCCACGCACCTCTGATCGGCAGAGCCGCACGGGCCGTGGCCTGCTGACGCTCTGCACGCTCGGGGTGCTCGGTGCGCTCGGCGTGGGCTGCCTGACCGCGGCGGCCCAGCGCGGCACGGGCCTCGCCGCCGCCGAGCGCTCGCTCCGAGCCGTGGTCGGGCTGGCGGGCGAGCTCCGACCCGGAAGCTGGACGGAGGGCTTCCGGGCCGAGCGCTCCCTCTCGGTGTCGGTGCGGGTCCTGCCCGGCCACCGCATCCGGGACGGCGACGCCCTCGCCCGCTGGCTGCTGGAGCTGGGCTGGTGCGTTCGCGAGCACCGCCCCACGCGGTGGCTCACGCTCGAGATTGATCCGGGGCCGCCCGCGCAGGGCGGGCCCTGGGTTGCCCGGGAAGCGCTCGCCGCGCTCGGGGTGCGGGCCGAACGGACGCTCCCGGGCGAGGGCCAGCGGCTCTTCCTCCCCGTGGCCCACATCGAAGCACTGCTGGGGACCGGCCCCCTGCGCTGCCCCTCGGCCCCCGAGACGATGCTCCTGGGGCCGCCGTGAGCGGCGCGCCCGTGCGGCTTCGGGTGGCCCTGCTCACGGCGGGAGCGCCCCCGCTCGGGCTCACGATTCACGCCTCGGGCTCCGCCACGGTCCGGGATCTCGCCCGCACGGTGCTCCGCTCCGGGCTCGTGTCCGCGCCGGAGCGCCGCCGCCTCGGCACCGGGGACCAGGGGACGCTCACCCTCGGGACGGTCGCCCCGAGCGCGCCGCCCGCGGCCGAGGGTGCCGCGGTGGCCGAGGCCCCGGAAATCCTGTTGGACCAGGCGGCCCCGCTCCGCGACTCGGGGCTGCGCTCCGGGGACGGAATCCGTCTGCGCACGGAGTTCCCGGGGCCGCCGGAGCCGAGGGAAGCGGCCGCCGATATTCCCCGCGTCCGCGCGGTCCCCCTGGTGGGCCGGGTCCGGGTCCTCAGCGGCCCGCAACGCGGGGCCGTCTTCGGGATCGCGGCCGGGGTCAACCGGCTCGGTCGGGCGCGGCAGCACCGCATCCCGCTCCGCGGCACCGGGGTCTCTCGCACCCACGCGGCAATCGAGGCCGGCCACCCGGAACACGACGGCCTGCTCCTGCGCGACCTGGGGTCGGCGAACGGCGTGCGGGTCCGGGGTGAGCCGGTCCAGGCCCTGCGCATCACCGAGCCGGTGATCGCCCAGCTCGGGGAGGTCACGATCCGCATCGACGCGGGACCCGTCCCGGTTCGTGACGGCGCTGCGCGTCCGCTCGAGGCCGCCCGACCGCGCGAGCGTGATCACCGGCACACCCGTT
>NZ_JAPFRB010000002.1:499200-502896 GCF_035726885.1 Leucobacter sp. M11 | reverse complement strand
CCGCACCGGGGGAGCCCGCTCGCTTCCCCGTGCTGGGTCTGCTCGGCCCGCTCGTGTTCGGCGTCGCCGTCTTCGCCGCGAGCGGTTCGCGGCTGAGCCTCGCCCTGCTGGGGCTGAGCCCGTTCCTCGCGCTCGCGGCCTGGGCTGACGCGCGGCTGACCGCGCGCCGGAAGCGGCGGGCGGCTGATGCGCGCTTCGAGGCGGCCCTCGCTGCTGCTCGGGCAGAGCTCGCAGAGCTGCGGGAGAGGGAACAGCGGGCGCGGCACCGGGGGAGCCCCGACCCCGGGCGCATCGCCGACGCGATCACCGCGCGGAACGGGCTGCTCTGGAGCCGCCGCCGGGACGCGCCGGACGTGCTCGAACTGCGCCTCGGCACGGGCCGCGCGCGCAGCCGGGTCCGGGCCGAGCTCCCCGCACCAAACGATGCGGAGCCGGAGCACTGG
The DNA here is from genome assembly GCF_035726885.1 of Leucobacter sp. M11. Classification (NCBI taxonomy): domain Bacteria; kingdom Bacillati; phylum Actinomycetota; class Actinomycetes; order Micrococcales; family Microbacteriaceae; genus Leucobacter; species Leucobacter sp. M11. The sequence goes on along the minus strand of NZ_JAPFRB010000002.1, from coordinate 502,453 downwards.
CGTCGGCTTCGCGCCGCCGCCCGGGACGCGGAGGAGCTGCCGGGGGTCCCCCGCACGGAGCGTCTCGGCGCGTGCGGCGCGCTCGGCGTCGTCGGCCCGGCGGGCGAGCGGGACGGGCTCGCCCGGTCGCTGCTCCTGCAGCTGGCCGCCCTGCACGCCCCCACCGACCTCGTCATCGCCGCGTTCGCCCCGGAGCCGAAGCACCGCGAGCGCGCCGGATGGGGCTGGCTCGGCTGGCTGCCCCACCAGGGCGCGGCATCGAGCCCCCTCCGTGGCCCGCACCTGGCGGGGACCCCCGAGCGAGCCGAGGCCCTCCTCGCCGAGCTGGAGGGCATCATCCGGGCGAGGTCGGGGGAGAGCGCAACAGCCGCCCGCCCGGGACCGTCGCGGGACGACGGCCCCGCGATCGTAGTACTGATCGCGGCCGGGGCCCCGGGAAACCGCGCGCGACTCATCGGCATCGCCGAGGCCGGGGCCGCGGTGGGCGTGCACGCCCTCTGGCTGGCCGACCGCCCTGAGCGGGTTCCGGCTGCGTGCCGCTCCGTCGTCGTTGTGGTCCCGGGGCCCGGCACCACCGCCGAACTGATCCGCACCCGCGCCGGGCGGCGCGTCGCACTCGACCGGGTCGAGCACGTGGCCGCTGCGCCCGCGGCGCAGCTGGCCCGGTGCCTCGCGCCCATCGTGGACGACAGCGAGCGCGCCCCCGCTGACCACGGCCTGCCTCGCCTCGCCCACTTACGGGAGCTCGCCGCACGAGACCTCGTCGGCGGGGCCGCGGACATCCTCGCCGCGTGGGCAGAGACGGACTCGCTCAGCGGGTCGTGGCGCCCGGGCACCCCTAGGCGCGTCACCGGCCTGGCGGCGATCATTGGCCAGGACGCCACCGGCCCGCTCTCGGTGGACCTCCGGGCGCAGGGCCCGCACGCGCTCATCGGGGGAACGACGGGCTCCGGGAAATCGGAGTTCCTGCAGAGCTGGATCATGAGCCTCGCCGCCCAGCACAGTCCCGAGCGGGTCACCTTTCTGCTCGTGGACTACAAGGGCGGCAACGCCTTCGCCGAGTGCGCGCAGTTGCCGCACACGGTCGGGCTCGTGAGCGATCTGACCCCGGAGCTGCTCCGCCGGGCCCTGATATCCCTCCGCGCCGAGCTGGCGCACCGGGAGCAGCGGCTCAACGCGCTGGGCGCGAAAGATCTCGCCGAGTTGGAAGCCCGTTCCGAGGCTGACGCTCCGCCGGCCCTGCTCGTCGTGGTCGATGAGTTGGCCGCCCTCACCGCGGCGGTGCCCGAGTTTCTCGACGGGTTGCTCGACGTGGCGCAGCGGGGGCGCTCCCTCGGGGTGCACCTGCTCCTGGCGACGCAGCGCCCGGCGGGCGCGGTCACGGCAAACCTGCGGGCCAACCTGAACCTGCGCATCGCCCTCCGGGTCGCGGACCCGGAGGACAGCACGGATCTCCTCGGCGTCGCGGACGCCGCAGGATTTGATCCCGGCGTCCCCGGCCGCGCAGCGCTTCGGGTGGGCTCCGGGCCGGTGCGCCGATTCCAGAGCGCGTACCTCGGGGGGCGGGGCGGGGCCGCCGCGGACACCCCCGGCCTCGCGGACGCGGGCAGCGCGATCACCGCCGGGGCCCCGGGCGGGGTGGCACTGTCGGGGCTGGGCTTCGCGGAGGGCGTGCCGCTGCCCGGTGCGCAGGAACACCGCAGGTCCGCGGGCGCGCATCACGCTCCGGGAACCCGAGGCCCGCGGGATATCGAGGCACTCCGCGACAGCATTGCGGCGGCCGTCGCGAGCGCAGGGCTGGCCCCGCCCCGGCGGCCCTGGCTCGACCCGCTCCCCGAGCGACTCTCCCTGGCCGAGCTCCCCGGCCTGGCGAGCCCGGGGATCGCGCTCGGGCTTCGGGACGAGCCGGGACAACAGCGACAGCGCGGCTACGCGCTCGACCTGGCGCGGAGCGGGAACGCGGCGCTGATCGGCGCCAGCGGGTCCGGGAAGACGAGCGCGCTCGTGACCCTCGCGGTGGCCGCGAACGCCGCACCGAGCCCGTCAGCGGACAGCCGGGGCGGCGGGCTCCACGCCCACGCTCCGACCCACTGCTACGCAATCGACGCGGGCGGCGGCCTCGGCGCGCTCGCGGCCCTGCCCACGGTCGGCGCGGTCGTTCCCGTCGAGGACGCGGAGCGGATCGGGCGGCTTCTCGCCCTGTTCCGTGACACGATCACCGCGCGAGTCCGAGCCACGCCGCCCGTCAGCCCCGCGCCGCGGTTGCTCCTGCTGCTCGACGGATTCCCGGCCTTCCGCGCGGTGGCCGAGGAACACTCGCCACGCGCCGAGCTGCTTGACCAGCTTGGCGAGATCCTCCGGACGGGCCGCGCGGTCGGGGTGCACGCGGTGCTCACCGCGGACCGGCCGGCCGCGTTCGGCACGGAAATCGCGGCGACGCTGCAGGAGCAGCTGGTGCTCCGGCTCGCCGCGGCGGAGGACGCCGGAGCGCTCGGGGTGCCCGCCGCCGTTCTCGCGGATGCGCCCCCGGGGCGGGCGGTGCTCGCCGGAGGCACGGACCCCGTTCAGCTCGCGCTGGTCGCGACGAACGCGTCCCGCGACACCGGGATGCCTGCGCCGGAGCCGATGGCCGAGATCGCGGCCCAGCTGCGCGCCCGGGGCGTCCCGCCCGCTCGCCCGGTGCCGCCCCTGCCCGAGCGGCTCCGGCGTGCGGAGCTGCCCGCCCCGCTGATCGGGGCCCCGCCGATCTTTGCCGTAGACACCGCGACGCTTGAGCCCGTCGGCTTTCCGCTCGGGGCCCGCTGCGCGGTGAGCGGCCCAGCGGGGTCCGGGCTCAGCACGGCTCTGCGCGCGATGATCGAGGCGTTCCTGGGGACGGCCCGGCCCGGAGCGCTCCGCGCGCCCGTCGCGGCCCTTCGGCTCTCCGGCCCAGCCGGGCCGGACGATCACCCGGAGCCCGCGGAGCGCTTCCTCGCGGGGGTCCTGGCGTCCCTCGAGAGCGCCGAGGCCTCGGAACGCCCGGATCTGATCGCGCTCGAGCTGGGCCCGGACGACCTGGGGGCCGAGGGAGAGCCCCTGCTGAGCGGGGTGCTCGCGGCGGCGGCGCGGGTCGGGAGTACGGTGCTGCTCGGGGCCGAGCAGGACGCGCTTCAGGCGAGCTGGCCCCTGCTGGCCGAGCTCAAGCGGGCGCGCTGGCTGCTCGCACTGCGCCCCCACGCGGAGGGCGGGTCCCCGCTCGTGCGCGTCTCGCTGC
>NZ_JAPFRB010000002.1:487158-499135 GCF_035726885.1 Leucobacter sp. M11 | reverse complement strand
AGTGTGCAGGTTGCCCTGCCTGCTCAGGGAAGCGATCGCCGAGAATCGGCGCGGGAACCCGGGAAAGGCGGCCCGGCTTGCTAGAGTGACGCACGATCTTCACCATTCTCAGACGAGAGGCAGAGCGATGAGCGACGAACGCGAGAAGGACACCCTCGGCGGCGCGCCCGTGGAGGACGCGGAGACCACCACGAGCGAGCTCCGCGCCGCCGTGGAGCGCGCGACCGACGGCACCGCCCTGCCGGAACCCGTGCCCGCCCTGGCCCCGGACGGCGTCCCGGGCGAATCGCCCCGCGAGGCCGAGCCCGCGCCGTCGGCGTTCCCCGCCCCGCTGCCCGATGCGGAGCTGCCGAGCGCCGCCGCTCCGGTGGCCGCGCCCGGTCCGGCCCCCGAATCAGGGCTCGCGACCGAGGCCTACGCGGTCACCCCGGACGCCGCTGACCCCGCCCTGACGGGGCCCGAACCGAGCACCGGTCAGGTCACCGTGGTCGGGGCCGCCGTGCCCGACCGCCCCGACGAGATCCGCGTCGCGGCCGATCACCCGATGGCGCCCCTCTACGTGCAGACCCCGGCACCGCCGGAGAACCGCGGCAACCGCGGCGTCGGCATCCTGATCAGCCTCCTGGGCACCCTCGGCTTCGCCGCGGTCTATGCGGGCGGCATCGCGCTGTTCCTCGCGCCGACGCACGCCCCCTCGCAGTTCCTCGGCGGCCTGCAGGATCACCTCTTCACCCTGGGCTTCCTGCTGCCGATCGCCGCGTTCTTCGTGATGATGGTGCTGATCGTCCTGATCGTCAACCGCGCCGGGTGGTGGGCCTACGTCCTCGGCGGCTTCCTCGTCGCCGTGGCCGTTTGGGCGGCCGCAACGGTCGGGTGGGGCCTGACCCCGGCCATCACCGGCGTGAACTGGGGCGTCGCTCGTGCCGACCTGCTCGGCACGACCGCGCTCACCCCGCTGCCGCTGATCGCCGCCGTGGTGGCGCGCGAGGCATCCGTCTGGTTCGGGGCCTGGATCGGGGCACGCGGGCGGCGCATGAAGCGCCGCAACGCTGAAGCGCTCGCCGCGTACGAGGAGCAGGTTGCCGCGAACCAGGCGGGCACCCTGGCCGGGCTATGACCACCCCCGGTGCCCGGCGCGGGGTGACCCGTGGGTACGTCGTCGGGCTCGCGCTGATGTCGACGGTGCTCGGCATCGCGCTGCTCGTCGCCGCCTGGGGCTTCATCGCCCTCCTCGGCGATCGGCGGCCGGTCACCTGGGCCGACGCCCCTGTTTTTCTCGCCCCGGCGCTCGTGATCCTGCTCGCCGCTGCCCTGATCTGGGCGCAGTGGCACAGCGCCGTCGCGCTGCTGCGCGGGAGGCGCACCCCGCCCTGGGCAACCGCCGCCGTCCTCGCCCTGGGCACGTATCTGGGCTGGGGCCTGCTCGGCACGCTCGGGGGCCTGCCGATGGCGGACACCTGGGCGAGCCCCTTCCCGCTCGCCCTGGTCGTGATCTGGCCGCTGACGCTCCTCCTGTTTTGGCTGGTGCTGCTGCGCCGGGTCTACACGGACCGTCCCCCGCCGAGCTGGCCCTGGGAGAAGCGCGAGGCCGCCCAGCGGGCGGCCGAGGATGAGGCTGACCGTCGCGAGCGGGACAGCTGGGGTCCCGACGGCCCCGTGGATCTGGGAAACTAAGCAACAGACGACCGGGTTTCGGCCCGGAACGCTTCGTCCGGTGCGGCGAACAGACACGAGCGGAGGGCACATGGCGCAGGACTCCATTGAGTGGCGCGTGACCGCCGCCGTCGATGCCTGGCTCCGCTGGGTGCCCAGCTGGCGGCCCGGGACCCACCACGGCCGCGCCCGACCCTGCCGGCGGTGCACCGGATCGCCCCTCGTGCTCGCCGCCGGAATCCCCGCGGACACCCCGCACCCGGTGACGCACTCCCTCGTCGCCCGCATGCACCGCATCATCGACCGGGTCGTCGACGACTACACCGCAGAGGAGCTGCCCCGGCTTCGCGAGGAACTGCGCGGGGCGGATGAGTGGCAGGGCGCGCCCGGCTACGATCCCACCGCGGGGCTCGGCCCCGAGTTTGACGGGGTGTCCGTCGATCCCGAGCCCGAGGACGGAAGCCAGCCGTTCCTGTTCACCCTTGACGGCCTCGCCGAGGAGAGCGCGCCGCCGCCGCCGCTGCCGCGGCCCCCGCTCACGGCGGAGGAGAAGGCCACGCTGCGGCGCGAGATCGAGGCGGCGGACCGGCGCGCGACCGAGGTCGGCAACGAAACCTGTTTTGCCCTGGCCGAGCATCGGCCGCGAATCCAACACGCCATCGCGGTGTTCATCGAGCCACAAATCCAGGACTTGCTCAGGGAACTGAGTGAACATTTAGAGCCGCCGAGCTGAGCCGGAGCTGAACCGCCTCCGTCCGCCTCGCGCTCGCTTGCGAATTGGGGTGTTTCCGGGCTATTCTTGCTCCTTGGTGCTGTCAGCATATCGTGACCCCTGCCAGAAACTCGGGAAACGGTGCGACGCGGCATTGATTGGGTTCTGTCCGCATCCGCGAACGGCCCCCACGGCATACCCCTTCCGCGTCCCGGCTGAGCCGGGCTAGGGGTGAATGGTGCGGTTTTTCGAAGCCGCGCACTCGCTAGAAATTTTTAGCATCGCTGTCACCGTGCAGCAACGAATAAGGAGAATCAGTGCCAACAATTCAGCAGTTGGTTCGGAAGGGCCGGACGCCCAAGGTCACCAAGACCAAGGCGCCCGCTCTGAAAGCGAACCCCCAGCAGCGTGGTGTCTGCACCCGTGTGTACACCACCACCCCGAAGAAGCCGAACTCGGCGATGCGTAAGGTCGCTCGTGTGAAGCTGTCCAACGGGACCGAGGTCACCGCCTACATTCCCGGCGAGGGCCACAACCTTCAGGAGCACTCGATGGTGCTCGTTCGCGGCGGTCGTGTGAAGGACCTCCCCGGTGTTCGCTACAAGATCGTCCGGGGTGCGCTTGACACCCAGGCCGTCAAGGGACGCCAGCAGGCCCGGAGCCTCTACGGCGCGAAGAAGGAGAAGAAGTAATGCCTCGTAAAGGACCCGCTCCCAAGCGCCCCGTCGTCGCCGATCCGGTTTACGGTGCTCCCATCGTGAGCCAGCTCGTCAACAAGATCCTCAAGGACGGCAAGAAGGGCCTCGCCGAGCGCATCGTTTACGATGCACTCGAGGGCGTTGGCAAGAAGTCCGACCAGGACGCCGTTGTGGTTCTCAAGAAGGCGCTCGACAACGTGCGCCCCACCCTTGAGGTCCGCTCCCGTCGTGTTGGTGGCTCGACCTATCAGGTTCCGGTTGAGGTTAAGCCTCACCGTGCGAACACCCTGGCGCTGCGCTGGCTCACCAGCTACGCCAAGGCCCGTCGCGAGAACTCGATGACCGAGCGTCTCATGAACGAGATCCTCGACGCATCCAACGGCCTCGGTGCCGCGGTGAAGCGTCGCGAGGACACGCACAAGATGGCCGAGTCCAACAAGGCCTTCGCGCACTACCGCTGGTAGTCGTTCGGTGCCGGGGATCGCGTTTCGCGATCCCCGGCGCCTCTCGCTGACCCCCAAGACCCAAACCACACTGGAGGAACCCCGTGGCACAAGACGTGCTCACCGACCTGAGTAAGGTCCGCAACATCGGCATCATGGCGCACATCGATGCCGGTAAGACCACCACCACTGAGCGCATCCTGTTCTACACGGGCGTGAACCACAAGCTGGGCGAAACCCACGACGGCGGCGCGACCACCGACTGGATGGAGCAGGAGAAGGAGCGTGGCATCACGATCACCTCCGCAGCGGTGACCTGCTTCTGGAACAAGAACCAGATCAACATCATCGACACCCCCGGTCACGTTGACTTCACCGTTGAGGTGGAGCGCTCGCTCCGCGTCCTCGACGGCGCTGTTGCTGTGTTCGACGGCAAGGAGGGCGTTGAGCCCCAGTCCGAGACCGTGTGGCGTCAGGCCGACAAGTACAACGTCCCCCGCATTTGCTTCGTCAACAAGATGGACAAGATGGGCGCGGACTTCTACTTCACCGTCGACACCATCATCAAGCGCCTCGGCGCGAAGCCGCTGGTCATGCAGCTGCCGATCGGCTCCGAGTCCGGCTTCGAGGGCGTCGTTGACCTCCTCGAGATGCGCGCGCTGACCTGGCGAGGCGACGCCAAGGGTGACGTGACCCTGGGCGCCAACTACGAGGTCGAGCCCATCCCCGCTGACCTCCAGGCGAAGGCCGAGGAGTACCGCGCGAAGCTGGTCGAGACCGTCGCCGAGTCCGACGACGAGCTCCTCGAGAAGTTCTTCGCTGGCGAGGAGATCTCCATCCCCGAGCTGAAGGCTGCCATCCGCAAGATGGTCATCAACTCCGAGATCTACCCCGTGCTCTGCGGCTCGGCCTTCAAGAACCGCGGCATCCAGCCGATGCTGGACGCGGTCGTTGACTACCTCCCGAACCCGCTGGACGTGGGCGCCATCGAGGCGCACGACCCCCGCGACGAGGAGAAGGTCATCGAGCGTCGTCCCGACGCCAACGACCCCTTCTCGGCGCTGGCCTTCAAGGTCGCCGTGCACCCCTTCTTCGGTCGTCTCACCTACGTGCGCGTCTACTCCGGTCACCTCGACTCCGGTGCCCAGGTCGTCAACTCGACCAAGGGCAAGAAGGAGCGGATCGGCAAGATCTTCCAGATGCACGCCAACAAGGAGAACCCGGTTGACTCGCTGACCGCGGGGAACATCTACGCGGTCATCGGCCTGAAGGACACCACCACCGGTGACACCCTGTCCGACCCGAACAACCAGGTGGTCCTCGAGTCGATGACCTTCCCGGAGCCCGTGATCGAGGTCGCTATCGAGCCGAACACGAAGGCTGACCAGGAGAAGCTCGGCACGGCCATCCAGAAGCTCGCCGAAGAGGACCCCACGTTCCGCGTGAGCCTCAACGCCGAGACCGGCCAGACCGTCATCGCCGGTATGGGCGAGCTCCACCTGGACATCCTGGTGGACCGCATGAAGCGCGAGTTCAAGGTCGAGGCCAACGTCGGAAAGCCGCAGGTGGCCTACCGCGAGACGATTCGCAAGACCGTCGAGAAGCACGACTACACCCACAAGAAGCAGACCGGTGGTTCGGGCCAGTTCGCCAAGGTCCAGATCGCGCTCGGCCCGATCGACCCCGAGTCGGACAAGAACTACGAGTTCCACAACAAGGTCACGGGTGGCCGCGTGCCGCGCGAGTACATCCCCTCGGTGGACGCCGGTATCCAGGACGCCATGCAGTACGGCATCCTCGCTGGCTTCCCGATGGTGGACATCCAGGCGACGCTGCTCGACGGCCAGTACCACGATGTGGACTCGTCTGAGATGGCGTTCAAGATCGCCGGTTCCATGGCGTTCAAGGAGGCGGCTCGCAAGGCGAACCCCGTCATCCTCGAGCCGATGATGGCCGTTGAGGTCCGGACGCCCGAGGAGTACATGGGCGACGTGATCGGCGACCTGAACTCCCGCCGTGGTCAGATTCAGTCCATGGAGGACGCGAGCGGTGTCAAGGTCATTCGTGCCCTGGTCCCGCTCTCCGAGATGTTCGGGTACATTGGTGACCTGCGGTCGAAGACCTCAGGCCGCGCCGTGTTCTCGATGGTGTTCGACTCCTACGCAGAGGTGCCGAAGGCCGTGGCCGATGAAATCGTTCAGAAGGCCAAGGGCGAGTAACTCCGTCCCGTCGCCGTGGCTGGGAGCCGAAATTCATCTGGTTCCCAGCCTCGGCACCCGCTGAGGTCGAAACTCTTCGGCTGAGCAAGTAACATAAATACACACACCCCCGTAAAAGCACTGTCCGAAATCCGTCGGTCAGCGTTTTTACTCGAAGTCCTGAGGAGGACCACAGTGGCGAAGGCCAAGTTCGAGCGGACCAAGCCGCACGTAAACATCGGTACGATCGGTCACGTTGACCACGGTAAGACGACCCTTACCGCGGCCATCTCGAAGGTGCTGGCGGACAAGTACCCGTCCGAGACCAACGTGCAGCGCGACTACAACCAGATTGACTCTGCTCCCGAAGAGCGTCAGCGCGGTATCACGATCAACATCTCGCACGTTGAGTACGAGACCCCGACCCGTCACTACGCTCACGTTGACGCCCCGGGTCACGCCGACTACATCAAGAACATGATCACGGGTGCTGCCCAGATGGACGGCGCGATCCTCGTGGTTGCCGCCACCGACGGCCCCATGGCACAGACCCGCGAGCACGTGCTGCTCGCGAAGCAGGTTGGCGTTCCCTACCTGCTCGTCGCGCTCAACAAGTGCGACATGGTCGACGACGAGGAGATCCTGGAGCTCGTCGAGCTCGAGGTTCGCGAGCTGCTGTCCAGCCAGGGCTTCCCCGGCGACGACGCTCCCGTGGTCCGCGTCTCCGGTTACCAGGCCCTGCAGGGCGAGGAGAAGTGGGTGAACTCCGTTCTGGAGCTCATGGAGGCCGTTGACACGGCTATCCCGACCCCCGAGCGTGACAAGGACAAGCCGTTCCTCATGCCCGTCGAGGACGTCTTCACCATCACCGGTCGTGGCACCGTTGTGACGGGTCGCGCCGAGCGTGGCACGCTGCAGATCAACTCCGAGGTCGAGATTGTCGGCATCCGCCCGACCGTCAAGACCACCGTCACCGGTATCGAGATGTTCCACAAGCAGCTCGACGAGGCGTGGGCTGGCGAGAACTGTGGCCTCCTGCTCCGCGGCACCAAGCGTGAGGACGTTGAGCGCGGCCAGGTCATCGTGAAGCCCGGTTCGGTTACCCCGCACACCGAGTTCGAGGGCACCGCCTACATCCTGTCCAAGGAAGAGGGCGGCCGTCACAACCCGTTCTTCACGAACTACCGCCCGCAGTTCTACTTCCGTACCACGGACGTGACCGGCGTTATCACGCTGCCCGAGGGCACCGACATGGTTATGCCTGGCGACACCACGGACATGTCCGTCGTGCTCATCCAGCCCATCGCCATGGAAGAGGGCCTCGGCTTCGCAATCCGTGAAGGTGGCCGCACCGTCGGCGCCGGCACGGTTGTGTCGATCAGCAAGTAGTCACTGACTACTGAAGCGGGCCCGGAGCATCTGCTCCGGGCCCGCTTTGCTGTTTCCAGCGCACCCCACGGGTCCGGAGCGGGTGCTCCGGGCCCGTGCTGTGCGCTCGGCCCGCTGCGGACCTGGAAACGAAGCGGCGCCAGACCAATGCGATCAGAAACATTCTGTATTTTAATAATCCGTATTGCAGTAACTGGTATTTTAGTATAGTCTTGACACATGCACGGGGCGGGGGCCCCGGGAAGCAGACAGCACATGCGATGCGCAGAATCAGACACTTCGGAGGGACGTTCCCCTCGGTTCTCCGGGGTGCCTGGTGATCGCGACCGGATGGCTGTCATCTCTGCGGATCGGAGTGACTACCGGCAGAGGTTGGGCGGGGAGGGAGCTTTCCCCAGCGTGACTCCCCGCCCAGCACCATCGCGTTCCGAAGTTACCGATATCCCAGTGGTTATACTGATGACGTGCCCAGTTCAGCCGAGCAACGACAGCTTCTCCGCCCCCCGCTTCGGGATGTCGTTTACGACCGGATTGTTGAGCTCATCAGCGATGGCAGCATGGTTCCGGGCGCGCTCTACCGAGACGAGGACGTTGCCACGATGCTGGGGGTGTCTCGCCCCACGATCCGGGAAGCGCTCGTGCGGCTGGAGACGAACCGGCGTATTTCACGCGAGCCGAAGTCCGCGTTCCGCGTCAAGCAGTTGACGGCGCAGGAGAGCCTGGTGCTGGACCGAATCGTGGTTTCCCTCCTGGCTATCGCTCTGGAAACACTGCGGTTTCCGCTGTCGCCGGAGACGCATGCCGAGCTGGAGCGCCTGGCCACTCGCTGCGCGCAGCCGGAAGCCGCGACGCCGGAACAGGACGTCGCAGCGTACTGCGCTGCGGTCATCGGGGCCTCCGGGGTGCCGATCATCAGCGGAATGTACCAGGACCGGGTGATCCTGCCGAGCATCGGCCAGGAGCGCCGGGGCGTTTCCGACACAGACCGAGCGTTTGTCGCTCAGCTGCACCAGGCGCTGGCCGCGGAGGATCTCGCCGCGGCCATGAATATCGTCGAGCGGGCGCGGGAGGAGCTGCGCCAGGAGCTGCTGCGCGACCTGGAACTGAGCCGCCAGGAGCCGGTGGCTGAGGCGATCGCACCCGGGGTGCCCAAGCATGGCCAACACCCGCGCCAAGCCATCATGGCCGACGAGGTCACCCGGGCAATTCGCGACCTCATCGTGAGCGGCGAGTTCCCCCCGGGAGCGGAGCTGCACGATCAGGAACTGACCGAGCGTTTCGGTACCTCGCGGACCCCGGTTCGTGAAGCGTTGAATCTCCTGGAGGCCGAACGCCTCGTGGTGGTGCGACCCCAGTCCGGCACGACCGTGGCGCCAATCTCGATTCGCGCGGTTCAGGACTCGATCCGAATGCTGGCCACGACCACCGCCTTTGTGGTCCGGGAATCAATCGGGCTGCTCACGGAGGACGATCTCGCGGTGCTCCGTGATGTCGGCGCGGAAGACCGGGAAACGTCGCTGGCTGCCCCCGGACCCGCGGATCGAAGCGTCGTGCTCACGGGCTTCTCTGAGGTGTTCTTCGCCCGGTACCGTTCGCTCAGCCTCGTGGGGCTTCGGGACCGGGCGCTGCCGCAGCTGTTGCGGATCATGGCGGTCGACGAGACCCTCGCCCGCCGCGCCCTGGCGGAGCGTCGACGGGTCCTCGGCCCGCTCCTGGCCCAGATCCAAGCCGGCGACGGCGAGGGCGCAGCCGCGCGAATCGAGGCATATGGGCAGCGCTTGATTGGTGCGCTGCTCGACGAGACCGAAGCGACTGAGAGGGGCAGCCATGCCGATTCGTCACCGCGGTGATCTGCTCCGGCGGCCCCCGCTCGCCGAGGTTGCCTATCGCTACCTCCTCGACGCGATCGTGAGCGGGTCGCTCGAGCCAGGCCAGCACCTCAACGACCGGGAACTCGCCGTTGCCCTCGGCATGAGCCGCACCCCCGTGCGCGAGGCGCTCAAGCGGCTCGCAAACATGGACATCATCGAGATGGCCCCGAACAAGTACACGCGGGTGGCGAGCTTCAGCGAGGCCGAAACCGTGGAGCGTTCCAATGCGCTCTTCGTGCTCTACGATCTTGCCCTCCTCGAGGGGATCGCCGCCCTGGACGAGTCGGGGCGGGCCCGGCTCTCGACCCTGAGCGCCGATCTCGTGACCGCCGCCGCGGAGGCGGACCGGGTGCAGGTCACCGAGGCCTCCTTCGAGTACTTCCTGCAACTGGCCGACGCGACGGGCAACGACCTGTTGCTGAGCGAGATGGAGCGGCTCGGCGTTCTCGCAACGCGCGCGCTCGCCCCGCGGCAGACGCCCCAGCCCTCGCTCACGGAGATCTCCGCACAGATCAGCAACATTCACGTCAGCGTGCTGGCCGGAGACACCCCGGCGGCCCGTGCGAAGCTGCGTGAGCTGACCGCGCTGGTCCGGCAGGCCTACCTCCTGAGCCTCGGCTAGAACCCGCAGTGGGCGTCATCTGGGCACAGCTGCTGGACGCGGACAGCCGGGGAGCGCATAATGGGATCAGACGGTCCGATCGGGACCGCGCACGTTTGGGGGAGGACACGATGGGTCTCGAAGACATCAGCAAGAAGACGGAAGAGCTCGCGAAGAAGGCTGGCGACTTCGTCAAGCAGAACGCCGACAAGGCCGACGCCGCGATGAAGAGCGACAAGGCCGAGGAAATCAGCGACAAGGTCCTCGGCGGGGTTGCTGACCTGGCCAACAAGGTCACCGGCGGCAAGTACGCCGACAAGGTCGAAGAGGTCCGCTCGAACATCGACAAGAACCTCGGCAGCGAGTAACGCACGCTCCGAACTCCCGCACACGCCCGGCTCGTCTCGCGACGATCCGGGCGTTTGCTGTGTGCCCAACGGGCTTCGGGGGAGCCGCGGCGGTATCCTGGTCATTGCCCACCGCGAACAGAGCACGAAGGACGTCTGAGTGAAACCACGCATCGGAGCGCGTTTTGCGCACTTCCTCCGACAGTTCGGGGTGCTCTTCGCCGCTGATGCCCTCGCGTGGGCCGTGGCCATCCTGGCGGCGCTCCTGTTGCGTTTCGACTTCGAGCTCGGCCGGATCCAGTGGGCGCCAACGCTCGGTCTGATCGCCGTCACGGCCGCCCTGCAACTGCTCGGTGGCTGGGTGTTCTGGCTCTACCGTTCCCGGTACGCGATTGGCAGCTTCGACGAGGTGCGCGCCCTGTTTCTCAGCACGGCGGCCGTCGGCGCGATTAGCTGGGTGTTCGCGTTCACGCTCGGCTACGGAAATGGCATCCCCCGCAGCGCGGTGATCATTGCCGCGCCAATCGCGTTCAGCCTCATGGGCATCGCCCGCTACCTGTTCCGGCTCTCCGCCGAGCAAAAGATGAAGCCCGGGGCCGATGCCCAGCGCACGCTCATCTTCGGCGCGGGCTACGTGGGTGGGCTGACCGCCCGCCGGATGCTGACCGACGCGGCCGCGGACTACATCCCGGTCGGCTTCATCGACGACGACCCGGCCAAGCGCAACGTTGAGGTCCGCGGGGTGCGCGTGCTCGGCGGGCTGGAACAGCTCATCGAGGCCGCCGAGGAGACGAACGCTCAGACGGTGATGATCTGCGTCGGGAACGCGGATGCTGCGCTGCTGCGCCGGATTAACGACGTTGCCGCCAAGGCCGAGTTGCGGGTCATGGTGCTGCCCCCGCTGGAGCGGATCCTGCGCGGCAAGTCCGCGATCTCGGATGTCCGTGACATCTCCATTGAGGATCTCATCGGCCGGTACCCCCTGCGCCTCGAAATGGACTCGATCGCGAAGTATTTGCGCGATGAGGTCGTACTGGTGACGGGCGCGGGCGGCTCGATCGGCTCGGAGATCTGCCGGCAGCTCACCCGCTTCGCCCCGCGTGAGCTCATCATGCTCGACCGGGACGAGACGGCGCTCCAGCAGGTTCAGCTCTCGGTGCGCGGCCACGGCCTGCTCGACACGCGAGACGTGGTGCTCGCGGACATCCGAGACACCGAATCGCTCACCCGCATCTTCGAGGAGCGCAGGCCGACCGTTGTCTTCCACGCCGCGGCGCTCAAGCACCTGCCCATGCTGGAGCAGTACCCGGAGGAGGCCTGGAAGACGAACGTGCAGGGCACGCTGAACGTGCTCCGTGCCGCGCAGTCCGTCGGCGTCGAGACCTTCGTGAACATTTCCACGGATAAGGCGGCCAACCCGACGAGCGTCCTCGGCCACTCCAAGCGCGTGGCCGAGAAGCTGACCGCCTGGATGGCGGGGGAAACCGGGAAGCGCTACCTCTCGGTCCGTTTCGGAAACGTGATCGGGAGCCGCGGCTCCATGCTGCCCACCTTCGCCGCGCTGATCGAGGCGGGCGGGCCGCTCACGGTCACCCACCCGGATGTGACCCGATTCTTCATGACGATCCCCGAGGCGAGCCAGCTTGTCATCCAGGCGGGCGGGATCGGGCGTCCGGGAGAGGTGCTCATCCTGGACATGGGCGAGCCCGTGCGGATCCTGGACGTCGCGGAGCGGATGATCGCCGAGTCCGGCAAGCCCATCGACATCGTGTTCACCGGGCTCCGCCACGGCGAGAAGCTGCACGAAGAGCTCGTGGGCCGCGGCGAGAGCGACGAGCGACCCTTCCACCCGAAAATCTCCCACGCCACGGTCGCGACGATCTCCCCGGACGTGCTCGACCACGACGGCTGGTGGAAGCGGCTGGACCTCGACGCCACCCCAGCGCGGGACGAGGGCGAGCTGGAGCCCGTGCGCTCGGCCAGCGACGCCGAGGACATGAACGGTCAGGAACGCCCCGGGGTGACCCGCGCTGGGCAGGCCTCCGGTGCGCACGCCGCCGGATCC
>NZ_JAPFRB010000002.1:486905-487127 GCF_035726885.1 Leucobacter sp. M11 | reverse complement strand
GATGATCGGCGCCCTCACCACCCTCGCGCTGTTCCTGAGCCTGGTGCTGCCGCTCGCGGTGACCCCGCTGCTTCGTGGCCTCGGCATTCTTGACGTACCCAATGAGCGCTCCTCGCACACGAGGCCCGTGATTCGCGGCATGGGACTCGCGGTGCTCATCGCGGTCGTCGTGACGCTCGGCACGGGCCTCTTCCTCTTCCCGGATGCCCTGCTGCTGCGCCC
>NZ_JAPFRB010000002.1:467764-486862 GCF_035726885.1 Leucobacter sp. M11 | reverse complement strand
GGCCTCAGTGAGGACATTCGGGGGCTTCCGGTGCTGGCGCGTTCCCTCGCGCAGCTGGCCATCGCGCTCGGGGTCTGCCTGGCGCTCCTGCCGGGAACGGGACTCGGTCCGTGGCTGAGCCTCGGCTTTGTCGTCTACGGGGTCCTCTTCCTGTCGAGCTTCATCAACGTCGCGAACTTCATGGACGGACTGAACGGAATCAGCGGGATGCACGGCGTGGTCGCCGGCATCACCTTCGCGCTGTCCGGGGTCCTGTCGGAGCTGCCCTGGCTGACGGCCGTCGGCGCGATCCTCGCGGCGGCCTTCGCCGGGTTCCTGCCCTGGAACCTGCTCGGCCGCGGGGTCTTCCTCGGCGACGTGGGCAGCTACCTGCTCGGGGGAGCCGTGGCCGCAACCTCGCTCGCCGCGCTGCTTGCCGGGGTGCCGGTGCTCGCGACGATTGCCCCGATGATCCTGTACTTCGGCGACAGCGCCACCACGCTGGTCAAGCGTACGCGGGCGGGGAAAAAATGGTACGAACCGCACAAGGAGCACGCGTACCAGCGAATCAACCAGACCGGGCTGAGCCACCTGGCGACGTCCTCGCTCGTGGCCGGGCTGACCGCGCTGGCCTGCGCCCTCGGGCTCGCCTCCTACGCCGTGCCCGTCTCGGGCTGGTGGCTCCTGCTCATCGGCGGCATCGCGCTGACGGCGATCTACCTGCGGATCCCGGCGATTCTGGAGCGACGCGCCGCCCGACGCTCGACCGGCGACGAGCGCAGCGCCTGAGGCGTCCCGACCCCCGCTCCGGGTGGGCGCGGACGGTCCCCGCTGCGCCGAAAATGTGGCGGTCGGGGCCCCAAAACCATTGACGGAATTGACGACACGCCCGGGTTGCATGAACCCCCTATTCTGTGACAGAATGTTCTAGTTCAGTACTTTTCCGCCGACGTGCGGAAAATCACTGCCAGGCAGTGCATAGCCGCCCGGAACGACGTACGCGTCGGCGCCGGGTTCGGGTTAGGCCGCGGGCAGCAGAACAACCCCCACTCCGCAGTGCTTTCCGCAGAATTCACGGCAACCGCAACGCATCTCAGGCAACTGAAGCGGGCGGCGGCCTGCTGCGCGCAGGCGCGGCGGAGGGTGTGTCGGAGCGGCCTCGGTCGGATCGGCGCGGGGGAGCCACGGGAAACCGGGCTTTGAAAGATGAACAGCGTTGCAGCGCCAGAAACGGTGTGAAGTGCTGAATACGCAAGACGTCCAATGCGGCCCCCGGGCCGTACGACGCAATCAGAAAGTGAGAGTCACACATGGCGGGACAGAAGATCCGCATCCGACTGAAGTCGTATGACCACGAGGTCATCGACCAGTCGGCCCGAAAGATCGTTGACACGGTCACCCGCGCGGGTGCCACCGTTATCGGTCCGGTGCCCCTCCCCACGGAGAAGAACGTGATCGCAGTGATCCGTTCGCCGCACAAGTACAAGGACAGCCGCGAGCACTTTGAGAAGCGCACGCACAAGCGCCTGATCGACATTGTCGACCCCAACCCGAAGACGGTCGAGTCGCTCATGCGCATCGACCTGCCTGCGGACGTCAACATCGAGATCAAGCTCTAAGGGAATCATGTCTACTGCTAAGACCACCAAAGGTCTGCTGGGCACGAAGCTTGGCATGACTCAGGTTTGGGACGCTGACAACAAGCTCGTCCCCGTAACCGTTATTGAAATCGCACCGAACGTGGTGACCCAGATCCGTACCGCTGAGGTCGACGGCTACAGCGCCGTGCAGATCGCCGCCGGTCAGATCGACCCTCGCAAGGTTGACCAGCCCACCGCTGGCCACTTCGCGAAGGCGGGCGTCACCCCGCGTCGTCACCTCACCGAGGTGCGCACCCCGGACGCTGCGGACTACTCCGCCGGCCAGGAGCTCACCATCGACGGGACCTTCGAGGCCGGCCAGCTGGTCGACGTCGTTGGCACGTCGAAGGGTAAGGGCTGGGCAGGTGTGATGAAGCGTCACAACTTCCAGGGTGTCTCCGCCTCGCACGGCGCGCACCGCAACCACCGCAAGCCCGGTTCCATCGGTGCCTCCGCGACCCCCGGTCGCGTGTTCAAGGGCAAGAAGATGGCCGGTCGCATGGGTGGCGAGCGCGTCACCGTGCAGAACCTCACGGTTCACGCCGTCGACGTCGAGAAGGGTGTCATCCTGGTCAAGGGTGCTGTCCCCGGCGCGCGCGGTCGTCTCGTTTTCGTCCGCAACGCAGTGAAGGGGGCGTAGTTCATGGCTACCGCAACCACGCTCAACGTCATTGACTCGAAGGGCAAGAAGACCGGCACGGTCGAGCTTCCCGCCGCGATCTTCGACGTGGAGACCAATGTTCCGCTGATCCACCAGGTCGTCGTCGCGCAGCTCGCTGCCGCACGCCAGGGGACGCACAAGACCAAGACCCGCGCAGAGGTTTCCGGCGCCGGTCGCAAGCCGTTCAAGCAGAAGGGCACCGGCCGCGCCCGTCAGGGTTCCATCCGTGCTCCTCAGATGACCGGCGGTGGCATCGTCCACGGTCCCGTGCCCCGCGACTACTCGCAGCGCACCCCCAAGAAGATGATCGCTGCGGCTCTCCGCGGCGTGCTGTCCGACCGGGCCCGCGGCGAGCGGGTGCACGTCATCGAGTCCCTCGGCCTCGGCGACACCCCCAACACGAAGGCGGCTCGCGCCGTTCTCGAGACGGTGGCACCGGGCAAGAAGACCCTCATCGTGCTCAACCGCGGCGACGAGCAGACCCTGCTCTCCGTGCGCAACGTTGAGGACGTACACGTCATTTTCTGGGACCAGCTCAACGCCTACGACGTTCTGGTGAGCGACGACCTCGTCTTCATCAAGGACGCCTTCGACGCGTTCGTGACGGGCCCCGCGGCCGGTAAGTCTGTCAAGGCTTCCGCCACCAGCAAGGAGGTCTCGGAGTAATGAGCCTGAACAAGAACCTGCACGACGTGGTCATCGCCCCCGTCGTCTCGGAGAAGAGCTACGCGCTCATCGACTCGAACGGGCAGTACACCTTCGAGGTGGCTCCCAACTCGAACAAGACGGAGATCAAGCTCGCCATCGAGCAGATCTTCAACGTGAAGGTCGCGTCGATCAACACGCTGAACCGCAAGGGCAAGACCCGTCGCACCAAGTTCGGCCTCGGCAAGCGCAAGGACACCAAGCGCGCGATCGTCACGCTGAAGTCCGGCTCCATCGACATCTTCACGGCTGCGCTGTAGGCCCGGGAAGCGAAGAGGAAATAGACAATGGCTATTCGTAAGTACAAGCCCACGACCCCGGGCCGTCGCGGCTCGAGCGTCGCTGACTTTGCCGAGATCACTCGTTCGACCCCGGAAAAGTCCCTGCTGCGTCCGCTGCCGAAGACCGGTGGCCGGAACAGCTCCGGTCGGATCACCGCCCGTCACATCGGTGGTGGCCACAAGCGCCAGTACCGCGTCATCGACTTCCGTCGCAATGACAAGGACGGCGTGAACGCCAAGGTCGCTCACATCGAGTACGACCCGAACCGGACCGCTCGCATCGCGCTCCTGCACTTCGCAGACGGCACGAAGCGCTACATCATCGCCCCGAACAAGCTGAACCAGGGCGACATCGTTGAGTCGGGTCCCGCCGCGGACATCAAGCCGGGCAACAACCTGCCGCTGAAGAACATCCCCACGGGTACCGTGATTCACGCGATCGAGCTGAAGCCGGGCGGCGGGGCCAAGATGGCCCGTTCCGCCGGTGCGTCGGTTCGCCTCGTGGCGAAGGACGGCCCCTACGCGCAGCTTCGTCTGCCGTCGGGTGAAATCCGCAACGTGGATGTGCGCTGCCGCGCAACGATCGGCGAGGTCGGCAACGCCGAGCAGTCGAACATCAACTGGGGTAAGGCCGGCCGTATGCGGTGGAAGGGCGTTCGCCCGACCGTCCGTGGTGTCGCCATGAACCCGGTTGACCACCCGCACGGTGGTGGTGAGGGCAAGACGAGTGGTGGTCGCCACCCCGTCAGCCCGTGGGGCCAGAAGGAAGGCCGCACCCGCCGTCCGAACAAGGAAAGCGACAAGCTCATCGTTCGCCGCCGTACCGTTGGCAAGAAGCGCTAGTAGGAGTTACAGAAGATGCCTCGTAGTCTCAAGAAGGGCCCCTTCGTTGACAACCACCTGCTGAAGAAGGTTGTTGTTCAGAACGAAGCCGGCACCAAGAACGTCATCAAGACCTGGTCGCGCCGTTCGATGATCATCCCCGCCATGCTGGGACACACCATCGCCGTGCACGACGGTCGCAAGCACATCCCCGTGTTCGTGAGCGAAACCATGGTTGGGCACAAGCTGGGCGAGTTCGCCCCGACGCGCACCTTCCGTGGTCACGTGAAGGACGACAAGAAGGGCCGTCGCCGCTAACGCGGGGACGTGAAGGAGGATAATTATGGTGGAGTCGATCGCACGCGTGCGTCACATCCGCATCACCCCCATGAAGGCTCGCCGCGTCGTCAACCTGGTTCGTGGGAAGAACGCCGAAGAGGCGCTCGCGATCCTGAAGTTCGCGCCGCAGGCAGCCTCTGAGGCCGTCTACAAGCTCGTTGCATCCGCTATGGCGAACGCACGAGTCAAGGCGGACGCCACGAACACCCGTCTCGACGAGGGCGAGCTGATCATCAGCAAGGCTTTCGTTGACGAGGGCGCGACGCTCAAGCGTTTCCGCCCCCGCGCACAGGGCCGCGCGTTCCGTATCAACAAGCGCACCAGCCACATCACGATCGTGCTCAGCACGGCCGATGAGCTGGCCGCTGCAAAGAAGGGAGCCAAGTAATGGGCCAGAAAGTAAACCCGTACGGCTTCCGCCTGGGGATCACCACCGACCACGTGTCGCGCTGGTTCTCCGACTCGAAGAAGCCGGGTCAGCGTTACGCCGACTACGTCGCCGAGGACATCAAGATCCGCGCCTACCTCACCAAGACGCTTGACCGCGCTGGTGTGTCGCGTATCGAGATCGAGCGCACCCGTGACCGGGTCCGCGTGGACATCCACACGGCCCGTCCCGGCATCGTCATCGGTCGCCGTGGCGCCGAGGCCGAGCGGATTCGCACCGACCTCGAGAAGCTCTCGGGCAAGCAGATCCAGCTGAACATCCTCGAGGTCAAGAACCCCGAGGCTGACGCTCAGCTCGTCGCCCAGGGCATCGCCGAGCAGCTCGCTGCTCGCGTCGCCTTCCGTCGCGCCATGCGCAAGGGCCTCCAGGGTGCCCAGCGCGCCGGCGCCAAGGGTGTCCGCATCCAGGTCTCCGGCCGTCTTGGCGGCGCCGAGATGAGCCGTTCCGAGTTCTACCGCGAGGGTCGCGTGCCGCTGCACACCCTTCGCGCGAACATCGACTACGGCTTCTACGAGGCGAAGACCACCTTCGGCCGCATCGGCGTGAAGGTCTGGATCTACAAGGGTGACATCACCAACAAGGAGCTCGCTCGCGAGCAGGCGAACCAGAAGTCGTCTCGTCCCGACCGCGGAGGGGACCGCCGTCGTGCGCCCCGCAACAACGCGCCCGAGGCTGCGACCGCTGCAGCAGGATCGGAGAAGTAACTATGCTGATTCCTCGTCGAGTCAAGTACCGCAAGCAGCACCACCCCGGCCGTTCGGGCCAGGCGACCGGTGGCACCAAGGTTCACTTCGGTGACTACGGTATCCAGGCGCTGACCCCGGCCTACGTGACGAACCGTCAGATCGAGTCCGCTCGTATCGCCATGACGCGTCACATCAAGCGTGGCGGCAAGGTGTGGATCAACATCTACCCCGACCGCCCGCTGACCAAGAAGCCCGCTGAAACCCGCATGGGTTCCGGTAAGGGTTCACCCGAGTGGTGGGTCGCCAACGTCAAGCCCGGTCGTGTCCTCTTCGAGGTCGCCGGTGTTGACGAGGAGCTCGCACGGGAGGCGCTCACCCGCGCCATCCACAAGCTTCCGCTGAAGGCTCGCATTATCAAGCGTGAGGAGGGCGACGCATAATGGCGATCGGCACCAAGGAACTGGCCATCACTGAACTGGACACCTTCGAGGACGAGCGCCTCGTAGAGGAGCTCCGCAAGGCGAAGGCAGAACTGTTCAACCTGCGATTCCAGTCCGCAACCGGCCAGCTCGAGAGCCACGGCCGCGTGCGACAGGTCAAGCGCGACATCGCTCGCATCTACACCGTGGTCCGCGAGCGCGAGCTCGGGATTCGCGCCACCCCGGCCCCGGTCGAGGCGGAGAAGAAGCCCGCGAAGAAGTCCACGAAGAAGGCTGCAGCTGACACCGCAGCCGAGACGAAGGAGGCCTAACCATGGCACAGGTCGAAAAGGAGACCGCTGGCCAGGAGACGGCCACCGAAGCTCGCGCGTACCGCAAGAGCCGCCGCGGCTACGTCGTCAGCGACAAGATGGACAAGACCATCGTCGTTGAGGTCGAGGACCGCGTGAAGCACCCGCTGTACGGCAAGGTCATGCGCCGCTCGTCCAAGGTCAAGGCCCACGACGCGGAGAACACCGCCGGCATCGGCGACCTCGTCCTCATCCACGAGACGCGTCCGCTGAGCGCCAC
Source organism: Leucobacter sp. M11 (assembly GCF_035726885.1). NCBI lineage: Bacteria > Bacillati > Actinomycetota > Actinomycetes > Micrococcales > Microbacteriaceae > Leucobacter > Leucobacter sp. M11. Next base: position 480,291 of record NZ_JAPFRB010000002.1, on the reverse strand, counting down.
CAAGCGGTGGCGCCTGGTCGAGATCCTCGAGAAGGCTAAGTAAGCGCATCGCGCTTACTTCGAAGAAGGAGTACTAAGTGATTCAGCAGGAATCCCGACTCAAGGTTGCCGACAACACCGGCGCCAAGGAGTTGCTCACGATTCGCGTTCTCGGCGGTTCCGGTCGTCGCTACGCGGGCCTCGGCGACACCATCGTTGCGACCGTCAAGGACGCAATCCCCGGTGGCAACGTCAAGAAGGGTGATGTCGTCAAGGCGGTCATCGTCCGCACCAAGAAGCAGGTCCGTCGTCCCGACGGGTCCTACATCAAGTTCGACGAGAACGCCGCCGTGATCCTGAAGACCGACGGGGAGCCCCGCGGCACCCGTATCTTCGGGCCCGTCGGCCGCGAGCTTCGCGACAAGAAGTTCATGAAGATCGTCTCGCTGGCACCGGAGGTAATCTAATCATGGCCAACAAGATCAAGAAGGGTGACCTCGTAGAGGTCATCTCGGGCCCCACGCAGGAGCGCGGCGGCTACCGTGGCAAGCAGGGTCGCGTGATCGAGGTGCTCACTGAGAGCAACCGCGTGATCGTGGAGGGCGTGAACTACGTCACCAAGCACGTCAAGGTGGGCCAGTCCGCTCGCGGCGCGAAGGAGGGCGGCATCGAGACTCACGAGGCTCCGATCCACGTCTCCAACGTCGCGGTTGTCGACCCCGAGTCGAAGAAGCCCACCCGCGTTGGGTTCCGTGTCGAAGAGGTAGAGAAGGACGGCGTCACCAAGACGGTCCGCGTTCGCTACGCAAAGAAGTCTGGGAAGGACCTCTGATGACCGCAGAGACTGCCGCGCCCGCTGGCAAAATCCAGCCGCGCCTGAAGCAGAAGTACCGTAACGAGATCGTTCCGGCGCTCGTCAAGGAGCACGAGTACACGAACATTCACCAGGTCCCCGGCCTCGTGAAGATCGTCGTGAACACCGGTGTCGGCGAGGCCGCCCGCGATGGCAAGATCATCGATGGCGCAATCGCTGACCTCACCAAGATCACCGGCCAGAAGCCGATGGTCACCAAGGCCCGCAAGTCGATCGCTCAGTTCAAGCTGCGCGACGGCCAGGCCATTGGTGCGCACGTCACCCTCCGTGGTGACCGCGCCTGGGAGTTCCTTGACCGTCTGCTGTCCCTCGCGCTGCCGCGTATCCGCGATTTCCGTGGTCTGTCGCCCAAGCAGTTCGACGGAAACGGCAACTACACCTTCGGTCTCCAGGAGCAGAGTGTGTTCCACGAGATCGATCAGGATAAGATCGATCGGGTGCGCGGTTTCGACATCACTGTCGTGACCACCGCCAAGACCGACGACGAGGGTCGCGCGCTGCTCAAGGCGCTCGGCTTCCCGTTCAAGTCCGAGGACAACAACTAAATAGCCATCATCGCGACGGCTGCGCGGGTGCTCGGGGGGAAACTCCCGGGCGCCCGCGTCATCGGCCAACCGGGCCAAAGCCGTCGCACCCCGTCAACTAGGTCGTGACCCGTGTCCGGGTGCACGAAACCAGTTGAGAAAGAAGTAATTGTTATGACAATGACAGATCCGGTCGCAGACCTGCTGACCAGACTGCGCAACGCCAACTCGGCGCACCACGACAGTGTCAACATCCCCGGCTCCAAGCTGAAGACGGGCATCGCCGACATTCTCAAGCGCGAGGGCTACATCGCCGACTGGAGCGTCGAAGACGCTCGCGTTGGCACCACGCTCACCCTGTCGCTCAAGTACGGTCCCAACCGTGAGCGCACGATCGTCGGCATCAAGCGTGTTTCCAAGCCCGGTCTCCGGGTGTACGCGCGCTCGACCGAGCTGCCCACCGTTCTCGGTGGCCTCGGCATCGCGATCCTGTCCACCTCCTCCGGTCTGCTGACCGACCGCGAGGCCGAGCAGAAGGGCGTTGGCGGGGAAGTCCTCGCTTACGTGTGGTAGTCACCCATGTCTCGTATTGGTAAGCTTCCCATCGCCGTTCCCGGCGGTGTCAACGTCACGGTTGCCGGTTCGTCCGTCACCGTCAAGGGCCCGAAGGGTGAGCTCGCGCTCACCGTCGCGTCCCCCATCCAGGTTGCCGTCGAGGAGGGCCAGGTCCTCGTGACCCGCCCCGACGACGAGCGTGAGTCGCGTGCCCTGCACGGCCTCACCCGCACCCTGATCTTCAACAACATCGTGGGCGTCACCGAGGGCTACGCAAAGCAGCTCGAGGTACACGGCACCGGGTACCGCGTCGTCGCCAAGGGTCAGAGCCTCGAGCTCGCGCTCGGCTTCTCGCACCCCGTCGTCGTCAACGCACCCGAGGGCATCACGCTCGAGGTTGAGGGCAACAACAAGATCACCGTTCGCGGGATCGACAAGCAGGCTGTCGGTGAGACCGCCGCGAACATCCGCAAGCTGAAGCGTCCCGAGCCCTACAAGGGCAAGGGTATCCGCTACGCGGGCGAGGTCGTTCGCCGCAAGGCTGGAAAGGCTGGTAAGTAACCATGGCCGTCGCAAAAACTCGTGCAAAGGGCCGTTCCGCGGCCCGCGTCCGTCGCCACACGCGTCTTCGCAAGAAGATCAACGGCACGGAGCTGCGCCCCCGTCTGGTCGTCACCCGTTCGGCACGTCACGTGTTCGTTCAGGTGATCGACGATGGCAAGGGCCTCACCCTCGCCTCCGCGTCGACGATGGAAGCCGATCTTCGTGCTTTCGACGGCGACAAGTCGGCCAAGTCTCGCCGCGTCGGCGAGCTGATTGCCGAGCGCGCCAAGAGCGCCGGCATCGAGTCCGTTGTGTTTGACCGTGGGGGAAGCAAGTACGCCGGTCGCGTCGCTGCTATCGCCGACGGTGCTCGCGAAGGTGGGCTGAACCTGTGAGCGATCAGAAGAAGGAGCAGGAAGTGACTGCAGAGGCCAAGGCTGCTGAGGCGCCTGCCACCGAGGCTCCGGCCACGGACGCCCCCGCCACGGACAACCGCAACGAGCCCCGCGAGGCTCGTCGTGGCAGCCGTGAGCGCAACCCGAACCGCGACCGCGGCAGCCGGGACGCCGACAAGAGCCAGTTCCTGGAGCGCGTCGTCACCATCAACCGCGTCTCCAAGGTCGTGAAGGGTGGTCGTCGCTTTAGCTTCACCGCCCTCGTGGTCGTCGGCGACGGCAACGGCATGGTCGGCGTTGGCTACGGCAAGGCCAAGGAAGTTCCCCTGGCGATCTCCAAGGGCGTCGAGGAGGCAAAGAAGAACTTCTTCCGCGTCCCCCGCGTCAAGAGCACCATCCCGCACCCCGTGCAGGGTGAGGCAGCGGCCGGTGTGGTCCTGCTTCGTCCCGCCGCCGCGGGTACCGGTGTCATCGCCGGTGGTCCCGTCCGCGCCGTACTCGAGTGCGCCGGGATCCACGACGTGCTCAGCAAGTCGCTGGGTTCCTCCAACACGCTCAACATCGTGCACGCCACGGTTGAGGCCCTGCAGCAGCTCGAGGAGCCCCGCTCCGTCGCAGCCCGCCGCGGTCTCGACTTTGACCGTGTCGCCCCGGCCCGCCACGTGCGCGCCGAGGCCGAGGCAGCGGCTGAGGCCGCGAAGGCAAAGGCAGGTGCGTAATGGCGAAGAACCTGAAGATTACGCAGACGAAGTCCGTCATCAGTGAGAAGCAGAACCAGCGCGACACGCTCCGCAGCCTGGGCCTCCGCAAGATCGGCGCCAGCGTCGTTCGCGAGGACAACGCCCAGAACCGCGGCTACGTTCGCACGGTTGCTCACCTGGTCAAGGTTGAGGAGATCGACTAATGGCTGAAGCAAAGAAGGCCAAGCAGGAAGAAAGCGCCCCCGAGGCGCGCGCCCAGGTGCTGAAGGTTCACCACCTTCGCCCCGCTCCGGGTGCCAAGAAGGCCAAGACCCGCGTTGGTCGTGGTGAGGCATCCAAGGGTAAGACCGCCGGTCGCGGTACCAAGGGCACCAAGGCCCGGTACCAGGTGCGGGTTGGCTTCGAGGGTGGGCAGATGCCGCTGCACATGCGCACCCCGAAGCTGCGCGGGTTCAAGAACCCGTTCCGCGTCGAGTACCAGGTCGTGAACCTGGCCAAGCTGGCCGAGCTGTACCCGAAGGGTGGCGACGTGACCGTCGCCGACCTCGTCGAGAAGGGTGCCGTTCGCAAGAACCAGCCCGTCAAGGTGCTCGGCGACGGCGACATCGCCGTCAAGCTGACCATCTCGGTCGACAAGGTCTCCGGCTCTGCTGAGCAGAAGATCGTCGCCGCAGGCGGGTCGATCAAGTAGTTCCCGAAAGGCCCGGATTCCGCGCCAAATCAGCACGCCGCAAGGTGTGTCACGATTTGGTTGCGGAATCCGGGCCTTTTTTTCGTTCGGGGCCAGAAAAGCCGTGTAGGCTCAGTTACTGGCCCGTGCCAATCGGTATTGGCGGCCAGTGACGTTGCACCCCGCAGGAGGCATGTTTGATTAGCGCAATCGGTCGGATTTTCCGGACCCCGGACCTGCGACGAAAGATCGGGTTTACCCTCGGCATCGTCGCGCTGTTCCGCCTGGGCTCGCACATTCCGTCCCCGTACGTGAACTTCGGCAACGTGCAGCTCTGCCTGGCCTCCCAGGAGTCCAGCAACGGCCTCTACGACATGATCAACCTGTTCAGCGGCGGGGCGCTCCTGCAGCTGTCCATCTTCGCGCTCGGGATCATGCCGTACATCACGGCCTCGATCATTACCCAGCTGCTGCGCGTGGTCATCCCGCACTTCGAGACCCTGCACAAGGAGGGTCAGGCCGGCCAGGCCAAGATCACGCAGTACACCCGCTACCTGACGATCGCGCTCGCCATCCTGCAGGCCACCACGCTCGTCACCGTGGCCAAGGTCGGGCAGCTCTTCGGCAACACCAGCATCGTGGCCTGCCGCAACCTCATCTCCCAGGAGTGGTACGCCGTCCTCATCATCATCATGACGATGACCGCCGGCACGAGCCTCATCATGTGGATGGGCGAGCTCATCACCGAGCGCGGCGTGGGCAACGGCATGTCCCTGCTCATCTTCACCTCGATCTCCGCCACCTTCCCCGGCGCCCTCTGGGCCATCAAGGAAGCCAACGGCTGGGGCATCTTCTTCTTCGTGCTCGCCATCGGCGTGATCACGATCGCGCTCGTCGTCTTCGTCGAGCAGTCGCAGCGGCGCATCCCCGTGCAATACGCCAAGCGTGTGGTGGGGCGGCGAACTTACGGCGGCAATAACACCTACATTCCGATCAAGGTCAACATGGCCGGTGTGGTGCCCGTCATCTTCGCGTCGTCGCTGCTGTACCTGCCGATGCTGCTCGTGCAGTTCAACCAGCCCGCGCCCGGCCAGGAGGTCAAGCCCTGGGTCGAGTGGATCTCGCTCAACCTGATGCAGGGCGACCAGCCGCTCTACATGCTCGTGTTCTTCCTGCTGATCATTGGCTTCACGTTCTTCTACGTCTCGATTACCTTCAACCCCGAAGAGGTCGCCGACAACATGAAGAAGTACGGCGGCTTCGTGCCCGGTATCCGCGCCGGCCGCCCGACCGCCGAGTACTTGAACTACGTGCTGACCCGGATCACCTTGCCCGGATCGATCTACCTCGGCCTCATCGCCATGATCCCGCTGATCGCGCTGTCCCTCTTCGGAGCGAACCAGAACTTCCCGTTCGGCGGCGCCTCCATCCTCATCATCGTGGGTGTTGGCCTCGAAACCGTGAAGCAGATCGACGCGCAGCTGCAGCAGCGCCACTATGAAGGACTCCTCAAATGAGCAACGCAACCCGCCTCCTGATCGTCGGCCCTCCCGGAGCGGGAAAGGGCACCCAGGCCACGATGCTGGCCGAGCGCTACGGCGTTCCGGCGATCTCCACCGGTGATATCTTCCGGGCCAACATCACGGGCGGCACGCCGCTCGGCCTGCAGGTGCAGGAAATCATCAACGCCGGAGAGCTCGTCCCCGACGAGCTGACCGACACGATCGTTGCCGACCGTATCGCGCAGGACGACGCGACCCCCGGCTTCCTGCTGGACGGCTACCCGCGCAACGTCAGCCAGGTGCAGGCCCTCGACGCGGAGCTCGCCAAGAGCGGCGCGAGCCTTGACGCCGTCGTGCTGCTCGAAGCCGACACCGACGAGGTCGTCGCCCGGCTCCTGAAGCGTGCCGAGGAGCAGGGGCGTGCGGATGACACCGAAGAGGTCATTCGTCACCGCCAGACCGTGTACACGGAGCAGACCGCGCCCCTGATCGAGCTGTTCGAGGAGCGCGGCATCCTGGTGCGCGTCGACGGCCTCGGCGGCATCGACGAGGTCGCCGAGCGCATCTCAGCGGCGCTGACCGCCAAGATCGGTCGCTAACGCACGTGTCTCTGCTGCGCCGCTCCATCTACAAATCGCCCGCCCAGCTCCGCCTGATGGTGGCGCCGGGGCTAGCAACGGCGGCCTCGCTCCGCGCCGCGAAGAACGCGGTGCGGGCCGGGGTCACCCCGCTTGAACTCGATCGGCTTGCGGAACAGGCGATCCTCGAGCTGGGCGGCCAGTCGAACTTCAAGCTCGTGCCCGGCTACCGGCACACGATCTGCGCCAACGTGAACGAGGACGTCGTGCACGGGATCCCGGGGGACCGCCCCCTGGCGCCCGGCGACATTATCTCGATCGACTCCGGCGCGATCATCAAGGGCTGGAACGGCGACTCCGCCGTCACCGTCGTGGTGCCGGACCCGAGCCGCCCGGAGCTCGTCGCCGAGCGCGAGGAGCTGAGCCGGGTCACCGAGCAGGGGATGTGGCGCGGGATCGCACAGCTCGCACAGGCGAAGCACCTCAACGAGGTCGGCGCCGCGATTCAGGAGTACATCCTCGCGCAGGGCCCCTACGGCATTCTCGAGGACTACATCGGGCACGGCATCGGCCGGAGCATGCACGAGGAACCGCCCGTGTTTAACTATCGGGTTCCCCGCAAGGGGCCCGAGGTGAAACCCGGACTCGTGGTCGCGATCGAGCCCATGGTCACGACCGGGGGCATTGAGACCTTCACCCGCGAGGACGACTGGACGGTTGCGACCGTCGATGGCAGTATGAGCGCCCAGTGGGAGCACTCGGTCGCAGTGCACCAGGGAGGCATCTGGGTGCTCACCGCCGAGGACGGCGGCGCCGCTGGGCTTGCGCCCTTCGGAATCACGCCGGTACCCATTGCCTAAGCGTCACCACTGAGAGACCGACCACCCGTGATCAACGGGCACGCGCAGAGGGAGCCAGGATGTCAGATCACCCGAGCGAACAGCCGAGCAGTACCGGCGCCGAGCGGAGCGTGCGGCCGAAACGCCCCTGGCTCCCGAGGAAGCACCTCATCGGACTGGGCGCGGTCGCCGTCTTCATCGTCGGGTCGCTGTCCTGGACCGGAATCGCCCTGGCCCGGGGCTGGGATCCTGAGCAGTTCCAGGCGGCCCGTGATCTCCTCGAACAGCAGGCAGAGTCGAACGTCGACGAGGGGCACATCTTTGACCGGATGAGCCAGGCCATGCTCGACGGCGATCGCGAGGCCTTCGTCTCCTTCGGCGAGGGAGACGCCCGCGACCAGCTCGCGAAGATCTGGGACGGCACCAAGGCCATCGGCTGGACGGTCGGGAGTGCGGAGCAGACCTACAACGGTCTGTACCCGAGTGAGGACGACGTTCGCGAACCCCTTCCTGAGGGCGAGGACCTGTTCACCTACCCGGATCCCGTCGGCGTTGATTTCGCCTTCGACCTTGGTTTCACCGCGACGCAGGCCGACACCGTGTACCCGGATCTCAGCGAAGAGGAATACGACGAAGCGTTGGCCAATGATGATCCCGCGCTCGAGGGTGAGGTGAAAAACTTCATCATGACCCAGCAGTTCCGCTACGCGATCACCGTGACCGGGGACTACACCGGAGACACGATGCGCATTACCAGCCTGGAACCACTGGCTGCCCAGCCCTGGGACCACCCGGACGGGGTGGCCGTCGAGAAGCGAGACAACGCCGTGATCTACGGCTTCGCCGCGGACCGGGCCGCCGTCGAGGCCGCCGCTGACGACGTGCAGACCGCGGCGCTCGCGGTGCTTGAGGACCAGGGCGGGATGTTCCCGCGCGTCTCACACCCGGGCTTTCCGGTCTTCCTGACCACGGACAACGAGCGCTTCCGGACCGCGGCCTACGGGGGAGTGCCCGGGGCTCTGGAGTCCCAGACCGGCACCGAAGCCGGCCTGGCGAAGACCTTCCGAGGAGCCAACATGAACTGGCACACCCGCGACGAAGCTCAGCTCTATGACGGGCTTGGCGTCAGCGGGGTGCTGCTCATGCTGAACCAGAGCACCGATGATCCCGTGCTCCGGACCAGCGTCCACGAGATGACCCACGCCCTGCACAACACGGGCCAGGACGGCAGCTGGAGCAACTTCGTCGGGGAGGGCAGCGCGGAGCGAATGGTCGGCGTCGAGGGCTACGCGACCGCGGTCGAGGATAAGCTCGTGGCACCGATCGACGGACTGAACAAGACGATGGCCCCGGACATCCGGTCCGCAATCAACGAGGCCAGTGACCCGGGCCAGCTCGTGTCCGCGGAGGCCTTCGCGAACCCCGAGACGGTGCACCGCGCGTACGCGGTGGCGGGAAACTACATGACGTTCCTCGCGACGTCTGACATCGACACCTTTGCGAATGAGATCGTCAACGGCAACTACGAGATGATGCCCTTCGTGCTGTGGGCGGAAGGCTTGCGCAGCACCAACGGCGCTGAGCTCGGCATCATGGCCTGGAAACAGTGGAACGTGGAGGGACTGTAGCGATGGAACCGAATCTCCCCCCGCAACAGCCTGGCTTCCCCCCGCACGGCGACGTGCCGAGCAGCCCCGGCTCGCTCCCCCCTGCTCCGCCGTACCAGGGAGCGGGACAGCCGGCGGCGGGCTATCCGTACACGGCGGCTCAGCCACCGTTTCCCAGTGGCCCCAGCCCCTACCCCGGAGGACTGGGTCAGCCGGCGCCCAAGACCAACACCCTGGCGATCGTCGCCTTCGTGCTCTCCTTCTTCACCGGCTTTGTCGCGGTGCTGCTCGGGGTGATCGCGCTGCGCCAAAACTGGGTCCGTGCTCTCCCCGGAAACGGCTTCGCCTGGGCCGGGATCATCATTGGTGCGATCGGGGGAGTCGTCGGCAGCATCATCCTGATGGTCACCGTCTGGATTGTGATGGCGGGATCGGCCGGCGGCTGACCGGCTGGCCGGCCCCTTCGTCAAGGCGACGCGCCCGAGGGGCAGACAATAGCCAAAATGCGTGATAAACTTTCCGCTTGGTGTGTGCTGTTGTTGACGGCACCCATTCTGCATGACCAGCATCCATCCACCAACAAGCGATAGTGAGTTATGGCCAAAAAAGACGGCGTTATCGAGATTGAGGGCACGGTTGTCGAAGCCCTGCCCAACGCGATGTTCCGCGTTGAGCTGACGAACGGGCACAAAGTGCTCGCTCACATCTCGGGAAAGATGCGCCAGCACTACATCCGCATCCTCCCCGAGGACCGTGTGATCGTGGAGCTGACGCCCTACGACCTGACCCGCGGCCGGATCGTCTACCGCTACAAGTAGAGGGACGCTGTAAGTAACGGCCCGGGGCACACCCCGGGTACGAGGACAGCAATCAAGAAGGAACCATCATGAAGGTCAAGCCCAGTGTCAAGAAGATCTGCGACAAGTGCAAGGTCATCCGTCGGCACGGACGCGTCATGGTGATCTGCGAGAACCCGCGCCACAAGCAGCGCCAGGGCTAATCGAGCGGGGCCACGGCCCCGTGGATTACCGCATTACCCGCTTCAACACGAAGCAACCGTGTCACCAGAACCCGCTCCGGCGGGGGATACCTCGGGTCGGAGGCCCGAGCATCGGTGACGCGCCACACCTCCACCAGCACAAGGAGAAGCCAGCATGGCACGTCTCGCAGGAGTAGACATCCCGCGCGAAAAGCGCGTGGAAATCGCACTTACGTACATCTACGGCGTCGGCCGCACGAGCGCCCTCAAGGCCCTCGCCGACACGTCGATCGACGGCAACATTCGGGTCCGCGACCTGAGCGACGAGCAGCTCGTCGCGCTTCGCGACTACATCGAGCAGAACTTCAAGGTTGAGGGTGACCTCCGTCGCGAGGTTGCCGGCGACATCCGCCGCAAGGTTGAGATCGGCAGCTACCAGGGTATTCGTCACCGCAAGGGCATGCCCGTCCACGGCCAGCGCACCAAGACCAACGCTCGTACCCGCAAGGGTCCGAAGCGCACGGTCGCCGGTAAGAAGAAGAAGTAGTAGCCGCACGTCCCTGCCCGGGACACGGAAACGCCAAAAAGTTTTAGGAGAAAAACATGGCTGCACCTAAGTCGGCTGCTCGTAAGCCGCGTCGTAAGGACAAAAAGAACATCCTCGTGGGCCAGGCCCACATCAAGTCGACCTTCAACAACACCATCGTGTCCATCACCGACACGACCGGTGCCGTGATCAGCTGGGCCTCCTCCGGTGGCGTCGGCTTCAAGGGCTCGCGCAAGTCGACCCCCTACGCCGCGCAGCTGGCCGCCGAGTCGGCCGCTCGCCAGGCGCAGGAGCACGGGATGAAGAAGGTTGACGTCTTCGTCAAGGGACCGGGCTCCGGTCGCGAGACGGCGATTCGTTCGCTGCAGGCCGCCGGTCTCGAGGTGGGGTCCATCAACGACGTCACCCCGCAGACCCACAACGGCTGCCGCCCGCCCAAGCGCCGTCGCGTCTAAATCGCATTTCCTTGGAGTGCGGGGCGAAAGCCCCGCACCCCGCATTCCTGATCGACCACATCATCGCAAGAGTCATATAGCGGACCCTTTGCCGAAAGGAAATCAATAGTGCTCATTGCACAGCGACCCACTCTGACCGAAGAGAACATCTCTGAGTACCGCTCGCGCTTCGTCATCGAGCCGCTCGAGCCCGGCTTCGGGTACACGCTGGGGAACTCCCTGCGCCGCACCCTGCTGTCGTCCATCCCCGGGGCCGCTGTCACCAGCGTTCGCTTCGAGGGCGTTTCGCACGAGTTCACGACGATTCCCGGTGTGACCGAGGACGTCACCGAGATCATCCTGAACATCAAGGACCTCGTGGTCTCGAGCGAGCACGACGAGCCGATCACCGCGTACCTGCGCAAGACGGGTGCCGGCGAGGTCACCGCAGCGGACATCTCGGCTCCGGCCGGGGTCGAGGTGCACAACCCCGAGCTCGTGATCGCCACCCTGAACGACAAGGCTCAGTTCGAGCTGGAGCTGACGATCGAGCGTGGCCGCGGCTACGTCTCGGCCGCGCAGAACCGGAACGAGGACGCCGAGGTCGGCCGCATCCCGGTCGACTCGATCTACTCGCCCGTGCTCAAGGTGACCTACCGCGTTGAGGCAACCCGTGCCGGTGAGCGCACCGACTTCGACCGCCTCGTCGTCGATGTGGAGACCAAGTCTGCGATCAGCCCCCGCGACGCCATCGCGTCCGCCGGTTCCACCCTGGTGGAGCTGTTCGGTCTGGCCCGCGAGCTCAACACCGCCGCTGAGGGCGTCGAGATCGGCCCCGCGCCGGTCGACGTCGTTGCCGGCAACGAGCTCGCTGTTCCGATCGAGGACCTTGACCTCTCCGTGCGCAGCTACAACTGCCTGAAGCGCGAGGGGATCAACACCGTCAGCGAGCTGGTCGCCCTCTCCGAGGCCCAGCTCATGAACATCCGTAACTTCGGTCAGAAGTCGGTGTTCGAGGTGCGCGACAAGCTCGAGGAAATGGGCCTGGCCCTGAAGGACGCCGTGCCCGGTTTCGACGGCGCTGCGTTCTACACCTACGAAGAAGACAACAACTAGCATCGGCTAGTTCGCTCGGCCCCGGCCGAACGAGAATAACTCTGGAGAATTACTATGCCTCAGCCCAGCAAGGGACCCCGCCTCGGAGGCGGTGCCGCACACGAGCGTCTCATGCTCGCGAACATGACCTCGCAGCTCATCGAGCACAAGCGGATTCAGACCACCGAGCACAAGGCCAAGCGCCTGCAGCCGTTCGCCGAGCGGATCGTGACCTTCGCCAAGCGCGGTGACATCGCGTCGCGTCGTCGCGTGCTCGCGAAGAACATCGACAAGAACGTCGTGCACGAGCTCTTCACCGAGATCGCGCCGCTCGTCGAGAACCGCGAGGGTGGCTACACCCGCATCATCAAGACCGGCTTCCGCAAGGGCGACAACGCCCCCATGGCCATCATTGAGCTCGTTCTCGAGCCCGTGAACCCGAAGCCCAAGAAGGCCAAGAAGGTTGAGGAGGCGCCCGTCGCCGAGGCAGCCCCCGAGGTCGTCGAAGAGGTTGCCGCCGAGGACGCTCCCGTCGAGGAGACCGCCGAGGTTGCAGCCGAGGAGACCGAGGCGAAGTAACTCGCCCCGTCCGCTTCGGACTGCAACGCCCCGCACACTTCGGTGTGCGGGGCGTTGTGCGTTCCTGGGGGCGACGCGGTGCGGGGCGAGCGATGACCGGCAGGCGGCGTCCTGGGCGGTGCGGGG
>NZ_JAPFRB010000002.1:459718-467665 GCF_035726885.1 Leucobacter sp. M11 | reverse complement strand
GTGCGACGGCTCGCTGCGGTCAGCGGCGGGGGCGTTCGAAGCCGACGGCCTCGGCGGGTGTGCGCAGCTCCGTGAGCGCCTCGGCAACCGCCGCCGCGTAGGCCTCGCCGCCGGCAGGCTCCGGGTGGATGCCGTCACCGGCGAGCAACTCGGGGTGCGCTTCGGCGGTCCGCCGCCAGTCCGCGACCACGACGCCGCGGCGAGCCGCGGCGAAATCGCTCAGCTCCTGGTTGACGCCGGGGATCCACTCGCGGTCCGCGTAGGCGTTCACGAGGACGACGGGCCTGCCCTCCGCGCGGAGCATCAGCTCGTCCAGCTCGCTGCGATCCACGGGACCGTTCGTCCCGAGCCCGATGAGGAGCACCGGGCGCAGCCCGGAGAACTCGCGGATGCCGTCGAGCACGCCGATCCCGGCGGTCATGGACCGGGAGACCTCGGCGTCGATGTCGATGCCGGGCAGCGCCGCCTGGAGCTCGGGGCTGCTCGCGAGCATCACGGAGTCACCCACTGCGGTGATCGACTCACCCGTCGGCGCGGGGAGCACCGCGCCGCTCGACCGGAACCGGCCGGGGAAGATGACGGGATCGAGCACGGTCGCGGGGGTGGCCTCGAAGAGGGGCTCCGGAGCCGCCTGCGCGGCCGAGGCCGGGCCAGCGGCGTTTGCGTCCTCGGCGAGGCTGGCCGCGCCACGGTCGATCGAGGCGGCGGCGGTGGACTGCGCGGGCTCGGCGACGATCGCGGCGATGCTCGCGGGCACCGTCACGAGCAGCAGGGCGGTGACGCCGAGCGCGGTGACCCGCTGCCGCGCGCTGTCCCGGACCGGGCGCAGCAGCAGGCGCAGGGAGGTGATCAGGCCGTGGCGGCGCACCGGCTGCTCGAGAAAGCGGTACGAGAGCTCGGCCACGCCGAGGGTGGCCAGGAGTACGATGCCCCCGAGGATCCAGGCCCCGGCCGGGGTGCGCGACCAGGGGGCCGCGGCGGCCTGCGCGAGGACGAGGAGCGGCCAGTGCCAGAGGTAAATGCCGTAGGAGCGGTGGCCCACCCAGCGCAGCGGCGCCCAGTCCAGCAGACGACCGGTCAGGGCACCGGGCCGGGTGACCGCCCAGACGAGGACGAGCGCGGCGCCGGTCGCGAGTTGGAAGCCGCCCTGGAAGCTGGCCGGGGAGCCCTCGGCGAGGGTGAACGCGAGGACCAAAAGCGTCCCGAGCCCCGCGAGCGCGGTGAGAAAGAGCGTGGCCTGCCGCGCGGGGCCGGGCACGGGCCGTCGGCTGAGCGGTACGGTGGCAGCGAGGGCGGCGCCGAAGAGGAGGCCGAAGCTGTGCGCGTCGGAACCGAAGTAAATTCGCGTGGCATCCATCTCGGGGCCAACGAGCCGCCACATGAGGCTGGCCGAGGCGACCCCGAGGATGCCGAACACGGCGACCCGGAGCCAGCGGGCCCTCGGGCCGAAGCGGAGGAGCAGGATGGCCAGCAGCGGCAGGAGCAGATAAAACTGCTCCTCAATGGCGAGCGACCACACGTTCCGGAACAGCTCCGGGGTGTCGTGCGCGAAGTAGTCAGCGCCGTCGATGATGAACAGCCAGTTGCTGCTGAAGGTTGCGGCCCCGAGCAGTTGGCGGCCGATCCCGACGAGCGGGTCGCCCCCGATGAGGAGGGCCAGGCTGGTGCACACGAGGAGCACGACCCCGAGGGCCGGCAGCAGCCGCCGGGCCCGTCGACGCCAGAAGTCCCAGAGCCGGATGCGCCCGTGCCGCTCCCACTCGCGCAGGAGCAGTGACGTGATCAGGAAGCCGCTGATGACGAAGAACACATCGACGCCGAGGAAACCGCCGGGGACGATCCCCGGAAAGAGGTGGTAGACCAGGACGAGCCCGACCGCGATGGCGCGCAGGCCGTCGAGCCCGCCGAAGTAGCTGCTCGGTCGCGCCCCCGTGGGGGCGTCTGGGCGGCGATCCGGCGATCCGCCCCGGAGCAGAGACGCGGTTTTCTGGGTCACTGAACCGCGCTCCGGTGCGAGGGCACGCGGCGTTTGCGCAGCTCAGGGGACATGGCGGAATCACTCCAGGGGGCTCTAACCGGCTAGAGTCTACGCGAGCGAATTGTGAGCACAAAAGGAGGGCGCCGTTTCGTGTCTGAATCGTTGACCCGGCTGCGGCTCGACCTGAGCTACGACGGCACCGACTTCGCCGGCTGGGCGAAGCAACCCGGCCTGCGCACGGTCGAGGGCGAGCTGGAGCGCGCCGTGGCGACCGTGCTCCGCGAGCCCGCGGAGGCGATTCGCTTCGTCGTGGCCGGGCGCACCGACGCCGGGGTGCACGCGCGCGGGCAGGTCGCGCATCTTGACCTCACGAGCGAGCAGCTCGCGCGCTGGGAGGCCCGTTTCCGCGGCGGCGCGCTCACGGACGAGGAGCGCGCCACGGGTCGCGCCCGGCACGTGAACGGGGCGCTGGGCCGCTCCGCCCCGGACATCGTGGTGCGCCGCGTGACCGAGGCCCCCGAGGGCTTCGACGCGCGCTTCTCCGCGGTCTGGCGGCGCTACGAGTACCGGTTGAGCGCGGGCCGCGTCCCGGGTGACCCACTCGCCCGGCGCTTCACCGCGCACCACGGGCACGCCCTCGACCTCGCGGCGATGCGCGTTGCCTCGGCGTCGCTGCTCGGCCTCCGCGACTTCACGACCTTCTGCAAGGCCCGCGAGGGCTCGACCGCCGTGCGCACCCTCCTGGAGTTCGAGTGGCGGGTGACCGAGGACGGCGCGTACGCGGCCCGGCTTCGCGCGGACGCCTTCTGCCACTCGATGGTCCGCGCCCTCGTCGGCGCCGTCGTCGCGGTCGGGCAGGGCCGGATTGACCAGGCCGAGCTGGAGCAGCTGCTCGCGGATCGGGCCCGCACGGGCCGCACCCCGCTCATGGCGGCGCACGGGCTCTCCCTGGAGGAGATCGGCTACCCCGACGACGCGGCGCTCAGCGCCCGGGCGGAACAGACCCGCGCCCGGCGCGCCCCGCTGCCCGCCTGCGGGGAACACCTCCCCGGGACGTGATCCCGGTCGGGACGCCTGCCCGTCGTCCCGCCCGGGTTCCGGGCGCGTCCGTGTGCTAAACTTTCCCCTTGGTGTACGCCATGCTGTGGCGACACCCGAAGTTGAGCCCTCCACCGACTCGTTTCCACCGGCATCTGCCGCGCGGAATCAGCACCGGAGCGGGATTCACGGACACCTCCATTTCGACAAGAAAGCAGCACGACAGTGACGCGCACTTACTCTCCGAAAGCAGCCGACGTTAAGCACGACTGGCTGATCATCGACGCGACGGACATGGTCCTCGGTCGTCTCGCCACGCACGCGGCAGCCCTGCTCCGCGGCAAGCACAAGACCACCTTCGCCCCCCACATGGACATGGGCGACCACGTCATCATCATCAACGCCGACAAGGTTGTTCTCACGAACAACAAGGCCGCGAAGAAGATCGCGTACCGTCACTCGGGTTACCCGGGCGGCCTCAAGCAGGTCACCTACACCGAGCTCCTCGAGAAGAACCCTGACCGGGCCGTCGAGAAGGCGATCCGCGGCATGCTGCCCAAGAACAGCCTCGGCCGCGACCAGTTCCGCAAGCTGAAGGTCTACGTGGGCGCCGAGCACCCGCACGCCGCTCAGCAGCCGACCCCCTACGTTCTCGAGCAGGTCGCGCAGTAATCGCGGCCCCGGACAGACCTCACAAGATTAAGGACCTCACTAACGTGGCACAGATCGAAGACCAGACCGCGGCTCCCGAGAGCTACACCACCGAGTCGGCAGCGGCTCCCGTCGAGGCGTCGACCCGCCTCGCACTCAGCGTTCCCGGCGCAGCCGTGGGCCGTCGCAAGCAGGCAATCGCCCGCGTGCGCCTGATCCCCGGCGCCGGCACCATGACCGTCAACGGTCGCGAGCTCGCCGAGTACTTCCCGAACAAGCTGCACCAGCAGCTCATCACGGACCCCTTCACGGTCCTGGAGCTCACCGGCTCCTACGACGTGATCGCCCGCATCACCGGCGGTGGCCCCTCCGGCCAGGCTGGCGCCCTGCGTCTCGCGATCGCCCGTGCGCTCAACGAGATCGACGCTGAGCACAACCGCCCCACCCTGAAGAAGGCTGGCTTCCTGAGCCGCGACGCCCGCATCAAGGAGCGCAAGAAGGCTGGTCTCAAGAAGGCCCGCAAGGCTCCCCAGTACTCGAAGCGCTAAACCGTTCGAGTCTGACTGTGTCACGACTGTTTGGCACCGACGGGGTGCGAGGGCTGGCCGGGGTCGATGTGACCGCCGAGCTGGCCCTCGGCCTCGCACAGGCCGCGGCGCTGGTTCTCGGACGCGATGCGCGTTCCGAGAGCCGGCGCCCCGTCGCCGTGGTGGCCCGCGATCCGCGGGTCTCCGGCGAGTTCATCGCAGCGGCCGTCTCCGCGGGGCTCGCCTCCGCAGGCGTTGACGTGCTCGACGCCGGGGTCATCCCGACCCCAGCCGCCGCCTATCTGGTTGCGGACGCCCAGGCCGACTTCGGCGTCATGGTGTCCGCGTCGCACAACCCGGCCGCGGACAACGGGATCAAGTTCTTCGCCGAGGGCGGGCGCAAACTGCCCGACGCGGTTGAGGACCAGATCGAGGCAGCCCTCTCTGGTCAGCTGCTGAACACCACGGGCCGCGAGGTTGGGCGGATCCGCCGCTTCGCGGACGCCGAGGACCGCTACGTGGTGCACCTGCTCGGCTCCCTCGGGCTCTCGCTCGAGGGCATCCACGTGGTCCTCGACTGCGCCCACGGCGCGGCCGCGGGGATCTCTCCGCAGGTGTTCACCGACGCCGGGGCAACCGTCACGGTCATCGGCAACGCCCCCGACGGCTTCAATATCAACGATGGCGTCGGCTCCACCTACCTCGGCCCGCTGGCCGAAAAGGTGCGCGAGGTTGGCGCGGATCTCGGCATCGCGCACGACGGCGACGCCGACCGCTGCCTCGCGGTTGACGCCGACGGGAACACCGTCGACGGCGACCAGATCATGGCGATCCTCGCCCTGTCGATGTCCGACCGGGGGCTGCTGCACGAGAACACGCTCGTCGCCACGGTGATGAGCAACCTCGGGCTGAAGCTCGCGATGGCCGACAACGGCATCGAGGTCGTTGAGACCGGCGTCGGCGATCGCTACGTGCTGGAGGCGATCAACGCGAACGGCTACAGCCTCGGCGGCGAGCAGTCCGGTCACGTCATCATGAGCGAGCACGCGACCACCGGTGACGGCGTCCTCACCGGCCTGCACCTCGCGGCCGAGATGAAGCGCTCCGGGAAGTCCATCGCCGAGCTCGCCTCGTGCATGACGGTGCTGCCGCAGGTGCTCGTCAACGTGCGTGGCGTGGACCGCTCGAAGGCGGCCACGGACTCCGTGATCGCCCAGGCCGTCGCCCAGGCCGAGGTCGTCCTCGGCGGCACCGGCCGCGTGCTGCTGCGCCCGTCGGGCACCGAGCCCGTCGTCCGCGTGATGGTCGAGGCCCCCTCGATCGAGACCGCGGAGCAGCTCGCGCACGACCTGGCCGAGGTCGTCCGCGACCGCATCCCGGTCTAAGCAGCCGAGCGCACCGCGCAAAGAGACCCCCGAGCCAGCGGCTCGGGGGTCTCTTCGCGCTTGGGGGCGTTCGCTCCGGGCTCAGAGCTTGCGGAGCAACACCTTCTGGACCCGGTGATCGGCCTCCTTGCGGAGCACGAGTGAGGCCCGCGCGCGCGTGGGCCGGATGTTTTCGACGAGATTCGGTTCGTTGATGTTCTGCCAGAACTCGGCGGCGACGGCGCGGGCTTCGTCCTCGGTGAGCCCCGCGAAGCGCTTGAAGTACGAGTTCGGGTCGCTGAAGGCCCCGTCCTTGAGCTTGAGGAAGCGCTCGGTGAACCAGCGCTCGATGTCGGCGGAGCGGGCATCGACGTAAATCGAGAAGTCAAAGAGGTCGCTGACCGCGAGCGGGTGCCGCAGGGAGGGCGGCTGGAGTACGTTGAGGCCCTCCACGATGAGAATGTCGGGGCGGTGCACTACGTCAAACTCGTCGGGCAGGATGTCGTAGATCAGGTGACTGTACTTCGGAACGTAGCTCTCGGGGGCGCCGCTCTTCACCTGCGAGACAAAGCGCAGGAGCGCCCGGCGGTCGTAGGACTCGGGGAAACCCTTCCGGTGCGCGATGCCGCGCCGCTCGAGCTCCCGATTGGGGAACAGGAAGCCGTCTGTGGTAATGAGCTCCACATTCGGGGTATCTTCCCAGCGAGCCAGCAGGTCGCGCATGATGCGGGCGACGGTGGACTTCCCGACGGCCACGGAGCCCGCGATGCCGATGACGAAGGGGCTGGGCGGCGTCGGGCGCTGCAGGAACGCGCTGGTGCGCTCGTGCAACTGCCGCTGGGAGGTCGCGTACTGCGCGATCATGCGGCTCAGCGGCCGGTAGACCTCGCCGACCTCGGCCAGGTCGAGCGGGTCGCCGAGGCCCCGGAAGGAGCGGACCTCGTCCTCTGTGAGGGGCATCGGGGTGTCGTCCGCGAGGGCCGCCCAGGCCGCGCGATCGATTTCAAGGAACGGCGACAGCACGTCCGGGCGGGTGATCGCTCTGGTGTCAACGGGTACGTGGGGCATGGTACCCATCATCGTGCCACTAAAATATCTCCCATGTGTGGAATCGTTGGATATGTCGGGAAGAACAGCACGCTTGACGTGCTCATGGGCGGGCTCAAGCGTCTCGAGTACCGCGGCTACGATTCGGCGGGCGTCGCCGTCATCGAGCAGGACGGTGGTCTCGCGGTGCGCAAGCGCTCCGGGAAGCTGCAGGCCCTGCGCGATCTGCTCGTTGAGGACCCCTTGGCCGCCGCCGGCACCGGCATCGGGCACACCCGCTGGGCGACCCACGGCGGGCCGACCGACGTGAACGCGCACCCCCACCTGGGCGATGACGGCAAGCTCGCCGTGATCCACAACGGCATCATCGAGAACTTCGTCGAGCTCCGGGACGAGCTGCTCGCCGAGGGCTTTGAGCTGGACAGCGAGACCGACACCGAGGTCGCCGCCAAGCTCCTCGGCCGCGAGGTGGCTCGCACCGGCTCCCTGCGCGAGGCCTTCCGCGCCGTCGTGAAGCGCTTCGAGGGCACCTTCACGCTCCTCGCCGTGCACCGCGACGAGCCCGGCCTGGTGCTTGGCGCGCGGCACAACTCCCCGCTCGTGCTCGGCCTGGGCGACGGTGAGAACTTCATGGGCTCCGACGTGGCGGCCTTCGTGGAGCACACCCGCCGGGCGATGGCCATCGGCGAGGACAACATCGCCGAGATCACCCCCGACTCCGTGCTCGTGACCGACTTCGATGGCGCCCCCGTGGCCGCCGAGGAGTACGAGGTCGAGTGGGACGCGGGGGCCGCGGACAAGGGCGGCTGGTCCTCCTTCATGGCGAAGGAGATCAACGAGCAGCCAGAGGCCGTGCGCAACACGGTCCGGGGCCGCGTGCAGGACGGCCGGGTACACCTCGCCGAGCTGGACAGCCTGGGCGACGAGGCGCTTCGGGAGATCGACCGCATCGTCATCATCGCCTGCGGCACCGCCTCCTACGCGGGCCAGGTCGGCAAGTACGCGATCGAGCAGTGGGCGCGCGTCCCGGTCGAGGTCGACCTCAGCCACGAGTTCCGCTACCGCAACCCGATCCTGAACGAGCGCGTCCTGCTCGTGTCCGTCAGCCAGTCCGGCGAGACGATGGACACGCTGATGGCCGTGAAGTACGGGCGCGAGCACGGGGTGAAGACCCTGTCGATCTGCAACACGCAGTCGGCGACGATCCCGCGGGAGTCCGATGCGGCGCTGTACACGCACGCGGGCCCCGAGGTGGCCGTTGCCTCGACCAAGGCCTTCGTCGCGCAGATCACCGCCCTCTACCTCTTCGCCCTGCACCTGGGCCGGGTGCGCGGGACGCTGC
>NZ_JAPFRB010000002.1:456501-459652 GCF_035726885.1 Leucobacter sp. M11 | reverse complement strand
TCGCGACCCAGGAACAGATCGCGCAGCTCGCGCACTGGATGGCCGACAGCCGCTCCGTGCTGTTCCTCGGCCGCCACGTGGGCTACCCGGTGGCCCTGGAGGGCGCGCTCAAGCTCAAGGAGATTGCCTACATTCACGCCGAGGGCTTCGCGGCTGGCGAGTTGAAGCACGGGCCGATCGCCCTGATCGACCACGGCCAGCCCGTGTTCGTGCTCGTGCCGAGCCCCCGGACCTCCAAGCTGATGCACTCGAAGATCGTCTCCAACATCCAGGAGATCCGCGCCCGCGGGGCCCGCGTGATCGCCATCGTCGAGAAGGGGGACACCGCGGTGTTGCCCTTCGCCGACGACGTGATCCGGCTGCCGCTCGTGGACGAGTTCTTCGAGCCGATCACGCAGGTGGTGCCGCTGCAGTGGTTCGCCCTGGAGCTGTCCACCGCGAAGGGGCTTGACGTTGACCAGCCGCGGAACCTCGCGAAGTCAGTGACGGTCGAGTAGCCTGGATGATTCGGCCGTTCCCGCGCGGAGCGGCCGAGGCGAGAGCACCCCGCGGGGGAGAACAGGACGTCGGATGATCAGCGGTATCGGGGTCGACACGGTCGACATCGGGCGCTTCGAGCGACAGCTCGAGCGCACCCCGGCCCTGCGCGAGCGGCTCTTCGTGCCCGAGGAGCGCGGGCTCTCGCTCGCCTCCCTCGCCGCACGCTTCGCCGCGAAGGAGGCGCTCATCAAGGCCCTGGGCGGCTCGGGGGAGCTGAGCTGGCAGGACCTCGCCGTGGTGCGCACGGTCGAGGGCGCTCCGAGCTTCGGCAGCTCCGAGGGCCTCCTCGCCGAGCTGCGCCGCCGGGGGTGCGCGCACCCCCACCTGTCGATGACCCACGACGCGGGGGTCGCCACGGCCTTCGTCGTCCTGGAACGGGCCGGGGCATGACCCGGCCCGGCGAGCGGGAGGCGTCGCGAGCGGCGCGCCCCGAGGAGGAACGGTGATGAGAGAGCGAGCCCCCATGCGACGGGCGGAGATCAGCATCTCCGCGATCCGGTCGAACCTGGACCGCATCCGCGAGGTGTCCGGCACGGACACGATCATCGCGGTGCTGAAATCGAACGCCTACGGGCACGGCATGATCCCCGTGGCCGAGGCCGTCGTCGCGGGCGGCGCGGCCATCATCGGTGTCGCCGACATCGACGAGGCCCTCGGCCTGCGGGAGGGGGGCATCGACGCCCCCGTGCTGTGCTGGCTGCACGGCAGCGACCCCGACTTCCGCGCGGCCTACGCGGCCGACATCGAGCTCGGCATCAGCACCCGAGCCCAGCTGGAACTGCTCGCCGAGACGGTGCGCGCGGGCGGTCGGCCCGGGGTCCCCGGCACCGTGCACCTGAAGATAGACACCGGCCTGAGCCGCAACGGCCTCGCCGAGCGGGACTGGGACGCGGCCTTCGCGCGCGCGGCCGAGCTGGAACGGGACGGCCTCATCCGCGTGCGCGGTATCTTTAGCCACCTCGCGAACACGAACCCCGCGGCGGATCTGGCCCAGGCGGCGGTCTTCGACGACGGCGTGGCCCGGCTCCTGGCCGCCGGCGTGGACCCCGAACTGAAGCACCTGGCCTCCACCGCGGCCGCCTTCCGCTCCCCGCACCTGCACTACACGGCGGTGCGGATCGGGATCGGTCTCTACGGGCTGAGTCCCTACCCCGGGGTGCCCTCCGCCGAGCTCGGGCTCACCCCCGCGATGACGCTCCGCGCCGAGATCATCAATCTCCGCGAGGTACCCGCGGGCACCGGGGTGTCCTACGGGCACACCTACGTCACGGAGCGCCCCACGACCCTTGCCCTCGTGGCGATGGGCTACGCCGACGGAATGCCCCGCGCGGTCAACGGCACCGATGTGACCGTCCAGGTGCGCGGCGAGCGCTACCCCATCGTTGGCCGGATCGGCATGGACCAGATCCTCGTGGACCTCGGCGCCCAGGACGTCGACGTCGAGGTGGGGGAGTGCGCGACCCTCTTCGGCGACCCCGCGACCGGCGCGCCGGCGGTGGAGGAGTGGTCGGAGGCAATGGGCACCATCAACTACGAGATCGTCGTGGGCATCGGCCCGCGCGTGAAGCGTCTCCTGGTGGACGAGTGACCGGCCAGCCGCTCCCGGAGCCCCGCGCGGCTGAGCCCGTGGCTCCCGAGTCGAGCCACGCCACTCTGGTGCTGAGCGATCCCGAGGCGATGCACGACTACGGCGTCCGGCTGGGCCGCGAGCTGCGGGCGGGGGACCTGCTCGTTCTCACGGGCCCGCTGGGGGCCGGGAAGACGACGCTGAGCCGCGGCATCGGCGAGGGGCTCGGCATCCGCGGCCCCGTGACGAGCCCAACCTTCGTCGTGGCGCGCACGCACCCCTCGCTCGTCGGCGGCCCGCCCCTCATCCACGTCGACGCCTACCGGCTCGCGGACGCTGACGAGCTGGACGACCTCGACCTCGACTTTGCCCGCTCGGTCGTGATCGCCGAGTGGGGCGAGGGCCTGATCGAGCAGGGCGCCGAGTCGTGGCTGCACCTGGTGATCGAGCGCCCGATGGGCGGCGGCGCGCCCGCGTCGCCCGGCGACGCCCCCGATGCGGCGGGCGAGCACCCCGCCGACCCCGACGCCAGTGACGATGCCCCGGTCGAACCGCGCACCCTTCGGGTCAGCGGGCACGGACCGCGCTGGCAGAACGGAGTTCCCCAATGACCGAACGACCGCTCCTCCTCCGCGAGGTCGCCGCCCCCGAGGTCGAGGGCGGGGTCTTCCTCGCGATCGACACCGCGATCGGCACGAGCGTCGCGGTCGGCGCGGCGGGCCGCGTCGTGGAGGCGGCCAGCGCCGACCCGATGGCGCACGCGGAAGTGATCGGCGAGCTGATCGCCCGCGCCCTCGCCGAGGCGGGGGTCACCGGCGCGGAGGTGACCCGCGTGGTCGCCGGGATGGGGCCCGGCCCCTTCACGGGCCTCCGCGTCGGCATTGCCGCGGCGACGGCCTTCGCCCGGGGACGCGGGCTCACCCCGCTCCCACTCCTCGGCCACGAGGCGGTCGCGCTCGACGCCTATGCCCTCCCCGGCGCGGGACACACCGTGACCGTGCTCCAGGACGCCCGGCGGCGGGAGCTGTTCCGCTCGCGCTTCCT
>NZ_JAPFRB010000002.1:450448-456462 GCF_035726885.1 Leucobacter sp. M11 | reverse complement strand
GCCCACCCTCATCACCCGCGCCGAGGAGACCGAGCACCCCACCCCGGACGCGCTCTGGCCCGAGCTGATCCCCGCCGCGAACCTCGTCCGGTTGGCGGCCCGCCGCCTCGCCACGGGCCGCGAGTTCGCCTCGGACCGCGCCCGCTATCTGCGCAGCCCCGATGTGCGGCAACCCTCCGCCCCGAAGCGGGTCAGCGCGTGATCCGGATCCGCCCGGCCACCCCGGCTGACCTGCGCGAGCTCTCCGGGCTGGAGGCCGAGATCTTTGGCTCCGATGCCTGGAGCCCCCGCCAGCTCGACGAGGAACTCCGGGCGCCGCACCGCAGCTACTTCGTGCTCGCGGCGGACCCCGAGACCGGCTCCGACGGGACGGCCGGGGCCGAGCGCGTCCTCGGCTACGCCGGGCTCTTCCACCCCGGGGCCGTCGCGGACGTGCAGACCATCGCGGTCGCCGCCGAGGCCCGCGGCGCCGGGCACGGGCGCGCCCTCATGCGCGCCCTCATGGCCCGAGCCCGTGCGACCGGGGCCGAGGAAATCTTCCTCGAGGTGCGCGCCGATAACCCCGTCGCCCGCGCGCTCTACGCCGACCTCGGCTTTGACGCGATCGACGTGCGCAAGAACTATTACCCGTCCGACGGCGTGGACGCGATCGTGATGCGGCTGTCCCTCGCCCCCGCCCCCCGCGCCGAGCGCCCGGCCGCCCCCGGCCCCGTGGGCGCCGAGCAGATCGCGCCGCCCCTCGCCCGCCCCGAGCACCCCCAGGAGCCCCGAGCATGACCGCCCCAAGCCCCGCCCGCGAACCCCTCGTCCTCGGCATCGAGACGAGCTGCGACGAGACCGGCATCGGGATCGTCCGCGGTCGCACCCTCCTCGCCAACGCCATCGCCTCCTCGATGGACGAGCACGCCCGCTTCGGCGGCGTTGTCCCCGAGGTCGCCGCCCGCGCCCACGTCGAAGCCCTCGGACCCACGATCGATCGAGCCGTCGCGGAGGCCGGGATTCGCCTGGCGGACCTCGACGCGATCGCTGTCACGAGCGGCCCCGGCCTCGCGGGCGCCCTGATGGTTGGCGTCTCCGCCGCCAAGGCGCTCGCCCTCTCCCTCGACAAGCCCCTCTACGCCGTGAACCATCTCGTCGGCCACGTCGGAGCCGATCTGCTCCACGACACGGCGGGCGAGCTCGAGTTCCCCACCGTGGCCCTGCTCGTGTCCGGCGGGCACACCTCGCTGCTCCTCGTGCGCGACCTCGTGAGCGACGTCGAGATGCTCGGCGAGACGATCGACGACGCCGCGGGGGAGGCCTTCGACAAGGTCGCCCGCGTGCTCGGCCTGCCCTACCCCGGCGGCCCTCAGATCGACCGGGTCGCCGCGGGCGGCGACCCGAACGCGATCCGCTTCCCCCGCGGGCTGACCCTGCCAAAGGACCTCGCGAAGCACCGCTACGACTTTTCCTTCTCGGGGCTCAAGACCGCCGTCGCCCGCTGGGTCGAACAGCGCCGGGACGCGGGCGAGCCCGTGCCCGTTGCCGACGTCGCCGCGAGCTTCCGGGAGGCCGTCGCCGATGTCCTCACGCGCAAGGCGCTCGCCGCCTGCGCGGACCTCGGCGTCCCCCGGTTGTTGCTCGGGGGCGGCGTCGTCGCGAACGCCCGGGTGCGCGAGCTGGCCCAGGAGCGCGCCGCGGCCGCGGGCGTCGAGCTGCGCATCCCGCCGCTGTCGCTCTGCACGGACAACGGCGCCATGATCGCCTCCCTCGGCGCCCAACTCGTGGCCGCGGGGCACGCCCCCTCCTCGCTCGGGTTCGGCGCGGACTCGTCGCTGCCCGTCACCGACATTCAGGTCGGGTAACCCGCGCTCAGCCCATCGTCTTCTGGCCGTCGATGGCCTCCCGGATCAGGTCGGCGTGGCCGCTGTGCTGCGCGATCTCCCGGAGCAGGTGCAGGAGGACCTCGCGTCGGGACCAGGTGCTTCCGGCCGGAAACCAGGGCGTCGCGGGCAGCGGCACCCGCGCACCGAGATCGGGCTCGGCAGCGAGCCAGGCATCCAAACGCTCGGCAACCGCGCCCCCCTCAGCCCGGAACGAGT
Organism: Leucobacter sp. M11; assembly: GCF_035726885.1. NCBI lineage: Bacteria > Bacillati > Actinomycetota > Actinomycetes > Micrococcales > Microbacteriaceae > Leucobacter > Leucobacter sp. M11. The sequence continues at coordinate 454,381 of NZ_JAPFRB010000002.1, read as the reverse complement.
CGAGGTCGCGCCCGTCCCGATCCGGAAACGGTGCGCTGCCGGGATCGGGGAGCAGCGGGCTGTCGCGGGGCACCCCGGCCCGGTCGAGCCACTGGCTCTCCACCACGGCCAGGTGCGCGAGGATCGCCCCGAGGCAGAGCTCGCTCGCGGTGGGGCTAAGGCTCAGCTGTTCCGGGGTGAGCCCGGTCACGGTGCGTTCCAGCAGCCCGCGCTGCGTGGCGAAGGCGCCGCGCAGATCGTCGGCCTCCGTGCTCAGCGGGGAAACGGATGGGGTCATGCGCTCTCCTCCTTCGGCTGGGTGCCGGCGGGACCCCGGGAGGCGAGGACCGGCACGCGGCCCCCGCGCGTGCGGACGAGGGAGCGGTGGGTCGGTCCCTCGGGGACCGGGCCGCGGCGCAGGTGGCCACGGCACATGATGCCACGGATCCTCGTGATCGGGGAGAGGCAGTGCCCGGCCGTCCGGGCCCGTCCCGCTCCCCAGCGGCCCCGATCACCGGGCCCGCGCGCTCAGCAGCGCTCGGCGAGGAAGGCGGTGTGCTGCCCGGCGACCCGGGTGAGGAACAGGGTCGCGCTCGCGCGGCCCTTCAGCTTGAGCCGGGTGCGCAGCTGGGCGGGGTCCACGTCGATGCCGCGCTTTTTGATCTCCAGGGTGCCGATGCCGCGCGCGGCGAGCTCGCGGCGGAGGTCTCGCTCCTTGACCGGAACCTCGTCCAGAATGCGGTAGCCCGTGGCAAATGGTGTGGGGACGAACTCGTCAGCCGTGAGGTAGGCGATGCGATCGCTGAGCATGCCCGCGCCGAGTGAGCGGGCGAGGTCCCCGATGAGGCGGGCGCGGATCACGGCCCCGTCGGGCTCGTAGAGCACGGAGCCTGACGGCCGCACCGGCTCGTCCTCGCTGTCGGCGCGGGCGCTGAGCTCCTGCGCGCCCGCGCGTCCGTCGCCCCCCGCGAGCACCAGCGCCGAGCGGGTCACCCCGGGGCGGGCGAGCGAGCCGAACCAGAGCCCCATCTCGACGACCTGCCCGCCGACCGAGACCCACTGGGCCTCTGCGGCGTCGGGGATCAGCTCGCGGTCAAAACCCGGGCCGAGCTTGACCCCGGCGGGTCGTTCCCGGGCGAGCCCGAAGGCGAAGGCGAGGCTCGGGGAGTAGTCGTCCACCGAGGTCAGCCGCGCGGTGTCGCTGTGTCCGGCGGTGCGCCGTGCCGGATCGAGGAAGACGGCCTCGACGCCCGCGAGCTCGGCGGAGGCCGCATCCCCCGTGCGCACCTCGGCGCGGGGGAACCCCGCGAGGTTGTGCGCCGCGATTCGAGCGGTGACGGGGTCCAGTTCCACCGCGCGGACGGCGAGACCCGCCTCCGCCAGGGCGAGGGATTCCGTGCCGATGCCGCAGCCGAGATCGGCAACGGAGGTGATTCCGGCGGCTCGGTATCGCGCTGCGTGTTCGCGGGCGACGACCGCTCGGCTGGCCTGTTCAAGCCCCGCCTGCGTGAGCAGGCCGTCCGTGGGGAACAGGTCGCCGAGCTTGGCCCTGGCCTGCCGGCGCAGGCGCAGCTGCGTCAGCAGCGCGCTCGTCTCCTCCGGCGTGTGGCCCGCGCGGCGCAGCTCGGGTACGAGGCCCGCGGTGTCCGCGCCCGGCGGGGTGCTCCGGTCGAGTTCGGCGAGGCGTTCGCGGCCGGGCGCAGAAAAGAGGAACTCCCAGCCCGCGTCGGGGCCGGGAGTTCCGGGGGTGTGCTGCGTCACGCGGGCGCTCAGTATCCGCTCGTGCTGGCGACACCGGCCCCGGCGAACACGACCACCATGATGATCACGAAGGCGAGGTAGAGCACGATGAGCCCGGTGAAGATGTAGGAGAGGATCAGCCCGGCCTTCGCGAGGCCCTCACCGCTCTCGCCCGAGGTCTTCAGCTGGTTCAGCGAGATGTGCCCGAAGACGATGCCGACGGGGGCGAACACGAAGGCAGCGATGATCGCCAGGATGGCGAAGAGGTTCGTGCGGCCCGCGGGCGCGGGGTAGGCCTGGCCGTAGCCGGGCGCGGGAGCCTGCGGGTAGCCGTATCCCGGAGCCTGCGGGTAGCCCTGCTGGGCGTAGCCGGGCGCGCCGTAGGGGGCCTGACCGTAGCCGGGCTGCGCGGGCTGCTCAGGCGCGTAGGCGGGCTGCCCGGGCGCGTAGGCGGGCGGCTGCGGGTATGCCGGGAGGGCATCCGCGGGCGGCTGCGGGTACGCCGGGAGGGCATCCGCGGGCGTCGCGGCTGCGCCCGGAGCCTCGGGGCTGCTCGGAGCGAAGGGATCTGCCGGGGCGAAGGGATCCGCCGGCGTTGCGGAGGCCTCCGTCGGGGAAGCTGCGCTGGCGTCGCCGCCCTCGGCGTTGGGCCAGGGGGTCGGGTCGTTTTTCTCGGACATGTCGGTGGTCCTCTCGGATGGTGGTGCGGCCGGCTCCCCCTATTCTGTCAGGTGTTTCTTAGACCCGGCAGTACGGAACTGCTCGCGCGGGCCGCAATTGGCACTCGCCTTGCGTGAGTGCCAACGACGTTCTAAACTGAATTAGCACTCTCAACTGCGAGGTGCCAATTTCACGTTGTGTTTCCGCCGAAGAAAGAGGTCAACCGTGTCGGTCGCCATTAAGCCGCTCGAAGATCGTATCGTCATCCAGCAGGTCGAGGCAGAGCAGACCACTGCCTCCGGGCTCGTCATCCCCGACAGCGCGAAGGAAAAGCCCCAGGAGGGCGAGGTCGTCGCCGTGGGTCCCGGTCGCATTGACGACAACGGCAACCGCGTGCCGCTCGACATCAGCGTGGGCGACCGCGTGATCTACTCGAAGTACGGCGGCACCGAGGTCAAGTACTCCGGCGAGGACTACCTCGTGCTCTCGGCCCGCGACGTTCTCGCGGTCGTCGTCCGCTAGGGAACCCTCCCCGCGTTTCGGGGTCGATACCGTTCCGGTATCGACCCCGTTTTTTTCGCCGAACTCCGGCTCTGCCGCTCCGCCGCACCCTGGCGGGGCGGCAGCACCGCGCCGTCAGCCACCCCCGTCACCCCAGATCTCCCGGAGGACCCGTGTCCCGTCCCGCAGCTGCCGAGTCCCGGCGCGGCCTCATTTTCGCCCTGGGCTCGTACCTGATTTGGGGGCTGCTCCCGCTCTATTTCGCCCTCCTCGTCGGGCTGAACGCCTTCGAGATCGTCGCCTGGCGCATCCTGCTGACCCTCGTGTTCTGCGCCCTGTTGCTGACGGTGACCCGGGGCTGGGCGCAGGTCGCCGCGGTGTTCCGGGACCGTGCCGTGCTCGGGCGGCTCGCGCTGGCCGGGGCCGTGATCTACGTCAACTGGCAGACCTACGTGATCGCTTCCGTCTCCGGGCACATCCTGGACGCCTCGCTCGGATACTTCATCAACCCCGTCGTGACGATCCTGCTGGCCGTGATCATCCTGGGGGAGCGGCTGTCGCCGGTGCAGTGGGTGGCCCTCGCGGTCACCGTGCTTGCCTTCGCGGTGATCGCGATCGGCTACGGCACCTTCCCCTGGATCGCGCTGCTGTTGGCCCTGTCCTTCGGGGTCTACGGCTTCCTCAAGAAGGGCATCGGGAACCGGGTGGGGGCGCTCCCCGGGCTCTTCGTGGAGACCGTGGTGCTGACCCCGGTGGCCCTCGTGATCCTCGGGGTGCTGGCCGGGACCCGCGGACTCGACGTCGCCTCGGCCTCTCCCGGCCTCATCGCGGTGCTTGCCCTGTCCGGGGCGGTGACCGGGCTGCCGCTGATTCTGTTCGCGGCGGGCGCGCGTCGCCTCTCCCTGACCGCCCTCGGCTTCACCCAGTACCTCGCCCCCTCGCTCATGTTCCTCGTGGGCTGGCTCGTGCTCGGCGAGCAGGTGCCGGTCGCTCGCTGGGTGGGCTTCGCGCTCGTGTGGGGGGCGCTGATCGTGCTCTCCGTCGAGACACTGC
>NZ_JAPFRB010000002.1:450038-450412 GCF_035726885.1 Leucobacter sp. M11 | reverse complement strand
ACCCGATGACGGGGCCGGCAACCGGGCCGATCACGGGGCCGGTGTAGGCTCCGCGCGTCCCGGGGCCGACGCCCGGTTCCGCTAACGTTGGGGAACGCAGGGTTGCGGTGACCCTGCTCGACCCCGAGGAGTCCCCATGCCCGAGACGTCCGATTCCTGGGACGTGACCGACCGGCAGATCGCGGCCGTGCTGCAGATCTCCGGCCGCGCCTCCTGGGGCGCCGTGTCGCGCCTGTTGGACCTGCCGGAGCGCACCGTCGCGCGCCGTGGCCAGCGGCTCATCGACCGCGGGGCGGTCAAGGTTTCGACCTACCTCGACGTGCGGAGCATCCAGGAGTCGCGCTCGATCGTGATCCGGATGCGGGTCGCTCCGG
>NZ_JAPFRB010000002.1:441469-449984 GCF_035726885.1 Leucobacter sp. M11 | reverse complement strand
TTTCCGTCCTGGAGGGCGCGCGCCAGATCGTGGCCCTGCTGATCCTGCCCGAGCCGAAACTGCTCGCCCAGGTGGTGCTGGACGAGCTGCCCTCGATCGAGGGGGTGCTCGCCTGCGAGACGATGACCGTGCTGCGCTGGTATCGCTCCGGCTACGACTGGATGATGACGAACACCATTTCCCCGGAGATCCGCGCGGCCGCCCAGGCCGAGATCATCGCGGCGCTCGACGAGGACGCGGCCCCCGTGACGGACCTGACCGAGCAGGACGAGCAGCTGATCGGCCTGCTCGCCGAGGAGGGGCGGATGCCCGCGACCCGTCTCGCGCAGCTGATCGGCGCGAAGACCGGGGTGGTGCGCCGCCGAGCCGAGCAGCTCATCGCGAGCGGCACGCTCCGGGTGCGTGCGGAGGTGGCCCCCGGGGTGTTTGGGCTGCGCATCGAGGCGATGGCGTGGCTGCGTGTCCCCCCGGGGCAGCTCGACGAGATGGGGCGGATTCTGGCCGCCTCTGGCGAGGTGCGCTTCTGCTCAGCGGTGACCGGGGAACACCAGATGATGGTCGACATGCTGGCGCGGAGCGAGGAAGAGCTGCTGGAGTTCCTCTCGGACGTGGTCTCGCGCGTGCCCGGCGCGCGGATCGGCGAGGTGGACCTGGTGCTCTCGCCCGTTCGCCGCGGGCCACTCACGATTATCGACGAAGAATAAGCCAAGCAAACATCAACAAGCCCAAGTTAAGGACATTCATTTAGAATAATTTGCAATTCTCGGCCAATCGTGATGGGATGACTCCATCAACGATTGGTCGTCATGTCTTCCTCCTTGTTTTCCTCAGCTGAATGGGCCGCCGAGGCCCGCACGCTCGTCCTGAGCACCGGTGCGATCATCGACGGAGTCGTCGGTGCCCCGGTGTCCGGAACCCCGATCGAGCGCGTGTCCCCCCGCGACGGCTCGGCCCTGCCCGCGGTGGCCGCGGCCGCTCCGGCCGACGTCGACCGGGCCGTGGCCGGCGCCCGGGCCGCCTTCCGCTCCGGCGTCTGGTCCGCCCTCGCCCCCCGCCAGCGGGGCCAGGCCCTGATCCGCTTCGCGGAGCTCGTCGAGCGCGACGCCCGCCGGCTCGCCCTCACGATCTCCGTCGAAATGGGCAAGCCCGCCCAGGACGCCCACGACGTCGAACTGCGCGCCATCGCGACGACCCTCCGCTGGTACGGCGAGCTCGCCGACAAGCTCGACGACGCGAGCCCCCAGGTGGGGCCGGACGCGCTCGCCCTCGTCACGCGCGAGCCCGCCGGGGTCGTCGCGGCGATCACCCCCTGGAACTTCCCCCTCACGATGACCGGCTGGAAGATCGGCCCGGCACTCGTCGCCGGAAACTCCGTCGTGCTCAAACCCGCCGAGGCCACCTCCTCCGTCGTGCTCGCCCTCGGCGAGCTCGCGCTCGAAGCGGGCATCCCCGCCGGGGTGCTCCAGGTGCTGCCCGGCGCGGGTCAGGTCATCGGCCAGGCGCTCGGCCGCCACCCCGACGTGAACGTGCTCGCCTTCACCGGCTCCGGGCGCGTCGGCCGCCTGCTGCAGGGGTACGCCGCCGAGTCCAACGGCAAGCGCGTCTGGCCCGAGCTCGGCGGGCACAGCGCAAGCGTGGTCCTCGCCGACGCGGATGCCGAGCAGGCGGGCGCCACGATCGGCTGGGCCGCCTTCTACAACCAGGGCGAGATGTGCTCGGCCGCGCGCCGCCTCATCGTGCACCGGGACGTCGCGGACGCCGTGATCGCGGCTGCCGTGCGCACCGCGGGCGAAATGGCCCCGGCCGATCCCCTCGACCCGACGAGCCGCTCCGGCGCGCTCATCAGCCTCGCCGCGCGCGACCAGATCGCCCGGGCGGTTGACGAGGCCGTCGCCGCGGGCGCCACGGTCCTCGCGGGCGGGCGCATCGTCGAGCCCGTCCCCGGCGGCGCGTACTACGAGCCCACGATCCTCAGCGGGGTCGCCCCCGGCACCACCCTGCACGCCACGGAGGTCTTCGGCCCCGTGCTCACGGTGACCGTGGTCGACTCGAACGAGGAGGCCATCGCGCTCGCCAACGACAGCGACTACGGCCTCGCCGCCTCGCTGTGGACGCGCGACCTCGCTGCCGCGCACCGCTTCTCCCGGGCGCTCGACGCGGGCACCGTCTGGGTGAACTGCTACGAGGAGGGCACGCTCAGCATGCCCTTCGGCGGCCGCCGGGACAGCGGCTTCGGAGCCGACAAGTCCGGCCACGCCGTCGACAAATACACCGACCTCAAATCCGTCTGGATCGCGCTGTGACCGCCTGGTCGGGCACCCCGCCCGTCATCGGGATCACGGTGTGGCGGCGGAGCCTGCCGACGTACCTCGGCGAGCGCACCGACCTCTATACCCTGGGCGTCGAGTACGCCGAGCGCATCGCCGCGGCCGGGGGCATCCCCGTCCTGCTCTCCCCGGTCCCCGAGGACCAGACCCCCGCGATCCTGGGCCGCCTCGATGGGCTCCTGCTCTCGGGCGGTCAGGACCTGACGCGCGCCACCCGCGGGCTCGGCCCGAGCCCCGAGGAGGCGGCCGACACCGACCCCGCCCGCGACGCGTTCGAGCGCGCCCTGCTCCTCGGGGCCCGGGACGCGGGCCTGCCCGTCCTCGGCATCTGCCGCGGCCTGCAGCTCACGAACGTCGTGCTCGGCGGCACCCTGATCGAAGACCTCGAGCACACGGAAGCACACCCGGCGCAGGACAGCCCAGAGGCATTCCTGGGCGACCGGCACGACGTGGCGCTCGCCGCGGGCACCGCGCTCGCCGCCGTATACGGCGTCGAACGCCGCCGCGTGAACACGATCCACCACCAGGCCGTCGACCGCGTCGCGCCCGGGCTCGTGGTCGCCGCGCGCGCCGACGACGGCATCATCGAGGCCGCCGAGTCCGCCGCCGCTTCCTGGCCCTTCCTCGGGGTGCAGTGGCACCCCGAGAAGCTGAGCGCCGCGGACGAGGTGGCGGACGAGGCCCGGCTCTTCGCCGAGTTCGTGGCCCAGGCCCGCGGCTTCGCCGAGCGCGCGTAGCGGCCGCGCCCCACACGTTTTCCCTTCCCCCCACCCCAAGAGAAAGAACCCCATGACCAAGCAGATCTCCCTGACCTTCCCCAACGGCGCGAAGGCCATCGCCGACCTTAACACGACGAACGCCCCCGTCACCGCGCAGACCATCTGGGACGCGCTGGAGAGCCCCGTCGAGGTGCTCGCCGTGCACGCCGCCTTCGCCGGCCCCGAGATCATGACCGGCCTGCCCGAGTCCGCGCAGAACTTCGACCCCGAGTCCATCCCCGTTGAGAACCAGACCTGCTTCCCGGCCGCCGGTGACCTCCTCTGGTACTACCAGGCCCCCAACCAGATGAAGAACATGTCCGAGGACCTCTGGGAAATTGGGGTATTCTACGGCGACGGCGGACGCATCTTCGGACCGCTCGGCTGGACCCCCTGCAACATCTTCGCGTCGATCACCGAGGGCCTCGACGAGTTCGCTGCCGCCTGCGGCAACACGCGCATCGACGGTGCCAAGACCATCACCATCGCGCGCGTCAGCTAGCCCTTTCCCCCCCACCATTCCCTGTTTCTGAAAGTAGTCGGTTATGAAAAAAGCAGTGTCGCTTATCGCAATGGCGTCAGCCGCCGCCCTGGTCCTCACGGGCTGCGCCTCCGGGGGCGCCCCCGAGGCCGGGTCCGGTGACCTGCCCTTCGCGGGCCAGACCATCGTCGTGAACTCCTTCGGGGGTGACTACGAGGCCACCCTGCAGGAGGCCGTGATCAAGCCCTTCCAGGCTGAGACCGGCGCCAAGGTCGAGGTCGTGACCGCGTACAGCGCGGACGCCCTCGCCCAGCTCACCGCGCAGAAGGGCAAGCCCCAGCTCGACGTGGTGACCTTCTCCGGCGGCCAGGAGGTCGTCGCGGCGGCCGACGGTCTGCTCGCTCCCATTGCCGAGGGCGACATTGCTGCGGCGGAGGACCTCGTCCCGACCGCGCTTGACGGCGTCAAGCGCGGGACGGGCGAGGGCCCCGTCATTCAGATCGCGCCGATGGGCCTGATCACCCTCCGCGACAAGGTCCCGACCCCGCCCACCAGCTGGGACGCGATCACCGACCCGACGTTCGCGGGTCACGTCGCCCTGACCGACTTCTCGAACTCCTACGGTCTGCTCACCTTCCTCGCGCTGAACGGCACGCTGGGCGGCGACGTGGACAACGTGCAGCCCGGCCTCGACGCCGTGCAGAAGATGCTCGCGAAGAACGAGGCCGTCGTGACCGCGACGAGCCCCGAGATCCAGCAGGCCTTCACCCAGCGCGACATCTGGCTCGCCCCCTACGCGCAGGACTACGCCTACACGCTGACCAAGGCGGGCCTCGAGGTCGACTTCACGGTGCCCGAGAACAGCCCCGCGTCCTACATCACCTCCAACGTGGTCGCCGGCTCGGGCAACGAGAAGCTCGCCACCGAGTTCGTGAACTACCAGCTCCGTCCCGAGGTCCAGCTCGCCTGGGCCGAGGCGCTGCGCTACTCGCCGACGAACCTGACGGTGGAGATCCCCGCGGAGTTCGCCGACGCGGTGCTCGCCGGTGAGGCGCTGAACGACCTGGTGCGCTTCGACCCGACCGTCCTCGACGCGAAGCGTCCCGAGTGGGTCAAGGCGTGGAACGCCATCGTCGCATCATGACCCAACCGCTCCACTTAGCATCGCGCTCCAGCCGCGGACGCAAGCGTCCGTGGCTGGAGCCGCTGCTCCTGCTGTCCCCGGCGATCGTCCTGCTCATGCTGGGCTTTTTCCTGCCGGTCGCGCAGATGGTGTTCTCCTCCGTGACGAGCTTCCAGGGCGAGAGCGGCTTCTCGCTCGCGAACTACGCCGAGGTCTTCAAGAGCGACTACTACCTCTCCGCGATGGGGCGATCGCTCAAGCTCTCGCTGATCCAGACCGTGATCACGCTCGCGCTCGCCCTGCCGCTGTCCTACCTGATGACCCGGGTCTCCGGCCGCATCTCCGGCATCCTCATGGCGATCATCATCCTGCCGCTCATGACGAGCGTTGTGGTGCGCACCTTCGGCTGGGTCGTGCTGCTCGCCCCGAACAGCTGGCTCGGCCAGATGGCCAAGTCGATCGATCCGGTGAGGTACGGTCAGGGCCTCCTCGGCACCGAGGCCGGCATCGTGATCTCGATGGTGCAGGTGTTGCTCCCCTTCGCGGTGCTCACCCTGTTCGGCGTGATGCAGAACATCGACCCGAAGCTCGAGGAGGCCGCCCGCACGATGGGCGCCGGATTCCTCAGCACGCTGCGCACCGTCGTGTTCCCGCTGTCCCTGCCGGGGCTCATCTCGGGCGCGACCCTGGTGTTCGCCCTCTCGGTCAGCTCCTTCATCACCCCGCGCCTCGTCGGCGGCTCCCGGCTGCCCGTGCTCGCCGGCACGATCTACAACGACGCGACGGTGAACCTCGACTGGCCCTTCGCGGCGGCCCAGTCCACCCTGCTCTTCCTGGCGGTCGTCATGCTCATCTTCGCGACCTCCCGCATCGGATCGAGGAAGTAACCCATGGTCAAATCCGTTCCCGGCTGGGTCCGCGCCCTCGCGACCGTCCTGGCCGTCGTCGTCGGTATCTACATGCTGCTGCCGATCATCGTGGTGGCGATCTCCTCGATCAACTCCGAGCGCTTCCTGAGCTTCCCGCCCAAGGGGCTGAGCCTCGAGTGGTACCAGCTCGTGCTCACGACGGACACGTATCTGCAGCCGTTCCTCACGAGCCTGTGGATCGGCCTGCTCATCACCGCCATCGCGGTGGTGGTGGGCACCGCCGCGTCGATCGCGCTGACCCGCTTCCAGATCCCCGGCTCGCAGGCGATCCTGAGCTTCCTGATGGCACCGATCATCGTGCCGAGCATCATCCTCGGCATCGCGCTGCTCGCCTTCCTCTCGGTGTACGCCGACGGGGCCTCGATCACGGGCATCATTATCGGGCACATCGTGCTCGCGATTCCCTACGTCGTGCGCACCGTGTCCGGCGTGCTCCTCCAGCAGGACCGCTTCACGGAGGAGGCCGCCCGCACGATGGGCGCGCGGTGGTGGCAGCGCTACCTTCTCGTGCTGCTGCCCATGTGCAAGTCGGGCATCTTCGCGGGGGCGTTCTTCGCCTTCAACATCTCCTTCGACGACGCCGTGGTCGCGCTCTTCCTGCGCAGCCCCTCCGTCGAAACCCTGCCGCTCGCCATTTACGGCCGTCTGGAATTCAGTCCCGACCCGTCCGTGGCCGCGGTGTCCACCCTCATGGTGCTCGTCACCGTCCTGGTGCTCGTCGGCTTCGAGCGCACCCTCGGACTTGGAAAGGTAATGGCCTAATGGCTGATCTCGTCATCTCGGGGCTGCGCAAGGAGTTTGGCTCCTCCGTCGCCCTCTCGGAAATCACCCTGGACGTCGCCTCCGGCACGTTCATGTCCCTGCTCGGCCCCTCGGGCTGCGGCAAGTCAACCCTGCTGCGCTGCATCGCGGGGCTCGAAACCGTCACCCGCGGCGACATTTTTATCGGCAACGAAAACGTCACCGCGCTCCCGCCGGAGAAGCGCCGCCTGGGCATGATGTTCCAGTCCTACGCGCTCTTCCCGCACATGACCGTGCTGGAAAACGTGCGCTTCCCGCTCCGCATGGCGGGGGAGGGCAGCAAGGCCGAGCAGCTGGAACGCGCGAAGGCGGCGCTGGAGCGAGTCCAGATGGGGCACCTCGCCGCGCGCAAGCCCACCCAGCTCTCGGGCGGTCAGCAGCAGCGTGTGGCGCTCGCGCGGGCCATCGTCTCCCAGCCCCGGATCCTGCTGCTCGACGAGCCGCTGTCGAACCTCGACGCCAGGCTCCGCGAGGACATGCAGATCGAGCTGTTGGAGCTGCACCGCGAGCTCGGCCTGACGACCGTCTTCGTGACCCACGACCAAGACGAGGCGATGAGCCTGTCCGACCTGGTCGTGCTCATGAACGTGGGGCGCGTGCAGCAGGTCGGCAAGCCCGAGGAGATCTACGGCACCCCGAAGACCGTCTTTGCGGCGGACTTCCTGGGCGCGGCGAACCTGCTCCCGGCCGTGACGATCGCCCCCGGCGCGGCCCAGCTCGCGGGCGGTCACGAGATCCGCGTGCCCGCGGGGGAATTCCCCGCGGGGAGCGATGTCGTGATCGGCCTGCGCCAGGAGGACCTGCGCCTGAACACCGAGGGCGACGACAACAGCGTGCCCGTCGAGGTCGTGGCCCCCGTGTTCCGGGGCGCCGAGGTGCAGTACGTCGTCTCCTACGGCGAGCAGCGAATCCGGCTGATCGCGGGCAAGCGCGGGCCGATCATCCCCGCCGGTCCGGCACGGCTGAGCTGGCGCACCGCCGACGCCTTCGTGCTGCCCCCCGCCTAAGGCGGTCCCCGATCCGCGCCGCGGCGCCCTCGCTCATCCCCCCCCCCCGGAGCGCGGGCGCCGCGGCGTCGTTTTCCCCGGAAGCTGCCCCGATTCGGGCCCGGATCGTGATCGGGCATAATTTCGGTCACCGTGTCGTTTAGGATTGTACGAACGGTCGCCACCCCCCGACCACTCGCAGACGCTCCCGCACCCACCAGGCTGTACTCGCCAGAAATTGAGGACTCATGGATCAGCGCGATCCCTTCGCCTTCACCGGTCTCACCTACGACGACGTGCTGCTCTTGCCGGCGCACACCGACGTCATCCCGAGCGAGGCGGAGACGACCTCGCGTCTGACCCGCAATATCTCCCTGAGCATCCCGCTCGTCTCCGCGGCGATGGACACCGTCACCGAGACCCGGATGGCCGTCGCGATGGCCCGCAACGGCGGCCTCGGCATCCTGCACCGGAACCTGTCCATCCAGGACCAGGCCGAGATGGCCGACCGGGTGAAGCGCTCCGAGGCGGGCATGATCACGAACCCCGTGACCACGACCGTCGACGCGACCGTGGCCGAGGTGGACGCGCTCTGCGGCGAGTACCGCGTGAGCGGTCTGCCCGTGATCGACCCCAAGGGGGTCCTCGTCGGCATCATCACGAACCGCGACATGCGCTTCATCGACGCCACGGCCCGCGCCACGACCCGCGTCGGCGACGCGATGACCCGGATGCCGCTCATCACGGGCCCCGTCGGCATCAGCCGCGACGACGCCCAGGCGGTGTTCGCGAAGCACAAGATCGAGAAGCTGCCCCTGGTGGATGCCGAGGGCAAGCTCACGGGCCTGATCACCGTCAAGGACTTTGACAAGGAAGAGCAGTACCCGAACGCCACGAAGGATGACGCCGGGCGTCTCCGCGTCGGCGCGGCCATCGGCTTCTTCGGCGACGGCTGGCAGCGTGCCACCGCGCTGCTTGAGGCCGGCACCGACGTGCTCGTCGTGGACACGGCCAACGGCGACAGCCGCGGCGTGCTCGAGATGATCGCCAAGATCAAGAAGGACCCGGCCTTTGCCGGGGTCGACGTGATCGGCGGCAACGTGGCGACCT
>NZ_JAPFRB010000002.1:437998-441427 GCF_035726885.1 Leucobacter sp. M11 | reverse complement strand
TCAAGGTCGGCGTCGGACCGGGCTCGATCTGCACCACCCGCGTCATCGCGGGCGTCGGCGTCCCCCAGGTCACCGCGGTCTACGAGGCGGCCAAGGCCGCGACCCCCGCCGGGGTCCCCGTGATCGCTGACGGCGGCCTGCAGCACTCGGGCGACATCGCGAAGGCCCTCGTGGCCGGGGCGAGCTCGGTCATGCTCGGCTCGCTCCTCGCGGGCACCGACGAGAGCCCGGGCGACCTGGTGTTCGTGGGCGGCAAGCAGTTCAAGAACTACCGCGGCATGGGTTCCCTGGGCGCCCTGCAGACGCGCGGCGAGCGCACCTCCTACTCCAAGGACCGCTACTTCCAGGCGGATGTGCCCTCCGACGAGAAGCTGATCCCCGAGGGGATCGAGGGGCAGGTGCCCTACCGCGGCCCGGTCGGCTCGGTCGCACACCAGCTCATCGGTGGCCTCCGCCAGTCGATGTTCTACGTGGGCGCGCGCACGGTGCCCGAGCTCAAGGAGCGCGGCAACTTCGTCCGGATCACCTCCGCCGGGCTCAAGGAATCGCACCCGCACGACGTGCAGATGGTCGTCGAAGCGCCGAACTACAAGAAGTAGCTCCCGCGCCGAGCGCAATGCCAGGGGCCTCCCGCCACGTGCGGGAGGCCCCTGGCGCTTTTGCGCGAGGGAGGGGCCCCGAGCGTGCCCCGGGGGAGCCCCCAGCCAAGGAGGCCGCGGCATGGGTAGACTGGTCGCGTGAGTATGGAGATCGAGATTGGCCGGGGCAAGCGCGCCCGACGTGTATTTTCCTTCGACGAGATCGGGATTGTGCCCAGCCGGCGCACCCGTGACCCCGAGGTCGTTTCGACGAACTGGAACATCGACGCGTTCCACTTCGACATGCCGATTCTCGGCGCGCCGATGGACTCGGTCGTCTCCCCGGAAACCGCCATCGCCCTGGGCCGCCTCGGCGGCCTCGGCGTGCTCAACCTGGAGGGCCTCTGGACCCGCTACGAGGACGCCCAGCCCGTCCTTGACGAGCTCGCGGCCCTCGACGGCAGCGTGTCCGCGATCAAGCGGATGCGCGAGCTGTACAACGCGCCAATCCAGCCCGAGCTGATCACGCAGCGCCTCAAGGAGATCCGGGACGCGGGCGTCACCGTCGCCGGTGCCCTCTCCCCGCACCGCACGCAGGAGCACTACGAGACCGTCGTGAAGGCGGGCGTTGACCTCTTCGTGATCCGCGGCAACACGGTCTCCGCCGAGCACGTCTCCTCCGAGACGAAGGCCCCCCTGAACCTGAAGAAGTTCATCTACGAGCTCGACGTGCCCGTCATCGTCGGCGGCGCGGCCACCCACCAGGCGGCCCTGCACCTCATGCGCACCGGCGCGGCCGGCGTGCTCGTCGGCTTCGGCGGCGGCGCCTCCTCGACGACGCGAGCGACCCTCGGCATCCGCGCGCCCATGGCATCCGCGATCGCCGACGTCGCGGGAGCCCGCATGGACTACCTGGACGAGTCCGGCGGCCGCTACGTGCACGTGATCGCCGACGGCGGCCTCGGCACCTCCGGCGACCTGGTGAAGGCGATTGCCTGCGGCGCCGACGCGGTCATGCTCGGCGCGGCCCTCGCTCGCGCCTCCGACGCCCCGGGGGCCGGGTGGCACTGGGGCCAGGAGGCCCACCACGACGACCTGCCGCGGGGCAACCGCGTCAACGTTGGCAGCGTGGCCCCGCTCGAGGAGATCATCAACGGTCCGGCGCACGTCGCCGACGGCACCGCCAACCTGATGGGCGCCCTGCGCCGCGCGATGGCGACCACCGGCTACTCGGACCTCAAGGAGTTCCAGCGCATCGAACTGGTGCACTCGGCGAAGTAGTCGCCGAGCCCTGAGCAGAGGAGGATCGGATGGCCGAGCAGCAGAGCTCCGCACGTTCAGCACGCCTGGGCGCCGAGGAGCGTCAGGCGGCCATCCGGCACCTCGCCGACCCCGAGCGGGAACTCGATGTGCTCGTGATCGGCGGGGGCATCGTGGGTACGGGGGCCGCGCTTGACGCGGTGACCCGGGGGCTCAGCACGGGCATGCTCGAGGCCCGCGACTGGGGCTCCGGCACCTCGAGCCGCTCCTCGAAGCTCGTGCACGGCGGGATTCGGTACCTGGAACAGCTGAACTTCTCCCTCGTGCACGAGGCCCTGATCGAGCGCGGCCTGCTCCTGCAGCGGCTCGCCCCGCACCTGGTGAAGCCGGTGAAGTTCCTGTACCCGCTGACCAAGCCCGTCGTGGAGCGGGTCTACGTCGGCGCGGGCATGCTGCTCTACGATCTCTTCGCGCGCACGGGGAAGCGGCCGCCGGGCGTGCCCATGCACCGGCACCTCAGCCGCCGCCAGGTCCAGCGCGCCATCCCGAGCCTCAAGGCGAACGCTTTCCGGGGCGGGCTCAGCTACTACGACGCCCAGGTGGACGACGCCCGCTACGTGTCCACCCTCGCCCGCACCGCCGCCTCCTACGGTGCCCACGTCGCGAACCGGGTGCGCGTGGAGGGCTTCCTGAAGGTGGGCCAGCGGGTCGTCGGCGTGACCGCCCGCGACCTGCTCACCGACGAGGTCTTCGAGGTGCGCGCCAAGCAGGTCGTGAACGCGACCGGGGTCTGGACCGATGACACCCAGGCGATGGTGGGCGAGCGTGGCCAGTTCAAGGTGCGCGCGTCCAAGGGCATTCACCTCGTCGTGCCCCGCGATCGCTTCCAGTCCACGATGGGCCTGCTGCTGCGCACCGAGAAGAGCGTGCTCTTCGTGATCCCGTGGGGGCGGCACTGGCTGATCGGCACGACCGACACCGACTGGGACCTCGACAAGGCGCACCCCGCCGCGACCGCGACGGACATTGAGTACCTGCTCGCCCACGTGAACTCGGTGCTCGCGGTGCAGCTGACCCGCGACGACGTCGAGGGCGTGTACGCGGGCCTGCGCCCGCTGCTCGCGGGGGAGAGCGATCAGACCTCGAAGCTGAGCCGCGAACACGTCGTGACCCACTCCGTCCCCGGCCTCGTCGTCGTGGCCGGCGGGAAATGGACGACCTATCGGGTGATGGCCAAGGACGCCATCGACGCCGCCGCGGACGCCCTGGACGGCCGGATCCCCGCCTCGATCACCGAGGAGGTGCCGCTGCTCGGCGCGGAGGGGTATCACGCCGCCTGGAACAAGCGCGGCAAGATCGCCAAGGCCTTCGCCGTGCACCCGGCCCGCATCGAGCACCTGCTGAACCGGCACGGGGTGCTCGCAAACGAGGTCCTCGACCTGATTCGCGACCGGCCCGAGTTGGCCGAGCCGCTCCCCGGGGCCGACGACTACCTGGAGGCCGAGGTGGTCTACGCGGCCAGCCACGAGGGCGCGCTGCACCTCGACGACGTCCTCACCCGGCGCACCCGGATTTCGATCGAGGCCTGGGA
>NZ_JAPFRB010000002.1:436996-437896 GCF_035726885.1 Leucobacter sp. M11 | reverse complement strand
GGTCGCCGCCGAGCGAGCCAGCCAGGACGAGCTCACCGACGAGGACGCCGACCGCGTTCGGCTCGCCCCCAACGACGCATAGCCGCCCCGCGGCCTCTCACCCCCCCAGCACAGGAGAATGACCATCAGCGCGACACGCACCCGCCCCACGCACGGCCAGGTCATGCGGCGACCCCGCTGGCTCGCCGCCCTCGCCCTCGCCCTCGCGGTTGCCGCGGGCTTCGCCTGGCTCGGCAAGTGGCAGATGGGCAGCGCCATCACCACGGAGCAGCAGGAAACCCACGACACCGAGACCGTGAAGCCCCTGGACCGCGTGACGGGCCCGGGGGAGCCCATCACGGAGGACATGGCCGCCCAGGTGGTCTCGGTCACGGGCAGCTTCGTCCCGGGGGACAGCCGGGTGGTCAGCACCCGAATGAACCAGGACCGCGAGGGCTTCTGGGTCGCCGGGCACCTGGTGACCGAGGAGGAGCCCGCGTCGCACCTCGCGGTCGCGCTCGGCTGGGCCGCCAGCGAGGACGAGGCCCAGCGGGTCCTCGATCGGATCGAGGCGGACCCCGCATTCGCCGAGCCGCGTGAGCTGATCGGCCGGTACATGCCCGCCGAGGGCCCGCCCCGCCCGGACAAGGCCGCGGACCCCTTCATCATCGAGACGATGGCGCCCGCGCAGCTCGTCAACCTCTGGGCCCCGTTCACGGGCCACACCTACCCCGGCTTCCTCGTCAGCCACGAGGCACCGAACGGCCTGACCCTCATCGACTCGGTACCGCCGCTGCCGCAGGACAAGGTCAACCTGCTCAACCTCTTCTACGCGGCCGAGTGGGTCGTCTTCGCCGGCTTCGCCCTGTACTTCTGGTACCGGATCACGAAGGACGCGTGGGAGAAGGAGCTGGACGAGAT
>NZ_JAPFRB010000002.1:432929-436946 GCF_035726885.1 Leucobacter sp. M11 | reverse complement strand
AACGAGCAACCGTCTCAGGAGAAGTAGACTAGTCATATGGCACTCAAGCCCAAGCCCTCAGATTATCCCCGGATCCGCAAAGCGCTCAGCTTCTACAAGGTGACCTCCGTGATCACCGGTGTGATGCTGCTCCTGCTCTGCGTCGAAATGATCCTGAAGTACGCCTTCTCCATCGAGGTGTACATCTTCGGCGAGAAGAGCCTCTTCAGCACGGCGGCGGTCCAGGAAATGTTCGACGACGTCTCCCAGACCACGAAGCACATGAGCAAGGGGGACGGCTTTAACCTGTCCACCGGCTTCCTCATCGCGCACGGCTGGTTCTACGTCGTATACCTGTTCAGCATCTTCCTGCTCTGGAGCCCGATGCGCTGGCCCTTCACCCGCTTCCTGCTCCTCGCACTCGGCGGCGTGATCCCCTTCCTGTCCTTCTTCCTCGAGGCGCGCACTGCGAAAGAGGTCACCACGTTCCTTGACTCCGCCGAGGAGTCCCCATCCACCAACCCGGAGGCCGCTCATTAACGCCATCCCCACTGTCACCGGCCACCGCCCGGTGCTCGTCGTCGACTTCGGCGCCCAGTATGCCCAGCTGATCGCACGCCGCGTGCGCGAGGCCGGCGTGTACTCCGAGGTCGTGCCGCACACCATCACGGCCGCCGAGGTCGCCGAGAAGAACCCGCTGGGCCTCGTGCTCTCCGGTGGTCCCTCCTCGGTGTACGAGGCGGGCGCCCCGCAGTTCGACGGAGCGGTCTTCGACCTCGGTCTGCCCGTGTTCGGCATCTGCTACGGCTTCCAGATCATGGCCCAGGCGCTCGGCGGCGAGGTCGCGAACACCGGCCTGCGCGAGTACGGCGCGACCGATGTCACGATGATCGGCGACGGCGGTGTGCTGCTGGCCGGCATGCCCGAGACGCAGAGCACCTGGATGAGCCACGGCGACTCCGTGTCCGTCGCGCCCGAGGGCTTCACCGTGCTCGCGAGCACCCCCTCCACCCCGGTCGCCGCCTTCGGCAACGACGAGCGCAAGCTCTACGGCGTGCAGTGGCACCCCGAGGTCAAGCACTCCGAGTTCGGCCAGCTGGCCCTCGAGAACTTCCTGCTGAAGGCCGCCGGCCTCGCCGGTGACTGGACCAGCGGCAGCGTCATCGCCGAGCAGGTCGAGCTGATCCGCGCCCAGGTCGGCACGGGCAAGGTCATTTGCGGCCTCTCCGGCGGGGTCGACTCCGCCGTGGCCGCGGCCCTCGTGCACAAGGCCGTCGGCGACCAGCTCGTCTGCATCTTCGTGGACCACGGCCTGCTCCGCCAGGACGAGCGCCGCCAGGTCGAGGAAGACTACGTCGCCTCCACCGGGGTGCGCCTCGTCACGGTGGACGCCCGCGAGCAGTTCCTGACCGCGCTCGCCGGGGTCACCGACCCCGAGACCAAGCGCAAGATCATCGGCCGCGAGTTCATCCGCAGCTTCGAGCAGGCCCAGGCGGACCTGATCGAGGAGTCCCGCGAGATCGACGGCGACCCGATCCGCTTCCTCGTGCAGGGCACCCTGTACCCGGACGTGGTCGAGTCCGGCGGCGGCTCCGGCACCGCGAACATCAAGAGCCACCACAACGTCGGCGGCCTGCCCGAGGACATGACCTTCGAGCTGGTCGAGCCGCTGCGCGCCCTGTTCAAGGACGAGGTGCGCGCCATCGGCCGCGAGCTCGGCCTGCCCGAGGTCATCGTGGGGCGTCAGCCCTTCCCCGGCCCCGGGCTCGGCATCCGCATCATCGGCGAGGTGACCGAGGACCGCCTGGAGACCCTGCGCCAGGCCGACGCGATCGCCCGCGCCGAGCTGACCGCGGCTGGCCTGGACGAGGAGATCTGGCAGTGCCCCGTCGTGCTGCTCGCCGATGTGCGCTCCGTTGGCGTGCAGGGCGACGGCCGCACCTACGGCCACCCGATCGTGCTGCGCCCCGTGTCGAGCGAGGACGCCATGACGGCCGACTGGACCCGGCTGCCCTACGACGTGCTGGCGAAGATCTCGAACCTGATCACGAACCAGGTGCCCAACGTGAACCGCGTCGTGCTCGACGTGACGAGCAAGCCGCCGGGGACCATCGAGTGGGAGTAAGCTCCCCGCGCGGGGACACGGACGTGTTGCCGCGCTGAATCGCCGAAGCCCCCGACCGATCCGGTCGGGGGCTTCGGCGTTGTAGGCTGAACGGTCCCGCGGTGAGGCACAAACGCTTCTCGAAAAAGCGCGCAGGGTCTGGGAGGCTTGAGACCAGATCCGAGTTGGCCGGAGCCTCGCCGTGCCGCGTTCCGCGGCGCGAGACGGGATGCCCGGCGTCATCAAAAATGGGGGCTGGGGCCCGATCAGGAAAGGTCCCAGCGTGTTTGTTGCGTCGTCCGGAGCCCCCCGTCAGCGTGCCCGCCGGAAGGGTCGGCCCCGCCTCCTCGGGGCGGGCCTCGTGGCCGCGCTCCTCCTGAGCGCGCTGCCCAGCGCCGCCCACGCGCAGCCCGGGCCCCTCCGCGACGCCGCCCCGGCGGCGGCCGTGTCGGCGACAGCCCCGGCGGCGGAGCCTGCGGAACCCGCCGTGACGGCACACACGGCCGGCGAGATCCGCTTCGCGAACAACCCGCTGAACGCGGTCACGATGAACTCGGCGAGCACGGCCGCGCACCGGATGCCCTGGTATCAGGTGAGCTCCGCGGAGTTCGGGACCTCCTTCTTCCGGAGCAAGAACGCCCCCAACAATGTCTCCTCCGGGGTGTCCGTTGCGGTGCGCAACGCGGCGGGCACCCCCCAGCACTTCGTCGCCGGGCCGGCGAGCGTCACGTCGTTCGGCGGGTCCGGCACGGTCGCCGACCCGGCCTGGATGGCCTACGACGGGGCCCCGCTCACGCGATCGGGGAACGCGACGACGCCGCTCACCATCGACCAGCGCACCTCGGCGGTGCTGGGCACCGCCTACGTGCGGGTGGACGTGACCCTGCACAACAGCGGGGACAGCGAGGTGGCCGCGCAACCGGCCTTCTACGCGGACTGTGAGTTTGCGGGCGACGACAACGGGACCAACACCATCGGGGACGGCCAGGTGGAGTGTGTGAACGCGAACCAGACCACGGGCGGGAAGATCTCCCTCGTCTCCCTGAGCGAAGGGGCGAGTTTCTCCGCCGGGTACTACGGCAAGGTGAAAACAGACACAGAGGCCAAGATGGGCCCCTTGAGTAACGCCTGCTGGGGGTCGAAGAACGCGACGAGCACGGTGCCCTGCGACACGATGAAGAAGCTCGACAACGGCTTCGCGGCGAGCTGGGAGCGTGTGGTGCCCGCCAACGACAGCGTGACGGTGTCCTTCCTGCTCTCCTACGGGGAGGGGCTGGGACGCTCCACGTTCAGCGCGGACACGAGTGTGTCCCGGGACGAGGGCGTCACCAGGGACGACTTCGCGTTCACCCTGCGGCTGCGCAATCTCGGCCCGGACGCCGAGCCCGCCGCCGTCGCCGGGTTCCCGATCCCCGCTGGATTCTCGTTTGTCGACGCCAACGGGGAGGGCTCCTACGACCCCGAGACCGAGGAGTGGTCGGCCGGCGCGATCCCGGTGGGGGCGGAACGCCAGATCGTGCTGACCCTGCGCGCGGAGGCGAAGGGTACCTATGCCCTCGGCATCACCGGGGTCGCCTCGCACAACCTGAACGCGGCTCCGTGCGACCCGGAGGTGCCGGAGCGGTGTGGCCCCCCGGCGTCGGTTCGGGTGGCGGGCCTGCGGGACGATGCCGCGAGCCAGCTCTCGGCGACGCCGGAGATCGTGGCCGCCGACGGGGCACAGTCGTCCACCGTGAGCCTGCAACTCATCGACAGCGAGGGGGACCGCTACCCGAAGACGGGGGAGGATGTGGCGTTTGCGAGCACCCTCGGCGTGCTCGCTCCGGTGGTGGACGCCGGGGACGGGCGGTACACCGCGCAGCTGAGCAGCGAGGACACCGGCGAGGCCGAGATCACCGCAACCCTCGACGGCAGGCCGCTGCCCGCCACAACCA
>NZ_JAPFRB010000002.1:430191-432880 GCF_035726885.1 Leucobacter sp. M11 | reverse complement strand
GCTGAGCACGGGGATCCGGATTGCGGACGGGCAAGACGCGCACACCGCGACGGTGCTGCTCCGGGACGCCCGAGGCCGGGCGGTGACCGGGGCGGCGGACTCGATCCGGCTCACGGCGGATGCGGGCGTCACGGTGGGCGAGGTCGCCGAGACGGAGACCCCCGGCGAATACGAGGCCGCGCTGCGCAGTACGCGCGCGGGCGCCGCCGCGGTCCGCGCCGAGGCCGCGTTCTGGGATGGCTCGGCCCTCGTCGACGGCGAGGTGCCCGGCAGCGGAGCGTCCGTGCGATTTGGTGCGGGCGCGGCCGATGCGGACACGTCCGAGTTCACCGTGAGCCCGGAGGGCCCCGTGCTCGCCGACGGCGAGGCCGCCTACCTCGCGGAGATCGTGCTCCGGGACGCCTTCGGCAACCCCGTGCCGGATGGCGCGGTCAGCCTGGACGCCGACCCCCGCCTGCTCCTGAGCCCGGGGCCACACCGAACGGATGCCTCGGGGATCCTCCGGGTGCCGCTGCGGAGCGAGACCGTCGGGGTGTTCCCCCTCGCGGCGCGCAGCGGGGAGGTCACGCTCGGCGCGGAGCACGCGCTCCGCTTCGTCGCCGGGGAGCCCAGCCTGGGCCCGGAGGGCCGCTCCCGGCTCACGGTGAGCCCGGGAGTCCGGGTGGCGGACGGCGCGGACCGGCACCTGCTCCGGGCCGAGGTCCGCGACGCCAGCGGGCACCCCCTCCCCGGGGTGCCGGTCGATTTCGCCGCCGCCGCGCCCGCGTCGCTCGGGGCGGACACCGCCGTGACCGGACCGGACGGCATCGCCGAAACCTGGCTCGTGATCACCCGGGCGGGGGACACCGAGGTCACGGCACGGCTCGGGGACGAGCCCCTGCGCGGGAGCCCGGCGCTCGCGACCTTCGTCCCCGGCCCTCCCGCGCTCGGCGAGGACGGTCCCTCCGTCCTCACCGTGAGCCCCGGTGAGCGGGCGGCCGACGGGGTCGCGGCGCACACCGCGACGGCCCTGATCCGGGACCGACACGGAAACCCCGTCGCCGGGGCGCCCATCGACCTCGCCCTGACCGGCGGCGCGGTCACCGCCGCACCGCAGGCGCTGAGCGACGCGGAGGGGCGAGTGGTCTTCGCGATCACGAGCGAGCGAGCCGGGACGGCTGAGGTGCGCGCCTCCCTCGGCGGGGAGCCCCTCTCGGGGAGCCCGGCCGAGATCAGCTTCGTGCCCGGCTTGCCCAGCACCGGAACGGGCGGGGACTCGACCCTGGCCGTGACCGAGGGCGCGCGGACCGCTGACGGGGTCACCGAGCACCGGGCGCGGGCGGAGATCCGAGACCGCTTCGGGAACCCGGTTCCGAACGCCGCCGTGGACTTCGGCGTGGGCGAGCCCGGGCGGCTCACCGAGCACAGCGTGCGCACGAATGCGCGGGGCATCGCCGAGACGGGCATCGTCTCGGAGCGGACGGCTGCGGTGCCGGTGCGGGCCTCCGTCGGGGGCGAGCCCCTGGCGGGGAGCCCCGCAACGGTCGCCTTCGCGGCCGGGACCGCGGATGCCGGGGCCTCGGCGGTCGCCTGGACCCCGGACGGGCCGGTCACCGCCGACGGCGAGGCGGCCTACACCGGGCTCATCACGGTGCGGGACGCCCTCGGCAACCCGGTGCCCGGCGTCGAGATCACCCTCGACACGGATCCGCGGCTCCTCCGGGTGCCCGGCCCGTACCTGAGCGACGAGGCCGGCACCGTCCGGCTCGTGTTGAGCAGTGCGACCCCGGGGAGCTTTGACACCGCGGTCGCGCTGGGCGGGGAACGGATCGGTGAGCTGACGCCGTTCGCCTTCGTGCCGGGGGAGCCGAGCGTGGGCGCGGAGGGGGCCTCCCGGTTCACGGTGAGCGCGGGAACCCGGGTGGCGGACGGGGCCGAGGCGCACACCCTGCGGGCCACCGTCACGGACCGGCTCGGGAACCCCGTGCCGGACATTCCGGTGACCTTCGACGCGGCCGAGCCGGGACACCTGGCGGAGCATACCGTGCGGACGGACGCCGAGGGCCGCGCGGAGACCGCGCTGGTCTCTGAGCGCGCCGCCGAGCTGGCCGTCTCCGCCCGGGTCGGCTCCGAGCCGCTCGCGGGCAGCCCCGGCACCGCGGCCTTCGTCGCCGGGCCCGCGGATCCCACGCGGTCGACCCTGACCGCGACGCCCGAGCTCGCCGAGGCGAACGGGGTCCATCGGGTGCTCGTCACCGTCACGCTCCGCGATGCCCTCGGGAACCCCGTCCCCGATGCCCGGCCCGAGGCCGTCCGGACGACCCTCGGCCTGCTCGGCGTGCTCCTCCCCGGGACGACGCCGGGAGAGCTGGAGGCCTGGCTGACCTCCGCAGTGCCCGGCTCCGCGACCGTGTCGCTCACGCTCGACGGAGCGGTCGAGGGGCCTCAGACCGAGGTCCGCTTCGCGCCAACCCCGGCCGCCCCGATCCTCGACCCCAGCCGGGGCAGCGCGGTGACCGGCACCGCGGAGCCGGGGCAGCTCATCACCATCACGGACGCGGCAGGCACCGTGCTCGGCTCCGGCCGGAGCGACGCAGCCGGGGCCTTCACGATCGAGCTGCGCCCGGCCGCCGCGGACGGCGCGGAACTCGCCGCCACCGCGGAGGACGAACACGGCTTCCGGTCCCCGCCGACAACGGTCCGGGTAGAC
>NZ_JAPFRB010000002.1:429216-430149 GCF_035726885.1 Leucobacter sp. M11 | reverse complement strand
TCTCCCGTCACGGGCTGCGCGGAACCCGGCAGCACCGTCATCATCCGGGACGCCGCGGGCACCGAGATCGGGCGGGGCATCGCGGGCGAGGACTGCCGCTTCCTGGTCGCGCTCACCCCCGTCCCCGGGCCGGGGGAGGCGCTCACCCTCACCGCGGAGGACGCGGCGGGGAACACCTCCGCCGAGGCGCTCCTGCTGCTCGGCGAGCCCGCCCTCCGCCTGCGTGACCCGGTGCTCTCGCCCGGCGACAGCCAAGCGGCGACGGGGACCGGCTACCAGCCGGGGGAGCCGGTCACCCTGCGGCTCAGCGGGGCCGTCTCCGCGGAGCTGAGCGACCTTATCGCCGACGCCGCTGGCGTCGTCACCGCCGAGGTGCCGGTGCCGAGCGACAGCCGGGCGGGCACCGTGGACGCGATGCTCACGGGGGAACGCAGCGGGGCGGCCCACGCCTCATTCGAGGTCCGCGCGACCGCCCCGGGTCCGAGCCCGACGCCCCCGAAGCCGAGTGAGCCCGGCCCCGCACCCGCGCCGACGGGCGAAGCCCCCAGCCCGTCGGGGTCTCCCGGGCCGGACGTACTCGCCCGCTCGGGTGCCCCCGCGCCGGGCTGGGCGCTCGCCGGGGCGCTGATCACGGCCCTCATCGGCGGCGGCCTGCTGCTCGGCGCACGCCGCCGGCACCGCGCCAACCGCCGCTGAGCGCGGCGCGGCCCGGGGCCGCTGCGCATCGGTGTTGCGATGCGCAGCGGCCCCGGGCGGCTCACCCGGTTTCCCGGGCCGAGTGCGCGGCTGGTCAGCCTGCCGAGCCCTGACTGCGCCGCGAACGCAACAGCAGGACGGTGCCGAGCAGGGCGCTCGCCGCTGCGATCCCGAGGGGGAGCGTCACATCGCCGGCCCCCGTCTGCGCCAGGGCCCGGTTGCGCGACCCGGAAACGA